>JAWKWT010000003.1:0-417992 GCA_041397365.1 Xanthobacteraceae bacterium
GGGCGTTACCGCGCGCAACCGCATTGTCGTCTCGCCGATGTGCCAGTACCAGTCGGAACACGGTTCGCCCACCGACTGGCACATCGTCCATATGGGCCGCTACGCCATCGGCGGCGCCGGCATCGTCTTCTACGAGGAGACGGCGGTTGAGGATCGCGGCCGCAAGACGCATAGATGCGCCGGCATCTACCGTGACGACCAGATCGCCGAATATCGCCGCATCACCGATTTCGTGAAGGCGTTCGGCGGCATGCCCGCCATGCAGCTCGGCCATTCCGGCGCGCGCGCCTCCGAGCGCGGTCCGCTGTTCAATCGCGTGGCGCTCGACGAGACCAACAAGCAAGAAGGCGGCGAGGCGTGGCAGGCGATCTCCTCCAGCGCGGTGACGCCGATCGAAGGCAAGCCGCTGCCGCGGGCGATGTCGCAGCAGGATATCAACGATGTGATCCAGGCGTTCGTGGACGCGACGGTGCGAACGCTGCAAGCCGGCTTCGACATCCTCGAAATCCACGGCGCGCACGGCTATCTGATCCAGCAATTCCTGTCGCCGGTCATCAACCGCCGCAACGATGCCTATGGCGGCGACCTGAAAGGCCGCATGCGTTTCGCGCTTGAAATCACCGAGGCGGTGCGCGCAGTGTGGCCGGACGACAAGCCGCTGTTCTTCCGCGTCTCGTCGGTCGACGGCAAGGGCGGGCTCTGGACTCTGCACGACACGGTGGCGCTGTCGAAGGAGCTGAAGGCGCTCGGCGTCGACGTGATCGACTGCTCCTCTGGCGGGCTGACCGGCGATTCCTCTCTGCGCGCGGTGCCGCGTATCCCCGGCCACCACGTCCCCTACGCCGCGCGTGTAAAACAGGAAACTGGCATGCTGACGATGGCCCCCGGCCTGATTACCGAGCCGCAGCAGGCCGAGGAGCTTCTGCAACGCGGCGACGTCGACCTGATCGCGATGGCGCGCGAACTGATGTATTCGTCGGACTGGCCGGCGCATGCGGCGAAGGCCCTCAACGTTCCGAACTATCTCGAACTGTTCCCGCCGGAATTCACGCATCGGCTGAAGCTGCGCGAGGAACATGTCGCCATGCCGGAGAACCGGACCGCGACCGGCGTGCCGATCGACCTGAATTCCTAGACCATTGAACGCAGCCGGCGCAGGATTCGCCGCCGGCTCATGCCCAAGAGTCTGCTTCAACTGCGTTGAATCAGGCTCTTCGCTCATCTTTTTGTTTGAGCATGATCTTTTCCGACCCGAAGGGCCGCGAAGCGCAAACCTGTTCCCACTTTTCGGGATTATGCTCTAGTTGATCTGAATGTTCGCCGCCTTGGCGATGGTTTTCCAGCGCGCATGTTCGGCCTTGATGAAGGCGGCGAACGCTTCCGGCGTGCTGCCGATGGCCTGCGCGCCGTCCTTGTCGAGCCGGTCCTTCACCTGCGGCGAGCGCAGCGCCTCGACTGTTGCGTTGCGAAGCAGGTCCACGATAGGACGCGGCGTCCGGGCCGGCACGACGAAGCCGTACCAGGCGTTGATCTCGTAGTCGGGATATCCGCTTTCGGCGACGGTCGGAATATCCTTGAGATCGGGGCGCGGGCTTTCGTCGTCACGGCGAGCGCGCGCATCTTGCCGCTGTCGACAAGGCCGATCACCGAGGATCGTGGTGATGATGAAATCGGTCTGTCCGCCGAGCACGTCGCTAATCGCGGGAGCCGCGCCCCGATAGGGCACATGCACCGCTTCGACCTTGGCGGTGTAAGCCAGCAGCAGCGTCGCGAGGTGGCTTGCCGAGCCGTTGCCCGCAGAGCCATAGGTCAGCTTGCCGGGGTCCTTCTTCATTCCGGCGACGAGATCGCCGAAGCTTTTGTAGCGAGACCCTTCCGTGACCACCACGACAAGCGGCGTCTCGGCCACCTGCGTCACGGCATCGAAGGCCGTGAGCGTATCGACCGTGACGGTCTTCATGATATGCGGATTGACAGCGATCGGCCCCTGATTGGCCATCAGCATCGTGTAGCCGTCGGCCGCCGCGGAAGCCGCCGTCGAGGTCGCCACATTGCCGCCGCCGGTGGAGATGTTCTCGATCACGACCGCCTGCCCGAGCTTCTCGCTCATGGCCTGCGCCACTACCCGCGCGATGGCGTCCGTGCCGCCGCCCGCAGCATAAGGCAGGATCAGTTTGATTGGCCGGGCCGGAAAGGCTTGCGCGAAGGCCCGTCCGGGCAACGTCAGCGACACGGCCAGAGCGCCCGAAAACTGGCGGCGAGACAGCATGGGTTCCCTCCCGGCGGATTTCATCCACCAACATATGGTGCGACATCTTCACCGAATTGACGCGTGCGCAAAGAGAGATTCGTGCCCAAAGCGCTCTTTTTTCCGTCCGCCGGACCGCTTATATTGGGCGTGCCGGTTCGCCGGCTATGGAAATAAATGGCTGTCGTAATAAACCATTCGGACCCGGGGGCAGCACCCGGCGCCTCCACCAAAATCCTCGGAAGCGAGGGTTTCGGCGGGGGCGAAACAGGATCGACGAGGGCGTAAAGGGCTCGCTTTTTCCCGGTATTGTTCCGCCGTTATCGGGCTACAGCACTAGTTGCCAACGACAACTATGCTCCGGTTGCTCAGGCTGCGTAAGCGGTTTGAAAGACCAAATTAAAGTCCTGACGGGTTAAGCTCCGGCAGGCGGGGTTCGGAGGCACCTGGCAACAGAAGCCTCCACTTTCCTTTTCCCGGCCATTGCGCCGATAATTCTCCCGCACATCGCCACAAAAACTGCGTTCCGGTCCGCTCAGCCCTGCTGACCTCGGCGCGGCGGCGCGCTAGCATGGGGCGAGTCGATCCAACGCGCAGCAGGACCTTTGATGACCACGACCGACCATATCCGCTACGACGTTCTCGCGCGGGAGGCCATGCGCGGCGTGCTGCGGCAAGTGCTCGCCGACGCGGCCAAGCAGGGGCTGCCGGGCGACCATCATTTCTACATCACCTTCATGACCAGGGCCGACGGCGTGAAAATCTCGCCGCGGCTGATGGCGCAATATCCCGAGGAAATGACGGTGATCCTCCAGCATCAGTTCTGGGATCTCGTCGTCACCGACGATCATTTCGAGGTGGGGCTGTCGTTCGGTGGCGTACCGGAACGGCTGACGATCCCGTTTGCGGCGATCAAGAGCTTCCTCGATCCGTCAGTGCAGTTCGGCCTCCAGTTCGAGGCCGGCGACAACGCCGCGCCGGCGAACGCCAAAGAGCCGGATTCCCCGACGGAGACGCCCGCGACGACCGAAAGCGATTCCGCCGAGGCCGGCGCCGATGGCGAAGCCGAGAAGAAGCCCGAAGGGGCCGAGGTCGTGCGTCTGGACCGATTCCGAAAGAAATAGGCTTCCGGAAGAAATCGCCTTCCGACATATCATCGATTTCGACCCTGCGCGCTCATTCTGAGGCACGGGCACGCGACCGAACGATAGGCGATCTTCCATGGCTACAAGCACCACAACATCACGACGCAAGGCCGCACGCGGCAAAGCCGTCAGTCCCGCCCCCATGCGCGTCGAAACCGATACGTTCGGGCCGATCGACGTTCCGGCCGACCGCTATTGGGGCGCGCAGACCCAGCGCTCGCGCCAGAATTTCCGCATCGGCACCGAACGCATGCCCGAGCCGGTCGTGCGGGCGCTGGCGATCGTCAAGCTCGCCGCCGCCGAAACCAATCTGAAGCTCGGACTGCTCGACAAGCGCCGCGCGCAGGCAATCGCCCGCGCCGCAGGCGAGGTGATCGACGGCAAGCTCGACGGCCATTTCCCGCTCGTCGTCTGGCAGACCGGCTCCGGCACGCAGTCCAACATGAACCTCAACGAGGTGATCTCCAATCGCGCAATCGAAATCCTCGGCGGCAAGATGGGCAGCAAGGCCCCGGTGCATCCGAACGATCACGTCAATATGAGCCAGTCGTCGAACGACAGTTTCCCGACCGCGATGCATATCGCCGCCGTCGAGGAGATCGTGCATCGACTGTTGCCGGCGCTGAAGACGTTGCACAAGGAACTGACGCGCAAGGAGAAGGCGTTCGCGCGCATCGTCAAGATCGGCCGCACCCACACGCAGGACGCAACGCCCCTGACTCTCGGCCAGGAGTTCTCCGGCTATGCAGCCCAAGTGGAGAACGGCATCGCGCGCATAAAACAGACGCTCGGCGCGCTGCTGCCGCTGGCGCAAGGCGGCACCGCGGTCGGCACCGGCCTCAATGCGCCGCCGAAATTCGCAAAGCTGTTCGCGCAGCGGTGGCCGCGATCACCAAGCTTCCGTTCACCTCCGCGCCGAACAAGTTCGAGGCGCTGGCCGCGCACGACGCTTACGTCTTCGCGCATGGCGCGCTGAATGCGCTGGCGACCGGCCTGTTCAAGATCGCCAACGACATCCGCCTTTTGGGCTCCGGGCCGCGCTCCGGTCTCGGCGAGCTGATGCTGCCGGAAAATGAGCCGGGATCGTCGATCATGCCGGGCAAGGTCAACCCGACCCAGTGCGAGGCGCTGACGATGGTCTGCTGCCAGGTGTTCGGCAATCAGACCACCATGACGGTCGCATCCAGCCAGGGGCATTTCGAACTGAACGTCTACAAGCCGGTGCTGGCCTATTGCATGCTGCAATCGATCCGGCTGCTGGCGGACGCCGCCGAATCCTTCACCGAACATTGCGTCGTTGGCATCAAGGCCGACACCAAGCGGATCGACGAATTGATGCGGCGGTCGCTGATGCTGGTCACCGCGCTCGCGCCGAAGATCGGCTACGACAACGCGGCGAAGGTGGCGAAAACCGCCCATGCCAACGGCACGACGCTGCGCGAGGAAGCGGTCCGCCTCGGCCTCGTCACCGAGGTCGAGTTCGACCGTCTGGTCCGGCCGGAGCGGATGACCCAGCCCGGCTGAGTGCATTCCGGCATCGGACACTATCGGTTTTCGGAAAAACGGAACGTCGGGCGGCACAAGGACTTAGATCATTGTCACACTGGCCGGTCCGCCCGGCTTCATGCTACACGATCAAAACACAGTTGCGCCGCCGGTCCCGGCGTCGCCATAGTCGCCATCCATTCTGAAATTCATTTCACGTTGCAATCCGAGCCTGACCGATGGGCGAGATCGTCAATCTGAAACGTTACAAAAAACAGGTCGCGCGCGCCGACGACGACAAGAACGCCGCCGCGCGACGTGCGAAATTCGGCCGAAGCAAATCCGAACGGCAGCGTGACCGGCAGCAGGAGGAAAAACTCGATGCGCTGCTCGATCAGCACCGCATGGGTAAGAACGAGATGAGCCAGGACGAGAGATGAAGTCACCCGTAGTCAAGCGCTCCATCGTCGTCGCCGGACACAAGACCAGCGTCAGCCTTGAGGAAGAGTTCTGGAGCAGCATGAAGGAGATTTCCTCGGCGCGCGACATCACGTTGTCGGATCTCGTCAGCGAAATCGATAAATCGCGCCGTCAGGGCAACCTCTCCTCGGCAATCCGCCTCTATGTGCTCGATCATTTTCGCAATCAGGCGCGAGGCGAGGCAAGCCATGACGGGGCGGCGGCAACGCAACCAGGTATCCCCGCAGGCTGACCGTCCATCCCGCATCCCGAAAAATGCGTAAGGCGTTCGCCGAATAGTCGCGATCGCCATCATCACGTAAAGTTCATCCGTCGCATCGGCGAGGATGACATGCTGAACAATCTGCCTTCCCCTTCCCTCTCCCCGGCCGATCTTCCGGCCAAGCGCGCCTTTGCCGTCGTCAAGCGCTCGATCATCATTCGCGGACGCAAGACCAGCATCAGCCTCGAAAATGCGTTCTGGACGGGGCTGAAGGACATCGCCCACCGTCGCGGCGCCTCGCTGTCGTCACTGGTCGAAAGCATCGACGTCGACCGGGAGACCGACAATCTGTCGTCGGCAGTGCGGCTGTTCGTGCTCGACTATTTTCGGACGCGTGCGATGAACTCGGTGATGATCGGCGAACGGCAGGCAACGCATACGCCGCGAATTTGATTTCGAAGAATACGAGGAAACTCAGAATCGCGGCGCGATCACCAGCGGCGCGTTCTGGCGTGGCGGCGGTCGCGACGCGCCGGGCGCGGGCTTGACCTCGACCGGCGGCGGCAGCGGCGGCGCGGTCGCCTGCGACGGCACGTCCGCCCGAGGCGTAACGGGCGTAGATGGCGGCGGCGGCCGCGCCGGCTGCAGCTCCGGCTGTGCGGCGGCCGGCGCGCGGGACGGATTCAGCAGCGGGTTGGTCTTCTCGATCGCATCGAGGCGCTTGGTCTCGCGATCGATCGCGCGCAGGCCGAGCCATGAGGACAGCGCCGCGACGTCCAGGCTGCGGTCCGGCCGGTCCGGCGAGCCGAACAGCAGCACCAGGATTTCCGGGCGGCCGATATTGGCGGTGTCCGTGCTGGCGGCGGAGAGCGCGGCGCGCACATCGATCTGGTCGGCGGCGATATCGTAGCCGCCCGAGAGATTCAGTCGCGCGCCCTCGCCCATCAACGTGGTGTTGCTGACGCGAAGCTGCCCGTCGCGGATCGTGAACGGAATTTCGGCCGACGACACGGCGAGCGCGCCAGCTGCCAGCACCGGATCGACCGCCGCCGCGAGTTTCGCGTCGTCACGCGCGACGCCCGCATCGCTGGCGCTGATCGCGGCCTCGAAAGCGCGCGGATCGAGCCCCGAAATCTTCGCCTGCGCGATCGACACCGCGCCATTGCCACTGATGCTGCCGAGCAGCGAGGCGGCGCTGCGGCCGTGCCCGTTCACCGTCACCTGCGCAGAGACGCGCCCCGCCGGCATCGCCAGCCCGCGAAGCTTCAGTGCCGCGCCGTCCGCGTCCGCCACCCGAATACGACCGGTCAGGTTCACGCCCTCCGGCGATTTGCGCGCGGCGAGATTCCCCTCGACCTTGCCGCCGCCGAGCCCGCCGGTCAGGCTCTCGAACACGAGCGCCTGCCCGTCATGTTTCACGGTTCCGCTGAACGGGCGCAACTCGCCGCCCGGCAAGGTCGCGCGCGCCGAAGACAATGCGACACGGCCGCGCCAGCCGCTCAGCAATCCCCGGTTCAGCGGCTCAGCGCTGTCATGGCCGCTCGCGCCGATCGCCGCCAGCAGGACGGTCGGAATGTCGAGCGTGTCCGCGCTGAGATCGCCGTCGAGGCCGAGATCGTCGCCGACGGTCAGCGCCAGCTTGCCGCGCAGGCGGCTGCCGGCGAGCGTCCCGTCGATCTTGTCGAGAGCGATCCGCTCGCCCGCGATCACCGCTTGCGACGACAGCGACAGCGCCACCGGCTGGGCCGCACCCAACAGCGGCGCGAGATCGGCCTTGCGCACGTTCACGGCAAGAGTACCCGCCCGTTCGCCCTTGAAAGGTTCGGCGCTACCGTCGAGGGCTGCGTCGAGGCCCGGCCCCCGCAAGGTCGCCTTCAGCTTGAGCGGTTCGTTCCAGACGCCCACCGCAGACGCCTCGAATTGCGCCGGCCCTTCGCCGCCGGCCAGCACGCCGTCCAGACCGAGCAGCGCCAGCAGCGCGTCGCTGCGATCCGTGCCGATTTTGGCGACGACATTCGCCTCGGTCTTCATCAGCGCCTCGGCGTCCAGCGCCTGCAACGCGGCGAGGCGCGGCGTCATCCTCCCGGCGAGCGAGCCTTTGAGCTGCGGCGCGTGAATGTCGAGCGAAGCTTTTACACCGGCGAGATCGCCTTGCGGCTTGTCGAGATCGAGCGTCAGCCCGACCCAGATGTTGCCGGCGCCCGCCGGGATCGCGGCGATGCGCCGCGCGAAGGCCGGCGCGATCGGCTCGACGAGGCGGGCGAGCGGATCGAGCGTCGCAGCCGTCGCGCCGAAATTCATCTGCCCCGTCGCGGACGCGCGATCGAACGAGCCGTTGCCATCGATCGACACGCCGTCGGCGTCGCCGATCCGCAGCCTTTGCAGCGAAATCAGTTTCGCATCGTAAGTCAGCCGGCCCAGCACCGGCTTCAGCGTCTGGCCGCCGACGCCGAGCTGCGCGACATCGAGCGACACATCGCCTTCGTCCGGCCACGTCTTCAGCGCGCCGCCAAACGCGCGCGCGAACGCCGACGCCGCGTCGAAATCGAGTTTCTCCGCCTTCAGCGCCGCATCGAGCCGGCTCTTGCCGCCATTCGCGCCGAGCGAAAACTTACCCTCGACCCGCCGCCCGTCGATCTCCGCCGTCAGCCCGTCCACGGACACCTGCCGGCTGGAGACGACAAGATCGCCGCGCGCCTTCAGCGGCTTCTGGGCACGATAGGCGTTGTCGCCATGGCCTTGCAGCCACAGCGCGAAGCCTTCCGGATCGCCGGCGTCGAGCGTGAGCGCGCCGGCGAACGCGCCGTTCTCGCCGGACTCGGTGACGCGGCCGGTCAGCGACACGCGCGCCGCGCCTGGCGCACGAAAGTCCAGACGCTCGATCGCCCATTCGCCGGCATTGGCGCGCAGCGCGATCACCGCGTTCTGGACCGGCCGCGCGCCGAGATTGACGAGTTCCGCGTCGATATTCAGTTCGGTCGCGAGCGGCATCGAAGGCGCGGACGCGATCAACCCGCGCAGGCTCGACAGCATCTGCGCGGGCGATGGCGCGGCCGCATTGCCCTGGGCGAGGAAGCGGTCCGCATCCAGTTGCCGCGAGCGAAGGGCAGCACGCATGCGCGGGCTTGCGCCGAAGCGCGCCTCCGCCTCGCCGGAAAATTTCAACCCCGTCTCGTCCGGTCCGAGCACCGCCTCCATTTGATCGAGCCGCGCGGAAGCCGGATCGGCTTTCAATTTGCCGGCGAGCCGCCATGGCATCGCCGCCGCCGCGCCCTTCGCCTGCGCCGGCCGGCTGAGCGACAGCGAGCCGTCGAAGCGCGGCGCCGATTTGTCGAATTGCACAACGCCGTCAAGATCGGCCGCGAGCGCGCGCTCGGCCTGTTCGAGCGACAATCGCACGCGCTGGCCGTTGCCGTCCGCCGTGCGCCCGGTGGCGAGACGAAACGGAATGCGCTGCCCGTCCACCTTCAGCGCGCCCTCGCCGCGAACGCTGCCGGCCAAGGCGCGCACCTCGCCGGTGAAGGCGATGTCGTCGAGTTGCAGCGATCGCCGGTTCGCCGTGTCACTGAGCGAGGCCGCGCCGGTGACGTGAAACCTGTCGACCGTCAGCGCACCGAGATTGAAGCCGCCGGGCCGCGCACCCCAGTTGAAGCCGCCCTTCTCGCCGAGCGCCAGTTCGAGGATCAGCCCGTTCAGCGACAATTCATTGGCGCGCCACTCGCCGCGCATCAGTTCGCCGAGGCTGAATTCGACGTCGAGTTTTTCGACGCTGACATTGTTGGCGTCGCTGCGCGAGCCGATCGCTACACCGCGCAGGCTGAGCGACGGCGTCGGCAGCAGCCGCGCACCGATCGCCCCGTCCACGCGCACCGGCAGGCCGATGACGCGCGACGCCTCGCGCTCGAACTCCGGCCGGAACTGGCTCCAGTCGATGAAATACGGGCCGACAAGGGCCGCCAGCAACGCAAGGATGAATGCTATGGCAAGTCCGAGCAGTGTCGTCTGCACGGCGATCCTCTGACCTCGATGATACCCGCGAATCCGCCCCATATCGCGGCCTGATGCGTTATAGGACGAACCGGCGAAAAATGATAATTCTACGCTGCCAGAAATGGCGGCGCGCAACGCCTCTCAGGCCGGCAAAATCTTGCCCGGATTGAGGATGTCGTCGGGATCGAGCGCGCGCTTGAGCATCCGCATCGTCTCGATCGCCTCAACTCCGAATTCGCCCGCGAGATAAGCCTGTTTGCCCTGCCCGACGCCGTGCTCGCCGGTGCAGGTTCCGTCCATCGCCTGCGCGCGCTCGACGAGGCGATGCAGATAGCCCTCGGCGCGGCGGATTTCGTCCGCGTCGTTCATGTCGCAGAGCAGGATCGTGTGGAAATTGCCGTCGCCGACATGGCCGACGATCGGCGAGACGAGCCGGCTCTCGCGCAAATCCCGCTGCGTCTCGGTGACGCATTCGGCCAGCCGCGAGATCGGCACGCACACATCCGTCGTCACCGCCTCGGTGCCGGGCCGCATGCCGCGCGCCGCCCAATAGGAATCGTGCCGCGCCTGCCACAGCCGCGTGCGGTCCTCAGCCTTCGTCGTCCAGGCGAAATTGCCGCCGTCGCATTCGCGCGCGATCTCGCCGAACCGTTCGGACTGGTTCGCGACCTCCGACTCGCTGCCGTGGAATTCCAGCAGCAGCAGCGTCGTTTCGGGCAGCGACAGCTTCGAATAGGCGTTGCAGGCTTTCACCTGGATTTCGTCCAGCAATTCGATGCGGGCCAGCGGAATGCCGCTCTGCATCGCCAGGATCGTCGCGCGACAGGCCGCATCGACGGTCGGGAACGAGCAGGACGCGGCCGCGATGGCCTCCGGGATGCCGTGCAGGCGGATGGTCAGTTCGCCGATCACGCCGAGCGTGCCTTCGGAGCCGACGAACAGCCGCGTCAGATCATAGCCGGCCGAGGATTTCCGCGCCCGCGTCGATGTCGTGACGATCGCGCCGTCGGCGCGCACCACCTTCAGCGCCAGCACGTTCTCCCGCATCGTGCCGTAGCGCACCGCGTTGGTGCCGGACGCGCGCGTCGCCGCCATGCCGCCGATCGAGGCGTCCGCGCCGGGATCGATCGGGAAGAACAGGCCTTGATCGCGCAGCAATTCGTTGAGCGTCTTGCGCGTGATGCCGGGCTCGATCGTGCAATCGAGGTCTTCCGCGCGAACGGCGATCAGCTGGTTCATATCGCGCGTATCGATCGAAATGCCGCCGGCGGGCGCGTTGACATGGCCTTCGAGCGAGGTGCCCGCGCCATAGGGGATGACCGGCACCCTGCGCTCGGCGCAGATGCGCACCGCGTCCTGAATGTCGGCGATGGTCTGCACGAACACGACGCCGTCCGGCGGCTGGCGCGGCAGCCACGACAGCGTATGCGCGTGCTGATCGCGCACTGCCTGCGAGGTCACGAGGCGATTGCCGAAGCGCACGGCGAGCGCCGCGAGCGCGCCGGCCAGCGCGGCCGCGTCCGGCCGCGGACGATCGTTCACCGTTTGCTCCACAGAAGCGTCTCCCGTATCTTCTCACCGATGGCGGCGGGCGATATATAGGCCATCACCTTTGCCCGCGCGATGCAACGGCAGAGTTCCGCCGCTCCCCGCCCCAAGCCGATCCGCATCCATCCGAAAAGAAAGAATGACGACGCGACTTCCCTCCCTCGCCGAATTGCAGGCCGCCACCGCTCCCTATCTTTGCGACATCGTCCAGATCGAACCGCAATGGATCGACGGCAACGGCCATCTCAACATGGCCTACTACAACGTCATCTTCGATAACTCCGGCATGTCTTCGACGCTGATCGGCCTCGGCGAGGAGTATCTGAAGACCCGCAACGGCTCGACCATGACCGCCGAATGCCACGTCCGCTATATCCGCGAGGTGCATCTCGGCGACCCGTTGCAGGTGTCGGTGCTGATGGTCGGCCACGACGAAAAACGCATCCATACCTACAAGGAATTGCGGCACGCGACCGAGGGCTGGCTGTCGGCGACGGCGGAAACGATGTCGCTGCATATCGACATGAACATCCGCAAGGTCGCGCCGTTTCCGCCCGACATTCTAGAACGATTGCAGGCGCTGGCCTCGGCGCACGCGAAAGTGCAGCGCCCGGATGCGGTCGGCAGCCGCATCGAGATGCGATCGAAATCGATCAACCAAGGATAACGCCCATGACCGCTCAATCTTTTTCGATCGACGAGTTGAAAGCGCAGACCGCGCCTTTCGTCTGCCGCGTGATGCAGATCGAGCCGGACTGGATCGATTATAACGGCCATCTCAACATGGCCTATTACAACGTCATCATGGATCGTTCGATCGACGAATTGTTTGCCGGCCTCGGCATGGGTCCGGGCTATCTGAAGACCCGCAATCTTTCGACCATGACGGCCGAATGCCACGTCCGCTACATTCGCGAGGTGCATCTCGGCGACCCGTTGCAGGTGTCGGTGGTGGTGCTCGGCGCGGACGAAAAGCGCCTCCACACCTTCGAGGAACTTCGCCACGCGAAAGAAGGCTGGCTGTCGGCGACATCGGAGAACATGACGCTGCATATCGACATGAATCTGCGCAAGGTCGCGCCGTTTCCAGCCGATGTCGCCGAGCGCGTTCGCGCGATCGCGGATGCGCACGCGAAGCTGCCGCGGCCCGAGAGTGCTGGCCGCCGCATCGAGATGCCGTCGAAGAAGTAAGAGAGCGCTGGAAGAAATAAGAAAGAAGAGGATGGCCGGAATAAACCCGGCCATCACGACGTTTGTGTCAGGGCAACAAGCTCGCTTAACCCGGCGTGCCGCGACCTCGGAACGCGCCGAAGATGAGCGACGCCAGAAACAACACGACCGCCACAAAGAAAATGATCTTCGCGATTTCGACCGAAGCGCCGGCGATGCCACCGAAACCAAGCACGCCCGCGATCAACGCCACCACCAGAAATGTGAGTACCCAACTGAACATGGTCTTGTCCTTGTCGATATGATTGCGGGACCGGCCCGCCTGCGCGAATAATCCACGGACAAGAACGAAGGTTCCAAGGCTCGAAGCCCGGAAATCTGCGGTGAGAATCGCGGAAACGCGGAACAATTTCGGGTTTCGGCGCGCGAAACGTGCGCGGCTGTCCTATATATACGAATCACATGACCGAGCCCGCCAAAACCCGCCTTCAGGACCTGCCGGATTATCGCCCCGCCGAGGGCGGCATCGCCGCGCGCGCGCGGGCGCAACTTGCCCCGCAATATCTCAAGGGTCTCAATCCGGAGCAGAGCGAGGCGGTGGAAACGCTCAACGGCCCGGTGCTGGTGCTGGCTGGCGCCGGCACTGGCAAGACCCGCGTGCTGACCGCGCGCATCGCGCACATCCTCTCCACGGGCCGCGCACGCCCGCACGAAATCCTGTCGGTGACGTTCACCAACAAGGCCGCGCGCGAGATGAAGCAGCGCGTCGGCCAGATGGTCGGGCAAGCGGTCGAGGGCATGCCGTGGCTTGGCACCTTCCACTCCATCGGCGGCCGCATCCTGCGCTATCACGCCGAACTCGCCGGGCTGACGTCGAACTTCACCGTGCTGGATGTCGACGACCAGATCCGCCTCCTCAAGCAATTGCTGAAAGCGGAGAACATCGACGAGAAACGCTGGCCCGCGCGCGTGCTGGCGCAGATGATCGACGGCTGGAAAAATCGCGGGCTGTCGCCGCAGCAGGTGCCGGCGGGCGAGGCGCAGGCGTTCGGCGGCGGCCGGGGCGGAAAGCTCTACACGCTCTATCAGGAGCGGCTGAAGACGCTGAACGCCGCCGATTTCGGCGATCTGCTCTTGGAGAACATCCGCATCTTCCGCGAGCATCCGGACGTGCTGCGGCAATATCAGCATCGGTTCAAATTCATACTCGTCGACGAGTATCAGGACACGAACGTCGCGCAATATCTGTGGCTGCGGCTTTTGTCGCAGGCCCCTTCGCCGTCACGCGCCGTCTCGCCCTCTCCGCTTGCGGGAGAGGATTCGTCCCTGCCTGCGGAACCTGCCCCGGCAAAGAACATCTGCTGCGTCGGCGACGACGACCAGTCGATCTATGGCTGGCGCGGCGCGGAGGTCGACAACATCCTGCGCTTCGAACACGATTTTCCCGGCGCGAAAGTGATCCGCCTGGAGCGCAACTACCGCTCCACCGGCCACATCCTCGCCGCCGCATCGCACCTGATCGCGCACAATGAAGGCCGGCTCGGCAAGACGCTGCGCACCGAGGACGAGGACGGCGAGAAAGTCACCGTCACCGGCGCATGGGATTCGGAAGAAGAAGCCCGCGCCATCGGGGAGGAGATCGAGCAGCTTCAGCATGCCGGCGAGAAGCTGAACGAGATCGCCATTCTGGTGCGCGCCTCGTTCCAGATGCGTGAATTCGAGGACCGTTTCGTCACGCTCGGGCTGAACTACCGCGTGATCGGCGGCCCGCGCTTCTACGAGCGCGCGGAAATCCGCGATGCGCTGGCCTATCTGCGCGTCATCAACTCGCCCGCCGACGATCTCGCCTTCGAGCGCATCGTCAACGTGCCGAAGCGCGGGCTCGGCGACGCGACGCTGCAATTGCTGCACGATCATGCCCGCAAGGCGCGTACGCCGATCTATGACGCGGCGATGGCGATCGTCGGCACCGACGAATTGAAGCCGAAGGCGCGTTCCAGCTTGCGCGGCGTGATCGAGAATTTTGAACGCTGGCGCATGCAGGCAGCGAACATCTCGCACACCGAACTGGCCGAGATCGTGCTGGACGAGAGCGGCTACACCGAGATGTGGCAGAAGGATCGCTCCGCCGACGCACAAGGCCGCCTCGACAATCTAAAGGAACTGGTCCGCTCGATGGAGGAGTTCGAGAACCTGCAAGGGTTCCTCGAACACATCTCATTGGTGATGGACCGCGAGGGCGCCGCCAATGAGGATGCGGTGTCGCTGATGACGCTGCATTCGGCCAAGGGGCTGGAATTCGAGAACGTGTTCCTACCCGGCTGGGAGGAAGGGCTGTTTCCGAGCCAGCGGACGATGGACGATCAGGGCCGCGCCGGGCTGGAGGAGGAACGCCGCCTCGCCCATGTCGGGCTGACGCGCGCGCGCAAACGAGCGAAGCTCTATTTCGCCACCAACCGCCGCATTCACGGCACATGGTCGACGACCATTCCCTCGCGCTTCCTCGACGAACTGCCGGCGCACAATGTCGAGATCACCGAGTCGAAAGGCGGCTCCGGCTGGGGCGGCAGCGGCGGCTACGGCGCGTCACGCTTCGACGAGATGCAGAGCTTCGGTTCGAGCTACGGCACGCCGGGCTGGCAGCGCGCGCAGGCGAACAAGGCGCGCGGCCAGAAGCGCGGCGGCTTCGGCTTCGACGAAAACGCCGCGCGTTATGATTCCGGCGCGGACGAAGGCCGCTTTTCCTCGCGCGCGGGCGGCGCGAGCGGCTTTTCCCGCAGCCGCATGCCGCTGACGATCGAGGGCGAACTGGTGGCGAAATCCACCGGCACACAGTCGGAATTCTCGGCTGGCGACCGCGTGTTCCACCAGAAATTCGGCTACGGCCGCGTCAGCCATGTCGACGGCAACAAGCTGACCATCGCCTTCGACAAGGCCGGCGAAAAGCGCGTGGTCGATTCGTTCATCGAGCGGGCGTGAGCGTGAGCAGGTTTTATGCCTGATTGAAGCGCTGCCCTCATTTCTCTCAGCAATCCGCAAAGCAAAGAAGCCGCCCGCATAGCGGACGGCTTCGGCAACTTCCAGCGCGCGATCCGGCGATGCCGGACCCTTACCGATAGTGGCGGTGAGCGCGACGAACCTTGACGCGGCGGTTGTCGTTGTAGCGCTGGGCGCGCGTGCGCGTATCCTGCGGAATGCCGAGAACGCCCTGCACGCCGCCCGCAACGCCGCCGACGACACCACCGACCGCACCGCCGACGATCGCGCCCGGCGGACCGAACACGCGACCGCCTTCGTAGAATCCTTCTTCGGCGCCGCGCGCAATACCCTGGGCGCTGGCGGAGACCGTCAAGGCGGCAAGCGCCAGCGCGCCAGCAGCCAATGTTCCGGCGAAACGGTTACGGTGTGATGCGAAAATCTTCATGACAGTCTTTCCTGTTACTCTTGAGCAGCGTGTCAGCGTGGAAAGCATCGACGTTGGCGCGACATACAACAGTGCGTTTGTTGACGCTATGGATGTCAGCCTGTTCCATCGCCGATTTGCGGCGATGGCGGCATCGCTGCAACAACTTGACCGACCTTGTGGCAACTTTCGTTCAGCAATCGCGCGAAATCATGGCAGGCGGCTTAACCTGTTAACAAATTGCCGCAATGAAGCCGCTGGAACCAATCGCATCGCCGGTGTTACACATAAGCGGGGACGGGCAGCCAAGGCCGTGGAGGCCATTGATATGTACAGGCGTACTGCCGTCACGCTTCTGTTTCTGTTGGCGAGCCTGCCCGCCGAGGCCGCCGTGCAAATCGACATCGACAAGGACAACCAGACGATGACCGTCGCCGTTGACGGCGCGGTGCGCTATCGCTGGCCGGTGTCGAGCGGCCTGCCCGCCTATGAGACGCCGAACGGGAACTTCAAGGCGTTCCGCATGGAAGAGGACCACTTTTCGAAAGAGTTCGACGACGCGCCGATGCCGCATTCGATCTTCTTCACCAAGCGCGGACACGCGATCCACGGCACCGACTCGGTGAGCCGGCTGGGCAACCCTGCGTCGCATGGCTGCGTGCGGCTCTCGCGCGCCAACGCCGCGACGCTGTTCGCGCTGGTCAAGGCCGAAGGCGTTCTCAATACCACGGTGACGCTGTCCGGTTCGTCGCAGGTCGCGCTCGCGCGCGGCGGCAACCGGCGGAACACGATCGCGGCGCGGCCGGCGGCTGGCGTCGAGACGCAGGCAGGCGATGAGCGCACCGCGCGGATGCCGCAGCGGATCGCGCCGGAGCCGCGGGATCGGACCGTCTATTACGATGAATATGGCCGCCGGGTTCCCGTCGGACGCAACTGGCAACGCAGTTACGAGGCCGACTCCTACTACGCCGAGCGGGATCCTTACGCGCAGCAGCAGACCAATCCCTATGCCCGGCGCACGCTGCCGCAGCCCTCACCCGGCTATCAGGTTTACGGGAATGATGCCTATGGCCAGCCGCGCTACTACACGCGGCCGCAATACGGCTACGGCAGTTACGGCTATTGAGGCGCGCGCAGACGTTGAAGAGGCCAGCGCGCGCGATCACTCGCCGTCGCGCAGGCGTCGCCAGACCGCGCCGATGACGTTGAACACCGTCCGTCCACACGCGGCGATCCTCTGGGCGGCGCGGTAGAATTCCCATTTGTTGTCGGAGGCGGGCGAGCGGACCGATATGCCGCCTCGCGCGCGGAAATCACCACGGATGTCGGAAAAATATACTCCGTCTCGCGCCCCGAATCCTCGTTGAATACCCAGCTTTTCAGGCCGTTCGCAGCCGCGATGCCGACCACGACGCTGGACAATTCGAGATGCCGGTTCGAGACATGCATCACCACGACACCCTGCGGCGCGAGCTTGCGCTTGTAGATCTCCATCGCCTCGCGGGTCGCCAGATGAATCGGGATCGCGTCGGACGAATAGGCATCGACGATAATCATATCGAACACGCCGTCCGGCTGCTTCGCAAAGGTCAGCCGCGCGTCGCCGAGCACCGGCTGCATGTCGGGATAGCAATCGCGGATGTAGGTGAAGTATTTCGGATCGCGCGCGGTGTCGATCATGGACTGGTCGATCTCGAAGAAGGTCCAGTCCTCGCCCTCGCGCCTGTGACACGCCAGCGTGCCGGTGCCGAGACCGATCGCGGCGACGCGCAACGGCCCGCCCTTGCGCTCACGGACGCCGTTGATCGCGCCGCCGATGCCGCCGCTGTCGTGATAATAGGTGATCGGTTCGGGCCGTCCTGTGACGGGCGCGCCATCGTCATTGAGCAGTTTCTGCGCGCCGTGAATCGTGGTGCCGTGCATCAGCACGCGATAATGACCGTCGGCGTTGGTGACGATCTTGTGGACGCCGAAGAAGCTGCGGACGGTCTCGACCTTGCCGTCCTCGCTCGGATAGAGCCGCACCAGCAGCAGCGCCACCGCGATCAGCGCCGCGATGCTCCAGCGGTCGGCGCGCAGCAGCACTACGAGCACCACCGTCAGCGCGGCGATACCGGAGGCGAACGACACCATCTGGTCGCGCATGAAGTCGAGCGCCTTGCCGCCGAGCATTTCGGGAACGAAAGCGCCGACAATGGCGATGATCGCAAGCCCCCAGCTCAGCGGCGCGAGCTGCTTCAGCCTCGGTGACAGGTCCTCTTCCTTCGGCCGGCACAGCACCGCCAGCACGACCAGGACCGGATATTCGGCGATCCATGAGAAGGTGTAAGGCGCGATCAGCCCGGCAAACAGACCGCCGATCATGCCGCCGAAGGAGAGCGCGACATAGAAGCCGGTGAGATAGCGCGCGGCGGGGCGCGTGCGCGCGAGTTCGCCGTGACACGCCATCGCGATCAGGAAGAAGCAGAATAGATGCCCGCCGAGCGTCAGCAGCAGATTGCGTTCGCCGCCGAAGGCCAGCAGATACACGACGCCGGCGATCGCCAGCGGCTGCAACAGCAGAATGAATTTGTGCGGGATCAGCGGCCGCGACTGGAACACCAGCACCCAGGTCAAAAGATACAGCGACAGCGGTAGCACCCACAGCAGCGGCGCTGCGGCGACGTCCGTGGAAATATGCGCCGTCACCGCGACCAGCAGGCCGGACGGCACGGCGGCGAGGAATATCCAGCGCGCGCGCAACAGCCAGCTCGGCGCGACGACGTCGTTCGCGCCGCTCGCCTGTTGCACAACATAAGGCGGCGAGCGGACAAGCAGAAATCCGCAAGCCGCGATCAGCGCGATCAGCAACACATAGCCGCCGGTCCACATCAGGTTCTGCGTGCGCAGCGCGAACGCCGGCTCGAACAGGACCGGATAGGACAGCAGCGCGAGGAAGCTGCCGATATTCGACGAGGCATAGAGGAAATAAGGGTCCGGGCCGTCCGGATGGCCGGTGCGCACGAACCACGCCTGAAGCATCGGGTTGTTGGCGGCGAGCGCGAAGAACGGCAGGCCGATCGACACCGCGAACAGGCCAAGCAGCCAGAACGGCGTGCCGCTCACGGGCGGCTCGCCCCAACCCGCCGCGATCGACAGCGGCAGCGTCATCGCCGCGACAATCAGCAGCAGCAGATGCACCACCACCGGCACGGCCCGGTTGCGGATCGTCATCAGGAAATGCGCATAGGCGTAGCCGAACAGCAATAGCGACTGGAAGAACACCATCGCCACCGACCACACCGCCGGCGAGCCGCCGAGCCGCGGCAACACCATTTTGGTGAACAGCGGCTGCACCGAGAACAGGAGCAAGGCGCTGACGAAAATCGCGGCGGTATAGACGGCAAGGATTCGGAAATTCCGCGCGGCGGAGAGCCGGTCGGGACGATCAAGGGACGAATTCATGAAGGCTCCGGCAAAAGCCCGGCGCGACGCCGGAGCCTTCGAGCAAGATTCGTCGAAGGCAACGGATTGAATCACAGCCGCCCGCGCGGGGCAATCCGACGCCGATGGAACTCATCGTCACATCGCCCGAAATGAGGTAAGGAGCGCGCATGGCGGACCATGATGTCATCATTGTCGGCGCGGGACATAACGGCCTGACCTGCGCCGCCTATCTGGCGATGGGCGGGCTGAAGGTGAAGGTGTTCGAGCGCCGCAACGCGGTCGGCGGCGCGGCCGTCACCGAGGAATTTCATCCCGGTTTCCGCAACTCGGTCGCCGCCTACACGGTCAGCCTGCTGAACCCGAAAGTCATCGCCGATCTGAGGCTGGCGGAGCATGGCCTGCGCATCGTCGAGCGGCGCGCCCAGAATTTCCTCCCCGCGCCGGACGGCAGCTATCTTCTGACCGGCGAAGGCCGCACGCACGCCTCGATCGCGCGCCTCAGCACCGGCGATGTCGCGGCCTATGACGCCTTCGCGACGGAACTCGGCACCATCGCCGACGTGCTCCGCAAACTGGTGCTGCGGTCGCCGCCTAATCTGGTCGAGGGCTTCAGCCTTGGGGGCGTGCGCGAAACCGTCAACGCGCTGGGCACGGCCAACGTCCTGCGCGGGCTGTCGCTTGAGGACAAGCGCCTGCTGCTGGACCTGATGACGGACTCCGCCGGGCGGATGCTGGACGATCGCTTCGAGAGCGACCTGATCAAGTCGCTGTTCGGCTTCGACGCCATCGTCGGCAACTACGCCAGCCCCTACGCGGCCGGATCGGCCTATGTGATGCTGCATCACGCCTTTGGCGAGGTGAACGGCAAGAAGGGCGTGTGGGGCCATGCGATCGGCGGCATGGGCGCGATCACGCAGGCGATGGCGACGGCCGCGTGCAGCCACGGCGTCGAGATCGAGACCGGCGCAGGCGTGCGCGAGATCATCGTCGAGAAGGACCGTGCTTGCGGCGTGGTGCTCGACGACGGACGCACCGTCCGCGCCGGCAGGATCGTCTCCAACGTCAATCCGAAGCTGCTCTACACACGCCTTGTGCCGGCGGACGCGCTGCCGAGCGATTTTCTCGCGCGCATAAAACGTTGGCGCAACGGCTCCGGCACGCTGCGGATGAATGTCGCGCTGTCGTCGCTGCCCTCCTTCACCGCCTGCCCCGGCGACGGCGATCACCTGTCGTCCGGCATCATCATCGCGCCGAGTCTGGCTTACATGGATCGCGCCTGGCAGGATGCCTGCGCGCATGGCTGGAGCCGCGCGCCGGTGGTCGAACTGCTGATTCCGTCCACGCTCGACGACACGCTCGCCTTGCCCGGCCAGCATGTCGCGAGCCTGTTCTGCCAGCACGTCGCGCCGCAATTGCCGGATGGCCGCTCGTGGGACGACCATCGTGACGCCGTGGCCGACCTGATGATCGCCACCGTCGACCAGTATGCGCCCGGTTTCGCGCAAAGCGTGATCGGCCGGCAGGTGCTGACGCCGCTCGATCTGGAGCGCGACTTCGGCCTGCTCGGCGGCGACATTTTTCGCGCGCTGACGCTGAACCAGCGCTGTTCTCCGCGCAGTGATGCTCGTCATGCCGACTATCGTGGCCCCCTCGCCGGCCTTTACCATTGCGGCTCCGGCGCGCATCCGGGCGGTGGCGTCACCGGCGCGCCGGGCCACAATGCGGCCCGTGCGATCCTGCGCGATCACCGCGCGCTGTTCGGATAGAGGTTGGACACTTGCCACCGACAGGCTAAGGACAGGCGCTCCACCGCCCAGGGTCCCAACATGTCCGACAGTCAAACTCCTCACCGCGCGATTCTTTGCTGTCGGACGAACACACCGCGCGGCGCATCGCCGACATCCTGTCCGAAACCTTCGATGCCGGTGAAACGGCGGTCGCCGCCTTCGAGGCCAGCAGCGGCTGGAACATCACCGTGCATTTCTCTTACGCCCCCGACGAAGCCGCGATCCGGCAACTGATCGCGCTCGCCTCGAACGAGGCGACCGCCGCCTGCGTCGCTTCGAGGCGGTCGAGGCGAAGGACTGGGTGAGAGCCAGTCTCGAAGGGCTGAAGCCGGTGGTCGCGGGGCGCTTCATGGTTCACGGCGCGCATGATCGCGACAGCGTCGAGGCCCGAACGTGATCGGCATCGAGATCGAGGCCGCCCTTGCCTTCGGCACCGGGCATCGGCACCACGCGCGGATGCCTCGTGCTGCTGGACGAGGTGTTGCGCGAATGGCGAGCGGAGCGCGTGCTGGATCTCGGCACCGGCACCGGCGTGCTGGCGATCGCGGCGGCGAAGGCGCTGCGTCAGCACGTGCTGGCTGACGACATCGACCGGCAGGCGGCGATCACGGCGAAGGAGAACGCCCGGCTGAACAGGGCAGGCCAGTGGGTCGAGGTGATCTGCGCCAAGGGTTTCGGCGCGCCGGAATTCTCGCAGGCCGGGCCGTTCGATCTGGTGCTCGCCAATATTCTGGCCAATCCGCTCAAGCGGCTGGCGAGCCCGATGCGCGCGCATCTCGCGCCGGGCGCCATGGTGATCCTCTCCGGGGCTTTGCGGAACATGCGAACGGCGTGATCGCGGCCTACCGGGCAATCGGACTCGTGCTGAAGAAGCGGATCACGCTTGGGGAGCTGGACCAGCCTGCTGCTGGCGCGCGGCTGAACACTCGGCAAGACGGCGGTTCCACGCGCAGAAATCCCTGCACCTTGCGCATGCAATCCTGAGCGGCGCGCCGCCCTGCCGCGCATGGATCGCGCCGGATTTTACCGATAAAAGATTCGGATACGGCACGGCAGGCGGATTGGCGAAAGATGTTCGAAGCGCTTTTTCAGACATTCGAGGACCCCGAAGGCGGCGTCGCGCTGAGCGCGCGGCTGGCGGCGCTGCGCGAGGAACTCGTGCGCCGGAATCTCACCGGGTTCGTCGTCCCCCGCGCCGACAGCCACCAGAACGAATATGTTCCGCCCTCGGAGGAACGGCTGGCCTGGCTCACCGGCTTCACCGGCTCCGCAGGCCTCGCCGTTGTGCTCAGCGACCGCGCGGCGCTGTTCGTCGACGGCCGCTATACGCTGCAAGCCGCCCAGCAGGTGGACGCCGCCGCGTGGACTATCGCCTCGCTGGTCGAGCCGCCGCCGGAATCTGGCTGGCCGCGGAACTGAAAGCCGGCGACCGCCTCGGCTTCGATCCGTGGCTGCACACCGCCGCTGCGGTCGAGCGGCTGGCGGCGGCCTGTGCCAAGGCCGGAGCGGAACTGGTCCCGGTCGACAGCAGCCCGATCGACGCCGTCTGGCAGGAGCGGCCCGCCGCCCCGCTCGGTCGGAGTGACAGTCCATGACCTGAAATTCGCCAGCAGATCCGAGACGGAAAAACTCGACCGCATCCGCGCGGAAATTGACGCGCTGCGCGCCGATGCGCTGGTGCTGTCGGACCCGGCGGCGGTGGCATGGGCCTTAAACATTCGCGGCGCGGATGTCCGCACGCCGCTGCCGATCTCCTATGCGGTGAATTGCCCGCGACCGAGTAAGCAAACCGTCTTCATCGATGCGCACCAGGGTGTCGAACTCTTCGCGCGATCACATCGAGCGCAGCGCCGACGTCGCCGAGCCCGGTGAGCTTGCGCCGTATCTGCGGCAGCTCGCCGCCAGCAAGACCGCGATCGCCATCGACAGCGCCACGGGCGCGGATGCACTGAGCCGACTGATCGTCGAGGCCGGCGGGCGGCCGGTGCGCGGCGCAGACCCGGTGGCGATGCTCAAGGCCGTGAAGAACCCGGTCGAAATCGCCGGCACCCGCAGCGCGCATGAGCGCGACGGCGCGGCACTCGCGCGCTTCCTGTTCTGGCTGGATCGCGAAGCGCCCGGCGGGCAACTCACCGAGATCGACGCGGTCGAGGCGCTGGAGAGTTTTCGGCGCGAGACCGGCGCGTTGAAGGACGTGTCGTTTCCGACGATATCCGGCTCGGGGCCGAACGGCGCGATCGTCCATTACCGCGTCACGCGCAAGAGCAACCGGCGCATCCAGCCGGGCGAACTGCTGCTGATCGATTCCGGCGCGCAATATCAGGACGGCACCACCGACGTCACCCGCACCATCGCGGTCGGCGATCCGACGCCGCAGATGCGCGACCGTTTTACCCGCGTGTTGCGCGGCCATCTGGCCATCGCCCGCGCGGTGTTCCCGGACGGCACCACCGGCGCGCAGATCGACGCCTTCGCCCGGCAATTCCTGTGGCAGGCCGGTCGATTTCGAGCGGCACCGAAGCCGCGCCAGCGTCGGCAGCTTCCTGTCGGTGCATGAAGGCCCGGCGCGCATTTCCAAGCTCGGCACGACGCCTCTGAAGCGCGGCATGATCCTCTCGAACGAGCCCGGCTATTACAAGACCGGCGCCTACGGCATCCGCATCGGAGATCTGGAGCTGGTTGTGGCGAAGGGGAGATCACCGGCGCGGAAAAGCCGATGAACGGTTTCGAGGCGCTGACGCTGGCGCCGATCGATCGCCGCCTGATCGACATCAGCCTGATGACACGTGACGAAATCACCTGGCTCGACGCCTATCACGCGCGCGTGCGCACGACCTTGCACGATGCGCTGGACGACGCGACGCGCGAGTGGCTCACCGCCGCGACCCGGCCGCTCGCTGGATGATCTTCAAACCAATGGATCACCGGTGACGGACAATACGATCAAGCCCGGCACGGCGGCGGACGCTTCCGCCGCGCCCGACAACAAGGCTCCGCCCGGTTTCATTCCGCTGCTCGTCGCCTTGAGCGGGCTCGGCCCGATGTCGATGCAGGCGATCATGCCGGCGCTGCCGGCGCTCGCGACGTTCTTCCGCGAGGACATCGCCGTCGCGCAGCTGACGATCTCGCTCTATCTGGTCGGGCTCGCCTGCTCGCAGCTTGTGGTCGGACCGCTCTCGGACAAGTTCGGGCGACGGCCAAGTCCTTCCTTGTCGGCCTCGGCCTGATGGTGCTGTCCAACGTCGCCGGCATCTTCGCCACGACGCTGCCGCAGCTCGTCGCCGCGCAGGTCGTGCAGGCGCTCGGCGCTACTTCGGTCTCGCCGTCGGCCGGGCGATGATCCGCGACCTCTACGACCGCGATCGCCGCCTCGATGATGGGCCTTGTCGTCGGCTCGATGATGATCGCGCCGATGATCGGCCCGTTCATCGGCGGCGTGCTGGAAACGACTTACGGCTGGCGCGCGATCTTCTGGTTCCTCGGCCTCGTCTCGCTGCTTTCGCGATCTTCCTCTGGGCATGGTTCATCCTGCCCGAGACGCGCCGCGTGCAGACAGGGCCTGCGGCGGGTTTCATGAACGACGTGCGCGCGCTGGCTGAGCCCGCAATACCACGGCTTCGTCATCGCGCAGGCGCTGGCGGCGGGAACGTTCTTCATCTTCGCCTCCGGCGGCGCCTGTGTCGCGATCATGCAGATGGGCCGCTCCAGCGCCGAATATGGCGCATGGTTCGCCGCTCGGCTCGGTGGCCTATATGGCCGGCAACCTCTCCTCGGCGCGCCTGACGCCGAGGATCGTGATTCACGCGCCGTTCTGGATCAACTCTTCGCGTCCAGATCTCAGCAATCCCGCGCTCAGCGCCTGCTGCGCTGGGATACAACCCGAACCTGTGGTCTTCTCAGCTCGCCGATTCTTGCCTCCTGAACAGTCGATAACCACTGTTTAACCCGGCTGTGATGTCGAACCTCGCCACAGGCGCGGTCAGCGTCGGCGCAGGCGGCAGGCCACCGCGTCCGGCGTCATGGGCTTCGTGCAGATGGGTTTGGCGCGATCGTCTCGCAGGCCGGCGCGCATCTCGGCGGCGACTACAAAACCACGGTGCCATCGCTTCGCCGGTCTGATCCTGTCGCTGCTCTGCGCCTGCGTCGTCGCCTTGCTGGTGACACGGTATGAACGACGGCGCGAGGGAGCGGAGTAATCAGGCTTTCCCCGATCAGCCTGAACCAGTCGTCTTCGGAAAGCACCTGCACGCCGTGCTTCTCGGCGTCCTTCAGCTTCGAGCCCGCGCCGGGACCGGCGACGACGACGAGATCGGTCTTCTTCGACACAGAGCCAGACACTTTCGCGCCGAGACGCTCGGCCATCGCCTTGGCTTCGTCGCGCGTCATCTTCTCCAGCGCGCCGGTGAACACCACCGTCTTGCCGGACACAGGTGAATTCTTCGCCGCCTGCTCGGCCGGTTTGACCTCGATCTCGGCGAGCAGCGCATCAAGCGCCTTGATGTTGCGCGGCTCGGCGAAGAACTCGACCACCGCATCGGCGACGACCTCGCCCACACCTTCGATGCTGTTCAGATCCTCGTAGGCTTCCGAGGTGTTCTCCTCCTCACTCTGTCCTTTCGCGGCGGCGCATCGCATCGACGAACGCCTCCAGCGAACCGTAGTGCCGCGCGAGCAGTTTCGCATTGCCCTCGCCGACATGGCGGATGCCGAGCGCGTAGATCAGCCGATGCAGCTCGATGGTCCGACGCGCATCGATCGCGGCGAAAAGATTGCGGATCGAGGTTTCGCCATAGCCTTCGCGATCCTTCAGCCGCGTCTGCGAACGGGCGTCGCGCTTTTCCAGCGTGAAGATGTCGGCCGCCGACATCACCAGCCCCTGCTCGTAGAAATCCTGAATCTGCTTGTCGCCCAGCCCCTCGATGTCAGCGTTGCGCGGAATGAAATCTTCCCAGCCGCTCCACCGCCTGCGCCGGACACACCAGCGTTCCGGTGCAGCGGCGCACCACCTCGCCGTCCTCGCGCACGGCATGGCTGCCGCAGGCCGGACAGGTGTGCGGAAACTCGTAAGGCGTCGCATTCGCCGGGCGCTTGTCGGGAACGACGCTGACGATCTGCGGGATCACGTCGCCGGCGCGCTGCACGATCACGGTGTCGCCGACGCGAATATCCTTGCGCTGGATTTCGTCCTCATTGTGCAGCGTCGCGTTCGACACGACGACGCCGCCGACGGTGATCGGCGCAAGCCGCGCCACCGGCGTCAGCGCCCCGGTGCGGCCGACCTGAATCTCGATGCCGCTCAGCACCGTCGCCGCCTGCTCCGCCGCGAATTTGTGCGCGATCGCCCAGCGCGGTGAGCGCGAGACGAAGCCGAGCCGCTCCTGCCAATCGAGCCGGTCGATCTTGTAGACGACGCCGTCGATGTCGTAGCCGAGCTTTGCGCGCCTCACACCGATGTCGCGATAGAAGGCGAGCAACTCCTCCACACCATGACATCGTTTCGTCAGCGGATTGGTCGGCAGCCCGGCCTTCGCCATCCATGTCACCATACCGAACTGCGTGTCCGCCGGCATCGCACTCATCTCGCCCCAGGCATAGGCGAAGAATTTCAGCGGCCGCGACGCGGTGATCGCAGCGTCCTTCTGGCGCAGAGAGCCGGCGGCAAAATTGCGCGGATTGGCGGCGGTCTGGATGCCGGCCTTTTCCGCGCGCTTGTTGAAGCCGATGAAATCCTTGCCGAGGATGTAGACCTCGCCGCGGATTTCGCAGATCGCCGGAATATCGCCACCCTTCAGGGTGTGTGGGATGTCGGCGATGGTGCGGACATTGGCGGTCACGTCCTCGCCGGTGTATCCGTCGCCGCGCGTCGCGGCACGAACGAGGTCGCCGTTCTCGTAGCGCAGCGACAACGACAGCCCGTCGATCTTCGGCTCGGCGACGATCGCCGCGCTTTCTTCCGTCGGAAGCCGCAGGAAGCGCCGCACGCGTTCGACGAAATCGGCGACATCCTCGTCGCTGAACGCATTGCCGAGCGACAGCATCGGCACCGCGTGCTGGACCTTTGCGAAGCGGCCCGAGGGCGCGGCCCCCACTTTCTGCGACGGCGATTGCGTCGTCACCAGTTCCGGAAAGCGCGCTTCGATCGCGTTCAGCCGCGCCCGCAGCGCGTCGTAGTCCGCGTCCGACACCGTCGGCGCATCCTCCTGATAATAGCGATCATTATGTTGTTCGATCTCGATCGTCAGGCGCATCAGCTCGACCCTGGCCTGAGCCTTGGTCAGCGCGTCCACGTCCTTCAATGGCTTGCGGGCGGCCATCTGCGATCAACCCGCGGCCTTCATCAGCCGTTCCGCCGCCGCGCGCGCTTCCGCCGTGATTTCCGCGCCCGCCAGCATCCGCGCGATCTCCTCGCGCCGATGCTCGTCGGCAAGAGTCGCGACGCGGGTGGCGACGCGCTTGCCCTTGTCCAGCGCATCCTTGGTGATGAGCAAATGCTGATCGGCGCGCGCCGCCACCTGCGGCGCATGCGTCACCGCCATCACCTGCTCTTTTCGCGCAAGGCGCGCGAGCCGGCCGCCGATCGCATCGGCCACCGCGCCGCCGACGCCGGTGTCGATCTCGTCGAAGACAAGCGTCGGCGCGGACCCCTTGTCGGAGAGCACGACCTTCAGCGCCAGCAGGAAGCGCGAAAGCTCGCCGCCGGAGGCGACCTTCATCATCGGCCCCGGCCGCGTGCCGGGATTGGTCTGCACCCAGAATTCGACGCGGTCGAAACCGTGCGCGCCGGGCTGCTCGCGATCCTGCTCGATCTGGGTTGAGAATTTCGCGCGTTCGAGCTTCAGCGGAGCAAGCTCGGCGGTGACAGCCTTGTTCAGCTTCTCGGCGGATTTCGCCCGCGCCTGCGAAAGCTTCTCCGCCGCCGCGCGGAAACGCGCATCCGCCTCCGCCGCTTCCTTCTCCAGCGCCTTCAGGCGGTCGGTGCCTCTGTCGATCGATGAAATGTCGGCGGCGAAACGCGCGGCGAGCTCCGACAGATCGTCTACCGGCGTCGCATATTTTCGCGAGGCGGCCCGCAGCGCGAACAGCCGTTCCTCGATCCGCTCCAGTTCGGCGGGATCGAAATCCGCGGCCACCAGCGCGGCGGCGAGATGCTGCTCGGCCTCGGCCAAAGCGTTCAGCGCCGCGTCGATCGCCTCGATCGCCGGCTGGATCATTCCGGGCGAGTTGCCGGCGCGACGCTCCAGCCGGCGCGCCGCGGCGGCAAGCGCTGCGACCGGCGATTGCGGGCCGGAGACGACATCCTGCGCCTCGCGCAGATCGCCGGCGATCTTCTCGCCCTGCATCATCGTCGCCCGCCGTTCGGCCAGCGCGGTTTCCTCGCCGGCCTGCGGCGCGAGCGCGGTCAGTTCCTCGGAGGCATGGCGCAGATACTCCGCCTCGCGCGCGGCGCGTTCGAGATCGGCCCGCTGCTGTTCAAGTTGCGCGGACACGTCCCGCCGCGCAGCCCACAAGGCGGCGACGGCGGCGGCTTCCTTCTCGAGGCCGGCGAAGGCGTCGAGCAAGTCGCGATGGGTAGCAGCGTCGACCAGCGCGCGCTCGTCATGCTGGCCGTGGATTTCCACCAGCTGCGCGCCGACGGCCTTCAGCGTCTGAACGCCGACGGCCTGGTCGTTGATGAAAGCGCGCGTGCGGCCGTCCGCCAGTTGCACGCGGCGCAGGATCATCTCGCCCGCATCGTCGATGCCGCTGTCGCGCAAAAGTTTGAGCGCGGGATGGTTCTTCGGAAGATCGAAAACGGCCGTGACCTGGCCCTGCTCCGCGCCCTGGCGCACCAGGCCGGAATCGCCGCGCCCGCCCAGCGCCAGCGCGAATGCATCGAGCAGAATGGATTTGCCTGCGCCGGTCTCGCCGGTCAGCACCGCAAGCCCGCGCGCGAAATCGATGTCGAGCCGTTCGATCAGCACGATGTCGCGGATCGAAAGACGCGCGAGCATGAAGGGATGCCTTAGAGTCTGTGCGGTTCAGGTTGAATCAGTTCAAGCACTTACATTCTTGCTTGAGCGCGATCTGATCCGAAAACCGGCGTCCCGCTTTTCGCAGATCATGCTCTAGCCGAGGCCGACCCGGCGAAGCGCCCGGCTCATCCAGGAACTGCGGTTTTCGCTCGGCTCAAGTCCCTTCGATCTTACAAGACTGTATGTGTCCTTGTACCAGGAGCTTTCGGGAAAGTTGTGGCCGAGCAACGCGGCCGCGGTCTGCGCCTCGTCGGCGATGCCGATCGCGATGTAGGATTCGGCGAGCCGCGCCAGCGCCTCCTCGACATGCCGCGTGCGCTGATACTGCGTGACCACCACCTTGAAGCGGTTGATCGCGCCGGTGAAATCACGCCGGTTCATGTAATAGCGGCCGACATCCATTTCCTTGCCGGCAATCTGGTCGCGTGCGGCCTCGAGCTTGCGCCGCGCGGCCGAGGCATATTCGGAGTTCGGATATTTGCGCACGACCTCTTCGAGCGCGGCGACGGCCTTCTCGGTGCGCCCCTGATCGCGGCTGATGTCGGGGATCTGGTCGAAATGCGAGGCGGCGATCAGATATTGCGCATAGGCGGCGTCCGGACTGCCGGGATGCAGCGTGATGTAGCGCTGCGCCGCGCCGATGGTAGAGTCGTAGTCCTGCGCCTCGTAATGGGCATAGGCCGACATCAGAAGTGACTTGCGCGCCCAGTCCGAATACGGGTGCTGGCGGTCCACTTCCTCGAAGCGCTTGGCGGCCTGCGCCGACCGCTTCTCCTGATTGAGCAGGTACAGACCTTCATTGTAGATCTTGTCGGCCGGCTCATCGAGAGGCGTATCGTCCTTGGCGCCGAACATCTTGTCCCAGGTGCCGCCGAGCGAACTGCACCCGCCGAGCGGCAGCGCCATAACCAATAGCGTCGCAGCCAGCGAAAGCCGGCCTCTGCCTGTAGCGGTCTTCAGGAAATCAAGCTTCATACGCGGGGCCAACAACGGTCCAGTGGGAGGATAGGCAAAAATATCCGAATTTCTCTGCCGGGCCAATCGGATATGGGGACATTTCGCCGGCAATAAGGCGGATATTGTGTCCGGCCGGCTTATCCCGCGGCCGACATGCTCATCAATGTCAAAGCGTGTCGTTCAGGACACGTCCGGGCCATAGGCCGGAGCCGCGAGTCCGCCGACGGCCTCCACATGTCCCCGGCTGCGCTGCGGGCGCGGAGCCTCGGCGATGCGCCAGGCCGAGCGATCCGCCATCAGCGCGCGCAACAGCATGCTGTTCAGCTTGTGACCGCCGCGGACCGAGCGGAACAGCCCGAGGATCGGCAATCCGGCCAGCGCCAGATCGCCGATGGCGTCCAGCACCTTGTGGCGGACGAACTCGTCGGCGAAACGCAGACCTTCCGGATTCAGGATGCGGTCCTGATCGACCACGATCGAATTCTCGAACGACGCGCCGCGCGCACAGCCGGCGCTCCAGAGCTTGGCGACATCCGCCATGCAGCCGAAGGTGCGGGCGCGACAGATATCGCGGCGGAACTTCTCCGGCGTCAGATCGAGACTGTAAAGCTGGCGACCGATCAACGGATTGTCGAAGGAAATTTCAAGTTCGGCCCGGAAGCCATGGGCAAAGGGACGGATCTCCCCGGACGACTGGCCCATCGTCACCTGAACCGGCTTGAGAACTTCGAGATAGCGGCGGGCTGCGGCCAATTCGACCACACCGGCGCGATCGATCGCTTCGACGAACGGCGCGGCGCTGCCGTCCATGATCGGCGCTTCGGGGCCGTCCACTTCCACCACGGCGTTATCGACGCCCATGCCGCGCAAGGCGGCCAGCACATGCTCGGTGGTGGAGACCAGCGGGCCGCTGGCGTCGCCGAGAACGGTGGCGAAATCAGTGGCGATGACGGCGTCATGACACGCGCGGACTTCGCGATCGCCCTGCTCCAGACCCGTTCGGATGAAAACAATTCCGGAGCCGGCGTCGGCCGGCAGCAGCGTCAGCGTCGCGGGTTGCCCCGAATGAACACCGATGCCAGTCACGCTGACGGGCATTCGGAGCGTCGTCTGCCGACCTGATTTCATACGAATGTCGTCCAATTTTCGAACGCGGACGCTGCACTGCAAACGAACGAGCTGCGAGCTGACCTGTCCGACCCCAAGAAGTGCCGTCGCTTCCCCCAACGGCGAATCAACCATAGCCCGCGGCGCAGTTCTGGCCCACTCACGCTTGCTTACTAATTGTTACCCTAAACGCGCCGCATTCATGCCAAGGGTTAACCAAGATTTAAGCCCCGCCGCAAGCCGTTTTCATCGCCTCAAGAAATCAAGAAAATTATTATATTTCAATAGCTTAAAATTTTATCTTTAAGCTTTCCAAAATGTTAAAGCCCCGGCCGTTGAAGGCCGGGGCTTCTGCTTCGTAAAAAATGTTACCGACCTAGTTCGACTGGCGTCGGAGGAAGGCCGGAATGTCCAGATGATCCTCCGCCGGCTGCTGGCTGACAGGCGCCGGGCGGCCGTGCTGGTCGAGACCCTGCGGCGGCGAGCGGCGGGCGTATTCAGATACCGGATCCGGAACCCTTTGCTGCGGCGCAGGACGAGGCGGCGCGGGCGGCATGGACGGCATCGCCGGCCCCGAGGCACGGGCGGCGATCGGCGCTTCGGTCTCGTCGTCGCGACGGCCAAGGCCGACATTCGCCAGCCGCTGGAGCAGCGACAGCCGCGCCTTCTGCGGGTTCTCGGCGGCGGAGACGTCACCACGCGCCTGACGGATTTCGTTCTGCGCCGGCATCGGCAGTTCTTCGAATTTCGGCATCCGGGCGGCGCGGACCGGCATTTTTTCCGGCGCGGGCGGGATGAAATTCGCGGGCGCGACCTCGTCATGAACCGGAGCGGCCTCGGCCTTCGGCTCGGCGAACAGCGACGGCTTCGGCGGCACCGGGCGGATCGACACGTCGCCATAGGTGGCGGCGTGCGCGACCGCCGGCGACGGCGTCACCGCAGCGGCGATCGCGGCCAGCGCGGCATGCTCATGCTCGACCGGAGCGGCGCGAACCGGCGCCGCCTCCTGCGGGGCTGCCTCGGCGTGGTACTGCGCGGCGGCGCGGCCGGCGATCCTGGCGTTGTCGGCGCGGAGCTTGTTGGTCAACTCGGCGATCCGGTTATCGGGCGTGGCGGCGGGAGCCGCCTGCGCCGACACGGCGGCCGCAGCCGCCGGCTTGCCACGGGCGGCCATCGGCACGCTGTCGATACCGGTGGCGACGACCGAGACGCGGATGACGCCGTCGAGCGATTCGTCGAAGGTCGCGCCGACGATGATGTTGGCATCGGAATCGACTTCCTCGCGGATGCGGGTCGCGGCTTCGTCGACCTCGAACAGCGTCAGGTCCTTGCCGCCGGTGATCGAGATCAAAAGGCCCCGCGCGCCCTTCATCGACGAATCGTCGATCAGCGGATTGGCGATCGCGGCTTCGGCGGCCGTCAGCGCGCGCTTCTCGCCGCCCGCTTCGCCGGTGCCCATCATCGCCTTGCCCATCTCGCGCATCACGGCGCGGACGTCGGCGAAGTCGAGATTGATGAGACCTTCCTTGACCATCAGGTCGGTGATGCAGGCAACGCCCGAATAGAGCACCTGGTCGGCCATCGCGAAGGCGTCGGCGAAGGTGGTCTTTTCGTTGGCGACGCGGAACAGGTTCTGGTTCGGAATGATGAGGAGGGTGTCGACGCCCTTCTGCAATTCGGTGATGCCGGCCTCGGCCGTGCGCATCCGCCGCTGCCCCTCGAAATGGAATGGCTTGGTGACGACGCCGACCGTCAGAATGCCCATCTCGCGCGCGGTCTTGGCGATCACCGGCGCGGCTCCGGTGCCGGTGCCGCCGCCCATGCCGGCGGTGACGAACACCATATGCGCGCCGGCCAGATGATCGCGGATTTCGTCGATCACCTCCTGCGCCGCCGCCGCACCCACATCCGGCTGCGAGCCCGCGCCGAGACCTTCGGTGACCTGCGTGCCCATCTGGATGATGCGCTCGGCCTTCGACATCGTCAGCGCCTGCGCGTCGGTGTTGGCGACCACGAAATCGACGCCGACCAGCCCCGCCGTAATCATGTTGTTGACCGCGTTGCCGCCCGCGCCGCCGACGCCGAACACCGTGATGCGTGGCTTCAACTCGTGAATGTCGGGGATTTGCAGATTGATCGTCATGGTTGCCTCTCGATTACGCGCGCGGCGTGCCGGCGGACGTCGCGCGTTGCGGAGTCCGGTTGGTGGATGTTCCAGAATTCGGTGCGATGCCCATCAGAAGCCCTCGCGCAGCCAGCGCCCGACCCGGCCGAAATAGCCGTCGGTGCCGGTGGCCGCGCGGTGGGCGCGGACCGGCTCGTTGAATTCGAGATGAGCGTATTGCGGATAGACCAGGAGCCCGGTCGGAACCGCGAACGAGGCGTTCTTGGCTTCGTTCGGCAGCCGGCTCACGCCGAGCGGCCGCCCGATCCGGACCGGACGGTTGAGGACGCGGCTCGCAAGCTCGGGGATGCCGGTGAGCTGCGACGCGCCGCCGGTGATGACCACGCGTGCGCGCGGCTCCGCCGCGAAGGGGGAATCCGCGAGTCCGTCACGGATCATCTCAAATATCTCCTCGGCCCGCTGGCTAACAATGTTGGCGATCGTTCCGCGCGAAACGATCTGCGGCGCTTCGCCTTCGTGATCTCCCACCGACGGGATGGTCATCAGTTCACGCGCATCGGAGCCGCCGGTCAGGACTGTGCCATATAACGTCTTGATTCGCTCGGCATCTGCAACGCACGCGCCAAGGCCGCGGGCGAGGTCCATGGTGATGTGGTTGCCGCCGACGGCGAAGCCGAACGCATGCACAAAGCGCCCGTTGCTATAAACCGCGACGGTTGTTGTGCCCGCGCCCATGTCGATGACGGCCGCCGCCACCGCCGATTCATCGTCCGACAGAACCGACAGCCCTGCGACATAAGGACTCGCCACCACTGCCTCGACGGTCAGATGGCAGCGTTCGACCACCAGCATCAGGTTCCGCGCCACCGTGGCGTCGGCGGTGACGACGTTCATTTCGAGCCCGAACTGCTTGGCCACCATGCCGCGCGGATCGCGGATGCCCTTCACCCCGTCCAGCGAATAGCCGACCGGGAGCGCGTGCAGCGTGGTGCGCCCCTCGCCGGTCGCGTGATGCGTGACCATGCCCATCGCATGCGACAACTCACCCGGCGAGACGGTTCCGCCGCGTGCTTCCGCCGACGCCTCGATGAGCTGGCCCTGCATGCGGCCCGCCGCAATCGACAGCACGACGGATTCGACGCGCACGCCCGCCATCTCCTCGGCGATCGCCACCGCCTGCCGCACCGACTGCTCGGCCGCGTTGGCGTCGATCACCGCACCGGCCTTCATGCCCCGCGCCTGGATCTGACTCATACCGATCACATCGATGGCGTGGCTGCGCCCGGACAGCGCGTCGCGCGTCTGGCACGGCCGCAGCCGGCCGATCAGGCAGGCCACCTTGCTGGTTCCGATATCCAGCCCCGCCACCAGCGTCGTGCGGTTGGAGGCGATCGGCTTCATGCGCGGAACGCTGCCGCGATTGAGGCGCGTCATACCTGGTTCGCCTTCTTCTTGCGGGCCTTGTCGCGGTCTTTCAACATTTCGGCTCGTGCTTTCGCGGCGTCTTCGGACAGGCGCACCGTCAGGCGGTCCGGCAGGCGCAGATCGACGGCGGTGATGTCGCGGGACAGAAGCTTTTCGTCCCGGTCGAGTCTGGTCAGGTTCGCCAGCGCGGCCTCGACATTGTCTTCGGGCAGCCGAACGTCGATGCCGCCGGCGAGATGCAGGTTCCAGCGCCGCTCGCCGACCAGTACGATCGCCTGCACCTGCGAGCGAATGTCGGGATATCGCGCCAAAAGAGTCAGGAACTTGCTGGCGCGCATCTCCGCGCCCTTGCCGACCACCAGCGGCAACTTGCGGAACGGCCCCGGCGTATAGGGCTGAAGAATCAGCCCCTCCTCGGAGATCACCGACACCTGGCCGCGATATTGCCAGAGCGCGAACGCCGCCCGTTCTGTGATGCCGATCTGAAGGCTGTCCGGATAAAGCTTCAGCACCGTCGCATCCGCGATCCACGGCGAGGCCCGGAGTTTGTCGCGGACCTCGGCGGCGTCAAGGAACAGCAGGGAGCGGCGGCCGGTGACGCCGCCGATGGCAAGAATTTCATCCTGGGTCAGGTTGTTGCGCCCGGTGATGCCGACATGCGCGATCCTGAACCCCGCCGTATTGGCCAGCGCGTCCCGCGCGTCCCGCGCCGCTTCGAGCAGATACTCCCCGTGGCCGCCGCGCACCACGCCGACGCACAGCGTTCCGACCAGCAGCGCCACCGTGACGACGCTGCCGATATTGCGCGGCAGACGGTCTTCGATCCAGGCCAGCGCGCGGTTGTCACGCTCGCTGCGGATGCGGGGGGCCGGCGGCTGACGCTTGAACGAGAGGGCCGACAGATCGCGGACGAGCTTGCCCGCCTGTTGTCGCAGCGACCCAGCGAGGCGTCCTCCAGCGTTCATGAACCAGCCCGTCACCAATGAGATCCGCCGCGATTGCAGGCGGCTTTCGCGACGTGCCGATTGTCCAAGGACTGATCGTCAAAGCCCGGATCGTCCGAGACGGCATGACCCAGGCCGCGGCAACCAGACGCACGACGCGCCGCCAGCGTTAACCTTGGGACGTCCTGGTAAACAAAAGGTAAATGCGTCCCGCTCGCGCCGGCATTTTCAGCGTCTTTTGAAGCGTTTGCCGCAAATCCCTTAAGCGCGGGAACGGTATCCGGCAGCCGCACGCGCTTCGGCCAGCGCGATCTGCCCGAGCAGGAACTCGCGGAAATCGATGCCCTGCGCCTTCAGCATTTTCGGAAACAAGGAGGCGGCGGTGAGCCCTGGCAGCGTGTTGGTTTCCAAATAGGTCAAGCTTTTGTCCGAGACGATGAAATCCGAGCGCGAATAGCCCCGGCAGGACAGTACCCGATGCGCGCGCACGGCCTCGTCCATCAGCCGCGCGTTGACCTCGGGCGGAAAGCGCGCCGGGCAGATCTCCTGCGTCGATTTGGCGAGATATTTCGCCGTGTAGTCGAACTGCCCTTCCGCCGTGACGATCTCGATCGGCGGCAGCGCGATCACATCGCCGTCCGCCGTTTCCAGGACGCCGCAGGTTGCCTCGGAGCCGGCGATGAACGCCTCGATCAGGTATTCCTCCGTCTTCGCCGCGTTGCGGACCGCGACCAGGTCCTGCTGAGCGTTGACGAAGATCAGCCCGTAGCTCGATCCGTCCTTCGCGGGCTTGGCGATCAGCTTGCCGTATGTCTCCAGCGCGGCGTCCGCACCATCCAGATCGATCTCCGGCGCCACGCTGAGTCGTGCGATTTCGGCGAAGCGCTTGGCGTTCACCTTGTCGAACGCCAGAAACGAGGAGGCCGAACCGGAGCCGGTGAAGGCGACGCCGCGCAGCTCGCACATCGCCTGAAGCTCGCCGCTCTCGGCCATGCCGCCATGCATGCTGAGCACCAGCACGCGCCTCGGCCTTCGCCCTGTCGAGCGCCTGCTCGATCGTGCCGATGCGCCGGCCGGACGCCTTGAATGGCTCCTCGAACGGCCGCGCATGCGCCTGCAACGCTTTGGCGTCGGCTTCGGAGACGGTGCCGTCGATATCCCAGAACCAGAGATCGGCCTCGGGCATCGTCGCGTTCACCGCCTTGGTACTCGCCACCGAGACGAGCCGCTCCTTGTTCAGGCCGCCGAACAGAATGGTGCTGCGCATCGATCAAAATCCCAATGGCCGTGAGAATTCAGCTCAGGCGCGCTCCACGCCGATCCGCTTGATTTCCCAATGTAGCTCGATTCCCGAATTCGCCTTCACCTTCGCGCGCACCGCCTCGCCAAGCATTTCGATGTCATGGCCGGTGGCGTCGCCGGTGTTGATGAGAAAATTGCAGTGCATTTGCGACACCTGCGCGCCGCCCAGCCGAAAACCGCGCATGCCCGCCGCATCGACCAGCTTCCAGGCGCTGTGGCCGGGCGGATTCTTGAACGTCGAGCCGCCGGTTTTCTCGCGGATCGGCTGCGCGGTCTCGCGATGCTGCTGCACCTCGGCCATCCGCGCGCGGATCGCTTCCGCCTCGGCGATGCGGCCGCGGAACAGCGCGGAGGTGAAAATCACGCCCTCCTCCACGCCGGAATTGCGGTAGACGAATTTCATCTCGGCGTTGGAGAAGGTCCGCTTCTCGCCTTTGCGCGTGACGCCGATCGCTTCCACCAGCACGTCCTTGGTCTCGCCGCCATTGGCGCCGGCGTTCATGCGCGCCGCCGATCGATCCGGGAATGCCGAAATAGAATTCGAGCCCGGCGATGTTCGCCGCCGCCGCCACTTCCGCCACGCGCTTGTCGAGCGCAGCCGTGCCGGCGCGAACCGTATCGCCGCTCGCCGTCACCTCGCCGAAACCGCGCGGCGACAGCCGCACGATCACGCCCGGCACGCCGCCGTCGCGCACGATCAGGTTTGAACCGACGCCGACCGGATAAACCGGAATCTCCGCTGGCAATTTCACGAGGAAATAAGCGAGGTCGTCTTCATCGGCGGGCGTGAACAGCACCTGCGCCGGACCGCCGACGCGGAACCAGGTCAGCGCCGCCATCTCCTGATTGGCGGTCAGACGGCCGCGCAGATCAGGCATCAGCGCTTTCAACTCGGAGGTGATGTCGGGGAAAGCCATCTTCAGCGCGTCACCCCAGCGCCTGCAATTCGCCCGGCAGCGCGTAGGCCCATTGCGTGATGTTGCCCGCCCCCAGGCAGACGACATAATCACCGGGCTTCGCGATCGCCTGCACGACGCCCGCAAGCGCGGTCGAGTTCTGCAAGGGGATCACCTCGCGATGGCCATGCGCGCGCAAGCCTGAGACGAAGCTGTCGCGATCGATTCCCGGAATCGGCGCTTCGCCGGCCGCATAGACTTCCGCGACCACCACGGTGTCAGCGTCGTTGAAGCAGGTGCAGAATTCCTCGAACAGCGATTGCAGCCGCGTATAGCGATGCGGCTGCACGACGGCGATGACCTTGCCCTTGGTGGATTCGCGCGCGGCCTTCAGCACGGCGGCGATCTCCACCGGGTGATGGCCGTAATCGTCGATGATGGTCACGCCGCGCCATTCGCCGGTCTTGGTGAAGCGCCGCTTGACGCCGCCGAAGCCGGCCAGCGCCTTGCGGATCACGTCATCGGAAATTCCGAGTTCGCGCGCCACCGCGATCGCCGCCGTCGCATTCGAGGCGTTGTGACGGCCCGGCATCGGCAACACGAGGTCCGCGATCTCATGCATGGCGCCGCTCGCGCGATCGCGGAAAATCACGTCGAAGCGCGAGCCGCCGTTCTCCGCGACCAGATTCGTGATGCGGACATCCGTCTGCTGGTTGAGTCCGTAAGTGACGATGCGGCGATCCTCGATCCGGCCGACCAGCGACTGCACCACCGGATGGTCGGTACACATCACGGCAAACCCGTAAAACGGCACGCTCTCGACGAAATTGCGGAACGCCTCCTGCACCGCCTCGAACGTCTTGAAGTGGTCGAGATGCTCGGGATCGACATTGGTGACGATCGCGACATCAGCCGGCAGTTTCAGGAACGTGCCGTCGCTCTCGTCGGCCTCCACCACCATCCATTCGCCCGCGCCGAGGCGGGCGTTGGTGCCGTAGGCGTTGATGATGCCCCCATTGATGACGGTGGGATCGAGATTGCCGGCGTCGAGCAGCGTCGCCACCATCGAGGTCGTCGTGGTCTTGCCGTGGGTGCCGGCGATGGCGACGCAGCTTTTCAGCCGCATCAGCTCGGCCAGCATTTCGGCGCGGCGAACGACCGGAATGCGACGCGCGCGCGCGGCCATCAGTTCGGGATTGTCGCGCTTGATCGCGGTGGACACCACCAGCACTTCGGCGGCGCCGAGATTCTCCGCGCGATGGCCGACATGCACGGTCACGCCCTTGTCGCGCAGGCGCGTGACGTTGGCGCTTTCGGAGGCGTCCGACCCCTGCACCGTGTAGCCGAGATTGCACAGCACTTCGGCGATGCCGCTCATGCCGATGCCGCCGATGCCGACGAAATGGATAGGCCCGATCTGGCTCGGCAGTTTCATGAAGTTGCTCTCATCGTTTCCGTCGCGTGCTGACGCGATGCCCGGAATTTAAGTCTTTGTTGCGTCATTCGCCCCGACTAACTAACGGCGTCAGGTGAGTCGCGCCACTTTCATCACCAGATCGGCCAGCCGCTCGGCCGCGTCCAGCGTGCCCGCCTTCCGCGCTTTTGCCGCCATCTCCGCCAGATGTCGCGGCTCGGCGGCCAGCGCCGAAATCTCCGACGCCAGCCGATCCGGCGTGAACTCGGTCTGCGGAATGCGGATCGCGCCGCCCGCCTGCATCAAGACACCCGCATTGGCGAACTGGTCCTGATCGATCGAGCCCGGCAGCGGCACCAGAATGGAGGGACGGCCGACGCCGGCAAGCTCCGCCACCGTCCCCGCGCCGGAGCGCGAGATCACCAGATGCGCCGCCGCCAGCCGCGCCGGCAGGTCGGTGAAGAACGGCGCAAGCTCCGCCTCGATCTTCAGCCGGTCGTAAACCGCGCGCACGCGCGAAAAATCCTCCTCGCGCACCTGCTGCACCAGCGACAGCCGCCGCCACAAAGCCGGCTCCAGCCGCTCGATCGCGGGCGGCACGATATCGGCCATGATGCGCGCGCCCTGGCTGCCGCCGACCACCAGCAGCCGCAACGGGCCGTCGGTTGCGGGCGTCGCATAAGGCTGGGCCGCCGCGGCGAGAACCGCCGGCCGCAGCGGCGTGCCCGTCAGTGTCGCCTTCGACGCCAGCGCCGGATCACGATCGAACACGCCGGGCAGCGAGGTCGCGATCGCATCGACGCGCGCGGCAAGAAAGCGGTTGGCGCGGCCGAGCACCGCGTTGGAATCGTGGATCAGCGTCGGCACGCGCATGAGCCGCGCGGCCATCAGCGGCGGCAGGGTCGGATAGCCGCCAAAGCCGATCATCGCCGCCGGGCGATGTTTCCGCACGAGATTGAGGGCGACGACGGTTCCGGCCGCGAGCATCGCTCCGGTGCGCGCCAGCGCCAGCGGATTCTTGGAGCGCACCGTCTCGCTCGGCACCACGTCGAACATCCCGTCCGAGAACAGCCCGCTATATTTTATGGCGCGTTCGTCGGTGACGAGGCGCACGCGCAGGCCGCGCGCGACCAGCACCGCGCCCAGCGCCTCGGCCGGAAACAGATGTCCGCCGGTGCCGCCCGCGGCGAGCAGGATGAGCGGAGCCTCAGGCATAGGAGCGCGCGAATCCCGCGCCGCCGGTCGCCTCCAGCTCGATGGCGGAGCGGTGCCGCGTCAGCGCCAGCAGCATGCCCATGCCATAGGCCAGCGAGATCATCGACGAGCCGCCATAGGAGATGAACGGCAGCGTCATGCCCTTCGCCGGGATCAGATGCAGGTTCACCGCCATGTTGATGGCCGACTGGATGCCGAACAGGATCGCGAGGCCGGAAATGGCGAAGCGCGTGAACAGGTCCTCGTTGCGGTAAGCGATGGTGAGCGAGCGCACGACGATGAACGCGAACAGCGCCAGCAGCGCGAGGCAGAGAATGATGCCGAACTCCTCGGCCGCGACCGCGAATACGAAGTCGGTGTGGCTGTCCGGCAGGATGCGCTTCACCGTGCCTTCGCCGGGGCCTTGTCCGAACCAGCCGCCGCGCGCGAAGGATTCCGTCGCCATGTCCACCTGGAACGTGTCGCCGGAGGCCGGGTCCAAGAAGCGCTTGATGCGGCGCGCGACGTGCGGCACGAACAGATAGGCGCTGAACAGGCCGGCGGCGGATGCGCCGGCAAGGCCGAACACCCAGATCATGCGCATGCCGGCCATGAAGAACAGCGCGCCCCACACCATCACGATCAGCATGGTCTGGCCGAAATCCGGCGCGAGCACGAGCAGCGACACGACCGTCAGCAGCGCGCTGAGCGCGAGCGAGGTCGCGGGCATTTCCGGCCGGCGCGCGGATTCGGAAAACAGCCACGCGGTCACCACCACGAAAGCGGGTTTTGCGAATTCCGAAGCCTGAATGCTGATGCCCGCGATCGAGATCCAGCGCCGCGAGCCCTTCACCTCCGCGCCGAACACCAAGGTCGCCGCCAATAGGATAACGGCGATGACGAACACGATCGCCGCAGAGCGACGCACCTGGCGCGGCGACAGGAACGACACGCCGATCATCACCGCGAAAGCCGGCAGGATGAACATCACATGCCGGTTGAAGAAGTGAAACGGATCGAGGCCGATGCGGGTCGCGACCGGCGGGCTCGCCGCCAGCGACAGGATGATGCCGCCGAGAATGAGAATGGTCAGCGCGCCGAGCAGCGGACGATCGACCGTCCACCACCATTGGCTGAGCGGGGTTCGGCGGTCGCGCGAAATCATGGAGCGTCCTGCATCTGGTGTGAGCCGACAAGCACGCGGCGCGGGATCATGCGCTAGTGGTCCACCATCGTGGTTTACGAACGGTTAAGAGAACCGTTCAATTCACCGCGACCACGCCAGGCAGCGCGCGGACGAGTTCGCGGAAGCGGTCGCCGCGAATCTCGAAATTCCGGTACTGGTCGAACGAGGCGCAGGCCGGCGACAGCAGCACCACCGGATCGCGCAGGCCCGAGGCTTCCGCATCGCGCGCCGCTGCCTCCACCGCCACATCGAGCGTGCCCGACATGTCATGCGGCACCTTCTCGCCGAGGGTCGCAGCGAACTCCGCCGCCGCCTCGCCGATCAGATAGGCCTTTCGGATGCGCGGGAAATAGTCGGCGAGGCTGGTGATGCCGCCGGTCTTCGGCTTGCCGCCGGCGATCCAGAAAATATCGCCGAACGAGGCCAGCGCCCGCGCCGCCGCATCCGCATTCGTGCCTTTGGAGTCGTTGACGAACAGCACCGCGCCGCGGCGGCCGACCTGCTCCATCCTGTGCGCGAGACCGGGGAAACTGCGCAGCCCTCTCTGAATCACCGCATCGCCGACGCCGAGCGCCCGCGCCGCGGCGGCCGCGCAGGCCGCGTTCTGCGCATTGTGCAGGCCGCGCAGCGAGCCGATGCCGCCGATCCGCGCGACCTCGCCGCGCGCGCCGCCCTCCGCGCGCACGATCTGATCGTGCTCGACATAGAGGCCGTCGGCCAGCGGCTGGCGCACGGAAACACGCACGACATTCTTTCCGGCCTGCGCTATGCGGTCAGCCACGGCGCGGCACCAGTTGTCGTCGACGCCGACAATGGCCGTGCCTGCTTCCTGCACATTGGCGACCAGCCGCTCCTTCACCGCCGCGTAATTGGCGAGCGTGCCGTGGCGATCCAGATGATCCTCGCTGACGTTGAGCAGCATGCCGACGGACGGATCGAGCGAGGGCGTCAGATCGATCTGGTAGGACGACATCTCGACCACATGCACGCGGCCGCGGCGCGGCGGCTCCAGCGACAGGATCGCGGTGCCGATATTGCCGCCCATCTGCACATCGTGCCCGGCTTCGCGCATCAGATGCGCCACCAGCGCGGTGGTGGTCGATTTGCCGTTGGTACCGGTGATGGCGACGAAAGGCGCGTCCGGTGCGTGACGGCGGCGCTCCAGGCAGAACAGTTCGATGTCGCCGATCACCGGCACGCCCGCGCGCTGCGCGGCGAGCACGGTCCAGTGCGGCGCGGGGTGCGTCAGCGGCACGCCGGGCGCGAGCACCAGCGCCGCAAAATTCTCCCATGACACGTCGCGCAGATTGGCCGTCGCGAACCCGGCCTTAGCGGCCTGCGCGAGACTGTCGACATTGTCGTCGCTGGCTATCACCTGCGCGCCGCCCGCTTTCAGCGCGTGGCAGCTCGCCAGCCCCGAACCGCCGAGGCCGAACACGGCGACGGTCTTGTTCGCAAAGCTCGTGACGGGAATCATCCGATCACCGCAGTTTCAGCGTCGACAATCCGGCGAGCGCCAGCACGACGGAGATGATCCAGAAGCGGATCACCACTTGCGGCTCGGTCCACCCCTTCTGTTCAAAATGATGATGCAGCGGGGCCATGCGGAACACGCGCTTGCCGGTAAGCTTGAACGAGGCCACCTGCACGATCACCGACACCGCCTCCAGCACGAACAGGCCGCCGACGATGCCAAGGACGATTTCGTGCTTGGTGGCGACCGCGATGGTGCCGAGCATGCCGCCCAGCGCCAGCGAGCCTGTATCGCCCATGAAGATCGAGGCCGGCGGTGCGTTGAACCAGAGAAAGCCGATGCCGGCGCCGATCACCGCCCCGCACAGCACCGACAATTCGCCGGTGCCCGGAACGAAATGCACTTGCAGATAGTCGGCGAACACCGCGTTGCCGACCACCCAGGAGAACACGCCGAAGCAGCCGGCTGCGATCATCACCGGCACGATCGCGAGCCCGTCGAGACCGTCGGTGAGATCTCACCGCGTTGCCCGCGCCGACAATGATGAACGCGCCGAAGGCGACGAAAAACCAGCCGAAATTGACGATCACGTCCTTGAAGAACGGCACCGCGAGCGAGGTCGAGAGCGGTGGCCGGCCGATCGACATCAGCGCCAAGCATGCAGCGCCCGCGATCACCGCTTCGATCGCGAGCCGTGTCCGTCCCGAAAAGCCGGCATGCGTCTGCTTCGTGACCTTGAGATAGTCGTCATAGAATCCGACAAAGCCGAAGCCGAGCGTCACCGCCAGCACGATCCAGACATAGGGATTGCGCAGATTGCCCCAGATCAGCGTCGAGACGACGAGGCCCGACAGGATCATCAGCCCGCCCATGGTCGGCGTGCCTTTCTTGGCGATCAGATGCGATTGCGGCCCGTCCTCGCGGATCGGCTGACCCTTGCCCTGACGCAGCCTGAGATGATCGATGATCCACGGCCCGAACATGAAGACGAACAGCGCCGCCGTCGCCATCGCGCCGCCGGTGCGGAAGGTGATGTAGCGAAAGATATTCAGGATCGGCAGGGACGATGAGAATTCGACGAGCCAGAACAGCATAAAAGCCTCAAACGGCCAGATCTTCGGCGGCGTCGGCGGCGGGAAAACGCCGTCGCAACGCCTCGACAATCAGTTTCATTTTCGAGCCGAGCGACCCCTTGATCATCAAGGCGTCGCCGGCGTGAACAGCATTGGCGAGCTCGGATTCCAGCGCCGCCGAAGTTCCGTCATAGCCGCCCTTAAGATTCGACGGAAGGGCCTCCCACAAAGAACGCATCAACGGCCCGCAGCAGAACACCAGATCGATCGCATGGTTTTGCAGCACGGGCGCGAGCCCGGCATGCAGCTCCGGCCCCGTCGGCCCCAGTTCCAGCATGTCGCCGAGAACCGCGATGCGGCGGCCGCGCGGACCCGTCGCGGCCTGGCCGAGAACGCTGATCGCCGCCGCCATCGAGGCCGGGTTGGCGTTGTAGCTCTCGTCGATCATCAGCGCCTCGCCGCCGACGACGCCAAGCATCTCGCGCACGCCGCGTCCGGCGGGAGCCTGCATCTGCGACAACGCCAGCGCGCTGCGGGCGAGATCGGTGTCCGCGAGCGTGGCCGCCGCCAGCACGGCCAGCGAATTCATCGCCATGTGACGGCCCGGCATGCCGAGCTTGTACGTCACCTCCTGGCCGAGGATGCGCGCATGCACCGCCGAGCAGGCGGGATGCAAAGCGACGTCCAGCAGGCGCGCATCGGCCCGCGCGTCTGCGCCGAAGGAAACGATCCGCGCGACGCCGGCCGCTGCTGCGGATGTCGCGAGGCGCTCATATTGCGGATTGTCGATATTAAGGACCGCCGCGCCGCCCGGCTCGACGCCGACGAAGATTTCGGCCTTCGCATCGGCGATGGCCTCGACCGAGCCGAAGAACTCCAGATGCACCGGCTCGACGGTGGTGACGATCGCGACATGCGGACGGACCATCCGCACCAGCGGATCGATCTCGCCCGCATGGTTCATGCCGATCTCGAAGATCGCGTAGTCCGCCGCAGCCGGACAGCGCGCCAGCGACAGCGGCACGCCCCAATGATTGTTGAAGGAGGCGACCGAGGCATGCGTCATGCCCTGCGCCGAGAGCACGCAGCGCAGCGCCTCCTTGGTCGAGGTCTTGCCGACCGATCCGGTCACCGCGATCACCCGGCCTTTCAGGCGCGCACGCGCGGCGCGGGCCAGATCGCGCAGGCCGTCGAGCACGTCGTCAACGATCAGCAGCGGCAGATCGCCCGCGAATTTTTCGGCCTGCGCGCGCTCGACCACCGCGACCCTTGCGCCGTTGCGGATCGCGGCTTCGACAAAGGCGTGGCCGTCATGCACGTCGCCCTTGATGGCGAAATACGCCTCGCCTGTCGCGATCGTGCGGCTGTCGATCGACAGCCCGAAGATCTCGCCGGCGGCAGGCCCGCGCAGTTCGGCCCGCATCGCCGCGGCCATCGCCGCAACCGTCCACAACGCCGCCTGTCCGCTCATGCCGCAAACTCCGTCAGCGCTGCGCGCGCCGTCTCGTGATCGCTGAACGGCAGCGTCGTCTCGCCGACGATCTGTCCCGTCTCATGCCCCTTGCCGGCGATCACGAGAACGTCGCCCGGCTGAAGCTCCGAAATCGCGCTGCGGATGGCCAGCGCACGGTCGCCGATTTCCTGCGCGCGCGGCGCTTCAGCCAGGATCGCGGCGCGGATCGCGGCGGGATTTTCGCCGCGCGGATTGTCGTCGGTGACGATGACGCTGTCGGCGCCGCGCGCTGCGATCGCGCCCATCTCCGGCCGCTTGCCGGCATCGCGGTCGCCGCCCGCGCCGAACACGACCACCAGCCTGCGCTTCGCATAAGGCCGCAGCGCCGCGAGAACCTTCTCCAGCGCATCGGGCTTGTGCGCATAGTCGACGAAGATCGCAGCGCCGTTCTTCTCGCCGACCAGTTCGATCCGCCCCTTGGCGCCTTCGAGCGTCTCCAGCGCGGCGAGCGCCGCCTCCGCCGCCGTTCCGGTCGCAAGCGCGAGCCCGGCCGAGACCAGCGCGTTCTCGATCTGAAATTCGCCGACCAGCGGCAACCGCAATGTGTATCGCCGGCCTTCGCATTCCACCGTCACACGCTGGCCGAATCCGTCGATGCTCGCTTCGACGAGGCGAATACCATCGCCCTTGCGACCGACGCTGATGAGGCGCAGCCCGCGTTTGCGCACCGCCGCCATCACGGCTTCCGAATGCTCGTGATCGGCGACGACGACCGCCGTGCCGGACGGCTTCACCAGATCGGTGAACAACCGCAGCTTCGCGCCGAGATAATGTTCGACGGTCGGATGATAATCCATGTGATCGCGCGACAGATTGGTGAACGCGCCGGCATCGACACGCACGCCGTCCAGCCGATGCTGATCGAGCCCGTGCGAGGATGCCTCGAACGCCAGATGCGTGACGCCTTCACGGGCGATCTCGTCGAGCGTCCGGTGCAGCGAGATCGGGTCCGGCGTCGTCAGCGAGCCGTAGATCGTGCGCTTCGGCGCAACAAGCCCGATGGTGCCGATGCTCGCCGCAGCAAACCCCTGCGCGCTCCAGATCTGCCGCGTGAAGGCCGCGACCGAAGTCTTGCCGCTGGTGCCGGTGACGGCGGCAATGATCTCCGGCTGACGCGGATAGAACCGCGCGGCCGCGCGCGCCAGCGCCTGCCGCGCATTCGCCGCGCGCACGAATGGCACATTCTCCGCGATCCGCACCGGCTGCTCGCCAACCACAGCGACCGCGCCGCTCGCGATCGCGGCGGCGATGAACTTCGCGCCGTCGGTCTTCGCCCCGGCCAGCGCGAAGAACACATCGCCCGGCTTCACATGGCGGCTGTCGACCGACAATCCCGACACGGCGATCTCGCCCGCGGCCGACTCGACCGTGGCGTCACCGTTCAGGAGGTCGCGAAGCTTCATGGATGTGTCCATTCTGGACGCGCGCAAATCCGCGCGCGGCTACCGTGATGCTGCAAGAATAAGGCGTTCGGACGGCGGCAGATCGAAGCGCGGCTGCATTCCAAGCAATGGCGCGATCCGGGCGATCACCTTGCCGCCGGTCGGCACCGCGTTCCAGCCCGAGGTGATGAAGCCGTGCGTCTCCGGCAAGCCCTTCGGCTCGTCGAGCATAATGAGGATCTGATATTTCGGATTGTCGGACGGCATGATCGCCGTGAACGAGTTCATCACCTGCTTGCGCGAATAGCGGCCGTTGACGACCTTTTCCGACGTGCCGGTCTTGCCGCCGACGTAATATCCCTGCACGTCCGCCTTTTTCGCCGTGCCGATCTCCGCGTTCAGGCGCATCAGATGGCGCATCTTGATGCTGGTTTCATTTTTGACCACCTGCTTGGCGAGTTTCATCGCATCCGCCTCGCTGCGCTTCAACAGCGTCGGCGGGACCAGATAGCCGCCGTTGACCAGCGCGTTGATGCCCATCACCGCCTGCAACGGCGCGACCGAAAGGCCGTGACCGAACGAGATCGTCACAGTATTCAGTTCACCCCAGCGCTTGGGCACGATCGGCATGGCACTTTCGGGCAATTCCGTCCGCAGCCGGTCGAGCTGACCGAGCTTCTTCAAAAACGCCTTGTGCGCCTCGACGCCTTGCGCGAGCGCGATGCGCGCCGCGCCGATATTCGACGAATAGGTGAACACTTCCGAGAGCGTGATCGCCCGGCCCATCGGATGCGTGTCGCGGATGTTGAAGCGGCCGTAACGCAGCGAACTGCGCGCATCGTAGAGTGTGTTGAGATTGGCCTTGCCGGAGTCGAGCGCCATGGCGAGCGTCAACGCCTTGAAGGTCGATCCCATTTCGAACACGCCGGTGGTCAGGCGGTTGATGCGGGTCGGATCGTTGGCCTCGCGCGGATTGTTCGGATCGTAGTCCGGCAGCGACACCATCGCCACGATCTCGCCGGTGCGGACGTTCGAGACGAGCCCGGCCGCGGCCTTGGCGCTGTATTTCTGCTTGGCCTTCATCAGTTCGTCGCGCATAGCGTGCTCGACTCGCAGATCGACCGCAAGCTCAACCGGCTCCTGCTGCCGGTCCACCGCAAAGCCTGCCATATGCAGGTCGGCCAAACCGTTGCTGTCGAGCCATTTCTCGATACCGGCAATGCCCTGATTGTCGATATTCACATGTCCGATCAGGTGCGAGACGGTGGAGCCGGACGGATACACGCGCTTGCGCTCGCGCAGAAAGCCGATGCCCGGAATGCCGAGCCGATGAATCTGCCGCTCCTGCTCGGGCGTGATCTCGCGCTTCAGCCAGACGAAGCCCTTGCGGGTGGAGAGGCGCCTGCGCACCTCGTCGATTTCGAGGTCCGGCAGCGTGCCGGTCAGCAATTCCACCGCCTCGTCGCGATCGATCAGCCGGCGCGGCTCGCCGAACAGCGAGGACGCCTTCACGTCCGTCGCCAGAACAGCACCGTTACGGTCCAGGATATCGGGGCGCGCGGTCGCGGTGGCGTCCTGCGCCGCGCGGCGGCTCGCCTCGTTGCTCTCGGAGGTGATGCCGAACAGCAGCAGCTTGCCGGCGATCGTCGCATACACCGCGACGAAGGCGATGATGGTGAAGCCGACGCGCGCGCGCGCCTTGACGTTGCGATCCACGCGATTGCCGTAAAGCAATGTGCGGATCATGCGCCTGCGCCACGGTTCGGTGGGCTGCGGATCGACGGAAACAGGCGCGTCTTGTGGACTCATCGCGGTGTCTCGGGCGGCGTGATGGACGCGGTCAGATCGGGATCGGCGGCCTCGATCATCGTGCCGATCGGATCGGGATCGTTCGGCTTGATGTAGCTCGGCGGCCGCTCGGGAAGGTTCTTAAGGTCGTCGAATTGCGTGGCCTCGATGAAGCGCAGCTTGGTGTGGCGCTCGGCCAGCCCCTGCAACCGGCCGGGCGAATCGAGTCTGGCCCAGTCCGCATGCAGCCGCGCGATCACCTCGCGCTCGTTGCGGACATCGGTGCGCAGCTTGATGACCCGCTCGGTGCGGACGGTCGATTCCATCTTGATGCGATAGACGTAAGCCGCCGAAATCACGAGCGCGCAGATCACGAAGAGATTGACGATGCGCATGCCTCAGCCTCCCCTCAGCACGTCGGCGAGCGAGGCCAGCGCGTCCGTGTCCATGTCATGCGCGTGCGGCTGCGCGTGCGTCCGCTCGGCCGCGCGCAGCTTCGCCGACCGCGCACGCGGATTGCCGGCAGTCTCGGATTCACCGGCGACGACCGGCCGCCGCGTCAGCACGCGGAAACTTGGCGCAGCGAGCTGCAATTCGGGCTGATGGCGCGAGCCGCCGCCGCTGCGCGAGCGATCCGCGAAGAACGTCTTGACGATCCGGTCCTCCAGCGAATGGAACGAGACGACCACCAGCCGTCCGCCGGGCTTCAGCATCCGCTCGGCCGCGCGCAGCGCCGCACGCAATTCGTCGAGTTCGTCATTGACGAAAATCCGCAGCGCCTGAAACGTGCGGGTGGCGGGATGAATTTCGCCCGGCCGCTGCTTCAGCACGCGGGAAATCACCTCGACCAGCGCCTTCGTCGTTGCGATCGGCGCTTCGTCGCGCGCCTTGACGATCGCGCGCGCGATCGGCCTTGCGAACTTCTCCTCGCCCAGCACGGAAATGATCCGCGCAAGGCTGGCCGCCGATGCATGCCGGACCACGTCCGCGGCGCTCGGCCCCTCATGGCCCATGCGCATGTCCAGCGGCCCCTCGAAGCGGAACGAAAAGCCGCGCGCGGCCTGATCGAGCTGCATCGACGACACGCCGATATCCATCACGACACCATCAACCGCCGAAGCGCCCTGCGCCTCGCAGACCTCGGCAAGATTGGCGAAGCGGTCCTGCACAAGGACCAGCCGTCCCCCGGAACGGTCAACCAGATCGAAGCCGGCGGCGATCGCGGTGCGGTCGCGATCGATGCCGATGACCCGCGTGTCCGGAATTTGAAGGATCGCGCGGGAATAACCGCCCGCGCCGAAAGTCGCGTCGACATAGAGGCCGCCGGCCACCGGCGCGAGCCATTGCAGCGCCTCCGCCGCCAGCACGGGGACGTGGCGCGCCGTCTCGTTGCTTTCCGCGGAATCCCCGCCCGCACTCATCGCCGTGCTCCAGCCACTTGCTTGAAAGTCCTGGGCCTCAAGCCGCGCCGCCCGCCTGATACCAACATCACCCCCGAGACCGACATGGACGGCATTCCGCCTAAGGCATCGTGAACGCGACGAACGCCGACGACCGAAGTCTGTGGATAAGCCACGGCGGACTCCGCTTCGACCGGCCGTTTCGCGCAGGCGTTTTGCTGCAACCATGGGGCTTTCGGCGCGTCATAGAGATTGCTGCCGCCCCATCCGGGCCGGCTCGTTCACCCCTCAGTAACAACCGTTAACGTTAAAGAACCGTTCACGACGCGGCGCTTCGGCGGTCCCCGCAAGCAATCACGGGGCCGGCGCGGCGGCATTCCTGCCACAGGTATTAACAAATCTTCACCAATGGCGGCCGGATGCATTGTGCGGGCCAGCCGCCTGCGGTTTAGTGACGCCGCGCGCGCGAAACCTTAAGCGTTTCGCCGTCGCATCCCCGTTCCTTCTGTTCGTGAATCCGCCGGTCGCATGTCCCAAAGCTATCTCACAAAGGCTGACACGTTCCGGCGCTCCGGAGCTTTGCCGTCGCCCTGGATCGCGAATGACATGAAGTTCGTGGCCGATTCCTCGGTCGTGTCCGAGGTGATCCCCTCGGCCAATTACGGCGACCGCCGCAACGGCCGCGCGGCGGACATGATCGTGCTGCACTACACCGGCATGGCGGACGCGGACTCCGCCGTCCAGCGGCTGACCAAGGCCGGCACCGAAGTGTCCTCGCACTACATCGTGCATGAGGACGGCCGCATCATCCAGTGCGTGCCGGAAAGCCTGCGCGCCTGGCATGCGGGCGCTGGAAGCTGGGACAAGGACACCGACATCAATTCGTGCTCGATCGGGATCGAGATCGTCAATGGCGGCCACGATCACGGACTGCCGCCGTTTCCGCTGCGGCAGATCGCGGCGGTGATCGCGCTGTGCAAGGGCATCGCCATCCGCCGCGACATCTCGCCGGACCGTGTGCTGGCGCATAGCGACGTCGCGCCCGGCCGCAAGCAGGACCCCGGCGAGAAATTTCCGTGGCAGCTGCTGGCGGATTCCGGCGTCGGGCTGTTCGCGCATCCCGCCCGCATCGTCGAGGGCCCGACGCTGGAGATCGGCTCCACCGGCGACGAGGTGCGGGAATTGCAGGAGGCACTGGCGGGCTACGGCTATTCGATCATCCCGAGCGGGCAGTATGACGGCGCGACGCGCGACGTCGTGATGGCGTTCCAGCGCCATTTCCGGCAGGCGCAGGTGGACGGCATCGCCGACCGCTCGACGATCGAGACGCTGCAAGAACTGCTCGCACTGCGGCGCGCCGGCCTGACGCAAATAGCCTGATGCGGCGCGGATGGCTTGACGCCGCGCCGCCGACACCCCATCACACTCCCGTCAGCCGGCCGGACGGCCGCGCGCGCAAGCGCCGAAAGGCCGCGTGCGAGGAAAGTCCGGGCTCCATCGACAGGCGGTGCCGGATAACGTCCGGCGGAGCGGCGGCGCGCAAGCGCTGAGGCTTCAGGGAAAGTGCCACAGAGACCAAACCGCCGCGTCTTCGGACGCGGTAAGGGTGAAAAGGTGCGGTAAGAGCGCACCGCGTTTCCAGCAATGGCGGCGGCATGGCAAACCCCACCGGGAGCAAAACCGAATAGGAACGGCACAGCGGAGGGTTCGCGCAAGCGATAACGCCGCGAGGCAGGTCGAGCCTTCGCCGTTCGGGTAGGTTGCTTGAGGCGGCGCACAAGCGTCGTCCCAGAGGAATGGCCGTCACGCGCCGTCTGCGCAAGCAGCGGCGCCTTACAGAACCCGGCTTACAGGCCGGCTGACGCTGTCTCGATGAGGGGTCCGTTGCGAACGCAGCGGCCCCCTCGCCAGTTTTTGGGGCGGACGGAAACCAAGCTCGTTCTTCTTTGAGCATGATCCGGTCCGACCCGGAGGACCGCGAAGCGCAAACCGGTTCCCACTTTTCGGGATCATGCTCGCACAAAATACGGCACGATGTGATCGGTGAAAGTCGCGTAGGTCGCGCTGACTCGGTCGCCGATATTCAGCGCGCGGTCGCCATGCCCCATCATCCGGAAACCTTCCGCCATATCGACGAGCACCACCGCGTAAGGCACATGCGCCCGCGCCTCCGGCGTCGCCGCGCGGGTGATGATAGAAATCGCATGCACGACGCCCTCGCCCGAGGCTTTCAGCGTCGTCGGCTCGCCCGCTCCGCAGGCCGGACAGAAGCCGCGGCGAAAATACCAGAGATGCCCGCACGCACCGCACGACTGATAGGCGATGGTTTCGCCGCCCGCGGTCCAGTCCGCCGCCGTCGCCTCGCCGCTCATCGCACGCGCTCCACGAACATGCTGACATGCGACGACAGAACGCCGCCATCGCCATGGATCAACGCCAGCGAGGCATCCTTCACCTGACGCGCGCCCGCGCGGCGCGTCATTTGCTGATGCGTCTCCACCACATGCGCCATCGCGCCGCCGGTGCCGCAATGGCCGTAGCTCAGCAACCCGCCATGGGTGTTGAGCGGCAGCTTGCCGGCAACGCCGAAATGGCCGTCGCGCGCCATCAGCGCCGCCTCGCCCCGTCTGGCGATGCCGATTTCCTCCAGCAACATCGCCAGCGTGATGGTGAAGCTGTCGTAGACCGCGGCGTAGTCGATGTCGGAAAGATCGGCGCCGGAGGCCGCCATCGCCCGGTCGCAGGCGTCCGCCGCACCCGACTGCATCACGTCGGCCATCGTCACATGCTGATGCCGGTGCGCCTGACCGCAGCCCATGATGCGGATGCCGAAATCGTTGACGCGCTCGCGGCTGACGATGAAGGCGGCAGCGCCATCCGACACCGGGCAGCAGTCGAGCAGCTTCAGCGGCGTGGCGATCGAGCGCGACGCCATCACGTCGGCCACCGTGATCGCCTCCTTGAACTGCGCGCCGGGATGGCTCAGCGCATGGCGGCGCATCAGCACGGCGAATTCGGCGAGCTGCTCCTCGGTGATGCCGAATTGATGCATGTAGCGCGGGCGAGGCCCGTAATAGGCCGGGATCGTCGGCCCGAGCGGCATCTCGAAATCCGGATGGCCGACCTGCGCCAGCGTCTGCATCGCCGAGTCGCGCGCCTGCCCGGTCAGGCGGTTTTCCCCGGCGACAACGAGCACGTTGCCAACCGTGCCTGCCTGCACAAGTTCATGCGCCAGCATGCCCATGGCGAGGCCGGTCGCGCCGCCGACCTGGATCGCATGCGCGTAGCGCGGCTGGATGCCGAAATGCTCCGCGAACACCGTCGCCAGCATCAGATGCGGCATCGTCGTCGAATAGCCGCACAGGATGCCGTCGATCTCGCCGCGCTTCAGTCCGGAATCGGCGAGCGCGAGCGCCGCCGCCTCGCTCATCAGATCGAGGGTCGAGCGGCCCTCATGTCTGCCATAGGGCGTGAGGCCGACGCCGGTGATGAAGCTCATGGAGTGTCCCTGGCAACAATCGTCGCGGGCAACTTTATAGGCACCGATGGCCGGGACAAGTCCCGACCATCACCCGCCGCCGGCGCACCTTCAGGTCGATACCGCCCAGCTCCACCACCTGCCGCTCGAACAGCGAGCGGTAGATGCCGCCGGCCTGCACCAGCGCGCGGTGCGTGCCCTCCTCGACGACGCGGCCGTGGTCGAACACCAGAATGCGGTCGAGCGCCCGCACCGTCGATAGCCGGTGCGCGATCACGATCGAGGTGCGCCCCTGCATCAACCGCTCCATCGCCTCCTGAATTCAGCGCCTCCGATCCTGATCCAGGCTCGACGTCGCCTCGTCCAGGATCAGGATCGGCGCGTCGGCGAGGAACGCGCGCGCCAGCGCCACGCGCTGCCGCTCGCCGCCGGACAGCTTGATGCCGCGCTCGCCGACCAGCGTGCCGTAGCCTTGCGGCAGCCGCTCGATGAAATCGTGCGCATTAGCGAGACGCGCGGCCTCGATCACTGCGTCGAGACCAGCGCCCGGACGGCCATAGGCGATGTTGTCCGCGAGCGAGCGGTGAAACAGGATCGGCTCCTGCTGCACGATCGCGATCTGCTGCCGCAGCGACGCCTGCGTCGCATGCGCCACGTCCTGACCGTCGATCAGGATGCGTCCGCCGCTGACATCGTGCAGCCGCTGGATCAGCTTGACGAAGGTCGTCTTGCCCGAACCGGAGCGACCGACAAGGCCGATACGCTCGCCGGCGGCGATATTCACCGACAGGTTGCGATAGAGCGGCGTCGCATGTCCGCGATAGTGGAACGTCACATCGTCGAACAAGATGTTGCCGCCGCCGACCTTCAACTCCTTCGCATCCGCCGCGTCCCGAATGCCCGGCACCTCGTCATGGATCGCGACAAGCTCCTCCATGTCGTTGACCGAGCGTTGCAGGTTGTTGATGTGCATGCCGACGTCGCGCAGATAGCCGTGGATGACGAAGTAGCTCGTCAGCACATAGGTCACGTCGCCGGGCGACGCCTTGCCGGACATCCACAGCAGCAATGCGCCGCCGATCACCGAGGCGCGCACGCACAGCAGCACCAGCAACTGGATCGTGCTGGTGAGCGTGTAGCGCATCCATGTCCGGCACACGCGCTTGCGCCATTTGCCGACGACGCGTGCCAGCCGCCCGTCCTCGCGCTCCTCCGCGCCGAAGGATTTCACCACCGGGTTGCAGGTCAGCGCGTCGGCGAGCGTGCCGCCGACCTTGGTGTCCCAGGCGTTCGACAGCCGCGCGGCCGGCGCGATGTAGAGCGTCGAGAACGCCACCGTCATGGAAATGTAGGCGATCGCGCCGAGGCCGATGACAAGGCCGAGCGCGGGCCAGTGCAGCGCCAGCAGCACGGTCGAGCCCGCCAGCACCACGAAGGACGGCAACAGCGCCAGCAGGATCGTGTCGTCGAGCAGATCGACCGCCCACATGCCGCGCGTGATCTTGCGCACCGTCGAGCCCGCGAAGCTGTTCGCGTGCCAGTCGGTGGAGAAGCGCTGCACGAGATGAAACGCATCGCGCGAAATGTCCGACATCACCTTCAGCGTGAAGGGCACGATGCCCCAGAAGCCGAAATGGCGCAGCGTGAGCTGCGTCAGGCCGAGCGCGATGATCGCCGCGAACGCCCACAGCGCGCCGGACTTCGCCGCCTCCATATCGGTCGCGCCCAGCGCCACCGCATCGACCAGCTTGCCGGCATAGAGCGGCATGAACACGTCGGCGACGGTCGCGCCGACGATCGCCAGCGACAATCCGCCGCCGAGCCATGGCTGGTTGCGCCAGTGGCGGAACACGAAGGGAAGCACCATGCGGATCGCCGTGGCGCGGCTTCTTTGAACGGTCATTGCATTATCCGGCTGCGACGCGCGCGAGGCCGGCTCCATAAGGACGCAGCGGACGAAGTCCGACCGGCGGCCTGAAAATCTGATGATGAGAGAAAGGCCGGTCGAAACTTAAAGGACCGACTGAGCGAACCGGGGGCTAGCGCTTATCTGCCGACAAACGCTGGCGCGAAGGAGCGACAAGCAGATACATCGATGTCATGCACGCCCTCCTGCGGTTCGAATTGAATGAAATATCCATACGCGCGTGGCGGCGATTTGGCAACACATCGGCGGCCAGACGGCATCGACGACGCGATGAGTGATGCGCCGCTGCATCATGCTCTGCGCATCACGCATGAAAATGTCGGGAAAGCGCCGCCGCGTTTTCCGAAAATGACGGGCCGTGAACTTACCGACCCGTGTCGCGGATGTTGGATTCGTCCTCGACCCAATCGTCGTCGCTGCCGCGCTTCGCCGGCGGGCGACGTTTTGCGCCGATCGATCCCGTGACGCCGGTATCACGACCGGCATAGCGGCCGCTCGCGCGCGCGGCGATCGTCTCACCCGACACCGCGGCCGGATTGCAGATCACGCGGCCCTTGGAGCGGCGCATCAGGTCCACATGGATATGATCGTAGTGATAGATGTTCGATCCCGGCGCGAGCACGGTGGTGAACATCCCGCACGCCCCGCCCTGCACATCGCGCAGGAACCCTGCTCCTCCGGCAGGCCCTTCCAGCCGTCCTTCACCGAAATGCGGCGACCGTCGGCCAGCATGAACGCGGCGATATCGAGCGCGTTGCCGTAGGCGTGCTCGGAAATGCGCGCATTCGGATTCCCGTTCATGCCGCGGCAGGAATAGGCGGAGATCTGTCGGATTTCGGCGACTGGCTGGCCGAACCATTTCATCGCCGCCGGCTGGATCGAGTCCATGATCCAGCGATCCAGCGCCGACACCAGCGGACAGGCGAGCGTCGCCGCAGGCTTGAACGTTACCGGACCGATCGTGCCGACCGGATCGCCGCGCGACGGCCGAGCCGCGGGGCCGCGTCGGGATACGCATCGCGCCGCTGGTACAGTCCGGCCGGGCCGGCATAATTCGGAACGGAGGCCGGCGCGCTGAGACGGGGAGTCCTGATAGAGCTGCTCGACATTGCGCACATGCGTGTCGTCGTCGACAGGGCGCTCGCCGCCGGGAGCCTGCAAGGACACCGGCCCCTGCGACGGATAAGTCTGCTGCGGATAGCTTTGCGGCTGCGAGCCGTAAGACGGCTGGTTGATCGGCCAGCGCGGCTGGTTCGAGCGCACCGGGATTCCGCCGGGCGGACGCAACTCGCCGGAATAACCCATCGCTGAATTGCCGCCGAGCGCCGCGACCTTCAGCGGATATTCCGCGCCGCAGGTTCCGGGGCCGGAGATCGGCGAGATGCGAACGAGCGAAGCGTTTTCCTTCACCGTTCCGGATTTCAGACAGGCAGCCTCAGCCTCGGCCCGCCAGGCTTCGCGCTCCGCGGTGAAATATCCGCGGCCGCAGCCGGCCAGTGAAACGAGGACGAGCGAGCCAACGAGATACAAATAAACTCTGCGCGTCATGCTGCGCAGTCTTGCGCGAATATGTTTAAGGAGCAGTCAACAGATTGTTTTCATTGATTATTTACCATGATTACCGCAGAGATCGGACCGCCCACCGACTGATCGCCTGGGCGAGCAGCACGCGCGGGGGGTTGCTTTTTCGAAACCGGTTTCCACTTTCCGGAAGCTTGTTCACGTCAGGGGAAGGTTGCGTCGGGGGATGCGGCTACGAACGATCGGCTTTGCCGCCGCAAGTCTGGTGATCTCGTTCTTCGCCACCTTGTGGATCATGGATTGGGTTTCGTCGCGCACGGCCGCGCCGTCCGGGGCGAAGCCGGCCCTTGTGCAATTGCCGCCGCTGAAACCGGTCGCGCGGGTGTCCACCATCACCGCGCCGGTGACGATCACGCTAGGCTCGATCCGCGACGCCGCCGACCGCGCGGCTCCGCGCAATTTCAGCGGCAAGGCCGATAATCCCGCACCGCAACTGATCCAGAAGGCGGACATCAACTGGCAGGCCGCGCGCGGCCCGATCGCGGTGACAGGCAACAACAACGCCATCTCGCTGACGACCATCGTCACCGGCACCGTCAACGCCAAGGGATCGCTCTCGCAGGAGGCCGGCGGTGCGATCAGCGGCCTGGTCGGCCAGATGTTCGGCAGCAAGACCGGCGAGCAGGTCGGGCGCATCGCCATTCGCGAACTGAACGCCAATGCGGATATTCGCGGCAATGTCGCGATGCAGGCGCGGCCGCAGCTTCTGCCGAACTGGCGCATCGATCCGAACGCGACCGCGCAGGTGACGCTCGCCGACACCAATCTCAATGCGTCCGGACTTCGCCTGAATGTCAACGAGCAGTTGCGTCCACTGATGGACAAGATGGTCGGCGAACAGCTTGCCGCCTTGCGCGAGCGCGCGCGCAACGATCCGACGCTGGAACAGACCGCGCGGCGCGAATGGGCCAAGATGTGTCGCGTCATTCCGCTGCCGGCGGCGGCTCCCGGCCTGCCGAATCTGTACCTGCAAATGAAGCCGACCAAGGCGGTCGCGGCGCAGCCGCGCGTGGACGCGACCCAGCTTCATCTGCTGCTCGGCATCGAAGCGCAGACCGCCGTATCCACCTCGCAGACCAAGCCCGAATGCCCGTTCCCGGCCACGTTGCAGATCGTGCCGGCGCAGGACAAGGGCAAGGTGAATGTCGGCGTGCCGGTCGACATGCCGTTCACCGAAGTCAACAAGATCATCAACGCGCAACTGAAGGGCAGGACGTTTCCGGAAGATGGCGGGCCGGTCGCCGTTACCGTCAAGAGCGCGACCGTCGAGCCGTCCGGCGACCGCCTGTTGATTTCGCTCGCGGTGAAGGCCAACGAGAAAAAGAGCTGGTTCGGCTTCGGCGCGGACGCGATGGTCTATGTGTGGGGCAAGCCGGTGCTCGATCGCACAGCGCAGATGCTGAAATTGTCGGAGATCGAGCTTGCGGTGGAGTCGGAAGCGGCGTTCGGCCTGCTTGGCGCGGCCGCGCGGCAGGCGCTGCCCTTCATGCAAAAGGCGCTCGAAGAACGCGCGAGCATCGACCTGAAACCGTTCGCGACCGAAGCGCGCGCGAAAATCGCCGACGCGATGGCGGAGCTGAAGAAATCGGACGCCGGCGTTCGTGTCGACGCCGCGATCACGGCGGTTCGACTCGCCGACATCGCCTATGACCAGAAGACGCTGCGGATCGTCGCCGAGGCCGACGGCGCGATCAACGTCACGGTGACACAATTGGCAGGCCTGTAAATTTCCCGTCGTTGCGGAACCGTGGCGGAATCGTGGCCCGCAATCACAGTATCGCCGCAGGATACTCGCGCTCCCGCCCGTTTGCGTGCATAGGGGGACTTACGTTTTCCTGTTTGCGGGACACCCATGACACGCATTGCCCTCGCGGCCTTCGCCGCCACGTTCGCTTTCGTCTCTCACGCATCCGCGCAAGGCTCCCCTTACGATTCCATGATCGCCAGCCACGCCGCCGCCAATGGCGTGCCGGTGGAACTCGTGCATCGCATCATCGTGCGCGAGAGCCGCTACAATCCGCGCGCGGTCAACAGAGGCAATTACGGCATGATGCAGATCAAGCTCGCGACCGCGCGCGGCGTGGGCTACACGGGCACAGCCCAGGGACTGCTCGATCCCGACACCAATCTCCGCTACGGCGTACGCTATCTCGCCGGCGCCTATCGCACAGCGAACGGCCATCACGGCCGCGCCGTCAGCTATTATGCGAGCGGCTATTACTACGCGGCCAAGCGGCAGCGGCAGCAGCAGCGCCCCTTGAACCTCCTCGCCAACGCGCGCAACGACGCCGCCACGGAGATGACGGCTGCCGCTCCCGCCTTCGACACACAGGCACCGCGCCGCAAAAAGTCGCGCCACCGTTGACGGCGACCGCAACACGCCTATTATAGAATCGTTCCGAGGGGGGCTCCGGAAGGAGCTGAGATTCCGCATCGGCCGGTCATGACGACCGCCACCGCGGTGACCCTTCGAACCTGATCCGGGTTATGCCGGCGAAGGGACGGGAATGAATCTGAACTCCTCATTGCGCCGAACGGCGTCTGTCACGATCATCGGAGCGGGTGTCGCGGGCTCGTGGCACGCTTTGATGCTGCGGCAAGCCGGCTTCGACGTCAGCCTGTACGAGCGCGGCGACGAGACCGGCCTTACCTCGACAGGCTATTGGGCCGGCGGAATGCTGGCGCCGTTCTGCGAAGGCGAAGCGGCGGAGCCCGTCGTCACCCGGCTCGGCCTGCGATCGATCGATCTCTGGCGCGCGCAGACATCCGTCACCCGATCAAACGGCACGCTCGTCGTCGCGCACCGGCGCGACCGCGCGGACTTCGAACGCTTCGCGCGGCTGACGCGGGGGCATGCCCGGCGCGACGCGGACGCCATTGCGGAACTTGAGCCCGCGCTTGCGGGCCGGTTCGATGACGCGCTTTTCTTTCGCGAGGAAGCGCATGTCGAGCCGCGCAAGGCGCTGCCGGATCTGCACAGACGACTGAACGATTCCGGCGTCACCATTCGCTACGCGACGCCGTGCGACCCCGATGACGCCGAAGGTCTGGCGATCGATTGTCGCGGCATCGCGGCGTCCGATCCCGAACTGCGCCCGGTCAAGGGCGAGATGATCGTGGTCGAAACGAACGACATTGCGTTGCGCCGGCCGGTTCGCCTGATTCATCCGCGCTGGCCGCTTTACATCATCCCCCGCGACGACGGCTGCTTCATGATCGGCGCCACCTCGATCGAAGCCGCGGACACGCATGTCAGCGTCCGCTCCGCGCTCGAACTGCTGAGCATGGCCTATGCCGTGCATCCGGCCTTCGCGGAGGCACGCATCGTCGAGATCGGCGCGGGATTGCGTCCGGCCTTTCCCGACAATCTGCCGCGCATTTCAGTTTCCGGCACGCGGATCGCGGTGAACGGCCTCTATCGTCACGGCTTCCTGCTGGCTCCGGCGCTTGCCGAACTGACAACGGCCTATCTGACGCGAGGTGCAATCGACAACGAGGTGATGCGATGCGCGTAACCATCAATGGCGAGGCAAAAGACATCGCCGCAACCCATGTCGAATCGCTGCTCAGCGAACTGGACTATGAAGGCCGGCACTATGCCGTCGCCATCAACCATGATGTCGTGCCCCGCGCCCGCTGGGCGGAAACGCCGATCAGGGATGGCGATGCGGTCGAAATTCTCTCGCCACGGCAAGGCGGGTGAGATCATGGTGTCTTTCTACGGCGACAATTTTTCATCCCGCCTGCTGCTCGGCACGGCGCTCTATCCGAGCCCGGCCGTCATGCAGGCGGCGATCCGCGCGTCCGGCGCCGAACTCGTCACCGTCTCGGTCCGCCGCGAGACCGCGGGCGGCAAGACCGGCGACGCCTTCTGGTCGCTGATCCGCGAACTCGGCGTCGCGGTGCTGCCGAATACGGCCGGATGCCACAGCGTGCGCGAAGCCGTCACCACCGCACGGCTCGCGCGCGAATTGTTCGACACGCCGCGGATCAAGCTCGAAGTCATCGCCGATTCCGAAACACTTCAGCCGGATGTCGTCGGACTGGTCGAAGCCGCCACAACGCTTATCAAGGACGGCTTTCAGGTCTTTCCCTATTGCACGGAAGATCTCGGCGTCGCGATGCGCCTCGCCGATGCCGGTTGCCGCGTCATCATGCCGTGGGCTGCACCGATCGGCAGCGCGCGCGGCATCGTCAACCGCGACGGGTTGGCCCTGTTGCGACAGCGATTGCCCGACGTCACGCTGGTGGTGGATGCGGGCCTCGGCGCGCCGAGCCACGCAGCGGCGGCGATGGAGCTTGGCTACGACGCGGTGCTGCTGAATACCGCCGTCGCGAAGGCCGACGATCCGGTGGCGATGGCGAACGCCTTTCGGCTCGCGGTCGACGCCGGACGCGCCGGTGCCAAGGCCGGGCTGATGACGCCGCGCGATTTCGCCACCCCTTCCACTCCTGTCATTGGGACACCGTTCTGGCATGCAGCACCCTGACCGCTTCTATCCTGTCGTTGACAGCGTCGCCTGGATCGAGCGGCTGACCGCGCTTGGCGTCGGCACTATTCAGTTGCGCGCGAAGGACCTGGACTGCATGACCACGCGGTCGCGCTCGTGCGCGAGGCGCTTGCCGTCACGGACGGCACTGTCCGGCACGCAACTCGTCGTCAATGATTACTGGCAGGCCGCGATCGACGCGGCGCAAAGCATGTGCATCTCGGTCAGGAAGACCTCGCTACCGCCGACGTGAAGGCGATCTTCCGGCACAATCTGACGCTCGGCCTCTCGACGCATGATGAGGACGAACTCGAGACCGCGCTGAAGCACGCGCCCGATTATATCGCGCTCGGCCCGATCTTTCCGACCACGCTCAAGGTGATGCGGTTCGGTCCGCAAGGCATTCCGAAGATCACCGAATGGAAGCGCCGTATCGGCGAGACGCCGCTGGTCGCGATCGGCGGCATCACTTTCGAGCACGCCCCGGACATCTTTGCAGCCGGCGCGGACAGCATTGCCGTCGTCAGCGACGTCACCAAGGCGAAAGATCCGAACGCGCGCGTCAATCAATGGCTGCATGCCTTCAAGCATGCGGCATGAAAAGAATTCACAGGAGGATGTCATGAACATTCACGCCAAGCCGACCAAGCCCGAAATCACCACCGGCCCGCTGCCCTCCTCCCGCAAGATCTATGTGACGCCCGAGGCCGCGCCCGACCTGCGCGTGCCGTTGCGCGAAATCCTGCTCTCGCCGGAGGCGAAGGAGCCGAACCTTCCGGTCTACGACACCTCCGGCCCCTACACCGACAACGACGTCGCGATCGACGTCAACAAGGGCCTGCCCCGCACGCGGCAGAAATGGGTGCTGGAGCGCGGCGGCGTCGAGGAATATGACGGCCGCGTCATCAAGCCGGAAGACAACGGCAATGTCGGCGCGAGCCAGCCACGGCAACGGCCTTCGACGCTTTCCACAGGCCGCTTCGCGGCGTCGGCAACGCGCCGATCACGCAGCTTGAGTTCGCCCGCGCGGGCATCGTCACCAAGGAGATGATCTACGTCGCCGAGCGCGAGAATCTCGGTCGCAAGAAAATGCTGGAGCGCGCCGGAAACCGCCCTCGCCGACGGCGAAAGTTTTGGGGCCAGCGTGCCGGCTTTCATCACGCCGGAATTCGTCCGCGACGAGATCGCGCGCAGCCGCGCCATCATTCCGTCGAACATCAACCACGCAGAGCTGGAGCCGATGATTATCGGCCGCAATTTTCTGGTGAAGATCAACGCCAATATCGGCAACAGCGCCGTGACGTCTTCTGTTGAAGAGGAAGTCGACAAGATGGTGTGGGCGATCCGCTGGGGCGCCGACACGGTGATGGACCTCTCCACGGGCCGCAACATCCACACCACGCGCGAATGGATTCTGCGCAACTCGCCGGTGCCGATCGGCACCGTGCCGATCTATCAGGCGCTGGAGAAATGCGACGGCGATCCGGTCAAGCTCACATGGGAGCTGTACAAGGACACGCTGATCGAGCAGTGCGAACAGGGCGTCGACTACTTCACCATCCACGCCGGCGTGCGCCTGCCCTACATTCACCTTACCGCGAACCGCGTCACCGGCATTGTTTCACGCGGCGGCTCGATCATGGCCAAGTGGTGCCTCGCGCATCACAAGGAGAGTTTCCTCTACACGCATTTCGAAGAAATCTGCGATCTGATGCGCAAATACGACGTGTCGTTCTCGCTCGGCGACGGACTGCGACCGGGCTCGATCGCCGACGCCAACGACCGCGCGCAGTTCGCAGAGCTTGAGACGCTCGGCGAACTGACGCAGATCGCTTGGAAGAAGGGCTGCCAGGTGATGATCGAAGGCCCCGGCCATGTGCCGATGCACAAGATCAAGATCAACATGGACAAGCAGCTCAAGGAGTGCGGCGAAGCGCCGTTCTACACGCTCGGGCCGCTGACGACCGACATCGCGCCGGGCTACGACCACATCACATCCGGCATCGGTGCGGCGATGATCGGCTGGTTCGGCTGCGCGATGCTCTGCTATGTCACGCCGAAGGAGCATCTTGGCCTGCCGAACCGCGACGACGTCAAGGTCGGCGTCATCACCTACAAGATCGCGGCACACGCCGCCGACCTCGCCAAGGGCCATCCGGCCGCGCAGCTGCGCGATGACGCGCTGTCGCGCGCGCGCTTCGACTTCCGCTGGCAAGATCAGTTCAATCTCGGCCTCGACCCGGAAACCGCGGTCGCCTTCCATGACGAGACGCTGCCGAAGGAGGCGCACAAGGTCGCGCATTTCTGCTCGATGTGCGGGCCGAAATTCTGCTCGATGAAGATCACGCAGGACGTGCGCGACTACGCCGCCTCGCTCGGCGACAACGAGAAGGCCGCGCTCGGCCTCGGCGCGGGCCTGACGATCAAGGGCACGATCGAGGACGGCATGGCGCAAATGAGCGCCAAGTTCAAGGAGATGGGCGGCAGCGTTTATCTCGACGCGGAGAAGGTGAAGGACAGCAACAAGGCGCTGAGCTGAGGCAACTCGCCGTCCGACCCGGCAGAGGCAAATGACGAAACACAAGATCTACGCAATGAGCTTCGCCAGCGTCTATCCGCTCTACCTTGCCAAGGCTGAGAAGAAAGGACGCACGAAAAAGGAGGTCGACGAGATCATCTGCTGGCTGACCGGGTACAGCCAGCAGGGGCTCGACGCGCAGGTAGCGAAGCAGGCCGACTTCGAGACTTTCTTTGCCGACGCGCCCCGGCCGAACGAGGCGCGGAGAGGCATCAAGGGCGTGGTCTGCGGCGTCCGCGTGGAAGACATCAACGAACCCCTGATGCAGGAGATCCGCTATCTCGACAAGCTGATCGACGAACTGGCCAAAGGAAAGGCCATGACCAAGATCCTGCGGACGTAGTTGCTGCTCGCTCCTGAACCGGGCGACGGTTCCGATCCTGCCGTCGCAAGGCAGCATGGACGTCGAGCTTGTGGCTAGCGGCTCCGCGGGAGCATCGTCCCGTTCTTCCGGCGTTTTTCCCTTGCATCTTGGAGCGCGACATCCGCTCCTCTATGGTGTGCGTTCGGCCGACGGCAAGACGCCATCGGCAAGGAGAACAGGTCATGTCATCGCGCCTCTATTCGCGCTGCCGGCATCGCGTTCGGCTGCGCGGCTTTGATCGCCTCGAATTCCGCAATCGCGCAAAGCCAGCCGCCCGCCGCCGACAAGCCGGCCGCGCCGCAGCAGCTTACCGAGAAGCTCAACGCCTATGTCGGCTGCATCAACCGCCTGTCCGAGCGCGCCTATCAATCGCGCTCGCGCTATGCGTCGTGGGCGAAGAAGACCGGGCCGACCGGCAAGGAGCGGATCATCTACGGCACCTATACGATCTACGACACCGCCGACTGCCGCAAGAAGGTCGAAGCCGCGAACGCGATGGAGCCGCGCGACGCCGAACTGGAAGCGGCCGCATCCGCCTATGCCGACGCGGTCGGCAAGCTCGAGCCGCTGCTGCAAGAGGCGGACGACTATTACAAGCAGGAGAACTACAAAGACGACAGGATGGCGAAGGGCAAGGCGCTGCATCCGCGCCTCGTCGCCGCCTGGGACGCCTTCGCGGCCGCCGACGTCAAGCTGCGCAGCGGTGTCGAAACCATCAACGACCGCCGCTCGCTGGAGCGGCTGGCCGAGATCGAGCAGCGCGAGGGCCGCAAGGCACGCTATCATTTCGAGGCGATCATGATCCACGCCAAGCGCGTGCAGCGCGCCGAGCAGGCGGACAAGCCGGACATCGCCGCGATCACGAGCGCGCTCGCCGAATATGAAAGCCTCGTCAACGCGGCGGAGCGCCTGCCCGCGGACGGGAAGAAAATCGATTCCTCGTTCCTCGACAGCGCCAAGAGTTTTCTCGTCTCCGCCAAGCAACTGATGCGCCGCGTGCGCGACAAGGTGCCCTACAGCCAGGGCGACAAGATGATGATGAATGCCGGAGGCGGCTGGATGATCGAAGGCTCGCCGGCGCGCGTGCTGCGCGACTACAACCAACTCATCGAGGCTTACAATCGCGGCAACCGGGGCTAGGCTAACGCGGCACTCGCATCCGGCGCGCGGAAACGAGCAGAAACATCGGCCGCTCCAGTTCTACCTCCAGCGCAGGATCGTTTGCGATCTGAGCCGGATTCGGCGCGAACTCCTCGATCTGACGAACAATGAAGCCCGCGGAGATCAGCACATTCACCGTCGTTGACAGCCGACGATGATGTTTCAGCACACCCTGCACGAACCAATCCGTGCGCCGTTCGCCTTCGCGCGCGTAATCGTTCACCGGCCATGTCTTGCGGCCGCCATCGTCGATCCAGCGCGGATTGGCAGCCGCCATGAAGATCGGATGCTCGATGGAGAAAACGAGATCGCCGCCGGGCACGAGTGCGTTCGCGAGCGCATCGGCAAGCCGCGCGAAGTCCGCGACATAGTGAAACGCGAGCGAGCTGTAGGCGAGATCGAAGGAAGCTTCAGGCAGATCGAGCGTTTCGAGATCGGCAACGCGGTAGACGATACGATCGTCGTCGGTGTCGCGCCGCGCCTGCGCGATCATGTTCTCCGACACATCGATACCCAGCACGGACGCCGCGCCCTGTTCGCGCGCAAACCGTGCGAACCATCCGAAGCCGCAGCCGAGATCGACAACCCGCCTGCCCGCAAGCGGCGGCAGCATCGCGCGCAGCACCGGCCATTCCGGCGCCGCTGCGAGTCCGTCGGTCTGTCGCGGCAGCCTGCTATAACCGGAGAAAAATGCCGGATCGTCGTAGATATTCTGCGCCATCGCTTCGTCGTTCTGCTCCGAACGATTAACATAGGTCCGAACGCCGATCTCGAACAAGCCGCTTGCCGGCCTCATTCCGGCTCTTTCCTTTTGCCGCCTGTTCCGACAGGTTAGTGTTCTCGACGAGGAAAACAGCCGTGAGGACACGCCATGCGACCATTCGAATTGCGACCGCTCGAATTCGGCTGGTATCTGCCGACGCATGGTGACACGACAGCCTACGGCCTCGCCGAAGCGCAGGTGGCCGGCTCCCCCGATCTCTGCCAGCGGGTCGTCGATGCGGCGGAAGCGGCGGGCTTCGAATATCTGCTGATCCCGGTCGGCTCGGTGTGCTGGGAGGCATGGATCGCCGGCGCGTTCATGGCCGCGCGGTCCAAGACCATCAAGCCGCTGATCGCCGCCCGGCCCGGCTACATCAATCCCGTGCTGCTCGCAAAGATGATCTCGACATTCGATCAGATGTCCGGCGGCCGCATCTGCATCAACCTGATCGCCGGCCAGAACGAGAGCGAGGTGGAGGCGGAAGGCATCCGCTACGCCAAGGAGGAACGCTACGAGTTGATGGACGAGGAAGTCTCGATCCTCAAAGCGCTGTGGACCACGCGCGGGCCCCTCACCCACCACGGTAAATTCCATACGATCGATGGCGCGCATATCCGCCCGCGCCCGTTGCAGCAGCCATTTCCGAAATTCTATCTCGGCGGCGGATCGCGCCAGGCGTGGGAGCTGTCGGCCAGACATTCCGACGTGCATCTGTTCTGGGGCGACCTGCCCGAGCGCATCGCCGCCAACATCGCCGAGATCCGGCAGATGGCGCGCGCGCATGACCGCGCCGACGCGATCGGCTTCGGCATGCGGCTGCAAATCATTTGCCGCGAGGACGAGAAGGACGCATGGGAGGCGGCTGACCGGCTGGTGCGCGACGCCGGCGAGCGACAGAAAGAGGAAATGAAAACGCTCTACAACAACTCGGCCGCCAATATGCGTGTCCAACAGCTCGCACGCGAGCACGGCGATCTCTTGATGCCGCATCTATGGACCGGCATCACCCGCGTCCGGCCCGGCGCTGGCATCGCGGTGGTCGGCAATCCTGAACAATGCGCGGCGACCTTGCAGCAATTCATCGACGCCGGCTGCCATTCGTTCTGCCTGTCGGGCTATCTGCACGATGAGGAGGCCGAACGCTTCGGCCGCCTGGTACGGCCGCTCCTTGGACGGAACAATCCTGGCAGGATAGCCGCGTAGCTAACCGAACCTCACGCGGTTGCGCTCCGCGCCTTCGCGGTTTCCGCGTCAGCGGTCGCGCGGCGGGGCGTTGGTCTCGAGCAATTCAGCAGGCGGCGTGCGGCGTCCGACACCGATCACCGCACGGTTGAAGGCGTCCGCATTCGCCTTGCGAGGGCTTGTTGAAGCCCGACAGCTTTCGAACGAATTGCAATGCGGAGGCATGAATTTCCTCGCGCGTCGCCGGCGGTTCGAAATTGAACAGCGTCTTGATGTTCCGGCACATGATGACGTCCTCGGAAAAAGAGAAGCCCTCAACCTGAGACAACCAGCCCGCGCATCACCCGCTTCGATGTCACGATCTGATCGATCCGCTCGCTGCTGCTTGTCGTGGCCGGGCTGCTGACGATGCTTCTCGATCGAGGCGTGATCGCGCCAGCGTTCCGACAGCCAGACGACGCGCCCGTCCCCGCCTTCGGGAATCGAGATTTCCATGCGCAGGCAGCCGTCGTCCTTCAGCGTCGCCGCGCAGTTTTCCTTCAGCCGTTGAAGGAATTCCACGCGGTTCGCCTCGTCGACCTGATACTCGATGATGATGGCGATTTCCGATGCGGCTGTCATGTCAGCCGACCTTGCGGAAATCGGGTTTGCACTTTCGGCAAACGCCTTGAACGCCTCGCCGGCCTCCTTCGACAGCAGTCGCTCCTCGAAGATGCCGCGCTCGCGCTCGGCCGCTGCCTTCACCGCCTCCGGCTCGCGCATCAGCCGCTTGGTCGCCATCAGCGAGCCGAGCGGCTTGTCGGCCAGTTTCCTGGCGAGCGCCTGCGCGGTCTCGCGCAGCTTCGCCTTCGGCACGCAGACATGCGCCAGCCCCCATTCGACACAGGTCTTGGCCGGAATCGCCTCGCCCAGCGTGAACATCTCATAGGCACGCGACCAGCCGATCCGCTTCGGAATGAGGTAGCTCGACGAGGCTTCGGGCACGAGCGCGAGATTGACGAAGGGCGTGCGCAGGCTGCCCTCCTCCGCCATGCAGATCAGATCGCAATGCATCAGCATGGTGGTGCCGATGCCGACGGCCGCGCCCTGCACTGCCACGATCACCGGCTTCTCGATGCGGCCGAGCCCCTGAATCCATCGCGTCGAATTGCGCGGGCCGCGCGGCGCGCCCCCTTTGTTGGCCGCGGCGAAATCGCCGATGTCGGCGCCGGCGCAGAACACATCGCCTTCGGATTGCAGCAGGACGACGCGAACGCTGTCATCCTTTTCGGCGCGCTCGATCGCGTCGGCCAGCCCGCCATAAGCCTCGTTCGACAGAGCGTTCTTCCGCTCGGGCCGATTGAGCGTCACCGTCATGACGCCATCGACGACGTCCACCAGAACCAATTGCGACATGCTGTCCTCCCATTCTGTTCTGGCGCTCAGTCAACCAGAAGCAAGCAAAGGATGACAGTCCTCATATCGGCATGAGGGATTGCGCAAGACGCCGGCGCGCGGCGTCACGCAACCCGTCGCGTCACCGCCGCGAAAAATACCAGCGAAACCATTTTCCAGTGAGCCTGTACCACAGCACGCCCGCAAGACCGCCGGCGGCGAAAAAGATGAGAACCGGGACCGGTTCGAGCGGCATGCCGGTCCACCAGATCATCAGCGGCGTCCAGATGGACGCGAACGCGATCGCCAGAAGTTTGAGAAGGGTTTCGTTATCACGAGCAGGGCTCCGGATTAACGACGCCTCAATGTCACTCCGATCGCCGTGTCAGACCGTGAGCCACCTCACATTCGAAAAGGCGGCACGCCACCATGTCAGGAATATTTGGCGTCGCGTTCGAGCAGTTCGACCGAAATCCCCTGCGGGCTGCGGATGAAGCAGATGCGCAGACCCGGACGCGGCGTCACGGGCTCGCGCGTGAACTCGACGCCCTGCGCCTTGAGATCGGCCGCCACCTTGTCGAGGTCCTTCACGCCGAGGCCGAAATGCTCGAAGCCGGCATAGGGAATGGCCGGCGTGGCGTTGACGCCATCGCCATCCTTCACCTGCGTGACGATGACCTTCGTGCCGCCGATCATGAGGTCGGCGCGCGCCTCGCTCACGCTCGTCCCCGCCACATTGGCGGCTCCGAGAAACTTCTGGAGCCACGCCGCGGTCGCGGGCACGTCATAGGTCTTGATGTGGGTGTGGTCCCAGCTGAATTCGGGCATCTCGGCTCCCCCTCGTTTTGTCATTCGCGTGGGAGCCTAGACCATTTTTGGTCTTGATAGAAACGTCCGTGATGCCGGATCCGTGTGCCGCAGCGGCCGGAATTCCTGCGGAGGCGTTTGCGTCGCGCGGGTCCCCGCTTTCGCGGGGACGACACCTGGCAAACAACGCGCGAGCCGCATGCGGCCTCGCCTGGCTCAATCCTGATCGATATTGCCGATGTGCTTCTGCGTGTAGAGTTCAACGCCGATCTTGCTCACCAGATCGATCTGCGTCTCGAGGAAATCGATGTGATGCTCCTCGTCGTTCATCAGCTTCACGAACAGGTCGCGGGTGACGTAATCCTTCATGCTGTTGCAGTGCGTGGCCGCTTCCTCATACAGCGTCCGGGCGGAAATCTCCGCCTGGAGATCGCAATCGAGGATTTCCTTGACGTTCTGACCGATGCGCAGCGGGTCCAGCACCTGCATGTTCGGGAAGCCGTCGAAGAAGATGATGCGCTCGACCAGCTTGTCGGCATGCTCCATTTCCTCGATGGATTCCTTGCGCCACTTCTTGGCCATCTCCTTGAGGCCCCAGTTGTCGAGCAGCCGGTAGTGCAGCCAATACTGGTTGATGGCCGTCAGTTCGCTCCGCAGGGCCTTGTTCAGGTAATCAACGACTTTCGGATCGCCTTTCATTTGGCACCCACTCCTCTTGTGTCCGGTCTGACGGAAGTCAGTTTAGAATCTTTCTAAATCAGATCAAAGGCGGACGCAAGCGGGCTTTCGCCGGCGATGCCGGAAGGCATATATCAAGCGATATCAATAGATTAGGCTATGGAAACCTGCGCAACGCGGGCGGCAGCGGCCATTGCCGGTTCGGGGTGCGCGGCGTGGGAGTGGTCGGCGTGGGAATGCGGGCAATTGGCTGAGCATTCGCGGGCGCAGGCGCCGAGGGCATCCTTGATGATGGTGTTGATCGTGCGGGCGCAACGGCCGCATTCCGCGCTGCAACCGAGGCAACCGTAGACCTGCCGGGCGGTGCGCGGCATCTCGCCCGAGGCGCTGACAGCGCTGCGAACGTCTTCGTCGGACAACACGTTACAGGAACAGACGATCAAGGCGGGGCTTCCGAAGTGATGCGCCCTTTGGATAGTCAAGCCCGCCAACCGAGGCAAAAGGAAAAGCGCCAGTTTTAAGCTATTCCAGACTGGCTTGGTTAAACGCGCTCAGTTTAGAACTGGTCTAATATGGCGCACCAATATTCAGGCAGCCGCGTTGACGCTGTGAACGCTCCCTTCGCAAAGACGGCGAAAATGCGCCCGAGCTGTTCAGCCAGCGTTAAACGGGGACGTGCCAGAAATTACCCAGAAACAACATCCATCGACGGCCATGACGCACAAAACCATGACGTACGATGGCTTCTCAGGAAGGATGAGATCATGAAGACAACCATGCTGGCTCTCGCGACCGCCGCAACGCTGGCGGTCACCGCAGTGGCGGCGCCGGCCCCGGCCGAGGCGCGCAACGGCCGCATCGCCGCGGGCGTGGTCGGCGGACTGGCGCTCGGCGCGATCGCCGGAGCCGCGATCGCCGGCAGCCGTCCGGCTTACGGCTATGGGCCGGGCTACGGCTACGGACCAGGCTATGCCCCGACCTACTATAACGGCCCGCGCTGCTACTGGACGCGCGAGCGCTACTGGGACGGTTATGGCTACCGCCCGGGCCCACGCGTGAGGGTGTGCAACTAAAGCATCCCTGGCCTCGCGCCGGTAAGAAATCTGTTCGACCGGAAACAGCCGCGTCCGCTTCAAAACTCTTGAACCGGACGCGGCTCACCGCAGACACATCAGAGCGCCGCTGTCGGCGCTCTTTTTTGTACGGTGCGGTTTGGCCGGAGGGACACCGGCGCAACCATATTTCCGCCCGAATACCCGCACTTTGATACGGTGCATCGGCGGGAAATACGCGCTATGATGCAAAAGCATTTGGAATTCCGCGGCGTCCTCGATCCCTGAAAAGGTGAGTTGTCATGAAGAAGGTTCTCTCCGTTCTCGCCTTGGCGCTGCTGGTCGGCGCGGGCTCCGTCGCCGCGACGACCGATGCGTCGGCGCAGTATCGACGGCATCATCACCGTGGCCCCGGCATCGGCCCGGCGCTCGGTGGCCTCGCCGTCGGCGCGATCATCGGCGGCGCGATCGCCTCCAGCCAGCGCCCCGCCTACGCCTACCCGCCGGGCTATGTCGCGCCCGGTTACGCACCGCCCCCGGCCTATTACGACGAGCCGGTCTGTCATGTTGAGCCGCAGCAATATTGGGACGGCTTCTCCTGGCGCGTGCGCAACGTGCGGGTCTGCGACTGATCCCGTTTCAGCTTCACAAATAAAAAAGCCTGGCATTCGTGCCGGGCTTTTTCTTTGCGCGAACCGCCTTCAGAACTTCAGCGCCTTCGCCTGCTTAACATGTGGCAGCGACAGCGTCTTGTCCAAAACCTCGGCGGGAACGTCGCCATCGACCTCGACCAGCGCGATCGCGTCGCCACCCTGCTCGTTGCGGCCAAGATGGAAGGTCGCGATATTGACCTTCGCATCGCCGAGCAGCGACGCGAACTTGCCGATGAAGCCCGGCTTGTCCTCGTTCGTCACATAGATCATCGATTTGCCGAATTCGGCATCCACGCGGATGCCCTTGATGTCGACCATTCGCGGCTTGCCGTCGGCATAGACCGTACCGGACACCGACCGCTCCTGCTGGCCGGTCGTCACCGCCACCGTGATGACGTTCTCGTAGTCGCTGGGCGCGGCGCGCGTGACCTCGTCGACCACCATGCCGCGCTCCTTGGCGATCACCGGCGCGGACACGACATTGATCTCGCCCAGCATCGGCCGCAGCAGTCCCGTCAGCACTGCCGAGGTCAGCGCCCGGATCTTCATTTCGGCGACGCCGCCCTCATAGGTGATCGTCACCTTCTGAATGTCCGTGTCGGTGAGCTGGCCCGCGAACGAACCGAGCTTTTCGGCCAGTTCGACGAACGGCTTCAGCTTCGGCGCTTCCTCCGCCGTGATCGAGGGGAAATTCACCGCGTTGGAGATCGCGCCCGTCAGCAGATAGTCCGACATCTGCTCGGCCACCTGCAACGCGACATTCTCCTGCGCCTCATTGGTGGACGCGCCAAGATGCGGCGTGCAGATCACGTTCGGATGGCCGAACAGCACATTCGTCGTCGCCGGCTCCTCGACGAACACGTCGAAGGCCGCGCCCGCCACCTGGCCGGAATCCAGCGCCGCGCGTAACGCGGCCTCGTCCACCAGTCCGCCGCGCGCGCAATTGATGATGCGCACGCCCTTCTTCATCTTCGCGATCGCGGCCGCGTCGATGATGTTCTTGGTCTTTTCAGTCAGGGGCGTATGCAGCGTGATGAAATCGGCGCGCCTGAACAGTTCGTCGAGTTCGACCTTCTCGATGCCGAGGTCTTTAGCACGCTCCGGCGACAGGAACGGATCGAACCCGATCACCTTCATGCGCAGGCCCTGCGCGCGGTCGATCACGATCGAGCCGATATTGCCGCAGCCGATCACACCGAGCGTCTTGCCGGTGATCTCCACGCCCATGAAGCGGTTCTTCTCCCACTTGCCGGCCTGTGTGGAGACGTCGGCCTGCGGAATTTCGCGCGCGAGCGACAGCATCAGCGTGATCGCGTGTTCGGCGGTCGTGATCGAATTGCCGAACGGCGTGTTCATCACGATGACGCCTTTCGCCGTCGCCGCCGGAATCTCGACATTGTCGACGCCGATGCCGGCGCGGCCGATCACCTTGAGCTTCGTCGCCTTCTCCAGAATCTTGGCGGTCGCCTTGGTGGCGGAGCGGATCGCGAGGCCGTCATAGTTGCCGATGATCTCGGCGAGCTTGTCCTTGTCCTTGCCGAGATTGGGCTGGAAATCGACCTCGACACCGCGATCCTTGAAGATCTGCACGGCGGCCGGCGAGAGTGCATCGGAGATGAGAACTTTGGGTTTGGTCATGATGTTTTCCTGAGAATGGGACCGTCATCCCGAGGCGGGAGTCATCGGGTCCAGCTCTGCCGGCCCGATGATAAACTCCGCGGCCCTCGAAGGATGAGCTGATCGCGGGCCGTTCATCCTTCGAGGCCGCACAAAGCGCGCGGCCACCTCAGGACGACGGAATGGACGGCGCTGAAGTTAGGCCGCCTTGGCGAGCGACGCCTTGGCTTCCGCAAAAGCCCAGTCGAGCCAATGCGTCAGCGCCTCGACATCGCTGGTCTCGACGGTCGCGCCGCACCAGATGCGAAGGCCCGGAGGCGCATCGCGATAGGCGCCGAGATCGTAACCCGCGCCTTCCTTTTCGATCAGATCGACCAGCGCCTTGGCGAAGGCCGCCTGCTTGTCGGCCGGCAGCGCCGTCACCTGCGGATCGACGACCTTCATGCAGACCGAGGTGTTGGAGCGGATCGCCGGATCGGCCGCGAGAAAATCGACCCACGGCGTCTTGGCTGCCCAGTCGCTCAGCACCTTGGTGTTGGCGTCGGCGCGACCCATCAGACCCTTCAGGCCGCCGATCGACTTCGCCCAGTTCAGCGTGTCGACATAGTCCTCGACGCAAAGCATCGATGGCGTGTTGATGGTTTCGCCTTCGAAGATACCTTCGTTGAGCTTGCCGCCCTTGGTCATGCGGAAGATCTTCGGCAGCGGCCATGCCGGCGTGTAGCTTTCCAGCCGCTGCACGGCGCGCGGCGACAGGATCAGCATGCCATGCGCGGCCTCGCCGCCCAGCGCCTTCTGCCAGGAGAACGTCACGACATCGAGCTTCGGCCAGTCGAGCGGCTGCGCGAACGCCGCCGAGGTGGCGTCGCAGATCGTCAACCCCTCGCGCTCGGCCTTGATCCAATCCGCGTTCGGCACGCGCACGCCGGAGGTCGTGCCGTTCCAGGTAAACACCACGTCGGATGCGGGATCGACCTTCGACAGATCGGGCAGTTCGCCATAACCCGCCTTCAGCGTGGCGACGTCCTTCAGCTTCAATTCCTTGGCGACATCGCCGATCCAGCCCTCGCCGAACGATTCCCAGGCAAGCATCGTCACCTTGCGCGGGCCGAGCAGCGACCACAGCGCCATCTCGACCGCGCCGGTATCCGACGCCGGCACGATGCCGATCTTGTAGTCCTTGGGGACCTCAAGCACCTCGCGCGTCAACTCGATCGCGAGCTTGAGTCTCGCCTTGCCGATCTTCGCGCGATGCGAACGGCCGAGCACGGCATCTTTCAGTTTTTCGGGAGACCAGCCGGGGCGCTTCGCGCAGGGGCCAGACGAAAAATGCGGCACGTTCGGCCGCACGGTGGGCTTTGTCGCCATTTGATCTATCCTTCCAGATAGCTAGCCTCCCGTTGGGGGGAGGTGTCCCGTCGCGGGGAATACAGAAACGCCCGCAGCTGCGCAAGAAATTTCGCCTGCGCTACAGGCAGGTCTCACTTGCGCCTGGCGCTGAAATCGACGCGCACGACCGGGCCGCCGGCGTCCTTTTCCAGAATCGCTTTCAGCTTCGCCAGATCGCGCCGGACGGCCGCGAGGTCCTGCCGAAAATCCTCGTCGCTCATCCCGGTCTGACGAAACACCGTGAGCATCACCTCGCTGCCCGCGCCGTTCCGCACGACACGCAGTGGCACGAAGACACGGCCCGACAGCAGCCGCACGGTATGATCGAGCACGCCGAATTCGTTGCGCGGCGAGAAGGTGATTTCGGCCGGACCGCTCGGCGTGTCGGCCAGCCAGATTCCACCCATGCCGACCCGCAGATTGCTGCCCATGCCCTCGGCCCAGGCTGCAAAATTGCCGGGCTGGGCGGCGAACTCATAGACTTCGCCGAACGGCCTGTTGATCGATACGCTCAGGGTTTCCGACGAGAGCATCACGTTATCCTTGGTCCACCACTCCGACCCCGAAATATAGGGACAGCATAGACGGTCGCTGCAATCCTTGCAGTCATGGCAGCGATGCGAACGAAACTTTTCGCCCCTCATAAAGCCATTGCTCTATGGTGGGCCGTGAGGCGACGACGGGTCCGGCGCCCGAAAGGCCGTCGATGTCCACCCAGGTGATGCTCCTCGTTCTGTTCGGTGCCTTTCTGCATGCGAGCTGGAACGCGATCGTCAAATCGGGCGACCACAAGCTGCGCGACGCCGGGCTGATCGCCGGCGGCGGCGCATTGGCCGCGGTGGTCTTCCTGCCGTTCGCGCCGCTCCCGGACGCAGCGTGCGTACCTTGGCTGCTCGGATCGGTGGTCATCCATCAGGTTTATTACGGTCTCGTCGCGGCCGCCTATCGCGCCGGCGATCTCGGCCACACCTATCCGCTGATGCGCGGCACCGCGCCGCTCCTGGTCGCGATCGCGAGCGGGCCGCTGATCGGCGAAACGCTCTCCTTCACCGCCTGGATCGGCATCGCGCTGATCTGTGGCGGCATTCTCCTGCTCGCCCTTCATCGCCACGCCGCGCCGCGCGCGACGCTGGTGGCGCTGGCCAATGCCGCCATCATCGCGCTCTACACGCTCGTCGACGGCACCGGCGCGCGCGCCTCGGGCGCGCCGATTTCGTATACGCTGTGGCTGATGGTGCTCAGCGCCCCGCCGCTGCTGGCCTGGCTGTTCTGGCAGGATGCCGGTGCGATGCGGCGGCAGATCGCTCAGCGCGGTTTGATCGGCCTGATCGGCGGCGCATGCTCGGCGCTGTCCTATGGGCTCGCGCTCTGGGCGATGACGGTCGCGCCGCTGGCGGCCGTCGCCGCCTTGCGCGAAACCTCGGTGCTGTTCGCCGTCGCGATCTCGACCTTCATCCTTCGCGAAGGCGGCGGTGCGCGGCGATTTCTGGCCGCCGCGCTGGTGGTCGGCGGCGCGGTCGCGCTGCGGCTGATCTAAAATTCAGCTTCGTTCGAGCATGATCGAACCCGAAAACCGGTTCCCACTTTTCGGGATCATGCTCCTACCATTTATGGAAAATAAAAAACGCGCCGCCGGCGATCAGCGCGAAGCCGACCGCGTGATTCCACCCCAGCGGCTCCTTCAGATACAGCACCGAGAACACCGCGAAGACCAGCAGCGTCACGACCTCCTGGATGGTCTTGAGCTGTGCGGCCGAATAGACCTCGCTGCCCCAGCGATTGGCGGGAACCGCAAGGCAGTATTCGACCAAGGCAATGCCCCAGCTCACCAGAATGACGAGCGGCAGCCACGCCGTCTTGAACTTCAAATGGCCGTACCAGGCAAAGGTCATGAACACGTTGGAGGCGAGCAGCATCAGAACGGGCAGAACGAATGCGGAATTGGAAAGCGGCATGGGAGTCTCGATGAGCGCCGGTCGGGGAACGGCCGGCTGTTGATAACAATCGGAACGTCATGTCCGTGTAGCATGCGGCCTTTAGCCTGGACACGCGCAGATCGTTCCCCCTTCCGATCTCCACACCCCGCCGGCCGATCATTTCACGGCCGGACAGGCTTCCGGTCCGGCGCAGTTCGTGCAAGGAACGAGGACCGTCGCCGGGAGGATTGCTGCCTGCTACACCATCCATCCGGGTTAAATCGCTTCAACCCCTACCATTCTCGTTGAGCATGATCCTTTCCGAAAACCGGTTCCCACTTTTCGGGATCATGCTCTTATGATCCGCTGCTTCCTCGTCATCGCGGCCTTCGTCCTCATGACGATCGTGCTGGCGCCGTTCCAGTTGCTCGGGCTCGCGTTCCGGCTGCCGATCCAGCGCACGATTCCCTATTACTACCATCGTGCCCTGTGCGCGCTGATCGGCGTGCGCATCCGCACGGCCGGCGAGCGTTCGCCGGATTTTCCGCTGCTGATCCTCTCCAATCACGCCTCATGGCTCGACATCGTCGTCATCACCGCGCTGACGCCCGCGGTGTTCGTCGCCAAGAAGGAGGTGGCGCGGTGGCCGGTGTTCGGCTGGCTGGCGAAACTCCAGCGCACCGTCTTCATCGATCGCGAGCGGCGGCACCGCACGGGCGCGGCGACGCAGGAGATCGCCGAACGGCTGCTCGGCGGCGACGCCGTGGTCCTGTTCGCCGAAGGCACGTCGAGCGACGGCAACCATGTGCTGCCGTTCCGCTCGGCGCTGATCGGCGCGGTGCATCATGCGATCGGCTCCTCGACGCATCACGACCGCGTCACCGTGCAGCCGCTGTCGCTGGCCTATACGGGCTTAAGCGGATTGCCGCTCGGCCGCGCCGGCCGCAACCGTGTGGCGTGGTATGGCGATCTCGATCTGGTGCCGCATCTGGTGCGCCTCTGCGCCGCCGGCGCGGTCGACGTGGTGGCGAGCTGGGGCGAGCCGGTCGCCTATGACATGAGCGCGGACCGCAAGGACATCACCCGCACCGCCGAACGCGCCGTGCGCGAGATGACCGTGCGCGGGCATCGGGCGGCGCTGGCCATGGCGCACGAACGCCGCGATTGAATTTTGCCGCCCCCGGAGTCACGATGACCGCTCCTCCCGCGAGCAACAGGTTTATCCATGGAAATTCGTAATCTTGGCGGCTCCGGCCTTCGCGTCTCGGCGGTCGGCCTCGGCTGCAACAATTTCGGCCAGCGGCTGGATGTCGAAGGCACGCGCAAGGTGATCCACAAGGCGCTCGATGTCGGCATCACGCTGTTCGACACCGCCGACGTCTACGGCAATCGCGGCGGCTCGGAGACGGCGATGGGCCAGGTGCTCGGCGACCGGCGGAAAGACATCGTGCTCGCGACCAAATTTGCGATGCAGATGGACGACGAGGGCGTGAAGAAAGGCGCATCGCGCCGCTACATCATGAAGGCCGTCGAGGACAGCCTGAAGCGGTTGCAGACCGATTATATCGATCTCTATCAACAGCACGCCTATGATCCGCTGACGCCGATCGAGGAAACGCTGCGCGCGTTGCAGGACCTCGTCTCGCAAGGCAAGGTCCGCTACATCGGCTGCTCGAACCTTCCCGCATGGCGCGTCGCCGAAGCGACACTGACGGCGAAGGCGATCAACGCAACGCCGTTCGTCTCGATCCAGGACGAATACAGCCTCGTCGTGCGAGACATCGAGAAGGAATTGCAGCCCGCTGCGGTCGCCTACAATCTCGGCATCCTGCCCTATTTCCCACTCGCCTCGGGGTTGCTGACCGGAAAATACGCGGGCTCCGCCGATGCGCCGGCCGGAACGCGCTTCGCAAACACGCCGCGGCTGCGCGACCGCTATGTCAACGACAGGAATGTCGGCATCGTCGAGAAGCTGAAGGCGTTCGCGGACGAGCGCGGCCACTCGATGCTTGAGCTGGCGTTCTCGTGGCTCGCCTCGCGTCCGCAGGTGTCGAGCGTCATCGCGGGCGCAACCAGGCCCGAGCAGATCGAGCAGAACGCGAAAGCCATCGCCTGGAAGATGACGCCGGACGATCTCGCCGAGATCGACCGTATCACGCGAGGCAACGGATAGAGCATGATCCCGAAAGTGGGAACCGGTTTGCGCTTCGCGGCCCTCCGGGTCGGACCAGATCATGCTCCAATAAAAACCGGGCCGCCGGCCGCGCACTTTCAAAGTCCGAGCGCGGTCTCGCTCTCGCCGATCCAGCGGCGCACCGCCTTGTAGCCTTCGAGATGGAAGCCGCCCTCCGGCGCCACCCGCGTATAGGCAAGCAATGCGACGTCGGCGAGCGTGAATCGCTCGCCGACGAGAAATCTGCTGGCCGCCAGCCGATGCTCCATGCGCACCAGCGCCGCATAGCCGCGCTTCAGCTTTTCCGGGTCGAGCTCGCTCACGTCCTTGCCCAGATAAGCCATCTCGAAGCGGCACACGGCGATATAGGGCTCGTGGCTGTACTGTTCCCAGAACAGCCACTCATCCATCCGTGCGGCATCATATGCATCGCGCGGAACGAGATCGCTGTCGCGTGCGAGATAACGGGTGATCGCGTTGGATTGCGCCAGCGTGCGGCCGTCGTCGAGTTCGAGCACAGGCACCTGCCCCGCCGCGTTGAGTTTCAAAAACTCCGGCGTGCGCGACCCGCCCTTCATGATGTCGATGTCGATCCAGCGATACGGCACCGACAGCCGGTCGCAGACCCACTTCACCTTCAGGCAGTTCCCGGACTTCGTGTCGCCGTAGACTTTCACGGCTCGCTTCCTTCGATCGGCCTCAGCCGCGCCCCGACGCGGCGCGTCAGAACTTGTAGCCCGCGCCGACACGCACGGTGTTGACCACCGTGTCGACGGGTGCGGCAAACTGCGTGTATTCATATTCGGCGCGCAGGAACAGGCCGCCGATGAGCAGGAAATCCAGGCCGACACCGGCCGAATAGCCGAAGAGCAGGCGGTTGTTCTTCACTTCCGTCGCAGAAATATCGAACGGAATGTTGGTGAAGCCCGGCTGGGCCTGCGTATTCACCGCCACGCCGGAAACGTTCGAGGTCTTTTCAAACGTGCCCTGACCGATGCCGATGCCGAGAAAGCCGTAAGGCATCAGGAAGCTGTTCCAGGCATAGCCGCCGCGCACGCGCAGCGAGCCCATATGATTGATTTCCATCCGCCCGGTGGATGTGGAGGTGATGCCGTAAGTGTAGCCGTCGGACGCGACCATGCTGCGCGACATCGAGCCCCGGTCGGATGTGCCGGTCCTGCCGAACAGATAGTTGGCTTCGATGCCGACCACCGCATCATCCCACTGCCAATTGTAGCCGGCGAATCCGCCATAGGCGCGGCCGTGATTGGAGGCGTTGCCCATCAGCGGCCATTCAGAGACCTTGAATTCGTTCTCCATGGTCGTGCCGTAGAGCATCTTCGCGGTCAGGTCCTTGGTGGCGTTCGTGAAGTCCGCATCGGTCACGCCGTAGCTCGCCTGACCGCCGACATAGAAGCCTTCCCAGATCGCGCGCGGCGCAGGCTGAGGTTCGAGATACGAGCCGCGAAGGATCGGCAAATCCGCGGCCGACGCGGCCTGAGCAGTAACCGCAACAAACGCTGCCAACACAAAGCGACGCATGACCAAACTCCCGCAACACATGACTGAACGTAAGCAGATCATCGCCTGTTAACCTTAACCAACCGTTGCCGGCTCCCTCGCCCGCAAAAGAAAACGGCGCGGAAAACTCCGCGCCGTTCGGTATCGTCTGTCGGTTGATGCGTCAGCCGCGGCGCATCAGCACCGGCATCACGGGCGCGACCGGAACCGGCGCGGGCGTCGGATCGCAGCAGGTCCAGCGCATGCCGATCTTGAAGTCATGCGAGGACAGGTTGTTGAAGTGCATCGGGTTGTTGACGTTGTTGACACCCGTATAGGTGCGCAGGTCGCCCGACAGCGCACTGCCGAGATCGACGTAGCGATAGGCGAACTCCAGCGTCAGGCTGTTGCTGACCTTGTAGCCAAGACCGGCATGCAGCGCGTAGGCGAAGGAAAACTTGCTGGTGTCCTTGCCGTAGGCGACGCCGGCCGCCGGGGTGTTGATGTCGATGAAATTCGAGATCGTCGTCTTCACGCCGCCGACGCCGACGCCGATGAACGGCGTGATGCACCACCATGTGCCGAGATCGGCATAGAGGTTCACGAGCGCGAGAATTTCGGACTTGCTGGCGCGATATTCGTCGGTCTGAATTCCGCCGGGGAACATGACGATGTCGAGACCGGTGAAGCTCGCCTTCGCGCGGTATTCACCCGTCACGTCGACACGGAACCAGGAGCCGAACTGATAGCCGACGCCCGCGCCGAACAAGGTCGCGCCGTCGAAATTCGCGAACACCGTGTTCACGCTGGTGCCGGGCGTCTCGTAGAGAACGTTGTGAAGGCTCTTCACCTTCTGCTTAGCGACACGCCGATGTCGCCGCGCAGATACCAGCCGACGAATTCGTCCGCGACCGGCGGCGGCGCGTAAACCTGCGGCGGGGGCGGCGGCGCATAAGCGGGCGGCGGAGGCGGCGGATAGGCTTGGGGCGGCGGCGGCGCATAGCCGTAAGGCGGGGGCGGCGGGGCCATCGCAGGGACATCCGCGGCGAACGCCGCGGCGGAAGAGAGCATCACCGCTCCGGCGACAACAACAGACCTAACGCTACGCATCGGCATCGTCCTTTTATTCGGTGCAACCAAACGAGATGCGGCTACACTTTCAAAGCTCAGCTTTTCAGCTCTTGCGCGGACGATGGCAGCTAAATCTTAAGCGGCACTTAACCCTAATTCTTAACCGTGATTTTTAATGAAGGAACACGCACACATGTGCGCGCGCGACAACACGCGGCGTTTACGAAGCGTTAGGGTTCCGAAAATTACCGCGCCGAAATCTTCGGCAGGTTCGGCAGCAGGAAGCCGATCAGCCCGAAGGCCGGCAGGAACGAGCAGATCAGGAACACGAACTCGATCCCGTATATGTCTGCGACCTGCCCCAGCGCCGCGGCGCCGAGGCCGCCGACGCCGAACGAGAATCCGAAGAAGATGCCGGAGATCATGCCGACGCGATGCGGCATCATCTCCTGCGCGAACACGATGATCGCAGCCGTCGCCGACGACATCACGAAGCCGGCCAGCGCCGCGGCGATCGCTCCGCCCGTCAGCCCCGCATGCGGCATGATGAGCGCGAACGGCAGCGCGCCGAGGATCGACAGCCAGATCACGTATTTGCGGCCGATGCGATCGCCGATCGGGCCGCCGAAGAACACGCCGGCGGCGTTGGCGGCGAGGAAGACGAACAGATAGACCTGCGCGGCCTGGGTCGAGACGCCGTATTTCTCCATCAGGAAGAAGGTGTAGTAGCTCGACAGGCTGACCGTGTAGAGCGACTTCGAGAACGACAGCAGCGCCAGCACGACAAGCCCGAGCATGATCTTGTTCGACGCCGGCAAGCCGGCGGGGCGCGCGGCGGCGGCCGCCGCCTGCGTGACGATGCGCGGCTTGTACCAGCGACCGATATTCGCCAGCACGACGATGGCGACGAACGCGATCAGCGAAAACCAGGCGATGCTCGGCTGCCCGAACGGGACGATCACCGCCGCCGCCAGCAGCGGCCCGACCGCCGTGCCCATATTGCCGCCGACCTGAACCACCGACTGCGCGAAACCGTAGCGGCCGCCGGAGGCCAGCCGCGCGATCCGCGACGATTCAGGGTGGAACACGGCGGAGCCGAAACCGACGGTCGCCGCGGCGAGAAGAATCCAGGCGAACTGGTTCGCCACGCTGAGCAGGATCAGCCCGGCGAAGGTGAAGCCCATACCGATCGCGAGCGAGTAAGGCTGCGGGCGGCGGTCCGTGACGATGCCCACCACCGGCTGCAACAGCGATGTGGTGAACTGGAACGCCAGCGTGATGAGGCCGATCTGCGCGAAGTCGAGCGCGTAGTTCGCCTTCAGGATCGGATAGACCGACGGGATCAGCGACTGCATCGTGTCGTTGAGGAAGTGCGAGAGGCTCAGTCCGCCTAGCACCATATAGGCCGGTCCGTTGGCCTTGGCCGTTGCCGCAGCCGCCGGCTGCAATTCCGGCGCCACCACCGGCGCGGCCAATACTTCTTCCGTGACGACGACCGGCTTGTTCACGCGGAATTCCTCGGTGCGTTTAGAGCATGATCCCGAAAAGTGGGAACCGGCTTTCGGAAAAGATCGTGCTCAAACAAGAATGGCAGGGATTGAAGTCGCTCAACCCGAACAGATTACGCTCCAGGCTTGGATACGTCTGGCCGCAGGGCTTTGCCAGCATTATCGGCTGATGGCTGCACTGCGATTGCCACATCGCCGCATGAGTCGACTCAGGCCGGGTTTCGCTTGCGCAGCAGGTAGCGATGCCGCCCTTCGAGCACCATCGCGCCCGCCTGATTGTGGATCGTGCTGCGCAGGCCGACGATTCCGGTCGTGCGGTTCGGGCTCAGTTCGTCCACTTCGAGCGCTGGATAGAGCGTGTCGCCGACGAACACCGGGGCGAGGAAGCGGCTCGACTGCTCGATGAAGGCTTTCAGCGAATCCTCCACCAGATGCGGAAACAGCCCCGCCCCGGCCGCGGTCTGGATCAGCACCTGAAATCCGTGCGCCAGCATGTGCGGCATGCCGTGGCGGCGGCAATATTCGACGTCGTAATGCACCGGATGGTTGTCGCCGCTCGCCGCCTGGAACGCGAGGAAGATCGCATCCGTCATGGTCCGGCTCGGCAGCACGAAGCGCTCACCGAGCGCAAAATCCTCGAACCAGCGCTGTTCCGGCACCATCCGGTGTGCAGCGGGATTGAAGCTGTCGCTCACGCCGCGGCTGCCTGGCTGACGGCGTCGACGATCGAATCGACCACGCCTTCCACCAGCTCGCGGTCGTCGCCCTCGCCCATCACGCGGATCACCGGCTCGGTGCCCGAGGCACGGACCAAGAGACGGCCATGACCGTTCAGCCGGCCTTCGGCGGCGGCGATCACGGTTTTCACCGACGGGTCGTCGAGCGGCTTGCCGGCGCGATAACGGACGTTCTTCAGGATTTGCGGCAAGGGATCGAAGCGGTGGCAAACCTCGGAGACAGGCCGGTCCAGCTTGCGCACCACCGCCAGCAATTGCAGCGCCGCGACAAAGCCGTCGCCGGTCGTATTGTAGTCCGACAGGATGATGTGGCCCGACGCCTCGCCGCCGACATTGCAGTTGCGCGCGAGCATCTGCTCCAGCACGTAGCGATCGCCGACCTGCGTGCGGACGAGATCGAGTCCCAGGCCGCGCAGATACCGCTCAAGCCCGAGATTCGACATCACCGTCGCGACGACGGCCGGCTGCGACAGGCGGCCGTCCTCCTGCCAGCTCGCCGCGATCACCGCCAGCAACTGGTCGCCATCGACGACATGGCCGCGCTCGTCGGTGACGATCACGCGGTCCGCGTCGCCGTCCAGCGCGATGCCGATATCGGCGCGCATCTCACGCACCTTGCGGCCAAGCGCCTCCGGCGCGGTCGAGCCGCATTCCTTGTTGATGTTGAAGCCGTCCGGCTCGACGCCGATGGCGATCACGTCCGCGCCCAGCTCCCACAAGGCCTGCGGCACCACCTTGTAGGCCGCGCCATGCGCGCAATCGATGACGATGCGCAAGCCGTCGAGGCTGAGATTGCGCGTCAGCGTGCGCTTGGCGAATTCGATATAGCGGTCATAGGTGCTGTCGATGCGTCGCGCGCGGCCGATGCCGGCGCTGCCGGCGAGTTTTCGTGTCAGATCCTCGTCGAGCAATTGCTCGATCCGCATCTCGACATCGTCGGAAAGCTTGTAGCCGTCCGGCCCGAACAGCTTGATGCCGTTGTCGTCGAATGGATTATGCGAGGCCGAAATCATTACGCCGAGATCGGCGCGCATCGAGCGCGTCAGCATCGCCACCGCCGGCGTCGGCATCGGGCCGAGTTGCAGCACATCCATGCCGACCGAGGTGAAGCCCGCCTGCAACGCCGACTCGATCATGTAGCCGGACAGGCGGGTGTCCTTGCCGATCACCACGCGATGGCGGTGCTCGCCGCGCTGGAACACGAGTCCAGCCGCCTGCCCGACCTTCAGCGCGAGTTCCGGCGTAATGACGCCGTTGGCGCGGCCGCGAATGCCGTCCGTTCCGAAATATTTGCGAGCCATCGATGTCCCCGATCCGCGCCGGGCCGGCGCGAGCGCCCTTGCGATTCAAGGGCGCTTATAAGGTCTTTGGGACCGATTTGAACTCAAAATATGTGATGAAAAGTTACCAGAATCCGCGCGCGGCGCCGGATTTTACCATCATATTCAGTTAGTTAACGATCGAACGTGGTCTCCGGCGCTTAGGCTTTGTGCCGGGCCTTTTCACCCTTGTCGTGCTTGGACGGCGCGGGCTGGACCACATTCACGGGGTCGGAGCCCGGAAACGTCTCCTCAAGCCCTTCGTTCAGCAGTTTGTCCGCCTTTTTCCCGGTCTGGGCCTCGCCCGAGCCCGGATTCTTGTCCGCATGAACATCCTTCGGCGCGGGATTGAACTTGCTCGTCATGGCCTGCCTCCACATTGGATTTGATACGGATAACGGCGGCAAGCCATGCCGGTTCCATTCGCTCACCCGGTCGGGAACCCGCTTGGCGGGCCGGGCCGGCATGGTACAGATAGCCCAAAGCGCGAGTTTCGGGAGCGAACGACGTGAAAGACATTACCTGCATCGAGGATTTGCGCGAACTGCATCGGCGCAAGACGCCGAAAGCCTTCTTCGACTATGTCGATCACGGCTCCTATTCCGAGCAGACGCTGCGTGCCAACCGCGCCGACCTCGAAGCGATCAAGTTCCGCCAGCGGATTCTCGTCGACATTTCGGTGCGCGACCAAAAGACGAAAATCCTTGGCGAGGACGCGACGATGCCGCTGATCCTCGCCCCCGTCGGCTCCACCGGCATGCAGATCGGCGACGGCGAAATCCTCGCCTGCCGCGCGGCGCAGGCGGCCGGCATTCCCTACACGCTCTCCACCATGTCGATCTGCTCGATCGAGGACGTGGCGGCGAATGTCGACAAGCCGTTCTGGTTTCAGCTTTACGTCATGAAGGATCGCTGCTTCATCAAATCGCTGATCGAGCGCGCGATCGCGGCCAAATGCAGCGCGCTGGTGCTGACGGTGGATTTGCAGATTCTCGGCCAGCGGCACATGGACATCAAGAACGGGTTGTCGGTGCCGCCGAATGTGATGCGGCTGAAGAACCTGATCGATTTCGTCAGCAAGCCGCGCTGGCTGATGAGCATCGCACGCGCCAAGAGCCGCAATTTCGGCAACATCTACGGCCACCTGCCGGGCGCCACCGATCTCAATTCCACCGCGGGCCGCGTCTCGCGCCAGTTCGACCCGACGCTGAACTGGAAGGACATCGAATGGATTCGCTCGATCTGGCCGGGCAAGCTGATCCTGAAAGGCATTCACGACGTCGACGACGCGCGCGAGGCGGTGAAGACCGGCGCGCACGCGATCGTGGTCTCGAACCATGGCGGCCGTCAGCTCGACGGCGCGCCGTCATCGATCTCGGTGCTGCCGAAGATCGCCGATGCGGTCGGCTCGCAGACCGAGATCATCTTCGACAGCGGCATCCGCACGGGTCAGGACATTCTGCGCGCACTGGCGCTTGGCGCGAAATCCTGCATGATCGGCCGCGCCTATATTTACGGCCTCGGCGCGGGCGGCCAGGCCGGCGTCGCCAAGGCGCTGGAAGTGCTCGGCAACGAACTCAGCGTGACGATGGGGCTGTGCGGCGTCAACAAGATCGAGGATGTCGGTCCGCATATTCTGGTGGGGTATCAGAATTAGCGCATGATCCCGAAAAGTGGGAACCGGTTTTCGGAAAAGATCATGCGCAAGCTATTGGAGTGTTGAGCAACGCATTCCGCATTCATGGAGGCACGGACATGACCAGCCTGCTCTTTCACGACGGCAATCGCGCGCTTCAGGATGAATTCGGTTCGCGGGCACTGGCGGATCGACTCGAGGAGCGGCTGACGCGCACCGCCTTCACCGACGACGACAAAGCCTACATCGAATCCTGCCTCTATTTCTTCCTCGCCACCGCGGATGCGCAGGGCCGCCCGGACTGTTCGTTCAAAGGCGGCGCGCCGGGTTTTGTGCGCGTGACCGGACAGTCGGAGCTGGCGTTTCCGGACTATGACGGCAACGGCATGTTCAAGAGCCTCGGCAATCTCGCCGCGAACCCACATGTCGGGCTGCTGTTCATCGCCATGCATGACCGGCCGAAGCGGCTGCGCGTCAACGGCACCGCGCGCATCGACCGCGACGATCCGCTGCTCGCCGAGACGGTCGGCGCGCAACTGATCGTTCGCGTCACGGCGACGGCGATCTTTCCGAACTGCCCGCGCTACATTCCCGAACTGACCATGACCGGCCCCTCGGCCTACACGCCGCAAGCGGGCGCGCCGCCGGTCGAACCGGCGTGGAAGGGTTTCGATACGTTCAAGGATGTCGTTCCGCCGCGCCATCCGACGCAGGCGTGACGGCTTCGCCGCTCACGCCTTGAGATCGGCCTCGACCAGCGCGCGCAATTCCGGCGTCACCTGCGGCCGCTGGCCGAACCACAGCGAGAAGCCGCGCACGGCCTGATGCAGCAGCATGCCGAGCCCGTCCGCGGTCTTCAACCCACGGCGTCGCGAGGAAACCAGCAGCGGCGTATCGAGCGGAACGTAAACATTGTCCGCCACCACGGCGCTGTGAGGCAGGCGGCCAACATCGATATCGAGCGGCGGCTGGCCCTTCATTCCGAGCGAGGTCGTGTTTACCAGCAGATCGGCGGAGGCCATCAGTTCCGTCACGCGATCCCATGTCGCCGGTTTGACGCGCGCGCCAAAACGCGCGGCGAGGTCTTCCGCGCGCGGCAGCGTGCGGTTGACGAGGTGGACCGTATCGACGCCGCGCTCGATCAGCCCGAACACCACCGCGCGCGCGGAACCGCCCGCACCCAGCACCAGCGCCTCGCGCGTGCGCCGGTCCCAGCCCGGCGCCGCCGCATCGAGATTGTCCAAAAACCCTTCGACATCGGTGTTGGTCGCCCGCAGCACGCCACCGTCAAGCCACAACGTGTTGGCCGCGCCGACGGCCCGCGCACGATCGTCGGCGGCGCTGAGCGCCAGCGCCTGCTCCTTGTGCGGGATCGTGACATTCGCGCCGGTGTAGCCGCGCTCGGCCAGCGTCGCGATGAAGGCGGCGAAATCCTCCGGCTTCACCGCCTCGATGCGGTAATCGCCGGCGATGCCGAACGTCTTGAGCCAATATTTGTGAATGATCGGCGAGCGCGAATGCGCCGCCGGCCAGCCGATCAGGCACGCCTGAACAGGCGAAGGCGACATGCGAACCTCGAAGCGTTGAAGACTGTGTCGCGTGTTTCAAATCACGCGGCCGCGGAAGCTGTCAATGCGCCGCCAGCGCCAGCGTCGCCGGCGCATCCGACGGCGAGCGCACGTCCTCGATCCGCGACTTGAAGCGGATCAGCGGCGGTTTCACGCCATTTGTCAGCAGCACGCGGCGGACCGAGCGGCTGGTCCCGGTCAGCACCACGCGAATGCCATTGCGCGCCGCTTGCGAAGCGATCGATCCGATCACATGCGCCGCCGTCGAATCCAGCAAAGGAACGTCGGCGAAATCGAGCACCAGCACTTTCGGCCTCTCGGCGATGCCCTCCAGCGTCGCGCCGACAGTCGCGGCCGCGCCGAAGAAGAACGCGCCGGAGATGCGATAGACGGCGATGTCGGGCGAGGCCGCGTTGCGGTCGCGGGTAATCCGCGCCTCGTCGCTGTCGTCATCGCGCGAGGACGAACGGGCTCCGCTTTCGATCCGGATCGATTCCGACATGCGGTGCATGAACAGCAGCGTGCCGAGCGCGAAGCCGACCAGGATGCCCTCGGTCAGATCGCGGAACACGGTCAGCAGCAGCGTCGCCATCAGCACCAGCGCGTCGCCCCAAGACGAGCGGATCAGGATAGCGAAGGCATGCTTCTCGATCATGTTCCAGGCGACGATCACCAGGATGCCGGCCAAAGCGGCCAGCGGGATCAGGCTGGCGAGCGGCGCGGCCACCAGCAGCAGCACCGCCAGAAACACCGCATGCAGCATGCCCGCCACGGGTCCGCGCGCGCCGGCGCGCACATTGGTCGCCGTCCGCGCCAGCGTTCCGGTCGCGCAGATGCCGCCGAACAGGCCGGAGGCGATGTTGGCCACGCCCTGCGCCACCAGTTCGCAATTGGAGCGATGACGGCGGCCGGTCATGCTGTCGGCCACCACCGCGGAGAGCAGCGATTCGATTGCACCCAGGAGTGCGAAAGCAAGCGCATCCGGCAGCACCGCCTGCATCTTGGCGAGGCTGACCTCCGGCATCGACGGCCACGGCAGCGTTCGCGGCAATTCGCCGAAGCGGCTGCCGACGGTCTCGACCGGCAGGTTGAACAGCCATGTCGCCAGCGACGCCACGAACACGGCGATCAGCAGGCCCGGCCATGTCGGACGCCATTGGCGAAGGCCGATGATGATGCCGATGCTCACGACCGCGATCATCACCGCCATCGGATTGGTGGTTCCGATCGCGCCGGCGAGCGCCTGCAATTTCGGCAGGAATTCGCCGGGCTCATGCCCCTGGAGCGTCAGGCCCAACAAATCGTGGAGTTGGCTCGCGGCAATGATGACGGCGATGCCGCTGGTGAACCCGACCGTCACCGGCAGCGGAATGAATTTGATGTAGCTGCCGAGCCGCAGCGCGCCGGCGATCATCATGAAAACGCCGGACATGATGGTCGCCAGAAACAGCCCGTCCATGCCGTGGCGCTGCACGGTCGCGGCGACCAAAACGATGAAGGCTCCGGCCGGGCCGCCGATCTGATAGCGGCTGCCGCCGAGCGCGGAGATCAGGAATCCGGCGACGATGGCGGTGTAGAGGCCCTGCACCGGGGCAGCACCCGAGGCGATGGCGATCGCCATCGACAGCGGCAGCGCGACGATCGCAACCGTCAGCCCGGCGAACGCATCGGCCTTGAAATCGGCGAGGCCGTAGCCCTCGCGCAGCATCGACACCAGCTTCGGCGTGAACAGCACGACGGGAGATGGCGGCCGAAAGCCAATGGACGGGTCTGCGCTGTTCATCGAGCTGAGATCATACATGGCGATCCGGCGGACCGTGTTGCAATGGACCACCGAAGCCGGATTGGCAAGTTGATCTATCGCAACGACACCCTGCTATGCGGCCGCGCGATGCGCGGCGACGATCTGGTCGGCCGTGCGTCCCGTGACCTCCGCCATATGATCGAACGCCGTGGTGAAGCTGCCCGCGCCGCTGGTGGCCGAACGCACCTCGACGATCAGGTCTCCGATCTCGGCTTCCGGAAGCAGCGCGCGCACCACATCCCATCCGGCCCAGTCGTCGCGCGTGTCGAACGACAGGATCTGTCCTCGCCGGCCGGACAGGATCGCGTTGATCCGCGCGGTGGCATCAGCCGGACAGACGATCTCGACGCTGTGGATTGGCTCCAGCAGCACCGGCTGGCATTGCGGCAACGCCTCTCCGACGCCGATGCGCGCCGCCGTGCGGAAGGCGAGATCGGATGAATCCACGGTATGATACGAGCCGTCGGTCAGCGTCACCGCGATGTCGACCACCGGAAAGCCGAGCGGCCCGTGCAGCAGGGCGTCGCGCACGCCTTCCTCGACCGCCGGAATGTAGTTGCGCGGCACCGCGCCGCCGACCACGCGTTCGTCGAACTTGAAGCCCTCGCCGCGCGGCAGCGGCGCGATCTCCAGCAGCACGTCGCCGAACTGGCCGTGCCCGCCGGACTGCTTCTTGTGGCGGCCGCGCTGGGTCGCAGCCTTGCGGATGGTCTCGCGATAGCCGATGCCGGGCGCCCGCTGATTGATGTTGACGCCGAAGCGGCCGCGCAGCCGCTCCAGCGCGACACGCAGATGCATCTCGCCCTGCCCTGACAGCACCACGTCATGGGTGGCGGCATCGTGAAGGACGGACAGCGACGGGTCCTCCTCGCACAGCCGCAGCAGCGACTGGCCGAGCTTGACATCGTCCTTGCGGTCGCTCGCGGCGACGGCAAGCGAGAGCACCGGCGCATGCGCCTCAACCTGACACAGGACCGCGTGCGAAACCTTCGCGGCCGTGATCGTGTCGCCGGTGCGCACATGATCCAGCTTGCCGAGCACGACCACGTCGCCGGCCGCGGCCGATCCGCGCTTGTTGTCCTGCCCGAGCTGGACCGACGACATGCTGGAGCAGCGGTCGGCCTCGCCGCGCGGCGACAGCAGCGTCGCGCCGTCCGTCAATTGTCCGGACAGCATGCGCACCAGCGACGCCTTGCCGCCGTGCTGCATATGCATCGTCTTCATCACATAGGCGAGCGTGCCCGCGTCCTTCCCGACGCCGAGCCGCGCCGCGGTCTCCGCGATCGCCGGAGCTTCATGCCGCAGCGCCTTCAACAGCCGCATGACACCGTTGGCGCGCGTCGCCGCGCCAAGCAGGACCGGACAGATCAGCCCCTCCCGCAATTCGCGCGACAGATCGTCGAACACCGCATCGCGCGGCGGCGGGATGTCGTCCAGCAACTGCTCCATCAGCGCGTCGTCATGGTCGGCGAGCTTCTCCAGCATGGTGAAGCGCGCTTCCTTCTCGCGGCTGAGATCGCCGCCCTCCAGCGCCACGACTTCCGACGGCAGATGCTCGCGATAGACGAAGGCGCGCTCCAGCGCGAGATCGACGAAGCCGGCGATCAGGTCTCCGCGCCAGATCGGAATCTGCCGCAGCACCAGCGGCACGCGCGAGGCCGGTTGCAGCGTCGCCAGCGTTTCGCGCACACGCTTGTCGGCGCGATCGATCTTGTTCAGGAACAGAAAGCGCGGAATTTTGAGATCTTCCAGTTCGCGCAGGATCAATTGCAATTGCGGCAGCTTGCGTTCGTCCGCCTCGCAGACGACGACCGCGGCGTCCACCGCCGGCAGCGCGGCGCGCATGTCGTGGATGAATTCGATCGAGCCGGGACAATCGATGAACGTATAGGTTTCGTCCATGAAATTCGTGGTGACGGCTGTGAGCGCGGTGCTCATGCGATGGGTGCGCGACTCGCTGTTCTGGTCGCCGATCGTGGTGCCGTTCTCGACGGTGCCTGGTTTTGAGATCGCGCCGGTGCGCGCGAGGATCGCTTCGAGAAGGGTCGTCTTCCCGCTCTGGAACGGGCCCACCAGCGCGATGCACCGGGGACCCGATCTTAGGTGACCTGACGGACTTCTGACATCATGTCCCATTTGCCGCCTCCATCTTCGTTACGTGGAAGTCGGCCCGCGCCTTCATTGACTGGAGCGCATTCGCGTCAAACCCAAACCCACGATCGCGTTTGCGCTCCTGCGGGTCGGCAGGCACATCGTTTCAGCGTCGCAAGGCTTTGGCAAGAACGATCGATGGCGCTCCGCAACATGGCGAAGCGCTGAGCGTCAGAACCGCGCGGGACGGATTTCCATGCCCTCGAAACCGAAGGCGAGGTTGAGGCCCTGCTGTCCGGCGGCATCGAGCGGGATCAGCGACACCGCGCCGTTCGGGCCGCCGACAAGCTGGTTCGCAGCCGCACCGGTGCCGACCGAGGCGCTCGCGCCCGCGCCGCCATAGGTGCCGGACAGGCCGCCCGGCGCAAGCCGCGGCGACGGGCCGAACACCTCCCACGCCATCGCCCAGCGCTCCGTCACGCCGATGTCGAAACCGTAGCGGCAGATCTGCGCGACATAGGGCTCGGCGCGGCGGCCGTTGCGCGTCAGCATGCAATCGAGATTGGTGGTCGAGCCGATGATGTAGCCGGCGCTGGGCCCGCCCGAGCATTCGAGCACACCGATCCGTGCCTGCGGCTCCTGCGCGTCGGCAGCACTCGAAATGGCGGCGACCGAGACAAGCGCCGCGGCGAGCGCACTGAGGAAAAGCCTGGACAGCATCATCGCCTCTCCTTCGCGGACCGGCCCGAACGGAGCGGCCGTCCGCGACAGAGTTGAGAGGCATTATGGCAAGAGCATGATCCGCGGAAACCCGCACGGATCAGACTCTCCAAAGCAAACGGCTTTACCGCGCCGGGCGCAGCTCCAGCCCCTGGAAGCCGGCCTGAACGTTCAACCCGGTCTGACCTTGCAGGCTCACCGGCTGCAAGGCGACCGAATTGGCCGAACCGCCGACCAGCACATTCGCGCCAAGACCGACGCCGACCGAGGCGCTGCCGGACACGCCCCCATAATTGCCGGAGAGATCGCCCATGCCGATGCGGGCGGTCGGTGCGAACACCACCCACCCCAGCGCGGTCTCGCGCGTGATGCCGAGATCGAGGCCGACCTTGCGGATGGTCGCGGTGTAGCGGTCCTGCAATCCGTCGTCGCCGGTATAGAGGCAGTCAAGCGTGTTCACCGAACCGACCACCAGGCCGACGCTCGGCCCGCCCCGGCATTCGAGCATGCCGAGTTTTGTGCGCGACTGCGCGGTGGCGATGGAGACCGTCGCCGCCAACACCATGGCGGCGACCGCAAAACCTGTCAGACGACGCATGAATCCCCTCCGGCAAAAACTATTTCAGGTTTCCGCAAAACCGCTGGATGCGGTGGCAGGCGTCTTCGAGATCCGAGTTTTTCGCCGCATAGGAAATGCGGAATGCCGGACCGAGGCCGAACGCCGACCCTTGCACCACCGCCACGCCCTCGCTCTCAAGCAGCTCGGTGACGAAATCCTCGTCGGTTTCGATCACCTTGCCCGACGGCGCGGTCTTGCCGATCGTGCCCGCACAGGACGGATAGACATAGAACGCGCCTTCCGGCCGCGGACAGGAAATGCCGGTCGCCTGATTGAGCATCGAGACGACGAGGTCGCGCCGCTCCCTGAAAATCTTGGCGTTTTCCGGAATGAAGCTCTGCGGCCCGTTCAGCGCCTCGACCGCCGCCCATTGCGAGATCGAGGACGGCGCGTGCGTCGCCTGCGACTGGATCGTCGTCATCGCCTTGATGAGTTCGGCCGGCCCGCCCGCATAGCCGATGCGCCAGCCGGTCATCGAATAGGCTTTCGAGACGCCGTTCACCGTCAGCGTTCGGTCGAACAGTTTCGGCTCGACCTGCGCCGGCGTTGCGAATTCGAAGCCGTCATAGATGATGTGCTCATACATGTCGTCGGTCATCACCCAGACATGCGGGTGCTTCATCAGCACGTCGGTCAGCGCCTTCAACTCGGCCGCGGAGTAAGCCGCGCCGGTCGGGTTCGACGGCGAGTTGAGGATGATCCACTTGGTCTTCGGCGTGATCGCTTTCTCCAGCGCGTCGGGCTGAAGCTTGAAGCCCTGCTCCGCCGGACAGACGATATGCACCGGCTCGCCGCCCGCGAGCAGCACCATTTCCGGATAGCTCACCCAATAAGGCGCGGGAATGATGACCTCGTCGCCCGGATTGAGCGTCGCCATCAGCGCGTTGTAGAGCACCTGCTTGCCGCCGGTCGACACCACGATCTGGTTGCGCGCATAGGTCAGCCCGTTCTCGCGCTTGAACTTGGCGATGATGGCGTCCTTCAATTCCGGAATGCCGCCGACATCGGGGTATTTGGTCTTGCCGGCCTCGATCGCGTGGATCGCCGCCAGCTTGATGTTGGCGGGCGTGTCGAAATCAGGCTCGCCGGCTCCGAGGCCGATGACGTTGCGGCCCGCCGCTTTCAGCTCACGCGCTTTGTCCGTGACCGCGACGGTGGCGGACGGCTTCACGCGGGCGAGCGACGCGGAAAGAAACGGCATCATGGTCTCCTGACAACGGCTTTTGCTGACAACGGCTTTTGCGGATGGATTCTTAACGGCCCCAAGCGGATTCGGCCCGCCGGGGGCGGTGCGCACACTAAGGGCGCTCGCGCTGCACTGCAAGAAGGAACGAGGCGCGCCGGATTTTAGAATCCGCATATTTTAACGCGGTGATTTTAAGGCGGTGAGCCACATCGGGCACTGGGTGTTTTGGGGTGAGATTTTGCTGCGCAGCAGCATCAACCAGAACTTTCCATCCATTCCACGCGACTGCTCTTGCGCGGCCGCATTGGCGACACCATGCTGAGGCGTATGGGGACGGACGGCCGTTTTCTTCTCGATGCGACAAAGGCAGTCTGAATGTACAAGCTCTATTCGATGCAGCGCTCGGGCAACAGCTACAAGGCCCGTCTGGCGATGGCGCTGCTCAACATTCCCTATGAGCGGATCGAGGTCGACATCCTGCGCGGCGAGAGCCGCACGCCGGACTTTTTGAGAAAGAATCCGAGCGGCCAGGTGCCGCTGCTCGAAGTCACGACGGGACGCTTCCTCGCCGAATCCAACGCCATCCTGTGGTACGTCGCCGGCGGCACGTCGATCGCGCCGGACGACCGGATCGACCGCGCCGAAATCCTGCAATGGATGTTCTTCGAACAGCACGCGCTGGAGCCGAATATCGGCGCGGCCTATTTCTGGCTGTCGCTGGTGCGCGGCGGCCGCGAGCTGCACGCCAACTCGATCGAGGACTGGCTGGAGCGCGGCTACCGCGCCTTGCAGGTGATGGAAAACCACTTGCGCCAGCACGATTATTTCGCCGCCGGGCGCTTCACCATCGCCGACATCGCGCTCTACGCCTACACGCATCTGGCCGAGCAATGCGATTTCGACCTCGGATCGTTTCCGGCGATCCGCAAATGGCTGGACCGCGTCGGCCGGCAACCCGGCTTTGTCGCCATGGACTGGGAGCCGGAGCTATCGCATGCGCTTCCGGCCGCGGCCGAATAAGCGGCTCCGCCGCGATTTCGCCATGATTTCGACGCCAGGAACCGGAAATCCCGCCAACGCGAAGTCAGGATTTTCCTCCATGTTTTCAACAGGACGCTGATTCGCTCCGTCGTTGAACGAGGATTTTCATCATGAGCCGGCCCGTTTTCGAGGCCAGTGACCGCCTGATTGCCGCCCGCGGATTTCAGTCGCACCCGCGCCGACAGGCCGCGGCCGCGTCCGCGCATGCCGTCGCAACTTTCGCGATGGCGAGCGCATTGACGCTGGCGACGATCGTCGTGCTGACGATCGTTTCGATCGAAGTGGTGAAGGCCGCGCCGCTGTTCTGATCGATCCTGATCGGCGGATCATCTGATCCGCCTCCCACGCCAGCCGGGCCGGACGCCATGAAGACTCCCTGGTGATCGTCACAGCCACGCTTGCTGCGGCGATCACGCTGACCACGTCACTGCTGATCGTCACGACCACGCGCGGCGCAAGCACCTCGTTCAGATCGTCCGCGGGTCCGCTGGAGGTCGAAACGGTGGCGAGCGGGCTGGTGACGCCTTGGTCGCTGGCCTTCCTCCCCGACGGCCGCATGCTGGTGACCGAGCGGCCCGGCCGCCTGCGCGTGGTCGCGCGCAACGGCCAGTTGTCTCCGCCCGTCAGCGGCGTGCCGGAGGTGTGGGCCTCGGGCCAGGGCGGATTGCTCGACGTCGCGCTCGACAAAGACTACGCCGGCAACTCCACGATCTATCTGTGCTACGCCGAGCGCGCCGGCAGTGGCGGCCGCACCGCCGTTGCGCGCGGCAAGCTCGATGCCGGCGCGCAGCCGCGCCTGACGCAGACCAAGGCGATCTTCCGGCAGGAAGGTCCGCTGTCGAGCGGCAATCATTATGGCTGCCGCTTCGCGCAAGGCGCCGACGGCAATCTGTTCGTCTCGCTCGGCGATCATTTCGGCCCGCGCAACGAGGCGCAGAATCTCGCCAACCATCTCGGCAAGATCATCCGCATCACGCCGGAGGGCGAAGCGCCGGCCGACAATCCGTTCGTCGGCCAGAGCGGCGCAAAGCCGGAAATCTGGAGCTACGGCCATCGCAATCCGCAATCGCTGGCGATCCATCCGAAGAGCGGAAAGCTGTGGGAGATCGAACACGGCCCGCGCGGCGGCGACGAGGTGAACATTCCCGCCAAGGGCAAGAACTACGGCTGGCCGGTGATCGGCTATGGCGTCGATTACTCCGGCGCGAAGATTCACGAGGGCACCCACAAGGACGGCATGGAGCAGCCGATCAAATACTGGGTGCCGTCGATCGCGCCGAGCGGCATGGCGTTCTACACGGCCAACCTGTTTCCGGCGTGGCGCGGCAGCCTGTTCACCGGCTCGATCAACGGCGTGAAGGGACTGATCCGTCTCGGCCTCGACGGCGAGAAGGTGACGGGCGAGGAACGGCTGCTGCAAAATCTGAACGAGCAGATTCGCGACGTGCGGCAAGGACCGGACGGCGCGCTGTGGCTGCTGACCGACAACGCCGCCGGGCGCATCCTGCGGATCACGCCGCGCAAATAGCCACGGCCGTTACGCGGCTTGTTTGCCGAGGAAATCGATCAGCAACTCGCTGACCCGCTCCGGCTGCTCCTGCTGCACCCAATGACCCGCGCCTTCGATGAGGTGACAGCCGAGCATGCGCGTGCAGACCCGCTCCTGCATCGCTTTCAATGCGCCGGGCCGTTGATGGACACCCCAATCGCTCGCGCCGGAAATGAAGCACGATGGCACGTCGATGGTGCGGCCCGCATACAATTCGAGTTCGGGGCCAAAACGTCGCGAGGTGCCGCCGCGATACCACTGCAGGCCGCCCTGAAAGCCGGTGCGCGCATATTCCGCGCTGTAGAAAGTGAGTTCATCCTCCGTCAGCCATCGGCAGGCCGCGATCTCGTCAGGTGACGGCATATGCGGCGCGACGCTTTCCGGCATCGTCCTGCGCAGATCCATGACGTAATACTCCGGCAGCTTCGCCAGTTCGTCCGCCGTCCACGATGCGAGAGGAAACGGCGCGTTGCCGGGCCAGTCGGCGCTCTTCATGTGATAATAGGCACGCAGAAACGCATGCAGGCCTTGCGGAGCGTTCGTCATGTCGGCGTCGGCTTCGCGCGTCGAGTAATACCAGTGATAATGCTTGCGCGGGCGCGCGAGCCCGGCGAGATCGGCCTGGATCGTATCCGGCCGCGCCGCCGGCGCCGGACGATCGAGCGTATCGAACGGGATCGGCGGCGGCCCGCCAAACGGCCCGCTCATCATGGTGACCGCGCGAAAAACGTCGGGGCGCGTCAGCGCGCACCACGCCGCGATCGGCGATCCGAAATCGTGCCCCACGACCGCTGCGACCGAGCGCCAGCCGAACGCCGAAACCAGCCCGAGCGCATCGCGGACGAGATTGAGCGGACTGTACGGACGAAGATCGTCGTCATAATCCGCGCTCCATCCCGTGGTGCGGCCATATCCCCGCTGATCCGGCGCGATCACATGGAAGCCCGCGCGCGCGAGCGGCAACATGATCTTGCGCCAGCTGAACGCCAGTTCCGGAAATCCATGCAGCAGCAAAACGCCGGGACGTCCCGTCGTCTCGAACCCGGCCTCCAGCACATGCACCGTCAGGCCGTTGATGCCCGGCACCATCCGCGAGCGGATGCCGTCGGGGAGCGGGACAGGAGGAAGTTCGGCCGGCGCATTCACGGGAGATCGATCCTTCAGCGGAATTTTGCGAACCTTACGCCATTGCGCCGGTCGGAACACCTCGCGATGCGCCCGCCCCTTGCGTTTCCTGTGAAATGTTCGCACCTGAAGACTATTCTCGCGATCCAGCGAGCGGAGACAGGACGTGACCGGAAGCGATGCGGGGGCCGTCCCCACACCCCGCCAGATAATCTGCGAACGATGCGGAACCGCCTTTGCCTGCACGCTGGACGGCCCGTGCTGGTGCGGCGCGGAGGCCGTGCAGTTGCTGCTGCCGCAGTCGGGCGACGCCTCCGCAACCGGCTTCTCCGATTGCCTCTGCCGCGCCTGTCTCCACGCGCTCGCGGCCGAACACGCCAAAGGCTGATGACAAAAATTGGCGGCGGTCGCCGCTAGGCTGCCGGCCATGGTTCCACGACAATCGCGCGATCCGGGCCTTCGCCCGACGCCCGGCAAGGCCATATTCCATGACGATGGCCAAGATCCTGACAACAAGACTCCCGACAAGACCAAGCCGCAGAAAGATCCGGCGAAGCCGACGCGCGCCAAGGCGCATCGGCCCGCAGTGCAGCCGATCGGGCCCGCGCTGGCGGAGTTGCTCAATCCCGCACTCAATTCCGGCGATGCCGGCATTGGCTCCGGCACCGGCCTGAAGCCGCCGCCGGACAATTCAAAGGACCGCCGCTCCGGCGGCGAGGCGGCCGCGCACCGCGCCCGCGCCTCCACACGGAGCAACGACACGCTGCCGCGCGAGCCGTCGATCGATCGCAATTTCACCCGCAACACCATAGTCCGCCGCGACCTCATCCTCTCTTGCAAAGGGAGAGAGTTCCGCCACCCGCGGGGGCCTCCGCGCCGATCCCCGCGCCGGCTTCAACGAAGCGCCGCAGGCGGGCTACAGCGTCAATTACGGCACCGCCGCAACGATCCCGACGCTCGATCCGGAACTTGCCAAGCAACTCGGCCTCGATGTCGAGGACGACGACACGCTGGCGCGGCCGGCCCGCAACAAGATGGAAGCTTTCGGCGTCAAGGCCACCGCGGACGCGCTGGAGACGCTGCTGCGCGAGGGCCGTGACGAATTCAGGGGCGAAGGCGGCAAAAAGATATGGACGCCACATCGTCCGCCCCGCCCGGAAAAATCCGAAGGCGGCGTGCGCTTCGAGATCAAGTCCGACTACGAACCGAAGGGCGACCAGCCGACCGCGATCGCCGAACTGGTCGAGGGCATCCAGCGCAATGACCGCACGCAGGTGCTGCTCGGCGTCACCGGCTCGGGCAAGACCTACACCATGGCCAAGGTGATCGAGGCGACGCAGCGCCCGGCGCTGATCCTGGCGCCGAACAAGACGCTGGCCGCGCAGCTCTATGGCGAGTTCAGGAATTTCTTCCCCGACAACGCGGTCGAGTATTTCGTTTCCTACTACGACTACTACCAGCCGGAAGCCTACGTCCCGCGCACCGACACCTATATCGAGAAGGATTCCTCGATCAACGAGCAGATCGACCGCATGCGCCATTCGGCGACGCGCGCGCTGCTGGAGCGCGACGACGTCATCATCGTCGCTTCGGTGTCATGCATCTACGGTATCGGCTCGGTCGAAACCTATACGGCGATGACCTTTTCGCTGAAACGCAATGAGCGCATCGACCAGCGGCAGATCATCGCCGACCTCGTCGCGCTTCAGTACAAGCGCACGCAGGGCGATTTTGCGCGCGGCACTTTCCGGGTGCGGGGCGACGTGATCGACATTTTCCCCGCGCACTATGAGGATCGCGCCTGGCGCGTGAACCTGTTCGGCGACACGATCGAAAACATCGAGGAATTCGATCCGCTCACCGGCCAGAAGCAGGACGAGCTTGAATTCATCAAGGTCTATTCGAACTCGCATTATGTGACGCCGCGGCCGACGCTGATCCAGGCCATCAAGGGCATCAAGTTCGAGCTGAAGCAGCGGCTCGACCAGCTCAATGCACAAGGCCGCCTGCTGGAGGCGCAGCGGCTGGAGCAGCGCACGATGTTCGACATCGAGATGATCGAGGCGACGGGAAGCTGCGCCGGCATCGAGAACTATTCGCGCTACCTCACCGGCCGCCTGCCCGGCGAGCCGCCGCCGACCTTGTTCGAATATGTGCCCGACAACGCGCTGATCTTCGCCGATGAAAGCCACGTCACCGTGCCCCAGATCGGCGCGATGTTCAAAGGCGACTTCCGCCGCAAGGCGACGCTGGCCGAATACGGCTTCCGCCTGCCCTCCTGCATGGACAACCGGCCGCTGCGCTTCGAGGAATGGGATGCGATGCGCCCGCAATCGGTCGCCGTCTCCGCGACGCCCGCTGCCTGGGAGCTGAACGAGAGCGGCGGCGTGTTCGTCGAGCAGGTGATCCGACCGACCGGCCTGATCGATCCGCCCGTGAACATCCGCCCCGCGCGCACGCAGGTCGACGATCTCGTCGGCGAGGTCCGCGCCACCGCGCAGGCCGGCTATCGCTCGCTCATCACCGTGCTGACCAAGCGCATGGCCGAGGACCTCACCGAATATCTGCATGAGCAGGGCATTCGCGTGCGCTACATGCATTCGGACATCGACACGATCGAGCGCATCGAGATCATCCGCGATCTGCGGCTCGGCGCGTTCGACGCCCTCGTCGGCATCAACCTGTTGCGCGAGGGCCTCGACATTCCCGAATGCGCGCTGGTCGCCATTCTCGACGCCGACAAGGAAGGTTTTTTGCGCAGCGAGACGAGTCTGATCCAGACCATCGGCCGCGCCGCGCGAAATGTCGACGGCAAGGTGATCCTCTACGCCGATCAGATGACCGGCTCGATGGAGCGCGCCATCGCCGAGACCAATCGCCGCCGCGAAAAGCAGGTCGAATACAACACCGCCAACGGCATCACGCCCGAAAGCGTGAAGAAATCCATCGGCGATATTCTCAACAGCGTCTATGAGCGGGACCATGTGCTGGTCGAGACCGGCAGCGGCGGCGGCACCAGCTTCACCGACGACGCCATCGCCATCGGCCACAATTTCGAGGCGGTGCTGGCGGACCTCGAAACGCGCATGCGCGAGGCCGCCGCCGATCTGAACTTCGAGGAAGCCGCAAGGCTACGCGACGAGGTCAAGCGACTGCGCGCGACAGAGTTGGCGGTGGTGGACGATCCGACCATCAAGCAGCGCGGCGTCGCGGCGAAGGCGGGCGCTTACGCCGGCACGAAGAAGTATGGTGATGCGGCGAACCTGCCGGCGAGGCTCGACAAGGCGGCGCAAGGCAAGGCGCGCGGAAAATTCGGCTCGCGCGCGCGAAAACCGACGCTCGACGAAATGGGACCGGGCATGGAAAGCAAGATCTTCCAGCCGACCAATTCGCGCCAGTCGGGCCCGGAATTCGGACCCGTCGGCCGCTCCTCCGGCGGCGCACCGGGGCGCAAAGGCGGGTGGAAGAAGCGGTAACACCTGCGAGTGTTTCCGACGGAATTGCCAACGGCCCGCGCCGCCTGCTACAGCAGCATCTCGGTTCGTCGTCTTTCGGAATTTTCCATGCCCGCCTCCCTCGACGCTCTCATCCGCACGCTCGCGAAGCAGCAGCACAAATCGCTGACGGCGGCGACGAAAGCGGGGCGCGACCGCTATCTCGCGCAAGCCGCGAAGGCGAAGACTGCGGCGGAGAAGCAACGCCTCAAGACGATGGCGAAGCATGCAATGGATGAAGGCGCCGCGGCCGCGAACCGCCTGCGCATCTCGGCCGACAACGCCGCCGACAGCTATGCCCGCACCATGCGCCGGCTGACGGAGGAAGCGGCGAGCGTCGCCGCTGCTGCGCCGGCTGCTTCGAAGGCAAAAGCGCCGAAGAAAGCCGCTGCAAAGAAGCCTGCGAAGAAGAAATCGTCCAAAGCCTGACCCGTCACTTCGGGGCGACTCCTCAGCGCGGCACCAGCGCATCCACCGCAGCCCTCACCTCGCTCTCGTCCCGCACCAGCACGAATTCGCCGCGCGACAGCGTCGCGCCGGAAGCGAGCGTCGCGGCCCGTTTCGGGCAGACACCGAAACAGCCGGTCAGCACCAGTTTCGGCGGCTTGAGTTTTCGCGCCTCGCCGCTGCCAGGCGCATCCGCGCCGCAAGCTTTCAATTCGGCCTTCAGCGCGCGGCGGATGGCGCGGCCGTCACCGCAGCGCTTCAGGCATTTGCGGCACACCAACACGGGCGGGGCGCGGCGCGGACGGACGATGACGGGAGGCTTGCTCATATCGCAGATGTAGGTGCTGCGCCGCCGATGTCACGCCCGCGACAAAACATGCCCGCGCGCCCCGGCCGCGTCGCTATTTCGCCAGCACGCGCGCAAGCTCGATCAGTTCGGTGCTGATAGGCTTGGTCTTGCCGGCGATCTCGGCCAGCGGCGTGCGCGTGATCTCGCCGCGCTGCTGGCCGATCAGCACGCCATGCACGCCTTCAACCAGCGCCGTCAGCGCGCCGACGCCGAGCCGCGTCGCCAGCACCCGATCGAAAGCCGTCGGCGGCGCGCCGCGCACCACATGACCGAGCACGGTGGCGCGCAGCTCGAAACCGACCATCCGCCGATCCTTCTCGAAATGCGCCAGGATCTGCGCGGCATTTTCCTTCACGCCTTCAGCGATCACCACGATCGCATGCGTCTTGCCGCGCTCATAGGCGGCGCGCAGCCGCTCTGCGATCTGCGCCGCCGGCACCTCATGTTCCGGCGTGGAGATGACTTCCGCCCCGCCCGCGAGGCCGGACATCATCGCCAGATAGCCGCAGTCTCGTCCCATCGTCTCGACGAGGAACGCGCGCGTGTGCGAGGAGCCGGTGGTGCGCAGATGGTCGATCGCCTCGACCGTGACGTTGATCGCGGTGTCGCAGCCGATCGTAACATCGGTGCCGAACAGATCGTTGTCGATCGTTGAGGCGATGCCGACCACCGGAAAGCCGTGCTGGCACAGCACATGCGAGCCGGTCTGCGAGCCGTTGCCGCCGATCACCACAAGGCCGTCGATGCCGCGGCTGGCGAGGCTGCGCAGCGCCTTCGACTGGCCGCCCGGCTCGCGAAATTCCTTCGAGCGCGCGCTGCCGAGGAACGTCCCGCCGATCTGGATGACGCCGCCGACCTCGCGCGCGCCGAGCGGGATCATCTGGTCTTCGATCAGGCCCTGATAGCCCTGGCGGACGCCGAACACAGTCATGTCGCGGGCGAGCGCGCTGCGGGTGACGGCGCGGATCGCGGCGTTCATGCCGGCCGCGTCGCCGCCGCTGGTGAGGATCGCAATTGTTTTCATAAGCAGAGTTTAGGACGCCATTCTCTTCAGGTCCATGCAGGCTTGGAACAACGGAATGGAACCCGCTTCGTTCCATTTTCGTGCCGCGCCGTTAACCCGCATTAACCATTTCAGCGCAGGTTCATGCATGAACCTCGAATCACGGAGCAACGGATTTGCTGCGGATGTCAGCGATCGCGGCCGTCGTCTGGAGCATCGGTACGGTTGCCGCGCCGGCCGCGGACCTGCCGGCGCAGACGCGCATCGGCGAGATTTTCGCCGGCCGCAGCGAGCCGCAGCCGGCCTACCGGACGGTCGAGCCGCTGCCTCTCGACAACACATGGGTCGCCACCTCGCCGCGCGTGCCGGGTTATTATGGACAGGCCGGCGATTTCTACTATCGCTCCTATTACGACACGCCGTCGCTGAAAATCTTCAGCCGCCTGCCCTATGCCTGCCCGTATTTCGGCTATGGCCGCGCGTGCTGAAGCGGGCCCAGCCGAGATGAGCGACGCAAAGCCGTCCGTCACTTACGCGGAATTCGACGCGATCGATCTGCGCGTCGGCCGCGTGCTCGACGTCCAGCCGTTTCCGAAAGCGCGCAACCCGTCGTGGAAGGTGCGCGTCGATCTCGGCTCGCTCGGCGAGAAATGGTCGAGCGCGCAGATCACCAATTATTCGGCCGAAGAACTGACCGGCTCGCTGGTCGTCTGCGTCTGCAACTTTCCGCCGCGCAACATCGCCGGCTTTCAGTCGGAGGTGCTGATTCTCGGCGCGCCGGACGCGGACGGCAAAATCATCCTGCTGTCGCCGCGCGGCGACGTGACACCAGGCTCTCGGGTCTACTAGCTCGCTTGCGCCTGATCGATCGCCGGACGCAACCGCCTGGCTAGTCGAGGCTTACGCCGGCGTTCTTCACCAGCGTCTTGAAGCGTGCGGTTTCGCTCGCGAGGAAGGCCGGAAATTTCTTGCGGTCCACATCGAGCACCAGCGAGTCGCCGAAACTGTAGATATCGACCATCGCGGGGTCCTTCAGAACCTTTGCGATCGCCTCGTCGAGCTTCGCCACGATCGGCTCCGGCGTTCCGGCGGGCACCAGGAACGACGACCACGCGCCGATCTTGATCGCGGGATAACCCAGCTCCGCAAATGTCTGAACGTTCGGAAAATTCTTCATCCGCGCATTGTTCGCCACAGCGACCGCAATCATCTTGCCGGACTCGACATGCGGGCGCACCGCGTTCGGCAGCTCGAATGCGAAATCGATCACGCCCGACATCAGATCGGTATGCAGCGCGGTGCTGAGTTTGTACGGCACGTGCGTCATCTTCGTTCCGGTCACCGACTGGAACAGTTCGGTTGCCAGATGACCGGTTCCGCCATTGCCGACCGAGCCATAGTTCAGCTTGCCTGGATTCTTCTTCGCATAGTCGATCAGTTCGGCGACCGACTTGAACGGCTTGTTCGGATTCAGCACGAGAATGTAAGGGTTCTCCGCGCCGAAACGCACGCCGGTGAACGACTTCACCGGGTCATAGCTCAGCTTCTTGTACAGCGACGAGAAGATCGCCAGCGGCCCTGTCGAGGCGAACAGCAGCGTGTAGCCATCCGGCTTCGCCGCCGCGCCTGCCTCCATCCCGATCATTCCGCCCGCGCCGGGCTTGTTGTCGATAATCACCGGCTGGCCGAGATTTTGCGACAGCACCCGCGTGAAGACGCGCATGGTGGCGTCCGACGCGCCGCCGGGCGCGAAAGGCAGTATCAACGTGAGCGGGCGGTTCGGATAATCCGACGACGCAGTCGCGGGCGACACGAGAGCCGCCCCGACGACGACGCCGATCAACAGATGCCTGAACCAGCCCATTTTCGCTCCCTCGCGTTCTTTGTTGGTGCGGGGAGTAAGATCGATTACAGCGAAGCTGTCGTATCATCTGTTCGGGTTACGCTATCAGCACCGGTTATAGTGTACGCGACCGAGCCGACCGACGATGCCGGACCCGTGCGCGATCCCGTGGGCTTCGCATTCTCTTGTCGTGATTATGATTGTGATGCCATCGGCGGACTCGCGCCGTCGGCGCTTACCCTCACCATCACCAACTCGGGCGGCATGCCGAAGCGGATCGGCATGATGTTGCAACCGAGCCCGCCCGAGACGATCAGGTCGCAGCGTTCGCGCACATGGCCGTAGGCGTAGCGATTGCCGAAGCGCGACGGCACGATCGGCGACCAGCCGAACAGCCGAACCTGTCCGCCATGCGTGTGGCCTGACAGCAGCAGCGAGACGCGATCGTCGATCCGCGCCATCACATCCGGCTCATGCGCCATCAGCACCAGGGGCTCGCCCGGCGGCACTTTCGCCAGCGTTGCGTCGAGATCGTCGACGCCGCGGCGCGGATATTCCCCGCGCCGAAACGCCGGCTCGAAGGCGATCTGATCGCCGAGCCCGGCGAGCCAGAACGAGCGACCGTCCTTCGTCAGCCTCGTCACGTCGTTCTCGTAGACCGGGATGCCGACCTTCTCCAGCGCGAGGCGGACGAAGGTCGGGCCGCTCTGGCGGCGCATCGCGTCCGCGTCCTGCCACCAATCATGATTGCCGAGAACGGCGTGAACGCCGAGCGGGGCTTTCAACTGCGCCAGCGCGCGCGACCAGTCGGCGGCCTCGACAGGACCGGTCACGAAGCGGTGGCCGGTAATGAAATCGCCGAGCAGCACGATCAGGTCCGCGCCGAGCGCATTGGTCTGCGCGACGATCTTCTCGATGCGCGGCAGATCCATCCACGGCTTGCAGCTATGCAGATCGGCGACGACCGCGATCGACAGGGTGAGATCCGACGGCCAACGTTTCGGATGAACGTCATAGCGGCGGAGCCGCGGCGACAGCATCGGCTCGACGAGGGTGGCATAGGCGCTGCCGGACAGGCCCAGCACGCCGGTCGCCGCGGTCAATTTCAGAAACAGACGTCGTGAAATCATGAAGGAGCCGACCTAAACTGCTCAGTCCTCGTCGCCGTTGCCGCCGCCGAACAGGCCGAATTGCGACGCCTCGCGCGACGGTTCGACGAGCCCGAGATGGCGGAACGCATGCGACGTCAACAGCCGCCCGCGCGGCGTGCGTTGCAGATAGCCGCACTGGATCAGATACGGCTCGATGATGTCCTCGATGGCGTCGCGCGGCTCCGACAGCGCCGCCGCCATCGTCTCCACGCCGACCGGACCGCCGCCATAGTTCATCGCGATCGTCGTCAGATAACGCCGGTCCATCGCATCGAGCCCGGCGGCGTCGACTTCCAGCGCGCCGAGCGCGTGGTCGGCGATCCGCCGGTCGATGGAGGCCGCGTCTGCGGCGGAGGCAAAATCGCGCACGCGGCGCAGCAGCCGCCCGGCGATGCGCGGGGTGCCGCGCGCGCGGCGGGCGATCTCGTTCGCGCCGTCCGCCGTCATGCCGACGCCGAGCACGCGCGCACCGCGCGTGACGATCAGTTCAAGCTCCGCCTCGGTGTAGAAATTCAGCCGCACCGGAATGCCGAAGCGATCCCGCAGCGGATTGGTGAGCAGCCCTGCGCGCGTGGTCGCGCCGACCAGCGTGAATTTCGACAGATCGATTTTCACCGAGCGCGCCGCCGGCCCCTCGCCGATGATGAGATCGAGTTGGAAATCCTCCATCGCCGGATAGAGCACTTCCTCGACTGCGGGATTGAGGCGATGGATTTCGTCGATGAAGAGCACGTCGCGCTCTTCGAGATTGGTCAGCAGCGCCGCGAGGTCGCCGGCCTTGGCGATCACCGGACCGGAGGTCGCGCGAAAACCCACGCCGAGTTCGCGCGCGACGATCTGCGCCAGCGTGGTCTTGCCAAGTCCCGGAGGACCGACGAACAGCACATGGTCCAGCGCCTCGCCGCGCTTCTTCGCGGCGTTGATGAAGATCGAGAGATTTTCGCGCGCCTGCTGCTGGCCGACGAATTCGGTCAGCGACTGCGGCCGCATCGCGGTGTCGCCGACATCGTCGGAGCGGCGCTCGGGCGTGAGAAGGCGGGGAGGACTAGTCATCGGCCGAGACTATCACGATTGCGGGCAATTCCCCTCTCCCGCTTGCGCGGCAAGCAAGGTCCAACCCGCTCACTTGCTCAGTTCCTTCAGGCCCAGCCGGATGAGCTGCGCGGTTTCCGCGTTGTCGCCGGCGCTGCGCGAGGCGGCGGCGACGGCGGCCGCCGCCTGCGGCTGGCCGTAACCGAGATTGACCAGCGCGGAGATCGCATCCGCCACCGGCTGCGGCGCGCGTTTGTCGTCGAGAGCGCCGGAGAGCTGCACCAACGCCGGATCGACATTCGCGAACGCAGGCGCCTTGTCCTTCAATTCGCTGACGATGCGCTCGGCGACCTTCGCGCCGACGCCGGGCGTGCGCGCCACCGCCGCCTTGTCGCGCAGCGCAATGGCGTTGGCGAGATCGGCCGTCGTCAGCGTGCCGAGCACAGCGAGCGCCACCTTCGCTCCGACGCCCTGCACGGTCTGCAACAGGCGAAACCATTCGCGCTCGGCGTCGCTGCGAAAGCCGAACAGCTTGATCTGATCCTCGCGCACATAGGTCTCGATCGACAGCACCGCCGCCTCGCCCGGCGACGGCAGCGCCTGCAACGTGCGCGCCGAGCAATGCACCTGATAGCCGACGCCCTGCACGTCGAGGATCACATAATCCTCGCCATAGGAATCGATCAGCCCCTTGAGCTTGCCGATCATCCCGCCACCTTCATCTTCAGCACGGCGCTCTGGCGGTGATGCGCATGCGTGATGGCGATCGCAAGCGCGTCGGCCGCGTCGGCGGAGGCCGGATCGGCCTTCGGCAGCAAAATCTTCAGCATCATCTGAATCTGGTTCTTGTCGGCATGGCCCGCGCCGACCACGGTCTTCTTCACCTTGTTCGGCGCATATTCAGCGACCGCGAGCCCCTGCATCGCCGGCGCGAGCATCGCCACGCCGCGCGCCTGCCCGAGCTTCAGCGTCGCCACGCCGTCCTTGTTGACGAAGGTCTGCTCGACGGCTGCCTCCATCGGCTGGAACTCGCCGAGCACACGCGTCAGCCCGGCATGGATCGCAACCAGCCGCTCCGCCAGCGGCAGGCTCTCGCGCGTCTCGACGGACCCGCAGCCGACGAAGATCAGCCGGTTGCCGTCGACATCGATCACGCCCCAGCCGGTGCGGCGGAGGCCCGGATCGATGCCGATGATGCGAATCGGAGGACGGGACATGCCCCAGTGATAGCGCCGTCGCCGCGCGAACGAAATAGCAACACCGGACTTTGGGCCGGAAGGTTAAAGACCGGTGACTGCGGTCACCCGCCCATCTTCGCCATCAAGGCGTCGGACACCTCGAAATTGGCGTAGACGTTCTGCACATCGTCATGCTCGTTCAGCAGGTCGATGAGCTTCAGCAGCTTTTCACCGGCCTCGTCGTCGACGGCGATGGTGTTCTGCGGCTTCCAAGTCAGCGCCGCCTTGCGCGGCTCGCCGAATTTTGCCTCAAGCGCCTTGGCAACCTCGTGCAGCGACTCCTGCGAGGCATAGACCTCGTGGCCGCTTTCGCCGGAGGAGACGTCGTCCGCGCCGGCCTCGATCGCCGCTTCCATCATCGCGTCTTCGCTGGCGACGCCGGAATCGTATTCGATCACGCCGAGGCGGTCGAACATGAACGACACCGCGCCGGTCTCGGCAAGGTTGCCGCCGGATTTGGTGAAGAAGGAGCGGATGTCGGAAGCCGCGCGGTTGCGGTTGTCAGTGAGCGCCTCGACGATCACCGCGACCCCGCCGGGACCGTAGCCCTCGTAGCGGATCTCGTCGTAGTTGTCGCCGTCATTGCCGGCGGCCTTCTTGATCGCGCGCTCGATATTGTCCTTCGGCATGTTCTCCTGCCGGGCGGCGATCACGGCGGCCCGCAGGCGGGGGTTCATCGAAGGGTCGGGCGTGCCGAGCTTGGCCGCGACGGTGATTTCACGCGCAAGTTTCGAGAACAGCTTGGACTTCTGCGCGTCCTGCCGCCCCTTGCGGTGCATGATGTTCTTGAATTGGGAATGGCCTGCCATCGTCTCTCCGGGCAAAATCGCGGTGCGTTATAGTCCCGGCGACGGCGGAATTAAAGTGGGACCGCCGAGACGGTCACGCCCAGAATTGCGGCACGGCCCGTTCCAGCCCGCCCCCGAGCCGCACCGGCGCGATCTTTGTGGCGCGGCCGCTGCGGTCGTCGGTCTCCACGGCCACACCGCTCAGCGTGGCGTTGCCACCCGCCGGCTCGTAGCGACCCGTGGTCAGGCCGGTGACGAAACGCGAGAGCGGCTCGTCCTTGTCCATGCCGATCACGCTGTCATAGTCGCCGGTCATGCCGGCGTCGGTCATGTAGGCGGTGCCGCCGCCGAGGATGCGATGATCGGCGGTTGGGATATGCGTGCGTGCCGACCACCAGCGAGGCGCGGCCATCGCAGAAATGGCCCATCGCCTGTTTCTCGCTGGTCGCCTCCGCGTGGAAATCGACGACGATGGCGTCCGCGCCCTGCCCAAGCTTGCAGGCTTCCAGCTCGCGATCGACCGCGCCGAACGGATCGTCCAGCGGCTCCATGAAGATGCGGCCCTGCGCGTTGACGACCAGCACCCTCGCGCCGTTCGCGGCCTCCACCATCGCCGCGCCGCGGCCGGGATTGCTCTTCGGGAAATTGATCGGGCGGATCAACGCCGGCACGCGCGCGATGAACACCAGCGCCTCGCGCTGCCGCCACGCATGATTGCCGAGCGTGACGACATCCGCGCCGGCATCGGTGAACTCATGATAGATCGCCTCGGTGATGCCGAAGCCGCCGGCCGCGTTCTCGCCATTGACGATGACGAGATCGAGCTTCCAGTCCCGCTTGATGATGGGCAGATGCTCGGCGATCGCATTGCGGCCGCTGCGGCCCACCACGTCGCCGACGAACAGAATGCGCAAGAACTAACTCCTGAAGTCAATAACCTCACGCTCCGTTAGCACACAATCGAGGCGCTCGTCGTGCTCCCCGGCCGGAACGGCCTCGACCTCCTGCGCGGCGAAGGCGATGCCGACGGCCACCACCACCCGCCGCTTGCGCAAATCCGCCAGCGTGCGGTCGTAGAAGCCCGCCCCATAGCCGATCCGGCGGCAGGCGCGGTCGAACGCCACCAGCGGGACAAGCATGATGTCGGGCTCGACATCCATCGCCTGCGGTCCCGGCTGGAGAATGCCGAAGGGGCCCGCGACGAGCTGCGCGCCCTGCCGCCATTCGGAAAAGGTCAGCGGCCTCTCGCGCGCGGCGACCACGGGCAGCGCGAGCTGCGCGCCCTTCGCCGCGAGGCTGCGCATCAGCGGCACTGGATCGCACTCGCCGCGGATCGGCGAATAGCCGGCGACGACGGTGCCCTCGCCGAGCGGCACCGGAAAGCGGCGCGCGGCGATCGCCTGCGCTGCGCTGCGCCGCTCGGCGGCAGGCAGCGCGTCGCGCCGCGCGAGCGCGGTTTCGCGCAGGGATTTTTTGGTCACGTCGCCTGTCTGCACCTGCCGCTGCCTCGCCTCACCACATTGCTCCGTCATCACCCGCGAAAGCGGGCGATCCAGCAACCTCGGACATCAGGGATTTTCACGCGCGCCCCGGCATACTGGATGCCCGCTTTATGGCGGGCACGACGCAAATGAGCGCAAAATGATCTGAGACGCAAACAGCGCGAAGCCGCGATGGCCGTTGGAGGCTCGATCCCGGGTTCCCTACGAAAGTAGGTGGGCACCGTGTGTCCGGACCCACGGGTCCGGCCAGGGACAGCTCCCTTAAGGATCGATAAGGCCCCGGGGATTATGCTCCTGACGCACCTCGCAGCTTCGCAATCACAATGTAGCTATGATTGCGGTCCACCGCCAGCGGCGCGCGCGAGCGATCAGCCCAGCGCCATCGAACTGCCGGTCGGCCGGCTGAGCGCCAGCGTCAGCCGCTCAAGACGCTCGGCCGCTTCGTCCAGCACGGTCGCGACGGTCGTTTCCGCGCGCTCGGCGCGTTCGTCCGCGCCCGCTCGCGCCGCCTTCAGCGCGCTGATTTCCGTCTCCAGCCTGACGATCCGCACTTTCGCGTCGAGCAGTTCGTCGGCGATCATCAGCGCCGCCATCACCGTGAGGCGGGAATCGCCGACCTCGCCGAAGCGCGCGCGAATATCGTTGATCCGCGCATCAAAACCTTCGGCGAGCGTCGTCAGCCGCTCCTCCTGGCCCGCCTCGCAGGCCATGCGGAACTGGCGGCCGTTGATCGCGACATTGACGCTGCTATTGGGGCTGTTCATGGCGATGGCTCCGTTTTCAGCACCGCGCGGATGGTCTCGATCGCTCCGTCAATCCGCTCGGCGATGTTGCGGTTGGCGTCCTCCAGCACCCGCGCGCGGGAGAGCGAGGTGTCGAGTTCATCGGCAAGGCGCGAGCGGTCGACGCCGAGCGACTGGATGCGCGCGGCCAGATTGTCCTGGCTGCGGTCGTTTTCCTGCCGCCGCTCGACCACCACCTCCAGCGCGTCGAGCGCCGCGTTCAGCTTGCGAATCGCGGCGGCGAGCGCGGTGGATTCGGAACCCCTGTCGTGATCGGGAAGATCGTTCACGCTGACCCTCCTTTTCGCTGGTGCAGCACGGCTACCGATATCGCCTCCACAGGCACGTAAGTCTTTTATCTCGCATGCGAATCAGCCTTTCGCCAAGCTCGGGCGGGCGAAAGTGCCGATCTATGCACCGATATGCACCGCCCAGTGGGGCGCGAGCACGGCGCGATCTTGGAGTCTTGTGGCTGCGGTGATAAGCCCCGGCCACGCAAAAGCCGCAAAACGGCATTCTTCGCGCGTCCGTCTCGCTTTATCCAAGGAACCTGCCGGTCATGACCCTGCGTGCCGATCCCTCCAAGATGGCGAACGCCATCCGCGCTCTCGCGATGGACGCCGTCGAACAGGCCAAATCCGGCCATCCCGGCCTGCCGATGGGCGCGGCAGACATCGCCACCGTGCTGTTCACGCAGTTTCTGAAATTCGACGCCGCCGACCCGAAATGGCCGGATCGCGACCGCTTCGTGCTGTCGGCCGGCCACGGCTCGATGCTGCTCTATGCACTGCTCTATCTCACCGGCAATGACTCGATGACGATCGACGAGATCAAGCGCTTCCGCCAGCTCGGATCGCTGACGCCGGGGCATCCGGAAAACTTCGTCACCCCCGGCATCGAGACGACGACCGGCCCGCTCGGCCAGGGCATCGCCACCGCCGTCGGCATGGCGATGGCGGAGCGGCACCTCGCCGCGACCTTCGGCGGCGATCTTGTCGATCACCATACCTATGTCCTCGCCTCCGACGGCGACCTGATGGAAGGCATCAGCCAGGAGGCGATCGCGCTCGCCGGCCACCTGAAGCTGAACCGGCTGATCGTGCTGTTCGACGACAACGGCATTTCCATCGACGGGCCGCTGTCGCTGGCCGACTCGGTGGACCAGCTAAAGCGCTTCGAATCCGCCGGCTGGGCGGCGGAGCGGATCGACGGCCACGACCCGAAGGCGATCGCCGCCGCGATCGAGCGGGCGCAGAAATCCGACCGTCCGTCGCTGATCGCCTGCAAGACCACCATCGCTTTCGGCGCGCCGACCAAGGCGGGCTCGGAAAAATCGCACGGCTCGCCGCTGGGTGCGGAGGAAATCGCCGGCGCGCGCAAGAAGCTTGGCTGGGACGCGCCGCCGTTCGAAATTCCCGCCGACATTCTGAGCGCATGGCGCGCGGCCGGATCGCGCGGCAAGGCTGCACGTGAGGCATGGACGGCGCTTCTGTCGCAGAAGGACGTTGCGACCATCGCCGAGTTCAGCCGCCGCATCGAAGGCCAGCTCCCGGCCGAGCAGCTCGCCGCCGCCATCCGCGGCATGAAGCAGCAGCTCGCGGCAGCGCCGAAAGAGATCGCGACCCGCTCCGCCTCCGAGCAGACCCTGCATGTGCTGGCGGCGGCGGTGCCGGAACTGATCGGCGGCTCGGCCGACCTCACCGGCTCCAACAACACCCGCGCCAAGGACATGGCGGCGTTCTCCGCCAACAATTACGGCGGCCGCTTCGTGCACTACGGCATCCGCGAGCACGGCATGGCGGCGGCGATGAACGGCATGGCGCTGCATGGCGGCGTCATCCCCTATTCCGGCACGTTCCTGGTTTTCTCCGACTATCTGCGGCCCTCGCTGCGGCTGGCGGCGCTGATGGGCGAGCGCGTCATCCATGTGCTGACGCACGATTCCATCGGGCTCGGCGAGGACGGCCCGACGCATCAGCCGGTCGAGCATCTGGCGGCGCTGCGCGCGATTCCGAACTGCAACGTCTTCCGGCCCTGCGACACCGTGGAAACGCTCGAATGCTGGCAGCTTGCGCTGGAGGCGAAGGACCGCCCGAGCGTATTGGCGCTGACCCGCCAGAACCTGCCGCAGCTTCGCCTGACGAACGATGCGGACAACCGCTGCGCCAAGGGCGCCTACGAACTGGTCGCCGCCAAGGGCGAGGCGAAAGTCTCGATCTTTGCCTCCGGCTCGGAAGTACAGATCGCGGTGGAGGCGCAGAAGCAACTCGCCGCCAAGGGCATTGCCGCGCGCGTCGTCTCGGTTCCCTGCATGGACCTGCTGCTCGAATTGCCGCAGGCGGAATTCGACGCGATCGTCGGCCATGCGCCCGTCAATATCGCCGTGGAAGCCGCGATCCGGATGGGCTGGGACGCGATCATCGGCCGCAACGGCGGGTTCGTCGGCATGTCCGGCTTCGGCGCCAGCGCCCCGGCCAAGGACCTTTATGCCCATTTCGGCATTACATCCGACGCCGTCGTGCGCGCAGCGGAGGAACGGCTGCGGTAGCAACAAAATGCGAGAGGTTGATGTGCCTCAACCTGAAAAAGCCGTGCATTAGGCATAACCGCCGTTCAACGCTGCCCGGCCGCTGGCGCTGCCGCCCACCTGTTGAGCTAGGCGGCAAAAAGGGGTAGCAAAGCGCCCATATCGACCGTTATCGCCCGGCTGAACCGGGCGATGTGCAACCGCCGACTTCCGTGGACGACATCCGTCGCCGCAGGGAGACCGCAGGCTTTTGGAGGAACGAGAGCATGGCTATCCGGGTCGCCATCAATGGCTTTGGCCGCATCGGCCGCAACATCCTGCGCGGCATTTACGAGTCCGGCCGCAAGGACATCGAGGTGGTCGCCATCAACGACCTCGGTCCGGTCGAGACCAACGCCCATCTGCTGCGCTTCGACAGCGTGCATGGCCGCTTCCCCGGTGAAGTCACCGTCAAGGGCGACTCGATCAGCCTCGGCAACGGCAATGCGATCAAGGTGACCGCCGAGCGCGATCCGGCCAAGCTGCCGTGGAAGGAGCTTGGCGTCGACATCGCGTTCGAATGCACCGGCATCTTCACCTCGAAGCAGCAGGCGGCGGCGCATCTCACCGCCGGCGCCAAGCGCGTGCTGGTGTCGGCCCCGGCCGACGGCGCGGACCTCACGGTGGTCTACGGCGTCAACCATGACAAGCTGACCAAGGATCACCTCGTCGTTTCCAACGGCTCCTGCACGACGAACTGTCTGGCTCCCGTCGCCAAGATCCTGAACGACACGGTCGGCATCGAGACCGGCTTCATGACGACGATCCACGCCTACACCGGCGACCAGCCGACGCTCGATACGATGCACAAGGATCTCTATCGCGGCCGCGCTGCGGCGCTGTCGATGATCCCGACCTCGACGGGCGCGGCGAAGGCCATCGGCCTCGTGCTGCCCGAACTGAACGGCAAGCTCGACGGCACCGCGATCCGCGTGCCGACGCCGAACGTCTCGGTGATCGACCTCAAGATCGTCGCCAAGAAGAAGACCGACGCCAAGGAAATCAACGAGGCGATGAAGCGCGCGGCCGAGCAGGAGCTGAAGGGCATCCTCGGCTACACCAACGCGCCGAACGTCTCGATCGACTTCAACCACGACGCCCACTCCTCCACCTTCGCGATGGACCAGACCAAGGTGCAGGGCGGCAATCTCGTGCGCGTGCTCTCCTGGTACGACAACGAATGGGGCTTCTCCAACCGCATGGCCGACACCGCCATCGCGATGGGCAAGCTGATCTAGTTACGTTCCACGTCATGGCCGGGCCATAGCCCGTCAAAGACGGGCGTAGACGCCCTGATGTCCCGGCCATCAACGTCTTAGGGACGTCGGCAAAGACGTAGATGCCCGGCATAAGGCCGGGCATGACGGAGCGTAAAAGCCATGAGCTTCAAAACCCTCGACGACATTGAGCTGAAGGGCAAGCGCGTGCTGCTGCGCGTCGACCTCAACGTGCCGATGGACAACGGCAAGGTCACCGACCTCACCCGCATCGAGCGCGTCGCGCCGACCATCACCGAAATCTCCGACAAGGGCGGCAAAGTCATCCTGCTCGCGCATTTCGGCCGGCCGAAAGGCCGCGACCTGAAGGAATCGCTGAAGCCGGTCGCCGCAGCCGTGGCGCATGTCGTCAAGCGGCCGGTCGCGTTCGCCGACGACTGCATCGGCGAAGCTGCGGAAACGGCCATCGCGGCAATGAAGGATGGCGATATCCTCTGCTTGGAAAACACCCGTTTCCACAAGGAAGAGGAAAAGAACGATCCGGCTTTCGTCGATGCGCTGGCGAAACTCGGCGACATCTGGGTGAACGACGCCTTCTCCGCCGCCCATCGCGCGCACGCCTCGACCGAGGGGCTGGGCCATAAACTTCCCGCCATCGCCGGCCGCACCATGCAGGCCGAACTGGAAGCGCTGGACAAGGCGCTCGGCGCGCCGAAGAAACCGGTGATCGCCATCGTCGGCGGCGCGAAAGTCTCCACCAAGCTGGACCTGCTCGAAAACCTCGTGGCCAAGGTCGATGCGCTGGTGATCGGCGGCGGCATGGCCAACACGTTTTTGCACGCGCAGGGCATCGGCATCGGCAAGTCGCTGGCGGAGAAGGATCTCGCCGCGACCGCGCTGCGCATCCTCGACAAGGCCGAGAAGGCGAACTGCGCGATCATCCTGCCGGTGGATGCGGTTGTCGCGTTCCACTTCGAGGCCAACGCGCCGTCGCACGCCTACGGGCTCGACGCGATTCCTGCCGACGGCATGATCCTCGATGTCGGCCCTCTCTCGATCGAGCGCATCAATTCGGCGATCGACGATGCGGCGACGCTGGTCTGGAACGGCCCGGTCGGTGCGTTCGAACTGACGCCGTTCGACAAGGGTACCATGTCGGCGGCAAAGCACGCCGCCGCGCGCACGAAGGCGGGCAAGCTGATTTCGGTGGCCGGCGGCGGCGATACGGTCGCGGCATTGAACGCGGCGAAGGTCTCCGATGATTTCACCTATGTCTCGACCGCTGGCGGCGCGTTCCTCGAATGGATGGAAGGCAAGCCGCTGCCGGGTGTCGAGGTGTTGAAGGCAAAATGACGCAGCGTTCGGACCTGACGCTGACGAATTCAGGTCGAAACTGATTTCTTTCACGAGATGCAGGAGACCCGAGCATGAATCTCGCCGACCTCAACAAGATCGCCAACGCCATGGTTGCGCCGGGCAAGGGCATCCTCGCCGCCGACGAATCCTCCGGCACGATCAAGAAGCGGTTCGACGCGATCGGCGTCGAATCCACCGAGGACAACCGCCGCGACTATCGCGAGCTGCTGTTCCGCTCGTCCGAGGCGATGAAGAAGAACATCTCCGGCGTCATCCTCTATGACGAGACGATCTGGCAGAAGGCGAAGGACGGCACCCCGCTGGTCAAGCTGATCGAGCAGGCGGGCTCCATTCCCGGCATCAAGGTCGACGAAGGCACGCAGCCCCTGCCCGGCTGCCCGAACGAACTCATCACCGTCGGCCTCGACAAGCTCGCCGAGCGGCTGAAGAAATATTACGAACAGGGCGCGCGCTTCGCGAAATGGCGTGCGGTGATCGACATCGACACGTCGAACAGCATGCCGAGCTATGCGGCGATCCACACCAACGCGCATGCGCTGGCGCGCTACGCCGCGCTGTGCCAGCAGGCGCAGATCGTCCCGATCGTCGAGCCAGAAGTGCTGATGGACGGCGCGCACGACATCGACACCTGCTACATGGTGACCGAATGGGTGCTCAAGGAAACCTTCCAGGAACTCTACTACCAGAAGGTCGCGCTCGAAGGCATGATCCTCAAGCCGAACATGGCGATCGCCGGCAAGAAGAGCGCCAAGAAGTCGGGCGTCACCGAAGTCGCCGAAAAGACCGTGAAGCTCTTGAAGGAATGCGTCCCCGGCGCGGTGCCGGGCATCGCCTTCCTCTCGGGCGGGCAGTCGGACGAAGAGGCCACCGCGCATCTGGACGCGATGAACAAGATCGGCAACCTGCCGTGGAAGCTGACCTTCTCTTATGGCCGCGCCTTGCAGGCGGCCCCGCAGAAGGCATGGGCCGGCAAGGCCGCCAATGTCGGCGCCGCGCAAAAAGCGTTCTCGCACCGCGCGGCGATGAACGGCCTCGCCAGCAAAGGCGAGTGGAAGCAGGAGCTCGAGAAGGCGGCTTAACGCTTTCCTCGCTGTTTTCTGAGATGTGCAATCGCCGGGCCTCGTCCCGGCGATTTTCTTAGGAATGCGCAATGTCCGCCAAACCGCCCCCGCTTCCGCCCGCGCCGCGCTTCTATCTGGCGACGCCGCCGCTCACCGAGGCCGTGCAACTCGCGGACCCGCTCGGCGCGCTGCTCAGCGCAGCGGACATCGCCGCTGTGCTGGTGCGGCTGGCCGACACCGACCACCGCAGCAAGGTCAACCGCATCAAGACGCTCGCGCCGGTGATCCAGGATGCGGGCGCTGCGCTGCTGCTGGACGGCCATCTCGAACTGGTCGCGCGCACCGGCGCGGATGGCGCGCATGTGAACGGCGTGGAAGCGCTGAAGGAAGCGCTGGACGCGCTGAAGCCGGAACGCATCGTCGGCGTCGGCGCGCTGCATTCACGCCATGATTCGATGGTTGCTGGGGAATCGGGAGCCGACTACGTGCTGTTTGGCGAGCCGGGAACCGGCGACGAACCGCCGGCGCCCGAGGCGACCGCCGAGCGGCTCGACTGGTGGGCCGAGTTGTTCGAGCCGCCTTGCGTCGGCTACGCCCGGACGCTGGACGAGACGGAGTTGTTCGCGGCTTCGGGCGCGGATTTCGTCATGGTCGGCGACCTCCTCTGGGCCGATCCGCGCGGGCCGCAAGCGACGCTGGCGGAGGCGGCCGAACGGCTGAAGCAAGGTTATGCGGCGCGGGTGGCGAGGATCGCCGCGAGACAGGGATGACACGAGCCAGATGACGCGAAGCAACCGGCTGATCGCAACCGTCTCCGCCGCCGTTCTGGCCGCGGCGCTTTCGGCTGACGCCTTCGCCCAGTTGCAGCTCACGCCGCAGCCGCCACCTGCGAAGAAAACCGAAAGCGGCGTCAAGCAGCGGCAGGAATCGAAGAAGAAGGCCGCCACGGCCGCGAAAAAGACCGCGCCTGCCGAACAGAAGGCCAAAGCCGCCGACAAGGCGAAAACCCCGGCCAAATCCGTCGCGAAGCCTCCGGAAGCGGAGGACGATCCGCATCTCGATCTTGCTTACGGCGCCTATCAGCGCGGCGCTTATGGCGACGCGCTGCGCATCGCCACGCGGCGGGCGGAGGCGGGCGATCCGAAGGCGATGACGCTTTTGGGCGAACTCTATTCCAACGGCTACGGCGTCAACCGCGACGACAAGCAGGCGCTCGACTGGTACAAGCAGGCCGCCGATCGCGGCGATCGCGAAGCCACCTTCGCGCTGGCGATGATGCGGATCGCGGGACGCGGCGCGCCCGCCAACCGCGAGGAAGGCGCCAAGCTGCTGGCCTTCGCCGCCAAGCTCGGCAGCGCGCCGGCCGCCTACAATCTCGGCCTGCTCAACATCGAAGGCCAAGTGTTTCCGCGCGATATGAAGCGGGCGGCCGAGCTGTTCCGGCAGGCCGCCGATGCGGGCAATCCGGAAGCCCAATACGCGCTCGCCACCTTCTACAAGGAAGGCCAGGGCGGGCTACCGAAGGACGCCGTCGAGGCGACCAGGCTGCTGCGAGCGGCGGCGACCGCCGACAATCTCGACGCGCAGGTCGAATACGCCATCGCCCTGTTCAACGGCACCGGCACCGCGAAGGACGAAGCCGGCGCGGTCGCGCTTCTGTGGAGGGCGTCGCGCCGCGGCAGCCCGATCGCGCAGAATCGGCTTGCACGCGTGCTCGCCACCGGCATCGGCGCGCCGAAAGACCTGGTGGAGGCGCTGAAATGGCACCTGATCGCCAAGGCCGGCGGCAATGGCGATCCGGTGCTGGACGAGATGCTCGCGCTGATGAGCGCGGACAGCCGCGCCAAGGCCGAGGAAGCCGCCAAGCAATGGTTTCGCGGCAAGACGCACGACGACGCCGACGCCTCGCATCTCACCCGCCCTTGACGCCCGTCCCTGACCCGCCGCCCTTGACGCGCACGTGGTCGCATGCGACCGCACATCCTTTCCTCCCACGGTAACGACGTCATCATGCTTTATTCCGCGCTGCTCAATGTCATGGTCAAGGCCGCACGCCGCGCCGCCCGAAGCCTGAAACGCGACCTCGGCGAGGTGGAGAATCTGCAAGTCTCGCTGAAGGGACCGGCGAATTTCGTCACCGCGGCGGACCGGCGCGCCGAGGAGCTGCTGTATGACGAACTGACCAAGGCGCGCCCCGGCTACGGCTTCATCGGCGAGGAAGGCGGCACGCGCGAGGGCACCGACAAGGCCAATGTCTGGATCGTCGATCCGCTCGACGGCACGACCAACTTCCTGCACGGCATCCCGCATTTCGCCATCTCGATCGGCTTGCAGCGCGAGGGCGTGCTGATCGCGGGGCTGGTCTACAATCCCGCCAATGACGAACTCTTTCTGGCGGAAAAGGGCAAGGGCGCGTTCCTCAACGATCAGCGGCTGCGCGTCGCCGGTCGCAAGCTCCTGAACGAATCCGTCATCGCCTGCGGCCTGCCGCATATCGGCCGCGGCGATTTCGAGATCGCCGGCGCGGAGATGCGCGCGATGCAGCCGAAGGTCGCGGGGCTGCGCCGCTTCGGTGCCGCCTCGCTTGATCTCGCCTGGGTCGCGGCCGGACGGCTCGACGGCTATTGGGAGCGCAATCTGTCGCCCTGGGACATGGCAGCCGGCATGGTGCTGGTGCGCGAGGCCGGCGGCTTCGTCAGCGACATCGACGGCGGCGACAAGATTTTCGAGACGCGCGACATCGTCGCCGGCAACGAGCACATCCAGAAGGAACTGGTGCGCGTGCTGAAGCCGATCGGCAAGTGATGGGAAACTGATCCTCAGGTCGCCCAGGCGCGTTTGCGCAGGCTGAGCAGCGGTATCAAGCCGGACACGACAAGCGCGAACGCCAGCACCCAGAACATCGCGTGCAGCGATCCGGTCATATGGGCGACGGCCCCGCCGCCGAGTACCGCGATAGCACTGCGCAGCACCGCGCCGGTGATCGGCCAGAACAGCAGGTTGGCCCCGAGCAGCGCGAAATACATGCCGATGCCAAGCCCGAAGAAGCCGAAAGCCGGGCCGACCTGCCGCAGATAATCGCTGCCGACCGCCACCGCCTGCGCATCCTGTGTGAACAACCCCAGCCAGGCTTCCGGAAACAACGCAGCGGCAAGACCGATGGCCTCCGTGACGCAAAAGGCCACCGCGCCGCCGGCGAGCACGATCCTGAAGGCGCGCTCGCGATTTTCGGCGCCGATATTGGTGCCGACCATCGCCACCAGCGGTCCGCCAAGACCGAACGCGATCGGGATCATCAAAAATTCGAGCCGGGCGGCCGTGCCGTAACCAGCCACCGCACTCGCGCCGCCGATCATCGACACGAAGGTATTGTTGGCCGCCGCTGTCAGGTTGATGAGCAGCGAGACGATGGTACCGGCCGCGCCGATCTTCAGGATTGCAACGAACATCTCGATACGGACCGCAGTCCGCGTGAAGCGCACGATGCAGCGGCCGGACAGGATGTACCACGCAATCACCGCGAGACCGGCGACGTAGTAGGTCAGCATCGATACCGCGCTGCCGGCGATACCGAGTTCCGGAAACGGCCCGAGTCCGAAGATCAGGCACGGCGACAACGGCACCATCAGCAGCACGCCGCCGCACGTCACCGACGCGGGCACCAGCATGTTGCCCGTTCCGCGTATCACGCTCATCAGCGCGTTCATCACCCAGAACAGCGCATTGCCGGCAAAGACGACATTCGAATAGATCAGCGCCGCTTCCAGTTCGCCCCCTCGCCCGCCGGTCGCGCGAAAGATCGCCGGGCCGAAAAGCAGCATGATCGCGGACAGCAGCAGACCGCAGGCGAGATTGATGAGCAGTCCATGCACGAGGATCGCGTTCGCCCGATCCTGATCGCGCGCGCCCAGCGCGCGTGCGACCGCCGCCGAGATTCCCGCCCCGATCGAGCCGCCGGAAATCGTTCCCACCAGCATCACGAATGGAAATACCAACACCATCCCGGCCAGCGCATCGTTGCCGAGCTTAGCCAGCCAAAACGTGTCGATCAGGGCCGCGCCGGCCTGCGCCATCATGATCATCATGTTCGGCCATGACAGGCGGAAGATCAGGGGAACGATCGGTGCCTGGAGCAAGCGCAGGGTGAGAGGATTGATCGGCTGAGCAGCCGGCTCAGGCTTTTGCGACATCGCGTCCATGGAAGCCTCGTTGCGGCTTTCGCGACGACGGCGTCGCGCCAGCAAAAATTATGATCGTCATATAATATACATACAATGGTCATGCGGCGCTTGCTACGGTCCCGATCGGTCGCTGACAGGAATATTCCACGCGCCAGCCCTCCCCACACGGACCGGGTTTCAATTGTCGCAATCGCTTCGAACCTGTCGATTGTCCGCCGTTTCTCCTGTTTTTTCGCGCGCCTGCTATGCCATATTGGCAGCGAAATCATGTGCGCGGATCGGATGATGGCCTTGAACCAGTTGCGCAGCTATTCGGACTCGGTGGAACCGGCAAAGCTCTCCTCGCCGCGCATATTCCTGTTCCGGATGCTGGTCTTCCTGACGCTCTGCGCACTGCTGCTGGTGGTGCTCTACAAGCAGGTCTGGGGAGCCTTCATGGCCAATCCCGGCCTGAACGGCGTGATCCTCGGCGTACTGGCGATCGGCATCCTGCTGGCGTTCCGGCAGGTGATCCGCCTCTATCCGGAAATCCGCTGGGTCAACGAGTTCCGTATCAGCGACCCCGGCCTTGCGATCGATCGCCGCCCCACTTTGCTCGCGCCGATGGCCGTGCTGCTCGGCGACCGCACCGGCCGCACCGCCATCACCCAGCAGACGATGCGGCATCTGCTCGACTCCATCGCAACGCGCCTCGACGAGGCGCGCGATCTGTCGCGCTACATGACCGGCCTTTTGGTATTTCTCGGCCTGCTCGGCACCTTCTGGGGCCTGATCGAGACGGTCGGCTCGGTCGGCAAGGTGATCGACGGCCTGCAAGTCGGCGGCGAAGCTGGCTCGATCTTCGATCTGCTGAAGGAAGGTCTTGCCGCCCCGCTCGGCGGCATGGGCATCTCGTTCTCGTCGTCGCTGTTCGGCCTCGCCGGCTCCCTGGTGCTGGGTTTTCTCGATCTGCAATCGAGCCAGGCGCAAAACCGCTTCTACACCGACCTCGAAGACTGGCTGGTGACGATCGTGCGTGAATACTCCGCCGAGACGCCGAACGGCGGCGCGGCGACCGCGAGCGATCTCTACACTGTCGTCGACCGGCTTCGCGCGGCGGTGGAGGATATGGGTTCGGGGCGCGCGGCGACGACCGCGATGGCGAACCTCGCCGACGCCATCCAGGGCCTCGTGCAGCATATGCGCAGCGAGCAGCAGATGATCCGCGAATGGGCCGACGGCCAGGGCGAGCAGAGCCGCGAGATCAAGCGGCTGCTCGAACAGCTCACGCAACAATCCGCGAAAACCTGAGCGGAGACCGGCATGGCTCTCGCCCGCAACCGGCGCAGCGAACGCGGCTTCGACTACTGGCCGGGCTTCGTCGACGCGCTCTCGACGCTGATCCTCGCGATCATCTTCCTGCTGTCGGTCTTCGTCGTCGTGCAGTTCTTCCTGTCACAGGAGGTCAGCGGCAAGGACAAGGCACTGGAGCGGCTCAACGCGCAGATCGCTCAGCTGAACGAATTGCTGTCGCTGGAAAAGCTCGGCAGGCTCAATCTCGACGAACAGCTCTCGCAGATGCGCGCCGGGCTGTCGGCGGCCGAAGCCGAGCGCGACCGCATCAAGGGCCTGTATGACGGCCTCGCGGCGCAGGGCAGCGACGCCGCCGGCCGCGCCGGCGAATTATCGAAGGCGCTCGATTCGGAAAAGCAGATTTCATCGCGCGCGCAGGCGATGATCGAGGTGCTGAACCAGCAGATCAGCGCACTGCGCCGCCAGCTCGCGGCGCTGGAGGCGGCGCTGGACGCCTCCGAGAAGCGCGACAAGGATTCGCAGACCCGCATCGCCGAACTCGGACAGCGTCTGAACGTCGCGCTGGCGCAGCGCGTGCAGGAGCTGGCGCGCTACCGCTCCGAATTTTTTGGCCGGCTGCGCGCGATCCTTGGCAACCGCTCTGACATCCGCATCGTCGGCGACCGCTTCGTGTTTCAATCCGAAGTGTTCTTCGACGCCGGTCAGGCTGTGCTCGTGCCCGAAGGCCGCGCCGAACTCGACCGGCTTGCCTCCGCGCTGCTCGAACTGGAACGGCAGATCCCGGCGGAAATTCCCTGGGTGTTGCGCGTGGACGGGCACACCGACGTGCGGCCGATTTCCAACGCGCAGTTTCCCTCGAACTGGGAGCTGTCGTCCTCGCGCGCGATCTCGGTGGTGCAATATCTCATCAGCCGCGGAATCTCGCCGCAGCGCCTCGTGGCCGCCGGCTTCGGCGAGTTCCAGCCGCTCGATCCGGAGAAGACCGACGAGGCTTACCGCCGCAACCGGCGTATCGAGCTGAAGCTGACCGAACGGTAGAACGCCGGAATCTCAATCGCCGCGGAATTGCAGCTTCGCCAGCCGTGCATAGAGACCGCCGGCGGCGGCGAGCGAGGCATGCGTGCCCTGCTCGACGATGCGGCCCTTCTCCATCACGATAATGCGGTCGCAGGAGAGCACGGTGGCAAGCCGGTGCGCGATCACCAGCGTCGTGCGGTTGCGCATCAATTCCTCCAGCGCCGTCTGCACCAGCGTCTCGCTTTCGGCATCGAGCGCAGATGTCGCCTCGTCGAGCAGCAGGACCGGCGCATCGCGCAGGATCGCGCGCGCAATGGCGATGCGCTGGCGCTGGCCGCCGGAGAGCGTGACGCCGCGCTCGCCGAGCGAGGTCTCGAATCCTTGCGGCAGCCGCCGTATGAACTCGGTCGCATGCGCCAGGTCAGCGGCGCGCGCAATGTCGGCCTCGCTCGCATCCGGGCGGCCGAACGCGATGTTGTCGCGCGCGCTCGCGGCGAAGATCACCGAATCCTGCGGCACCAGCGCGATACGCCTGCGCAGCTCCTGCGGATCGGCCTCGCGCAGCGGCACGCCGTCGAGCGCGATCGTGCCCGATGCCGGATCGTAGAAGCGCAGCAGCAGGTGGAACAGCGTGCTCTTGCCCGCGCCGGAGGGACCGACGATCGCGACCTTCTCGCCCTGACGGACGTCGAGCGAGACGCCGTCGACGACGAACGCCTCCGGCCGCGTCGGATAGGCGAAGCGCACATCTGAAAACGACAGATCGCCGCGCGGCGGCACCGGCAGCGCGCGGGGCTTCGCAGGCGCTGCGATCTCCGGCTTGATGCGCAGGATTTCAAACAGACGCTCGGCCGCGCCGGACGCCGCCGACACCTCGCCCCAGACCTGGCTGAGTTCGCCCAATCCGCCGGCGGCGAACGCCGCATAGAGGATGAACTGGCTGAGCGTGCCCGCCGTCATCTCGCCGCGCAGCACGTCATGCGAGCCGATCCACAGAATGCTGACGACGCTGGCGAACACGATGAAGATGATGATCGCGGTCAGCACCGCGCGCGCCTTGGTCGAATTGCGCGCGGCGACATAGGCGCGCTCGACCTCGCGGCCGAAGCGCGCGGTCGCGAGCTTCTCGTTGGTGAACGCCTGCACCGCGCGGTTCGCGCCGATCAGCTCGGAGGCATAGGCCGACGCCTCCGCCAGCGAATCCTGCGCGCCGCGCGACAGGCGTCGCACCCAGCGGCCGAACGCCACCAGCGGCAGCACGATCAGCGGGATCATCAGCAGCACGTAGCCGGACAGCTTCGGGCTCGTCACCACCATCATCGCCGCCGCGCCGACGAACAGGACGAGGTTGCGCAGCGCGATCGAAACCGACGCGCCGACCGCGGATTTGATCTGCGTTGTGTCGGCGGTCAGGCGCGACACCAGTTCGCCCGAGCGGGCGGAATCGAAAAACGCGGGCGAAAGCGCCGTCAGATGCGCGAACACCTCGGCGCGGACATCGGCGACGATCCGCTCGCCGATCGTCATCACGAGGTAGTAGCGCGCGGCGCTCGCCACCGCGAGCACGGCCACGACCGCGATCATGATGCTGAAGTAATTGTTGATGAGGGCCAGGCCGTCGGCGTTGAAGCCGAAATCGATCATGCGTCGGACGGCGACGGGAACCACCAAAGTCGTCAGCGCCGCGACAACCAAAGCGACCAGCGCCAGCAGCGCCCGGCCACGATAGCGCGCCACATAGGGCAACAGTTCGAGCAGCGGCCGCAGTTTTCCGCTACGCGCAGCCTTGTTCGCACCGCTCGCAGCCTCAGGCGTGGCCTCGGCCGCCGGAACCTCGCGCAGGAGCGTGTCCGTCGTCCGCGCGGCCGTTCCGCCGCGGCCGCCACTATCGATCCGGTTCAATGCGCTCATCTATGGAGTGGTCCTTCAAGGCGTCCGGATAGGCCAAGCAGCGGGCGATGGCAATTGCGCGATTAGGCCCTTCCCGGCGACGAAGCGTTGCGGCAGATCAAGCCGGCGAAAGGCCCCTGCCGCCTTGTTTCCCGCCCCCGGCTGCGTTATAGAGCCGCCAATCCCGTACACCTGTTTTATTCTGCCGGGCGCGACGCGCCAGAGGATGTTGCGATGAAAGCTGAAATTCACCCGAATTATCATACGATTAAGGTCGTCATGACCGACGGCACCGAGTACATCACGCGCTCGACCTATGGCGAGGAAGGCGACACGCTGAACCTCGACATCGACTCGAAGTCGCATCCCGCCTGGACCGGCGGAACCCAGCAGATTCTCGACCGTGGCGGCCGCGTCTCGCGCTTCCAGAAGAAGTTTTCGGGCTTCCTCAAGAAGGACTGATCGGGTTCGGCCGCGCTTTTCGCGTGGCATCTACGATCCATCGGACATCAAAACGCCCCGGCGGGAAGACCCGCGCGGGGCGTTTTCGTTTTTCGGTTGCTGACTGAAAGCCTGACCGGAAATTCCGCTTTGGGTGCGGATTTTCAAGACGACAAGCGTCGTCCCTCCCTGCCTGCGCAGGGACGACGCTGAGATTGTTTGATCCTGCGTGCTCAGCCGCTCTGGCGCTCGAAGGCGGCGCGCAGCCGGTCCAGTTGCGACACCAGCGGATTGCCGACCGCCGTCGGCATCGGGGCCGGCGAATGGATCGTCACGTCGAGCCGCTTCACCTGCACCTGCAACAGCATCGACCGCTCGATCAGTTCGCGGAGCTTCTCGGGGAGCTTTTCGAGCATCTCGGCCGCGCCGGGTTCGGCCGCGGTCAGCTTCACCTTGACCTTCTCGCGATTGGCCTGAGCCAGCGACATCTCGCCTTCCTTCACCGCGCGATGCAGCAGCAGCCATGAAGCGAGCTGCATCAGCCGCGTGGTCAGGCGCATGCTTTCGGTGGCGTAGGTCAGGCTCGCGTTGCGGTCGAGCACCTTGGCGTCCTGGCGGCCCGCGCCGTCGAGATAGGCGGCGGTCTCCTCGACCAGTCCCATGCCCTCGCGAAACAGCGTGGAGAACACGGCCGAGTTGGCCAGCCTTTCGCTGAACAACACCAGATCCGCCTCGCGTCTGGATTTCTCGGACATGGTTAACGCCTCGTAACTACTGGACTGATAAGCAGCAAAACATGGTGAACAAAGTCTTGCGTGCGCAAATCATCGCGCGCGGGCGCGTCCGAGTCGAGTCGAAAGGGCAGATATGGTTTCCACGTCCGTTACCGGATCGTAGACTGGCGATGACAAAAATCCGGCGAAAAAAAGCCGCCGTTTCCGGCGGCTGAAAAGTTGATAACAGGGAGGCGTCAAACAGAGTGGACAGGAGCCACTCGGTGTCCAAACTGGACAAGCCAAGTAATGGATGAGAAAGCTTAATAGCCGGTAAATGAATTAAATGTTTCAGGATTCGTTTGCTTTTTCAGGCGCTGCCCGCGCCATTCGGCGGGACAAACGGGGCCGTTGCAACAGGCATGAATGCTGACACAAGGCCGCTGACCCATGACCGCTGACACGACCGGCAGACCCCCGACCCTCAGCGCCATCGTCATCACCCGCAACGAGGCGGCCAATATCGGCGCGTGCCTCGCGACGCTCGCCTTCTGCGACGAGCGCATCGTCGTCGACAGCGGCAGCGAGGACGACACCGTCGCCATCGCGCAGAGCCACGGCGCAGCCGTCACGGTTCATCCCTGGCAAGGGTTCGGCGCGCAGAAGAACCACGCTCTGTCGCTGGCGACCGGCAACTGGGTTCTGTCGATCGATGCCGACGAGCGCGTGACGCCGGAGCTTGCGCAGGCCATTCGCGAGGCCATCGCCAGCGATCGCGCGGCCGGTTACGAGATGCCCCGCCTCTCGCGCTTCCTCGGCCGCGAGATGTGGCATTCGGGCTGGTATCCGGACTATGTGCTCCGCCTCTTCCGCCGCGGCAGTGGCCGCTTCTCCAACCGGCTGGTGCATGAGAGCGTGCAATGCGCAGGCCCCGTCGCCCGGCTGAAGCCGCCGCTGCGGCACGACCCGGTTCACAGCATCGAGGACTCGCTGTCGCGCATGGACCGCTATTCGACGGCGGGCGCGCAGATGCTGATCGCATCGGGACGGCGCGTCTCCTTCGCGTCCGGACTGACGCACGGGGTCTGGGCGTTCATCCGCACTTACATCCTCCAGCGCGGATTCCTCGACGGCCGCGAAGGATTGATCCTCGCGATCGCCAACGCCGAAGGCACCTATTATCGATACATGAAGGCGTGGGCGAAGCAGCGGAACGACACGCGCTGACGGTGCGAAACCGCGCCCCCTGCGGAGAAGGAGGGGCAAGTTGGTAGCGAGATTGCTGACGGACTTTTTCTACCCATCATTGGAATTTGGAATTTGCGCTTCTTGAACGCTGCCACGTTCTGCTGCGTGAGCTTGAACCATTTGCCGCTTGCCCGACGATCATCGAAGCGACGACGCCAGAAAGCTTCAATACCAGGCAGATCATCGGTTCTGATGGTGTGGATCAGTTCGGCCTGTCGGGCAAGGCAATGGTGATTTGCTTGAAGCGTCGTTCGGCGTTGTCGCTGCGACCGATCTTATAAAAGCTGCTGGATTGAGATATAGGAAGGCTTCGATCGAGGGCGTAGCCTAGCCAGGAAAACCTTGGAACGATGAAATTCGTCCACCCGAGCCAGCCATACAAGCCCTGCTTATCCCTTGGCCGGTTTGCAAGACTTAGCCGGCTCTTGCGCCACTTCCTCCTCGGCCAGCCTTTCAATGTACGCTATCGCCTGCGCGCGCAGGGATGCTGAGTGCAACTTCCTGAAGGCAGTGTTGAGGCGGACGGCATCAACACTTTCGCGGTAACGATTCAAATCGCTTTCAGTCATAAATCGTTCCAAAAGTACTACAACCAATAATTGCAGAAACTTTAAAAGCGTGTCTAAATTATGGAAGGTTGGGAATGCTGGGAGGCTAGAATGAGCCGGCACGAGCTTGCTACGCCGAAAAAAATAGAAGTAGCCCAGGAAGCGGAAGAGTTTATTGCCGAAGCCGCTCGTAGCCTCTCGATCATAGCCGAGAAGAATGGGCTTTCAGATTTGCAACACCTTCTCGACATGGTCGTGCTTTCCGCTGACCGAGAGCTTTATGAAGCCGCGCGGCAATACGCAGAGGCGCTGAAAAAGCTTGATGATATTCGTACATCTTAGCCGGTGGAGCAGCCGACCGAATCGGCCGCTTCCGAGCCAAGATGAATCTCTCGACATGCTTGAAGAAGGCAAGTCGGCTGAGGATGTGCGCGCGGAATTCATCCGCCGATGCGACGTGCGAATGCGCCAGCTCGAGCACGAGCAGGCGATGATCGCGGACCTAATCGCCATGGCGGATCAGACGGCTGATTGATGCCGTGACCGCGAAAGCGAGTCCGCATTCAGAGAATCGCGAAGTGGGAGCAAATGGACGTCTATTCGCCCTGTCGAACCATTCGGTTCTACCGGGGGAACGGGGAACGGGTGGTAGCGGGAGAGGGACTTGAACCCCCGACCCCAGGATTATGATTCCCGTGCTCTAACCAGCTGAGCTACCCCGCCAGACCCGTCGCGAAAGCCGCGAAGCGCCGCATATAAGGAACGGCCCAAATGCCTGTCAAGCAAGCGGGGCAAGATTGATCGAAAGTTACGTTCCGCCAGCTATTTCGGGCGCACGTTCGGATCGCCGCCCGGCGTCCCCGGCGGCGGAATCACCGGCATGTTGCCGATATCGGGCGGCCGCTTCTGAATGTCGGAATCGACCGGCGGCGGACACAGCACGCCATCGGACTGCGCCAGCTTGTCGCTGAGCGTCGGATTGGACGCGGACTGTCCCGTCATGGGCGGCGCGACCGTCGGCCCCTCGCCCGCGCGTGGAATCTGTGTCGGCGCGCACCGCACGGTGCCCTGGGATGGAGGCTGCGGGTTGGCCGGCGTTGGCGGAGCCTGAGCGTGCGACATCGTCGCCACCAGCGTCAGCGCGGCTGCAATCGGGGTTTTACGCATCATCAGAGGAAAACGACGAGGCCCCGCAACCGTTCCGTCAGCGCTTGCGGAACCGGATCAGCGAGAAATGCCCGAGCGGCGGCATTGGCACCCGTTCAATCAACGTGACGCCGCCATGGCGCTCCGACCAGCGCGCCAACCGCTCCCACGGAAATTCCGGACGCCAACCGAGCCGCCGCGCGATCGGCGCGAAGCCAGCCTCGAACAGTTTTCGTGGGCCGGATTCCGCGCCGATGTGATTGACGAGGATCAGCTCGCCGCCGCTTTTCAGCACGCGGACGAAATCATCGAGTGTGCCTTCCGGATCGGGCACCGTCGTAATCACATATTGCGCGACGACCGCGTCGAACGTGCTATCCGCGAAGGCGAGCGACTTCGCATCCATCACCGCCAGCGTCTCGACATTGGTCAGCTTCAGTGCGCGCACACGCTCCTGCGCCTTGCGCAGCATCGGCTCGGACAGATCGACGCCGCACAGCCGCGTGGTCCGCGCATAGTCCGACAGCGACAACCCCGTGCCGACGCCGACATCGAGGATGCGTCCGCCGACCTTGTCGGCGGCGGCGATCGAGGCGAGACGGCCCTTCTCGAACACGGTGCCGAAGACGAGATCGTAGATCGGCGCCCAGCGCGCATACGCCTTCGCGACCCCGTCGCGGTCGATATCGTTCGCCATCCCCTCCCCCGAGAACCCGTCTTGTTATTTTTTGTTGCGGCTGTTTATGCGCGCGACGGCGCGAGCGGGCGCGCCGTGAGCGTGGACATCCGCTCCGCCAGCATCGGCACGGTCGATGCGATGAAGCCGCCGCCGAGCACGCGCGCCTGTCCTTCGTCCGAATCGTAGAACACGCAAGCCTGCCCCGGCGACACGCCTTCCTCGCCGCCGATCAATTCGATCTCGATGTCGTCGCCCGTGCCGCGCAGCCAGGCCGGCTGCGCTCCGCGCGTGGAACGCACCTTCACGAAGATCTCCCGCGGATTTCCGTCGAGAACGCCGCCGCCGATCCAGTTCAGATCGCGCAACGTCATGCTGCGGGTTTTGAGCGCATCGCGCGGACCGACGACAACACGCCGCAGCTTCGCATCCAGCCGCACGACGTAAAGCGGCTCGGACGCGGCGATGCCGAGCCCCTTCCGCTGCCCCACCGTGAAATGCACGATGCCCTCATGCCGCCCGAGCACATGGCCGCCGAGATCGACGATCTCGCCGGGCTGCATCGCGTCCGGCTTCAGCCGCTCGATGATGTCGGTGTAGCGCCCGGTCGGCACAAAGCAGATGTCCTGACTATCCTGCTTGTCGGCGACCGACAGGCCGAACTGATGCGCGAGCGCGCGCGTCTCCGCCTTGGTCAGATCGCCAAGCGGAAAGCGCAGAAAATCGAGTTGCTCCGCCGTCGTCGCGAACAGGAAATAGCTCTGGTCGCGTTCGGCCTCCTTCGCGCAATAAAGCGCGCGCGAGCCGTCCGCCAGCCGCCGCGAGGCGACATAATGCCCGGTCGCGAGCGCCTGCGCGCCAAGCTGCCGGGCGGTGTCGAGCATCTGGTCGAACTTGATCGCGCGATTGCACTCGATGCAGGGCACCGGCGTCTCGCCCGCCGCGTAGCTTTCGGCAAAGCGGTCGATCACGGCGGCGCGAAAGCGGTCTTCGTAATCGAGCACATAATGCGGAATGCCGATCCGCTCGGCCACCATGCGCGCATCGTGGATGTCACGGCCGGCGCAGCACGCGCCCTTGCGGTGGATCGCTGCGCCATGGTCATAGAGTTGCAGCGTGACGCCGACGACGTCATAGCCCTCGGACTTCAGCAGCGCGGCGGTGACGGACGAGTCGACGCCACCCGACATCGCAACCACGACGCGCGTGTCTTGCGGACGCCCTTCAAGATCGAGGCTGTTGCGCATCGGTTCCGCTCGCCGGTTACGGGGACAGTCCGGCAGAGCGAGATGCCGCGACTGCTCCGTACTTATAGTCCGTGCGGCTCCCGCGCAATGCGCGCCGGCGCGCGCCTCCCCTTCCCGGATACGGAAATTCTTGCCGGCCGGCAAAAGCCATCCTCGCCCGATCCAGCACATAATCATGTAACACACTGATATATTTAGTATTTTCTATCTGATAACGATGGCCCGATCCTTGCTCGATGGAAAGCATCGAGTGGAATGCGTCTAAGCGTGTCCGAGAGGCTGTTCAGTGCCAAGCGTTGCGATTGATACGAGATCACAATTGGCGAATGCGCCCGCGAGCCAGCGCGGCGGATCGTCCTCGCCTGAAGGCGAGGGCTTTTCGGCGCTCGTCGACAGCAACGCCAGCCCTGTCGACGACCGTCGGCCGCCCTCCGCGACGCCCCGCCCGGCCGCGGCGCAAGCCCCGGCCTCACCGTCCGCAGACCGGCCGCGCGCCGAAAATCCTCCGGCTGCGACCGCATCCGACAAGCCGAAGGCCGTCTCGCAGGGATCGAAGACCGACACGACGACGAGCGAAACCACCGACGCTCCGGTCGACGACAGCGCCGACGAAACGTTGGTGGCTGAAACAACCGTCACTGCCGACCTCGACGTCAGCCCCACCGCCGTCGCGGTCGCCGCGCCGCAGGCTCCGCCGCCGCGCAGGCGGAAGCGGCCACAGATACACCCACGGGCATTGCCGCCGCCGCGATCGCGCGGGTGACGGCGGAGAGCGGCGCCACCCCGCCGGCAGCCGAAGCCATTGCCAGCGATGCAGACACCGGCAACGCCGCAAAGACAACAGCGGCTCAAGCCGAGATCGCGAACGCTGAGACGGCCGCCGCTTCGGCGCAAAAAGCTGCGTCCTCCGCAAGCAACGCCGTATCAGGAGGCAAAGCCGCCGTCACCGCCCAGGACCTTGCGCTCGCGCCGGTCGCTGAGACCGCGACCGACGTCATCAAGGCGACGAAGAAGGGCGCAAACGACCACAAGGCGGAGCCCAAGCCCGCCGATGCGCCGCAGGGCACATCCGAGTCCGGCGAAAAATCCGCTTCCGAGGTCAAGACCGCCACGCCGGTTGCGGCGGAATCGCTCCGGCATCAGGCGTCCGCGAACGTCGCACAGGAACGCACGGCGTCCGACCTGCCCGGCGCAGAATCCGGCGCAGGGCGGCAGGATCGCGCGGCCAGCTCCACGCTCGCCCACAACACCGCCGATTTCGCCAACCAGCTTCAGCTCGGCGCGGCGCAGGCCCCGAGCGCGACGGTCACGGCAAGCACCCTGCAGCTCAACGCCGCGGCGGCGACCACTCCGCAGGTGCCGGTGCAGGCGATCGCGGCCGAAATCACCGCCAACGTCCAGATCGGCCGCAGCCGCTTCGAAATCCGCCTCGATCCGCCCGAACTCGGCCGCATCGATGTCCGCCTCGACGTCGACCGGCAGGGCAATGTGACCTCGCATCTGATCGTCGAGAAAGCCTCGACACTCGACTTCCTGCGCCGCGACGCGCAGCAGCTCGAACGCGCGCTTCAGGATGCGGGCCTGAAAACATCCGACAACAGTCTGCAATTCAGCCTTCGCGACCAGCAGCAGCAGTCCGATCGGCAGGCCGAGCGCGAACTGCCGGCGCAAAGGCTGCTCGTCGCCGATGAAGAAACGACCGCTGCCGAGGCGGCGGGCCGAACCTATGGGCGCATGATCGGGCTTCGCGGCGGGCTGGACATCAGGGTGTAAGGAACGGACCATGGCAGTTGAAGCAACCAACCCGACCACCATCGTTTCCGCGCCGGCGAAAACGACCGGCAACTCGACCACGTCCTCGACCAGCAACGGCTCGATCGCCGGTTCGACGCTGGCGAGCAATTTCCAGACATTCCTGACGCTGCTGACGACTCAGCTTCAGCACCAGAACCCGCTCGATCCGCTCGACACCAACCAGTTCACTCAGCAACTGGTGCAGTTCGCGCAGGTCGAACAGCAGCTCAAGCAGAACGACCAGCTGACGACGCTCATCAACATCCAGAAGACCGGCCAGGCGACCCAGGCGCTCAATTTCGTCGGCTCCACCGTCGTTGTCGACGGCACCACCGGTTCGCTAAACAGCGGCAAGGCGACCTGGAGCTTCACCGCGCCGGAAGATGCCGCGGCCGAGATCAGCATTCTCAATTCGGCCGGACAGACCGTCTACAGCGGCAGCTACAATGTCGGCGCGGGCACCCATGACTTCGTCTGGGACGGAAAGGGCTCGGACGGCACGCAATGGCCTGACGGCACATACAAGATTTCCGTCGTGGCCAAGAACAGCAAGGGTGAGCCCGTGAGCGTGCAGACGGACTCGCAAGGCGTGGTCGATTCCGTCGATCTCACCGCCAATCCCCCGCTGCTGTCGATCGGAGGGCAGACCTTCACCGTCGATCAGATCAAGCGCGTGGCGAAGCCGTCGGCAAACTCCACGACGACAACGACAACGAACACGACGACCACCCAGACTTCCGCCGAGACTTGATCGCGCTCGCGGCGCACCGCTTTCGGCGGTGCGGACGACTGCACTGACTGATTCCAACACGAATCACATTGGAACCCTTCGCTTAGGCAAATTTTAAGCCGGAAAGCCTAGTTTGTACGGAGAGTTCAGTCAGTAGAGTTTGTGAGTACATCATGACAGAGCCGCACCGCCCGAGGGTGAAATACGTCATCGGGCCTGACGGAAGTCCGTTAACGATCGCCGATCTGCCGGCACCGGGCACAAAACGGTGGGTTATCCGGCGCAAGGCCGAAGTCGTCGCAGCCGTCCGAGGCGGCCTGCTGTCCCTGGAAGAGGCCTGTAGCCGCTACACGCTAACGGTCGACGAATTCCTGTCCTGGCAGTTCTCGATCGACCAGCACGGCCTCGCCGGCCTGCGCACCACCCGTATTCAGCAATATCGCCAGTAAGGGCTCGTTAACCCTTCGATCGCGTTTTCTTTTTCAAAAGCCGGCCCCTCGCAGGGCCGGCTTTGTCGTTTCCGCAGGCCGGTTACTTCTCGTTAACCATATTGAAACCATCCCATGGGCAAATTTTGCCCAGTCGGCCGCCGGGCCGAATCGTCAAGGGCTGGTTCGTGCAGGGTCTCGTTGGATTTTTGAAGGGTTTGGGGGCGCCGCGCCTGACGGCCATGGTCGCCGTAACCTTGGCGCTGGTCGGATTCTTCGCGTTCCTGATCGTGAAGGTCACGACCCCGCAACTGACCACCCTGTTCACCGACCTCAGCTACGAGGACTCCTCGGCGATCATCAAGGACCTTGAGCGTCAGGGCATTCCCTTCGAAATGCGCAATGACGGCGCGGTTCTGCTGGTGCCGAAGGACAAGGTCACGCGGCTGCGCATGAAGCTGGCGGAGTCCGGACTGCCGAAGGGCGGCGGCGTCGGCTACGAGATTTTCGACAAGTCGGACGCGCTCGGCGCCACCAGCTTCGTCCAGAACATCAACCATCTGCGGGCGCTGGAGGGCGAACTGGCCCGCACCATCCGCGCGATCGACCGCGTGCAATTCGCCCGCGTGCATCTGGTGCTGCCCGAACGGCCGCTGTTCTCGCGCGAGACGCCGGAGCCGTCGGCCTCGATCGTGCTGCGCGTGCGCGGCGCGCTGGAGCCGGCGCAGGTGCGCGCCATCCGCCATCTGGCGGCCTCGGCCGTCAACGGACTGAAGCCGCAGCGCGTGTCGATCGTCGACGAGCGCGGCAATCTCCTGGCCAATGGCTCCGCGAGCGACACCGCCGCTGACGGCACCACGGGCGAGGAGCGGCGCGTTGCGTTCGAGCGGCGGCTGCGCGAGCAGGTCGAGGCCATTGTCTCCTCCGTGGTCGGATCGGGCCGCGCCCGCGTCCAGCTCTCGGCGGATTTCGACTACAACCGCATCACGCAAACTTCCGACCGCTTCGATCCCGACGGCCGCGTGGTCCGCTCCAGCCAGTCGCGCGAGGAATCGGCGGCGAACGAATCCCGCGACACGCCGGTCAGCGTCGGCAACGAATTGCCCGGCGCGCAGGCGCAGCAGAACGGAAATCCGGCCAAGGACCTCAGCAAGAAGACCGAAGAAATCGTCAATTACGAAATCTCCCGCACCACCAAGACGGAGGTGATCGAGGCCGGTCGCGTCAACCGGATTTCGGTCGCGGTGCTGGTCGACGGCATCTACGGCAAGAACGAGAAGGGCGAGCAGACCTATCAGGCGCGCGACAAGGAAGAGCTGGACCGCATCGCCACGCTGGTCCGCTCGGCGATCGGTTTCGACCAGCGCCGGGGCGATCAGGTGGAGATCGTCAATCTGCGCTTCGCCGACGGCCCGAGCGAACTGCCCGTCGCGGAGCCGACCACATGGCTCGGCAAATTCCAGTTCACCAAGGACGACATCATGTATGTGATCGAGCTTGGCGTGATGGCCTTTCTCGGGCTGGTGGTGCTGTTCATGGTGATCCGCCCGCTGGTCAGGCGCGTGCTGTCGCCCGAATCGCTGGTGGCCGGAGCGATCGCCAGCGGCGCCGTCGCGGCCCTGCCTGCCGCCGCAGCGCCCGCGCCCGGAACGGCGCTGGCCGCGCCGGGGGCTCCGCAGAGCAACAGCATGATCGACGTCGCCCAGGTCCAGGGCCAGGTGCACGCGCAATCCGTGCATCGCGTCGGCGAACTGGCCGACCAGAATCCCAATGAAACCGTTTCGATCGTCCGCCAGTGGATGGCGGAGGCCAGCAATAACGCCCATGTCGAACACGCAAACCGACCTCTCGACCACCATCGCGACGCTGGCGCAGCTGACAGGCCGGCCGCGCCGTCACGGCCAAGCTGAGCGGGCCGAAGCGCGCCGCGGTGCTGATGCTCGCCCTCGGCGTAATGGTGCAAAGATCTGGTCGCTGCTGGATGACGACGAGATCCGCGAACTCTCCATGGAGATGTCCGGGCTCGGCACCATCGAAGCCGACGTGGTGGAGGATCTGCTGCTCGAATTCGTTTCGCGGATGTCCGCCTCCGGCGCGCTGTTGGGAATTTCGACGCGACCGAGCGGCTGCTTCAGTTGCATCTTCCGAAGGAGCGGGTCAGCGGCATCATGGATGAAATCCGCAGGCCCGCCAGCCGCAGCATGTGGGAGCTCTCCAACGTGCAGGAAGAGGTGCTCGCCAACTATCTGAAGAACGAATATCCGCAGACCATCGCCGTGGTGCTGTCGAAGCTGACCGCCGAACACGCCGCCCGCGTGCTGTCGATCGTCCCCGAGGAACTGGCGCTCGACGTCATCAACCGCATGCTGAAGATGGAGGCGGTGCAGAAGGAAGTCATCGAGCGGGTCGAGCAGACGCTGCGCAGCGAGTTCATGTCGAACCTGTCGCAGACACGCCGGCGCGATGCGCATGAGGTGATGGCCGAAATCTTCAACAATTTCGATCGGCAAACCGAGACCCGCTTCCTCACCTCGCTGGAGGAAGAGAATCGCGAGTCGGCGGAGCGCATCAAATCGCTGATGTTCACCTTCGACGATCTGGTCAAGCTGGATGCCGGCTCGGCGCAGACGTTGATGCGCCATGTGGACAAGGACAAGCTCTGTATCGCCCTCAAGGGCGCGAGCGACGACGTGCGCACTTTCTTCCTCGGCAACATGTCGAGCCGCGCCGCCAAGATGCTGGTCGACGACATGCAGGCGCTCGGTCCCGTGCGGCTGCGCGATGTCGACGAGGCGCAGGCGCTGCTCGTCAATCTGGCGAAGGACCTCGCGGCCAAGGGCGAGATCATGCTCGCCAAGGGCCGCGCAGACGACGAGCTGGTGTACTGATGGCAGCCCCCGCAAAATTCCTGTTCGATGTCGATTTCTCCGCGCCAGGACGCGGCGCCGCCGCGAGCGCTGCGGAAGCCGCGAATGCGGCAGAGACCGCGCGCAAGATCGCAGACGCCGAAGCCCGCGGCGCGCGCGACGGCTTTACGAAGGGACAGGCCGAGGCGGCAGCCCAGAGCGCCCGCCGCACCGCCGTGGCGCTGGAGGAAATCGGCCGCGCTCTGGGCGCGGTGAATGCCGGGTTGGGCAATGTCCAGGCGCAGCTTGAGGGCGAGGCCGTCGGCATCGCGGTCGCGGTCGCGCGGAAACTTTGCGCCGAACTGATCGGCAGGGAGCCGCTCACCGAGGTGACGGCGCTGGTCAGCGACTGCCTGCGTCATCTGTCGGCGACGCCGCATCTCGTCGTGCGGATCAACGACGCGCTCTATGACGAGGCGCGCACCGGCATCGAGACGCTGGCGGCACAAAACGGCTTTCAGGGCCGGCTGGTGATCCTGTCCGATCCCGACATCGCCGGCGGCGACTGCAAGATCGAGTGGGCGGATGGCGGCGTCACGCGCGATCAGGCCACGACGAACGGCAAAATCGACGAACTGGTGGGGCGCTACATGGCGTCGCGCGGCGCAAGCGGAGGCAGATCATGAACAATCCCGAATCCCAGGTGCCGTTGCCGAATCTGGACAGCGCAACCCCGCTCGCTCCGGACGATCTCGAAGCCTACAGCCCGGACGATCAGGAAACGCGGGTGGCCGCCGATCTCGAAGCCGTCTTCGACGTGCCGGTTCAGGTTTCGGCGGTGCTCGGACGCTCGAAAATGGACGTCGGCGAATTGCTGAAGCTCGGCCCCGGCACGGTGCTGGAGCTGGACCGCCGCGTCGGCGAGGCGATCGATATTTATGTCAACAACCGCCTGGTGGCGCGCGGCGAGGTCGTGCTGGTCGAGGACAAGCTCGGCGTCACCATGACGGAAATCATCAATTCGAACGAGCGGGGTTAGCGCAAGCCGGCCTCGCCGGATGCGTCACTGACAGGAGCGGAAGATGCGGCTACTCATCGTTGGCACACTGAAAGGCCAGCTCACCACCGCGACCAAGATCGCCATGGACAACGGCGCGTCGGTGACGCACGCCGCCGACAACGAACAGGCGATGCGCGTGCTGCGCGGCGGCAAGGGCGCGGACTTGCTGCTGGTCGATGTCGCGCTGGATATCCGCGATCTGGTGATCCGCCTCGAAGCGGAGCACATCCATGTGCCGATCGTCGCCTGCGGCATCACCAACGACGCCCGCGCCGCAGTGGCCGCGATCCACGCCGGCGCGAAGGAATACATCCCGCTGCCGCCAGACCCGGAGCTGATCGCCGCCGTGCTCGCCGCCGTCGCCAACGATGCGCGCGAGCTGATCTATCGCGACGACGCGATGGCGAAGGTCATCAAGCTCGCCCAGCAGATCGCCGGCTCCGACGCCTCGGTGATGATTACCGGCAATCCGGCACCGGCAAGGAAGTGCTGGCGCGCTACGTCCATTCGCGCTCGCAGCGCGCCAAGCGCCCGTTCATTTCAATCAACTGCGCCGCGATCCCCGAGCACCTGCTCGAATCCGAACTGTTCGGCCACGAGAAAGGCGCGTTCACCGGTGCGATCGCCCGCCGCATCGGCAAGTTCGAGGAGGCCACCGGCGGCACGCTGCTGCTCGACGAAATCTCCGAGATGGATGTGCGGCTGCAATCGAAGCTGCTACGCGCGATTCAGGAGCGCATCATCGATCGCGTCGGCGGCACGCGGCCGGTGCCGGTGGACATCCGCATCATCGCCACCTCGAACCGCAATCTTGCCGATGCGGTGCGCGAGGGGACGTTCCGCGAGGACCTGCTGTTCCGGCTGAACGTCGTCAATCTGAAGATCCCGGCGCTACGCGAGCGCCCGGCCGACATCACCGAACTCGCCCAGCATTTCGTTCGCAAATATTCCGAGGCCAACAGCGTTCCGCTGCGGCCGATCTCGGCAGAGGCCCGCCGCGTGCTCGCCGCCAATCGCTGGCAGGGCAATGTGCGCGAACTGGAGAACACCATCCATCGCGCGGTGCTGATGGCGAGCGGCGACGAGATCGGCGCGGAAGCTATCCTGTCGCCGGATGGCGACCGCCTCGATGCGACGAAGACACCGCCGGTGGTCGCGCATGCGACGCTGGCCGCCGAACAGATCACCCGCGCACTGGTCGGCCGCTCGGTCGCCGATGTCGAACGCGACCTGATCCTGGAAACGCTGAAACATTGCCTCGGCAACCGCACGCACGCCGCCAACATTCTCGGCATCTCGATCCGCACGCTTCGCAACAAGCTCAACGAATATGCCGATCGCGGCCTGTCGATCCGCCGCCCGGCCAGAGCGACGCGCGCATGGTGGTGTGAACGGCTGACGGCCGCACCGTCGCGATCGTTTTGGTGAGATGGCTCCGTCATTCTGGGTGGATGACGGATCGAAGCAGACCTAAACCTTGGTCGTGTCGCTCGGCCAGTGGCGCTCGAAGGTTTCGCTGAGCGAGAGCGGCGCGTCGTCGACTTTTTCGACAGGCCGCTTTTCGGCCGGCGATTTTTCGACCGTCCGCTTTCCGACCGCAACCGGCCGCGTCGCAGCGGCAGACGGAACCGCGACAGGCACGGCCGCCGTAGCCGGCACCCTCTCCGCCTCATCCCGCAATTCCTGCGCCTGCCGGTAGAAACGCTGCGCCCAGCGGCCCTGGTTTTCCGCGCCCTCGCGCACGAAGGGGCGGAACAGATAGCTTCGCAGCAATCGCCGGTTGATGAGGCGGGCCGGAAACTTCAGCGGCTTCTCGAAATCCACGAACAGCACCACGCGCGTATAATCGCTCTCGTTGCGCACCTCGTGCTCGAACGTGTCGTCGAAAATCAGCGCGCGGCCTTCTTCCCAGTGATGCACCTTTCTGTCGATACGGATGGCGACGGCTTCGCGCGGTTCGGGAATGATGAGGCCGAGATGCAGCCGCAGCACGCCGTTATACGGCCCGCGATGCGGCGGCAGCCGCCGGCCCGGCTCGAGCACCGAGAACATCGCGCCGACCAGCCGCGGCACCTTTTGCAGGATGCGCCACGTCTCTGGACATTGAGCGATGTTGCGCTCGTAACGCTGGAAATAATTCGCAAGGACGAAGGTGGTCCAGGCCCGGTCCTCGCCGATCTTGGCCGATTGCCCGCTGTGCTTCGCGGCGAGCGCATCGCGGCGCAACATCAGTTGCGCCAGTTCGGCGCGAATGCCCGTCCAGCTGCTTTCAAGTTCAGCGACCCACGGAAACGCCTGGGGATCATAGACCGCCGGATTGCCCAGCGGCGCGCGCGCGGCGTTTTTGCGTTCCGCCCATTTCACCGCGGCCATGAATTTGCGCGCGATCGTGCTCGCCTCAACGGCAGGCGGCTGCTCGCTTGGCTCCGGATTATTCTCGTTCGCAAACGGTCGCCCCCGCATCGTCACCACGGACGAGGCCGAAGCCGGACTGTTTTGCGCCATGATGCGGTCCCCAACGCGCGCGCAGATCGAAGCGATACCCGCTGATATCGCCGCAGACTGATTCGCGGCCAGCGTTGGCTGCACTCATGGCGAGGATAAGGCGAAGCTTGCGCCTCGTGCCGACCCCGCACGATTTCGAGCCATTTTTGCTCGAACTGCCGGTTTTTGTGTAGCAGTTAGGGTCGAGCGATTGGCATTGGCCAAAGGAGGCGCACCAAAGAAAAAACCCCGGCCTTGCGACCGGGGTCAAAATAGAGGTCTTGCTCCGGGTTGAATCCCGGATTGGTGTTGGTATCCGGATTACTCGGCTGCCTGCACCTTGGCACCACCGGCATTGATATTCTTCATGTTGCCGCCATAGCGCTCCTTGAACGCCGTGGTGTCGATTTCCTCAAGCTCGATCTCGCGATTCAGAACCTGCTCTTTCCACTTCAGCAGTTTCGGATGCGCGTCATGGAACTCAGGCATCACTTCCTTGCCGAACAGTTCCAGCGACTCGCAGATGTGCTCGTGCGTGTTCTTGCCGGCCTGGTTCAGCAGCACGACCTGGTCGATGTTGGACTGCTGGAACTTACGCAGCTTCTTGCGGATGGTGTCCGGCGAACCGATCAGGCCACCGCGCAGCGCAGCTGCGTGAGCTTCCGGATTCGCCTTCTTCCACTTGTTGTACTCGTCCCACATATTGACGGTGCCGGGGGCCGGACGCTGACGGCCGGACGACGCACCATAATATTTCAGCGAGAACTGGAAGAACGTCTCGCCGTCGGCGCGCTCGCGCGCTTCCTCGTCCGTCTTCGCGCACATGAAGAACGAGACCAGCGCGATGTTCGGGTTGGTCTGGTAGTCCGCGAGCTTCTTCTGACGCTTGACGAAGGCGTTGTAGTAGGCGTGGACCCAGGCGTGCGCGGCGTCGGCCGACACGAACTGGAAGCCGAGCGCGCCCATGCCCCACTCGCCGCATTTGGCCAGCGTGTCGAGCTGCGAGCAGGCGACCCACAGCGGCGGGTGCGGCTTCTGATACGGCTTCGGCAGCACGTTGCGCAGCGGCATGTCGAAATATTTGCCGTGGTGCTCGCTGCCGCCGTCCTTGAACATCGGCATGATGGCCTGAACGGCCTCCTCGAACACTTCGCGCTTCGACTCCATGTCGCGGCCGAATGGCTCCAGCTCGGTCTGCGACGCGCTTTCGCCCATGCCGAATTCGCAGCGGCCGTTCGACAGCAGGTCGAGACAGGCGACGCGTTCGGCGACGCGGGCCGGATGGTTGGTGGTCAGCTGATAGATGCCATGACCGAGGCGGATCTGCTTCGTGCGCTGGCTGGCGGCGGCGAGGAAGGATTCCGGCGACGGCGAATGGGAGTATTCCTCTAGGAAGTGATGCTCGACTTCCCACGCATAGTCATAACCGAGCTTGTCGGCGAGTTCGATCTGGTCGAGCGCGTTCTGATAAAGCTTCAGCTCGGAATCCTGCTCCCACGGACGGGGAAGCTGGAGCTCGTAGAATATGCCGAATTTCATTCGCGCGTTCTCCCAAAGTCGATCTTGAATTGGCGCGCATTCTACTGTGCGAAATTCATTCGTCTATAGTCTGGACGCGACATCACCATGCATTGCTGCCGTAAGCCTGTTCTGAAAACGCGATCCAACGTTTCAATATCTGGAACGAAGTCATACGCGAGTCGACGGTCGGTTTGAACGTTGCAGTGCAACATCAACATCAGCGGACAATGCGCGCGATCACGCCCGAGGCCGCGGCCTCCTCTGCTGCAATCCGATGCCCGTTGCCGCTCCAGTGTCCGTCGTCGGGAAATTCGAAGCGCTCGCCGGTCGAAGCGTTCCGCGCGGCAAAGACAGGATCGAGATCGATCGCCTCATAGCCGAGGTCTTTGGCCTTCGCGAGAAACGCCTTGCGCATGATGTCGAAATAACTGCCCCGCGCGGCCTCGATGATGGGCGGATAGCGAAAGCCGTCGACGGTGAAGAGAATGTTTTCACGCGGCAGGGCGACGAGTTCGGGCAGATCGCGGAAGAAGGCGTCGATCGCGGCCAGCGAATCCCGCACGCGCACGGCTCCCGCCGCAGCCTCCGTGTTGCCGAAGAATTCGGTTGCGTTCGCGCGGCCGAAAATCCACTCGGCCAGCCAGCGCATCCGGAAGATGGTGTCATGGATGTGCAGGTTGACGATCATGTAGCGCGCCAGTGCGCTGCCGCGCAGAAGGTCTATCAGCCAGCCGGGCTTGTTGTCGGTCAGGCGCAGTTTCAGCGCGCCGCCGTCATTATGATACATCCAGAAGCCCGGCCCGACCCGATAGGCGCTGAGGCTCTCGTCGAAATCGTTGCCGACGACGTTGATGACGATCGCCTTCGCGCCGAATTCGTTCACGGCATGGCGCGCCCAGATCAGATACTGGCTCAGCGGCGCGCCTGACGCCGCGAAACTGTAGACGCGAAGCCGGCCGGAGAACCGCGCCGCAAGCCGCCCCTGCATCGTGTCCGCATAAGGCACGACCTTCGCCTCGATATAGGAATCGCCGACGATGGCGAGTAGCGGCTTCGGATCGTCGCGCACATAATCCTGATCGTTGAAGAAGCCTTCATTGTTGATGCGGCCGCGCACGACATTGTGCATGTCCCACCCCATCGAATGGACGAAGGTCCGGTTCGGCGTGAAGTGGAAAACCGGATTGTCCTGATTGACCGCGGCCGAGCGCGCGGCGGAGGCCACCGGCATGAAGCGCAGAAACCCTTCCAGCAGGAGCAGCATGACCAGCACGGTGACGACCGGCACGCCGATCTTCAGCAGTCTCGCATGCCGCAATTGCGGCTCGGTGGAGGTCGGCATGGTCAGGCAATCGCGGATGGAAATGGAACAGGCATGACGTGATTTGCAAACACCCCTACGATCATGCCGAACCGCGTGTGGAAGCGATCACGGCTCATCATGGCGACGTTTAGTCCCGTCGAGATTCGTGCCATGCTGGCGCGAATCTCGCTGTCCGGCAAGACAGCCATCCCCTGACAGATCATGACATCGTTTACGCCCCATCAGGACAAGGCCCTGAAAGCTGCGTCGGACTGGCTGAAGGCAAAGCCGGGCCGGGGCGGCACCCCGCAAGTGTTCCGCCTGTTCGGCTATGCCGGCACCGGCAAGACCACGCTCGCGCGGCATATCGCCGACGCGGTCGAAGGCGGCGTGAAATACGCCGCTTTCACCGGCAAGGCCGCTTTGGTGATGCGCAACAAGGGCTGCGACAACGCCTCCACCATCCACTCGCTCATCTACCGTGCGCGCGAATCCGCGAGCGAGACGCCCAGCTTCGAATTGTGGGACGACGCGCCGGCCTCGAAGGCCAAGCTGATCGTCATCGATGAATGCTCGATGGTCGATTCCGAACTCGGCCGCGACCTGATGTCGTTCGGCTGCCCGCTCCTGGTTCTGGGCGATCCGGCGCAACTGCCGCCGATCCAGGGCGGGGGCTTTTTCACCAATGCCGAGCCGGACGCGATGCTGACGGAAGTGCATCGGCAGGCGCAGGACGATCCGATCGTCCGCCTGTCGATGGATGTGCGCGAGGGACGCGAGATCGAGATCGGCGACTATGGCGACACGCAGGTCGTCAGCCGCCAGGCGCTGGATCCGGCACGGGTGATGGAGGCCGACCAGGTGCTGGTCGGCCGCAACAACACCCGCCGCGCCTACAACATGCGCGTCCGCGAGAAGCTGGACATCACCGATCCCCTTCCCGTCGCCGGCGACAAGCTGGTGTGCCTGCGCAACAACCGCAAGAAGGCGCTGTTCAACGGCGGCCTCTGGCGCGTGAAGGCGCGCGCGCAATCGAAATCGCGAATCGTGACGATGCGGCTCGTTCCCGACGACGAGACGGGTGCGCGCGCCGTCAAGGTGTCAGTGCGGGCGGATTGTTTTGCGGGGAGCATGGAGGACATTCCGTGGGAACAACGCCGGCCGTATGACGAATTTGATTTCGGTTACGTCCTCACCGTCCATAAATCGCAAGGCTCACAATGGGACGATGTGGTGCTGTTCGACGAGAGCTTCGCGTTTCAGGAGGCGCGCGCCCGCTGGCTCTACACCGGCATCACGCGCGCGGCGAAACGTCTCAGCATCGTGGTCTGATCGTCTCGCATCTCTATGTTCCCCTCTGGCGCGCGTTCCATTCGCATGCGTCTCGCAGGCATCGCGAACATTAAACTCCCTTCATCTTCGGAACGCTTCATCGGCCAGCCCGTTTTCCTCGCAGAACTCAGGAAGGAGCTATCGATGAAATTTGCACGAACACTTGCCGCGCTGACGCTCGCCGGATCAACGGCTCTTGCATTCAGCGCGCCGGCGATGTCCGCGCCCTTGACGCGCGATAACGGTCTCAGGTCTCCGGCCGTTGCCAGCGGCGTCGAGCATGTTCAGTGGCGCGGGCATCGCCACGGATGGCATGGACACCGCGGGCATTGGCGCGGCGGTCCGGGATGGCATCATCGTCGCGGCTATGGCTGGGGTCCCGCCATCGGCGGTCTCGCCGCCGGAGCGATCATCGGCGGCGCCATCGCCAACAGTCAGGCCCAGGCTGACGCCAACGAGGTGGCTTACTGTTCGCAGCGATTCAAATCCTACGATCCGGCGTCAGGCACCTATCTTGGCTATGACGGCAATAGGCACCCCTGCCCTTAAGTCCATTGGGCAAATCTTCCAAGGGCCGCGGATATTTTCCGCGGCCCTTTTTCTATGCGACGGCCGGCGGGCTCACGCACTCGTGTGTGCAGGGCGCTGATGCGAGGCGGTAAGTTACATATCTCTTGAAGAACCAATGACCCGACCGGCTTCGTCCAGAGGAACACCCATGCGCCCGACCCCGATGCGCAAGACCCGAACATTCGCAGCCGTCACGGCCGCGCTTCTATCGCTTGCTTTCATGCCTGCACCGGCTTCGGCCTCCTCCGAGCCGGTCGCGATCCCAGCGCCACGGATCGACGCCGCCGCGTCGGACGGCCTGCAAACGGCCGTGTTCGCCGGCGGCTGCTTCTGGGCGTGCAGGTGGTCTATCAGCACACGAGCGGCGTCGTGAACGCGGTGTCCGGCTATGCCGGCGGCGCCAAGGAAACCGCGCACTACAAGCGCACTAATGACGGCGATACCGGCCACGCCGAGGCGGTGGAGATCACGTTCGATCCGAAGAAGATCTCATACGGCAAGCTGCTGCAAATCTTCTTCTCCGTCGTCCACGATCCGACGCAACTGAACCGGCAGGGTCCCGACGTGGGCACGCAATATCGCTCGACGATCTTCGCGCAGACCGACGAACAGAAGAAGGTCGCAGAAGCCTATATCGCCCAGCTCGACGCGGCGAAGGTCTTTCACGGCACGATCGCGACCACGATCGAAAGTGGAAAGCCGTTTTATATCGGCGAGGACTATCATCAGGACTATGCGACGCGGAACCCGTATCAGCCTTATATTCTCATCAACGACCGTCCGAAGATCGGCCACATGGCGAAGTATTTTCCCGCCGATTTCCGCGAAAAGCCGGTGCTGGTGAAGGATGCGAAGGCAGTCGCCAACTGAGCGCCAACTGAACGATTGTCGGCCGGTGTCATGATTTGATAGTGTCCGGAACGAAACTCCGGACGTCATGTTGAGCCCACATTATTGAGCCCATGTCGAGCTGACGGCGGGCGACAGACGCGAACGAGGATGGATCGATCATGAGCAGCATCGAGAGCGACGGCAAGGTCCGCAAGAGCGACGACGAATGGCGCAAGCAGCTGACTCCGATGCAATACGCGGTGCTGCGCGAGAAGGCGACGGAGCGGCCGTGGTCCGGCGAATATGAGAACACGACGGCCAAAGGCACGTATGTCTGTGCCGGCTGCGGCCAGCCGCTGTTCGAGTCCGACACCAAATTCGAGTCCGGCTGCGGCTGGCCGAGTTTCACCGCGCCCGCCGTGGAGAGCCACGTCGACGAGGAGCGCGACACCAGTCACGGCATGATCCGCACCGAGGTTCTCTGTTCGAAATGCGACGGACACCTCGGCCATGTCTTTCCGGACGGACCGGGGCCGACCGGATTGCGTTATTGCATCAACTCCGCCGCGCTGAAACTGAAGCCTAAATAACCGGCCTCCGAGCGGCAACTTCGTTTCAATATGCGAGAGTCGACGAACTTTTGTTCGATCTTGCTCATCCGAACACAATTTAAGGCGAGTTTCTTCGAATCTTCTCTGTTTGTTCTATTAACTTTCCCGGTTTGCGCGCCTCTCGCATGCGCGAGCGGCGCACCCCGCGGGCACTTCTTTCTCGCAATTGCAGCAATGAATGCCTATATTGGGGACATCACACCGGGCCGGCTCGCTGAAGCGGCGCGCGCCCGACGAACCCAATACCGAAACCGACCAGAATTTGAAGGCGTCCGATCATGTCCGCATTCAACTACAATCGCAGTGCCGAACTGTTCCCCGCTCCGATCCGCAACAAGAAGCGCGCCGGCTTCACCTATCGCCGCTTCGACAACGCGGCCGAGGCGATCCGCTTTGCCGTCGAACAACTGCCGGCCGATTCCCTCAACGGTGCCTATCTCGAAGTCAGCGAGAAGCGTTTCGACCAGGCCGGGATTCGCGCGCTCTACAACAGCGCCGACTTCCCGCTGGAGCGCAAGCAGGCCGCCGCCTGAGGCTTTTTTTCCGGATTTTTCTTTATCGTCACGATGGCCGGGCTTGCCCGGCCATTTTGATTCCGGGGCACGGAAAAGATTATCGCTGCTTGTCGATCCAGCGCCGCAGCAGGCGGACGTTGCGGACATTCGCCTTGAACGCCACGTCGAACGCATCGCCGACCAACGGCACCAGCCCGACCACGCCGTCGAGGGCGACGTTTCCCAGCATCCGCGCCACGAGGTAACGCGGCGCACCGAGCGCGCGCGCCTCGCGCACGATCCACAGCGCGATCGCGGTGGTGATGATGTCGCCGACGATCGGGATGAGGCCGATCAGCCCGTCCAGGCCGTATCGGACATTCGTCCCCGGCAGGATGAACGCCGTGTCCAGCAGATTGCCGAGCGCCTCCAGCCGCGACAGACGCTCCTCGCGCGTCAATGGCCGCGCATGCATTCCGAAAGTGTGAAATTCCACGCGCGGGCCGTCATCGCTGAAATGCGCGTTGCGCAAGGTTTCGGGCGGCACCTCGCGTCCGTCCTGATCGATGATCGGGCCTTCGGCGGGCCGGCGCTGATGAGCGTTCATGTCATGAAAATGGGCATGGCGGCCCCGCGCCGCAAGCGGCTGCGTCAGCCTGTCCTGTCGTTCTGCCGGAGGCCGTGCTTTCAGCGTTCATCGCACCGCGGCGGTAGCACCGCCGCCGGAAAGAGCCGGTGATTTTACCGCACCAGCTCGCGCATGGCGTTGTCGAGGCCTTCGATGGTCAGCGGGAACATGCGGTCGTTCATCGCCTTCTTGATGACGGTGATGGACTCCGAATAGCTCCAGTGCTTCTGCGCCACCGGATTGAGCCAGACGACATGCGGATAAAGCCGCGTGATGCGCTCCAGCCAGACCGAGCCGGCCTCCTCGTTCACGTGCTCCACCGATCCGCCCGGCATCACGATCTCGTAAGGCGACATCGAGGCGTCGCCGACGAAGATGATTTTGTAGTCGTGCGGATATTTGTGCATCACGTCCCACGTCTTGGTGCGGTCGGTGAAGCGGCGGCGGTTGTCCTTCCACACGCTCTCATAGAGACAGTTGTGGAAGTAAAAATACTCCATGTGCTTGAATTCGGTCTTTGCCGCCGAGAACAGCTCCTCGCAGGTGGCGATATGCGAATCCATCGAGCCGCCAATATCGAAGAAGATCAGCACCTTCACCGCGTTGCGCCGCTCGGGCCGCATATGCAGGTCGAGATAGCCCTGGTTCGCCGTCTTCGTGATCGTGGTGTCGAGATCGAGTTCGTCCGCGGAGCCGGTGCGCGCGAATTTCCGCAGGCGGCGCAGCGCGACCTTGATGTTGCGGATGCCGAGCTCGACATTGCCGTCGAGGTCCTTGAACTCACGCTTGTCCCAGACCTTCACGGCCGAGAAATTGCGGTTTTTCTTCTGGCCGATGCGCACGCCGGCCGGATTGTAACCCTCCGCCCCGAATGGCGAGGTGCCGGCGGTGCCGATCCATTTGTTGCCGCCCTGATGCCGGCCCTTCTGCTCCTCGAGGCGCTTGCGCAGCGTTTCCATGAGCTTGTCCCAGCCCATGGCCTCGATCTGCTTCTTCTCTTCCTCGGTAAGGTATTTGTCGACCAGCTTCTTCAGCCATTCCTCGGGAATGTCGGCCTTGTCGAGCGCGTCCAGCAGGCTTTCCAGCCCCTTGAAGGTGACGCCGAACACCCGGTCGAACTTGTCGAGGTTGCGTTCGTCCTTCACCAGCGACGCGCGCGCCAGATAGTAGAAATTCTCGACCGTCTGATCGGCCAAATCGTTGTCGAGCGCCTCCATCAGCGTGAGATACTCACGCAGGGTGACGGGAATCTGCGCCTCGCGCAGAGAGGAGAAGAATTGCAAAAACATGGGCGCAGAGTGTGCCGGGATCGCGTATCCCGTCAAGAGAGCAATAGCCTTTTGGACCGCGCCCCACCCCTCATGCCGCGCAAGCCGATACGCGCGGCAAGCAGAGCTTTCCCGCGCGAATCTGGTCCGCCGATGCTGGACCGGGCCGCGAATTCCTTTAGACTGACCCGGTTCGAAGGCTTTTGCGAGCCGTCGGGCACTCGGGCGGCTGGCACCGCGCGGCAAGCAAGATGATTCATCGGAACGGGGGAAATTCGATGGTTGAATCGGTCATTGCGTGGCTGATCGTGGGCGCGATCGCCGGCTGGATCGCCGGTCTCGTCGTCAAGGGCGGCGGTTTCGGGCTGATCGGCAACATCGTCATCGGCATCGTCGGCGCGGTGGTCGCGGGCTGGCTGCTGCCGCAGCTTGGCCTCGCGCTCGGCACCGGCATCGTGCGCGCCATCATCAATGCGGCGATCGGCGGCATCATCGTGCTGGTCCTGATCGCGCTGATCCGGCGGGCCTGACTAAGGAATTTGAGCGCGGCTGGCCGGCGATTGTCACCGGCCGCATGTTTGAATGGACACCGCCAAGAAAAATATCGGCGAGGTCTCGATAAAACCGAAGGAAGAAACAAGGCGGTCCTATGAAATTTACCGGCACCAAGAATTACGTCGCCACCGACGACCTCAAGGTCGCGGTCAACGCGTCCATCACGCTGGAGCGCCCGCTGCTCATCAAGGGCGAGCCGGCACCGGCAAGACGGTGCTGGCCGAGGAAGTCTCGCGCGCTGGATGCGCCGCTGATCACCTGGCACATCAAATCCACCACCAAGGCGCAGCAGGGCCTTTACGAATACGACGCCGTCTCGCGCCTGCGCGACAGCCAGCTCGGCGACAAGCGCGTCACCGATATCGGCAACTACATCAAGCGCGGCAAGCTGTGGGAGGCGTTCACCTCCGAGAAGCGCCCGGTGCTGCTGATCGACGAAGTGGACAAGGCCGACATCGAGTTCCTGAACGATCTGCTGCTCGAACTCGATCGCATGGAGTTCTTCGTCTACGAGACCGGCGAGAACATCAAGGCGAAGCAGCGCCCGATCATCATGATTACCTCTCCAACAACGAGAAAGAGCTGCCGGACGCCTTCCTGCGCCGCTGCTTCTTCCACTACATCAAGTTCCCGGATCAGGAGACGATGAATAGATCGCTGAGGTCCACTTCCCCGGCATCAGCAGCGGCTGGTCGAGGAAGCGCTGCGCATCTTCTTCGAGGTGCGCGAGGTCCCCGGCCTGAAGAAGAAGCCGTCGACGTCCGAACTGCTCGACTGGCTCAAGCTGCTGCTGAACGAAGACATGACGCCGGAAATGCTGCGCGAGCGCGACCCGCGCAAGCTGATCCCGCCGCTGCATGGCGCGCTATTGAAGAACGAGCAGGACGTGCATCTGTTCGAGCGGCTGGCGTTCCTCAGCCGCCGCGAGGTCTGACCCGCTCTCTCGCTACACCATACAGAAACAATAACGCCGGACGAACTCCGGCGTTATTTTTTGCCTTGGTCCGGCCACGTTGCAGATGAAGATCGGCATCGACCCTGTTTGTGAAGGGTCAAAAGACCTTTCACCGGCTCGGACAAAATCGGGCTTCACATTCGTATAAGGACATTGTCATGTGGAAACGAATGACCCTCGCGACGACTGCTGCGGCTGTCGTGCTAGGCGCGGTTACGCTCGCATCGCTACCTGTCGGCGCGTCTCCGCTGGGAGTGGCGAAGAACGCCACGGTCGAAACGGACGCGACACTCGTCCGCGACGGCTGCGGTCCCGGCATGCGCTACAGCGGCCGGCGTGGCGGCTGCGTGCCGGACTTCAATCGCGGGCCGCCTCCGCCGCCGCGTTACTATCGGCCCGGTCCGCCGCCGCGCGTCTTCCGCGATCCCTGCGGACCTGGGATGCGATACAGCAACCGTTTCCAGCGCTGCGTCTGGCGGTGACGACACTTCGATCGATATAACAACAAATCGCCGGGCATTGCCCGGCGATTTTTTATATGCAGGCCCGTCGTTGCGCGGAAAGCCTAGAGTCTGGTTCAACTGCGTTGAATCAGACTCGTCGCATATCTTTTTGTTTGAGCATGATCTTTCCCGACCCGAAGGGCCGCGAAGCGCAAACCGGTTCCCACTTTTCGGGATCATGCTCTACCGCCCCTTCTCCAACTGATAGGTCAGATGCGCCTTCACCGTCGGCCATTCCGCCGCGATGATCGAGAACACCACCGTATCGCGCAGCGTGCCGTTCGGCGCGACCTGATGGTTGCGCAGGATGCCGTCCTGCTTCGCGCCGAGACGGGCGATCGCCGCCCGGCTCTGCTGGTTGAAGAAATGCGTGCGGAATTCAACGGCGATGCAGTTCAGCGCCTCGAACGCATGCTGCAACAAGAGCAGCTTGCATTGGGTGTTGAACGGCGTGCGCTGCACCGCCTTGCGATACCAGGTCGAGCCGATCTCCACGCGCTTGTTGGCGGCGTCCACATTCATGAACGTCGTCATGCCGGCGATGGTGCCGTCCGGCCGCCGCGCCGTGAAAGGCAGCATTGAGCCCGACGCCTGCAAGCCGAGGCGGCGGTCGATCTCTTCCTTCATCTTGTCGGGATGCGGCACGAACGTATACCAGAGGTCCCACAGGCCGCCGTCCTTCACCGCGGCGACGAGGCCGTCATGATGCGCATGCGCCAGCGGCTCCAGCGTGGCGTGCTCTCCCTTCAGCGTCACCGGCTCGAGCCAGGGCATCTTCGCCTCACTTGTTCAGGAAGTTCAGCGGCAGGCCCGGCCGCGGCCAGTCCATCACCACCAACTCGCCCTTGCCCGACAAGGTGATGTAAGCCGTCTTCAGGTCGGGGCCGCCGAAGCAGATATTGGTGGTGAGCGGATCGCCGGTCGGAATCTGCTCGACCAGTTTTCCGTCCGGCGCGATCACCGAGATGCAGCCCGACACCAGCGTGGCGACGCAGATGTTGCCATTGGCTTCGATCGCCAGCGAGTCGAACATCTGATAGCCGCCGAGCCCGGCCACGGGCTTGCCCTTCTCCCCGCGGTAGATCGGCTCGATCTGCGCGATCTGGCCCTCGCCCGTGATCTCGTACGACCAGACGCGGGCGGTCGGCGTTTCGGCGACATAGACGGTCTTCTCGTCCGGCGACAGGCCGATGCCGTTCGCGGGCAGCAGCCCCGAAACCACTTCGACGATATCCTTCATTCCGGGCTTCACATAATGAACCGTGCCGAGATCGATATCGCGCGGGCGGCGCTTGCCGAGATCGGAGAACCACAGACCGCCGGCCTTGTCGAACACGAGATCGTTCGGGCCGTTGAGCTTGTTGCCGGCGGAGGCGGTGAACAGCGTTTCCACCTTGCCGCTTTGCAGATCGACACGCTGCAACGAACCGCTGGTGTAGCCGTCCATCGCACCGACCGAGACATGCCGGCCGTTGACCATGGCGTATTTGAAGCCGCCATTGTTGCAGACATACATCTTGCCGTCCGGTCCCAGCGCCGCGCCGTTCGGTCCGCCCGGAATGTCGGCGACCGTTTCCTTCCGCCCGTCGGGATGGACGCGCGTCAGCTTCTGGCCACGGATTTCAACGAGAATGACCGATCCGTCCGGCATCGCCACCGGGCCTTCAGGAAATTGCAGATCGGACGCGAGCACGCGCATATTCGCCACTGGGAGTCTCCCTTTCTTTTTGTGGAACGCACTATAGGCGAACGCGGCGGCGTTGCCAGCGTTCACGTCCTCGCCGCTCAATCGATCGTCACAACCACCTTGCCGAGCGCCTCGCGCGCCGCGAGCGCGGCGATGGCGTCGCCGCCCTTGGCGAGCGGATAGGTTTTCGACACCAGCGGCTTGATCCTGCCCTTCTGGTAAAGATCGATGATCGCCTTGGTGTTCTCGCGGCTCTTTTGCGGGTGCTCCTTCTTGAAGCCGCCGGAATAGACGCCGACGATCTGGCAGGTCTTGAGCAGCGGCAGGTTCAGCGGAATTTTCGGAATGCCGGCCGGGAAACCGACCACCAGAAAGCGCCCGCCCCATGCCATCGAGCGCAGCGCCGCTTCCGCGTAGTCGCCGCCGACCGGATCGTAGACGACGTCGAATCCCTTCTCGCCGGCGACGCTCTTGAACAGTTCGGCCAGCGCCTTCTGCCCGGCACGATCGAACGGCCCGCGCGGATAGACGACGCCCTCGTCCGCGCCCGCCTTCTTCGCGGCGTCGACCTTCTCCTGCGATGAGGCGGCGGCGATGACATGCGCTCCGAACGCCTTGCCGAGTTCGACCGCGGCGATGCCGACGCCGCCGGCAGCGCCCAGCACCAGGAGCCGCTCGCCCGGCTTGATGTCGGCGCGGTCCTTCAGCGCCATATAGGAGGTGTTGTACATCGACGAAAACGCCGAGGCGTCCTCGAACGACATGCCGTCCGGGATCGGCGACAGCCGCTCCACGGGCGCGGCGACCTTTTCGGCCATACCGCCATGCCCGATCGCCCCGAACACCTTGTCGCCGACCTTGAACGCCGTGACGCCCGCGCCGAGCTTCTCGACGACGCCCGCGATCTCCGTGCCGGGCGCGAACGGGCGCGGCGGCCTGGTCTGATACAGGTCCTGAATCGTCAGCACGTCGGGATAGTTGACACCGCAGGCGCGGATCGCGATCAGCACCTCGCCGGCCTTCGGCTCGGGCGCGGCGACATCCTCCAGCACCAGCGTTTCCGGTCCGCCCGCATTGTGGCTCATCAGCGCCTTCATGAATTTTCCTCCCGCGCGACATCGGCTTTCGTCTTGCGCGGCAGGGTGGAGCACGCGGCGAAACAAGACAAGCGCGCGGGCGGAATGCGCATATTCCGTCGTTTCGCCCCGGCTGCCGAATTTCGGCCCAAACCATCGGCGATCACGATCGTGTTGGATCGCACCGATTCTGCGATCGCGGTCTGGCGGAACCTATGCCGTCGCTCCTATTTAACAGTCCCATGCACACGCCCGCGCGACCGACCCCACAGACTCCATGAGCGACGCAGCCACGCGAGCAGAACTCGACCGCTATTTCCGGCTGATCGAGCGGCAGTTGCCCGGCCGCTTCCGGCGTTTTGCGCGATGGCTGCGTCGGCCGACGATGTTGCCTGCGCGGATCGTTGTTTCAATTCTGCTTATCATCGGTGGCATATTCTCCTTCCTGCCGATCCTCGGTTTCTGGATGCTGCCGCTCGGCCTCCTGGTCATCGCGCAGGACCTGCCCTTTCTGCAAAAGCCGCTGGTGCGGGTCTTTCAGTGGGGCGAACGCAAATGGGCGAGCTGGCGATCGCGGCGATCTTAGCTCCCATTTTCAGAATCATGCTCCAGCAATCAAGCGGACGTGAAACGCCATTGCTGGCGGAACGCGGACGTGCGTGCCACATTGAAGCTGCATCAGAGCCCGACGGCTCCAAAAAGACTCTCAAGAACACGCGGCCGCCAGCGCTCGCAATGTCAGGGAGGACGATCGATGCACCACGCTTCACAAGACCCCGTCTCACAACGATATCCGATGTCGAAACGACGGCTCCTGAAAGCCGCGGCCACCGTCGCCGCGTCCGCGCTGTTGCTCGCGCTGGGCAGCGGCCTTGCCGCCGCGCAAAAGAAGAACGACACCGGCGCCACCGACACCGAAATCAAGATCGGCAACATCGCGCCCTATAGCGGGCCGGCGTCGGCCTATGCGACCATCGCCAAGACGGAGGCCGCCTATTTCAAGATGATCAACGCCGAAGGCGGCATCAACGGCCGCAAGATCAACTTCATTTCCTATGACGACGGCTACAGCCCGCCGAAAACGGTGGAGCAAACACGCAAGCTGGTCGAGAGCGACGAGGTTTTCGCGATCTATCAGGTGGTCGGAACGCCGGGCAATTCGGCGATCCACAAATACCTCAACCAGAAAGGCGTCCCGCAAGTCTTCATCGGCAGCGGCGCGAGCAAATGGAACGACCCGAAGCATTTTCCCTGGAGCATCGGCTGGCAGCCGAGCTATCAGAGCGAAGCGCGGATCTATGCGCGCTACATCATGAAGAACTATCCCGGCAAGACCGTCGGCATCCTCTACCAGAACGACGATTTCGGTAAGGACTACCTGGCCGGATTCCACGACGCCTTCGGCAAGGACCGCAGCAAGATCATCGTCTCCGAAGTGCCGTTCGAGGTGACTTCGCCGACGGTGGATTCGGAGATCGTGCAGATCCGCAGCGCCAATCCGGATATCTTCGTCAATATTGCGACTCCGAAATTCGCGGCGCAGGCGATAAAGAAGATCGGCGAGATGAAGTGGTCGCCGGTGGAATTCGTCACCAATGTCTCGGTCTCGGTCACTGCCGTCATGAAGCCGGCGGGCGTGGCGAATTCGCAAGGCGTCATCAGCGCGGCCTATCTGAAGGACCCGAACGATCCGCAATGGAAAAACGACCCCGGCATGAACGAGTGGCGCGCCTTCATGTCGAAATGGTATCCGGAAGGCGATCAGGCCGACGCCGCCACCGTCTTCGGCTTCGGCGTCGCGAAAGGGCTGGTGCAGGCGCTGAAGCAATGCGGCGACGAGATGACGCGCAAGAACCTCATGAAGCAGATGGCCAATCTCGACATGGACATCGGCGTCTACCTTCCGGGCGTCCACATCAAAACGTCTCCGACCGATTTCGCGCCGATCGACCAGCTTCAATTGATGCGATTCAAAGGCGAGACGTGGGAGCTGTTCGGACCGCTGATGGACGGCAGCGGAAACTCGCCGAGCTGAACGCGACCACTCGCGCCGGAGCGAGTCTGTTTGCTCCGGCGCGAGCCGCGTATCGTCACTGCTTCAGCGACATGCGGTAAAGCGCGATGACCGCCATCGTTGCCGATGCGATCAGAAGCCATTTCGGGTTGTCGCAGAGCACTTTTCCGCTGACGCAGAGCCGGTCAGCGACCAGATAGCCGCGGCCGACATTCGCGTGCGACCACGCAGAGATCACGCTTAATAAAAAGAGCACGCCCGTCAGATAGAACATTGTCACGCTCCATTCTGCTTGCGGCACGAGTGTCGATGGGCCCTCGAAAAAATCCGTTGCGTACATCATTCAAATTTTCAGCGATCGAATTCTCAACGACATGAGTGCGTTATCGCCCGCACTTGAATCAAATTGTGCGGGTTCCCGCGAGCACACCGACGCGGCACATCTGCGACAATGGCTCGCAGGTTCTTGAAATCGCGCAATGTTTTAGCTTTCGCGAATCAATATTTTGATTCAGCGTCGGCGCGACCCAATCTGGAGGCCATGCTCGTGAACGTTATCGTTTTCGCGTCGCGCAAAGGCGGCTCTGGGAAGAGCACTCTCGCCGCGCATCTTGCGGCGCATGCGCACAAGACCCTCAAATCCTGCCTGCTCGTCGACGCCGACCCGCAAGGCTCGCTCAGCTTGTGGCAAAGACTGCGCGGAACCGGCGAACCGCCGATCAAGACCGCGGTGCGTTCGGTGAGCGAGATCGTCGCCCAGGCCAAGCGCGACGGCTACGAATGGGTGTTCATCGACACTCCGCCAAACCTTTCGGCGGTGGTGGACGATGCGATCCGCAATGCGACCCTCGTCGTCATCCCTGCGCGGCCCGGCGTGTTCGACATCGATGCGGTGGTGGAAACCATTTCCACCTGCCGTTCGAGCCGCAAGCCCTATGCGGTGGTCATGAACGGCGCGCCGGCGCGGCGCGACGATGTAGAGAGCCCGCTGGTGACGATCGCCCGCGAGAGTCTCGCCAAGCTCAAGGCCCCGGTCTGGGGCGGACAGGTCACGAACCGCGCGAACTACGTGCTGGCGCTGAGCCATGGCGAAGGCGCGCGCGAATACGATCCCGCCAGCCGCGCGGCGAGCGAGATCGGCCGGCTCTGGGCCGCGATCGAGCGTTCGGTGAAGGCGATCCGCGGCACCGGCTCAGGCAACGGCAGCCTGCACAAGCAGGCGGCGTGACCTCGGCGCCAATATCGTGGAACAAAGGCCCCGCATCGTCGGGGCCTTTGTTTTGTCTCAAGCGGACAACGCGCGGCTAAAGCTGCCCGTTCTCCTGAAGATGCTTGACGCAGGCCGGGCGCAGCTTGGCGCGATTCTGCTTCAGGCAGTCCAGAATGACCATGTCGCCGTCATTGATGACCTTCTTGCAGAAGCGCGACGCATCCCGCCCGCAGGCGCCCTCACTCTTGCCCCGGTCCTGAGCGAGCGCGGTTCCGGCCAGCAGGACCGCCGCTGAGACGATCAGTGCGCGAGCAAAAAACATTGCAACTCCTTATATTTACTGCTTGAAACCGGAGCCGGCGGCAAAACCGGCCGTCCAAGGTTTATTTTCGGGGCGAACTGTGACATACGTCACTCGCGTCCCGGTCGATTAACCGCTAAAACCCGGCGCTTTCGCGGCAGTCCCGCCGCCGCTCCATAATCCCGATAGACCACCCAGGGTTCAGCAAGATTCATGAAGGCTGCGCGCGAACTGAGATCAGGCAAGGGCCACAAGGACGAGAACTTTCCGGTCGCGTCATTCGTGATCGAGGCGCGCCATCGCGGCCTGATCCTGGCCTTCTACGAATTCGTCCGCATCGCCGACGATATTTCCGACCATGCGGCGCTGACGCCGGACGAAAAGCTCGCCCAGCTCGACCAGCTCGAAGCGGAATTGCGCGGCAGCGGCGACGGCCAGCCGGAAGCGATCCGCCTGCGCGAGGCACTGGCCGAGCGCGGCCTGTCGCCACAGCATGCCTGTGACGTGCTGACCGCGTTTCGCATGGACGTGACCAAGCTGCGCTACGCCAACTGGGCCGAACTCCTTCACTACTGCAACTATTCGGCGATGCCGGTGGGGCGGTTCGTTCTCGACGTGCATGGCGAGAGCAAATCCACATGGGCTGCATCGGACGCGCTCTGCGCCGCGCTGCAAGTCATCAATCACATTCAGGATTGCGGCAAGGATTACCGCAACCTCAATCGCGTCTACGTCCCGCAGGATGCCATGGATGCCTGCGGCATGACGGTCGAGATGATCGGCGCGGGCCGCTCCTCGCCGCAGATGACGCAATGCCTGCGCAAACTCAACGCCGACACCGAACGGCTGCTGCATGAGAGTCTCGCGCTCGCGCCGCAGGTGGCCAACACGCGGCTGGCGCTGGAGATCGGCGTGATCCAGACCTACGCGCAGCAGATCATCGACTTGCTGAAAACGCGCGACCCGTTGCATGAGCGGGTTCATCTCAACAAATGGCAGATCGCGGGCCACGGCCTCGCCAGCCTGACCGGCGGCCTGTTCCGCCGCGCCGGCCGGCGGCTGTTCGCATCCGGGCAGATCTCGCGGGCCTGAACGATCATGAGCAGCGTGCAACAATCCAACCAGGCGTCGGCATCGCCGAGTTCGTTCTATGCCGCGATGCGCATCCTTCCCGCCGTGCAGCGGGACGCGATGTTCATGATCTACAATTTCTGCCGGCAGGTCGACGACATCGCCGACTCCGCTTTGCCGAGCGCGCGCAAGAAGCAGGACCTCGCGCAATGGCGCAAGGATATCGACACGCTCTATGCCGGCAAGACGCCTTCCCGCCTCGACGAGTATCCCTATTACATCAAGCGTTTCGATCTTCAGCGCGAGGATTTCCTGGCGATCATCGACGGCATGGAGATGGATGCGCATGAGGACATCCGCGCGCCGGACTGGGCCACGCTCGACCTGTATTGCGACCGCGTCGCCAGCGCCGTCGGGCGGCTCTCCGTCAACGTGTTCGGGCTCGACCGGATCGACGGCGTGGCGCTCGCCCATCATCTCGGGCGCGCGCTGCAATTGACCAACATCCTGCGCGACATCGACGAGGACGCTTCGATCGGCCGCCTCTATCTGCCGCGCGAGGCGCTGAACGGCGCAGGCATCACCAGCACCGACCCCGCCGAGGTCGTGACCCGTCCCGATCTGTCCGCGGTCGCCGCGCCGGTGATCGCGCGCGCGCAAAATCACTATCGCGAGGCGAATGCGATCATGGAGCGCTACCCGCGCAAGATCGTTCGCGCGCCGCGCATCATGGGCAAATATTACGGCAGCATTCTCGATCTCCTCGTCGCGCGCGGGTTCAAGACGCCGCGCGCTGACGTTCGCCTTGGTAAATTCGCCAAGATGTCGATCCTCGTGCAATACGCCTTCATCTGATGACATCCACTGTTCACATTATCGGGGCCGGCGTATCCGGCCTTGCCGCAGCCGTCCGGCTTTCGAACGCCGGTTTCGCCGTGCATGTGCATGAGGCGACGCCGCAGGCCGGCGGCCGCTGCCGCTCCTTCTACGACGCCGCCACTGATCTCGTGATCGACAATGGCAACCATCTCGTGCTGTCCGGCAACAAGAGCGTGCTCGACTACGCAAGGTCGATCGGCACCGAAGCCGGCCTCGCGGGACCGGACCATGCGCGGTTCGATTTCGTCGACATCAAGAGCGGCAAGCGCTGGCTGCTGCAAATGAACGACGGGAAGATTCCGTTCTGGATTTTCCAGAACGACAAGCGTGTGCCCGACACCAAAGCCTCCGACTATCTCGGCATGATGCCGCTGCTCTGGGCCGGCGAAACCGATCTCGTCGGCGACAAGATCGCCTGCAAGGGACCGCTTTACGATCGGCTGGTGCAGCCGCTGCTGCTCGCCGCGCTGAACATCGATCCGCCGCTGGGCTCGGCTGGCCTCGCCGGCGCGATCGTGCGGCAGACGCTGCTGGCCGGCGGACAGGCGTGCCGGCCGCTGATCGCGCGCGAGGGCTTGAGCAATGTGCTGGTCGAGCCCGCGATCAAACTACTGCGCGAGCGCGGCGCGACGGTGCGCTTCGATCACGAACTGCACAGGGTCGGCTTCAACGGCGAGCGCATCGAATCGCTGGTGTTCGGCGACGGAACGATTGCGCTCGAGCCAACCGACCGCGTGGTGATGGCGGTGCCCGCCAAGCAGGCGGCGACGCTTCTGCCGGGCATCAAGACGCCGACCAAATTCGTATCGATCCTGAACGCACATTTTCGCTGTGATCCGCCGGCTTCGACGCCGCCGATCGTCGGCGTGGTCGGCGGCACGATCGACTGGATTTTCCCGTTTCGCGAGCGGCTGTCGGTGACGATCAGCGGCGCGGACCGACTCATGAACGCGCCGCGCGAGGAACTTGCGCAAACCATCTGGAACGAGGTCTGCGCCGCCACCGGCGCGAGCGGCTCGCTGCCGCGCTGGCAGATCGTGCGCGAACGCCGCGCGACCTTCGCAGCGACCTGAGCAGAACGCACTGCGCCACGGCACCGTCTCCCTGGAAGAACCTGGTCCTCGCCGGTGACTGGACCGCGACCGGACTGCCCTCGACCATCGAAGGCTCGATCGGCTCCGGCGACAAGGCCGCCCAACATATCATCACGGCAGGTTGACGCGATGACCCCGACACAGATGACGAACCTCGATCTCGAAAAGCTGCAAGGCAGCATCACGCAGGCGACGCGCGCCCTGCACACTCACCAGCAGAAAGACGGACACTGGGTGTTCGAGCTGGAAGCCGACGCCACCATTCCGTCCGAATACATCCTGTTCCGTCATTATCTCGGCGAGCCGGTGGACGCGGAGCTGGAGCGCAAGATCGGCAACTACCTGATCCGCATCCAGGGCGAGCATGGCGGCTGGCCGTTGTTTCAGGACGGCGATTTCGACATCAGCGCCAGCGTCAAGGCTTACTTCGCGCTGAAGATGGCCGGTCATGATATCGACGCGCCGCATATGAAGCGCGCGCGCGAAGCCATCCTGGCGCATGGAGGCGCCGAGAAATCCAACATCTTCACGCGGTTTCTTCTGACCTTCTACGGGCAGACCTCATGGCGCAGCGTTCCGGTGCTGCCGATCGAGATCATGCTGCTGCCGCGCTGGTCGCCGTTCCATCTGAACAAGGTTTCCTACTGGGCGCGCACGACCATGGTGCCGCTGATGATGCTGGCCGCGCTGAAGCCGCTCGCGCGCAATCCGAAGAAAATTCGCATCGACGAACTGTTTCACGAAGATCCGATGAGCGTCGGCATGCCGCCGCGCGCGCCGCATCAGAAACGTGGTTGGTTCGCGCTGTTCAGCGGCCTCGATTCGATCCTGCGCGTGGTGGAGCCCTTCTTTCCGAAATTCCTGCGCAAGCGCGCAATGGACAAGGCGCTCGCCTTCATCGAGGAGCGCCTCAACGGCGAGGACGGGCTCGGCGCGATCTTCCCGCCGATGGTCAACACGGTGATGGTGTATGACGCGCTCGGCTATGACGAGAATCATCCGCCGCGCGCCGTCACGCGGCGCGGCATCGATCTGCTGCTGGTGTTCAACGGCGAGGAAGCCTACTGCCAGCCCTGCGTCTCGCCGGTGTGGGACACGGCGCTGACCTGCCACACGCTGCTCGAAGCCGGCGACGAGGAGTCCGTCCGCAAGGCCAAGCAGGGCCTCGAATGGCTCCAGCCGCGACAGGTGCTGGACGTGAAGGGCGACTGGGCGGCCAAGCGTCGAACGTCCGGCCCGGCGGCTGGGCGTTCCAGTACAACAACGCGCACTATCCGACCTCGACGATACCGCCGTCGTGGTGATGGCGATGGATCGCACGCGCCGCGCCGATGGCGGCAAGGCGTTCGATCCGGCGATCGACCGCGCGGTCGAATGGATCGAGGGCTTGCAGAGCAAGGATGGCGGTTTCGCCGCCTTCGACGCCGACAATCTTGAGCGCTATCTCGACAACATTCCGTTTTCGGATCACGCGGCGATGCTCGATCCGCCGACCGAAGACGTCACTGCGCGCTGCGTCTCGATGCTGGCGCAGCTTGGCAAGACCGTCGACACCAGCCCGGCGCTCGCGCGCGGCGTCGAATATCTGCGCAAGACGCAACTGGCGGAGGGCTCCTGGTACGGCCGCTGGGGCCTGAACTACATTTACGGAACATGGTCGGTGCTTTGCGCGCTCAATGCCGCCGGCATCTCCAAGGACGATCCGGCCGTACGCAAGGCGGTCGCCTGGCTCGCCAGCATCCAGAACACCGATGGCGGGTGGGGAGAGGACGGGGCGAGCTACAAGCTGGACTACAAGGGCTACGAGGCCGCCCCCAGCACCGCGTCGCAGACGGCGTGGTCCCTGCTGGCGCTGATGGCGGCCGGCGCGGTGGATCACCCGGCTGTGGCCAAGGGCGTCGCCTGGCTCATGCAGACCCAGAACGCCGCCGGCGAATGGGACGAGGCGCGCTACACCGCCACGGGCTTTCCCCGCGTGTTCTATCTGCGATATCATGGCTATCGCAGATTCTTCCCGCTCTGGGCGCTGGCGCGGTACCGGAATCTCAGCAACAGCAACAGCCGGACGGTCGGAGTCGGAATGTGATTGTGGGGGCTGACGACGGCGCGGCTGGCGGGCGCCCTCTCCTCGTCGTGACAGGTCTGCCGAAAGAAGCGCGCATCGCCGCGGGTCCCGGCATGACGGTCATTTGCAGTTCGAGCGATCCGGCCCAGTTGCGCCGGCAACTCGGCGCGTTCCAGCCGGCGAATGTGCGCGGGATCATCTCGTTCGGCGTCGCCGGCGGGCTGGACCCGTCGCTGCGCCCCGGCGACATCGTGGTGGCGACCGAGATCGTCGTCATCGGCAGCCGCTGGGCCGCCGCATCCGCGCTCAGCGACACGCTGCTCGCACAGGTCGGCGCCGGCGGCCGCAAGGTCGTTCAGGGGATCATCGCCGGCGCGGAGGAAGTGGTCATCCATCCGCACGACAAATCGGAATTGCGCAGGGCCACGGCCGCGCTGGCCGTCGATATGGAAAGCCACATCGCCGCGGCCTATGCGGCGGCGATCGGACTGCCCTTTGCCGCCGTGCGGGTGGTCAGCGACCCCGCGACGCGGGCGCTGCCGGCGTTGGCGCTCAATGCGTTGAAGCCGAACGGGGACATCGACACCTGGAAGGTCCTGCGCGGCATTGCCCGCAAGCCTTCCGTCATTCCATCGCTGATGCGGACGGCCCGCGATTTCAATCAGGCCATCACCGCCTTACGCGGCTGTCGAAGCCTTCTTCTTGACCGGAGCAGCGGCCTCGTCCCTGCGGATTTCTGACAGCTTCTTCTGCACCTGCTCGGAGAAGATGTACTGGGCCGGGCGCTGCTTCGACATGTCTATTTCCGGCGCGAACGGGCCGGTGGTGCGGATGCCGGTCAGCGCGATCTTCAGCGCCTTGAGCGGGTTCTTCACCGCGTCCAGCGCCGCCGTCGGCTCGTAGCCGCAATGGGCCATGCAGTCGGCGCACTTTTCATATTTGCCGGTGCCGTAGGAATCCCAGTCGGTGGTTTCCATCAGCTCCTTGAAGGTCTTCGCATAGCCTTCGCCGAGCAGATAGCACGGCTTTTGCCAGCCGAAAATGTTGCGCGCCGGCATGCCCCACGGGGTGCATTCATATTCCTGATTGCCGGCGAGGAAGTCGAGGAACATGCCGGAATGCATGAAATTCCACTTCTTGCCCTTGCCGAGCGCGAACACGTCGCGGAACAGCTTCTTGGTCTTCTGGCGGTTCAGGAAGTGCGCCTGATCCGGCGCGCGCTCATAGGCGTAGCCCGGCGACATCGACACGCCGACGTCCAGCTCCGTGCAGAAGTCGAGGAACTTGGCGATCTCGGGAGCGGCGTGGTTGTCGAAGATGGTGGCGTTGACGTTGACGGCGAATCCGCGCGCCTTCGCCGCCCTGATCGCCGAGACGGCGCGATCGAACACGCCCGCCTGGCACACCGACTTGTCGTGATGATCCTTCAGACCGTCGAGATGCACCGAGAAGAACAGATAGGGCGACGGCGTGAACAGATCGAGCTTCTTCTCCAGCAGCAGCGCGTTGGTGCAGAGCGAGACGAACTTCTTGCGCTCCACCAGACCGCGCACGATCTCGCCGATCTCCTTGTGGATCAGCGGCTCGCCGCCGGGAATCGCCACCATCGGCGCGCCGCACTCCTCGGCCGCGTCCCAGCACTCCTGCGCGCTCATGCGGCGGTTGAGGATCGCATCCGGGTAATCGATCTTGCCGCAGCCCGCGCAGGCGAGATTGCAGCGGAAGAGCGGTTCGAGCATCAGCACCAGCGGATAGCGCTTACGGCCAAGCAGCCGCTGCTTCATCATGTAACCACCGATACGCAATTCTTTGAAGAACGGTATTGCCATAGCCATTTTAAGCGCGTCTTTCCGTCTCGAATAAGCGGGCGCAACCTGTCTTGTGAAAGCGGTCGTCGGTCTTTTCCAATCCCGGTCCGCCGGCCTTCATGGCCGCCGATCAGCGATTGGCGAAGAATGAGCAACCGCCCCGTCCGGAGCGCCGAGTGTGCGAGGCCATCTGACGCCGAACCGAGCGGGCTTCGGCGAACCGAGATGACATCGGTGTTAAGCTCTGTCTCTTAGCGCAGTCTGATGGTTTTGAGTCGCATAGCAGATATCGCAGTGCAGCGGGCCTGGAATATTGGTAAATTTCGCTTATTGACCTGTATGACTTCGGCTGCCGCCACGCAACCCGCCGCAACGGTACCAAGATACGGCTCAATGCCGGCTTTTTGATCCGCGAGGCACCCCGCCTGAGGATACATCGCAATTTCCAACCGGCCAGTTCCGCCTTTTGGTCACCTTTCGCATGGATCGGTATCGGCGCACCGGACATGACGCGGCATCGGGACGAAAACGCCCCGCTCCGGCGCCCGTTCCCGACAACACTTCACCGTGAACCTTCGGAGCTTGCTTTTCCGACCAATCACAAGCAACTACGCCCCATCCTGCAATACGGGCGTTGGCGCCGACCACCGGCACGACGCACGAATTGAGTTGCGCGGAACGGCATCGGCCCAAGCGCGTCAAACCAGTCCTCGAATACCCTGCCCTTATCGGGCGTCTTAAGGTCCATCACCCGTGCTGAAAACCGCCGTCATCGAGATCGTCAGATTTTGCACGCGCTTCTCCAAATCCGTGATTTTGGCGGCGCTCATCCTGGCAGGGCTCTCGTGCTGGTACACCTCCGAGAATTTTGCGATCAACACCGACATCAGCAAGCTGATCTCGACCGATCTCGACTGGCGGCAGCGCGAGATGGCTTATGACAAAGCCTTCCCCGGAACGTTCGACGGGATGGTGGCTGTGGTCGAGGCCCCGACCGCCGAACTGACACAGCTTGCAACCCACGAGCTGGAGCAGAAGCTCCAGGGACGGCCGCAAGAATTCATAAGCGTCCGCAATATCGCCGGAAGCGAGTTCTTCCAGAAGAACGGCCTGCTTTTTCTGCCGACGGACGAAGTGAAATCGACCGCCGAGCAACTCTCCCGGTCGGAGCCGCTGATCGGCAGCCTCGCCACCGATCCGAGCCTGCGCGGCCTGACCGAGGCGCTGACCACGGTTCTCGCCGGCCTGAAGCGCAACGAGATCAAGACCGACGATCTCGCAAAACCGCTGAACAGCTTCTCCGACACGATCGAGACGATTCTCGACGGCAAGGAGGCCACCTTCTCCTGGCGCGAACTCGCCAATGGCGGCCCGCTGCCGGCCTCCGACAAGCGCGGCTTCCTGCAAATCCGCCCGGTGCTCGACTATCAGGCGCTGGAGCCCGGCCGCGCCGCCGAAAACCTGATTCGCAAGGAAGTGTCCGACCTCGATCTTGCCGGCAAATATCAGGCAAAGGTTCGGCTCACCGGCCCGATCGCGATCGCCAATGACGAATTCGGCAGCACGCAGGAAGGCATCGTCGTCAACTCGATCATCACCGCCCTGATCGTTCTTTGCATCCTCTGGCTGGCGCTGCATTCGTGGAAGATCATCGCCGCCGTCTCGATCACGCTGACGCTCGGCCTTGCCATCACGACCGCCGTCGGCCTGATGCTGGCCGGCTCGTTCAATCCGATTTCGGTGGCGTTTGCCGTGCTGTTCGTCGGGCTAGGCGTCGATTTCGGCATCCAGTTCAGCGTGCGCTATCGCTCGGAGCGATTCGAGAACGACGATCTGGATGGCGCGCTGGTGAAGGCCGCCGAAAACACGGCCGTTCCGCTGTCGCTGGCGGCCGTGGCGACGTCGCTGGGCTTTCTGTCGTTCCTGCCGACCGATTACGAGGGCGTGTCGCAGCTCGGAAAAATCGCCGGCGCGGGCATGCTGATCGCCTTCCTCGGAAGCATCACCGTGCTGCCGGCGCTGCTCAGCCAGTTCAATCCGCCGGGCGAGAAAGCCGAACTCGGCTACACCTTCATGGCGCCCGTCGACGCCTTCATGGAGCGGCACCGGATCGCGATCGTCGCCATGACCCTCGGCGTCGCCGTGCTCGGCCTGCCGCTTCTCTATTTCCTGAAATTCGACTTCAACCCGATGAACCTGCGCAGCGCAAAGGTGGAATCGGTCGCGACGTTCCTCGACATCCGCAACGACCCGCAAAGCGGCGCCAACGCCGTCGACGTCATTGCCCCGAACGCCGCGGAAGCCAAGAAGGTCGAGGAGCGCCTGCGAAAAGTGCCGGAGGTCGAGCGCGTCACCTCGGTCGATTTCTTCGTGCCCGCCGATCAGGAACCGAAGCTTGCGGCGATCCGGCAGGCGGCGAAGGTTCTCGGCCCGACATTCCAGGAAGCCAAGCTCGCGCCGCCGACCGACGCTGAAAATGTCGAGGCGCTGAAGGACGCCTCCGACATGCTGAAGCAATCCGCATCCGGCCGCTCCGGGCCCGGCGCGGAGGCGATGCTGCGCCTGTCGGGACTGCTGCTGAAACTCGCCAACGCCGGCGAGGCGCAGCGGGCGAAGGTGCAGACCGCGTTCATCCGCCCGCTCAAGGTTGCGCTGGGCGGCATCGCGCAGTCGCTCCAGGCCAAGCCCGTCACCATGAAGGACGTGCCGGCCGACATCGTTGCCGACTGGGTCATCGCCGACGGACGGGTGCGCGTTCAGGCGCTGCCGAAGGGCGATCCGAACGACAATGAAACGCTCCGGCAGTTCGCCCGGGCCACGCTGGCGGTCGAGCCGACAGCCATCGGCGGGCCGATTTCCATTCTGGAAGCCGGCCACACAATTTCGGAAGCCTTCATCCACGCCGGCCTCTGGGCGCTGCTGTCGATCTCGATTCTGTTGTGGATCGTGCTGCGGCGGATCGGCGACGTGCTGCTGACGCTGGTGCCGCTGGTGCTGGCGGGGGCGCTCACGCTCGAAATCTGCGTGCTGCTCGGCATCGCGATGAATTTCGCCAACATCGTCGCGCTGCCGCTGCTGCTCGGCGTCGGCGTCGCGTTCAAGATCTACTACGTCACGGCCTGGCGCGCCGGCAGCACCAACCTGCTGCAATCGAGCCTGACGCGGGCGATCTTCTACAGTGCGCTGACGACCGCGACCGCGTTCGGCAGCCTGTGGTTCTCAAGCCATCCCGGCACCGCCAGCATGGGCAAACTGCTGGCGCTGTCGCTGCTGACGACGCTCCTCGCGGCGGTGCTCTTCCAGCCGGCCCTGATGGGCAAGCCGCGCGAGGATACAAACTCGGACGACTCAGCTCCGGGGAACGAGGCTGCTCACATTTGAGCAGACCGGATCAAGCGGCGGCTGGCCGGGCGCGCCGGCGGCGGCCTGCTTGGCCATCGCTCCGCCTTTCGTCGCTCCGCCCTTCGCCGGAGCCATCGCCCCGTTCTTCGGCTGATTCGCCGGGGCCGCCTGCGGCGGCAGCGGCGGGGTGTTGGTGTCGGTGACGCGCTTCCAGTCCTCGCCGCCGCAGAAGATTCCGCCCATGCAGCCACGGACCTCCAGCATGTCGTTCCGGCTGAGGCTCATCTTGGCGTCGTAAAGGCTGCCGCCGCGTGCATCGTAGATCTTGCCGGTCCACAGATTCGGCTCGGACTGCTTCATGTTGATGAGGATCGGCACCCCGAGCATCGGCCGATTCCGCTGGGCCGGATCGGGGTTGGCCTCGTCGCGCCCAGGCTTCACCTCCGCCGAAATCACACCCCAAAGCGCCGGAGGACAACTCACCACCTTGATCCGAGCGCTTCCATCCTTCACAAGCCATTCGCCGACCGGGTCTGCGGACAGGGCAGGCGTCGCTGCGAGGAGAAGCAAGGTTCCCGACAAAACGAACTTTCGCATTATCTCAGTGCCCTATTTACTTGAGCCAGTTTCTCAATAATCGTTCGGCGCAGTCGAGGAAAATACTCGCGGCCAAAACGACCGTACAGATGGTATCAGCATCGGGGATGCCATCACAACAAAGCAAAAGTGTGAGCGATGACGGGTGAAAAGCTGAACCTGCCTCAGATGGTTGCGGACCGGGAAACCGATCGGGGGGCGCTGCACAGCCGCTACCTGAACGAGCAGCTTGTCCGTGTTCTGAAGACGATCGGCTTCGACGTCGGCTTCCGCCGCGGCCGGGGGCAGTATCTCTATGACCGGCAGGACCAGAAATATCTCGACCTGCTGAGCGGTTTCGGCGTGTTCGCCATCGGCCGCAATCACCCCACCCTGCGCCAGGCGCTGACCAGCGTTCTGGACAGCGACTTTCCGAATCTCGTGCAGATGGACGTGTCGGTGCTGGCGGGCCTGCTGGCCGAAAAGCTGATGAAGTTCGTGCCCTATCTGGAGAAGGCGTTCTTCGCCAATTCGGGGACGGAGTGCGTCGAGGCCGCCATCAAATTCGCGCGCGGCGCGACCGGCCGCCCCGGCATTCTGTATATGGGCCACTCCTATCACGGCCTGTCCTACGGCTCGCTGTCGCTGACCGACGACAAGAATTTCCGCAGCGGCTTCGAGCCGCTGCTGCCGGACTGCACGCGCGTCCCGTTCAACGACATCGCCGAGCTGGAGCGGGCGCTGGCCACGCGCCAATACGCGGCCTTCATCTTCGAGCCCATTCAAGGCAAGGGCGTGAACATTCCGGACGACGCCTTCCTGCCCGAGGCGGCGGCCCTCTGCCGCAAATACGGGACGCTGCTGGTCGCCGACGAAATCCAGACCGGCATGGGCCGCACCGGCAAATTCCTGGCCGTCGAACACTGGAACGTCGAGCCGGACATGGTGCTGCTGTCGAAATCGCTCTCGGGCGGGCATGTCCCGGTCGGCGCGCTGCTGACGCGCAAGGCGATCTTCGACAAGATTTTCGACCGGATGGACCGCGCCGTCGTGCATGGCTCGACCTTCTCCAAGAACGACCTGGCGATGGCCGCCGGCATCGCCACGCTGGAGGTGATCGAGCAGGAGCGCCTGATCGAGAACGCCGCCCGGCTCGGCGCGCGCATCCAGAACGCCTTCGCCGGGATGGTGCAGAAACACGAGCTGGTGAAGGACGCGCGCGGAAAAGGGCTGATGATCGGCATCGAATTCGGCCAGCCGAAATCCTTCGCGCTGAAAGCCTCGTGGAACGTGCTGGAGACGGCGAGCGCCGGCCTGTTCTGCCAGCTCATCACTATTCCGCTGTTCAAGGATCACAAGGTGCTGACTCAGGTGTCCGGCCACGCCAGCCACACGATCAAGATCCTGCCGCCGCTGATGATTACCGAAAAGGACTGCGAGTGGATCGAGAACTCGTTCGACTCGGTGATCGCAAGCGCCCACCGGGTGCCGGGCGCGGTCTGGTCGCTCGGCAAGACGCTGGTGGACAACGCCATGCGGGTCCGTGAGTCGGCTTAAGCTCCGATCCGACTGGCGTTGAATCGGATTATGCCTGCTCCATTCTCCGTCATGTCCGGGATAAGCCCGGCCATGACGACATCTATGTCAGAACGAAAAATCTTCGAGGTTATTTCCGCCCCGGATAGCTGACGGCCATGCCGGCCCGCACATCCTGCTGCACGCCATATTGCGGGAAAGGATAGCGGAAGCCGTTCTTCGAGAGCGCCTTCATGCCGGTGATCGCGCTCAGCAGATACTCCGGCGGCGTCGCCATCAGCATCTCCTCGTCGAGCACGCCGCCATAGCGCCGCTCGGCGAAGCACGGAATCGACAGGCTCGGCTGCCGCATCGTCAGCGCCCGCCCCCACGAATCAGCGCAGGCCGATTCGCCGACAACGCTCCAGTCGAACCGCTTGTAGCCGGCCCATTGCAGGCCGTTGATGAAATAGATCATCGCGCCCGGCGTCGCGTAAAACAGCGCGATATCCGGCGGGTCGAGCTTGCCGCTCGCCAGGGGGCCGACCGCCAGCGCGTCGTATTTGCCGTCCGGCACGCAATGCATCGCGCTCTGATGCGCGCTCGCGTCCTCCAGCGTCGAGAACCAGACGCCTTTCATGTGCTGTCCCGACTGCCAGGCTTCCGTCTTGGCGTTGCCGAGCCCGACCACCGCGCGGCACTGCGCGCCGACGAGATCGTCGGCGGTGATGCCGACCGTCCAGCCGAGCCGCGACGCCTGCCCGACGATCTGGTCCAGCGTATGAATCGATTGCGGACGGCGGATACGGTCGATCGCCTCCATGTCCTCGCGCCGCTCGAACATCTTCATGCCGAACGGGATGGTGCGGAGCTTCAACAGCGCGTTGAGGTCGTCGACGATCGCCGGCCAGTCAAGCGGGCCGGTATCATGGAACGGATGCGTCGCAGAGCTTTGGACCAAGGTGCCTTGGGTCATGGATCGTCCTCCCGGTTTGCGGGAGAGCTTATCCCAGCCGTCTCACAAGCGCCACGCCGTTAAGGACATCAGGCCCGACGTGGCCGGTGTTCTGTTCAATTCGCGCCGCGGCGAAACCCGTCATCCACCCTCTTGTTCGAGCATGATCTGATCCGACCCGAAGGGCCGCGAAGCGCAAACCGGCGCCGTTTTTCTGGATCGTTCCCGCTCATCCGCGGAGGTGCGACACGCCGTTGATGATCGAGGCCAGCGCCACCACGATCGCCGCGACGATCAAAAGAACGTCGAACAGCGAGTGAGAACGCATTGCCCAAAAGACTCGAATTTTCCTGAACATCCCCTGCATTTAGGAGGGAGATTTAAATCATCCCTAAACCCGATCGCGGAAAAGCGGGCCTATCTTCCACAGCGAGGAAATCGCCTGCCGCCGCGCAGCACCTCTGCGCGGCGGGCCCGTCTTTCGATGATCACCGCAAGATTTGATTCAGGATCTTGCAAGCCGGTCAGGAATTTGTCCTGGCCGTCATGACATGCAGCGCCGGCGGATCGAACGTCTTGATCGGCGGCAGGTTGCCGCCGAATCGCTCGACCTGCACGGTGGTGAGCTGCCCGGAGCAGCCTTGCGCCAGCGACGAGGTGCCGATGTCGCGCGTCAGCACGTTCGGATTGCCGTGAACGCAGAGCGGGTTGTCCTCGTCCGCGTCTTCCGGATCGTACCACGCGCCGGTCGGCAGCCGCACCACGCCCGGCCGGATGTCGTCGCTGACATGCGCGGTCGCAAGACACGCACCGCGGCTGTTCGAGAGCTTGACGATGTCGCCGTCCTTGATGCCGCGCGCGGCCGCATCGTCCGGATGAATCGTCATCACCTCGCGGCCGCGGCGTTTCTCGGCCTCGCTATGGGCGCCGAAATCGAACTGGCTGTGCAGGCGCGACGCCGGCTGGTTGGCCACCAGATGCAGCGGCGTCGCCGCTTCAGGGACCTCCGTCGGCGGCAGCCAGGCGGGATGGCCGGGACAATCGGCATAACCGAAGCCCGCGATCCGCTGCGAGAAAATCTCGATCTTGCCGCTCAGGGTCGGCAGCGGCTTGCCGACCGGATCGTCGCGGAAGGCGCGCAGGATGCCGCCATCGGGCGGCAGCGACGGCAATTCCAGTTCGCCGTCGCGCCAGAACGTATCGAAGTCCGGCGCGGGCAGATCTTCGCGGCCAGCGCCTTCTGCGTCGTCGCATAGAGATGCCGCAGCCATTCGCGCGAGGTGCGGCCTTCGGTGAATTCCTCACGCTTGCCGAGACGTTCGGCGAGATCGGCAAAAATATCGTAGTCGTCGCGCGACTGCGCGAACGGCTTCGCCAGACGCTGCATGGCGATCATCAAGGGATCGGTCGGCGTGCCGCCGATATCCTCGCGCTCCAGCGTCATCGTGCAGGGCAGAACGATGTCGGCATGCCGCGCGGTCGCGGTCCAGGCGATCTCGTGCACCACGAGCGTCTCGACGCCGAAGAAGGCGCGACGCATGCGGTTGATGTCCTGGTGATGATGGAACGGATTGCCGCCGGCCCAATAAACCAGACGGATGTCGGGATAGGTCAGCCGGTCGCCATTGTAGTCGTATTGCTGTCCGGGATTGAGCAGCATATCGGAAATGCGCGCGACCGGAATGAAATCGCGCACGCCGTTCTGGCCTTGCGACAGTGCCGCGACCGGCACGGCATTCGTCCGCTTGCCGTAATTGGCGACCGCGCCGAGCGCGTAATTGTAGCCGCCGCCCGGCAGGCCGATCTGCCCCAGCATGGCGGCGAGCACCGCGCCCATCCACACCGGCTGCTCGCCATGCTCGGCGCGCTGCATCGAATGCGACACCACGATCAGCACCCGCTTGCCCACAAGCCGGCGCGCCAACGCCTCGATCTCGCCGGCGGCGATGCCGCAGAGCGGCGCGGCCCATGCGGCGGTCTTGGCCACGCCATCGCTGCGGCCCATCAGATAGGGCTCGAACTCCGCCCAGCCGGCGCAGTGGCTGGCGAGAAACGCCTTGTCGTGCAGATCCTCGGCGACCAGCGTATGCGCGATCGCCAGCATCAGCGCCGTATCGGTGCCGGGGATCGGCGCGAGCCATTCCGCCTCGGTCTTCTCCGGCAGGTCGGTCCGCTGCGGGCTGACGAGGATGAACTTCGTTCCCCGCGCATGCGCCTGCTCCATCGCCTTGCGCTCGATGTGCTCGCTGATGCCACCCGAGGCGACGCGCGAATTCTTCGACGCCATGCCGCCGAAGGCCAGCACGATGTCGGTGTATTTGACGATGTCGTCCCACGCCACGTTGCGGCGGGTGACGTCGTCATAGCCGCCGAGAATATGCGGCAGAAGGACGGTCGACGCGCCGGCGCTGTAGCTGTTCACCGAGCGCACATAGCCGCCGAGCGCGACGTTCAGGAAACGGTGGACCTGGCTCTGCGCATGATGGAAGCGGCCGGCACTCGACCAGCCATAGGAGCCGCCGAAGATCGAGCCGACGCCATGGGTGTCGCGGACGCGCGCAAGCTCCTTCGCCAGCAGGTCGAGAACCTGCGGCCACTCCATCGGCACGAATTCGTCGCGGCCGCGGCGGTCGTCCTTGCCGGGTCCGCGCTCCAGCCAGCCGCGGCGGACATAGGGCCGGTCGATGCGCGCCCGGTGCCGCAGCGCCGTCGAGAGGTTCTGGATGATCGGATTGGGGTCGGGATCGCGCGGATGCGGGGTGATGACCAGCGTGTCGCCCTGCCAGTCGCCCCTGAAAGCGCCGTAGTGGGAACTATGGGTGCCGCCGAGAATCTTTTCCGCCACGTCCGTCATCTGCTGCCGTCCTCCCGTTTAGAGGACGAAATCTATGCGCGAACAGCGGCGTTGTCATGCGGAAGATCGCGCACCCGGCCCGCTTGCGAGCGGCTACTTCTTCAACCGGAAGCCTGTCCGGAAGATCCACCAGACCGTCGCGAGGCAGAGAAGCAGGAAGGCCAGCGTCATGCCGAGGCTGACACCGACGCTGACGTCGGCGACCTCGAAGAAACTCCAGCGAAAACCGCTGACGAGATAAACGATCGGGTTGAACAGTGCGACCGTCTGCCAGAACGGCGGCAGCACGTCGATCGAATAGAACGTTCCGCCGAGGAAGGTCAGCGGCGTGATGATGAGCAGCGGGATGAACTGCAACTGCTCGAACCCGTCCGCCCAGATGCCGATGATGAAGCCGAGCAGGCTGAACGTCACCGCCGTCAGCACCAGGAAGGCGATCATCCAGAACGGATGGGCGATCTGCAACGGCACGAACAAGCCGGCCGTCGCCAGGATGATGAGGCCGAGAATGATCGACTTGCTTGCCGCCGCCCCGACATAGCCGACGACGATCTCCAGCGGCGACACGGGCGCGGAGAGAATTTCGTAGATGGTGCCGATGAATTTCGGAAAATAGATGCCGAACGAAGCGTTCGAGGTGCTCTGCGTCAGCAGCGTCAGCATGATGAGGCCGGGCACGATGAACGAGCCGTAGCCGACGCCGTTGATCTCCGGAATCCGCGAACCGATCGCCGCGCCGAAGACGACGAAATAGAGCGAGGTGGAAATCACCGGCGAGATGATGCTTTGCAGCAGCGTGCGGCCCGTGCGGGCCATCTCGAATCTGTAGATCGCAAACGCGGCGCGCCAGTTCATGAGCGCGTCCTCACCAGATCGACGAAAATATCCTCAAGCGAGGATTGCGTCGTGGACAGATCGTTGAAGCCGATGCCGGCGGCGTTCAGTTCGTCGAGCAGCGCCGTGATGCCGGTGCGCTCGCCCTGCGTATCGTAGGTGTAGACGAGTTGCCTGCCGTCATCGGCGAGCGACAGATTGTAGGCCGCGAGCGCGGGCGGCACCTGCGTCACCGGCTGCTTCAACTGAACCGCAAGCCGTTTCTTGCCAAGCTTGCGCATCAGCTCGGCCTTCTCCTCGACCAGAATGATCTCGCCCTTGTTGATGACGCCGATCCGGTCGGCCATCTCCTCGGCCTCCTCGATGTAATGCGTCGTCAGCACGATCGTCACGCCGGAGGCGCGCAGCGAGCGCACCATTTCCCACATGTCCTTGCGCAGTTCGACATCGACGCCCGCCGTCGGCTCGTCGAGGAACAGGATCGCCGGCTCATGCGACAGCGCCTTTGCGATCATCACCCGCCGCTTCATGCCGCCGGACAGGGTGATGATCTTGTTGTCCTTCTTGTCCCACAGCGACAGGTCGCGCAGCACCTTTTCGATATGCGCAGGATTGGGCTTCTTGCCGAACAGGCCGCGGCTGAAACTCACCGTCGCCCACACCGTTTCGAACGAGTCGGTCGCAAGCTCCTGCGGCACCAGCCCGATCAGGCTGCGCGCCGCGCGATAATCGCTCAGAATATCATGGCCGCCGACCGTGACCTGCCCGGAGGTCGGATTGACGATGCCGCAGACGATACCGATCAGCGTCGTCTTGCCCGCGCCGTTCGGCCCGAGCAGCGCAAAGATTTCGCCGCGGCGGATGTCGAGGCTGACATCGCGCAGGGCGCGGAAGCCGGTGGCGTAAGCCTTCGACAGCTTCGAGATCGAAATGACGGATGACATAAGGCGGTGTGGAGGTCCTGAGGAGCGGGTCCTGAAACTTCGCGGCGCGGACCCGAACTCGCGAATCGAGACCACAAGACGAACGGATCAGATAATCCGCCCAATGAAATCGGCAAGGGCAGAACGCGCCGTGCCGGTTCCGGGAACCCTCCCCGCGCGCCGCCAAAAATATGACCGGACATGACAAAGCCGGCCCCGCGAACGAGGCCGGCTTCATCAACGTTACCCGGATCAGGCGGCGTTGGCGCCGGCGATCGCCTTCACCTCAAGATATTCCTCAAGGCCGAACTTGCCCTCATTCGCGGCCGTTGCCCGACTGCTTGTAGCCGCCGAACGGCGCGGTGCGCTCGTTCGGAACGCCGTTGAGGTTGACGTTGCCGGCGCGGATCTGCCGGCCGACGCGCTTGGCGCTCTCGACCGAGCCGGCCGAGACATAGCCCGCCAGACCATACGGCGTGTCGTTGGCGATCTTGACGGCTTCCGCCTCATCCTTCGCGCCGATGATGGTGATGACCGGCCCGAAGATTTCCTCGCGCGCGATCGTCATTTCGTTGGTCACGTCGGCGAACACGGTCGGGCGCACATAGAAGCCCTTGTTGACGCCCTCGGGCAGCCCCGGACCGCCGGCGACCAGGGTCGCGCCCTCGTCGATGCCCTTCTTGATGAGCGCCTGGATCTTGTCCCACTGCGTGCGGTTGACGACGGGACCGATGGTGGTGCCCTCCGCCTTCGGATCGCCTGCCTTGGTCTTCTCGGCGACGCCCTTGGCGATGGCCGCGACTTCCTTCATGCGCGCGGCGGGCACGATCATGCGGGTCGGCGCGTTGCAGGACTGGCCGGAATTGTTGAACACATGCGCGACGCCGCCGGCGACGGCCTTGTTGAAATCCGCATCGTCCAGAATGACGTTCGGCGACTTGCCGCCGAGTTCCTGGCTGACGCGTTTCACCGTGTTGGCGGCGCGCTTGGCGACGTCGATGCCGGCGCGGGTCGAGCCGGTGAAGGAGATCATGTCGATCTGGGGATGCTCGCTCATCGCCACGCCGACGTCCGGACCGAGGCCGTTGATGAGATTGAACACGCCCTTCGGCACGCCGGCTTCATGCAGCACTTCGGCGAAGATCAGCGCCGAGGTCGGGGTGAATTCCGACGGCTTCAGGATCATGGTGCAGCCGGCGGCGATCGCGGGCGCGACCTTGCAGGCGATCTGGTTCAGAGGCCAGTTCCAGGGCGTAATCATGCCGATGACGCCGACCGGTTCGCGCACGACGACGGCGGAACCGATCGGCTCCTCGAACTTGTAGTCCTTCAGCACCTGTAGCGTCGACGCCAGATGGCCGGCGCCGGCGGCGGCCTGCGCACGCTCGGCGAGCGTCATCGGCGCGCCCATCTCGTCGGAGATGGCGGTGGCGATGTCCTTGGCGCGGGTCTTGTAGACTTCGATGATCTTCTCCAGCAGCGCCACGCGCTCCTCGCGGCTGGTCTGCGAGAACGTCTCGAACGCCTTGCGCGCGGCGGCGACCGCCTTGTCCACGTCCGCCTTCGAACCGACGGCGATTTCGTACATCGCCTCCTCGGTGGCCGGATTGACGACCGGAATCGACTTCTTGACGGCCGGATCGACCCAGGCGCCGTCGATATAGAACTGCATACGATTGACCATGATGTTTCCTCGCTCACTCGCTCGAATTGGGAACGCTTCTAAAGAGGCCGAACGGCTCGACCGCATACTGGCACGAAAAACGAACCGTTTGAAGGCGTCGGAACTTGCAAAAATTCGTGCGCTGCATGGCTGCTGCGCGGCGCAAAAGGCGGAGGCGTACACGCTTCCGCCACAGAATATCATCGGCGTCCCCCGCGATTGCATTGGCCCGCGCCGCCACTCTGAACTACGCTCGATCCCGCGTTGCGCTAGACGACGCCGTTGAAAACACCGGAGGAAGCATGAATAGCCTTGTGGTAAGGCTCGGCATGGCCATCGCCATGTCGGCCGCATTGGCGTCGGGCGGGGCGTCCGCGCAGGACTTTCCGAACCGCCCCATCACCTGGGTCGTGACAGGGACGCCCGGCAGCGTGACCGACATCGGCGCGCGCACCTACGCGAAGGTGCTGACCGAAAAGCTCGGCCAGTCGATCATTATCGACAACAAGCCTGGCGCGGGCGGCATCATCGGAACGGAATCCGTCGCGCGCGCCAAGCCCGACGGATACACGCTGCTGAACGGCACCAGCGGCCCGTTCGCCTCATTCCCCTCGCTCTACAAGAAGCTTTCCTTCGATCCGCTGAAGGATTTCATTCCCGTGCACGGCCTGTCGGAATCCCCCATGATCATGGTGGTGAGGCCGGACAGCAAAATCCGCTCGGTCAAGGATCTCGTCGATTTCGCCAAGCAGAACCCCGGCAAGCTGAACTACAGCACCACCGGCATGGGCTCCGGCTCGCATCTGTTCATGGAGATGCTGCAACAGACGGCGGACATGAAAGTGACCGTCGTTCCGTACAAGGGCTCGGCGCAGCAGATCACCGACCTGATGGGCGGACAGATCGACCTCGTGCTCGATTATTCGGTGGTGGTCACGCCCCTCGTCAAGGACGGCAAGCTGATCCCGATCGGCATCACCGGCCGCAAGCGGCTGAAACATATGCCCGAGGTCCCGACCGTCGAGGAGCAGGGCTATCCGGGCGTGTGGCTGACCGCATGGTCGTCGGCGATCGCGCCCGCCGGCACGCCGCCCGCCGTCATCGACAAGCTCGCCGACGCCTTCGAGGCGATGATGAAAGAGCCGAGCATCCAGAAATATGCGGACGACAACGGCGCGAACCTGATGGTCGGCATCAAGAAGGAGGTGTTCCGTGACCACATCATCAAGGACATGGCGAAGCTGAAGGCGGTGATCGAGAAGGCCAATATTCGTCTCGACTGACCGGAAACCCGAAGACCGGCGGCGGACGTTCGGTTGAGGACCGCGCCGCCGGCCAACGGCTTTCGCCAGGCGGAACGGCTGTCGTCCACCGAGGGGATGCCGCAACGGTTGGCAGCCATGCGGCGACGCCCGCCATGCCTGCGGAAGAAGGTCGCACCGATCGCGTCACGAGGCCGCCTCAAAGCGAGGAAATCATTTCAGGCTGGCGCTCTGGCGAAGCAAATTGTAATACGTGCCCACCAAGCCATAGTGACTTCTATATCTATCCAGTATCCAGGGAGGATCAGAGACCATGCGTGAAGCCGTCATCGTTTCCTATGCCCGTACCGGGCTCGCCAAGTCCGGGCGTGGCGGATTCAACATCACCCCTCCGATGACCATGGCCGCCCATGCGATCAAGCACGCCGTCGCGCGCGCCGGCGTGGAAAAGGACTATGTCGAGGATTCCTATCTCGGCAACTGCGCGCACGGCGCGCGTAACGTCGGCCGCGAGGCGGCCCTGCTCGCCGGCATGCCGATCACCACCGCCGGCGTCACCGTCAACCGCTTCTGCTCGTCGGGCCTCCAGACCATCGCAATGGCCGCCAACCACATCCGTGCGGACGGCGCCGATTGCATCGTCGCGGGTGGCGTCGAGAGCATCTCGATCCCCGGCGGCGGCATTCCCGCGGCGGCGAACGATCCCGAACTGCTGAAGGCTTCGCCGGCCATTCACATGGCGATGATCGACACCGCCGACATCGTGGCCAAGCGCTACAATCTCAGCCGCGAATATCAGGACGAATATTCGCTGGAGTCGCAGCGCCGCATGGCCGCCGCGCAGCAGGCCGGCAAGTTCAAGGACGAAATCGTCCCGATGAAGACCAAGATGAAGGTGGTCGACAAGAACACCAAGGAAGAGAGCATCGTCGACTACACTGTCGATCGCGACGAGTGCAATCGTCCCGACACGACCATGGAAGGTCTGTCGAAGCTGGAGCCGGTCAAGGGCCCCGGCAACTTCATCACCGCCGGCAACGCCAGCCAGCTCTCGGACGGCGCCGCCGCCGTGGTGCTGATGGAAGCCAAGGACGCCGAGCGCCGCGGCCTGAAGCCGATGGGCCGTTTCGTCGCCTGGGCGACCGCCGGCTGCGAGCCTGACGAAATGGGCATCGGGCCGGTGTTCGCCGTGCCGAAGCTGCTGAAGCGCCATGGCCTGAAGGTCGACGACATCGACATCTGGGAGCTGAACGAAGCGTTCGCCAGCCAGTGCCTGTATTCGCGCGACAAGCTCGGCATCGATCCGGAGAAGTACAACGTCAATGGCGGCTCGATCGCCATCGGCCACCCCTTCGGCATGACCGGCGCCCGCCTCACCGGCCACATCCTCATGGAAGGCGCCCGCCGCAAGGCCAAGTGGGGCGTCGTGACCATGTGCATCGGCGGCGGTCAGGGCGGCGCGGGCCTGTTCGAGATCTATAGCTGATCGGCTGACATCGACCGGCGACGTCGTTCGCCGGTCATCTTCTTCCTCGCGCGCGGCATGGTTTCATGCCGCGCGCGTTGTCTTTTGCAGGTATTCCTGAAAGGGATCGGCCTTCGAACCGCTTACCGATGACCCGTCCGCAAGGCCCTACCCCTCATCCTCGAGCTTCGGCATCCGGTAGCGGTCTTCCGGATCGCGCCAGCCCTTGAAATTCGGCTTTCGCTTCTCGGCGAAGGCCGCGCGTGATTCCATCAGGTCGCCCTTGTCGCCGTGCTCGTGCAGCTTCGCCGCCAGCGCCTTCTGCGCGCGCGAAGGTTCGGGGCGCATCTGCCGCATCATATGCACGGTGTTGACGCGCGCCGCCGGCGGCAGCGACAGCAGATGGTCGGCCATCTCCAGCGCAGTCGGGATGAGCTTGTCCTGCGGCGCGATGCGATTGAGAAATCCGATCTGGTGGAAGCGTTCGGCAGTGAAGCGGAAGCCGAGCGCCATCTCCATCGCCACCGGATAGGGCAGGTTCGCCAGATGGCCGTGATTGTAGCCGCCGAGCAGCCAGCGCTTGGCTTCCGACACCTCGAACACCGCCTCCGGCACGGCCACGCGCAGGTCGGTCCGCTCGACCAGCATGAAGCCGCCGCCCATGGCAAAACCGTTGATGGCGGCGATCACCGGCTTCTCCAGCGAGCCGTCCATGAACGGATTCGGGATTTTCAGCCGCGTGCCGCCGGGAACGCCGGTGGTCAGCGTCTCCTTCATGTCCTCGCCGGCGCAGAAGCCGCGCCCCGTGCCGGTGAAGATCGCCACCTCGAACTCGCGCGATGTGCGGAAGTCGGTCCACGTCTCCGCCAGCATCTGCCGCATCTCGGTGTTGAGCGCGTTGAGGCGCTCCGGCCGGTTCATCCGCACGATCAGAACCTGTCCGTGCCGCTCCGTTTCGACGACAGCCATGAGTGTCCCTCAATTCAGAACCGAGAAAGAAGAAAGGCGGACGACATCGCCGTCCGCCTTCGCGCAACTTCAGATTCGAAGACCGCGATTCATCGGCCGACGAAATTGCCCTTCCGCTTGCCAAGGAAGGCGGCGACCGCCTCCTTGTGATCTTGCGTCAGCATCGCCGTGACCTGGTTCTCCGCCTCGAAATCGAGCGAGTCGGAGAAGGATGCGCTCTCGGCGTGCAGCAGGTTCTTCTTGATAAGGCTGAACGACATTCCGGGGCCTTCCGCATAGCGGGTGGCGATGCGGCGAGCCTCATCCATCAGCGCGGCATCGTCGACCAGATGCGTGACGAGACCGATCTGTAGCGCGCGCGCCGCGTCGATCAGTTCGGCGGAAAGGATCATCTGGCGGGCCATCGACGGGCCGACCGTCTTGGTCAGGCAGTAGGACACACCCCAGTCACCGGCCAAACCGACATTCGCGAAGGCCGCGCCGAAGCGGGCGCTGCGCGCGGCGACGCGGAAATCGCAGACGGTGGCGATGCCGAGCCCCGCGCCGGTGGCGGGACCGTTGATCGCGGAGATATACACCTTGCCGCTGGAGCGGATCGCCAGCGGCACGCGATGCGAACTCTTGAGCGAGGCCAGCCGCTCCTCGCGGTTCGGGTTCTTGCGCTCGGCCATGTTCTTGACGTCACCGCCGGCGCAGAAGCCGCGGCCCGCGCCGGTGATGATGACGGCACCGATATCGGCGTCCGTCTCCGCGCGCGTGATGGCGTCGAGCATCAGCTCGCTCATTTCCGCCGACAGCGCGTTGAGCCGCTCGGGGCGGTTCATCGTCAGCGTGAGAATGCGGTTGCTCTTGCTTTGCAGGAGCGGCGAAGCCGAGGACGCGGCGGTCGAGGCAGCGGCGGCGCTTGAAGCAGTCATGAAAAACCTCCCGGTTATTGTGTTGAGTTTCGCGGACGCTACCGTCCGAGCACGCGGCGCGCGATCGTCTGGCGATGAACCTCGCTTGGGCCTTCATACATGCGCATCACGCGCGCCCGCTGCCACAGCGCGTTGAGCGGCAGTTCGACCGTCATGCCGAGCGCGCCGAGAGTCTGCATCGCCTGATCGCACGCCTCATAGGCCATCTCGGTGGCGAACACCTTGATCATCGAGGCGACGTGCCGCGTGTCCTCGCCGCGATCGATCTTTTCGGCGGCGTCATGCACCATCAGCCGGCAGGCGTGAATGCGCGTCGCGGTGTCGGCGATCCACCACTGGATCGCCTGACGGTCGGCGAGGCGCACGCCGAAGGTCTCGCGCTGCTTGGCGTGCTCGCACATCATCTCCAGCGCGCGGCGGGCGATGCCGATCGCGGTCGATCCCATTTCGAGCCGCCGCGTCAGCAATCGCAACTGCATCGGCGCATAGCCCTGCCCGACCACGCCCAGCACCGAGTCCTCCGGAATGCGGCAGTCGTCGAACACGATCTCATAGGTGCGGAAGCCGCCGACCATCGGGATTTCGCGTTCGAGAATGAAGCCGGGCGTGCCCTTGTCGACGATGAAGGAGGTGATGCCGCCGCGCCGGTCACCGTCGCCGACCCGCGCCATGACGATGACGAAATCCGCGTTCTTGGCGTTGGAAATCCAGATTTTGCGGCCGTTGATAACCCATTGGCCGCCTTCCAACACCGCGCGCGTCTTCATGCCGGCCGGATCGCCGCCCGCGCCCGGCTCCGAGATCGCGATCGCCGAAACCATCCGGCCTTCGATATAGGGTTTCAGGTAACGCTGCTTCTGCGACTCGGTGCCGACTGCCGCCAGCATGCGCAGATTCGGAGAATCCGGCGGCAGCGTGAAGTTGATGCAACTGCGGGCCATCTCCTCCTTGACGGCCGCGATCGTCACCGCCGGCAGGTCCTGCCCGCCGAGTTCGACCGGCGCGTCCAGGCCCCACAGGCCGAGGTCTTTCGAGACGGTGCGCAGGCGCTCGTGCTGCGCCTCGGTGAGGCCGGGGCCGTCGCTGCCGGCGATCTTCGCCTTCAGCACGTCGTTCTCCATCGGAATCATCTCGCGGTCGACGAATTTCGCCACCGTCTCCTGAATCATCCCGGTGTCGTCATCCAGATGCATCTTAAGCGTTACTCCCCATGGCCATCGGCTTGCGCGCATACAAGCACATGCGGCGGCTCATGCAAATCCGCCGGGCCTGCGCTCAAGGCAGACCCGGCGGACGAAATCGGGGAACAGAGCCGAGAACGCGATTCGCCCTACTCCGCGGCCTCGCGCTGAACCTGCTCGGCGCGCTGCAAGGGCGGCAGCACGACCGGCTTCGGCCCGGAGAAATCCAGCGTGCCATCGTCGACCTTGCCGCGCAGCAGCGTCTTGCGGTCCCAGAAATAATTCTGCTCGGTGAACCACGGGAAGTCCGCGCCCATCTTCGGCACCTTGCCGGCCGCGCGGCGGATATAGCCCGACAGGAAGCGGTTCGGCCGGCCGGGCTTGGCGAACACCTCGTTGTCGGCGCGCGGCGTCACCTGTTTGGTGCCGGTCTCGTCCATGTGCTTCAGCAGCCGGCGAAATCGGCCACCAGATCGACCTTCAGCGTCCACGAGGCGTTGAAGTAGCCGGTGAAGTAGATCATGTTCGGCACGTTCGAATACATGAAGCCTTTGCTACATGATGAGCTTGCCGGGCACGATCTCCTGCCCGTCGACGGAATATTTCGCGCCGCCGAGCGACTGAAGCACCAGCCCCGTCGCGGTGACGATGATGTCCGCGTCGAGATGCCGGCCGCTCTTGAGCAAAATGCCGGTGGCGTCGAAGCGCTCAGATCTCGTCGGTAACCATCTCGATCTTCTTCTCGCGGATCGCCTTTGAACATGTCGCCGTCCGGCACGCGGCAGATGCGCTGCTGGCCTGGCCAGTAATCCGGCGTGAAATGTTTGGGGTCGCAATCGGGACCGGCCTGCTTCACCGCGAGATCGACCAGCATCTGCTTCGCCGCCTTCGGGTCCTTGGCGAAGCGCTTGGCGCGCAGCCGTCCCTCGATGATCGTGCGCCAGCGCGTCGCCTGATAGGCGAGCTGCGCGGGCAGAATCGCCTTCATCACAGCGTTGAAGCCGTCCACGGCGGGACGGCTGACGACATAGGTCGGCGAGCGCTGGAGCTGGATGACATGCGCCGCCTTCTCCGCCAGCGACGGCGCGAGCGTCACCGCGGTCGCGCCGGAGCCGACGATGACGATGCGCTTGCCGGAATAGTCGAGGTTCTCCGGCCAGAATTGGGGATGCACCAGCGTGCCCTTGTAGTCGTCATAGCCCGGCCATTCGGGCAGATAGCCTTCATGGTGATTGTAGTAGCCGGCGCAGGAGAAGACGAAGGCGCTTTGCAGCTTGGTGCGCGTGCCGTCAGCCTTCTCGATCTCCAGCGTCCACAGCGTGTCGTGCGACGACCAGGAGGCGCTCAGTACCTTGTGCTCGTAACGGATGTGGCGGTCGATGTCGTTCTCGGCCGCCGTCTCCTTGATGTAGGAGACGATCGCCGGCCCCTCGCTGATCGCTTTCGGATATTTCCACGGCTTGAACGCATAGCCCATGGTGTGCATGTCGCTGTCGGAGCGGATGCCGGGATAGCGGAACAGGTCCCAGGTGCCGCCCATGCGCGGCTTCGTCTCCAGGATGGCGAAGGATTTCTGCGGCAGGCGCGTTTTGAGGTAGCGCGCCGCGCCGATACCGGACAGGCCCGCGCCGATGATGATGACGTCGAAGCGTTCAATGGTCATCGAAAAGCATCCTCGCCTGCGTGCCACCCGAATGTTCCGCCCTGCGAAAGCGCGGATTTTCCCCGATTATACCGGGACCCTGCCGATCCCGGTAGAGCCGGACTGCTCGCATTTCACACGAAGCGTCAGAGCGACTGGCCGCCGTCGACGGTCAGCGTCTGGCCCGTCACCCAGGACGCCCGATCGCTGCACAGGAACAGCGCCGCATTGGCGATCTCGTCGGGGCGTCCCATACGGCCCCAGGGAATCGAGTCGAACGTCGCCTGATACAGTTTCGGATCGGAGGTCTTGCGCGCTTCCCACGAGCCGCCCGGAAATTCGATCGACCCCGGCGCGATCGCATTGACGCGGATTTTCTTCGGCGCGAGCATCAGCCCTTGCGACATCGTGTAGTTGATGACGGCCGCCTTCACCGCCGCATAGGACGCCGAGCGCACGCTCGCATCGAGACCGGAGATCGACGAGATGTTGAGGATCGCGCCGCCGCCGGCGCGCTCGAGATGCGCAATGGCAGCGTTGGAGGCGCGCACCGTCGCCATCACGTCGATGTCGAACCCCCGCTTCCAGCCGTCCTCCGTGTCGCCGCCACCGAAGCCGGAGGCGTTGTTAACGAGAATGTCGATGCCGCCCAGCGCCTGCGCGGCCGCCTCGATATAGGCTGCGATCGCAGCCTTGTCCGACAGGTCGCAGGGCGCGGCATGCGCGCTCACATTCAGCGCCTTGATTTCGGCGAGAACGGCGTCAAGCCCCGCCTGCCCGCGGGCGCACACCGACACCGACGCGCCGGCCTCGGCAAAGCCGAGCGCGATCGACCGGCCGATCCCCCTGCTACCGCCGGCGACGACGACACGTTTTCCCTTAAAACTGATTTGCATTTTTCCGATCCTGTCCGCTGCGGTTTCACTCGATCTACACTCTTACCACAGCAGGCATGGCTTGGCCCCGGCCCGCTCCGTCTTTCGGCCGCTTCCCTTGCGTCAAAAATCATGGGTACAGTGCATCGATCATGTCCGGCCACGATGATCGACGGATCGAGACCGAAACGGAGAGACCATGAGCGGATCGCGTGTTCTGAAACCGGGCGTTTTCGCAGCGATCGCGGTATCGGCGCTTGTCGCCGGCTGCGGCCAGAACAACACCTATGTCGCCCCGCCGCCGCCGAAGGTCGTCGTCACCGCACCGGTCGCACAGACCGTCACCCGCTATTTCGAAACCACCGGCAACGCCGCCGCCATCAATACGGCGAATCTGGTGGCGCGCGTTCCGGGCTTCCTGACCGAGATCGCCTATCAGGACGGCGCGGCGGTGAAGCAGGGCACTCACCTTTTCAGCATCGAGCCGGAGCCTTACCGGCTGAAGCTGCAACAGGCGCAGGCCGCCGAAGCCGCGGCCGAAGCCACCGTCGCCCAGACGCAGGCCGAATATGACCGCCAGCAGGAATTGGCCTCGCGCCAGGTCAACACCAAGGCCGCGCTCGACAACGCAACCGCCAACCGCGACTCGGCCAAGGCGCGCCTGCTTCAGGCGCAGGCGGACACCAAGCAGGCGCAGATCAATCTCGATTATACGCGCGTGGTCGCGCCGTTCGACGGCATCGTCACCGCGCGGCAGGTGTCGATCGGCGAACTGGTCGGCGGATCGGGCGCGCAGGTGCTCGCCACCATCGTCCAGTTGAACCCTATCTATGTCAGTTTCAACGCCAGCGAACGCGACGTGCTGCGGGTGCGCGACATTCTCAACAAGCGCGGCGAGACGGCGGCCGACCTGATGGGCTCACCGATCGAGGTCGGCTTGCAGACCGATGTCGGCTATCCGCACAAGGGCAAGCTCAATTACATCGCGCCGACCGTCAATCCGGCCACGGGCACGCTGGCCGCCCGCGCCGAGCTCCCCAACGAGCAGCGATTGATGCTGCCGGGATTTTTCGCACGTGTGCGCGTACCGATGGAGCAATCGCCGGCGCTGCTCGTCCCCACGATCGCGCTCGGCAGCGATCAGGCCGGACGCTATCTGCTGATCGTCGATGGCGACAATGTCGTGCAGCAACGCAAGGTCACCGCCGGCCCCGTGGTCGGCGAACGCACGGTGATCGAGAGCGGATTGAAGGCGGATGAGAAGGTGATCGTGTCTGGCCTGCTGCGCGCCATCCCCGGCCAGAAGGTCGATCCGCAAACCCAGACCGCAGCGAAATAGCGGACCCCTGCCATGATCTCCCGCTTTTTCATCGATCGCCCGGTCCTCGCAAACGTCCTCGCGATCCTGATGGTCGTCATCGGCGCGGTGGCGCTGCTGTCGCTGCCGGTCGCGCAATATCCCGACGTGACGCCGCCGACGGTGCAGGTGCAGACCCGTTATCCGGGCGCGAGCGCGCGCACGATCATCGACACCATCGCCCTGCCGATCGAGCAGCAGGTGAACGGCGTCGAGAACATGATCTACATGCAATCGATGAGCACCTCGGACGGCACCTATACGCTGGTGGTCACGTTCAAGGTCGGCACCGATCTGAACTTCGCGCAGATCCTGGTGCAGAACCGCGTGTCGGCGGCGCTGTCGTCGCTGCCGGACGCGGTGCAGAAGCAGGGCGTGACGGTGCAGAAGCAATCTACATCGATCCTGATGTTCGTGACGCTGACATCCCCGGACAAAACCTTCGACAGCCTGTATCTCGCAAACTATGGCACCATCCGCCTGAAGGACGAACTGGCGCGGCTGCCGGGCGTCGGCAGCGTGGTCGTGTTCGGCGCGGGGCAGTATTCGATGCGAATCTGGCTCGACCCGGAAAAGCTGCGCGCGCGCAGCATGACCGCGCAGGACGTGACGCAGGCGCTGCAACAGCAAAGCCAGCAGGTCGCCGCCGGACAGATCGGCGCGCCGCCCGCCCCCGCCGATACGCCGTTTCAATACACCGTCACGGTGGCGGGCCGGCTCGCCGACGTCGATCAGTTCGAGAACGTGATCGTCAAGACCGGCAGCGCCGGCGAGGTGACGCGCGTGCGCGACATCGGCCGGGTGGAACTCGGCGCGCAGACCTACGGCCAGATCTTCAAGGTCAACGATCGCCCGGCCGCGGGCATCGCGGTGTTTCAGGCGCCCGGTGCGAACGCGATGAATGTCGAGAAGACCGTGCGCGACCGCGTCGATCAGCTCGCCAAGGAATTCCCGCAAGGGCTGACCGCGGAGATTCCGTTCAACACCACTTTGTTCGTCGATGAGGCGATCAAAGAAGTCTACAAGACGCTGATCGAAGCGGCGCTACTGGTGCTGTTCGTGATCCTGCTGTTTTTGCAGGACTGGCGAGCGATGCTGATCCCCGCCACCACAGTGCCGGTGACGATCATCGGCGCGTTCGCGGCGATGGCCGCGCTCGGCTTCACCGTCAACCTCTCCACCCTGTTCGCGATCGTGCTCGCCATCGGCATCGTCGTCGACGACGCCATCGTCATCGTCGAAGGCGTCGCGCACAATATCGAGCGCGGGCTGACATCGCACGACGCCTCAATCAAGGCGATGGACGAATTGTTCGGGCCGATCATCGGCATCACGCTGGTGCTGATGTCGGTGTTCATTCCGGCGGCGTTCATGCCTGGGCTGACCGGCAAGATGTACGCCCAATTCGCGCTCGTCATCGCCGCCACGGCGATTTTGAGCGCGATCAACGCGGCGACGCTGAAGCCGACGCAGGCGGCGTTGTGGATGCGTCCGCCGGTGCCGCCGGAGAAGCGCAATTTCATCTATCGCGGGTTCAATCGCGGCTACGCCAAGCTCGAACGCGGCTATGTCCGCCTGATCGGCGCGATGGCGGCGCGCAGCGGCATCTCCGTCGCCGTCGGGCTCGTCATCGTCGCCCTCGCCGGCTGGGGGCTGACGCGCGTGCCGGCCGGCTTCATTCCGATCGAGGATCAAGGCTATCTGCTGGTGGCGGCGCAGCTTCCGGACGGCGCATCGCTGGAGCGGACACAGAAAGCAATGGACCAGATCGCGAAGATCGCCCGCGCTACGCCCGGCGTCGATCAGGTGGTGACGGTGGCCGGCATCTCGCCGCTCGACAACTCCGCCTCGCTGGCCAATGCCGGCGTCTCCTACATTACGCTGAAGCCATGGAGCCAGCGCGGCAAGGGGCAGGACCTGCTCTCGCTGTTCACGGACATGAACCGGGCGATGCAGGAGGTCACCGACGCGCGCGTGCTGGTGGTGCCGCCGCCGCCGATCCAGGGCATCGGCAACGCCTCCGGCTTCACCATGCAGCTCGAATTGCGCGACGGCAGTTTCGACTTCGCCAAATTGCAGACGATGGCGAATACGGTCGCGTCCGCGGCGCAAGGCCAGACCGGCCTGCAACGGGTGATGACCACGTTCCGCTCCGACGCCCCGCAATACCGGATCGATATCGACCGGGTGAAAGCGCAGACGCTGCACGTCAATGTCGATCAGGTCTTCTCGACGATCCAGACCTTCATGGGCTCGACCTTCGTCGTCCAGTTCAACAAATTCGGCCGCACGTTCCAGGCCTATGTGCAGGCCGACGCGCAGTTCCGCCTGCGGCCCGAGGAGATTTCCAGCCTGACGGTGCGCAACCAGCAGGGCGGCATCGTCCCGATCGGCACGCTGGCGCAGGTCGTGCCGACCACCGGCCCGCCGCTCATCAGCCTCTACAATCTCTATCCGACGGCGATGGTGATGGGCATGCCGGCGCAAGGCTTTTCATCCGGTCAGGCGATGACGCTGATGGAGCAGATCGCCGCGCGCACTCTGCCCGCCGGCGCGAATTTCGAATGGAGCGCGATGTCGTATCAGGAGAAGATCGTCGGCAACCAGATGTATCTGGTGTTCGCGCTCGGCCTGCTGCTGGTCTATCTCGTTCTCGCCGGACAATATGAGAGCTGGTACACGCCGCTGGCGATCGTGCTGTCGGTGCCGCTGGCGCTGGTCGGGCCGGCCTCGATCCTGATCGCGCTGAAGATCGACGCCAATCTGTATGTGCAGATCGGCCTGATTTTGCTGATCGCGCTGTCGGCGAAGAACGCCATCCTGATCGTCGAGGTCGCGCGCGAAAGGCGGCTGCATGAGGGTCTTTCGATCGTGCAATCGGCGGTCGAGGCCGCGCGCGCCCGCTTCCGGCCGATCCTGATGACGTCGATCGCCTTCATCCTCAGCGTCGTGCCGCTGGTGATCGCCACCGGCGCCGGCGCGAGTGCGCGCAAATCGATCGGCATCACGGTGTTCACCGGCATGATCGCCTCGACGTGTCTCGCGGTGCTGTTCGTCCCCTCGCTGTTCGTCGTCATCCAGCGTTTCGAGGAATGGCTTCAGAGCCGCAAGGCGCGCAAGGCCACCTTGCCCAGCGAGACGGGCGCGGGCTGACGCTTACGCCTGCTTCGGCAATGCGAGGCGCTGCTCGCGCCTTGCAATCGAGAACGCCGCCAGCACGAACAGCGCCACCACGAACTGCGCCGTCAGCGCCTCGCTGGTGGCGTTCAGCCCGATCGCCTCCAGCCAGCCGCCGCCCGGCATCGGGTCCGCCGCGATGATGTTCTGCTCCTGAAATTCCTGAATCGCATCGCCGATGAATTTCAGCGCCGTGATGAACAGGAAGACCGACGTCACGACGAACAGCGGCCGCAGCGGGATGCGGTGCGCCAGACGGTTCAGCACATAGAACAGCACGGCGAGCAGCAGCGCCGCAGCGCCAAGTCCGGCGAAGATGCCGACCGTCCACCCGCCTTCCGCATTCGCAAGCGCCGTGACGAACAGCACCGTCTCGGCACCTTCGCGAAACACCGACAGGAAGGCGAGCATGCCGATCGCCCAGTTCGTGCCTTTGGCGAGCGCCTGTTCGGCCTTGTCGGCAACGAAGGTTTTCCACGAGGCCGGGTCCTGCTTCAGCATCAGCCAGCCGCTGACATAGAGCATGATCGCCGAGGCCAGAAGGATGACGACCGCTTCCATCGTGTCGTCATGCTGGCCGGAGTTGAACACCGCGAAAATCCACGCGGTGAGGAAGCTCGCCGCCACCGCCACCAGCGCGCCGGCATAAAGCACCTTGACGCGATCCCCGGCCCCAACCTTGCCGAGATAGCCGGCGAGAGCCGCGATGACGAGCATCGCCTCCAGCCCTTCGCGGACGAGAATGGTGGCGGCCTGCACGAATGAAACCCACATGATCGTCTAGTCCCTTGCTGCATGCGGCGGAGTCAAATCCGCGCGCAGAACGCCATGCATCGGCCGGGAATGCCGGCTCAGCCGATCATGGCCTGAAACGCCCGGCTGATGCTTTCGCAACGCCGGGCCAACCCGTTCTCCCGCTCCTCGAATTCGATCACCGCCGCAAGGCCATGCCGATCCGCAAACGCCAGCGCCTCATGCGGCCCCATCACCATTAGCGCGGTCGCATAGGCGTCCGCCATCATGCAGCAGCGATGCAGCACGGTCGCAATCATCATGCCGTTGTCGATCGGATAGCCGGTTCGCGGATCGATGGTGTGCGAATAGAGCGTTGCACCCGCACGAAAATGTCGCTCGCAGCCGGAGGTGGCGATCGCCAGATCGTGCAAAGCGACCAGGATCGGCGCATGGGCGTTGCTGCCACGATCCACCGACACCCACCACGGCGCGCCGTCCGGCTTCACGCCGAAGCCTGAAAGCTCGCCGCCGATCTCGACCAGCGCCGACGCCACGCCGTTCCGCCGCAGCGTTTCGGCCACAAGGTCGACGGCAAACCCTTTGGCGATTCCGCAAAAGTCCAATCGCGCGCGACGGGTTCTTGATATTCGTTGTCCGGCGGCATCGAGAACGATGGCAGCATGCCCGGATTCTCCCAGCGCCTCCGCAATCGCGGCGGCGGCCGGAACCGGCTCGCGCGGTTGTCGCGGCCCAAAACCCCACAGATCGACAAGCGCGCCGACTACGGGATCGTAAGCGCCCGCTGTTTCGCGCGCGACCTGCAAGGCCGCTTCCGTCACTGTCGCGAAATCCGGCGAAATCTCCTGCCAGCCGTTCAACGGCCCGTCGTTGAAACGGCTCAGGCTGGAAGCGGCTTCCCACGGGCTGAACTCGGCGATCACCCGCGCCAGCGCCTCGTCGATCGCCGCGCGCAAAAGCGGCGCGCGCGAAAAACGATCGACATAGCGCACGCGCCACGACGTGCCCATCGTCTCGCCGCCGAGCGTGTGGACCTGCCCGGACGGACGCGCGAGCGAGGACGGTACGAGGTCCGTCGGAATCGCGACGCGCCGCGATTCCGGCATCGCTTTCGGGATCATGCGCTACGGAGGCAGAACCTCGACGGTGGTGGTGTAACTCGCCCGCCGCGTCGCGTCCTTGATCTTGCTTTTCTCGTCCCGCACATTGGCGTGCATCCAATACATTCCGGGCGCGGGATAGGTGACGGTGAAGGTTCCGGATTCGTCGGTCGTCACCTTGAAGTCGTTCAGCTTGTCGCGATAGCGGATGCCGCCAGGGACGATCTCGACATCGAGACCCGCGGCCGGCTGGCCGTCCAGCGTCAGGCGGAAGGTCGCCTTCTCGCCGGCGACGAGATTGTTCGGGTGCGTGACCGGGACGAGTTCGAGGCCCGTGCCCGTGGTCTTGAGAACGGTGTCGGTCGGCTTGCCGGCGGTCACGAAGATTTCGATCCGGCCCTGCATCTCCGACAGCTTCACCTCGGTCGCGCCGGCCGGAATCTCCTTCGCGATCGTGTCCGCCTTGCCGCGCGCGCGCTTCTGCTGGCCGTTCAGCTTGTAGCTCGCGAACGCGCCCAGGTTGACGAGGCTCATCTTGTAGGTGCCGCTCTGCGTCAGGCGGACATCGAAGGTGTTTCGATATTGTCCCTTGGCGATGTTGTCGGCGGTCGCGGGCGTGCCGTCCGGCGCGGTGATCGCCAGATTGTCGAGATTGAGCGGGCGGTGCTCGAAATAGAACAGGTCGTTGGAGACGGCGGCATCCACCGTCACCCAATTGTCCTTGCCCGCCAGCACCGTCGCCGACGGCAGCAGCCAGGTGCGGTGTGCGTAAGCGGTCGCCGAAACCGCAGTCATTGCGAGCAGGCTCAGTGCGGCGAGCTTCAATGGGCTTTTCATCGCAGCCATCCTCTCTTTGTTGGAGCAGGTCAGGGGTTCAGGGTCAGGCCGAGCGCGCCGATCTCGTGCTCGCCTTTGACGTCATGCTTCTTGGTCTCCTTCGGAGGCCATTGGAACGGAACGCGCAAAATCTCGCGGCCGCCGACTTCGCGCGCGGCCTCGACGATCAACTGATATTCTCCGGCCGGCAGGTCCTTGAGCGCAGAGGTCTTCGCGTCGAAGGAAATCTCGTGCGTGCCCGGCGCGCGCGTCGGGCTGGAGACGCCGTCGGCCGGCAGCGTCAGTTCGCGGCCGACCTTGCGCCACCATTGGCGCATGTCCTTCAGCCACTTGTTGCCTTCGCTATTCTTTAGCTTGGTGTCGTACCAGACCGCGAGATTTGTCACCTTGTCGCCGCCGGCGTTCTCGATCCAGAACGACACGTAGGGCCGGTGATATTCGACGACGTTGAGGCGTGGAATTTCGATACTGACCACAGCGTCCGCGGCCGCGGCCTGCGAAACCGCCAGAGTGGTCAGAGCTACCGAGATGGTCAGACGCATGGCTTTTCCTATTGATGAACCAGAAACACGAGAAGCAGGATCGGGATGACGAGGCCAGCGCCGACCACCGGCCAGGTCGTCGGCCGTTTGGCGGAATGCATCTGCAACAGAAACAGGCCGGTGACGCAGAAGACGACGCAGCCGATCGAGAAGATGTCGATGAACCAGCTCCAGGCCGTGCCGGTGTGCCGGCCCTTGTGCAGGTCGTTGAGGTAAGCGATCCAGCCGCGGTCGGTGACCTCGTATTGAATGGCGCCGTCGCTGCGATCGATGCTCAGCCAGGCGTCGCCGCCAGGCCGGGGCAACGACACATAGACGTCGCGCGCCGACCACTCGGCGGAGCGGCCGGTGACGTTCACGCCCAATTGCCGCGAAATCCACCGGTTGATCTCAAGCGGCACGTCGTTCTTGCTGACGGCAGGATAGGTGGCCAGTTGCTTGACGAGTTCCGCAGGCAATGTCGCATCCCTCGACACCGTGACCGGGCGCGATTCGATCTGCCCGGCATGGTTCAGCGTCAAACCCGTGACGGCAAAAACCAGCATTCCGATCAGGCAGATTCCGGAGCTGACCCAGTGCCATTGATACAAGTGGCGAAGCCAGTTGATCCGCCGCTTCTTCGTATTCGCCTTCGCCGCCAACAGTCGCATCCTTCGCCGCCAGCAGGCGGCATCCATTGAGGCGGAAGCCTTCCGCGCCCGTTCTAGCGAAGGCCGATAACGGTCGCCACAGCCACACTTTAGGTTCTCTCTAAAGAAGCGATTTCGGCCGCGCGCCCGCTCTGCCGGGCGAGGGCAGCCAGGCTCCGCACCGCCGGATCGTCATGCCGGTCGAACAGTTCCGCCGCCTCACCGCGAAAATCCGCCGGCGCGACGGCGAAGGAATGTTTCAGCCAGCCTGCGGCCTCGGCGAAATCGCCCCGCGCCGCGTAGAACCGCGCCAGATGGAACTGGCCACGGAAGCAGCCGCGGACCGCCGCCCGCGCATACCAGCGCACCGCCTGGTGCAGCTTCACCCGGCTGTGCCAGCCCTCCTCGCAATAACGGCCGAGCATGTTCATCGCCTTGGCGTTGCCCATCCGCGCGGCCCGCACGAACAGCGACAGCGCGCGCTGCGGATCGCTGGCAATGCCCTTCCCCTCCAGCACCAGCATCGCGAGATTGAACATCGCCCAATGGTGGCCGAGCCCGGCCGCGAAATTGTAGCAGCGCCCCGCCTCCTCGACATCCTGCGGAACGCCCCAGCCATGTTCATGACAGCGGCCGACCATGTTGATGCCGTCCACGTCTCCGGCTTGCGCGGCGATCCGGAACCAACGAAACGCCGCCTCCGGATCGCGGGCGACGCCGTGCCCGTCGAGCAGCATCTGTCCCCAGTTCAGAATCGCGGGCTTCGATCCGTTGAGCGCCGCCGCCTCCACCCAGCGCGCGGCTTCCTGCGGCGAGGCAGCGAGCTTCGCCTGCAACGAGTCTGCCGGCTCGCGCACGAGATCCTGATAGGACGGCAGATCATCCCGCATCGCTATATTTCGACCCAGCGCCGCAGCAGATTGTGGTAGTGGCTGGTCAGCGCCACCACGGCCGGCTCGGTGTCCGGCAGACGCTTGCGGATTTCGATGATCGCGGTGTCGAGGTCGTACAGCATCGTGCGCTTGCCGTCGTCCTTTATCATCGACTGCGTCCAGAAGAACGACGACCAGCGGCTTCCGCGTGTGATCGGCGTCACCCGGTGCAGGCTGGTGGACGGATAGACCACCATGTCGCCGGCGGGCAATTTGACGGTATGGCTTCCGTAAGTGTCCTCAATGACAAGCTCACCGCCGTCGTAATCCTCGGGCGGCGTCAGAAACAGCGTCGTCGAGACATCCGCCCGCATGCGCATGCCGTTGTGCGGCATCGCGCGGATGGCGCCGTCGACATGCGCGTCAAAGGTCATCCCGACATCGTAGCGGTTGAACAGGGGCGGCAGCACGCGCAGCGGCAGCGCCGCCGAATTGAAGGTCGGGTTTCGTCCCAACGCGCGCAGGATAATGTCGCCGGCCTGCATGCCGGCCTCCGACCCTTCCGGAATTTGCAGATTGAATTTGGCCTTCGCCGCCTGATCGCCGGCCGTCGCGCGGCCGTCGACCCATTCGTTCGACTCCAGAATTGCGCGGATGCGACCAACTTCCTCGGCGGTCAGAACATTCGGGACATGGACGAGCACGGCCTACACTCACACGGTCATGAACAAGAACAGTCCCGAGGCCCCCCGACGATATCGCCAAGGGGGCCTCAGGTCGGGGGGCATTACCAGCGAGCGGACGCCGTCAGCGTGATCGTGCGGCCTGCGCTTGGAATCGCGCGGTTGTTGAAGAACGTGTCGTAATTCGTCTCGTTCGTCAGGTTGTAGACGTTGGCGGCGATCCGATACTTGTCCCACTCGTAGGACAGCATCGCGTCGAACGACACCGACGACGGGATCAGGTAGGTGTTCGCGCTGGAGGTGAACACCTCGTCACGATAGAACACGCCGAAGCCAGCCGTCAGGCGTCCCGGACCCGTGTTGACGAGCGTCGACAGGTTGTAGGTCGTCCACAGCGACAGGTTGTTGTGAGCGACGCCCTGAACCCGGTTGCCGATATTCGCGGCCGTGGTCGAGGTCAGGATCTCGCTGCCCATCATGGCGTAGGCGAGCATGATGTTCCAGGCCGGCGTGATCTGGCCGGTCAAGCCCGCCTCGATGCCCTGAACGCGCTGGCGTTCGCCGGTCGCGACCAGATCGCCCGTGGTCGGATCGGTGTAGAGCGCATTTTCTTCGTCACCTGGAAGACCGAAGCCGTGACGCCGAGCCGGTTCTGCAAGGCGTTCAGCTTGAAGCCGGCTTCATAGGTCCGCGCCATTTCAGGCTTGAGATCGGGCTGCGACGGATTGAGCGCGCTCGGCGCACTGGTGATGAACTGGCCCGGAGGAGACGCCGATTCCGAATAGGTGCCGTAGAAGACCTGGTTCTTCCAGGGCTCGTAGATCACGCTGACGCGCGGCGTGACGAAGCTGGTCGATGCCTGCGTCGTCGTCGCCGTCGCCAGAACCGGCGGCGTGCCGCTCGACGTGGTCTGGAAATGGTCGACGTCGTAATTGTCCCAGCGGAAACCGGCGACCACCGAGAACTGCTCGGTGAACCACATGCGGTCGCCGAGGAACACGCCGACATCGGTGCCGGAAGACCTGCGGGTGTTGAACGGGTTTTTCACATAGCTATAGCCGCTGGCCTCGAACACCGGATCGCGAACCCGCTGCGGCGCCTTGGTGCCGGCGATGTAATAACCCTCGCGTTCGTTCTTGGCATAGAACACGTCGACGCCGCCGACCATTTCGTGACGAATAAAGCCGGTGTTGAATTTCGCCACCGCCGTCGTCAGGTTCTGGATCGCCCACGACTGCTGATCGTAGGTCGGGCTGCCGCCGACATAGCCCGTGTTCGGATTTCCGCCCGCGAAGAAAGACGCCGCGCAGGTCGCATCGCAGCTCGGGCCGCTGGTCGAGAAGTAGCGGTCGTAATAGCCGAGGCGGGTGTCGTTGGTGACCGTCAGCCACGGCGCGAATTCGTGCTTGAAGCGCGACGTCAGCATGTGCGTATCAGTACGGTCGATATCGGTGCTCTTGCCGTAGAAGATCGACCGCGGCAGCCCGAACTCCGTGATCGGACGACCCGGATTCGCGACGGTTGCCGTGAAGCCCGGACCGTTGCTGATCATCGGCACGCCGTATTCCGGCGTTCGCTCATTGTGCTGATAGAGGTAGTTCAGCGACCACGTCGTATCGGTGCCGAGGCCGGTCGCGAACGACGCGCCCGCGCCGTAACGATCGGAGTGAACGTGATCGCGCCCCGAAATCTTCTGCTCGTTGACCATGCCATAGAAACGGATGGCCTGGGTCGGGTTGAGCTGATGGTTGACGTCGAACGTGCCGCGTCCCCAGATTCCCGTGCCGATCAACCCGTCGATCGCGTAGAAGGAGCCCTGTCGCGCGGTCTTCGTCACCTGATTGATCGCGCCGCCGGTGGTGCCCATGCCGAAGCTCTCGGACGACGGTCCCTTGAACACCTGCACCTGCTCGGTGGAGAAAGCGTCGCGCACATAGACGCCGAAATCGCGCAGGCCGTCGACATACATGTCGCCCTTGGCCTCGAAGCCGCGGATGCGGAACTGGTCGCCGTTGAGGCCGCCGCCGCCCTCACCGATCGCCGTCGTGACGCCCGGCACGTTGCGCAGCGCCTGATCGAGCGTCGTGATGTTCTGCTCGCGGATGATTCGCTCCGGAATCACGTTCACGACCTGCGGCGTGTCCTGAATGGTGCCGGGGAGGCGCGAGAGGCCGGTGCCCGCCGACAGCGTGTTCGGAGATTGCTGACCGGTCTCCGCGGCCTGAGGCGCCGGAGCCGGACGCGCGGCGACCGGCGTGGTCCGGCGCGGCGGACGCGCCTGCCGCGCCCGCTGACGGACGACGGGACGCGCGCGCGGTTCGTCGACCTGCACCGACGGAAGCTGGCTCGCCGGCTGCTGCTGTGCTTCGGCCGCGTCCGTCGCGATCACGATCGAAGCGAGGCCGATCGCGGCCGTGCCAAGGACAGCCTTCGCGGAACGGCTGTCGAAGTCCCAGGCCGGAATGCTGTTCGCGATTCCCGCTTCGTCCTGGTTACGTTGTGGTCGCGGCTGTGCGCGCAAAGTCATGATCTCGCCCCTTCTTGCTTCTAGATCAACCAACTTGCGCGCCGGATAACATGTCGCAGGGGTGCGACCTATTTGAACGGTTCGATAATTCCGCAAATGTCTCGACACTGTGTCTATTAGAATTCTTCTTAGAATGATTTTAGAATTTTCGCGTTGAGTCCGCAGCGCGTCTCACGTGTCCGTTGCGATTCCAAAATGTATGAGCGGCGCGATCGCCCACGCGGTCCAGAAATCCGACACGTGGGCGGCGCGCGCCTGCCTTGTTCGGGTTGCGTTTAGACAGATTCCATCAAACTTCCTGCATTGCACACTCACCTTCGCCGGTGACGGTATATAACGCTCGCAACATGCCTGCCCTCGCCGGCCATGGCCGTGCGTCCACGACAGCAAGTGAACAAGAGCGAATGTTTGTACCTGTAAAGAACAAGGCCCTTTCGACCTGCGGTCTCGCGACCCTTCCTGCCGCATGGCTGATGGCCATGGCCTCGCCGGCGGCGGCGCAGGAGGCCAGCCGCGCCAGCACCAGCGCCGCCATTCCGGTCGGCCTTCATGACCTGTCGCCATGGTCGATGTTCATGAACGCCGATCTCGTCGTTCAGGCGATCATGGTGGGCCTGGCGTTCGCTTCGCTGGTGACGTGGACGATCTTCGTCGGCAAGATGATCGAACTCTTCATCGCCAAGCAGCGGCTGCAATCCGCCATCAGGAAGGCATCGAACGCCGGCTCGTTGCGCGAGGCGCTCGCCGCCCTCGGCAAGGATCGCAGCCCGATGCGCCTGTTCGTCGCCTCCGCGCTGAACGAGAGCAAGCTGTCCGCCGGACTCGACAACGACACCGGCATCAAGGAGCGCGTCGCCTCGACCTTCGCCGAAATCACCAAGGCGGAATCGCGACGCATCCGGATCGGCATGGGGCTGCTGGCGACGATCGGCGCGACCTCGCCCTTCGTCGGCCTGTTCGGCACCGTCTGGGGAATCATGAACAGCTTCATCGGCATTTCCAAGTCGCAGACGACCAACCTCGCCGTCGTCGCGCCGGGCATCGCCGAAGCGCTGCTGGCGACGGCGATCGGCCTGATCGCCGCGATCCCGGCCGTCATCATCTACAATCACTTCACCCGCGTCACGCGCGGCTATCTCGACCTCGTGGGCCGCGCGAGCGGCGTTGCGGGACGTCAATTGTCGCGCGACCTCGACCGCTCGTTCGGCGGACAGGTGGCGCGGGCGGCAGAGTAGACCCGGAACAAACCCATGGGCGTGACCTTCAACGACGTCGGCGATGACGACGAACTCGGCGAAACGCACGAGATCAATGTCACGCCGTTCATCGATGTCATGCTGGTGCTGCTCATCATCTTCATGGTGGCGGCGCCGCTCTCGACGGTCGACCTGCCGGTCGATCTGCCGACCTCCAGCGCCGTGCCGCAGAAGCGCCCGGACAAGCCGACCTACATTTCCATCAAGTCGAATCTCGAAGTCGCGGTCGGCGAGGACACGGTTCGCCGCGTCGATCTGGTTTCGCGGCTCGACGCCGTCGATCCGAACAAGGAGCGCCGCCTGTTCCTGCGCGGCGACCGGCAGGTGCCCTATGGCGACCTGATGGACGTGCTGGAGCTGCTCCGCCTCGGCGGCTACACCAAGGTGTCGCTGGTCGCGATGGAAGGACGCCCGGAGAGTCAAACTCCTGCTCAGCCTCAGAGCGGGGTGCAACAATGACGGCGAAACCCGCGACGACGAAACCTGTGATCGATGCACTCGCAGTGCCCGAGACCAGCAAGGGCGTGTGGCTGTTCGCGGCGCTGGTCGCGATCAGCCTGCATCTGACCATGGCCGCCTTCGCCTACAACCGGATGCAGGACGAGGACTTCGACGACCTCGGCGCACCCGGCATCGAGATCGGGCTCGAACTGATGTCGCCGCAGACGCCGGTGACGGACCTGCCGCCCGGCCCCGACAGCGAAGCCTCGGTCGCGTCCGTCGCCATGCAGCAGCAGGAAGCCGCCGTCAACGACACCGACCTGCCGAAGGAAACGCCGGTTGAGTCGGAAAATCCGGACCGGCTCGTCACCATCGAGAAGAACCAGAAGCCGGCGGAAGAAGAGAAGGAAGTCAAGCAGGAGCAGACCGAAGCGTCGGAGCAGTCGGTGGCTCAGGAAGCGATGGCGATGCCGTCCGTGCCGGCCGCGGTCGAAGCGCCGACCGCCGTCACGATCGATCAGGGCACCGGCGAAAGCCGCCAGCGCATCCGCGCGACCTGGCAGAAGGAGCTGGTCGCGCATTTCGACAAGCACAAGAAATATCCGTCCGACCGCAGCGGCAAGGCCGCGAAGATCGTCATCGCTTTCGAACTGGACCGGATGGGACGCGTCGTCGGCGCGAGCATCGCCAACAGTTCGGGCGACGAATCGTTCGACGCCGCGGCGCTGTCCATGGTGCAGCGCGCGAGCCCGGTGCCGCCGCCGCCGCCGCTGATCGCCGATGAGGGGCTGGCGTTCTCGCTGCCGGTGATGTTCCGCCTGCGCGACGCGAAACATCGCAACACCGCCAGCCGGTAGGGCATGATCCCGAAAAACAGGAACTGGTTTTCGGGAAAGAATCATGCCCAAGCCGAAAGATAGGCGTCGGGTCTGAATTCAAGCTGTTGAACAAACTCTGGAAGCGACAATTCGCGCAAGCCACCGCCGGCCGTCCGCAATACAATCGAAACCTTGACCTGCAAGGGTCGAGGCATGACGCCCGAAACCAAGGGAAATCTCATCGGCCTGTTGTTCGTCGCATGTATCGCGGCGATCGGTGTCTATGTGCTGTCGATCGGCCTCGGGCAATTCCGCCGCAGTCCGAACGACGCTCCGGGCTGGGTGATGATCGCCGCTGGCTCCGCCTTTCTGCTGGCGGCCAGCAGCATGGGCCTTTCGGCGATCGGCGGCATTTTCTTCGGCGCGAAGGCCGACCAGCACGGCGCGCTCACCGACGACGCGCCTTACGCCATTCGCGTGGCGCAGATTGTTCTCAGCCTCGGCATCGTTGCAATGCTGGCGCTGGTCGCGACCTGGGTCGCCTTGAATCCGGGACATGAGAGCAGCCTCGGCCGCCGGATCGTCTTCGCCTCCGGCGCTGCGATGACATGGGCGATCTTCCTGTTCTTTGCCGTCTACCGGGTGCGGCGTCTGAAACGCTGAAGGCAAGCTACGACGTCATCCGGTCGTGCGAATCCAACACTTCAAACAAAAAGGCCGGGCTCTCGCCCGGCCTTTGATTGGTTCGTCATGATGCTGTCGGCTCGACGCTGATAGCATCAATTATCCAGAAAGCTCCGCAGCTTCCGGCTTCGGCTCGGGTGCTTCAGCTTGCGCAGCGCCTTCGCCTCGATCTGTCGGATTCTTTCGCGCGTGACGGAGAACTGCTGGCCGACTTCCTCCAGCGTGTGGTCGGTGTTCATGCCGATGCCGAAGCGCATACGCAGCACGCGCTCCTCGCGCGGCGTCAGCGAGGCAAGCACGCGCGTGGTCGTCTCGCGCAGGTTCGACTGGATCGCCGCGTCGATGGGCAGAATCGCGTTCTTGTCCTCGATGAAATCGCCAAGATGCGAATCCTCCTCGTCGCCCACCGGGGTTTCGAGCGACAAGGGCTCCTTGGCGATCTTCAGAACTTTTCGCACCTTCTCCAGCGGCATGCCGAGCTTTTCGGCCAACTCTTCCGGCGTCGGTTCCCGGCCGATCTCGTTCAGCATCTGGCGCGAGGTGCGGACGATCTTGTTGATCGTCTCGATCATGTGCACCGGAATGCGGATGGTGCGCGCTTGATCCGCAATGCTGCGCGTGATCGCCTGACGAATCCACCAGGTCGCATAGGTCGAGAACTTGTAGCCGCGGCGATACTCGAACTTATCGACCGCCTTCATCAGGCCGATATTGCCTTCCTGAATGAGGTCGAGGAATTGCAGGCCGCGATTGGTGTATTTCTTGGCGATGGAAATCACGAGGCGCAGATTGGCCTCGACCATTTCCTTCTTCGCCTGCCGCGCCTCACGCTCGCCTTTTTGGACACCGAGCACGATCTTGCGGAACTCGCCGATCTCAAGCCCGGTCAGTTCAGCCAGCGCGTGCACCTCGCCGCGCAGCTCCTTGATCTTGTCCTTCTCCACCGCGACGAAGTTCTTCCAGCCCTTGCCGGAGAGTTTCGAGACGCGGTTGAGCCATTTCGGATCGAGTTCGGAGCCGGTGTAGTTCCTCAGAAAATCCTCGCGGCTGACGCCGTGGCCGTCGCCGAGGCGGAACAACCGGCCTTCATAGGACACGAGCTTCTTGTTGATGTCGTAGAGTTGCTCGACAAGGCTGTCGATGCGGAGCTGGTTCAGCCGCAGCGATTTCACCTCGACGATGATCTCGTCCTTCAGCTTCTTGTACTTGCGCTCCTGGCTCGGCGACAGCGACTCGCTCTGCAAGCGGTTCTGGATGTCCTGCTCCTGCAAGCGGCGCAGCTTCTTGTACTCGTTGGCGATCTTGTCGAAGGTCTCGACCACGCGCGGCTTCAGCTCGGCCTCGATGGCGGCAAGCGACATGGCATTCTCGAACTCGTCGTCGTCCATGTCCGACTCAGCCGCAGCCTCGCCGGGGTCCTTCTCTTCGTCGCCGGCCGCTGCTGCTCCGCCGGCGGGGCGGAACGGCGTCGCGGCAGGCGGCGCCGCGGGCGGCGCGACGCCGGCCGACAGCGGCTGCGCGCCATTGGTCCCTTCCGCGCCGGCGTCAGGGGCGGACGCGGCCATGCCACCGCCCTTGGCCTCGGGGCCGGCATAGGTCGCCTCGAGATCGATGATATCGCGAAGGAAAATCTTTCCCTCGTTCAGTTCGTCGCGCCAGATGATGATGGCCTGGAAGGTCAGCGGGCTCTCGCAGAGCCCCGCGATCATCGCCTCGCGGCCGGCTTCGATGCGCTTGGCAATGGCGATTTCGCCCTCGCGCGACAAAAGCTCCACCGAGCCCATCTCGCGCAGATACATGCGCACGGGATCGTCCGTGCGCTCGCCGGGCTCCGACTTCTTGGTTTCGGTGACGGCCTTCTGCGTGACCTCGACGAGTTCGGTATCGGGCTCGTCGCCGTCCTCGTCCTTCTCCTCGTCGTCGTTCTCGTCGTCATTTTCGGAGACGTTGATACCCATGTCGGAGAGCATCGCCATCACGTCCTCGATCTGCTCCGGCGAGGTGGATTCGGAAGGAAGCACATCGTTCAGCTGGTCGAAGGTGACGAAACCGCGCTTCTTCGCCTGCTTGATCATTTTCTTGACGGCGGCGTCGGACAGATCCAGCAGCGGACCCGAAGGGGCGGCGTCGGCCTCCTTCTCGGGCGCCTCGGCCGGCTTCTCGGCCTTGGCGACTTCCTTGACCTGCGCTGCTGCTCTTGCCTTCGTGGCCATTCATTCGCTCCTGCAACGCGCACCCGCCGCGCGTCTACTGTCGTCGCACATCACATGGAGGCAATAACGCCGCCTCCGATTGGTTCATCCGCGTGGGCCGCCCGGCCCTGCATACCGGACGCGGAAATGGGCGGCGCCAAGGGCGCCACCCGATTCACGGCCCTCTATCTATAGGGGCCAAACCCGTTAAACCTCGATTAACCCTGTTTCTGCGGCCAAATATCCGTTTTGGCGAGTCATTTCCTGGTTCCGGGACACGAAAACCCGCGAACCTACACGCTGCCCCGGAGCCGCCCGGATGATTCGCCGAACCCCTCGATGAGGGCTTCGGTGCCTTCCACGGCAGCCAGGCGCTGCTTCACGTCGCGCAGCCACGCATAGTTCGTTTCGGTCGTATCCTGTCCGAGGGCCAGTTCAGCGTCCCGCAACTCCCTAAGTAGGGAATGCCACTGATGATGCAAGGCAACCAGCTGCTGGAAGGTGGCAAGCACGTCCTCGTTTGCCGCTCCCGGCCTTGCGCCCCACACCGCCCCGGTCGTGATGGAACGTTCAACCCTTTGAAGCAGTTCCGAGAATCCGCCGGCGACCAGATCGGCGCGGAGCCTCTCGCTCTGCTCCTCGGCTTCGCCGGAATGGTGATGGTCGGCCGCAAACGCCGCGATGATGGCCGCGCGCAGGCGGTGCGCCTCCGGATGCGCCAGTTCCAGCGCCGCGACCTCCTCCAGGTGGTCATGCAGCAGCCAGGCGTGGTTCAGCAGCGCCTGGAGGATCAGCGCCTCCCGCCGGGAAATCGCCGCGCGCTGGCCGCGCATCAGCGAACTGGCGGCGAGCTGCGGGCTGGTGGCCTGATACGGTCCGCGTCCCCAGCCGGCAGCGCCGCCCTGTGAATAACTTGCCCCCCCGGCGCCGTTCCGGCCGGAAAAACCCGCCCCGCGTTGTGGAAAACGCCCACCCGATTCGGCCCGGCGCGGCTGCCAGCCCTGCGCGCCGCCGCCGCTCCCCCGCGCCCGCTCGGCCGGCGCGAACAGGCGGTGCAACCGCTCCTGCAAATCCTGCCGGTAATATTTACGGACGATCTCGTCGCGGATGCCCGCCGACATCTCGCCGATCCGCGCTTCCAGCGCCGCGCGCCGTTCCGGCGTCGCATAGGCCTCGCCCTCGATTTCGCGCTGCCAGATGATTTCGGCCAGCGGCCGCGCCGCCGCCACGACCTCCGCGATCGCGGCCCTGCCGCCGGAGCGCGCGAGGTCGTCCGGGTCCTGCCCTTCCGGCAGCAGCGCGAAGCGCAGGCTCTTGCCCGGCTTCAGATGCGGCAGCGCCAGATCGGCCGCGCGGAACGCCGCCTTCTGCCCGGCGCGGTCGCCGTCGAAGCACAGGATCGGCTCGTCATGCATGCGCCAGAGCAGCGCAAGCTGGTTCTCCGTCAGCGCCGTGCCGAGCGGCGCGACGGCGGCCGGGAAACCTGCTCCGACCATCGCGATCACATCGACATAGCCTTCGACGACGATCGGCGTCGCGCCGTCATGCGCGGCCTGCCGCGCGGCGGCGACGTTGTAGAGATTGTCGCCCTTGTGAAACAGCGGGGTTTCCGGCGAGTTCAGGTATTTGGCCGGCGCGTCCTTGTCGAGCGCGCGGCCGCCGAAGGCGATGACGCGGTTGCGGGCATCCGTGATCGCGAACATCACGCGATCGCGGAAGCGATCATACGGCACCGGAATGTCGTCGCCGCCGATCAGCAGACCGGCCTCGACCATGTCGCCGACAGGCACCCCGGCCTTGCCGAGATGTTCCTTCAGCGCGAACCGTTCGGCTGGCGCATAGCCCATACGAAACTTCAATTGCGTCGCCGGATCGATGCCGCGATCGGCGAGATAGCCGCGCGCCTTGGCACCCGCCTTCGCGCCAAGCGTTTCGGCAAAGAATTTCGCCGCCAATTCCATGACGTCGTGCAGCGTCTTGCGGCGCTGCTCGCGGCGGTCGGCGTCCGGCGAGCTTTGCGGGATCGGCAGGCCCGCCATCGAGGCCAGCCGCTCCACCGCTTCCGGGAACGAACAGCCCTCCGTCTCCATCACGAAGTCGAAGATGTTGCCGTGCCTGCCGGTCGAAAAATCGTGATAAAATTGCTTCTGGTCGTTGACCGTGAAGGACGGCGTCTTTTCCTGCTGGAACGGCGACAGCCCCTTGAACTCGCGCCCCGCCCGCTTCAGCTTCACGCGCCGGCCCACGACCTCCGAAACCGGAAGCCGTGCCTTCAGTTCATCCAGGAATTGGGGCGGAAAGCGCATGGGAAGGATATAGGGCCGCGGCGTGCAGAAGCGAAGGCCGGGCGCGCCGCCACGGCCATCGTCCCGGATATCCACAGGGAACGAGGCGTTTTTCACTCGATCCTCATGAATATCGCGCTTGCAAAGGGCTCCTCCCATCATCGCGAGGCTTCATTGACCGTGCGCGCGGCGACCGGCAGAAGATAAGATCATGACAACAACGACTGCTTTGCCCCTCGCGCGGCCTAGTGACATGCCGAATTCCCGTTGCTCCGATCTGCGGCGGACCTTTTTCCGGCGGGCCGCGCCATGACTCCGGCAGGCCCGAAGCTTCTGACGGCGGAGGAAGCGCAGCCGGTGATCGAGGAGAATGCGCAAGGCGCCTCGCCCTGCTTCCTCACCTGCGATCATTACGGCCGGCAGGTGCCGCGGGCGCTCAGCGATCTCGGCGTTCCGAAAAGCGAGTGGGAGCGGCATATCGCCTGGGACATCGGCATCGCCGGCGTCGTGACGCGGCTGTCGCGGACGATCGACGCGCATCTGATCGCGCAGCGCTATTCGCGTCTGGTGATCGACTGCAACCGGCCGCCGGGCGTCGCCTCGTCGATCCCGGTGCTCAGCGAAGCGACGCGCATTCCCGGCAATGAAGGAATTTCGGCGGAAGCCGCAGAGATGCGGCGCGCGGACATCTTCGCGCCGTATCATGCGCGGATCGCGCAGGCGCTCGACTCACGTCAGCAAGCAAAGCGGCCGACGATCCTGCTGGCGATGCACTCCTTCACGCCGGTCTATGCGGGCGCCGAACGGCCCTGGCATATCGGCACGCTTTATAATCGCGACAAGCGGCTCGCGAAGCTTTTGGGAAACCTGCTGCGCGCCGAGGGCGATCTGGTCGTCGGCGACAACGAGCCTTATGCCGCGAGCGACCTCACCGATTACTGCATTCCGGTGCATGCGGAACGGCGCGGCCTGATCCATTGCGGCATCGAGATCCGGCAGGACCTGATCGCCGACGAAGCCGGACAGGCGCAATGGGCCGAGCGGCTCGCGCGCGTCTTCGCCCACGCGCTGGCGGAAAGCCGACAATTGGGATTGATTTTGGATTAAGCGCGTAGGGCCTATGGCACCTGCGACACGAACCATGCCAAGCCCCACAAAATAGCGGTCGGGATAATGGCGATCCACAGACCGAACGACGAGGGCTTCAAGGTCGATTCCGCCGGGTTCTTCGGATTGACGTAGATCGTGACCGTCGACCCGACCGGAAATTTCGCGACCTTGCGCTTGGCGACCGACGAAAAATTCGCGGTCACTTTCGCATTGAGCGACGCCTGATCGCCGAAATAGTTCAGCCCGTTATAGGAATACGAATAGCGGATCAGCGGACGATACAGCGTCTGCACATCATTCGATTTAGACATCGTGCCCCGAAACGTCTCGACCTCCGAACGATCGATCCGTGCCGGCACCTTTGCCCACCGCTTCGCCTCCCGCTCATGCTTGCGGATCGCAAGTCCGATCCAGCAGGAGACGATGCCGAACGTCACCAGCGCCACCACCAGCGGCGCGCGCTTGGGGACCGACAACACGCCGCGCATGTATTCGGTGATCTGGTTGAATCCGTAGAAGCCGATCAGGATCGCGGCGCTGCCGCCGAGCACCATCCAGATGACGCAGCCCCACATGCCTTTCGGCACGTCGCGTTCCAGCACCGCCTCCCTCGGCCGGCGCGGATTGTAATAGACGGTGACGGTCGTGCCGACCGGGTAGCGTGCGATGGTTTCCGCGACTTCGAAATTGCCGAGGTCCTCGCCGATCGTCACGCGGTTGCTGCGAAAGGTGTAGCCGCTCACCTGGTATTCGTAGACGACATTGGCGAAGTTGCGCTTCTCCTCGCCGCGCCCGCCGTGCTTGTTGTCGTCGAAAGTCTTGACCTTCCGCACCTGCGTGCCGGACGCGACCACCTTGCCGGTCGTCGACGGCCAGTTCGCCGCCGCGCGCACTTCGAGCCATTTGTAGATCGCGGCGAAGGCGATCACGCCGACGAAAAGGAACGGAAAGGCGAAAACCTGCCAGGGAATATCGGGCATCGCGACCTATCTGGCGCGCATCAGCGCGAGCCACACGCCGCCGCCGATCATGAACACGCCCGACACCCGCGACAGCAGGCGGGCGCGATGCGCGGAGAGCACGGCGCGCGCCTGTCCGGCGAGGATGGCGTACACAGCGTCGGTCACGCCGGCGATCGCCATGAAGGTGACGCCGAGCAGGGCCACTTGCGAAAAATGATCGCCCTTCATGTCGACGAATTGCGGAATGAACGCGCCGAAGAAAATCAGCACCTTCGGATTCGAAAGCAGCACCAGCAGACCTTGCAGGAAGAAGCCGCCGCGCGGCGGCGGAGCCGCATCCGCGAGCGACACGCCTTTCGCGCGCACCATGCCGATGCCGATCCAGATCAGATAGGCGGCGCCGGCGAAACGCACCCAGTCGAACCAATAGCCCATCGTCGCCATCAGCGTCGTCAGGCCCGCGCCGACGATCGCGATGACGATGGCGAGCCCGACCTGCGTGCCGGCAAGACAGGTCAGCGCCGCGCGGGTGCCGTGGCGCAGGCCGTTTGCGATCAGCAGGGTCACGTTCGGCCCGGGCAGCAAGGCAAGTGCGACACAGGCGACGACATAAGCGAGATAAAGTTCGAGGGACATTGACGGTCTTTCGCTCCAGCACAGGATGGAGCCGGCATTCTATGTGTCGCAGAACCGGCGCGACAGTTCATTTCACATCCGCAAAACGGCTCACTTGACATGCAACCATTCAGTTGCCTATTGTCTTGTCCATGGATGACGTCTTCCGCGCGCTGGCCGATGCGTCCCGCAGGCAATTGCTCGACCGCCTGCATGCGCGGAACGGCCAGACGCTGAACGAGCTTTGCGAAGGTCTCGCCATGACGCGGCAGGCCGTCACCAAGCATCTTACGATTCTGGAGGACGCCAATCTCGTGAGCACGGTCTGGAAAGGCCGCGAAAAACTGCACTATCTCAACCCGGTGCCGATCCATCAGATCGGCGAGCGGTGGATCAGGAAGTTCGAGCGCACGAAACTCGACGCGCTCGGCGAATTGAAGCGCAAACTGGAGTCGCGTGATGAGTAAGCCCGAATTCGTCTACACCACCTACATCAAAACCACGCGCGAGAAGCTGTGGCATGCGATCACCGACGAGGAATTCACCGGCAGCTACTGGTTCAATTGCAGCCTCGTCTCCGACTGGAAGGTCGGCTCGCCGATGAAGATGATGCGGGGCGGACAGGTGATGAACGAGTGCGTGATCCTCGAATCCGATCCGCCGCGCAGACTGTCCTATAGCTGGCACACGGTGTTCGACGAGGACATGAAGAAGGAAAAGTCGTCGCGCGTAACCTTCGTGCTCGAGGACGACCATGGCGCGGTGAAGCTCACCGTCACGCATGAAGACTTCCCCGCAGGCAGCAAGACATTGCCGAGCATTTCCGTCGGATGGCCGCTGGTGCTGTCCAGCCTCAAGAGCATGATCGAAACCGGCAAGCCGCTCGCCTTCGATCCCGCGAAGACCACGACATGATCGACACCAGCACATTCAAGCCAACGATCGTCTATACGATCTACATCGCGGCAACGCCCGAGAAGGTCTGGCAGGCGCTGACCTCGCCGGAGTTCAGCCGCGCCTGGTTCTCAGGCTTCGCGGCCGAGATCGAGCCGCGCGTCGGCGGCAAGTTCGCATTGCTTGCGCCGGACGGCTCGCTGCATATCGGCGGCGAAGTGATCGTGTGGGACCCGCCCCGCAAGCTGGTCACCACCTTCGACGTCAACTGGGAAGGCATTCGCGAAGCGCTCGGCACCGAGACCGTGACCTACGAGATCGAACCGGCCGGTGAAGCCGTGCGGCTGACGATGGTCCAGGCGAACGAGCGCGACCTCAGCGACGACATTCTCTCCGGCGGCCGCACCGGCTGGCCGGCGCTGCTGTCGAACCTCAAGAGCCTGCTCGAAACCGGCAAGGTCTCGAAGATCGAGATGGCCCCGCCAATGCGCATGATCGAGGCTCTGAAGAAGCTGGGCGTGAAGGTGCCGGGGATGTGAGCGGCGGCAGCGACAATCGCCCGCCGATCGATCCGTCATCCTGAGATGCGCGCCCTTGTGCGCTTCGAAGGATGAACGACCAATCGCTACCCCCGCGCCCGCAACTCGCGGCGGATCACCTTGCTGGTCGCCGTCATCGGCAATGACTCGGCAAACGCGATATGGCGCGGATATTCGTGCGCGGACAGCTGCACCTTGACGAATTCCTGAATCTCCTGCGCCAGGTCGTTGCTGGGCGAAAAGCCCGGCCGCAGCACGATCCACGCCTTCACCGATTCGGTGCGGATCGGATCGGGAATGCCGACCACGGCGGCAATGGCCACGGCCGGATGCTTGATGAGCGTGTTCTCGATCTCCGCCGGGCCGATGCGATAGCCGGCGCTGGTGATGACGTCGTCCTCACGGCCCACATACCAGAAATAGCCGTCGTCATCGCGCCGTCCGAGATCGCCGGTCATCAGATAGTCGCCGATGAACTTGTTCGCGGTGGCTTCCGGGTTCTTCCAATATTCCAGCATCGTCGCGGCGGCGCTGCGATGAATGCCGATGCCGCCGACCGTGCCGTCCGGCACGTCCTTGCCGTCCTCATCCAGCACGCGCACGTCGAAGCCGGGTATGGCGCGGCCCATCGAGCCGGGCTTGATCGGAAACAGCTTCGCGTTGTTGCCGATGACGATATTGCATTCGGTCTGGCCGAAAATTTCATGCACGTCGATGCGGAAGGTCGCGCGCACCCAGTCGAGCAGCTCGCTCCCGAGCGACTCGCCGCCGGAAATGATGCTGCGCAGATCGACGCCCTCGCCGGACACGCCCGCCTGCCGCATCAGCTTCAGCGCGGTCGGCGGGAAGAACACGTTGCGGACATTGTACGCCGCCATCAGATCGATGGCCGCCTGCGGCTCGAATTTGCGCGCGCGGGTGGCGATGATCGGCACGCCGAAATAAAGTGCCGGAAACACCGCGTTGAACAGTCCGCCGACCCAGGCCCAATCCGCCGGCGTCCAGTAGAGATCGTTCGGCTTCGGAAAGAAGTCGTGGCACATCTGGATGCTCGGCAGATGGCCGATCAGCACGCGATGCGCATGTAGCGCGCCTTTCGGATTTCCTGTCGTGCCGGAGGTGTAATTGATGATCGCCGGGTCGTCGGCGCGTGTCACGACCGGCGTGAAATCGGCGGACGCCGCCTCGATCGCCTTGCGGAACGATCGCGTGCCCGCGGGCGCGTGCTCGCCGACGACGTAGATTTGCTGAAGCCCCGGCAGGCGCGCGCGGATGCGTGCGAGCTTTTCCAGGCCGCCCTCGTCGGTGACGACGATCTTCGCCTCGCTGTCGGTCAGGCGAAATTCCAGCGCGTCCTCGCCGAACAGCGTGAACAACGGCAGCGACACGAGGCCGGAGCGGAACGCGGCCAGATGCACCACCGGCAGTTCGACCGACTGCGACAGAAACACGGCGACACGATCGCCGCGCTCAAGCCCGTCCGCCTTCAGCACATTGGCGAAGCGATTGGACAGCGCCAGCAGATCATCGAACGAATAGGTTGTCGCGCGGCCTTCCGCGCCGACATCGATCAGCGCAGTGCGGCCCGAGCCATCCGCGTGCCGGTCCACCGTCGCCGTGCCGATGTTGAAATGCTCCGGCACGTTCCAGCGGAAATCGCGGGTGAGTTTGGCGAAGTCGGAGGTTTCGGTGATCGCCGCGGGCTGCGTGTCGACGGAAACCTGATTATCGGCGGTTCTCAGCATCGAAATACCCTCGCCCTCGCATGGTCCTTGTCACCCCCGCGAAATCCACACATGCGCGGGGATGACGAAAGTATGCTTGTCGCCTCAGCCGTTCAGCGCCGCCTTCACCAGTCCGCTCGCTTTGCCGAAATCCATCTGCCCCGCATATTTCGCCCTCAGCGCGGCGACGACCTTGCCCATGTCCTTCATGCTGGCCGCGCCCGCATCCTTGATCGCGGCGGCGATCGCGGTCTTCATCTCGTCCTCGGACATCTGCTTCGGCAGATAGTTCTGGATCACCGCGATCTCGTCGCGCTCCTGCGCGGCAAGTTCGGCGCGGCCGCCCTGGTCATAAAGCGCCACGGATTCCTGCCGCTGCTTGATCATCTTCTGGAACAGGCCGAGCAGGTCGTCGTCGGACAGCGGCGGCTTGCCCTGCCCGCGCGCGTCGATGTCGGCGTTCTTGATGGTCGAATTCATCATGCGCAGCGTGGAGAGCTTGCGCTCCTCCTTGGCCTTCATGGCCTCTTTCACGGCGGTGTTGATGGCGTCGCGCAGCATAGTCATCTCCTCAGATTTGCCGGCTGATTTAGGCGTTTTCGCCGTTTCGCACAACGCCGCTGCGATAAGCGCCTGAATCAAAAAGCGGAATTCCGTCTTTGTTGACAATCTACATTGGTCTGGACGGGCCGTCGCGGCGGGACTATGTCATGCGCTCATGACACACATCGACGCTGCTTCAGCTTGGCCGGAACCCAAACCGACCGCGCTTCTCGTGCTCGCGGATGGCACCGTGCTCCAGGGCCTCGGCCTTGGCGCGGAAGGACAGGCCGTCGGCGAGGTCTGCTTCAACACGGCGATGACCGGCTATGAGGAAATCCTCACCGATCCCTCCTATGCCGGGCAGATCATCACCTTCACCTTCCCGCATGTCGGCAATGTCGGCACGAATGAGGACGACATCGAGGCGTTGAACATGGCCGCGCGGCCAGGCGCCTGCGGCGTGATCCTGCGCGCCGACATCACCGACCCGTCGAACTACCGCGCCACGCGCCACCTCGATCAGTGGCTGAAGGCGCGCGGCATTATCGGCCTCGCCGGCATCGACACGCGCGCGCTGACGGCCTTGATCCGCACCAGGGGCATGCCGAACGCCGTGATCGCCCACGCCGAAAACGGCGTGTTCGACCTTGCCGCGCTGAAGGCGGAGGCGAAAGCCTGGCCGGGGCTGGAGGGCATGGATCTGGTGCCGAAGGTCACCAGCGGTCAGCGTTTCGTCTGGGACGAGATGCCTTGGCAATGGGACAAGGGTTTCGACCGGCAGCAGGCTTCCGAATTCAACGTGGTCGCGGTCGATTACGGCATCAAGCGCAACATCCTCCGCCTGCTCGCCGGCGAGGGCTGCAAGGTCACGGTCGTCCCTGCGACGACCTCGGCCGACGATATTCTGGCGATGAAGCCGGACGGCGTGTTCCTGTCGAACGGCCCCGGCGATCCGGCCGAAACCGGCAAATACGCCGTGCCGGAAATCCGCAAGATCATCGCCTCCGGCACGCCGACCTTCGGCATCTGCCTCGGCCACCAGATGCTCGGGCTGGCGCTCGGCGGCAAGACCGTGAAGATGCATCAGGGCCACCATGGCGCGAACCATCCGGTGAAGGACATGACCACCGGCAAGGTCGAAATCACCTCGATGAATCATGGCTTTGCGGTCGACAAGACGTCGCTGCCGGCGAATGTCGAGCAGACCCATGTGTCGCTGTTCGACGATTCCAATTGCGGCATCGCGCTCTCCGACAGGCCGGTGTTCTCGGTGCAGTACCACCCCGAGGCGTCGCCGGGCCCGCGCGACTCGCACTATCTTTTCAAGCGGTTCGCCGAGCTGATGCGCAAACGCAGGGCGGCCTGAGCCCAAACCGGGCCGGCCGCTGGCCGGCTCGGCGCGCATGACACCACCCCGAGTCCGGCATTCGACATTTTTTCGGCGAAAGCCTAAATTCCTTCATCCGGCTGAAACGAAATATCTCGATATGAGATCGCCATTCGCCGGATTCTGGGGATTGTCATGCGCGTATCGGGCTTTGTACCAGGCTTGGGGCTGTTCGCCCTGCTCATCACCTTTGCAGGTGTTCAACCTTCCACCGCTCAAAACATCCTGAAGCGGGAGCCGCATTATCTGGCCCCCGGTTCGATCGTCCATGTCGACAACGGCCAGTGCAGCGCCGGCAAGGTGATGAAGGTCACCGGCCTCACGAAGGGAACATCGCGCCGGCGGACCTGCGTGTCGGTCATCGACAGCTATGCGCGGGTCGACGCCATCGAGATCATGCGGCGATAGCGGGCGTCACTAGCGGGCGTCATTGCCACTGAATGAAACGGCCGGGAGATGCTCCCGGCCGACCCGATAGTTTTGCATTCGCAGATGCGGGCCCGCCACCGCCCGCTTACTTGACGTTGTCGCCCTCGGCGCGGCTGGATTCGAACAGGAACCAGGTCCGCTTCTCCGCCGCATCGATGAAGTTCTCCAGCAGGCTCGCGGTCGCGGTGTCGTCGTGCTTGTCGGCGATTTCATGCGCCTCGCGCATGGTGGCGACCACAGCCTTGTTGTCGTTCATCAGCTCGCGCAGCATTTCGTGCGCGGGCACGAACGCCTCGTCAGTGTCCTCGACCGACTGGAGCTTACCGATCTGGCCGATCGAGCGCAGCGTCGTGCCGCCGATCTTGCGCACACGCTCGGCGATTTCGTCGGTGGTGCCGAGGATTTCCGCCGCCTGATCGTCGAACAGCAGGTGGTAGTCGCGGAAATGCGGCCCGGACACATGCCAGTGGAAATTCTTGGTTTTCAGAAACAGGGCGAAGGAATCGGCGAGAATGCTGTTCAGCGCGGTCGAGATCTGCTCCACGGCCTCGGCCGACAGATCGGTGGGCGTATCGAGCGCGGGCGCGACTTTCTGCTTCGCTGGCTTTGCGGACTTGTTCATGGTCATCCTCAACACAAACCGGCATCGCCGGCATGGACATGATAGGTCGATCGACGCTTTAACGTTGCCGGAAACGACAGGTTCCGGCGGAAGGAACCTGTATTTCGGCAACAGATCCGCGTTTTTCAATGGTCCGCCGCCGGGCGGGCCGGTCGGAATTTAAAATAGGTACATGAAAGTCATCGCATGTCGGAGAGCAGTTGGGTCGGTTTCTGGAATTCCGATCACTCGATCTATGTGAACGCGCGGCATCTCGACCAACATTACCGCGACGTGGCCGGGCATTTTCTGGCGCTGAAGCCGGAGCGGACCGCCAACGTGCTCGATTTCGGCTGCGGCGAGGCCACCCATGCCGACAGCATCGCCGCCGTCGTCGGACACATCTGGCTCTGCGAGGCGGCGGGGCGGGTGCGCGACAATCTGCGGGCGCGGTTCGCCAAGGTCGGCAATCTCAGCGTGATCGCGCCCGAAGAATTCGACGGGCTAGCGGACGGATCGCTCGACCTGATCGTCGCCAACTCTGTCGCCCAGTACCTCACGCCGGACGAACTGGACGGCTGGCTGCGCACCTGGCGGCGCAAGCTTGCGCCCGCGGGACGGCTGGTGCTGGCGGACATCGTGCCGCCCGGCGTCTCGCCGCTGTCGGACGCGCTGGCGCTGCTGCGCTATGCCGCCCGGCACGGCTTTCTGATCGCCGCATTCGCCGGGCTGGTCCGCACCGCACTTTCGCCTTACCGTAAAGTCCGCGCCAGCCTCGGCATCACCACCTATACCGAGCCCGACATCACCGCCCGTATTCGCCAGGCCGGTTTCAAAACGGAACGATTGCCGTTCAATTTCGAACACCAGCCGGCGCGGATGTCCTTTGCCGCGACACCGGCCTGACACAGCAATCTCAGGGTTAACTATCACCTAACGTCGGTGAAATTCGCGCTAACGCACCGCCTCAAATGTCGGTAACAGTATAGGCGACCCGGTGGCGGAAATACGCGGAGGCCCCGCAAGGCCTCTCATCCTGGTTCAAATCCAGGCTGGGTCTCCAATCTTCGCGCGCCGCGCGCAGCCCTTTGAAATAGCTGGCAAAAGCGCCGGTGGATTGGGCGAATATTTGCTTCCCTGCCCTGCCATTCTGGTCTAGACACACCTCGCGCGAGGCTCGCCCCTCGCTGGGCGGAAGGGACGCGCGGCGAGCGCGCCCTTTTTTTATGTGCCTTTGCCGCCGCGCAAACGGGATGCAATGCCAAAACGAACCGACATTTCCACGATCCTGATTATCGGCGCGGGGCCGATCGTCATCGGCCAGGCCTGCGAATTCGACTATTCGGGCACGCAGGCCGTCAAGACGCTGAAAGCCGAGGGCTATCGCGTCGTGCTGGTCAACTCCAATCCGGCCACGATCATGACCGATCCGGAATTGGCCGATGCGACCTATATCGAGCCGATCACGCCGAGATCGTCGCCAAGATCATCGAAGGAGCGCCACGTCGTCCCCGGCGGCTTCGCGCTGTTGCCGACACGGGGACAGACCGCGCTGAACTGCGCGCTGTCGCTCCGAAAACTCGGAACGCTGGACAAATTCGACGTCGAGATGATCGGCGCGACGGCCGACGCCATCGACAAGGCCGAGGACCGCGAGCGTTTCCGCGAGGCGATGACCAAGATCGGCTGAAACCCCCCGCTCGCACCAGATCAAGACGCTGTCGCAGGCGCTCGACGCGCTGAACGACATCGGCCTTTCGCCGGCAATCATCCGCCCGTCCTTCACCATGGGCGGCACCGGCGGCGGCATCGCCTACACCAAGGCGGAATTCATCGAGATCATCGAAGCGCGGCATCGACGCTCTCCCCACCAGCGAAGTGCTGGTGGAGGAAAGTGCTCGGCTGGAAAGAGTTCGAGATGGAGGTCGTCCGCGACAAGAAGGACAACTGCATCATCGTCTGCTCGATCGAAAATCTCGATCCGACGGCGTGCATACCGGCGACTCGATCACCGTGGCGCCGGCGCTGACGCTGACCGACAAGGAATATCAGATCATGCGCGACGCATCGCTTGCGGTGCTGCGCGAGATCGGCGTCGAGACCGGCGGCTCGAACGCAGTTCGGCGTCAATCCGGCTGACGGACGCCTCGTCGTCATCGAGATGAACCCGCGCGTGTCGCGCCCTCGCTTCCTCGCCTCGAAGGCGACCGGATTTCCGATCGCCAAGGTCGCCGCCAAGCTCGCGGTCGGCTACACGCTCGACGAGATCGAGAACGACATCACCGGCGGCGCGACGCCGGCCTCGTTCGAGCCGACCATCGATTATGTCGTCACCAAGATCCCGCGCTTCGCCTTCGAGAAATTCCCCGGCGCATCGACGACGTTGACGACCTCGATGAAGTCGGTCGGCGAGGTGATGGCGATCGGCCGCACCTTCCAGGAAAGCTTCAGGCAGGGCTGCGCGGCCTCGAAACCGGACCTCACTCGGCCCGACGAAATCGAGATCGAAGGCATCGGCAAGAGCGACGACAAGAACGCCGTGCGCGCAGCGCTCGGCACGCCGACGCCGAACCGCCTGCTGCAAGTGCGCGATGCGGCTCGGCTGGAGCGACGAGGACATCTTCGCCTCCTGCAAGATCGATCCGTGGTTCCTCGCGCAGATCCGCGACATCGTCGAAACCGAACTCAAGATCGGCAAGCACGGCCTGCCGCCTACGCCCATGGCATGCGCGCGCCGAAGGCGAAGGGCTTTCCGACGCGCGCCTCTCGGTGCTGGTCGGCAAGACCGAGGCCGAGGTCAAGGCGCATCGGCGCGCGCTCGGCGTCCGCCTGGTGTCTCGCTATCGACACCTGCGCCGCCGAATTCGCTTCCTCTACCGCCTATATGTATTCGACCTATGAAGCCCCGTTCGCCGGCGGCGGCTCGACGAAAGCGAGCCCTCCGACAAGAAGAAGAAGGTCGTCATCCTCGGCGGCGGACCGAACCGCATCGGCCAGGGCATCGAAGTTCGACCATTGCTGCTGCCACGCCTGCTTCGCGCTGCATGACGCCGGCTACGAGACCATCATGGTCAACTGCAATCCGGAACGGTCTCGACCGACATGACACCGCCGACCGGCTCTATTTCGAGCCGCTGACGGCGGAGGACGTGCTGGAGATCATCGATACCGAGCGCTCCAACGGCACGCTGCACGGCGTGATCGTGCAGTTCGGCGGGCAGACGCCCTTGAAACTCGCGCGCGCTGGAGGAGGCCGACGTGCCGATCCTCGGCACCTCGCCGGAAGCGATCGACCTCGCGGAGATCGCGACCGCTTCAAGCGCATTCTCGACAAGCTGCAACTGAAGCAGCCGAAGAACGGCATCGCCTATTCGGTGGAGCAGGCGCGGCTCGTCGCCGGCGAACTCGATTATCCGCTGGTGGTGCGGCCGTCCCACGTGCCGGCGGCCGCGCGATGCAGATCATCCGCGAGGAAAGCCAGCTCGGCGACTATCTGCTCGGCACGCTGCCGGAACTCGTGCCGGCCGACGTCAAGGCGCGCTATCCGAACGACAAGACCGGACAGATCAACACGGTGCTCGGCAAGAACCCGCTGCTATTCGACCGCTATCTGTCGGACGCCGTGGAGGTCGACGTCGACTGCCTCGCCGACGGCAAGGACACGTTCGTCGTCGGCATCATGGAGCATATCGAGGAAGCCGGCATTCACTCGGGCGACTCCGCCTGCGCGCTGCCGCCGCACTCGCTCGATGCAGCGACCGTTGCGGAACTCGAACGGCAGACCCGCGCACTCGCGCCTGGGCCGATGTGGTGGTCGGCCTGATGAACGTGCAATACGCGATCAAGGACGGCACCATCTATGTGCTGGAAGTGATCCGCGCGCCTCGCGCACGGTGCCGTTCGTGGCGAAGGTCGTCGGCACGCCGGTCGCGAAGACGCGCGGGTGATGGCCGGCGAAAGCCCGCCTCGTTCAACTGAAGCCGCAGAAGCTGAACCATATCGGCGTCAAGAACTGGTGCCCTGTTCGCGCGCTTCCCCGGCGTCGACACCGCTCGGTCCGGAGATGAAATCGGACCGAGGTGATGGGCCTCGACGAAACCTTCGCCACCGCCTTCGCCAAGAGCCAGCTCGCGCGGCACGCGCGTGCCCCGCACCGTTCGTCTCCTGTGCGCGACGAAGACAAGACCCGCATTCTCGAAGCAATCCGGCTGTTGTCCGACGCCGGCTTCAAGATCATCGCCACTTCGGGAACGCAGCGCTTTCTCGCCGACAACAACGTGCCGACCGAGAAGGTCAAACAAGGCTCAAGGCCGACGCCCGCATCGTCGACGCCATCACCAATGGCGAGGTGCAGCCTCGTGTTCAACACGACGGAAGGCCCGCAAGCGCTCGCCGACAGCCGCTCCCTGCGTCGGGCTGCCCTCTCTGCACAAGGTGCCCTATTACACCACTCTTTCGGGCGCTCTGGCGGCGGCACAGGGAATTCAAAGCCTATCTCGGCGGCGACCTCGAAGTGCGCACCTGCAAAGCTACTATCCGGCGGCGTGAATTTCCGTGTTTCTTGCGTAGACTGGACGGAACCGGCGCATCGCTGCGCGGGCCCTGTTCCGGATCAACAGGTGGTCCACGCGCAAGCGGGAGCATGTTTTTTCTCTGCGGTCGGGCCACGGCTCGTTCGCGGGCTTAAGGACGATGAGATGGCTGAAAAGATCCTGATGACACAGGCTGGATATGTTGCGCTGGAGAACGACCTGAAACATCGTCAGCAGGTCGAGCGGCCGCGCATCATCCAGCAGATCTCGAAGCTGCGCCTCGCACGGCGATCTTTCCGAGAACGCTGAGTATCATGCGGCGAAGGAACACAGTCGCACAATGAAGGCGTGATCGCCGAGCTTGAGGACAAGCTCGCGCGCGCCGACATCATCGACGTGTCGAAACTGTCCGGCGACACCATCAAATTCGGCGCCACGGTGACGCTGATCGATGAGGACACCGAGCAGAAAAAGGTCTGGCAGATCGTCGGCGAGCCGGAGGCGGACGCCAAGAAGGGACGCATCTCGATCACCTCGCCGCTCGCGCGCGCGCTGATCGGCAAGAAGAAAGGCGCGTCCGTCGAGGTCGTCGCGCCGGGCGGCGCGAAGGCTTACGAAGTCACCAAGGTCGAGTGGAAATAAGCACGCCGCTCCGAAAACGCTCATACGCTCGGAACTGCTCGATGGCGCTCAACATGATGTGATGCGCCGCGTGGAATTTGTGTACGCGTCGTGATGTTCATGACGTGCGCCGCAGGCTAACAGTCCTCGCGAAATTCAAATATCCGAAGGGGACTTTAGAATGACCCTCAGCGAGACATGCGCGGCATGGAGCCCGCGCATCCTCAGCATCCTGCGTATCATGTCGGGCCTGCTGCTGCTTCAGCACGGCACCGCCAAGATCCTCGGCTTTCCGGCGCTCAAGCAATTCGAAAACGTGCAGATCGCTTCGATGTCCGGCGCCGCCGGCGTGATCGAACTGATCGGCGGCGCGCTGCTGGTGCTCGGGCTGTTCACGCGGTCCGCGGCGTTCATCACGTCGGGCATGTGCGCGGTGGCGTATTTCATGGCGCATGCGTCGCGCAGCTTCTACCCGATCGCCAATGGCGGCGAACTCGCGGCGCTCTACTGCTTCGTGTTTTTCTATCTGATCTTCGCCGGTCCCGGCCCGTGGAGCGTCGATGCGGCGATCCGCAAGAGCTGATCTCCGACGGGACGGCGTTACGTCTCCAGCGCTTTAATCATCTCCACCCGCGTCGCATGCCGGCCGCCCTCGAAAGGGGCGGCCAGGAACGCATCGACGATGTCCAGCGCCAGCCCTTCACCGATCACGCGCGCGCCAAGCGACAGCATGTTGGCGTCGTTGTGCTGGCGGATCATGCGGGCCGAAAACGTATCGGCGCAGACGCCGCAGCGAATGCCCTTCACCTTGTTCGCGGCCATCATGATGCCCTGCCCGGTGCCGCACAGGATGATGCCGAACCGGCAATCGCCTGAGGCGACGCGACGCGCCGCCGCTTCGCCGTGCTGGGGATAATGCGTGCTCTCCGGCGTCGTCGGCCCGATGTCGACGATCTCCCATTTCTTCTGCGCCGAAAGATGAGCCGCGATGGCCTGCCGAAGCTGAATGGCGGCGTGGTCGCTGGAAAGAACGATACGGTTGTCGGCGGTCATGGAACGTCGTTCCTTTCCTGTAGCGGTTTGGCGGCTTGGCCGTTCCTAGGGCGCGATCAGTTCCATCGGCACGGCGGCGGCGTCCTTCGAATTGTGCAGCACCAGCGACGTCCGCACATTGCGGACGGACGGTGCGGCCGTCAGCCGCGCCACGAATTCCTGAAACGTGTTCATGTCCGGCGCGACGCATTTCAGGATGAAGTCGGTCTCGCCCGACAGCATCCAGCATTCGCGCACCATCGGCTCGGCCCGCACGAAGGCTTCGAAGGCGCGCAGATCGGCATCCGCCTGGCTGGCCAGATGCACCATTGCGAACACAGTGACGTCGAAACCGAGCTTGCGTGGATCGAGCAGGCCGCGATAGCCGGAAATATAGCCGGCCTCCTCCAGCGAGCGCACGCGGCGCAGGCAGGGCGGCGGCGAGATCCCCACTCGGCGGGCGAGTTCGACATTGGTGATCCGGCCGTCCGATTGGATCTCGGCCAGAATCTTCCTGTCGATATCGTCGAGGTCCTTGCTCATGATCGTGACATCTCGCGGGCGCGTTGCACCGCCTCCGCGATGCAAAATTTGCAATGATTTGGCCTCTCATAGCCCAAAATTGGCAACCTTGCGTAATTTTATTGCGGCAAGTTCCGGTTTCTTTCAGTTCCACTGATTGCGAGTTGCAAAACTTGCATGGCTCGTCAGATCCCTTAGAATAGACCCAATTCTTCTCCATGCGCTGAGAGCGGCACCCCCGCTCCAACTTGCATAGCGTGCGAGCGACATCGTGCGGGCGGCATGGAGGGACAACAAGGATTTTGGCAATGGCCCAGCCCATCCATCGCAAGCTCGTCATCATCGGGTCGGGGCCGGCGGGCTACACGGCGGCGATCTATGCGGCGCGCGCCATGCTGGAGCCGGTGCTGATCCAGGGCATGCAGGCGGGCGGACAGCTGACCATCACTACCGACGTCGAGAACTATCCGGGCTTTGCCGATGTCATCCAAGGCCCGTGGCTGATGGAGCAGATGGAGAAGCAGGCCGCCCATGTCGGGACGAACATCGTCACCGACCTGGTGACGAAGCTCGAACTCGGCAGCCGGCCCTTCCGCATCACCTGCGATTCCGGCGATGTCTATCTCGCCGACACCGTCATTCTCGCCACCGGCGCGCAGGCACGCTGGCTCGGCATTCCGTCCGAGGAGGCCTTCAAGGGGTTCGGTGTCTCGGCCTGCGCGACCTGCGACGGGTTTTTCTATCGCGGCAAGGAGGTCGTCGTGGTCGGCGGCGGCAACGCCGCGGTCGAGGAGGCGCTGTTCCTCACCAATTTCGCCACCAAGGTGACAGTGGTCCACCGCCGCAACAGTTTTCGCGCCGAACGCATCCTCCAAGACCGGCTGTTCAAGAATCCCAAGGTGAACGTCGTCTGGGACAGCGCGATCGAGGAAATCGTCGGCGGCGAGAACCCGCGCAAAGTCACCGGCGTCCGCCTCAAGAACGTGAAAACCGGCGTTGTCAGCAGCGTTCCCACCGACGGCGTGTTCATCGCCATCGGTCACGCGCCGTCGACCGAACTGGTCGCGGGCCAGATCAGGATGACACCGTCCGGTTATGTCGAGATCGCGCCGCACTCGACCGCGACCTCGGTGCCGGGCCTGTTCGCCGCGGGCGACGTGGCCGACGAAACCTACCGCCAGGCGGTGACGGCAGCCGGCCTCGGCTGCATGGCCGCGCTGGAAGCGGAACGATTTCTCGCAACTCACGCCAACGATCGTGCGGCCGCGGAGTAACCATGGTCAGACCACGCAACGGGTTTTCGGATATGGACTGGGACAAGCTCAAGGTATTTCACGCAGCCGCCGAAGCCGGGAGCTTCACGCATGCCGGCGAACAGCTCGGCCTGTCGCAATCCGCCGTCTCGCGTCAGGTCAGCGCGCTGGAGCAGGAGCTGGCTGTGTCGCTGTTTCACCGCCATGCGCGCGGACTAATCCTGACAGAACAGGGCGACCTCCTGTTTCGCACCGCCCATGACGTATTCATGCAGCTCCAGGCCGCGCGCGCGAAACTGACCGACAGCCGCGAGCGGCCGAGCGGCGAACTGAAAGTGACGACGACGCCGGGCGTCGGCATCCACTGGCTGATCCCGCGCCTAGGCGGGAATTTACCCAGCTCTATCGGACATCCGCATCCAGCTCATGGTGACGGACGAGGAGCTGGATCTGTCGATGCGCGAGGCCGACGTCGCGATCCGTGTGCGCAAACCGACGCAGCCGGATTTGATCCAGCGCAAACTCTTCTCCATCGGCTATCATGCATACTGTTCCCCGGAATACATCAAGCGCATGGGGACGCCGCGCACGCTGGAAGATCTCGATCAGCATCGCCTGATCGTGCCCAACGATCTGCACGCGCCGGCGCACCTCCAGAACCGCTATTGGCTGATCGAAGCCGGGCGCAACGGCAAGGGGCCGCGCGAGGCCTACTTCAAGGTCAACCATGTGCTTGGCCTGGCCCGTGCATGTCAGCAGGGCCTCGGCGTCGCCGCTTTGCCCGACTACCTTGTCGAGGAACGTCACGGACTCGTGCAACTGTTCGAGGAAAAAGACTCGATCCAGATTGATACGTATTTTGTCTATCCGGAAGAGCTGAAGTCAGTGGCGCGCGTGCAGGTCTTTCGCGACTTCATCGTGAGCAAAGCGCAACGCTGGTCCCCCAAAGAGTAATAACTGCGTTTTAGCAACGTCTGACATGCGGCGCCCCCGCTTGCTGCGCATGTCGAGTCTTGTCCATAATGTATCCACGCTGAGCGGTTGGCGCTGCGCATTGTCCCCCTCCTCCTGCAGCTTCGATTGTTCAACGTCCCTCTTGGAAGGTGATTGTGTCGGCCTCTCGTAGGCCAGCGACTTCAAAAGCCGGGCTCAGTCCCGGCTTTTTTTTGTGCCCGCATTGTCGATGTTCGCGTTGATGTTCGCCTGGACGTTGCTCGCCAATGTCCTGCTGCGACAGGGGATGGTCACCGGCCGCAATCGAGCGGACAGACTTCAACTAAAGTCGCATCCGCGAGAGCCGCAACGCATTGGCGATGACACTCACCGACGACAGCGCCATCGCCGCCGCGCCGACGATCGGCGACAAAACGATGCCGAACACCGGATAGAGGATGCCGGCCGCGACCGGAATGCCGGCGGCGTTGTAGGCGAAGGCGAAGCCAAGGTTCTGGCGGATGTTGCGCATCGTCGCCGCCGACAGATGGCGCGCCGTGACGATGCCGTTGAGATCGCCGTGCAGCAACGTGATCGCCGCGCTTTCGATCGCAGCATCCGTGCCGCCGCCCATGGCGATGCCGACATCAGCCGCCGCCAGCGCCGGCGCGTCGTTGACGCCGTCGCCCGCCATCGCGACCTTCCGTCCCTCCGCGCGCAGCCTCGCGACGACATCGCTCTTGTGCTCGGGCAACGCCTCCGCCTGCACCTCGTCGATACCGAGCTGCCGCGCCACCGCCTGCGCCGTCGTCGCGTTGTCGCCGGTCAGCATGACGATGCGCAGCCCCGCCGCCTTCAACTGGTCGAGGGCCGCACGCGCCATCGGCTTGACCGGATCGGCGACCGCGACCAACCCAGCGGCGCGGCGTCGATCGCGACATGGACGACGGTTTCGCCATTCGCCCGGCGCGTCGCCGCGCGCTGTTCGAGATCGCCGAGCGCCACGCCTTCCAACGCAGGAAGGCGGCATTGCCGATCATCACCTGATGCTGCTCCACCGTGCCGCGCGCACCCTTGCCGAGCAGGCGGGGTCAGATCCCGTCTGGCTGAGCGCGACGCCCTTGTCCTTCGCGGCGGCGACCATCGCATGCGCGAGCGGATGCTCCGCTGCCGCGCTCGACGCTGGCGGCCAGCCACCTGGCACGTCGGCCTCGACAAAATCCGGCGCGGCTTCGATGGCGACCACTTTCTTGCGCTTCCGTCCAGCGTGCCGGTCTTGTCGATCACCAGTGTCGACCGTCTCCAGCCGTTGCAGCGCCTCGGCGTCACGGACGAGGATTCCGAGCCGCGCGCGCCGCGACCGACGCCGACCATGATCGACATCGGCGTAGGCCCGAGCGCACGGACACGCGATAATGAGCACCGTCACCGCCTTGCCGCAGCCAGCCAGGTCAGACGCGGTTCCGGGCCGAACATCGACCACGCGGCGAAGGCGAGCACGGCGACCACCGCGATCTGCCGGCACAAACCAGCCGGCGACCTGATCAACGAGCCGCTGGATAAGCGCCCGCGCGGTGGCCGCGCTGGGCGCGGGCGACCATATCGACGATCCCGCGCCAGCAGCGTGTCGCCGACTTCTCCGCCCGCATCACGAAGCCGCCGCTGAGGTTCAGCGTACCGGCGATCACCGCAGCGCCCTCGCTTCGACAGCGGCATCGGTGCCGGTGACCAGCGACTCGTCCAGCGACGAACGTCCTCGACGATCACGCCATCGACCACCCACCTTCTCGCAGGCGCACGCGCAGGCGGTCGCCGACGCCCGGACCTGATCCAGTTCGACGTCTTCGTCGCCGGTCTCCGTCACCCGCCGCGCCGGCCGGCGCAAAAGCCGCAGCAGCCTTGATCGCGCCGGAGGTTTTGCGGAGGAACGCGCGCGCAGCTCCAGCACCTGCCCGAGCAGCACCAGCGTCACGATCACGGCGGCGCTTCGAAATAGACCGCGACGACCCCGTGCGCGTCACGGAACGCCGGCGGAAACTGCGGCGCGACGATCGCCACCAGGCTGTAGATCGAGGCGACGCCACGGTGCCGAGCGCGATGATGGCATGAACATGTTCAGGTTGCGTGACCAGCGATTGCCCGGCGCGCAAGCTGGCCAGCCGGCCCACAGCACGACCGGCGTCGCCAGCGCGAGCTGGATGAGATGCGACGGCGCCGGATCCGACAATGCGTGCCGGTGATGTGCTGGCCCTTCTCGAGCACGACGATCGGCAGCGTCAGCGCGAGCGCGATCAGAACCGGCGCTTCATACTGACTGAGTTCGGGATCAGACCCTGTCGTCGGCGTCACCGTTTCCGGCTTTCGAGCGCCATGCCGCAGATCGGGCAACTGCCGGGACCCTTCTGGCGCACCTCCGGATGCTCGGACAGGTGTAGATCGCGTCCGGCAGGGAGGCGTCCTTCGGCAGCGCGACCTCGCCCGGTTTTCGCCGAGATAGTGCTCGAAGTCGGCCTCGAATTTGGTGCAGCAACCGGCCGACGGAACAGAAACTCCTGCGATAGGCGAAGCGATGCTTCGCGGTGGCCGGATCGACCGTCATGCCGCAGACGGATCGATCGCGCGCCGCCGTGGTTTTCGTCCGACGCGCCGTGATTGCAGCCGCAACCTGCGTGCGACGCATGCGCGGCCTCGTCCCTGAACGGAGCCGCCTTGGCCGGCTTCAGCGCAGACAATGTTCGGGATCGGCCTCGAATTTGGCCCGGCAACCGGCAGAGCAGAACACAGAACGTTGCCGCGATAGCTGAAGCGATGCTTGGCGGTGGCCGGATCGACCACCATGCCGCACACCGGATCGACCGCGCGCGGGCCCGGCGGCGTGATCGTGCTGGCAATGCGCATGTGGATCGTGCGGGGCGGATGCCTTCTTCATCGGTCAAACCTTGCAACGTATACCCTATGGGGGTATACTTTCTCCGGGATGCGCAAAGACATCAAGGCATCGTGTCAAAAACAGCTGAAGCGGATCGAGGGACAGGTTCGCGGCCTTACCCGGATGGTCGATGAGGATCGCTACTGCATCGACATCATCACGCAATTTCCGCCGCGCGCTGGCGTTGCGGCGCGTCGAGGAGGAGGTCCTGCGCGACCACATCGCGCATTGCGTCGATCACGCGATCGCCTCCGGCGACCGGGAGGATCAGCGCAAAAGATTGCGGAGTTGATGGAGGTGGTCAGTCGCAGCGACCGCTGACGGCGGCCGCTTTCGGCGGCTGCGTCAGTGGCGATGCGGCCGGCGCGCCTTCTTGCGCTTCAGCTTGCGGGGCTGGTCGACGCGCTGCCCCTGTTCGGAGGCGAACGGGTTCAGCACGCACTCGACCGGCCGGGTCGAGGCCGACGCCTGACACTGCGCCCACGTAAAATAGCTGCAATCGAAAATCTCAAGGCCCTGCTTCAGGCAGAAGGCGAAGCCGCGATCGCCGCCTCGGCTGTCGTAATAGCGTGTCGGTCCACGCTGCGCGTCGGCGGCCGTGACGAACGGTCCCAAAAACAGGCCTGCAGCCGTAGCGGCACTGCAGGCGATCATCGACGCCATCGTCAGGTTTCTAAAATCCGGGCCGTTCAGGCTTCGCCGGAGAGTAACCCGGCGCACTTCCACTGGTTGCCTGAAGCGATCGGCCGACTTCAACCATCGACCATCACGATGGCGTCCAATCACGCGCGGATATTCGTAAAGAAGGGGAATGTCGGGGAGGCGGGGCGCCGGCGCAATTTCGGGGTGGTACGTTGGGTGGGACATCGCTATGTTATATCTATCTGTTTTTGATAGATAATTTTTTGAGCGATTTTGATCTATGTAACCGGAATGCCAACAAATTCTTCCGCTGGAAGATCGCCCCGACCACCGGCCAACGCGGAGATGGCTGGCCTGCGCAATAACATGGCGCTGGGCCTGCCCGCACCGCAAAGCAAACATGTCATCAAGCCTCTGCAAGAGTTGACGACGACGCATAGCTCGCTTCGACGGCTAAAGGACATTCTCGACGACATTCGTCGGCTAGGAGTTTTCAAGAAACCCGCATGGCTATTGAATTCTCGTCGGCCTCGTCGGCCTCGTCGGCTTCGTCGGCTTTTCACCCCTACATAGCACCTCTTACTGTCCTACCGCGCAGAACTGCGTAAGGAACAGTTATAAGCGTTCGCCTTCATTCACCATCACGAATTGCGCCCCTTACCTTCCATATTCAGCACGACTGCCATTGGGCTGACTGTTGCCGCGCGTCATGCAATTGGCGCATGGAATGGCCCGCCCCGTCGTTCTGCTCTGTGTGCTTTTCTCCTAAAATAGAAAAGAGCCGACGAAGCCGACGAAGCCGACGAGAATTCAATAGCCATGCGGGTTTCTTGAAAACCCCTAGCCGACGAATGTCATTCTGTCGAAGCCGACGAACTCAAAACGCCTGTGTTCGGCGTCTTGGGGCCAATTCGGCGCTATATGGCCCCCGAACGCGAAACGTGTTCGGTGTGTTCGGTCAGTTTTGGGAGTTGGCCAAACTGGAAGATTTGCAGGCTGCTGGCACCCCGCAGAAGGGAGCTGCTGGAAGGACCCGTGCTGAAAGCGGCGATCTTGGGGGCCATCGCGATCCATAGACATCGACGCTATCGGACATTCCGCCGCGTCGGCTGTGATCGTCGACGAGCATGCCAACCAATCGGCACAGACACACCACGGCGACGTGGCGCATTGAAAAAGAAAGGGGCGCGGGGTAGTGGCCCCAACCATGAAGACGGACCCCAGCGATAACACTTAATCCATGCGCAACTGCTAGTTCAAATTGTCCTTGCCCGCTATCGGCATCCGAATGAAGATCGCGTCCATCCTGCTCGACCGTAAGGCGACGCGTTAGCGGCCGCGCCAAAGGCGGTGCGAACCCCGCTCGTGACAGGCAAAATCAATCGACAAGCTGACGTTGGTTCTGACCCACTCATTATGAAGAGAGAATGGCTTACCAAACGCTGCCGGGTTCCAGCATGTTCATTGTACGTTCTAAGGAGTTCCAACGATGGCAAGGAAGTGCTTTTTAGTTTCCACTACAAGCCGGACAACGCCGCGCCAGCCAGAGTCGAAGCATCGGCGTCATCGAGGGCAACCAGGGCAGCTTCCGACAACGATTGGAATCGGTGACAAAGGTGGCGATGACGCGATCAAAAATGGATCGCGGCCCAGATGTCAGGCCGGACCTGCACCATCAGTCCTCGTCGGCACGGAAACGGCCAATCGAAAATGGATCAATCATGAGATCATTAAATCCTGGGACAACGGTTTGGGCGTAGTTGGGATTAGGGTTCACGGCCTTAGATCTACAAGGACTGACATCGACGATGGTCGGCGCAGATCCGTTTGACTTCATTGGTCTTGGAAATACGGGCAAAAAGCTCTCCTCCATCGTGAAGTGTTATGATCCTGGCGGCAGCACGAGCAAAGATCGCTACGACTGGATATCGACGCATCTCTCCAATGCGATTGAAGAGGCCGTAAAGATCAGAAACGCTAACTAGGCGCGCTCCGACAGCCAGCACCGGCACAGATCGGGACGGAGGGATTCGCCAGAATATGAAGGCCGAAGCGTTCATCGAACAGTGGGCCAAGAGCCTTGAGCTTGGGTCCGCCGGCGTCTTCATCGGGGCCGGTCTTTCGGTGCGGGCCGGCTATCCGACCTGGCGGTCGCTGCTGGCTGACATTGCCACCGAACTCGGCCTGGACATCGAATCCGAACATGATCTGGCGGCAGTGGCGCAATATGCCCTGAACAAGGCAACCGGCAAACGCCACGCTCTCACAAAACTGATCGTCGATCACTTTCCTCCGAAGGCGGACCCTCCCGAGCCCTTCCGCATCCTTGCTCGCCTGCCGCTCCGACACGTCTGGACGACAAACTACGACAATCTGGCAGAAGCAGCGTGGGAGCAGGAAGGGAAGCGCCTGGATGTGAAATCACGAAATGACGACCTCGGCATCGACAAGCCGTGGGCGCATGCGGTCCTCTACAAGATGCACGGTTCGGTCGATCATGCGGCCGAAGTCGTGATTGCGAAGGACGACTACGAACTCTATCGCCGCGAGCGTCCCGGCTTCCTTCAGGTTCTGACTGGCCAGCTTGTCACGAAACAAATCCTATTCCTGGGCTTCAGCTTTACCGATCCGAACATCGCCCACCTGTTCGCCAGCATCCGCGAAGCCTTCAAAGACAATGGGCCGGAAGACTACGCCATCGTGCGGCGGCCGAAGAAGGGTGCGGGAGCCGGCGCGAAGAAGCGGTTCGAGACCGAAAAGATTCGGCATGCGTTGTGGGTCCAGGATTTGAGGCGATATGGCATCGCATGCGTCGAGGTCGATGAATACGAAGAGATTGATGAAATCCTCCGCGCGGTCGAACTCCGCCTCGCCAGCCGGAGTGTCTTCGTGTCCGGCAGCCTTCCAGAGGATGCGCCCGACAGCCAGCGCCGCCAGATCGAAGATGTTGCCCGTCACGTGGGGCGGGTGATCGCCGAACGGCAGAAGCGTCTGATTTCCGGCTATGGGCTGACAGTCGGCAGCGCCGCCATCGCCGGAGCGCTCGATGTGATTTTGAAGGAATCGGCCACTAATCTTGAAAAGAGTCTCCTTCTCCGGCCGTTTCCGCAGGCGGCTCCCGCCGGTCTCGACATGGCGACATTCCGGACGCGCTACCGCGAGGGCATGATCCAGCATGCGGGAGTTGCCGTCTTTATCGGAGGACTCAAGGTAAACGCCGGCAACAGCGCACCGGTGGCCGCAGATGGCGTCATCGAGGAATTTGAGATGGCTCAGCGCCTCGGGCGCGTGGTTGTTCCTCTGGGCGCGACCGGCGGGGCGGCTGCCGCGATTTGGAAGCGGATGAACAAGGCGGGCGTGCTTCCGCGCGGGCTCAAGCGAGCCGACTTTGACGGACTGAACAACGCAGCCACAAGCGCGCAGGATATCGCGAAGATCGTCCAGAAAGTCATCGACGCCACCGACAAGACAAAGTTTCGTCGGACGACTTGATTCATTGCAAGCTAGGCCCCGAACCCAACCTTCACTGCGTCATAAGGCGCGCCAGTCGACCACAGCAAAATATGAGACGGAAGCGAGCAGGCCCCAAGCATAAGGCGTGCTGATGAGAGTATGTCATCTCTAACGGATTTTCTTCGCGTTCCCATACCCTTAAGGAATCGCTCGAACCGGGAAAAATACCGATCTTTAGATTGCTTTTGCGAAGTATAGACGAAGCATCTGCGGTGCTGCAGCCTAACGCTGATCATGCAGAAAGACCGAGACTGTTTCTAAAGTGGAACGATTTCGGAATCGACGGCCGATGGCGGCACGATAATCAACACGCGGGCACCCGACCGATCACGGTCGATAGTGAACCCCTTGCTTCGCAGAAGCGGCGCGACACGATCAAAGGCATTCCCCATCGCCTGCGCCGTTTGTGGCCAGACGTAACGTGATTTTCGAACCTCATCCGAAACACGGTTTGACAGGACATTCAAAAGATCGGTCGGTGTACCGCGCCATTCTGCGCGATGCGTCGACATGATGAAATCGTAGATCGCAACAGCCACGGGGTTGCCACGGAAAGCACCCTCCGAAACTTCTAAGCGATTGCGCTCATAGGCAGCCATGAACTCGCCCGACTCCCACCCAAGTCCGGATTCGGCAGCCGCAAGCCACTTCACAAAGTCAGCCATACGCGGAAGGCGGTCAAGTTTGACGTCAGGCAGCTTGCGCAACGCGGTAGAAACCGCATCGAGCAACGCACCGAGAATGAACGGAATTTGGATATCGAACGCAGCCACGAATTCATCCTCTGGCTTACGGCGATCCTCTGGAATAACCGCCAGATGAATATTTAGCGCGCGGTCAGCGAGATCGGCCCGGTCGGTGAGGGCCGGGATACCGTTGAGAATGATGGGACATTGTACGTTGCAGATATTTTCCTCATTGTCGGTGTGAAGCATGCGGGTCGCAAAGCCCCCGCCGGTGGAAACGCGACACATCGCATCCGAAAGCCAGTTCGGCATAGATGACAGATTGTCGAACGCCAGCATGCGAGCATTTTGAACGCTCACCATAAGATCGCGCTCATCCTTGGGCATCGCGCGAATTGGAGCGAGATTGGGGTCCACAAGGGATCGCACCATGCGCGTAAAGATGCTTTTCCCCGTTCCCTGCTCTCCATTCACCACAAGGATCGGATACGGGCCTCGATCCCGCAGCGACGAGACGAGAAAGGCCACAACCATCAGCCGGTCATCGTTACCCCGGACATTCAAGAACGAATTTAGCAACTCGATGCCCTCGCCGGCTTCCGGCACCGGAAGTGCGCGCATTTGCGATGAACGTATGAATTTCACGGGTGGTCGGGACAGGACGCGCCATCCGTCCTTCGTAACTTCGACCGCACGCCAATCATCGTCACACAGGTCGATGTAGAGTCTTCCAGCATCTCCACCGACGCGGCGGAATGCCTGATAGCGTGGACGCTCATTGATCGCGATGGCCTCAAGATTTCGAGTCACGTCATCAATAGTCTGGCCGCTGACGACCTGGCCCGTCTCTTTCCGCGAAAAATTCGCCAGCCAGCGCTTGAAGGCAGGCGAGCGCAGGGACCAGTTTTCGACATGATTTCCGATGGGGACCGTCGCATACGAAACAAAATCTGCATCGTGCCAAAGGTCCAGGCTTTCGAGCTTTTGCATCAGCGTATCGCTGCGCGATTCCCGCTTGCGGCTGTTGTTTTCCTCTTTAGCGGTCCGGGCGGCGGTGGCCGTGGACCTGGCACCATCAACAAAGACGGCAGTGGACACTACATTCCAGCCCTCGGCTTCGGCGTCCGCTGCATCCCACCCCACCGCGCAATCTGCCGGTGGTGAGACGATCAAGACCTCGCTCGCGATTCCGGCCAGAGCTTTGTTGACGGCGGCGGCAAATGCGAATCCCGCCTCATCGGCATCCGGCCAGATCACAACCCGTCGACCGGCAAGGGGTGTCCAATCGGCCTTGCCAGCGCTTTTCGAACCGTTCGGGGATGTTACCGCTACGAAAGCAGGCAGAAGCCGAGTTGCCGCGTCGCATGCCTTTTCACCCTCGACTATGACCACGGGAGCGTTCGGACGCGCCGCAAGCCTGTCGAGGCCATAGAGCGGCCGTGGGCTGGACCAGGATTCCCACCGCCATGATTTTTCACCGGTGGCATTGTCCCGCCATAGCGTACAGGGCCGGAATTGCTTGTCCTGCTTCGTATCGAACCGAAAGACATACCCTAGCAGCTTGCCTGCGGCATCGAGATAGCGCCATTCGTCGTGCGGCGCTCCCAGACGGTGTTTTGGAACAGGAGGCGCGTCCGATGGCACTGGTGTCAAAATCGAACGGGCGGCCTTCTCCGGGCCTCCAGGCGGGGTTGTAATTCCCAAGGGCGCGAAGGGATCACTCATAGACGTCGACACTCAACATAGCTGCAACGCGCTGGGCCGCGTCCACTTGCCCAATCTTGAAGACGTAGGCCGCAAGGGAAATCAGGTCGCCACCACGGTCGCCGGTGGCAAAGTCTGACCACCGACCGGTAGTCAGGTTGACTTTGAAACTGCCGGGTCGGGCATCTCCGCGGGTCGGATTGACCACAATCCATTCGCGACCCTCGCGACGGCCACCCGGAAGCCACCGCTGCACGATGGTGTCTGCGTTGCGCAGGGCAGAATCCGCGATGCGGTGAAATGCTATTTTGCGGTGGGACATCATCGGGCCTGCACCGCCGCATTAAGGGCGCAAATATCCTCCGCGCAGAATTGCAGCACGCGCTGACCCGACCGAACATCGCCCACGATCAGAAGCCGATAGCCTTTGCCGAGCAGCGGTGATCGGTCCTCGCAGCAGTGCGGTGCCCGCGAATGGATCAATCCACTACTGGGCGGAAGGCCATGGCTATGAACCACGCGACAGAACGGGCAGCGAAACTTGATTGAATATCCACCGTCGATCGGCCGCTTGCAGCGATATGCCGGTATCAGCAACCCGGCACTGAAGAATGCGCCATCGGCGGCCGCCGACGTGATGCCGGAAGCCGTGGCAGGCGGAGTGGCATGACAGATCATGAGCATTTGCTCCGCCGACGCTGACAGCGGATACAGCGACATGTTTCGGTGGTTGCTGGCGGTAGAGCGCCGTCGCGGCGCGGCGCAGCCTCGCAGGTGACGCAGGGGCAGTTCTTGCCGCATCCCTTGCGGACATGGCGAAGAACCCCGCCGCATTCGAAAGCAACTCCGCCACGAAGGTCGATGCGCACCTCAACAAAGCCGCACGCGATCGCGGAACCGTCATCCGCATCGAAATAACGACGGCGATTAAGTCGGATGGCAGGACGCCCGGTCAGGGCCGATCGCCGGGCCTCCCGCCCGGTCTGTTGCTGGCCGCTGCCTGTGCGTTTTCGGAGCCTATCAGTCATTGGCGACGGCCCTCGCATCCACTCCGGCGACAGGCAACGCACGCAACCATGCCTCTGCATCACCCCGTAGGATGATGGTTTTTGTACCGATCTTGCGGAGTTTCAGTCGGCCTGCCTTAACCTCGAGAATATGCCTTCGTCTTGCCACAGGCCCATCGACAGAACTCATCCACGGCCATCGCTCCGCTAACGACGGCGGCGGGATCACACTCCGAAGCAGAAATAGACATCGCAGCACTTCCTTTTCAAGGTCACGCATGATTGCGTGAGCAGTGCTGCGAAACATGGCGGCAAGCGGGGGCGTGTCCCGGCCGTAGATTGAGCAGGCGTCGAAACAGCGGCCCGGCTCTGTACTGTAAGGGTTAGTTGGCGGCCTTCGTCGCCCCCTCAATCTGCCGCGTAAGCTGGCGTTGCGCATCCGCCTACACAACGAACGATAACCCAGGAATCGATCCAGCGCTCTGGCTGCGGCCTTTTTGTCGAGCGCTAGTGGATGACCTGCTGGCAACGCACCTCTCGCATTAACCACCGCGACTCCGGTCCAGGCCATTCGGAACAGGCACGCCCTTGAAAACTCAAAGAAAGGATGGCCCCCCTTACGGCCCGCACCGGGATCGTGGCGAGGTCACTTTTTGTCACCCCGCCGATCGTGCTGCGAAGCCGGTGGGCAGCATCCAGCTTGCCTGCGGCTCCAAGCGGCTGGAGCGTTGCCAGGCCATCAGCCGCGCCGATTGTATTAATGGGCCGCTCACCAATAAAGGGGCGATCGCATCGCAGTAAGGAGTGCCTGCGCATAGAATCCGTCCAAGACCGAAGCTGGAGCCCCCTTGATCAAAGTGCGAGCTTTGCATTCCAGTCGATCATTTTCGCAATCATTGCGTCTTCGATCTTGCTTCCGCAAAATATGTCCGAGCCTGACGTTTGACAGCCATCATAGACGCGTGGACTTGAACAACACTCCCGCGCGGTGCAGTCTCCTCGGATAACTGGGGACTGTCGATATGAAACAGTGGGCTTCGTTTGAGGAGCGCGTTCGGGAGATTGCTGGCTATATCTGGGGGAGACCTTGCGTTCCAACCAGAGTTGGTGGCGTAAATATCGATGGCGTTGCCGTTCTCGATCCAGAGATACAATGCTTTGTAGAGATGACTGAAAACAAGACCTTGAATAAGGTCCGCGAGGATATCGTCAAACTGCAAACCGCGAAATCTGCTGCTTTTACAACAGGGGTTATGGCACGGTGCTTTTGCGTCGTTAATGGTGACGTTACGCCAGCGATGAAGGATGCGGGCGCCCCCCACCATATTCAGGTGCTCTCAATATACGAATTTACTAAGCAGTTCTTTGATTTCTCTTCCTATCGGCACGCGCGTTCTAACGCTCCATTCGGCAGTTCGGTCAATCCGCTAACCGGCGAGGCAGACGATACCGAATACGTTTCAGTTCGATACAATGTTGATGGCAAGAAGACCGACGTCTCGACAAGCGATATCGCGAACTACCTCAGGGATGGAAAGAACGTAATTCTGCTTGGCGAGTATGGTAGCGGGAAGAGTCGGTGTATTCGGGAAGTTTTCAAGCTACTAAGTCAGAATGCCGACGAGTCATTCTGCTATCCCATTGCCATCGATTTGCGCAAGTCATGGGGTCTTCGTCAGAGTGGCGAGTTGATCCGGCGTCATTTTCATGACCTAGCTTTGGAGAAGCTGGAATCTACCGCGATCAAGGTGACCTGCACCCCTGATTGCCCTCGTTTATAAGTAGACTCTGTTCTGGTTTTCGTCCCTGTTTGAACGGTTGGCAAACTCGTTGGTGTGAGCCCGTTGAGGCTCGTATGCGGTCGGTTGGTGTTGTAGTCGATCCTCCAGTCCTCGATGATCTGACGGGCCTCGTTGAGATGAACAGGTGTTCGTTGAGGCACTCGTCGCGCAGGTATGACCGTTGAAGCTCTCAACAAATCCATTCTGCATCGGTTTGCCCGGTGCGATGTAGTGCCACTCGATGCCCAGTTCCTCCTGCCAGGCCAATACGGCGTTCGACGTGAACTCGGTGCCGTTGTCGCTCACGATCATCTCGAGGCAGCCTCGGCCTTCGATGATCTGATCGAGTCGGCGCAGCACCCGCCGAGCGGTCAGCGATGTGTCGACGACAAGGCCCAGGCATTCCCGGGTGAAGTCATCGACCAGAGTCAGGATACGGAAGCGCCGACCGCTGGCAAGCGTGTCCATCACGAAGTCGAGCGACCAGCGCAGGTTCTGATCCTGCGGGATCGTCATCGGTGCCCGCGTGCCGAGTGCGCTGTTTGCGGCCGCCGCGCTTGCGCACTGAGAGCCGTTCTTCCCGGTAGAGCCGATACAGCTTCTTGTGATTGATCCGCACGCCTTGCCGCGCCAGCAGCAGGCCCAAGCGACGATAGCCGAACCGCCGTCGTTGCGAAGCCACCTTCTTCAGCTTGGTCCGCAAGGCTTCGTCATCGGATCGTGTCGATGCATACCGATAGGTCTTCGGTTGCAAGCCGACCAGATCGCAGGCTCGCCGCTGCGAGTAGCTCTTCTCACTGACCGCCCAGGTCACAGCACGTCTCCGCAAGCTGGGCGTCAGAAGTTTTTTCCGAGCATCTCCTTCAGCGTCGACACGTCAAGCATCGACTCTGCCAGCAGCTTCTTCAGCTTGCGGTTCTCTTCCTCCAGCGCCTTCAGCTTGCGCGCCTCGGAGATCTCCATGCCGCCGTACCGAACGCCAACAGAAGGTCGCATCACTGATGCCGTGCTTGCGGTACAGATCGCTCGCTGATGCACCGGCGGCGTTCTTCAAAACCCGGATGATCTGCTCTTCGGTAAACCTGCTCTTACGCATCGTCTGGGTTCCCCCATACTGGAGAACAGAAATCCTAACTCAAAATCGTGGGCGTTTCAGGGGTGCAGGTCAGAACCATTGCAGCTAGAAGCATTTCTACCAAGATAATAAACCTACTCATTCGAGAAGGACTTCTTAAGACGCACAGGGGTAACGAGGGTAACGTTTATTCGCCCGTGCGGTCGCACACAAAGCGTATGCAAACAATTCTCGACGAACTCGCGGGCAGTAGTGACCCAATCTGGCAGGAAACCAGCACGTACTAATCTGCGATTGCGGCGAGGCACTTGACCGCCCTAGGTACAAGTCATCCTTGTAAATAGGGAGGGAGCAGTGGCGCCCTTAATTCGCATTGGCGACGACACCTATGCCCACTGCGGCCAGCACGCACGACTTTCGAAGACCGCCTGATAGCGTTATCGCCAAAGCGCTGGCTGCGTTGGACATGATGACGGACGAACCCTTGCTCGCAGCGGCGCCCGCGAATGGATCAATCCTTTGCCGCGCGGAAGAAGGTATGGCTATGAACGACGCAACAAAACGGGCAACGGAACTTGATTGAATATCCCCCGCCGATGGAATGCTTGTGCAGCGATATGCCGGTATCAGCAACCCGGTAACTGAAGAATGTTATCGGCAGCCACCGGCGTGATGCCGGGAAGCCGTGGCAGTTGAGGGCTGGACAGAACTCATCCACGGCCATCGCTCCGCTAACGACGGCGGCGGGATCACACTCCGAAGCAGAAATATGCGACATCGCAGCACTTCCTTTCTCAAGGTCACGCATGATTGCGTGAGCAGTGCTGCGAAACATGGCGGCAAGCGGGGGGCGTGTCCCGGACGGGGATTGGTGCAGGCGGCATCGAAACAGCGGCCCGGCCGTATACCGTGCGGATTAAGCGGCGGTGGCCTTCTTCGCCGCCTCAATCCGTCGCGTAAGCTGGCGTTGCGCTTCAGGCTCACACAGAGATTTGTAAAGCTGGAATTGACCCCGCGCTTTAGCTGCGGCTCGCTCATCGAGCGATAGCGGATGGCCTACAGGCAAGACGCCTCTCGCATCAACCACCGCTACTCCGGTCAAGGCCATTCGTAGTAGAAGCGCGTTTGAAAATTCAAAAAAAGGATAGCTCCCCTTACGCCCTGCATCTTGCTCGTGGCGAGGTAGCGCCATGTCAGCACCAAACACGACGCCCATGTCGTGCACCCCGCCAAGAAAATTTCTCAGCACATGATCCGGTTTGTCGCCTCGCCCTGGGCCAGCGATCTTCCCCAATATATCCTTGGCCAATTGCTGCGCCTTGTTCACATACGAAAGCATGTCTTCCAGCGAGCCATTCGTCGGTGGCGGTCCATGTTCGGCCTCGACCAAGGACACGAAGGCGATTCGGATCGGTCGGTAGGACGAGTTTTCCGACAGGGCGGCGGCGGCGGCTTCACCGCCTTTCGCGACACGTTTCAGGAAATCCCGCATTTTCGTCGAGATGACCGGCCCAACGTAGCCATCCCCTTTTAGGACCCCTTCAATTGCGAAAGTTGTTAGCAGATGCACCTTCGCAGCGAACGCCCATGAAGGTTTTACGCCCAGCAATCGAGCGAAGTCGCGTATTTCGCATTTCGACATCACGTAGTGACGCGAAAAAATCGGATCGAACTCTGCGTCGCCAGCTAGGACTATTCGCGATAAACGGTGTTCACGGCATCCCCCTTGCGGCCATCGTCACCAATGGTCCACACGACAGTTCTATTCGCTGGTCCGTCTTCCATTGCGAGGCACCCCACAACACCGCAGGGATGCGCGGAAACCGGTGTTGTCCCACTTGCCGGATGGCGCCCTATCCGCGCAGGCTATGTATGGTTTACGCCGCAGAACACTCAGTGAGTGTTTGCGAACTCTTATGAACCATAGAAAGCAACACGCTCAAATCGGCCTCTGCCAATTCCACATGCCGTTCGATCTCGGTACAAAGGCGCAATAACGCATTCGTACGAACATCAGGGTCTAGCGTTTCGACCACAAATGAAATCGCTGCAACAAGACCGCCGATTGCAGGCAGTTCATCATTTGCGAGATCATACGCCACGTCATAAGCATCCCTCGCATCGTCATTTTCGCTATTTTCGCTCATCGCCCGCATCTCCCCGCTTATCCGGCACCATTGCCGGTTTCCTTGAAAGGCAGCACCTTCGCGCCGGTACGCAACGTATCCAGGTAGTCCGCCCACCACGTCATCAGCTTCACGCGCTCATCCCAATAGTCACCACGGGCATAAGCGCGACGAACCGCGTTCGGCTCGATATGAGCAAGCGCCGCCTCAATGGCGTTGACGCTCCACTTGCCGCTATCGTTGGCCAGCGTTGAGAAGGTTGAGCGGAAACCGTGCGCAGTGGCCTCATCCTGTGAGAAGCCTATCCTGCGCAGCGCGCCGTTCATGGTGTTTTCCGAAATCGGCCGCTTAACGGAACGCAAGCCGGGAAACACAAGTCCGCCGGCACCATGGCCCGTGATCGGGTGCAGGGCTTTCAGGATCGCCACGGCCTGCGCTGGCAACGGAACGCGGTGGGGCCGGCGCATCTTCATGCGTTCCGCCGGAACGTTCCATACACCGCCATTAAGATCAAACTCGGCCCAAGTCGCATGCCGCAGTTCACCTGGGCGGCACGCCAGCATAGCCACCAATTGCAGCGCCGCTTTCGTGGTGGGCTGGCCCAAATAGCCGTCTACCGCCCGCAACAAGCCGCCGAATGCCACCGGATCGGTGACGGCGGCGCGATTTCGTTTGCCCTTGCTCTTGCTGGCGATGGCACCACGCAAAGCCAGCGTGGGGTCGCTTGTCGCCCGTGCAGTCGCAATGGCGTAGCGGAACACTCCGCCGATCGTGCTGCGAAGCCGGTGGGCTGCATCCAACTTGCCCGCGGCTTCAAGCGGCTGGAGCGTTGCCAGAACATCAGCCGCCCCGATTGTATTAATGGGCCGCTCACCAATGAACGGGCGGGCGTACCGCAGCACCCATTCCGTCTTTTCCAGGGTCCTCAAATCGCGGCCGTCACGTCGTTTCTTGGCTACGTATTCGTCAGCAAGGACGTTGAAGGTATTAAACCTCGCTTCCGCCCGGTCCGCTCGCATCCGCTCCCGATGGATTGCCGGGTCCACGTCCTGCGCCAGCAATCCCTTGGCTTCATCTCGCCGCTTTCTCGCTGTCTCAAGCGGGGTGCCAGCAGGGGCTTTTCCATACTCGCCAAGGGCCAAACGCTTCTGTTTGCCATCGAAGCGATAGGCGAAATGCCAGAACTTGCCGCCGGCTGGCGTGATCCAAAGTTGCAGACCACCACCGTCTGAAATTTTCACCACCTTCGCGCCCGGTTTCGCGTTCTTGATGGCCGTATCCGTAAGCGCCATGGCAACCCCGAACTGTTGGCATCAGGAATCAGCCAACGTTTGAATGCCAACGAAACTGCCAACCGTTTTTGCGGCTGTCAAAGGACGGGAGCGAACAACGGGGAACGTAAAACATGAAAAAAGACACTATTTTCAGTGCCTTGCTTGGTCATAACGAACGGTAGTGAACGGGGGTGAATAACGCAGTGGTACAGTTGGGTGGGCTCGAACCACCGACCTCCTGTTCCACAGACAGGCGCTCTAACCAACTGAGCTACAACTGCATTCGTCTTAGCCATCCGGCCGCGAACGGGCGGAAACTATGAGCTACGCTCCGCTTTGGCAAGCGGCCTGCGCACACGGATTCGCATCAAAATAGATTCGCATCAAAAAGGCCCGGCAAGGCCGAGCCTGATCGATATCTTTCGCAAAACCGCGAACCGACGGCTTAACAGACGCGAAAAACCGAAAAAAGACTTAGCTGATCTTGGTGAAAAGCTTCGACGAAGCGGACCGGATCGGCTCGACCGACTCGGCGACGACCTTCTGGTTCAATTCCGCCAGTTCCTTCGCCTGCGCCGTCGCCATCTCATACTGGCTGCGCGCATAGCCGCTCCAGACCGCCATGATCTCGGACGGCGACTTCACGCCGACCAGCTTTTCGGCGAGGTCGAAGGCCGAATTGGCGTTCGCGCGCGCGATATCGATCAACTTGCCGGAATAGTCAGCCGCGCCCTTGTTCGCGGACGCATAGAAAGCCTCGATGGTCTCGTTGCTGGACTGGGCCGCATCCTTGAACTTTTCGTAGGTCTCGCGGGCCTGCGAAACGCCCTTCTCGGCGAATTCCGAATCGAGCCGGACACTTCGAAAGGCACAACGGTGGAGAACGAATCGCGGACTGGGTCATGGTTTGGCTTCCGTCTGAACGTGTTGGAACGAGATCGTTGGAGCGAGATCAAAGGATCGGTCGGGCCTGCATGCGGCGCCGCCGGGACGGGACAAAAATCAACGCGCCTGAAAATCATGCGCATCCGCGCCCTGACCTCGGAACCATACAATGTTGGATTGTGCGACGCAATGCTCAATATTGCATCGCACAATCCCACGGGGAAGCCGCTCGGACTTGCAAAACTCAGCTCTTCGGCTTGGCGACGTCCATAGCGGCCTTGGTCACGGCTTGGCCGATTTCGGTGGCCTGCTCGGTGAGGGCGCGCATCTGCCGCTGCACATGCTCGCTGTGCAGCCGGAGGATTTCCGCCATGTCCTTGGCCTTGACCAGATTTTCCGCGTAGTCGAGCGACGCCTTGATGTTGGCCTCCGCATAGAGATGGCCTTTGCTCCCAACTCTTTTGCGTTGACCTGCGCAGATGCAGTCTGGTCCTCGAACGTGCTGGCGGTCTTCTGGGCGGCTGCGACGAAATTCTCAAACGCCTTGCGGGCCTGCTCGAAGCCGGCTTCCGCCGCCGCGCGCATGTTTTCCGGAATCGCAAAGTTCTTGCTCATGCCGAAGGGATCTTTCGCGTCGTGCTCGCTCATGACTTCCTCCGAAGGGTTTTTCTACGCGCATGCGTCCTGCCATCTCCGCCAGCGTTCCAGAAATCGCCGCCGCGATCAACATATCGGTGCATGGGACCGATCGTCATGCAGATCGTCCCAGCGACGGCATGGACGTAACGGACCTCGCCGGTTACCAAGAACCGAAGGAATTCTGTCGCGTTTTCCGCAAGCCAACCAGGACATTCCGCATCCTTAATGCCGACGATTGATCCCAGGTTCCCGTCAATGCCGATCACGGACCCGCGCCTGACGCAATTGGCCGACGCCCCCACCCCGGCAGGGCTGCTGGTCGGCCGATGGCACGTCCATCCTCTGGCGAATGCGGCCGGACGGGCCGCGCTCGGAATTACCGACCCGGCCGCCATGACCCGCAGCCTCGCGGACCCGCACGCGCGGCAGGTCGCGGACCTCGCGACACGGCTGCCGGCCGGTGGCGCGACGCGGCTGGAGCGCATGCGCGGTTTTGGCGCGCGGCTGGGAGGGCTGACGACCTGTGCCTGCTCGCATCTTGCTTTGCCGGACGGCCAGGCAGCGGTGCTGCTGGTAAGCCTGCAACCCGTATCCGCCCCGGCGGCCCCGCCGCTCGCTGCGTCTTCCGCCGCCGGCGCCGATATCGTCACGCAGACCGACGCCATTTTCGGCGAACCGGTGGCCGACGACACGATTCACGATCCCGCGCCGGAGGATGCTGAAACGCTCGCCAGTGCGGAGAGCGAGCGCGCTGCTGAGCCGTTTTGCGCCACCGAAGCCCCACCCTCCGATTCCGGCACGGAACAGCCTTGCCCGATCGACAAGCCGCTGCGCTTCGTCTGGCGGACCGATCCGGACGGGGCATTCTCGATCGCGCAAGGCGATTTTCTGCAGCTGGCCGGTGAGCCGACCATGTCGCATATGGGCCGCCCGTGGAGCACCTTCGCGCAGGCGCTCGGGCTCGATCCGCAAAACCTGATGGCGCAGGCGCTCGGCGCGCGCGAAACATGGAGCGGGATCACTTTACGCTGGCCGCTCGGCCGCGCCGGCGAGAGCGCCGAGGTCGAGATGTCGGGCGTTCCGGTTTTCGATTCCGCGCGGGCGTTCAGCGGCTATCGCGGTTTCGGCATCTGCCGGCACGCCGTGGCGAACGCTGTCGGCGATCACCCGAAGACATCCCCTGAAGCGCTGTCCGCGCCGGAAGCCTTCGTACCGGAAACTTTGGCGACGCCGCCCCTTGACGAAACGCAAGCCGATCTCGCGCCAAATGTCGTCCCCTTCCGGCCGACGGCCGAGGCGCGCGGGCCCTCGCTCAGCCCGGTCGAGAACAACGCCTTCGACGAAATCGCGCGGCGGCTCGCCGAGGGGCTTGAGGCGACATCCGCCCGCGCCGAGCCTGTCGAAGAGACAACGCCCATCGAGCCGGCAGAGGTCGCCGAGCAGACCGCCCCCGCGCAAGCCGCCGGCGTGGCGCCGTGGCTCGAAGATGTGGCGGCCCCGCCGAGCGGGACCAGCGACCGCGACACGCCGCTGCTCGACCTGCTCCCGACCGGCGTGCTGATCTACGCGATCGACCGGCTGATCCACGCGACGCCGTCCTTCCTCGCGCAGACCGGCTTTTCCGATCTGCAATCGCTGCAACAGGCGGGCGGGCTGGATGCGCTCTTCATCGAGCCGGGACCCGCCTTCTCCAGCACCCGCGCGGATCACGGCCTGCCGTTGAAGGTGGCCGCCACCGGCAGCGCGGAAGCGACGCTGGACGCGCAACTGTTCTCGATTTTGTGGGACGGCCAGAACGCGCATGCGCTGGTGCTGGCGCAACCCGCACCGCCCGTCGCGGCATCGCCCGCCGAACCTGCTCCGAGCCCGCCCGACATCAGCGGCATTCTGGATGCAGCGACCGACAGCGTCGTGCTGTTCGATCGCTCGGGCGCGATCAACTCCGCCAACCGGAGCGCGGAACGACTGTTCGGCTACACCGCATCCGAATTTCTCGCCTGCAATCTCACCGATCTGTTGACCGCCGAAAGCCAGTCCACGGTGCTCGACTATTTCGAGAGCATCGACAGCGATCAGAGCGAGAACGTGCCAGATCACGGCCGCGAGATCATCGGTCTGACGCGGCAGGGCCGGACAATGCCGCTGTCGATGACGATGGGCCGCTTCGGCGCGGAGCAATTCTTCGCCGTGTTCCGCGACATGTCCACGCTGCGCAAGAACGAAGCCGATCTGTTCGAGGCGCGGCGGCGCGCGGAACGGGCGCTCACGGAGAAGGCGGAAGCGATCGCCGCGATCCGCCGCGACATTCGCGATCCGCTCAATTCGATCACGGATTTCACCTCGTCGATGCTGGAGGGACGCTTCGGCCCGATCCCGGACGAACGCTTCGACATCGCGCTGCGCGAGATCAACCGTTCGGCGGAGCAAATTCAGCGCGCGATCGGCGACGAGACCGAACCGTCAGCCGCTGACGCCGGCCGCCGCAAGCTGGCCCTGACCAACCAGGACCTCAACGCCGCCGTGCTGCAAGGCGTCAACGAGTTGCAGGCGCAGGCGAGCCGCAGCCGCATCATCATCCGCACCTCGCTTGCGAGCCAGCTTCCGCAAGTGCTTGCCGACGCGCTGGCCTTGCGCCAGATCGTGACGCATGTCGTGTCGAACGCGATCCGTCTGTCGCGCGCGGGCGGACAGGTGATCGTCTCGACGACCGTCGACGCCTCCGGCGCGGCCGTGCTGCGCGTCCGCGACACCGCGCCCCGCCAGAGCGGCGCGACCACAGCCGAGCCGCCTCGTGCATCCGCCGAACGCCCGCGAAGCGACCCGTCGCATGCGGATTTCGCGGCGGCGAAGGCGCTCGCGGCCGACAACCAGGCGCAGTTTCACATCCGCGAAGCGCCGCTGACCGGCACGCTGATCGAGATCGCCTTCGCGAAGCCGCGCGCGATGACCGGCTGAAACCGGATGAAGACAAGGCGCAGACTGGAATCCATCTAAACTCTGCCCTATCGCGGCCTTTCGGCGCAGGAAGCATCATCCTTTCTGGGTTACAGGAAGCACGAACGGCGGCTGCGAGCCGCCACGTGATCGTCCACTCCCGGAGCTTTTCATGCCTCGTATCCGCGACTTCTCTCTCGCCACGCTCGGCGCGGCCGGAGTACTCGCCATCTCGACCGCCGCATTCGCGCAAGGAGAGGTGAACGTCTACACCTATCGTGAAACGAAACTGATCCAGCCGCTGTTCGATGCCTTCACCAAGGACACCGGCATCAAGGTCAACGCCGTGTCGGCAAGCTCCGGCCTCGAACAGCGCATCAAGACGGAAGGCGCCAACAGTCCGGCCGACGTGCTGCTCACGGTCGATATCGAAGCCACTCGACGCCGCCGTGAAGGCCGACATCGCGCAGCCGATCAAATCCGCCGAGCTGGACAAGATCGTGCCGCCGCAATTCCGCGATCCGAACGGCTATTGGTACGGCGTCTCGATGCGCGCGCGCGTCGTCGTCTATGCCTCGAAGGACCGCGTGAAGCAGACCGCGATCACCTACGAGGAACTGGCCGATCCGAAATGGAAGGGCAAGATCTGCATCCGCTCCGGCCAGCACATGTACAACAACGCGCTGTTCGCGGCCTATGTCGCCAAGCATGGCGAGGCCAAGGCCGAGGAATGGCTGAAGGGCCTGAAGGCTAATCTCGCCCAGCGGCCGTCCGGTGGGGATCGCGAGACCGCGCGCGACATCGCCGCCGGAAAATGCGACCTCGGCATCGCCAACACCTATTATTGGGCGCTGATGAACAATTCCGATCCGGACAAGAAGCCATGGGCCGAGGCGACGCGCGTGATCCTGCCGACTTTCGAGGGCGGCGGAACGCATGTGAACCTCTCCGGCGTGCTGCTCGCGAAGAACGCGCCGAACAAGGCCAATGCGATGAAGCTGATAGAATGGCTCGCCGGCGAAAAGGCGCAGCACATCTACGCCGACATCAACTATGAATACCCGGTGCGCGCCGGCATCGCCGTCAACCCGACCATCGCGGGCTATGGCAAGCTCAATGCGGACACGCTGCCGATCGCCAAGATCGCGGAGAACCGCAAGGCCGCATCGACTCTCGTCGACAAGGTCGGCTTCGACAATTAGTTTTGTTTGAATGCGTTTTTTCGCGTGAGCCGGCATCCGGTTCGCTCGAAAACGCCAAGATTGAAATTCCAACCCGCGAGGCAGACGCTGGCCGCCTGCCTCGCAAGGCTTTGTCTGCGTGAGTCATCGTTTGCGTGAATCATCCGCCCGCCGGATCACCGCGCGATTTGCGGAATCCTTCGTCTCGACGCTGGCGGTTTTCGCAGGAATCGTCGTCGTCCTGCCTGTCGTCAGCATCGCGCTCACGGCAATGCAGCCGGTCGGCGATCTCTGGCCGCATCTGGCCGCCTACGTCCTTCCCAACGCGCTGCGTGAGACCGCCCTGCTGCTCGCGGGCGTCGGCGCGGTCAGCCTCGCGCTCGGCGTCGGCGCGGCCTGGACGATCTCCTCCTACGATTTTCCCGGACGCGGCTGGCTGATCTGGCTGATGCCGCTGCCGCTGGCGATTCCGACCTATATCGGTGCCTATGTCTATGTCGAAATCTTCGAGCCGCTTGGCCTTGCCTACAACACGCTGAGCGCCTGGATGCCGGCCACGCAGGCGGCCGCCCTGCTGCCGCAGACGCGCTCGCTTCCCGGCGCGGTGCTGATGATGGGCATCGTTCTTTACCCCTATGTCTATCTTTCCGCCCGCGCGATGTTTCAGACGCAGAGCGCGGATTTCGCCGAGGCCGCGCGGCTGCTCGGCGCAAGCAAATGGCAGGCATTCTTTCGCGTCGCGCTGCCGGTGGCGCGGCCGGCGCTCGCCGTCGGCGTCGCGCTGGTGCTGCTGGAGACGCTGAACGATATCGGCGCGAGCGAATATCTCGGCATCCGCACGCTGACGGTCGCGGTCTTCACCCACCTGGCTGAGATCGCGGCAGCAGCCTCGCGGGCGCTGCGCAGATTTCCTGCCTGATGCTGGTCGTCGTCGTCGCTCTGGTGCTGCTCGAACGGCACGGCCCGCGAGCCACGCGCACCTTCGCCGCCTCCGCCGAAAATCCCCGCGCCTTGCCGAACGCATCTTTCCCTTGCGCGGCACTCAGAGCTGGACGACCACTGTGCTCTGCGCTGCCGCCGCTGTTCGGGTTCGTCATTCCGCTGCTGTTCCTGCTGCGCGAGAGCATCCATCGCGTCGCCATGCGGGGCATCGATCCAGCGGTCTATCAGGCGGCGGCCCATTCCATCCTGCTGGCGCTGATCGCAACCTCCATCGTTCTCATGCTTGGATTGTCGATCAATCTCGCGCAGCGCCTGCAGCACACCGATACGGGCGGCGAGTCTCGGCGCGTCGCAAACGGGTTACGCCGTGCCAGGGCTGGTGCTGGCGGCTCCGGCCTGCTGACGCCGATGGTGATGGTGGACAACACGATCAATGCGGTCGCGCGCGGCGCCGGCCTGTCGCACCGGGACTTTTGCTCGCCGGCTCCAGCGCGGCGGTCGTGATCACCTGTGATCCGCTTCATGGCGGTGGCAGCAGGCACCATCAACGCCGGTTTCGAGCGCATCCGCGCGACTATGACGACAGCGCCAAGGTGGACGGCGCGTCGGCATGGATCTGCGTGCGACGAATCTATCTGCCGCTGCTGCGGCCGGCGCTATGGGGCGCGGCCATTCTCGTCTTCGTCGATTGCCTGAAGGAGCTGCCGGCGACGCTGCTGCTGCGACCGCTGAACGTCGAAACGCTGTCGACCTCGATCTATCAATATGCGAGCCGCGGCAGTTTCGAGGAAGGCTCACTGGCGGCGCTCATCATCGTCGCCGCCAGCATCGGGCCGGTCGTCTGGCTGACCCGCTTCTCGGACATGCCGAGCGGACCGGCTTAGCAAATTAAATCACGCCGCCTTCGCCAGCGCGACGTGGAAGCTCGCTTCCGTGTTGGCCTTGACTTCGTCGAGCGTCACGCCGTCTGCCAATTCGATCAGCGTCATGCCGCCATTGCCATGCTTGTCGATGGTGAACACGCCGAGATCGGTCACCACCATGTCGACGACATTCGCGCCGGTCAGCGGCAGGTTGCAGCGGTGCAGCAGCTTCGGGCCGTCCTTGGCGACATGCTCCATCACCACCAGCACGCGCTTGACGCCGGCGACGAGGTCCATCGCACCGCCCATGCCCTTCACCATCTTGCCGGGCACCATCCAGTTGGCGAGGTCGCCGTTCTCGGCCACCTGCATGCCACCGAGAATCGACAGGTCGATATGGCCGCCGCGGATCATCGCGAACGAATCCGCGCTGGAGAAATAGCTGGTGGACGGCAATTCGCTCACCGTCTGCTTGCCGGCATTGATGAGGTCGGCGTCCACTTCGTCCTCATAGGGAAAGGGACCCATGCCGAGCATGCCGTTCTCGCTCTGAAGCTGAACGTTGACGCCGTCGGGAATGTAGTTCGACACCAGCGTCGGAATCCCGATTCCGAGATTGACGTAAAAGCCGTCGCGCAGTTCCTTCGCCGCACGGGCCGCCATCTGTTCGCGAGTCCAGGCCATCATTGCCTCCAGAAGATCCAAAAAAATTCTAGAGTCTGCTTCAACAGCGTTGAGTCAGACTCTGCGTTTATCTTTTTGTTTGAGCATGATCTTTTCCGAAAACCGGTTCCCACTTTTCGGGATCATGCTCTAAGCCGCCGGGCGCGGACGGGTGTTGCGGAATTCGATGCGCTTGTTGGCGGTGCCGACCTCGATCATCCGCTGCACGAACACGCCGGGCGTGTGGATGTGATCGGGATTGATCTCGCCCGCGGGGACAAGGTGCTCGACCTCGGCGATCGTCACCTTCGCTGCCGTCGCCATCATCGGATTGAAATTGCGCGCGGTCTTGCGATAGACGAGGTTGCCGGCGGTGTCGCCCTTCCAGGCGTGGACGATGGCGAGGTCGGCCACGAGGCCGCGTTCCATCACATATTTCTCGCCGTCGAATTCGCGCACTTCCTTGCCTTCCGCGATCAGCGTGCCGACGCCCGTCTTGGTGAAGAACGCCGGGATGCCCGCGCCGCCGGCGCGAATCCGCTCGGCCAGCGTGCCCTGCGGATTGAATTCGAGTTCCAGCTCGCCCGAGAGATATTGCTGCGCGAACAATTTGTTCTCGCCGACATAGGAAGCGATCATCTTCTTGATCTGGCGGGTCTCCAGGAGGCGGCTGAGGCCGATGCCGTCGACGCCGGCGTTGTTGGACACCACCGTCAGATTCTTGACGCCCGATTCGCGGATCGCGTCGGAGAGCGCCTCGGCGATCCCGCACAGGCCGAAGCCGCCGGACATAATCATCATGCCGTCTTTCAGCAAACCGGCCAGAGCCGATTTCGCATCGGGGAAAACCTTGTTCATAGCTCGTGATTTCCGGTTTCGCGGGCTCGCGCGAGCCCCAATCCCGGCAGTTTTAGGCGGTTTTCCAAAGGGGCGTCAATTGGCCCGGCGACCGGGGGCGGAACGCCTTGAAAGCGTCAAGAAAACCGACCAAGTTGGCCGCCGATCATCAGCATCATCCCTTAAAGCCAGCTCTCAGGACCCTGTTTGACGACATCTCTCGGACTGACACGACTGGGACCGCTGCTGGCTGCACTTGCCGCGATAGCCGTGCTCGTTTTCGGCGCGGCGCTGCTGCTCGTCGATCGCGACGAGTTGCGCGCGATGGTGGCCGAACAGGTGCGCGCGGCGACCGGCCTGCAATTCGCGGTCAATGGCGACACCGACGTCTCGCTGTTCCCCTCGCCGTCGGTGACCTTCCGTGACGCGAGCTTCGGCGGCAATGCGCCGGTTCTTACCGTCGATGAGCTGACCGCCAATCTCCGCCTGCCCGCTCTGCTGCTGCGGCGTTTCGAGATCGCCGACCTGGTGCTGTCGCAGCCGCTGTTTCTGGTGAAGATCAATCCGCAGGGCGTTTCGAACTGGACGCCGCTGGTGGACCGCCTGTCGGAGCAGATGGCCAGGCCCGGCAAGGGCGGCGTGTCGTTCTCCGAGGTGCGCATCCGCAACGGCGTTCTCAGCTATCAGGACGATCTGCGCGGCATTCTTGAAAAGGCGTCGCGCATCGAAGTGTCGCTGGCGTGGCCGTCGATCGCGCGCTCCTTCGGGGCGACCGGCGCGCTCGAATGGCGCGGCGAACTCATCGACGGCAGCGTCAATATCGGCGACCTCGCCGCCTTTCTTGCCGGCAAGAGGTCCGGCTTCCGCACCCGCCTCGCAGCTCCGCATCTGAAATTCGCGTTCGAAGGCTCCGCCACCAACAACGTCCATCTGGTGCTCGACGGCAGCGTCACTGCGGATGCCGCATCGCTGCGCGACGCGATGCATTGGATGGGGCACGATCTGCCGCCCGGCAACGGCTTCGGACGGTTTTCGCTGAAGGCGCAGGCGCGCGCCTCGACCGCCGCGGTCTCGCTCACCAAGGTCAATATCGATCTCGACGGCAACGTCGCCGAAGGCGCGGTCAATTACGGCGGCGGCGAACGCCGCGCGGTTCAGGCCACGCTCGCGGCCGAAACGCTCGATCTGTCGCCTTACGTCAACACCGCGCGGCTCGTCGCAAGCGGCGCGCGCGACTGGAACCGGCAGCCGTTCGATCTGCGCGGTCTCGACGGCGGCGAACTCGACATTCGCCTCTCCGCCGGCCGCGTCGCGATCGCCAATTCGCGCGCCGGCCGCACCGCGCTCGGCCTGAACCTGCGCGACGGCGTGCTGACACTGAGCATCGGCGAGGCGCAGATCTACGGCGGCATTCTGCGCGGTTCGCTCGGCCTCGCGCGCCACGACAGCGCCGCCGACGTCAAGGCGCAGGTGATCTTCTCCGACGTCGATCTGGAAGCCTGCCTCGGCGACCTGATGGGCGTGCGCCGTCTGACAGGCCGCGGCGACATCGCCGTGACGGCGGAAGCGCGCGGCAGCAATCCGTTCGGCCTCGCGCAGACGGTGGACGGACGGGCGACGCTGATGGCGCAGGACGGCGCGCTCAGTGGCATGAATCTCGAACAATTGCTGCGCCGGCTGGAGCGGCGGCCGCTCGCCGGCTCGGGCGATCTGCGCAGCGGTAAAACCCCGTTCAAGAAACTCAACGTCGCGTTGCGGCTCAATGACGGACTCGCAAGCACCGAGGAAGTCCGCCTCGAAGGCAACGGCCTGCGCGTGACGCTCGCCGGCACCTCCTCGATCCCCGCGCGCGACTATGATCTGAAGGGCGTCGCCGCGCTCGCGCCGCCCGCCGGCGCGCCGGGAGGCTTCGAACTGCCCTTCATCGTGCAAGGCCCGTGGGACGATCCGCTGGTGTTTCCCGATCCGGAAAGCCTGCTCCGCCGCGCGCCCGCCTCCGCGCCCTTGCTCGACGCCATTCGCGACAGCCGCGCCCGCGATCAGGTCAAGTCGGCGATCGAACGGCTGACCGGCGGCCGCGCTTCGCCCCCCGCGCCGGCGGCAGCCCCCGCCGCCGAGGGGCAGCAGGCTCACTGAAATCAGAGCGGCGCCGCGCTCGCGCCACGCGAGGCCGACAGCTTCGACACCAGCGAGGCTGCGACAATCATCAACGCGACGAAGCCGACGATCAGCGTGCAGACCGCATTGATCTGCGGCTTCACGCCGAGCCGCACCTCCGAATAGATCCGGATCGGCAAGGTCGAACTGCCCGGCCCCGTGGTGAAACTGGCGATCACCAGATCATCCAGCGACAGCGTGAAGGCGAGCATCCAGGCGGCCGCGATCGACGGCAGGATCAGCGGCAGCGTCACCGCGACGAAGGCCCGCACCGGCGTGCAGCCGAGATCCATCGCTGCTTCCTCCAGCGAGCGGTCGAGACCGTTCAGGCGCGACTGCACGATGATCGAGACGAAACACATGGTCAGCGTCGTGTGCGCCGCCGTCACGGTCCAGAAGCCGCGCTCCGCGCCGACGGCGACGAACAGCAGCAGCAGCGACAGGCCGGTGATGATTTCGGGCATCACCAGCGGCGCATGCAGCATGCCGGTGAACATCGCCCGCCCGCGAAACACGCCGCCGCGCGACAACGCCAGCGCCGCCAGCGTGCCGAGCACCGTCGCCAGCGTCGCCGAGACGAGGCCGACCCGCAAACTCATCCACGCCGCCGACAGCATCGCCGGATCGTTGAACAACTCGACATACCAGCGCGTCGACCAGCCGCCCCACACCGTCACCAGCCGCGAGGCGTTGAACGAATAGATCACCAGGATCACGATCGGCAGATAGAGAAACGCCACGCCGAGCGCGAGCGAGACGAGATTGAACGGCGTTGGCCGCCGCAGCGCGCTGACGCTCATCACCGCGCCTCCATCTGCCGGCGCTGAATCCGGTCATAGACGAACAGCGGCACGAGCAGCGCCAGCAGCAGCATGACCGCAGTAGCGGCGGCCACCGGCCAGTCGCGGTTGGTGAAGAATTCCAGCCACAACGTCTGGCCGATCATCATCTGGTCGGAGCCCGCCAAAAGGTCCGGGATCACGAACTCACCGGCGATCGGAATGAAGCACAGCACCGCGCCGGCGGCGACGCCCGGCAGCGACAGCGGCACCGTGACAAGCCAGAACGCTTTTGCGCGCGAGCAGCCGAGATCGGCGGCGGCTTCGAGCAAAGCCGGGTCCGCCTTGGCGAGCGTGGCGAACAGCGGCAGCACCATGAACGGAAAATACGAATAGACCATGCCGATATACATCGCCGTATCGGTCGAAAGCAGCGCCAGCGGCGACGACACGATGCCGAGGCCGACCAGCACGTCGTTCAAGAGCCCGTCGCGCTGAAGGATGTTGATCCACGCATAGATGCGGATCAGGAACGACGTCCAGAACGGAATGATGACCAGCACCATCGCCACCGATTGCGCGCCGCGCGGCAGCCGCGTCATCGCATAGGCGACCGGATAGGCAATCACCACCAGAATGCAGGTCGAGACCAGCGCCACCACGAGGCTGCGCAGATACGACGCCGTGTAGATCGCGTCCGACACGATCAGGCGGAAATTGTCGAGCGAGAGTTGCGCGAGAAGGTCTTGCAGCCCCGCAAAGCCCGCGTCCAGGCTGAAGGTCGGTGTATAGGGCGGCTGCGCGATCGCCGTCTGCGACAGGCTGATCTTGAGGATCATCAGGAACGGCAGCAGGAAGAACAGCGCCATCCAAAGATAGGGAACGATGGAGGCCAGCCGCGCCGGCCTGGTGAACATCTTTTGCCCCGCCACGATCTAGCTCTCCAGCAGGATGCAGGCGTCCGGCGGGAATGACAGCGATACGCTGTCGCCGATGCCGAAGGGCGGCGCATCCGCGCGGAGATGATTGGGCGCGCGCACCCTCGCCGCTTCGCCCGATGCAAGCTTCACCCGATAGGCCGTCATCTCGCCGAGATAGGTCGTGTCGACGATTTCGCCGCGCAGCGTGTTCGCCGCTTCCGGCGAAGCGGCCGCAGCCGACATGCTGATCTTCTCCGGCCGGATGCCGACCGCGAGCGCCGCCCCGTCCGCCGGCTGACGGTCGCTCGGGACGGTGAGAACGCCGGCCGCCTGCGTCCTGATCGAGACGCGCCCGTCCGCGCGCGACACCACCTGCCCGTCAAAGATATTGATGTCGCCGAAGAAGCTCGCCGCCCAGCGCGACTTCGGCGATTCATAAAGTTCGCGCGGCGCGGACACCTGCACCAGCCGCCCCTTGTTCATCACCGCGATACGATCCGCGACGCGCATCGCCTCGTCCTGGTCATGCGTGACGATGACGAACGTCATTTTCAGCTTGCGCTGAAGCGCGAGCAGTTCGGCCTGCGTAACCTCGCGCAGATTGCGGTCGAGAGCTGCGAGCGGCTCGTCCAGCAGCAGAAGGCGCGGCTTGCGCGCCAGCGAGCGCGCCAGCGCCACGCGCTGCCGCTGCCCGCCGGAGAGCTGATCCGGCCGGCGCTGCTCGAGCCCTTCGAGCCGCGTCATCGCCACAAGTTCGGCGACCGACGACGAAATTTCCGTGCGTGAAAAACCCGCGCGCTTCAGGCCGAAGGCGATGTTGCCCGCGACGTCGAGATGCGGAAACAGCGCGTAGCTCTGGAACATCATGTTGACCGGCCGCTGATGCGGCGGCACCGCCGCAATGTCGCGTCCGTCGAGCGAGATCACGCCGCTATCGGGCGTCTCGAAACCGGCCAGCATGCGCAGCAGCGTCGTCTTGCCACAGCCGGACGGGCCGAGCAGCGCGAAGAACTCGCCCTCGCGAATGTCGAGCGACAGATCGTCGACGGCCAGATGGCTGCCGAAGCGCTTGCTGACCGCACCGATGCGCAGCAGCGGCTTGTCGTTGATGGTGGTGTGTTTGTCCCGGTCCGACATTTCTCCGCCGACGGCGCGCGCTGATCGTCCCTGCTTCGCCGATGCACCGGCAAAGCAACGCCCTCCTTAGCTTCGGATGCCGGGCGGCTCAACCTGTGGCGGGCGCGGGGGCACAGGAATTCACGCAGGATTCCCGCAGCCCGGCCATAAACGCGGCAGATAGCCTCGGCGGCGCAGGTTTGCTACACGCCTGCCCGAAACTCTCAGAGAGAGCTGCCATGGATGTGGTCGAGTGCGTCGTCGTCGGTGCGGGCGTGGTGGGGCGCGATCGCCCGCAAGCTCGCGGAAAGCGGCGTCGAAGTTCTCGTGCTGGAAGCCGAGGGTGACATCGGCACCGTCACCTCCGCCCGCAACAGCGAGGTGATCCACGCCGGCATCTATTATCCGCGCGACAGCCTGATGGCGAAGTTCTGCGTCGCCGGGCGACAGGCGCTGTATCGCTATTGCGACACGCACGGGGTGCCATACAAGAATTGCGGCAAGCTGATCGTCGCGACGACCGACGCCGAGCGCGACACGCTCGCCTCCATCGCCGAACGCGCACGCGCCAACGGCGTCGCCGACCTGCAAGTGCTGGATCGCGCCGAGGCGCTGCGGCTCGAACCTGCGTTGCATTGCACCGGCGCGCTGCTCTCGCCCTCGACCGGCATCATCGACAGCCACCGCTACATGCTGTCGCTGCGCGGCGACGCGGAGGAACATGGCGCGGCTTTCGCGCTGCATGCGCCGCTCGAATCCGCCCGCGTCGCGAACGGCGTCTTCCATCTGGAGGTCGGCGGGACTGAGCCGACCACGCTCGGCTGCCGGCTGCTCATCAACGCCGCCGGACATGGCGCACCGGCGATCGCCAACGCCATCGATGCGATGCCGAAGGCGCTGGTGCCGACGCCGTATCTCGCAAAGGGCAATTATTTCAGTTGCGCCACGCGCGCGCCGTTCACGCGGCTGATCTATCCCGTTCCGGTCGCCGGCGGGCTCGGCGTGCACCTGACGCTGGACATGGCCGGGCAGGCGCGGTTCGGCCCCGACGTCGAATGGGTCGAGCATTTCGACTATGCGGTCGACCCCACGCGCGGGCAGTCGTTCTACCCCGCGATCCGCAAATACTGGCCCGATCTGCCGGACGGCGCGCTGGTGCCCGCCTATTCCGGCATCAGGAGGCCGAAATCATTCCGCCGCGATCGCGAGCCCGGACTTCATGATTCAGGGGCGCATAGCACGGCGTGACCGGCCTCATCAATCTGTTCGGCATTGAATCGCCCGGCCTCACTTCCTCGCTCGCAATCGCCGACTACGTCGCGGACATGGCCGCGACCGCCAGCGAAACGTGAGGGAAGACGTTCGGGAAAGCCGCCTCACGCGCAACAGCGCGTGAGATCGGCCAACGGATCAATGAACGGTTGCGACGCCGCGCAGACGCTCGATCTCGTCCTTGACCTGAAGCTTTTTGCGTTTGAGTTCGAGAATGGCGATGTCGTCCGTCGAAGGGTGATTCAGCGCGTCGTGCAGCTGTTTTTCCAGGACATCGTGTTTTTCGCTTCCAGTTCGGCAAGATGAGCTTGGATCGCCATGGGCACCTCCATCTGGTTTCGATCTGGATGTTCAAGTGTACATGAGTTCGGTGATCCTGTCGATCACAAATCGATCAACATCTGCGGCATTCGCTCGCGCACGTTTTTGGTAAATGTTCCTTTCGCGTTTGCGTCTTGCCAGGTTTCCTTGGAACCGCAGATAATTCCTCGCAGAAACACTGTCTGGACTTTGCGTGCGCTGCAATGGCAAGCATTCCCTTCCGGTCCGGTCTCCGATCCCGATGGTCACGACAGAACCGACGCCTTCAATGAACGATGACAACGATCCGGAACTGCAGGTCGAATTGCTTCGCCTGCAGCAGGAACACCGGGATCTCGACGCCGCGATCGTCGCCCTTCAGCAGGCGCCCGCCTCCGACCTGCTGCAATTGCAGCGGCTGAAGAAGCGCAAGCTGCTGCTGCGCGACCGCATCTCTTTCCTTGAGGATCAGATCACGCCGGATATCATCGCCTGAGCCACGCATCTTTCGCCGCCCCCGAAAAGCATGCTAGATGGCTCTTTCGTGCGCGGAAAATGGCGTCCCGCTTGCCTCGCAAAGGCCGATCCCTATAATCCGCGCGCTTTTTCCTGGAGATTTCGAACACTAAAATGAGCGCACTTGTCGCCATCGTCATGGGCAGTCAGTCTGACTGGGACACGATGCGCCACGCAGCCGAGACGCTGAAGGCGCTCGACGTGCCGCATGACTGCCGGATCGTCTCCGCGCACCGAACCCCCGAGCGGCTGTTTTCCTTCGCCAAGACCGCGAAATCGCAAGGCTTCAAGGTCGTGATCGCAGGCGCCGGTGGCGCCGCGCATCTGCCGGGCATGGCTGCGTCTCTGACCGAGCTGCCGGTGTTCGGCGTTCCGGTGGAATCGAAGGCGCTGTCGGGCGTGGATTCGCTCTATTCGATCGTGCAGATGCCGGCGGGCGTCCCGGTCGGAACGCTGGCGATCGGCCGGGCGGGCGCGGTCAACGCCGCGCTTCTGGCGGCGAGCGTGCTGGCCTTGAATGACGAGGCGCTCGCCCGCCGGCTTGCGGCCTGGCGGCGGCAGCAGACGACGGCGGTGGCCGAGCGGCCGGGAGACGTGGCGTGAGTGCCAGCAAGGTGACGCTCAAGCCCGGCGATACGATCGGAATTCTTGGCGGTGGACAATTGGGACGGATGCTGGCGCTGGCGGCGGCACGGCTCGGCCTGCGCTGCCACGTGTTTTCGCCGGACCCGGATTCGCCCGCGTTCGATGTGGTGCAGCGCGCGACCTGCGCCGAATACGCCGACGTGGCGGCGCTGGAGACGTTCGCAGCCGATGTCGACGTCATCACCTACGAATTCGAGAACATCCCCTCCGCCACCGCGATGGTGCTCGCCGCGCGCCGCCCGGTGCTGCCCGACCCGGCGATCCTGGAAATCACCCAGGACCGGCTGGCGGAAAAGAATTTCGTCCGCAATCTCGGCATCGGCACCGCCGACTTCGCCGACGTTTCCGACCTCGCCAGCCTCGAGCAGGCGGTCGCGCGGATCGGCCTTCCCTCGGTGCTGAAGACGCGCCGCTTCGGCTATGACGGCAAGGGACAGGTGATGCTGCGCAGCCAGGCCGATCTCGCGCCGGGCTGGGAGGCGCTGGAAACCCATTCGGCGATTCTGGAGCAGTTCATCCCGTTCGAGCGCGAAATCTCGGTGGTGGCGGCGCGAAGCGCCGACGGCCATGTCGAATGCTTCGACGTCACCGAGAACGAGCACCGCAACCACATCCTCAAGACGTCGCGGGTTCCGGCGGCGGTTTCCCCGAAACTCGCGGCCGAAGCCACCGCCATCGCCACGACAATCGCGGACGCCTTCAAATATGTCGGCGTCTTCGCCGTCGAGATGTTCGTCAGGCCGGGAACGCCGGAGCCGTCGCTGTTGGTGAACGAGATCGCGCCCAGGGTGCACAATTCCGGCCACTGGACGCTGGACGGCGCGACGGTGTCGCAATTCGAGCAGCATATCCGGGCGATCGCCGGCTGGCCGCTCGTCCCCGCCCGCCGTCACGGCGCGGTGACGATGACCAACCTGATCGGCAGCGACGTGGAGAGCTATGGCGACTGGCTGACGAAACCCGGCGCGACCGTCCACCTCTATGGCAAGGGGCAGCCCCGCGAGGGGCGGAAAATGGGCCATGTCACCGAAATCGCGGTTCCGGATTGCACAAAAACCTAGCTTCCGCCGGCCAAAACCGGCCGCTGGCGCATGGACAATTACGATTCGTTCTGTTAAGTCCTCGCGCCTGAAGAGAGTGGATGAGGCTCTTTGGAGCCCCCTTTCGTCTCCCGAATTCACCGATCTCACCGTTCGGCCAAAGCAAAGGATGCTGCGTGCAGGTTCTCGTTCGCGATAACAACGTCGATCAAGCCCTCAAGGCGCTGAAGAAGAAGATGCAGCGCGAGGGGATTTTCCGCGAGATGAAGCTTCGCGGACATTACGAAAAGCCTTCCGAGAAGAAGGCCCGCGAGAAGGCGGAAGCCGTCCGCCGCGCCCGCAAGCTCGCGCGCAAGAAGTTGCAGCGCGAAGGGCTTCTGCCGATGAAGCCGAAGCCGGATGCACGCGGAGCGGGTGCCGGCCGTGGCGGACCGGGAGCCGCGCCGCGCGCGCCTCGTCCCTGATCGTTTCGTTCCGATCTGTCTGAATGCAAAACGCGGGCTTTCGGCCCGCGTTTTTATTTGTCTTTGCCGCTCGTTTGCCCGGCTTGTTTTAGCGCTGAAGTTGCTGCGGCGTGATCGCCCGGAAGAACGATTTCGTCGCCGACACGACGTCGTCCGCCAGCGACGGGTTTTCCGTGACGCGATGCGTCGCGGCCTGCAAGCTCAGAGGATCGCGGACCGCCGGCACCTCGCGCGGCGGCACCAGCCGGTCGGCTTCCAACTCCTTGGTATCGGCGAGCTTGTCCAAAGCCGGCGGCGGAGCCGGCGTCGTGATCGTGACGGCGGGCGGCAGTGGCGGAGCAGCCGTTGCGAGCGCTGCGCCGATCGCGGTCGGCGGACCGCTCATGGGACCGGAGGCCGCCTGCGGCAGCGACGCCAGAGCGGGCCGCGGTTGCGGTTGCGGGCGCAGGACGGCCGTCGCTGGCCTCGCGGCTGGCTCATGCGGCGCGGTCCCCGTGTCGGACTCGCCGCGCAGCCGCTGGATCGCAAGGCGCGCCAGTTCGGCGGCATCCCTGTGCTCCTGGGTTTGCGCCTGGGACGCCGGCGGGACGACGGCCGCGGAGGCCGGACGCTCGGCCGCGCCCTCGGCCTCCTTGACGATCGGGATCACCCGGACCTTTTCGGCCGCCTCGAGCGCGCTTGCGCCATCCGTCACGTCGGTCGCAGCAGCGGGCTCGGCCGGCTTCGGGCTGCCTTCGGCGAGCTTGTTCGACGGCCAGACGGCCGTCCGCACAGCCCCCGTCGCCGGCGCCTTCGGATTGATCCAGGTCGAAACGATATAGGCCCCGATCACGGTCGCCGTGATGGTCGGCAGCATCTGCAAGACGAATTTCGATAAATAGCTCAGCATATCCAGAACACTCCCCCGAGCGGGAACTTCATCGCCGGACTTTTGGGCCGATTGAGGGATCAAAATTGACGGATCGGTGGCAAACCGCCCGAAGTACAAAAGCCGTACGGTCGCGGCCGGAATCCAACCGCCCTGCGGCGATTTGCCGACATTCAAACCTTCTTTTCTTAACGCCTGGCAGGCTAGCGTGGCCGCGCAAATTCAGGGATTTGCCGATGAAGACGCTCATCGCGGCGGAGCTGAAGGCTTCGCTGCCACGCGAAAGCCATGCCGCGGTTCTGGAGTTGCACGAAGGGGGCAACGCGCTCGTTCGGCCCGATTTCAGCGCGCCCGGATCGCGCCCCGGCAATGTGCTGCGCAACCCAAGCATTCTCGAAACCGCCGAGCGCTACGCGCAGACGCGCGATTCGACCAGCGTGACCGCTTGCATCCGCTATCCGGACGGTCGGCGGACAGTCTGGCCGCTGCGGATCATGCGCCATCTCGGCTGTAGGATCGCAACCGATCTCACCGATCCGGTCACGCCCTACAGCGACGTGGCCGGCGCGCCGCTCAGTGGCGAGGCGCTTGCGTTGCTTTGCGACAGGTTGCAAGCGGATCACGGCATCGACGCGCTTCTGGCGCGCCGCGTCCGCGCCGACGGCGGACTCCACCTCGCCTTCGCGGAACGATACGCCGGCAGCCAGATCGAACCGGCGGTCGCGCCCTATATCGATCTGACCGCCTATGCGGATTTCGACGCTTACTGTAGCCGGTTCGGCAAACAGACCCGGCGCAATCGCCGGCAACGCCGCCGGCGCATGGAAGAGGAATGCGGCGACCTCACCTTCGAGGTGGCCGGCGGGCATGAGCGCGGCGACGAAATCGACACAGCCCTCACCTGGAAACGCGAATGGATCGCCGCTTACGATCTGCGCAGCAGCATTTTCGACGGTGGTGTCAACGAGCGCCTGCTCCGGGAGGTGTGCGCCGATCCGTCCATGCGCGTCAGCACGCTCAGCAGCGGCGGCCGGCCGGTGGCGATCGAGATCGGCAGCGTCTGCGGCGATTATTACGCAGCCTATATCGGCGCGTTCGATCCGCGGTGGGCGCGCTTCAGCATGGGCCAGGAGCAGATGCTCCGCACCATCGCGTGGTGTTTCATGCAAGGGTTCAAGCGCTACGACTTGCTCGCCGACGCCGACGCCTACAAGCTGCGCTGGACGGATGCGAGCGTCGCCGTGACCGATTACTGCGTAGCCCTTTCTCCGATGGGAAACGCCTACAGCCTGATCCGGCGGCTGGCGCAATCGCCGGCCCGCCGCAGGCTGAACGAACTGCCGCCATCGGTCCGCCGGTCCGCGCGCCGCTACGGCCCAATGGCCGCGGGCCTCAGCGCCGCAGGCGCGGCGCTCTCCCTGATCGCCGACTGAAGCGGCCGAAGCCGCTTCCGCTGATGCGTTACATCGCCTTGACGATGCTTTCGGTGACCTTCTTGGCGTCGCCGAGCAGCATCATCGTGTTGTCGCGGTAGAACAACGGATTGTCGATGCCTGCATAGCCGGAGGCGAGCGAGCGCTTGATGAACATCACCGTGCCCGCCTTCCACACCTGAAGCACCGGCATGCCGTAGATCGGCGATGTCTTGTCTTCCTCGGCGGCGGGGTTCGTGACGTCGTTGGCGCCGATGACGAAGGCGATGTCGGCCTGCGCGAACTCCGAATTGATGTCCTCCAGCTCGAACACCTCGTCAATACGGCACGTTGGCTTCCGCCAGCACGTTCATGTGCCCTGGCATGCGGCCCGCCACCGGATGGATGGCGTACTTCACCTCGACGCCTTCCTTCTTCAGCAGGTCGCCCATTTCCCGCAGCGCGTGCTGGGCCTGCGCCACCGCCATGCCATAGCCCGGCAGGATGATGACCTTCTGCGCGTTCTTCATGATGAAGGCGGCATCGTCCGCGGAGCCGAGCTTGACCGGCTTCGCCTCGCCGCCGCCACCGCCACCCGCGGCCGCAGTCTCGCCGCCGAAGCCGCCGAGGATCACCGAGACGAACGAGCGGTTCATCGCGTGGCACATGATGTAGGACAGGATCGCGCCGGACGAGCCGACCAGCGCGCCGGTGATGATGAGCGCCGAATTGCCGAGCGTGAAGCCGATGCCGGCCGCGGCCCAGCCGGAATACGAGTTCAGCATCGAGATCACGACCGGCATGTCCGCGCCGCCGATCGGAATGATGAGCAGCGCGCCGAGCAGCAGCGCAATGATCGTGATGAGCCAGAAGTCGATCGAGCTTTGCGAGACAACGAGCCCGTAGATGAAGAACACCAGCGCTAGGCCGAGCACGATGTTGATGATGTGCCGCGCCGGCAGGATGATCGGCGCGCCGCTCATGCGGCCGGAGAGCTTCATGAACGCGATCACCGAGCCGGTGAAGGTCAAAGCGCCGATGGCGACGCCAAGCGACATTTCGACGAGGCTCGCTTTGTTGATCGCGCCGCGCGCGCCGATGCCGAAGGCTTCCGGCGCGTAGAACGCCGCAGCCGCCACCAGCACCGCCGCCATGCCGACGAGCGAGTGGAACGCCGCAACCAGTTCGGGCATCGAGGTCATCGGCACGCGGCGGGCGATCACCGCGCCGATGCCGCCGCCGATGGCGATGTCGCCGATCACCAGCAGCCAGCCGATCGCGTCGGACGGCGGATGCGAGGCGAGCGTGGTGGCGACCGCGATCGCCATGCCGGCCATGCCGAAATAATTGCCCTGGCGCGAGGACGCCGGGCTGGAGAGCCCGCGCAGCGACAGAATGAAGAGCGAGCCTGCGATCAGATATAGCAGCGCCGAGAGGTTTGCGTTCATCTCTGCGGCCCCTTACTTCGTCTTCTTCTTGTACATCGCCAGCATGCGCTGGGTGACAAGGAAGCCGCCAAAAATATTGATGGCGGCGAAAATCAGCGCGACGAACCCGAAAATGCGCGACCACAGCGGGCCGTCATTGCTGCCCGCGAGAGCGACGCCGACTGCGAGCAGCGCGCCGACCACGATCACCGACGAGATCGCGTTGGTCACCGACCTCAGCGGCGTGTGCAGCGCCGGGGTCACCGACCACACGACGAAGTAGCCGACGAACACCGCCAGAACGAAGATCGACAACTGGAAGACGAACGGACTAACCACCTCAATCCCGTGCATCGCGCGCCCTCTTATGCCTTCGGCTGAAAATTCGGATGGATGACGGCGCCGTCGCGCGTCAGCGCGGTCGCCTTCACCAGCTCATCGTCCCACTTGACGTCGAGCGCCTTGGTGGACTTGTCCACCAGCGTCTCGACGAAAGCGAACCGGTTCTTCGCATAGAGCGCGGACGCCGACGCGGCCACGCGGCCGGCGACATTGGTGAAGCCGACGATCTTGATGCCGCCGACATCGGCGACCTCGCCCGGCCGCGCGCCCTCGACATTGCCGCCGCGCTCGACCGCGAGATCGACCAGCACCGAACCGGGCTTCATCGAGGCGACCATCTCGGCCGACACCAGCCGCGGCGCGGGCCGCCCCGGAATCAGCGCGGTGGTGATGACGATGTCCTGCTTCTTGATGTGCTCGGCGGTGAGGGCCGCCTGCTTCGCTTGATACTCCTTGGACATTTCCTTGGCGTAGCCGCCGGCGGTCTCCGCCTGCTTGAATTCCTCGTCCTCGACCGCGACGAACTTCGCGCCAAGCGATTCCACCTGCTCCTTCACCGCCGGCCGCACGTCGGTCGCGGTGACGATCGCGCCGAGACGGCGCGCGGTGGCGATCGCCTGAAGGCCGGCGACGCCGACGCCCATGATGAACACCTTCGCCGCCGGAATGGTGCCGTCGCCGTCATCATCATCATCGGGAAGGCGCGGCCGAAGGCTTCGGCCGCCGCCTCGATCACCGCGCGTGCGATAGCCGGCAAGGTTCGCCTCGGTGAGGATGGCGCACGTCCATCACCTGCGCGCGGGCGATGGCGGCATCAATTCCATGGCGAAGGCCGAAACGCCGGCATCCGCCATCGCCTTCAGCGCGGCGTCATTGCTGTACGTCCATGATCGCGATCGCCAGCGCGCCGCGCTTCAGGCGGCAAGCCTGCGCCTCGGGACGGCGGACCTTCCAGCACCACATCGGCGTCCTTCAGCGCATCGGCGCTGACGGTGGCTCCCGCCACTTCATAGTCGGCGTCGAGTAATGCCGGGACGCACGTCGCTGGGCTCTGATGGCACATCCGCGCCCAAAGCCTTGAACTTCTTGGACGTGTCCGGCACCGCGGCCACCCGAGGCTGCCTGCCAGCCGCCGTTTCCTTGGCAATTGCAATTTTCTAAGGAGAACCCCGCAGCATCAGGACCGCGCTGCATATGACCAGATCGCCGCGCCAGCACCAACAGTGCTGACAATCGGCGAAACCGCGCCTTGCGGCACGCCGCCGGCTGAAAACTTTCAGTCGCGAGCGATCAGACCAGGAAGAAATACATCGTGCAAAATGACGGCGAGCGAGATCGTCGCCCATTTCACCAGGGCCACAAAGCCGAGATAGGTCTGCTGTGAGCGATAGTCGTTGCCATCCGCAGTCGTGTTAAATCTCACTGTGATCCGCCATCGGTCCCTCCCCAGCCGGACAACCCATCGTGGCGCCGCCATTAGCGCAAACATCGCGCAAGGGCAACGCCCCCGCAAGGATCATAAAAGGATCGTGGAATCGATCAAATCTCGGATTCAGGATTTCGGCCAGTTGTCGCGAATCCACCGCGTCAGACTTTCCTCGCTGACCTCGCCTGCCGCGAGGGAGAGGATGATAGCCGTCGCATGCGCAGGCTCCGGCGCGAACGGAATGCCGTTCAGACGCAGGAAGGCCATCATCGACATGAATGCGATGGGTTTGTTGCCATCGACGAAGGCGTGGTTTTTGGCGATGCCGAACGCATAGGCTGCGGCTAGTTCTGCAAGCTCGGCCTGCTCGTATTGCCACTTGTTGACGGGGCGCTCGAGCGCAGAACGCAGCATTCCCTGTTCACGCAAACCGGCCGCGCCGCCGAAGCGGCGTAACTGGCGGCTATGGATTGCGACGGCCTGCTCGTAGGTAATCCAGACGGGTTCTTTCGAATCGCTCATCGGACGCGCCAATCATTTTGCGAGCGCTGCGAGCGTGTCCCGTATTCGTCCATGATTTGTCGGCGATTTCCATCGTCTTCCTCGAAACTCTTCCGGTCAAGCAGTACTCTGGAAGCCCTCCCGCCATCTCCGACGTGCAGTTGCTGACCCTGTTTCAGGTCGAGCCGCTGCATCAGTTCGCGCGGGAGGATCAATCCGTTGAATTGGGATCTTTGATTTCGACTTCATGATATCTCCTCATGCTGGGTCGGGCGCAGCCTTGCGTTATACATTCTGTATAACGTCGTTTTACAAAATCGTACAACAGGTAGTTCCGGCCGCCTTACCCCATTGCAGCCTCCAGTTCGGCGATCATGCCCTCGATCACCGACAGGCCGCCGTCCCAGAAGGACGGCTCGCGCGCATCCAGCCCGAACGGCTTCAGCGCCTCGAATGGGTGCTGGTGGCCGCCGGCCGCGAGCATCGCCAGATACCGCTCCGCGAAGCCGTCGGCCAGTGTTCTCATAGACGGCGTAGAGCGAGTTCACGAGGCAGTCGCCGAAGGCGTAGGCGGTAGACGTAGAACGGCGAGTGGATGAAATGCGGGATGTACATCCACATCGTCTCATAGCCGGACTTCAGCTCGATCGCCGGCCCGAGGCTTTCGCCCTGTACGCCCATCCAGATTTCGCCCAGCCGCTCGGCGGTGAGTTCGCCATTGCGCCGCTCGGTGTGGACGGCGCGCTCGAAGGTATAGAACGCGATCTGCCGCACGACCGTGTTGATCATGTCCTCGACCTTGCCGGCCAGCAGCGCCTGCCGCTGCTTCTTGTCCTTGGTCGTCGCCAGGAGGCGCTTGAAGGTCAGCATCTCGCCGAACACGCTCGCGGTTTCGGCGAGCGTCAGCGGCGTCGGCGCCGCCATCACGCGCGTTCGGCGCGGCCAGCACCTGATGCACGCCGTGCCCGAGTTCATGCGCGAGCGTCATCACGTCGCGCGGCTTGCCCTGGATAGTTGAGCAGCACATAGGGATGCGCCGACGGCGTCGTCGGATGCGAGAACGCACCCGGCGCCTTGCCCGGACGCACCGGCGCGTCGATCCAGCGATCGGTGAAGAAGCGCTTAAGGACGCCGCTTATGTCCGGCGAGAACGCGCCATAGGCGGTCAGCACCAGCTTCTCCGCATCCGGCCACGAGTTCTGCCGCCGGCCGCGAACGGCAGCGGCGCATTGCGGTCCCACGAATTCAGCTTTCTTGAACCAGCGCCTTCAGCGCATAATAGCGGTGCGACAGCCGCGGATAGGCGGCGCGCACGGAGGCCACCAGCGCGTCGACGACTTCGCGCTCGACGCGGTTGTTGAGATGGCGCGAATCCGCCACGTCCTCAAAGCTGCGCCAGCGGTCGGAGATTTCCTTGTCCTTCGCCAACGTTGGTAATCAGCGCGAAGGTGCGCTCGTTCGCCTTGAAGGTCTTGGCCAGCGCCTGCGAGGCCGCCTTGCGCTTCGGCTCGCTGCGGTCCGCGAGCAGGTTCAGCGTCGGCTCGATCGCCAGCTCCTTACCGTCGACCTTGAAGCGCAGCGAGGCGATGGTCTGGTCGAACAGCCGGTTCCATGCGCCGCGCCCGGTCAGCGACTTTTCTTGGAACAGCTGCTCGATGCGGTCGTCGAGTTCATGCGGCTTGTCCTTGCGGATGTCCTCCAGCCACGGCCGGTAATGGCCGAGCGAGGGCGTCTGCATCGCCTGCTGCAACAGCGCGTCGTCGAGCCGGTTGAGTTCGAGCGTGAAGAACAGCAGATGCACCGACGCCGCCGTCAGTCGCTCCGACACGTCGCCGTAAAATTTCGAGATCGCCGGATCGACCGTGTCGCCGGCATGGATCAGCCCCGCATAGGAGCCGAGCCGGCCCATCAGATCGTCGATCGCCTCATAGCGCCTGACCACCGCCGCAAGCCACTCGCCGCCGCCGTCCTTGCTGACTTCCTCAAGCAGCTTGCCTTTGTAGGCGGCCTCGAAGAGGCATTCGGCTCCAGATCGGCTTGACCTCCGGCGCATCGATCGCCGGATACAGATCGGTGAGATCCTGACTCCGGCAATTTCAGCGTTTTCGCCAGCTTTCGGTTTCGCCGCGACAGCTTCGACTTTGAACGCGACGCCGCCTTTGACGGGGTTTTGGGCGCGGATTTGGACGGCTTGCGGAGGGCGGAGGCGGAGCGTGCGGGCATGTCTTTCCGGACCAGGTTCGAAGCAACGTTCGAATTCAGATAGGCCGGAACGAGCCGTCGCAACGAGACCGCGCAATGCGCGGCAATACGCGCAGAAAGACGCCCGTCTCCGTCACGCACAGCGGCGGCAACCGGGCTCTTAATGTCTCGTTAACTGCGCGGGCCAGAGTGACCTGATTCGAGACACTCACGGAATGCTGCCGCACATGGTTGCCACGATTTGATTGCCGACGACGATCCGGTCCAGCGTCGGCTGGTCGAGAACATGGTGCAGCGGCTCGGCTATCAGAGCGTGACCGTCGACAATGGCGACGACGCCGTGGCCTATCTCACCAGCGCCGACGCGCCGCCGGCCGATGCGATGGTGCTGGATCTGGTGATGCCCGATCTCGACGGCATCGGCGTCCTCGCGAAGCTGCGCGACAAAGGCATTGCGCTGCCGGTGATCGTGCAGACCGCCCATGGCGGCATCGACAATGTGGTGTCGGCGATGCGCGCCGGCGCGCACGATTTCGTCGTCAAGCCGGTCGGCCTGGAGCGGTTGCAGGTGTCGCTCCGCAACGCCCTGAACGCCAGCGCCATCAAGGGCGAATTGCAGCGCATCCGCCACAGCCGCGAGGGCCGCCTCACCTTCAAGGATATCGTCACCCGCAGCGGTGGCATGCAGAACGTGCTGCGGATGGCCGACAAGGCCGCCTCCTCCGCGATCCCGGTGCTGGTCGAGGGCGAGTCCGGCGTCGGCAAGGAGCTGATCGCCCGCGCCATCCACGGATCGAGCGACCGCGCGACGAAACCCTTCATCGCCGTCAATTGCGGCGCGATCCCCGACAATCTCGTCGAATCGACGCTGTTCGGTCACGAAAAGGGATCGTTCACCGGCGCGACCGAGCGCCACGCCGGCAAATTCGTCGAAGCCTCGGGCGGCACGCTGTTTCTGGACGAGGTCAGCGAATTGCCGCTGGCAGCGCAAGTGAAACTGCTGCGCGCGTTGCAGGAGGGCGAGGTCGAGGCCGTCGGCGGGCGCAGGCCAATCAAGGTCGACGTCCGCATCATCTCGGCCACCAACCGCAACCTGCTCGATCTGGCGAAAAGCGGCGCGTTCCGCGAGGACCTGTTCTACCGCCTGCATGTGCTGCCGCTGACGGTGCCGCCGCTGCGCACGCGCCGCGAGGATATCCCGCATCTGTTGCGGCATTTTCTGGCGCGGTTCTCGGCCGAGGAGAACCGCCCCATCAACGCCATCACGCAGGAGGCGCTCGCGGCGCTGAGCGCCTTCCCCTGGCCCGGCAACGTCCGCCAGCTGGAGAACGCCGTCTACCGCGCCGTCGTCATCAGCGAGACCACCACGCTCGACACATCGCACTTCCCGCTGCTGTCGGCGGGACCTGCCGCAGCGCCGGGGATCGTTCCCCTCGACGAGCGGACCGAGCTGGAGCGGCTGGTGCCGTACCCGCCGCTCGCCAGCCCGCCCGTGACCGGCCACGACATCCCGATCGCCCCCGCACCGCCCGCAGGACAGTTGAGCCTGCTGCGGGCGGACGGCGAGGTGCGCCCGATCGAGGAGATCGAGAGCGAGGCGATCAAATTCGCCATCGCGCATTATCGCGGACAGATGTCGGAAGTGGCGCGGCGGCTGAAGATCGGCCGCTCGACGCTGTATCGCAAGCTTGAGGCCATCGACGCGGCGGCGGCTGACTGACGGCTCACCGCGTCAGTCACAAGACCGTCGCAAGTGGCGCACCTTGTCGCCACAATTGACCGTTGCCGAACGGCGACAGATGCGCGGAAAAGCGCGCGACCGACCCGCGCGAACCATTGTAAACCCCGCAAATCCGGGCTGTTTCGCGCCGAGTTGATCGGGACGCATCTGGCCGAAACGTCAGCCTGTGATACCTTGCGCAACCGAGAGTCACGCCATGCGCCTTGCGTATCGGCCGTGCGAATGGCGGACTGGTTTTCCTGTTCCGTGATGACCACAGATGGGCCGGCATGCCGGCGTCCGAGGGGTTGGAAATGCGAGATTCTGGACGTGATCGTGGCGGCTATGACCGCGTCATCGCCGCAGCGATCGCCGTGTTCGTCGGATTGACGGCCACGGCGTCGGCGCAGTCGGGCCCGACCATGACAGCCTCCGAACGGGCGATCGACGCCGCCGTGCCGATGCCGGAACCGGCCGACGCCCCGCCGCCGACCCCGGCCGATTTCAGCGCGATGGCGCGCGGTCTCGTCGCCGGCGAGCGCGCCAGGCAATCGGCGCCGCAAGCGTCATCGATCACCACGGCGAGCGCGCCTGCCGCCGCAGCCCCGGCCGATGGCGCCAAGACCGACGCAGCCGCCGCCACGCCGCCCGCGCCGGCTGCGCCTGAGGTCGCGAAGGACGCACCGCCCAAGGACGCTCCCGTGGCCACGAACGTTGCGACGGCCGACCAGCCGGTGGCCGACAAGATCAAGGACCTCCTGAGCGCCCGCGCCGCCCGCTTCTTCGACCGCAAGGCCGAACGCGCCGCCGCCGAAGCCTTCTACAAGGAGCGCAATTACGCGCCGCTGTGGAGCGCGAACGGCAGCACGACCGACCGCGCCAAGGCCGCGGCCGCGCGGCTGAAGGCGTCTGACGCCGACGGCCTGACGCCCTCCGATTACGAGACGCCGGATTTCGCGGCGGCGACGACGCCAGACGCCTTGGCCGAAGCCGACCTGAAGATGAGCGCCACCGTGCTCGACTATGCCCGGCACGCGCAGGGCGGCCGCATCCATTACTCGCGCGTGAGCGCCGATATCGCCTATCCGATCCACGATCCGGACCCGGCGGAGGTGCTCGCCGCTCTTGCGAGCGCCAAGGACGTTGCCGCGGCGCTCGACGGCTACAATCCGCAGCACAAGGGTTACAAGGCGCTGAAGGCGAAGCTCGCCGAACTGCGCGGCACCTCCGAGACGCCGCCGGCCAAGATCGCCGAAGGGCCGGTGCTGAAATTCGTCAAGAACAAGAAGAACGCCAGGAAGCCGGTCCCCGAGATGGAAGACGACCGCGTTCCGGCGCTGCGCGCGCGGCTCGGCGTCACCCAGGACCCGGACAGCAAGACCTATGACGCGACGGTCGCCGCCGCCGTCCGCAAGCTCCAGTCCGATCTGGGCCTGAAGGCGACCGGCATCCTCGACGACCGCACCGTCCAGGCGATCAACAGCCCGAAGCGCGGCCGCACCATCGACCTGGTGGTCGCGAATATGGAGCGCTGGCGGTGGCTGCCGCGCCAGCTCGGCGAGCCGAAGCTCGGCAACGCCTATGTGATGCTGAACATTCCGGAATTCACGCTGAAGGTGATGCACAACGGCGCGCAGGCGTGGACCACCCGCGTGGTGGTCGGCAAGCCCGGCCGGCATGCGACGCCGGAACTGACCGAGACGATGAAATTCATCACGGTCAACCCGACCTGGAACGTGCCGCCTTCGATCGTCTATGGCGAATACCCGCCGGCGCTCCAGCAGGATCCGAACGTGCTGACGCGAATGGGCCTGAAGCTGGAGCAGCGCCGCGACGGCAGCGTCCACATCTCGCAGCCGCCGGGCGCGGGCAATGCGCTCGGCCGCATCCGCTTCAATTTCCCGAACAAGTTCCTAGTCTATCAGCACGATACGCCGGACAAGAACCTGTTCGCGCATGAGACGCGCGCTTACAGCCATGGCTGCATGCGCGTGCAGAACCCGGACATGTATGCGGAAGCGCTGCTCGGCATCGCCATGCCGAAGGAGAATTATAGCGCCGCCCGGATTCGCGGGATGTACGGCAAGAGCGAGATCAATCTCAACTTCCCGACGCCGATCCCGGTCCACATCGTCTATCACACGGCCTTCGTCGACGATTCCGGCCATCTGCAAACGCGACGGGACATCTACAGCCGCGACAACCGCCTGATCGACGTGCTGCGCAGCAACGACCGCAACAGCATGGAGGTGGCGGTCAACCACGCCAAGCCGAACTACAGCCGCCCGGCGGCGACGCTTCCGCCCGGCGTGGTGGGTCGCGACAACAGCCGCTCGGCCAACAATGGCGGCGGCCGCAATTTCTTCGAAATGCTGTTCGGAGGCCCGGCCCAACCGCCCCCTCCACAGCAGCGTCAGCGCCGCGCGGCCGAGCGCCAGGCTTCCCGATAAAGCGCCAAGCTACTGTTTTATTTAAGATTTATGGCCTCGCCGTCGGCGGGGCTTTTCTTTTGGTTAACCATACCGCAGCGCAACCTCAACAATTGGTTACCGGATGGCACTTTTTTGCCATAGTGGACGCCTATTCCATCATCACTTGGCGGGTTTGCTTGGTAAGTTTGCTTGGGATGGATTGGGTCGGTCTGCGGTCGTAAATCTCGATTAACCCTCCTGATTTAAGACAGCATTCATCACTTCCGTCGTGACGGGCGACGGTTTGGGGAAATTCTCGTTCACGGAAATCAACGTGGCTGCTCGCGCGACGCGACGAACTGATGTGGGGACATTCTCGCGAATCGGACTGGGCATCGGTCTGACGGCCGTGCTCGTCGTCGCCGCGGCGTCCTCGGTCAAGGATGCGACCGCCCTCAACGAGACCCGCACCCTCTCCTTCCACCACACCCATTCCGGCGAGGACCTGACGGTCACCTTCAAGCGCAACGGCCGCTATGACGACGCCGCGCTGAAGAAGCTCAATCACCACCTTCGCGACTGGCGCAGCCAGGATTCGACGACGATGGACCCCCGCCTGTTCGATATCCTCTGGGAGGTCTACCGGGACGTCGACGGCAAGCGGCCGATCAACATCATCTCGGCCTATCGCTCGCCCAAGACCAACGCGATGCTCCGCCGCCGCTCCAGCGGCGTTGCCCGCCACAGCCAGCATATGCGCGGGCATGCGATCGACTTCTTCATTCCGGGCGTGGCGCTCGCCAACATCCGCGCGGCCGGGCTCCGCCTCCAGCGTGGCGGCGTCGGGTTCTATCCGACCTCGGGATCGCCCTTCGTGCATCTCGACACCGGCAGCATCCGCCACTGGCCGCGCATGACGCACGATCAGCTCGCCGCCGTATTCCCGAACGGGCGCACCGTGCATGTGCCGTCGAACGGCCAGCCGCTGAAGGGCTATCAGCTTGCGCTCGCCGATATCGAGCGGCGCGGCAAGAACGACGACCTTGCGCTCGCGCGGCACCAAGGGTTTCCTCGCCTCGCTGTTCAGCTCGAAATCGGCCGGCAACGACGAGGATGAGGCGGCGGAAAATCAACCCGCGCCCAGGACGGTTGTCGCGGAAGCGAAGCCCGCCAAAACCGAAGCCGCGTCTGAGGCCGTGCCGGTGCCGCGCATGCGCCCGGCGAATGCTTACCGGGTGGCCTCGGCCGCAGAAACGGTGAAGCGTCCGGAGCCGGTCAAGCGCCCACAAACGGTCGCCGATATCATCAATTCGCGTGGATTCTGGGGCGATGACGCGCCGCCGGCGCAGCAGGCGATTCCGGCTCAGGCCGCGACCTTCGCCGCACGCGCCGATCTGGCCGATTCGGAGCCGACCGCGAGCGTGCCGCCCGCGACCCGGCGGGCGCTGGCCTATGCGCGGGTGACGGAACTGCCTGATCGCGTCGTGACAGCGAGCGCGCCGATCCCGCGCAGCATTCGCCCGGTCAATGCCGGCGCAAATCCGATGGCGGTGGCCAACACGATCGTCGCCAAGGGCGTGCAGCCGGTCCCGACCGCGATCGCCCGCGCGTCTTCGGCCGAGGCGCAGGACGGACCATGGATGCGGGCGATGCTGCTGGCCCCGAACACCTACCGCTTCATGCTGCCGACCGTGATCGGGGAGCCGGACATGGCGGCGTTCCGCGCACATTTCGTCAAGCCGGACACCGTGATCGTGGCGCGCTTCACCGAGGACGCGACGCCAGGGCTTCGCTGCGACCGCTTCACCGGCTCCGCCTTCGCGACCCTGCCGGTGGCCTCGTTCCGGATGCAGACGGCGTCGCTGCGCTAAGCGCCGCTGCGGCGCTCAGGCATTTTCATTTCACAATTTGAGGGAAGCATCCCGGATCGAGAGGGCCGGGTTTATCCCGGCCCTCCAAGTCTCTTTTGACCCAAGTCTTTTTTGACGTAAATGCCGCCAGAACGTGGATGCCCGCGACATAGGCGAGCAAGGCGAACGGCTATGGCAGCGAGCAAAGCGACGCCGTTCTTCGAACAGCTATGGCCGGGCATGACGGAGGATGGATCAAGGCATCGTCTCCGTTTAAGTCTGGTGTCTAAGTCTGGCCGTCAACGCCCCTACAGCATCCCCAGCGCTTGCATATAGGTTTCCAGAATCGTCTCGTGCTCGTGGCGCTCGTCGGCGTCCTGCTTGCGCATGCGGACGATAGCGCGCAGCGCCTTCACCTCGTAGCCATTGCCCTTGGCTTCCGCATACACGTCGCGGATGTCGTCGGAGATCGTCTTCTTTTCTTCCTCGAGCCGCTCGATGCGCTCGATGATGGCCTTCAACTGGTCTTTGGCGAAGCGCGTTTCGGGCGCTTCCTTGACGGCGGGATCGGCCATCCTGGAACTCCGGACTCTTTGAGGAATTTTGGACTTCTATGGGAGAAAACCGCTAACGAACCGTGCTCTCCTGTCCAAGGATCGCGCGTCGCATGCGGCGTCACCCTCATGAAAGCGGCCCTTGGCGTCAAGCCGCCCTCGCGACGATCCACAGCGACCCACAGCCGAATCGAACAGCCCGTCTGCGCACGCGCGAATTTGCTTGCCTGCACGAAAACGCCGCCTGGAAGGACCAGAGACTGATTCAACTGCGTTGAATCAGTCTCGCCGCCTATCTTTTTGTTCGAGCATGATCTCTTCCGAAAACCGGTTTCCACTTTTCGGGATCATGCTCTAGTGCGCGTGGCCGCTCTTCGCCATCGTCGCCAGTTGTTCGGGACTGGCCTCGGTCTGGTGCTTCGCCTTCCACTGCTCGTAAGGCATTCCGTAGACGGCCTCGCGCGCCTCGTCCTTGCCGAGCGCGACGCCGCGGGCGTCGGCGGCGTCCTTCATCCAGTTCGACAGGCAATTGCGGCAGAAGCCGGCGAGATTCATCAGGTCGATATTCTGCACGTCGGTGCGTTTGCGCAGGTGCTCGACCAGCGTGCGGAAGGCCGCGGCTTCAAGCTCTGTTCGGGTCGCATCGTCCATCGGCATGGTCACGCCTCGCGGTTGAGTCTCTCGGGTCGTCCCCGCTCCCCCTGACATAACGCCTGTTCAGGATTTTGCCATATCGGACAGGCATGGGAAAAGAGGCGGTGCGTAGCTTGCATGAGCGTTGACAGCCACCGCACGGTTACGCGAAACCAGCGGCATGACGGCCTCTGCGCCGGTCCGGCCTTGTGAGGATATGAGAGAGCCCTTGCGCATTCGAGCCTGCCTTCGTCTGCTGACGCTGCTTCTGGCCGCGGCGACGATCACGCTCGCATTCGCCGCTCCCGCAAGGGCCGATTTCCGCCTCTGCAACAATACCGCGAGCCGGGTCGGCATCGCGCTCGGCTACAAGGACGCCGAAGGCTGGACCACCGAGGGCTGGTGGAACGTGTCGGCGAAAAGCTGCGAAACGCTGCTGCGCGGAACGCTTGTCGCACGATATTATTATATCTATGCCATCGACTATGACCGCGGCGGGGAATGGTCGGGTCAGGCGTTCATGTGCTCCAGGGACAAGGAATTCACGATTCGCGGAACCGAGGATTGCCTCGCGCGCGGATTCGACCGAACCGGGTTCTTCGAGGTCGACACCGGCGAGCAGCGCGCCTGGACGGTCCAGTTGACGGAAACCGGCGAACAGAGTCCGCAGCAGTCGCTGCCCGGCCTGCCCGGCGGGGCGATCCCGCCCGGCGCGATGCCGGGTTCGGCGATTCCACCCACCCTCGCCCCACCAGCAGGAAGTCCGACCAAATGAGACGGCTCCGCCGCATCAAGATTCTCGCGACGCTGGGTCCTGCCTCTTCCGACAGCGCAATGATCCGCAAGCTTTTCGAAGCAGGCGCCGACGTGTTTCGCATCAACATGTCGCACACCTCGCACGACAAGATGCGCGAATTCGTCACGACCATCCGCAACATCGAAAGCAATTATGGCCGCCCAATCGGCGTGCTGGTCGATCTGCAAGGCCCGAAACTGCGGCTCGGCATGTTCGCGGACGGCGCGATCCAGCTCAACAACGGCGAAACCTTCACGCTGGATTCCAGCCCGAAGCCGGGCGACGGAAAGCGCGTGCAGCTTCCACATCCGGAGATTCTCGCGGCGCTTCGCAAGGGCCACGCGATGCTGCTCGACGACGGCAAGGTCCGTCTGGTCGTTGAGGAAGCGAGTCCCGAGCGCGCGATCACCCGTGTCGTCGTCGGCGGCCGCATGTCGGACCGCAAGGGCGTCAGCCTGCCCGACACCGACCTGCCGGTCTCGGCCATGACCTCGAAGGACCGCGCCGACCTGGAAGCCGCGATCGAGGCAGGCGCGGACTGGATCGCGCTGTCCTTCGTGCAGCGGCCCGACGACGTGATCGAGGCCAAGAAGCTGGTGCGCGGCCGCGCCGCGGTGATGGCCAAGATCGAGAAGCCGCAGGCGATCGACCGCCTCGCCGAAATCGTCGACGTCGCCGACGCGCTGATGGTGGCGCGCGGCGATCTCGGCGTCGAAATGCCGGTGGAGCGCGTGCCTGGCCTGCAAAAGCAGATGACGCGCATGGCCAAGCGCGCCGGCAAGCCGGTGGTGGTGGCGACGCAGATGCTGGAATCGATGATCCAGAGCCCGGTGCCGACGCGCGCCGAAGTGTCGGACGTCTCCACCGCCGTGTTCGAAGGCGCGGACGCGGTGATGCTGTCGGCCGAATCGGCCGCCGGCAAATTCCCGGTCGAGGCAGTGGCGACGATGAACCGGATCGGCGAGGAGGTGGAGCGCGATCCGACCTATCGCGCGGTCATCAACTCCCATCGCGCCGAGCCGGAGGCGACCGCCGGCGACGCCATCGCAGATGCCGCGCGGCAGATCGCGGAGACGCTGGACCTGTCGGCGATCATCTGCTGGACGTTTTATGGATCGACCGCTTTGCGCGTCGCGCGCGAACGGCCGAAATCGCCGGTGGTGGCGATCACGCCGCGGGTTGAGACCGGCCGCAAGCTCTCGCTCGTCTGGGGCGTGCATTGCGTGGTCGCCGAGGATGCGCACGATCTCGACGACATGGTGAACCGCGCCGCCAGCATCGCCTTCCGCGACGGCCTCGCCCGCGCCGGCCAGCGCGTCATCATCGTCGCCGGCGTGCCGCTCGGCACACCGGGCGCGACCAACATGCTGCGCATCGCCTATGTCGGCGCCAACAGCGACGGCGATATTTAGCTAGCGGAGAGCCGACGACGACCCCGCCGCGCGCCGGACTGTTTCCTCGATGGCGCTGACGACCTCGTCCGTTGCAGCGCTCGGAAGCAGATGCCCGATGCCGGCAAGCACGGTCAGCCGCGCTTGCGGTACTTGGCGCGTGAACGGACGCGAATGAACGTCCAGATATACGGTCTTGTCGGCGTCACCATGCAGGATCGCCACCGGGACCTTGATCGAGGGATAGCGCGACATCTGCACACTGACCGCCTGCTTTAGTGTCACCATGTCCCAGGCGTTCGCGAGGAATTCGCGCGGACGAAGCAACAGTGCGAGATCGCTCGCGTACACATAGTCCGGCGGCATGGTTTGCGGCAGAAACGCCGCCCGCGCGCCGGGATTCAGCATCAACGCGCCGACCGGCAGCGCGAGCGTATAGGCGAACAGCGGCCCGACGACCGGCGTCGCGCCGAGATTGTGATACCAAGCCACGCCGCCTGGCCATCGATGCGTCACAGGCGCCAGCAACACCAGCCCCGAAACCCGTTCCGGAAAGTCGAGCGCCATCCTGGCCGCGAGTGCGCCTGCCCACGAATGACCAACGATGATCGCGCGATCGACACCGAGCTTGCCAAGCGCCTCGTCGATCATGCGCGCCTGTACGGCCGGCGTCGATGCGCTCAGAACATCGCGCGTGCTCCAGCCGTGACCCGGCCGGTCGATCAGAATCACGCGATGAGATGCCGAAAGCCTTTCGCCAAGCGGATGGCGCATCGCGCCGAGATTCGAACTCGCACCATGGACGAGAACGATGGCGGGTGCGGCCGAACGGATTCCCAGTTCGACGACATGAAGACGACCGCCTGCGACGTCGATCATGCGGCCGGTCGGCTTGTGAGCCCGCTCGATCAGAACCACGCCGACCTGCGTGATCGCGGCAAGCAGACACAGCGCGACGACGATGCCGAGCAAACTCATTCGAACGATCCGGAGAATTGTCGGCACGGAAGAAATACGGAACACTCAAGGGAAAGTTTCAGACACGCAGGCCTGCCGCGCCGGAAATCAGATCGGCCGACCTTCGACCTTCTCGGTTAGCGTCTTGACCATGTCCGGCAGCCGCTCCAGATGCGGATTGATCTCCAGCGCCTTGCGCAAGGCATCCAGCGCCCGCCGGTCGTCGCCGACCTCCTGCATAATCATGCCGAGGCCGGTGAGCGCCCCGAAATGACGCGGCTCGCGCAGCAGCACCTCGCGGATGTCCGCCAACGCTTTCGCATAATCGTTCTGAAGGAAATGCAGCGCGGCGCGGCGGTTCCAGCCCTCGACATAATCGGGTTTTAGGCGAACCACCCTGTCGAGCAGCCTGATCGCGACATCGACCTGCTTTTTCTCCACCGCCGTCCTGGCGCGGGTCATCAGCAGCATGGTGGTGTCGCTGGGGGTCGCCGTCCACAGCGCCCAGATGCGTCCCTCGACATGCTTGGCGCTGGCGGCGTCCGGCGCGACCTTCAGCGCTCCGAACAGGAAATCGAGGCCACGGCCGCGATCGCCGGGAACTTTCGGCAGTTTTTCAGGCGCTTGCGGCAGCGTCTTGCCGGCGGCCGGCGGCGTGACCACCTGCGCGGCGGCCGGAACAAGGCTCGCGAGCATCCACGCCCCGGCCAGAACCACAACCAGAAACGAAGCGCCCTGCGGAAACTTTCGGACAGACGGAGCCATGCGCTGACTCTAGACGCACAAAAGCGCGCTGGAAAGCGCGCAAATTCTCAAGCCTGAGTGAGCGTCGCGGATGGGCGGCGCAGATGCGACGCCGGATCGCCGGTCAGCGGCCGCTGGAAAATCAGCCCTGACGGGCCTTGAAGCGGCGCTGCACCTTGTTGATGACGTAAACCCGGCCCTTGCGGCGGACCAGACGGTTGGCGCGATGACGACCACGCAGCGATTTCAACGAGTTACGGACCTTCATGGGTCGAATCCTAAAGCTTTCGAAGGCCGTGCGCGGCGGGTTGCCCGTGACAGGCTGCGTGCGACAAGCCATTTAGTCTGGAAAACAAACCGGGCGGCCAAGCCGCCCGAATTGGTCGGTTGTTTAGGGCACCGGGGGCCGAAATGTCAATCGTTCAGGTCGGTTTTGCCCGGCGATCCGATGATTTCCGGGACAAAACGGCCCTGCCGGAAATCCCTCAGGTCCCCGGCCGCGCGACCTCGACTTCCTTGCTGGTGATGAATTCCAGCAGGACCGGCACGCCCTCCTTCGTCTTCTGGATACCGCGCTGGATCGCCGGGATAATATCCTCCGGCTTCGTCACCCGCTCGCCATGGCCGCCGAAGGCGCGCGCCATTGCGGCGTAGTCGCCGGAAATGTCGGTCGAGCGGTACTTTTCGGTCGAGATCGGCATCACCTTCAACTCGATCGCCATGCTGAAATTATTCAGCAAAATTGACATGATCGGAATCCGCTCGCGCACGGCGGTCTCGAAATCCATGCCGGTGAAGCCGATCGCGGCGTCGCCCCAGACATTGATGCAGAGCTTGTCGGGATGCGCGAGCTTCGCGCCCATCGCAAGGCCGAGCCCGTAGCCCAGCTGCGTGGTCTTGCCCCAGCCGATATAGGACAGCGGCGCCACCGACTTCCAGAACGGCGAGAGCTGGGCGCGCGGGCTGCCGGCGTCATGGGTGATGATGGTGTTCTCGATGTCCACCGTCTTCTGCAAATCCCACAGCACGCGGTAGGGATTGAGCGGCGCGTCGTTGTTGGTCAGCTTCGGCATCCATTTCGCCAGCCATTCGGCATGCGATTGCGCGATCTCGGCCGCCACCGCTTTTGCGTCGCGATCCGTCTTGACGGTCTTGCCGATCTCCTCCAGCAGCGCGTCGAGCACCAGCGCCGCGTCGCCGACGAGGCCGACCTTCGCCTCCACATCCTTGTTCAGATGCGCCGGATCGAGCGTCGAATGGATGAAGGTCTTGCCCTTCGGCATCGCCACGCCGAACGAGGTTTCGGTGAACGAGCAGCCGACGCCGAAAATGACATCCGCCTCGGTCAGGAATTTCGTCACCGCGCGCGGCATCGCAAGGCCCCCCGCGCCGAGCGACAAAGGATGCGTTTCCGGGAACGATGATTTGCCGCCGAGACTGGTAACGACGGGGATCGCCAGCCTTTCTGCGAGCTGCTTCAGTTGCGGCCACGCTTTCGCGTAGTGAATGCCCTGCCCGGCATAGATTACCGGCCGCTTCGCGTTGACCAGAAGCTCCGCCGCCTCCTTCACATGCACGGGGTCCGCGCCGTAGCGCGTGCGCAGGACCGGCGTGTAGTTCAAAGGCTCGGCCACCTCCTCGTTCCACATGTCGGAGGGAATCTCGACGACCACCGGACCGCCGCGGCCGTTCTTCAGCCTGGTGAAGGCGCGGCGGAAGATGTTGCAAACTTCATTGGCGAGAAAGATCGGCTCCGACGACTTCACATAGGGCTTCATCGCATAGGTCGAGGAGAAATTCGGATCGACGTAATGCAGCCGCCGCGCATAGCCCATCGGCAGCACCAGCACCGGCACGGATTCGCCGTAGCATTGCGCGACGCCGCCCATCGCGTTTTCCGCGCCGGGGCCATGCTGCATGCAGAACGCGCCGATGGTCCGGCCCGAGGTGACGCGCGAGATCGCGTCCGCCATGTGCAGCCCGATGCGCTCCTGCCGCACCATCACCGGGCGGATATCCGCCGCCGCCGCATATTCGATCAGGTGGTTGACCGGATAGCCGCAGAGGATCTCGATCCCCTCGCGCTTCATGATCTCGGCAATGGCCGCGCCAGTTTCATCCGGCTCTCCTTGTCTGTTTTGCTTTTCCGGCGCCATTCGACGGGAAAAGCCACCCGGCCAATCCTTTCGCCGCTCATTCCGGCAGGGCGATTATTCCGGAAACGCCGATCCAGTCCCGCAGATCGTAGCGGTAGCTTTCGAGACGATCGTCCAGCCGTCGGCGAGCTTCATCGCCACGAGATAGTCAGTGAAATAGCGCGGCGGCAACTGGCAGCGGACCTTGATGAAGGCGGTGTTTTCATCCAACTGGTCGACGGTGACGATGAAGTCCTGGCGCGCGCCAGCCCCTGCGCCTGGCCCGACTGGCGTTTGCCCACGGTCCAGCCAGTCCGGCACGCTCAGGACTTGCAGTTCGCCCTTCTCCAGCCAGCGCAGATCGGCTGTGGGGTAGAAAGACCTCGCCGAGCTTGGCCGCATCGGCGTCGTCAAGGCCGTCGAAATAATGCTGCACCACCGACTGGATGGTCGAGCGATCGAGCGCCATGCATACCTCCCTTTGTTTCGGAAGTCAGCCCTAACGCCTCGGCGGCAGCATTCAACCAATGATAGGAACGGGATTGAAAATTCCGGCGAAGGCTGCGCCGAAAGCAGTGCGGGGGCCACGCCACAGGCGCAGCCCCCACATGTCGTCCGCAGATGCTGCCGTCAGTTCGCCGATGCGCCGGTGCGCTCGATCAAATTCTTGAACTTGGCGATTTCCTTGACATAGAACTCGCGCACCTTCGCGCCGTCCATGTCCGGCATCAGCATCACGCCCTGATCGTCATGATATTTGATGATCGCAGGGTCCTTCAGCGTTTCGTTGAACGCCGCCGCCAACTTGTCGACCACCGGCTTCGGGATGCCGGCGGGCCCGACCAGCGTCGCCCAGGCCGCGAACTGGACGTCCGGATAGCCGAGGTCCACGAATGTCGGCACGTCCGATGGCTGACCATACGCTTCGCCCCGGTCTGTGCCAGCGCGCGCAGCTGCCGCCCTCGATCTGCGGCTTCACCACGATGGAGTAGTCGAACATCAGATCGACACGGCCACCAGAAGGATCCGTCATTCCGAGTGACGAACCGCGATACGGCACATGAGTCATCTTCACGCCGGTATGCTCGGACATCAGTTCGGCGACGAGATGCGACGCCGTGCCGTTGCCGACCGACCCGTAGGTGAGCTTGCCCGGGTTCTTCTTGGCGTAATCGATCAGCTCCTTGAGCGACTTGAAGGAGCGAGTTCGCCGGCACGACCAACACCAGCGCCGACGTTCCGAACCCATGAATAAGGGTGAAGGATTTGAGCGGATCGTAGGACAGATTCTTCTGGAGCGTGACGCTCGCGGCCATCGCGCCGTTCGCCCCGTAATACAGCGTGTAGCCGTCCGGCTTCGAACCCGCGACATATTCGGCCGCGACGATGCCGCCGGCGCCGGGCTTGTTTTTCGATCACCACGCTTTGCTTGAGCTTCTCACCGAACGTCTTTCCGACCATCCGCGCGCCCTGGTCGCTGATGCCGCCAGGCGCGAAGCCGACCACCCAACTGATGGGCCGCGACGGAAAATCGTCCGCCCGTGCTCCGGTGAAACTGACCAGCGATGCGATCGCGGCAGCGATCAAGACGGCAAACAACTTCATGGGGGTTCCCTCCTCGCGCATTGGCGCTTTTTCTTCCTTATCTTTTATCCTTGTCCACAAATCCGCGAGCGGCGCAACACCGCCGGCCGTACGTCTCTCGTAATCTTCGTTGCACTGCACGAGAAGAAAAAGTTGACGCAGGCGTCAACCTACGCATTATCTAAACTGGAATCGGAAGCACATGGATCAACCTCAGTCTCATATCGTGGTGCTTGGCGCCGGGCATGCGAGCGGCTCGGTCGTCGCCTTTCTGCGTCAATACGGCACAGCCGCGCCGATCACGCTGATCGGCGACGAGACGGCGCTGCCCTATCAGCGGCCGCCTTTGTCGAAGGCGTGGCTCAAGGGCGAAACCACCGAAGCCAAGCTGCTGTTGCGGCCTGAGAAATTCTACGCCGACCAGAACATCACGCTGCGCCTCGGTGCGCGGGCGGCCCGGATCGATCGCCCCAACCGGACGCTGCTGCTGGAAGACGGCGAAAAGCTGAACTATTCCCACCTGATCCTTGCGACCGGCGCGCGGCCCCGACGGCTGCCGGCGGTGGACAGCCTCGACGGCATCCTGCATCTGCGCACGATGCAGGACGCCGAACGCATCCGCGCGGCGCTGCAAGCGGGCGGAACGCTGGTGGTGGTCGGCGGCGGCTATATCGGCCTCGAAGTGGCCGCGACCGCGCGGCTGGCCGGCATGAATGTGGTCGTGATCGAGCGCGAAAACCGCCTGCTCGCCCGCGTGGCCAGCGAACCGTTCGGCAGTTTCATCGAGGATTCGTTCCGGCGAAAGGGCGTGCAGATCGAGCTCGGCTGCACGATCGAGACATTCGTCAGCGAAGGCGGGCGCGTCCGCGCGGTGCAGCTTTCGGACGGCCGCCGGATCGACTGCGACGCGGTGCTGATCGGCATCGGCGCGGTGCCGAACGACGAATTGATGCGTGAATCCGGCCTCGTTTGCGGCGACGGCGTGAGCGTCGATCACTCGGCCCGCACCAGTGACGAAGCCATTTTCGCAATCGGCGACTGCACCTTCCGGCCGCTGCCGCTCTACGACACGAGCGGCCGGCTGGAGAGCGTGCCGAACGCCGTCGAGCAGGCCAAGCAGGCGGCGTCCGCGATCTGCCAGCGCGCATTGCCGAAACCCGAAGTTCCCTGGTTCTGGTCGGACCAGTTCGATCTGCGCATCCAGATCGCTGGGCTCCGCATCGGCGTGACCGAAAGCATCATCCGCGGCGATCCCGCAAGTTCCTCCTTCGCCGTGTTCCATCTCGACGAGGACGCCACTGTCCGCGCGGTGGAAGCCGTCAACGCGCCAACGGAATTCATGGCCGGAAAGCAGTTCATCAACCAAGGCAAGCGCGTCGTGCGCGAAAAACTAAGCAATGCCGCAATGTCCCTCCAGGACATCGCCGCCTGACAAGAGACCGGAGAGAATGCCCACAATCGTTTTCATTGAACATGACGGCACCGAACACCAAATTGATGGTGAGATCGGCAAATCGCTGATGCAGAACGCGCTCGACAACAACGTTCCGGGCATCGACGCGGATTGCGGTGGCGAATGCGCCTGCGCCACCTGCCACGTCTTCGTCGACGAAGCCTGGCTCGCCAAGACCGGCAAAGCCGGCGAGGAGGAAACCCGGCTGCTCGGTTTCGCAGCCACGCTTCAGGACAATTCGCGACTGTCCTGCCAGATCGAAGTGACCGACGAATTGAACGGTCTCGTCGTCAGACTTCCGGAAGCCCAGCACTAAGTCCACCAGATCGGAAAGCCAGGGAGAAACAGATATGAACGTCGCAGCCAAGATCGATCACGAGACCCTCGCCCAGACCATTCCGCTTGAGGAAATGAATCCCGGCGATCCGAAGTTGTTTCAAGATGACGTCTGGATGCCGTATTTCGCGCGGCTCCGCCGGGAAGACCCGGTGCATTACTGCAAGGACAGCCGCTTCGGATCGTTCTGGTCTGTCACGAAGTACAAGGACATCATGACGGTGGAGACCAGCCACTCGATCTATTCGTCCGAGTCCGCGCTCGGCGGTATTTCGATCGTCGATCGGCCGATGGAATTCCGCCGCCGCAGCTTCATCTCGATGGATCCGCCGGATCACGACGAGCATCGCAAGGTGGTGCAGCCGATCGTCGCGCCCGCCAACCTCGCCAACATGGAGCAGGTCATCCGCGAGCGCACCGCGAGCGTGCTCGACTCCCTGCCGCGCAACGAGACCTTCGACTGGGTCGACAAGGTTTCGATCGAACTGACCACGCGCATGCTGGCCACCCTGTTCGACTTCCCGTTCGAGGATCGCCGCAAGCTCACCTACTGGTCCGACGTCTCCACCGCCGACGTCTATGCCGGTGGCGAGGTCGACTCGGAAGAGAAGCGCATGGCGATCCTGCAAGAGTGCCTCGACTACTTCCAGCGGCTGCGCGAGGAGCGGGCGAAAAAGCCGCCGTCCACGGACCTGATCTCGATGCTGGCTCATGGCGCCGCCACCAAGGACCTGTCGCCGAAGGAATTCCTCGGCACGCTGACGCTTCTCATCGTCGGCGGCAACGACACCACGCGCAATTCCATGAGCGCGAGCGTGCTGTTCCTCAATCAGAACCCGATGGAATATCAGAAGCTGCGCAACAACCATGCACTGATCGAGAGCATGGTCCCCGAGGTCATTCGCTTCCATACGCCGCTCGCTCACATGCGGCGTACGGCCGTGCAGGATACGGTCCTGAACGGCAAGCAGATCAAGAAGGGCGACAAGGTGGTGATGTGGTACATCTCCGGCAATCGCGACAGCGATGCCATCGAGAACCCCGACGCCTTCATCATCGACCGCAAGCGCCCGCGTCAGCATCTGTCGTTCGGCTTCGGCCTGCATCGCTGCGTCGGCAATCGCCTCGCCGAGCTTCAGTTGCGCATCCTGTGGGAAGAGATCCTCAAGCGCTTCGACCGGATCGAACTGGTCGGCGAGCCGAAGCGGATCTACTCGGCCTTCGTCCACGGCATCACCGAAATGCAGGTGCGCATTCCGGGCTGATGGAAGGTTCAGGCTCGTCAAGAATCAAACGCCGCGGCCGAGCCGCGGCGTTTTTTATTGACCCGCCTTCAGAGGCAGTCCCTTCAGGATGAGGTCGGCGGCGAACCGTGCCGCGCCGTCCGGGTCCTGCCGCTTGCGATAGAGCATCTGCAATCCGACGTTCCGGGCGATGCCGGTGATCGCCGCCGTGACGAATTCGGCGTCCGCCTCCGCATCCAGCTCCTTTGCAAACCGGTCGGATACCGCCGAACGGATATCGCGAAACACGTCGGTCTGCGCGGGTGACTGATCGTGCGTCGTCGGCGGGCGCATGACACGGCGGCCGTTCGGTCCCTCGATCGAATATTCCTCGACCAGGAAACGGAAATAGCCGCTCAGGATGCCGAAGAGGTAGCTCGGGAAATCCGTCGCATGCAGCCGCTGCTCGCGCAGCATCGGCCGCAGCCGCTCCGCCGCGTCGCTGGCGATCGCCGCGGCGATCTCGTCCTTGGATTTGAAGTAATTGTAGAAAGTGCCGGAGGCGAGATCGGTGCCGCGAATGATGTCGCGCACCGTCGTCGCGTCATAACCCTTGTCGGCGAAGACGCGCTTGGCGGCGGCGAGGATCATCTCCCGATTGCGGGCCTTGGTCTGCTCACGTTTGCCGAACGGTGGGGCGACGACGATGTTCAACGAAAAACCTGAAAATTGCGAAATGCGCTTTGTCAGGGCGAGGATAGCGCAACCCCGGCCGCGCCGCCAGTTTGCAACGATAGAACCGCTCCGACGTCGTGCGCCTCCAAGGCGAACGAATTCTTTCCACAGATCACGCCATCGGAGGAAATCCTACCAACATTCGCAAGAAGACAGTATGAATACTCTCCGGAACCCTTGATACCCGTGCCCTGATTCCCTCCCATGATGCAGATGCGATGATCGGCGCGGCGATGTGGTTGCAGGATCTCCTCGCGGTGGCCTCCGGCTCGCTTGTCGGCTTCGTGCTCGGCCTGATCGGCGGCGGCGGCTCCATCCTCGCGGTCCCTCTCCTCGTTTATGTCGTCGGCGTCCGCTCGCCGCATATCGCCATCGGCACCAGCGCCATCGCGGTGTCGTTCAGCGCGCTGTCCAGCCTGCTCGGCCATTGGCGCGTGGGCAATGTCCGCTGGCCCTGCGCGCTGGTTTTCACGGTCGCCGGCGTGGCCGGAGCCGCCGGCGGATCGACCCTCGGCAAGGCCGTCGACGGCCAGAAGCTGCTCGGACTGTTCGGGCTGTTGATGATCGTCATCGCCATCATGACCGTGCGCCGCAAGCCGGCCGACGCCGACCGCTTCCGCCCGCTTTGCTGGGACAACGCCGGAACGATCGGGCTGAGGCTGGTGCTGCTCGGCCTCGGCGCGGGCTTCGCCTCCGGCTTCTTCGGCATCGGCGGCGGCTTCCTGGTCGTGCCCGGCCTGATCGCCGCCACCCATATGCCGCTGTTGGAAGCCGTCGGCTCATCGCTCGTTTCCGTCACCGCGTTCGGCGCGACGACGGCCGCGAACTACGCCCTGTCCGGCCTCGTGGACTGGCGCATCGCCGGTTTCTTCATCGCCGGCGGCGCGCTCGGAAGCTTCGCCGGCGTGCGCGCCGGCATTCATCTATCGACGCGAAAGCAGGTTCTCGTTCACATTTTTGCGTTCGTCGTCGCCCTCGTCGGGCTGTCTTTGGTAATGGACGCACTGAAGAAAACTTGTTACCACCTGACGTTTCCGTACCGAGACGAAGGACAAGGTGACGACATGGATCGCAGGCAGTATCTTTCCGCCACGCTCGGACTGTCCCTCACCGCGGCGAGCGCCGCCGTTGCGCTCGCGCAGGAGCCGAACCCGATCAGCCGCGAACTGGTGCTGCGCGACAAGGAGATTCCCGTCTTCGGCAATCCGGACGGCGACGTCACCATCGTCGAATATTTCGACTACCAATGCTCCTACTGCAAATCGATCGCACCGGTTCTGGCCAAGCTCGCGCAGGACGATGGCGGCCTGCGCATCGTGCTCAAGGACTGGCCGGTGTTCGGCGTGCTGTCGATGCAGGCCGCGCGGCTGGTTCTCGCGGCGAAATATCAGGACAAGTTTCACGACGCCCACACGGCCTTGATGGCCAAGACCGGACGGCTTACCGAGAGCCGCCTAATCGAGACGCTGCGGGAGACGGGCATCGACATGGAGCGCTTGAACCAGACGCTCCAGACGCATGACGAGACCATCAAGGCGATCCTCGTGCGCAACGCGGCGCAGGCCGAAGCCTTCGGCTTTCAGGGCACGCCCTCCTTCATCGTCGGCACTTTCCGCATCCCCGGCGTGCCGACGGAGAAGCAGTTCCGCCAGATGATCGCCGACGTGCGCGCCGGCAAGGACAAGGCCGCCCAGTAACGAACGCCCGGAGCGGGCCGAGGACACGCCGTTGCAAAACACCCTCTCGACGCTCGCCACCGTCTGGCGTCTGGCGATCCCCTATTTCCGCTCCGAGGACAAATGGGCCGGACGCGGGCTGCTGGTGACCGTCATCGTGCTGGAGCTGCTGATCGTCGCCAATTCGGTGCTGGTCAATCAGTGGAATGCGCGCTTCTACAACGCCTTGCAGGAGCGAGACTGGGACGTCTTCGTCCATGAGCTGATGATCTTCTCGGTCCTCGCGGCGAGCTATATCGCGCTCGCGGTCTATCGGCTTTACCTGAACCAGTGGCTGCAAATCCGCTGGCGCAAATGGCTGACGCAGCACTATCTCGGCCGGTGGCTGCACGGAGCCAATCACTATCGCATGCAGTTGCAGGGCGACGCCGCTGACAACCCCGACCAGCGCCTGACCGAGGATGTCGAGATGTTCGTCGACCGGACCTTGTCGATCGGCCTCGGCCTGCTCAGTTCGGTGGTGACGCTCGCCTCCTTCGTCGTGATCCTGTGGGGGCTGTCCGACGCCGCGCCCATGGTGATTTTCGGCCGCGAGCTTGCGATTCCCGGCTATCTGGTCTGGGGCGCGCTGATCTATGCGATCCTCGGAACGGTGCTGACCCACTGGATCGGAAAGCCGCTCGTGCCACTGAATTTCGCCAAGCAGCGCTTCGAGGCCGATTTCCGTTTCAATCTCGTCCGGGTGCGCGAGAATTCCGAGCAGATCGCCCTGCTGCACGGCGAGCCGGCCGAGCGCGAAAGGCTGCTGCAACGCTTCACCCGCGTGATCTCCAACTGGATCGAGATCATGAACCGCACCAAGAAGGTCACGGCCTTCACGGCGAGCTACAGCCAGGCCGCCGTGGTGTTTCCCTTCATTCTCTGCGCGCCGGCCTATTTCGCCGGCAAGGTCCAGCTCGGCGGGCTGATGCAGACCGCCTCCGCCTTCGGCAGCGTGCAGGAATCGCTGTCGTTCTTCGTCAGCACCTACCGCACCCTCGCCGAATGGCGTTCCGTGATCGCGCGTCTCGACGGTTTCGAGGCTGCCGTGGCGAATGCAGAGAATCTCAAGGAGCGCCCCGACACGGTTCGCCCGACGCCGGTGGCGGCGACAGCGGACGGCATCGACATCAAGGAGTTGGCGCTGCGCCTGCCCGACGGCACGCCGCTCGTCTCGGCCGACGGCTTCAGTATCCGCAATGGCGAGCGTCTACTGGTGACGGGGCCGTCCGGTTCCGGCAAATCAACCCTGTTCCGCGCGATCGCCGGCATCTGGCCGTTCGGAACGGGTGAAATCGCCGTGCCCGCCACCGCCACGCTGATGCTGCTGCCGCAGCGGCCTTATTTCCCGATCGGCGCGCTGAAGGGGGCGATCGCCTATCCCGCGCCGGAGGGATCGTTCAGCGACGAGGCGCTGCGCGAGGCGGTCCGCATGGTCGGACTGCCGCGGCTCGCGGACAGGCTCGACGAACACGGACACTGGAACCGGATGCTGTCGCTCGGCGAGCAGCAGCGGCTCGGCCTCGCCCGCGCGCTGTTGCACCGGCCGGACTATCTGTTCCTGGACGAGGCGACCGCCTCGCTCGACGAGCCGGCGGAAGCAGCGCTGTACCAGCTTCTGCAAAAAAGCTTGCCGGGCACGACCGTCGTCTCCATCGGCCACCGTTCGACGCTGCATGCCTTCCACGACCGCAACATCGCCTTCCACCGGGACGGCGACCGTTTCGTCACGACGACGGAAGCACCGGCGGGCGGCTGAACCGAACCGGCGAAAATGCGACGGCAAAACGAAAAAGGGCGGCGGATGATCGATCCGCCGCCCTTCGCCAAACCCTTGCGGGAATTGTCTTACTTGAGCATCGATGCCGTCAGTCAGCCGAGAACTTGGCGATGAAGTGTCGCCGCACCATTTCGAACCGAAGCCGCCCGGATTGATCGGCGGAACGAGCTGGTGAAGGTCGCGGTCTGGTCGCTGGTGAAGGCGTTGCAATTGCCACGGCTGAGGTTCGTTCCCGAATAGCGCAGGTCGAGAGTGAACGCCTTGTAGGTGAAGCCGATGCCGGCGTTCCAGGTGTTGTAGTCGGCGTAGTTGATGCCGTTCGGGAGCGTCGGCAGGCCGTAGAAGGCGTCAGACGTGCCGAGCCACTGCCGGCCGAACTCGCCCGAAACATACATGCCGAGACCCATCGGCAGCACGCTGACGGAGCCGTCCACTTCACCGTGCCGGACAGGTAGTGCCCTGCGCGCCGGTGTTCAGGAAGTTCGGCGAATAGTAGTAGTTTCCGCCGAGCGCCCACTGATCGGTCACCGTCCACAGCGCCTTGCCATAGACCTCGAAGAAGCTGACGTCCTTCTTCATGATATTGCCGCTCGGCAGAATGAAGTTCGTCGCGCATTCGGCGCTGAGAACGTTGCCGGCGAAATCGGTCGGCGCGCCGTAATAGCAACGGCCGCCCGGATACAGATAGCCGAACACGCCGATATCGAAGGCGACCGGACCGAAGGTCGGGCGGATACCGCCATACACGTCGATTTCCGCCGCTGCGCGATTCGCGAACGAGATGCTCGCCCCGCCGACACCCGCGTAGAGCTGCAACGAGTCGTTGACGTTGTAACGCGGCTCGAAATAGGCGGCGACCGACGGCTGGCGGTTCGACTGCGAGACGCCGCGGAAGCGGTAGTCGTTGGTGATCGACGCGCCGAAGGCGAAGTCCCATGGCGAAACCATGACAGGCGCAGGCGGAGCCTTCAGCGGCATCCGCATGTCGGCCGCCAGGGCGGAACCGCCCAGGGCCACTACTGCGGCAAGTGTCAAACCGATTGTCTTCATTGTGATCCCCCAAATTAATCCAGCGGCTCATTGCCGGAATGCCCCCGAAAGCATCCGAAACGAATCCGCACGAACGATCCTTCGATGAACGCGATCCTGCGGCCTGCGACCGTCCGGGAGAAGCCAAAAACAACGGCAATTGCCGCCTCTTTAGGCGCTTTGGCCTGTTTTGACCGGTATCGGAGAAGGCTGCGGAAAAGTGTGGCACAAGAGTCACGCTGCCGGGCGGTCTTCCGACGCGCGGACACGCCTTACAAACGAAACGGCCGCGGCATTTGCGATGCCACGGCCGTTGCTGATTCGCGGAACGTCTTGGTCGGCCGATGACGGCCCTTCGGTGCGCTGAAGCACAGCCTGTTCGTGTTGAAACGCGCGCTCTCTCGCGCCCTACCGAACATGGTCCGATCCGCCCCGGAGGGCCGCTAAGCGCAAACCGGTTGCCATCCCCGACCAAGCCGAGGGCGAGCTTACCGCAGATCGCGTTCTATTGCGTCTCGTCGCCGGAATCGGAGCCAGCCATCGGAGCGGGCGTCCAGGTCGGCATCGGCTCGGTCGCCGGCTCCATCGCGGGCGCGCGCGGCGCGGACTTTTTCCGGACCTTCTTTGCTCCGGCCTTCTTGCTGGCCTTCGTGTTAGCCTTTTTGGCGGGAGCGGCTTTCTTAACGGCCTTCTTTGCCGATTTCTTGGCGGCTTTCTTTGCGACCTTCTTGGCGGACTTTTTCTTCGCCGTTTTGGCGGCCTTCTTGGCCGTCTTCTTAGCGGTCTTTTTCGCGGCGGTTTTCCTGGTCTTCGCCGCCTTCGCCTTCTTTACCTTTTTCGCTTTCTTCGCCTTCTTGGCCATTCGAGACCCTCCTGTTGGCGACAGGCGGAGTCGCTTTGGACATCCGCGTCGCGCTCTGCCCCACTCATCCGTCGCGCGATCGCTTTGCCGATGGCGCGTCCGCTACCCGGCGCTCAACGCCGCCGTCTCGATGTTCGGCTTCGGTCCTCCCGTCGCCCAGTCCACGAGCTCGATCGTGTGCAGCACCGGCAACGATCCACCTTGCTCGCCGGCCTTCCCGGCGATCTGCACGATGCATCCGATATTGCCCGCGGCCACCACATCCGGCTTCAGCGCCGCGATGTTCGCGATCTTTCGCGCCCGCAATTTTTCGGCAATGTCCGGCTGCATGATGTTGTAGGTGCCCGCCGAGCCGCAACACAAATGACCTTCCGGAATATCTTTCACTACGAACCCGCTTTTGAAAAGTAGTTCTTTCGGCGCACGCAGAATCTTTTGTCCGTGTTGCAGCGAGCACGCAGCATGATAGGCGACAACGAGATCGCTGCGCTTCTCGGGAAAGGCGAGCGCGAGTCCCGCGACATATTCGGTGACATCCTTCGCCAGCGCCGAGACGCGCGCGCTGGCCTTTTCCGCATAGGCACGATCCTGTCTCAGCATGTAACCGTAGTCCTGATGACGGTCTCCAGCAGCCAGATGTGGTAATGAGGATGGCGTCGAGGTTGCCGCGCTCCGCCTCGCCGAGCCAGACATCGATGTTGTGGCGCGCGCGCGCGAGCGCATCGCCATCGTCGCCCATATGGTGCGTCAGCGCCCCGCAGCACTGCTCCTCCCTCGCGAGCACCACCGATGCCGGCGGTGACAGGTGATGGCGCGGTGTTGATGCCCGGCGACAGCACCCTGCTGCGCGCAGCCTTGGAGCAGCACGACACGGCCGCGCCGTTGTCCCTCGGCATGAAACACGCTGCCGGCGGCCGCGCCGGCGGTCGGCAGGCGGGCGGGCGCGAGCGTGAGCATCGCCTTGATCCGTCTGAAGAAAGACGGCGTTCCGGCGATTTTTTCCGACGCCGGCAGCAGCGCCGATACGGCTCCGCCGAGGCGGGCGAGACGAAGGCTTGCGCGAAACAGCGAAGGCCGACAACAGCTTGCGCAGCACGCGCTCGCCGAGCGGGCGGCGATAGTCGCGCGCGATTCGACCCGGTGCCTGATCGACGAGATGCATGTAGTTCACGCCGGACGGACAGGTCGTCATGCAGGCAAGGCACGACAGGCAGCGGTCGACATGCTTGACCACGTCGGCGGTCGGCTTGTACGGTTCTTCTCCAGCATCTCCTTGATGAGATAGATGCGGCCGCGCGGGGCCATCGAGTTCGTCGCCGAGCAGCACATAGGTCGGGCAGGTGCTGCCGTGCAGAAACCGCAATGAACGCACGCGCGCAGGATCTTGTCGGCTTCGCGGATGTCCGGATCGGCAAGCTGTTCGGCGGGTGAATTCGGTTCTCATGATCCGCCATGCGTTGCAGTCGCCCGGCGATCCAGAATGTCGGACGGCCTGATGCACGCTTTGACCCGCGCGGACAATGCGGTCAGTCCGGCATCCAGCGGATGAAACACGTCGGTCGCGCTGCGGACGGCGTCAGGAGCGCGGAGCAGGGTCGCGTGACCGCCGGCCGCATTGACGTGTTGGCGCACGAGGCTCGCATGCGCATCCTGCGCCGCCGGCACCGCCGCCCAAATCAAACCGCCGCCCCAATCATAGATCACCTCGCCGCCGGTCGCGTGCGCGAGAGCCTGCCCCAGCGTGCCGCCCGCCGCCGGCGGACAGACGATCCGCCACACCGGCCACGCCCCGAGCGGGCCGTCCATGGCGAACGCCGCCACGTCGCGAATGTCGGCCCAGAGCCGGCGCGAAGCATCTTCCTCGACGCGCGCGACCTCGGCGAAGACGGACAGTTCCGTCGTGAGCGATTTTGCGCGGTCCGCCACGGATACGGAGATTCCTTCCAGCCGGATCATGGTCAGCGACGAGCCTGCCGCGAAGTCGTCCCACGCGGATTGTCCACGCGCAGCGAAGATGCCGGAACATGCGCCGCGCCGGAGACCTCGTAAGGCGAGCCCAGCGCCAGCCCCATCGCGCAGGTAGCCGCAAGCTCATCAAGGCCGCGCAAGAGCAGCGTGCATTCGCTCTCGGCCTTCGGCATGACTTTCAGCGTCACCTCGGTCAGCACCGACAGCGTGCCCCAGGAGCCGGTGACGAGCTTGCACAGATCGTAGCCGGTGACGTTCTTCACCACCCGCCCACCGGCCTTGAAACTTTCGCCGAAGCCGGACACCGCAGCGAAGCCGAGCAGATGATCGCGCACGCCGCCGGCCTTCACCCGCCGATGGCCCCGCGAGCCCCGCCCCGATCATGCCGCCGATGGTGCCAGCGCCTGCGCGGCGTTCCGAGCAGCGCGGACGTGTCTCATCGGCTCGAAGGCGAATTCTCGCCGCCGCTGGCGGCGATCAGCGCTCAGACTCGTTCATAGCGGCGCGCCGGCCTGCACGGTGAGGATCAGTTCGTGCGGCTCATAGGCGGTGACGGCCGCAAGGCCACTCAGGTCAAGCAGCGCATTGGTCGCGAGCCGGTGGCCGATCGCGCGCTTGCTGCCGTGCCCGACGATCTCGAGCGGCTGGCCCGCGCCGATCGCCTGGCGAACGGCCATCTCGACGTCAGCGGCGTCGCGGGGGTTAAGAACCGTCCGTCACGATCAGAACCGAATGTCGGGAAGGCCAGTTTGCCGCCGCGCACATGCACGCGGCCGAGTTCGGCGCAGCGGCACAGGGTCGGAAACACCTTGCCGGATTGAGCAGCCCTTCCTCGTCGAAGGCGCATTTCAGCCGCTGCTGCTGGTTGAGGTCGATCTCGGTGAACATCGCCGGCATCAGGTCGCGCTTCTCGACGCCGACGCCGTGCTCGCCGGTGAGAACGCCGCCGAGTTCGACGCAGGTCCGCAGGATGTCCGCGCCGAAGGCTTCGGCCTTGTCCATCTCTCCCGGCTTGTTGGCATCGTACAGAATCAGCGGATGCAGATTGCCATCGCCGGCGTGGAACACATTGGCGACGCCGAGACCGTATTTTTCCGAGAAGCCGCGGATGCGGGTGAGCACCTCGGCCAGTTTTCCGCGCGGGATGGTGCCGTCCATGCACAGATAGTCCGGCGAAATCCGGCCCACCGCCGGGAACGCGGCCTTGCGCCCGGCCCAGAACAACAGCCGCTCGTCCTCCGAATTCGACACGCGGCAATTGACCGAGCCACAGCCGGTGGCGATCGCCTCGACCCGGCTCGCCAGAGCATCCACTTCCACACCGGGACCGTCGAGTTCGATGATGAGCAGCGCCTCGACATCGAGCGGATAGCCCGCATGCACGAAGGCTTCGGCGGCGTGGATCGCCGGCCGATCCATCATCTCCATGCCGCCCGGAATGATGCCCGCGCCGATGATCTCGGCGACGCAGCGGCCGGCATCCTCGACCGTGCTGAAGCCGACCATCAGCGCGCGCGCGGTTTCCGGCTTGCGCAGGATGCGGACCGTGACCTCCGTGATGACCCCCAGCAACCCTTCGGAGCCGGTGATGATCCCCATCAGGTCGTAGCCCGCCGCTTCCGCCGCCTTGCCGCCGATGCGCAGGATCTCGCCCGTCATCAGCACGATCTCGCAGCCGAGCACGTTGTTGGTGGTCATGCCATATTTCAGGCAATGCACGCCGCCCGAGTTCTCCGCGATGTTGCCGCCGATGGTGCAGGCGATCTGCGAGGACGGGTCGGGCGCATAGTAGAAGCCGCGACCCTCAACCGCCTGGCTGATCGCCAGATTGGTGACGCCGGGTTCGACCACCACGCAGCGATTGTCGTAATCGATTTCGCGGACGCGCTTGAATTTGCCGAGCCCGAGAAGCACGCCGTCCTTCAACGGCAGCGCGCCGCCGGAAAGCGAGGTGCCCGCCCCGCGCGGCACCACCTTGATGCGCTCGGCGTGGCAATATTTCAGCACGGCCGCGACCTGCTCGGTCGTGTCCGGCAACACCACCACCATCGGCGGCTGACGATAGGCGGTCAGCCCGTCGGATCTGTGGGCGGCAGCATTTCGGCGGCGGAATCGATCACGCCCTCGCCCGGCACGATCGCGCGCAAGGCGGCGACGATGTCGGCGCGGCGACCCAGCACGGCCTCGTCGGCCTCGGGCATTTTCAGCGTCATCGCAGCATCCTGTTCGCTGAGCTTACGTCAGGCGCTGACGGGCGCGGCCATCGGCTGCGGCGTCAGTTCGGGCACGATCGGCGGCACGGCCTGCACCACCAGCCCGCGCGCCCGCGCGTCCATTACGCCGACGCCGCGCAGCGCCATCAGCGCCAATGTCTGAACGGCCTCGCGCAGCTTCGCCGGATCGTCGAGATTGTCGGGCGCGAGCGGGCCGACCAGCGCCTCATGCAGCGCGCCGATCAATGCCGCTGCGGTGATCCCGGCATCCTGCGGCGGCAGGTGCCCGGCGCGGGCGGCGGCGGCGATGCGGGATTCGATTTCGGCGACGATCGCCTTGCGGCAGTCGAGGCGCGCGGTCACGACATCGACGTCGATCGGTTCGGCCAGAATGCCCCAGGCGAGCTTGCGATGCGACAGCGCGTCGATGGCGATGGTCGTCACCGCCGCCGCCAGCGCCGAAAGCGGTCCGGGCGCGGCGTCCGCCGCCTGCCGCACATGGTCGAGCTGTTCGCGCGAAATGTCGGAAATCAGCTCGGAGATCAGTTCGGCCTTCGAGGGAAAGTACCGATAGACGGTGCCGGCGGCGATTTCCGCACGCGCCGCGACGGGCGCGATCTGCACCGCGGCCATTCCCTGCTCCGCCGCCGTTTCCCGCGCGGCGGCGAGAATCGCCCGGCGGCGCGCCGCGAGGCGGCGCATGACTTGCTGTGTTCGCCGATACACCATCGGACGAAACCTCCCTGACGGTTCTTTGCGCGACGCATCGCGCTTAAGAAATGAACAACAATTCAGGGACGATGGCAAGAAAAACGAGCAAGGCGAAGGATGCTGACCGGCGATGCGCGGGTCCGTGCGCATCGCGAGTCGCCAAGGCATTCAGGCGATGCCGACGCGCAGCACGTCGTGAACATGAACGATGCCGATCGGCTTGCGCCCCTCGGCGACGATCACCACCGTCACGGCCGGCTTCATGGAGTTCATTGTGTCGAGCAGTTCGCTCGCCAGCATGCCGGGCGCGACGACGCGCGGATTCTTCGTCATCACGTCATCGACGAACGCGCCCATCAGGTCCGGCTTCATATGCCGGCGCAGATCGCCGTCGGTGATGATACCGGCGAGATCGCCTTGCGCATCGACGATCGCGACGCAGCCGAATCCCTTCGACGACATTTCCACCAGCGCGTCCGACATTCTTGTGCCGAGCGGCTTCAGCGGAATCTCCGCGCCGACATGCATGATGTCGCGCACCGATTTCAACAGCGCGCCGAGCTTGCCGCCCGGATGGAATTTGGCGAATTCGAGCGGCGTGAAGCCGCGGCTCTCCAGCAGCGCCACCGCCAGCGCATCGCCCAGCGCCGCCTGCATGAGTGTGGACGTCGTCGGCGCAAGATTGTGCGGACACGCCTCCAGCGATTTCGGCAGCGTCAGCGCGACATCGGCGGCTTTCGCCAGCGTCGATTCGCCATCCGCCGTGACGGCGATCAGACCGATGCGGAAACGGCGCGAGTAGTTCGTCAGGTTCTTCAGCTCGACCGTTTCGCCGGACCAGGAAATGGCGATGATGACATCGTCGGCGGTAATCATGCCGAGGTCGCCATGGCTCGCCTCGCCGGCATGCACGAAGAAGGCGGGCGTTCCGGTGGAAGCAAAGGTTGCTGCGATCTTGCGCGCGATATGTCCGGACTTGCCCAGTCCCGTGACGATCACCCGCCCCTTGGCGGAGCGAATCAGATCCACCGCCGCCGCGAAAGCGTGCCCGAGATCGCCAGCCAGCGCCTTGGTCAGCGCGGTGATGCCATTCGCCTCGGTCTGAAGCGTGCGCAGCGCCGACTGCACGGCGATGGGAGAATCAGATTTCGCGGACGGTGGCGGGGTCCGCGGTTTTGACATCGGCATGAACTCGATCCGGAAAAAGCTAAAAGGGCAGATCGCCCCGCAGAGCCTGCTTACCACGCTCCGCGGCGCGATGCGACGCGCGGCCGGCGGCTCTCAACGCCTCATTAACCATAATTGTTTTAACTCCATTAACGCTTTCGCCGGGACGGGCGATCCGCGCACGCGTGCACGCGTCCAACGTCCTGTTTTCATTGATGTTTCGGCAAATCCTGTTGCCGAATTCGAGGGGTTCCCAGCACGTGTCGGGCCGCCAGCAACGCCAGCGAGGTCGTCCCCGGCACGCGCCGCGCGATTTCGCTCGCCTCGCGGCCATCGGTCTTCTGGCGGTCGCGACCGGCGGGGCCGCCTCGGCGCAAACGCTGACGCCGGACATGCTCCGCCCCGAGCGCGACGGGTTTTCCGGCCAGCGTCGCCCGGCCGCTGCCGACGACGCCGCCGATGCCGTGCTTCGGCGAGACACGCCCGCGCCGTCGCGCATCAACAACCTCCCGACCTTCACCGCGCCTGCGGCCTCCGGCGCGGCGACCACCGGCTTCGACTCGCTCGGCCGTCAAAGGCGGAAAGCAGCCGCCAAGCGCGGGGCAGCGACGCGCCTCCGGCGCGCGCAAACAATCGCGCCACGACGAGCGCCGCCGTGCCGGTGCAGATCGCGCCCGTCGCCGGCATCGCGGCTCCGCCACAGCCCTTGCCGCCGCCGGCCACCGCCATCCCCAACAGGCAGCGCCTGGCTCCGTCGATCACCGGTACCGTCGAGGGACAACCGAGACGCCGGGTGCTCAAGGTCGACAACGATCCGTTCGGCGCGGTCGGATTCTATGCGGGCAGCATGCTCCTGAAGCCCGCGATCGAATTGTGGGGCGGCTACGACACCAACCCGAACCGCGTCCGCGGCGGCAAGCCGTCGTGGCTGTATATGGTGTCGCCTGAATTGCAGGCCGCCTCCGACTGGGAGCGCCATTCGCTCACCGCCGATCTGCGCGGCTCCTACACCGGCTATTCGCTTCGCCATCCGAGCGGATGCGATTGCGTCAGCGGCAATCTCATGGCCGCGCCGCTGCCGGTGGAGATCGACCGGCCCGCTTTCACCGGCCGCGTGAACGGCCGGCTCGACGTGTCGCGCGACACGCGCATCCTTGGCGAAGCGCGGATGGGCGTCGGCACCGACAACCCCGGCAGCCCGAACATCGAGTCCAATCTGCAACGCTATCCGCTGTTCAATTCCTTTGGCGGCACGCTCGGCGGCGCGCACAATTACAATCGCTTCGAGCTTTCCGCGAACGGCTCGGTCGACCGCACGGTCTATCAGATGTCGACCTTGAGCAACGGTCAGCGGCTGAGCAACGAGGATCGCAATTTCAACCAATATGCAGGAACGCTGCGCGGCGGCTACGAGGTGACGCCGGAGGTGAAACTGTTCGGCGGTGACGCTCGACCGCCGCGAGCGCGACGTCGCTTTCGACCGCAACGGCTATTACCGCAATTCGCGCGCCACCACCGTGCGCGCGGGCTCGACCTTCGAACTCGGGCGGCTCATCACCGGCGAAGCCTCGATCGGCTACACCATGCGCACTTACGAGGACCCGCGGCTGCGCGACCTCAACGGACTGTTGTTTTCGGCCTCGCTGATCTGGAAGCCGACCGGGCTGACGACGGTGACGCTGGCCGCGCAGTCAACCGTGGACGAAACCACCGTGCCCGGCGTCTCGGGCGTGCTGAACCGCTCGTATAGCACGACCGTCGAACACGCCTTCCGCCGCTATCTGATCGGGACGCTGAAGGCCGGCATCAGCACGGCCGACTATGACGGCTCGAACCGCTCCGACAAGATCTATTCGATCGGCGGCGATCTCGTCTACAAACTCAATCGCGAGATGCAGTTGAAGGCGCAGCTTCGCCACGACTGGATGAAGAGTTCGATCGCCGGCCTCGACTATCAGGCGACCTTGTTCATGCTCGGCATGCGCTTCCAGCGCTGATGCAAATGCGAAAGCCGGGAGGTGGTGGGGACGACCTCCCGGCTTTCCGATATCGGCAGACGGCCATGAGTGCCGACATCTGCGGTAAGATTGCGCGACGAAGCGCGGGAGCACCGTGACTTGAGTCACGCTCGCAAATCATGCGCTCCCTCCCCCGCAAGCGGGAGAGGGAAAAGAGAATTTCAAATCCCGAGATACTTCCGCATCTCCTCGCGCAGCCCATCGGCAAGCTCCGGCCGCCGCAAGCCGTAGGCGATGTTGGCGCGCAGGAAGCCGGCCTTCGAGCCGCAATCGTGGCGCTCGCCCGCAAAGCGCAGGCCGTAGAATTTCTGCGTCTTGGCAAGGCCGACCATGCCGTCGGTGAGCTGGATTTCGCCGCCCGCGCCGCGCTCCTGCGTTTCCAGAATCTTGAAGATCTCCGGCTGGAGAATGTAGCGGCCGGTGATCGACAGGTTTGACGGCGCTTTTTCGCGAGGCGGCTTCTCGACCATGCTGGAGACCTCGAACGCCTTGCCCTTGCTCGGGCCGACGCCGACGACGCCGTATTGATGCACCCGCTCCATCGGCACTTCCTCGACCGCCAGCACGTTCGCCTTCGGCCCGAGGTCGGCGGCGGCCTCGATCATCTGCTTCAGGCAGCCCGGCGAGTTCAGCACCAGTTCGTCCGGCAGCAGCACCGCGAACGGCTCGTCGCCGACGATGTCGCGCGCGCACCACACCGCATGACCAAGCCCCAAAGGCGCTTGCTGGCGTGTAAAACTTCATCGCGCCGGCGGCGGGCTGATCGCGCTCCAGCAGTTCCATCTCGGCCTTTTTCGAGCGCTCGCGCAGCGTGGTGTCCAACTCGAACTGGCGGTCGAAATGATCCTCGATGACGCCCTTGTTGCGGCCGGTCACGAACACGCAATGTTCGATGCCGGCCTCGCGCGCCTCATCGACCACATACTGGATCAGCGGGCGATCGACGATGGTCAGCATCTCCTTCGGCATCGCCTTGGTCGCGGGGAGGACACGGGTGCCGAGACCGGCGACCGGGAATACAGCTTTGCGGATTTTCATGGGCTCTCTTTGAACGAACGATATGGTGCGCTTGATGCGGGATGATATCTGGTATCAGCTTTCGCTTCCCGAAACGTGAACTGCCGCGACAATGCGCGGCGGCGCGAGAAACGGAAAAAGCCGTTTTGTTAAGCTGATCGAAACCAGCCGGGGGCCTCCTTGCAGACGGGGTTTCTTCTTGCACGGGTTACGGGTCACTATGCGTTCGAACAGGAAAATGTCGATGCGATGGCAGCTTGCAGCTTTGGCCGTGGCCGGTTGCGTGGTCTCCGCAGGCGAGGCCAGCGCCCAGACGTCGGCCGGCGCGGGGCCGGTGCTCGCGCGCCAGCAGCCGGCCCGTCCGCTGCCGCCGGGCTCGATCACCGGCTCGATCCCGCAAAAGCCTGCGGCCAGAACCCGCTCCGCCCAGTTCGAAACGAACAATCCGCCTGCGCCGCAGAAGGAGTGGAGCGGCCAGGACGGCGCGTCGGGGCACCCGCTGATGACGGCGGCGGCGATCCGGCAGGCGGCCGCGAACTTCCCCCATTGCGTGGCGCATTTCTGGCCGGACGCGGCCAAGCGCGGAATTTCGCGCGACAGTTTCGCGCGTTTCACGAGCGGCCTGACGCCCGATCTGCGGATCATGGATTTCGTCGACGCGCAGCCGGAATTCACCAAGGCGGTGTGGGACTATCTCGACATCCTCGTCACCGACGCGCGGATCGCGCGCGGCCGCGAGATGCTCGCGACGCATCGCGCCGCGTTCGACGCGGTCGAGCGCGCCTATGGCGTCGATCGCTTCATCATCGCCGCGATCTGGGGCATCGAGTCGAATTATTCGACGCAAGGCGGCGACCGCAGCGTGCTGCGCTCCACCGCGACGCTGGCCTGCATCGGCCGGCGGCAAGCCTATTTCAAGGACGAGTTCCTGAGCGCGCTGGAGATCCTGCATCGCGGCGACATCCGCCCCGACCGGCTGAAAGGATCGTGGGCCGGCGCATTCGGCGCAACGCAATTCATGCCGACCGCGTTCAAGCGTTCGGCGGTCGATTTCGACGGCGACGGCCACCGCGACATCGTCGACACGGTTCCCGACGTGCTGGCTTCGACCTCGAACAAGTTCAAGAAGGACGGCTGGCGCAAGGGCGAGACCTGGGGCTACGAGGTCGAGGTGCCGCGCGGCTTCAACTATGCGCTGGCGCAGCGGTCGAAGGCCATGACCATCGCCCAATGGGAGCGGATGGGGATTCGCCGCGCCGGCGGCAGGGGTTTTCCCCGGTCGAACGACAGCGCCTTTCTGCTCACGCCCGGTGGCGCGGACGGCCCCGGCTTCCTGATGCTGCACAATTTCCGGGTCATCATGCGCTACAACCCGGCCGAAGCCTACGCGCTGGCAATCGGCCATTTCGCCGACCGGCTGCGCGGCGGCGCGCCGCTGGTGCAAGCCTGGCCGCGCGGCGAGCGCGTCCTGACACGCGCCGAACGCTTTGAGATGCAACAGCTTTTGGCGCAACGCGGGTTTTATCGCGGCGAAGCCGACGGCAATTTCGGCAGCGGCACACGCGAGGCCCTGCGCAGCTTTCAGGCGTCGATCGGCTCGCCGGCCGATGGCTTTGCCTCCTCCGGCGCGCTGGAGAGGCTGCGGGGCCGCTGAGGAAGAATGTTGTTCCAAACGGAACGCTAACCTTCAGGCTGACATTTTTGGGCGCTACTTGACGGAACCGCGCGGCGAGCCGCTTATGGGACCTCGCCGGGCGTGAAACCGCTGTGAATCCGCCAGTCGCGACGGATTCCAGACCTGGCTGCCAGAATCGGACCCAAGAACCCGCACGGATGTCGAAGCCGCTGATCTCAAAGCCCAGGAACCTTCTGCGCGTGTTCACCGAACGCGGGCCGCTGATCGTGCTCGCGACCGTCATCGTCATGCTGCTCGGCGTCGTCGTGCCGGCCTCGGCGCAGTTCTTTCCGTTCGGCTTCCAGCAACAACAGCAGCCGCGCCGTCAATATCTGCCGCCCCCGCCGCAACAGCAGCAGCGCCCGTTTTTCCGCGATTTCTTCGCCCCCTTCGGCCAGCCGGACCCACCGCAGCCGCAACAGCAGGCGCCGCAGCCGCGCGTGGACTATTCCCGCGCGCCGCCGCCCAAGGCCGACAAGGACGACACGCCGGCGGAACGCCATGTGCTGGTGCTCGGCGACGCCATGGCCGACTGGCTCGCCTACGGCCTCGAGGACGCCCTGTCCGAACAGCCCGACCTTGGCGTCATCCGCAAGCACCGCACCGTGTCCGGCCTGCTCCGCTATCAGCCGCGCGGCGAGCCCTCCGACTGGGCGGCGGCGGCGAAGGGCATCATCGCCCACGAGCCGTCCGATCTGATCGTGGTGATGCTCGGCCTGCACGACCGCGCCGTGATCCGCGAAGCAGCGGTGGACAAGTCCGATTCGAAGAAAAAAACCGACAGCAAGCCCGGCGCGAAGCCGGAGGATGCCGAAGCGCCGCCCGCGGACGAGCAGGCCGACAATGGCGAGACGCCATCGATCGCAGCGCCCGAGCGCACCACGCGCGCGGCGAACGGCGTCAACGAATTCCGCTCCGAACGCTGGACCGAACTGTACAAGAAAAAGATCGACGACATGATCGGCGTTCTGAAGACGAAGAATGTTCCGGTCGTCTGGGTCGGCCTGCCCGCTTTACGCGGATCGAAGGCGACCTCCGACATGCTGTTCCTCAACTCGCTCTATCGCGAGGGCGCGGCGAGGGCCGGCATCACCTATGTCGATGTCTGGGACGGCTTCGTCGACGAAGGCGGCCGCTTCATGCAGCAGGGCCCGGATTTCGAGGGCCAGACCCGCCGCCTGCGAACCGCCGACGGCGTGTTCTTCACCCGGCCCGGCGCGCGCAAGCTCGCCCACTATGTCGATCGGGAGATCAAGCGCCTGCTCTCCAACCGCGCCATTCCGGTCGCCCTGCCGAGCGATCCCGGCACGCTGGATACGCCAGACACCGCGATCCGCCCCGGCGGACCCGCGCCTCGGCCGCTTGCCGGTCCGATCGTGCCGCTGGTCGCGCCGATGGTCTCATCCACGGAACTGCTGGGCGGCGCGGGCTCGCGGCCGGCCACGGTGGATGCGCTGGCCGCCCGCACGCTGGTCAAGGGCGAGCCGCTGAGCGCACCGGGCGGACGCGCCGACGATTTCTCCTGGCCGCGCCGCGAGATCAGCAAGATCGACGGCAAGGACGAAACGCCGGTCGCAACCGGCAGACCTTCGGCCACCGGAGCGGCGCCTGCGGCCGAGGCCACGCCGCCGAAGCCGGCCAAGCGCCGGCCGCGCCCGCCGGTGGCAAACACCGAACAGGGAAACTGGCCGGGATTTTCCGGTCAGCGACGGCCCTTGCCGCCGCCCTCCTATCGTCCCGCCTCGCCGCGCCCGCCCGCGCCGGTCGGCCGCTCGGCGTCGGCACCCGGCTTCTTCAGCAATCCGTTCACGCGATAAGCAGAGTCGAGAGCCATCACTGTGCCGTCATGCCCGCGAAAGCGAGCATCCAATTCGGTGCGGCAGGTGTAAGGGAAGCTCACGTCTGCCACGGAACACTGGATACTCCGCTTTTGCGGAGTATGACGGTTTCGGGTCGGAGAGCCGCCTGAAACCCGTTTGGCTCAGATAGCCCTACGCCAGCCCGAGCGCCTTCCATTCGCGCAGCGCGGCGGCGTCGCGCGGCGATACATCCGGATAGTCCGGATCGTCGCCGACGGTCGGGAGAATCTTCCACGAGCGCGCGCATTTGCGCCCTGCGGCCTGCTCCACCACGACGGCGACATTCGCCACGTCGTTCAGGCGGAACGCGTCGGCCGGAGCCTCCGCATTCGTCAGCATCGCATTCGAGGTGATGCAGACTTCCGCAAGATCGACATCCACCAGCGCCGCGAACAGCGCCGTGTCGGTCACATGCACCATCGGGGAGGCTTCCAGCGACGAGCCGATGCGCTTGGCTGCGCGCTCCAGTTCGAGCGCGCCGGTGACGACGCGGCGAACGTCGCGAATGATCTCCCATTTCGCAGCCAGCGCATCGTCGCGATAGGCGTCGAGCCCTTCGGGGAAGGTGGTCAGATGCACCGACGCCTTCTCGTTCGGCCGGTAGCCGGCCCAGGCTTCGTCGGCGGTGAAGCACAGGATCGGGGCCAGCCATTTCAGGATCGCGTCGCACAGGATGTCGACCGTGGTCAGCGCCGATTTGCGCGCTTGCGACGACGGCGGATCGCAATAGAGCGTGTCCTTGCGGATGTCGAAATAGAACGCGGACAGGTCCGTGTTCATGAAATTCGCGAGCGTGGCGACCACCGCCTTGTAATCGAAATTCTCGTAAGCGGTGCGCACCACCGCATCGACCTCCGACAGCCGGTGCAACATCAGCCGCTCGAGCTCCGGCATGTCCGCCTGCGCGATCGCGTCGCCGGGGCGGAAATGCGCCAGCGTGCCGAGCATCCAGCGGATCGTGTTGCGCAGCTTGCGATAGGTCTCGATGGTGTTCTTCAGGATTTCCGGACCGATACGCTGATCGTCGGCATAGTCGGACGCCGCCACCCACAGGCGGAGAATATCCGCGCCGGAATCCTTGATGACCTTCTGCGGCTCCACCGTGTTGCCGAGCGATTTCGACATCTTGCGGCCGTGCTCGTCCAGCGTGAAGCCGTGCGTCAGCACCACGTCGTAAGGCGCGCGGTTGCGCGTGCCGCAGCTTTCCAGCAGCGAGGAATGGAACCAGCCGCGATGCTGATCCGAGCCTTCCAGATACATCACCGTGTCGTCGCCGCCGTCGATCTTACGCACGATGTCGCCGAGCGAGGGGAAGTTCTGGCGGTCCTCCAGCACGAAAGCGTGCGTCGAGCCGGAGTCGAACCACACGTCGAGAATGTCGTCGACCTTCTTCCAGTCCTGCGCCGCGAGCGCGGCCCCGAGGAAGCGCTCGCGCGCGCCGTCGGCGTACCAGGCGTCCGCGCCCTCGCTCATGAAGGCTTCCGCGATGCGCTGGTTGACGGTCTCGTCCTGCAAAATTTCGACCGACCCATCGCCCTTCTCCTTGATGAAGACGGCGATCGGCACGCCCCAGGCGCGCTGGCGCGAGACCACCCAGTCGGGCCGCGACTCGATCATGCCGTTGATGCGGTTCTGGCCCGCGGGCGGCACCCAGCGCGTCACCGAGATCGCATGCAGCGCGCGCGCGCGCAGCGTGTCGTCGGGCTTCGCCGCGCCGTCATCGCTGATCGGCTTGTCCATCGCGATGAACCATTGCGGCGTGTTGCGGAAGATCACCGGTTTCTTCGAACGCCACGAATGCGGGTATTGATGCTTCAGCCGGCTGCGCGCGAGCAACATGCCGGCCTCCGTCAGCGCCTTGATGACGGCCTCGTTTGCGTCGCCCTTCTCGCCCTTGTCGGTGATGACGCGCTTGCCCGTAAAACCCGGCGCCTGCTCGGTCAGCGCACCGTTTTCATCGACGGTGTAAGGGATTGTCGAACTGATCCCGCGCGCCTCGAGTTCGCGCGCATTCGCCATCCAGATATCAAAATCCTCGCGGCCGTGACCGGGCGCGGTGTGGACGAAGCCGGTGCCGGTGTCGTCGGTGACGTGGTCGCCGTCGAGCAGCGGCACCACGAAACCGTAACCGCCCGAACCCGCGAGCGGATGGCGGCACTCGATCGTATCGAGCACGTCGGCCGACAGGTCCGCGACCTTCTCGAACGCCGTCACGCGCGCCTGCTTGAACACATCGGCGGCAAGCTTGTCGGCGAGGATCAGCACGTCGCCGGTTTTGGCCCAATTGTCCGCCGGCGCATCGGTGACCTTGTAAAGGCCGTAGGCGATCTTCGAGGAGAAGCTGATCGCGCGGTTGCCGGGCAGCGTCCACGGCGTCGTGGTCCAGATGACAACGGAAGCATTCGCGAGCCTGCCTTGCGCGGGCGAAGCGACCGGAAACTTCACCCACACTGCATCCGAGGTGTAATCCTCGTACTCCACCTCGGCCTCGGCGAGCGCGGTCTTCTCCACCACGCTCCACATCACCGGCTTGGAGCCGCGATAGAGCGTGCCGTTGGCGGCGAATTTCATGATCTCGCGCGCGATCGCGGATTCCGCCGGAAACGCCATGGTCGAATAGGGATGGTCCCAGTCGCCGACCACGCCGAGCCGCTTGAACTCCTCCCGCTGCACGCCGAGCCAGTGCGTCGCATAGGCGCGGCATTCCTTGCGGAAGGCGATCATGGCGGCCGAGTCGCGGAAGTCGGGCTTCGGCTTGCCCTTGGAGCGGTAGTTCTCCTCCTCGATCTTCCATTCGATCGGCAGGCCATGGCAGTCCCAGCCCGGAATGTAGTTGGAATCGTAGCCGAGCATCTGCTGGCTGCGCGTCACCAGATCCTTCAGGATCTTGTTGAGCGCATGGCCGATATGGATGTTGCCGTTGGCGTAGGGCGGGCCGTCATGCAGCACGAATTTGGCGCGGCCCCGCGCCTCGGCACGAAGCTGGCGATAAAGATCGATCTCGTTCCAGCGTTTGAGGATTTCCGGCTCGCGCTGCGGCAGGCCCGCGCGCATCGGGAAGTCGGTCTTCGGCAGGAACAGCGTCTTGGAATAATCGACGCCCTCGGCCGGCGCATTGGTCTGGGTTTTGGTCTTGTCGGTCATGGCGGCTCTTGTCGGGTCTGGTTGGGCGATCCGGCAACCGGATGCCGCCGTGTGGCGGTCGCGCCCGTAAGGCATCTATCGCGGAAAAATTAAGAACATCCCCGGTCTTGCGCGCGAGCGGAACGCTCAGGCGGAAGCCGGGCCGCTAATGCCGAGTATGATGAGCCGGAACATGCGCGGCTTCTAGCAGGGGAACGCGGCGGCAGAAAGGATTTTCGGCTTATCCCACCTGCCCCAGCACCGGAAACGCGCCGGGATCGGCCGCGAGCGCGGCCCTGGCCTTGGCGCTGTCGTCGTCCATCTGCCGGATCAGGCCCTCGATGCTGTCGAACTTCAGTTCCGGGCGGATGAAGGCGACGAAGGCGATGTCGAGCGTCTTGCCGTAGAGGCTGCCCTTGAAATCGAACAGGAAGGTTTCCAGCAGCGGCGCGCCATTGTCGAAGGTCGGCCGCCGGCCGAAACTCGCGACGCCGTCATAGCGCGCGCCGTCAAAACCCGCGCGCACCGCGTAAATCCCGTGCCGAAGCCCGACGGCCGGATCGAGCCGCATATTGGCGGTCGGATAGCCGAGATCGCGGCCGCGCTTCTCGCCATGGATCACCTCGCCGGTCACGAACCACGGATAACCCAGCATCGCGGTCGCATCGCCCAGCCGGCCGTCCGTCAGGGCCGCGCGGATCGCCGTCGAGGACACGGCGTGCGAGCCGATGTCGAAATGCGGCTCGACATGCACGTCGATCTTCAGGCGCTGCGCCTCGCCTTGCAGCAGCGCGGGGGAACCCTGCCGCCCCTTGCCGAAATGGAAATCGTAGCCGACGGAAATGCCGCTGATGCCGAGGCGACCGACCAGATCGTGGTTGATGAAATCCTGCGCCGTCGTGGCGGCACGGGCGGCGTCGAAAGTCATCACCACCGCGCCGTCGAGGCCGGTGCCCGCCAGCAGCCGCAGCTTGTTGACCTCGTCGGTGAGCCGGAACTGCGGCGCGCCCTTGTTGAAGAAATCGCGCGGATGCGGCTCGAAGGTCATGGCATAGGCAAGGCTGCCCCGCGCGCGCGCCATGCGTTGCGCGGCGCCGATCACGGCGCGATGGCCAAGGTGGACGCCGTCGAAATTGCCGAGGGCGATGACTGCGCCTTGCGGAATGAGGTTCGAAGGCGTTGCGTCGCGGACTACAAGAAAGCGGGATGTCATCTCGGCAGGAGGGGCTGGATCAACGGGAACAGGACGGACGGTGAAACTGCGCGGACGCAGAAGTCAAGCCGATGGCAACCATGCCTCGTCTGCACCGGGGGGCAAATACCTGATTCCGACATCCGTATTGTCCCGGAGCATCCAATTAACGGGCCGTTTAAGGCCCCCTGTTAGATCATGGACTGCATGGGGAGGCATCCCGCGCGCCTGGCGGCGGGGCATCTTCCGGCGGTCGCGAAGGCCGTTCATTCAAAAAGTCTCGCGTTCAGGAACATACGTTATGGCCGTTGATCTCTCGATGCCAGTGCTGGTGGTGGACGACTACAACACCATGATCCGCATCATCCGCAACCTTTTGAAGCAGCTCGGCTTCGAGAACATCGACGACGCCAGCGACGGCTCGGCGGCGCTCACCAAATTGCGGGGCAAGAAATACGGCCTGGTCATTTCCGACTGGAACATGGAGCCGATGACCGGCTTCGACCTGTTGAAGGAAGTCCGCGGCGACCCGAATCTGGCAAAAACGCCGTTCATCATGGTGACGGCGGAATCGAAGACCGAAAACGTCATCGCGGCAAAAAAGGCCGGCGTGAACAACTACATCGTCAAGCCGTTCAACGCCGCCACCCTCAAGACCAAGATCGAGGCGGTGTTCCCCGACCACGGTTGAGAACGCTTCCCGTCACCACATCAGTTTCGGCGTCACGGCGAAGGGTGGCCGACTCGCGCCCTTGAACAGCCGCTCGATCTGGCCGGCGTCGGGATTGGCGCGCTCGCCCAGTTCGCTCGCGTGAATGCCGCTGGTCACGAACAGACAGCGGAAGCCGTTCGCATTCGCGCCTTCGAGATCGGTCCGCACCGAATCGCCGATCGCCAGCACCCGTGACGTGGCGACGTCGCCCGCTCCCGCCTTCGCCGCCAGCGCAAGGGCGCTCTCGTAAATCGGGGCGTGCGGCTTGCCGGCGAACATCACCTTGCCGCCGAGCGTCAGATACAATTCAGCCAGCGCGCCGGCGCAATAGATCAGCCTCTCGCCACGCTCGACCACGATGTCCGGATTGGCGCACAGGAAGAACAGCCCGCGCGCGGCCGCGCGCTCCAGCATCGGCCGGTAGTTTTCAGCCGTCTCGGTCTCGTCGTCGAACAGGCCGCTGCACAGGATGTAGTCGGCGGTCTCGACATCGCCGAACGCAATGTCGAGCCCCTCGAACAGCCCCTTGTCGCGCGCCGGGCCGATATGGAAAATCTTCTGCGCACGATGCTCGCCGATATAGGCACGGGCGAGATCGCCGGAACTGACGATGCCGTCATAGACGTCGTCGGCGACGTTCAGTTTTTGCAGCATCCGCTGCACGCCGGGCGCGGGCCGCGGCGCATTGGTAATCAGCACCACCTTGCCGCCGCGCTTGCGGAAGGCTGCGAGCGCGGCGCAGGCATCCGGCCACGCCTCCAGGCCGTTGTGAACGACGCCCCAGATGTCGGACAGAATGACATCGGCATCGTCGAGGATGTCGCTCAAATGGCGTGTAAATCGGGTCATCGGCCTCGGCTTTGATAGATTCAGGTTCCGGCGGAGCGTCGCACCAGCGCAGCATTGCCGATCTTCCTTGTGGACGTCGCCGGCTCGGCTTTGACGGCCTCCGCCGGAGGTTGCGTAGGCGGAACCGGAGGCGTGGCGGCTTCCGGCCGCAGCGGCCGCGGCGGCGAGAACAGGAAGCCCTGGCCGAAGCGCACGTCGTAGTCGAGCAGATCGACCACCGTGCGTTCGCCCTCGATCCGCTCGGCGACGAGATCGATGCCGAAACGGCCGAGCATGTCGGACAGATCGGAAGGGTGAATGTCATACGTGCCGGCAAGCTCGCTATCGAGCAGCAGCGCGGCCGGCACCTTGATGAAGCGCACGCCGCGGTCGGCCAGGTCGCGGGCGTCGAAGCGCAGTTCGGTGACGTTATCGACCGAGAAGCGATAGCCGAGCCGCGACAGCGCGGCCAGCCGCTCGCTCTCCAGCGGTCCGAGATGGCGGAAGGTGCTCTGCCTGAATTCGAGGATGAAGGACGGCGCCAGCGCCCGGTTCGCGTCGAGGAAATCCAGGCACCGCGCGAAGGTCGCCGAATCGCGCAGCGTCGCTCCCGCCAGATTGCAGAACAGGCCGACATCCTTGTTGCGCAGCATCAGGCGGCGCAGCACCTGCACGCATCGCAGGATGACGGCCTCGTCGATGCGCGGCATCAGCCCGCTTTGCTCCGCCGCATCGATGAAGCTCGCGGCCGGGTGCACGACATCGTCCGCGTCGCGCAGCCGCGACAGCGCCTCGTAGTAGCGGACCTTGCGCTGCGGCAGGGTCACGAGCGGTTGCAGGTAAAGATCGATGCGGTTCGCATCCAGCGCGGCGCGCACGGTTTCGATCGACTGCGCATCCGCAGCGGCATGCCGTTGCGGCGGTTTCGGTGCCGGCGGCGGTGGCGGCACGGCGGCGGGCAATTCGATCGCCGGGGCCGCCGGCGCGGGAGCGACCGGCACGGCCGATGCATGAGCCGGCTGAGGTTGGGCCGGCTGAGGCTGGGCCCGGACCTCGGTCAGCATGTCCTCATGCACTGCGACGGTTTCGGCGAGCTGCCGCATCAATTCGCCGAGTTCCGACATCTCGGTCCGCATCGGATCGAGCAGTTGCGATCGGAACGCCGGAGCGACGCGCCCGAGGAGGCCGGCAGGGCCGCAAGGCGGTTCTCAACCGCGTTCAGGCGACGGCCGAATTCCGTGACCTGACGCGCAAGCTCCGCCGTCCCGTGCGACAGGCTGGCGACCCGGTCGTCGGGTTCATCCCGCCGCTCGAACCGCAGCGAAACGGCGCGGTAGAGCATCATGACGGCCAGCATGGCGGCGGCGGCGATGGCCGCGTGCAGGGGCACGACGCCGGCCAGCCGATGCAGCGCCAGCCCCATCGACGACGCAATCAGCAGCATGCAGACGAAAACGAAGATCGTCGAAATGCGAAACATCGGGATTTGCGTGCCCTGCCCGGAACGCTGCCACCCTGCCTCCCACAGGCAGCGAAGGAAAGGCGCTCACATCGGCTCTCTTAGCACTTTTGCTGATTCGCAAGCGAGCCCGGCGGGCGCGCTTGCCGGGGTTATCCCGTGCCGCCGGGCCGCGGGCAGCCGAAGCCGGCCGGATCAGGCGACCGCGCGGATGGTTTTGGCGACCTTCTCGACGATCTCGCCGATCTGATCTTCCGAGACGATCAAAGGCGGCGTCAGCGCGATCGTGTCGCCGGTGACGCGAAGCACGATGTCGGTCTGGTGGAAGGCCGTATCCAGCGCCGCCATGCCGCGCTTGCCGGGCGCGCCCTCGATTCCGGCGAGGTCGATCGCCGCGGTGATGCCGACGGTGCGGATATCCAGCACGTTGGGCTCCTTGCGCAGCGTCATCACGGCGTCGGCGAATTTCGGCTCAAGCGCCTTGGCGCGGCCGAACAGGTTGTCGTCGCGATAGATGTCGAGGCTGGCGAGGCCGGCGGCGCAGGCCAAAGGATGCGCCGAATAGGTGTAGCCGTGGAACAGCTCGATCAGATGCTCCGGGCCGGTCATGAACGCATCGTGGACGGCATCGCGCACCAGCACGCCGCCCATCGGCACCGCGCCATTGGTGACGCCCTTGGCGAAGGTGATGAGGTCCGGCGTCACGCCGTAGCGTTCGGCGGCGAAGGCCGCGCCCAGCCGGCCGAAGCCGGTGATGACCTCGTCGAAGATCAGCAGAATGCCGTGCTTCGTCGTGATGTCGCGCAGCTTTTGCAGGTAGCCCTTCGGCGGCGGCAGCACGCCGGTCGAGCCGGCCATCGGCTCGACGATCACGGCCGCGATCGTGCCCGGCCCGTGCAGGCCGACGATGCGCTCCAGCTCGTCGGCGAAATGCGCGCCGTACTCCGGCTCGCCCTTGGTGAACGCCTGCTTCTCGCGGTCATAGGTGGCCGGCAGATGGTCGACGCCGGTCAGCAGCGTGCCGAACGTGCGGCGGTTGTTGACGATGCCGCCGACCGAGATGCCGCCGAAGCCGACGCCGTGATAGCCGCGCTCGCGGCCGATCAGGCGGGTGCGGGTGCCCTCGCCGCGCGCCTGCTGGTAGGCCAGCGCGATCTTCAGCGCCGTGTCCACCGCCTCCGAGCCGGAATTGCAGAAGAAGACGTGATTCAGATCGTCCGGCGCGAGCGCCGCGATGCGGCTGGCGAGTTCGAAGGCCGGCGGATAGCCGAACTGGAACGGCGGCACGTAATCGACGGCGGCGGCCTGCTTCTGGATCGCAGCGGCGATCGTCTCGCGGCCATGCCCGGCATTGGTGCACCACATGCCGGCAGCGGCGTCGATCAGCTTGCGGCCGTCGGTCGTGACGTAGTGCATGTCTTTCGCGCCGGCGAGCATGCGCGGCGACTTCTTGAACGCGCGGTTGGCGGTGAACGGCATCCAGAAGGCGGACAGGTCGTTCGGCACGGCGGCGGCGGGGCGGATATCGGTCTTGATGTTCATCGTCTCAATCTCGCATTCCGGGAGAGTTCGGCCCGCTTGTACCCCGAAACGCCGGAACAAGCGCGCCAAAACGACGTGAATCCCGGCGGCATGTTCCTCCGGATACCGGCTTGCTGGTCCGCGCCGCCGCTGATACCACGCCGCCATGTCCGAAAAGTCCGACAAGAAAGCGAAAAAGCCCCAGAAACTGCGCGCGCGGCTGCCGCGCGGGCTGGAAGATCGCGGCCCCGCCGCCATCGCCGCAACGCAGGCGATGGTCGAGACGATCCGCGAGGTCTACGAGCGCTACGGCTTCGAGCCGGTGGAAACGCCGTCGATCGAATTCACCGACGCGCTCGGAAAATTCCTGCCCGATCAGGACCGGCCGAACGAGGGCGTGTTCTCGTTCCAGGACGACGACGAGCAGTGGCTGAGCCTGCGCTACGATCTCACCGCGCCGCTGGCGCGCTATGTCGCGGAGAATTTCCAGAATCTGGCGCTGCCCTATCGCAGCTATCGCTTCGGTTATGTCTACCGCAACGAGAAGCCGGGTCCGGGCCGCTTCCGCCAGTTCATGCAGTTCGACGCCGACACGGTCGGCTCCGGTTCGCCCGCCGCCGACGCGGAAATCTGCATGATGGCTGCCGACACGATGGAAGCGCTCGGCATTCCGCGCGGCTCCTATGTGGTGAAGGTCAACAACCGCAAGGTGCTCGACGGCGTGCTGGAGAGCATCGGCCTCGGCGGCGACGAGCATGCGGGCCGCAGGCTCACGGTGCTGCGGGCGATCGACAAGCTGGATAAGTTCGGCCCCGATGGTGTGCGGCTCTTGCTCGGCGAAGGCCGCAAGGATGAAAGCGGCGATTTTACCAAGGGCGCACAGCTTCCGGCCGACGCCATCGAGCAGGTGATCGCGTTCACGAACGGACAATCGTCCGGATCGCCGCTCGCCCGCGAAGGACAGGACGAACTCGATCAGATTCGTGCGCTCGTTATTGCAGGTGGATATGGCGACGACCGCATCCGCATCGATCCGTCCGTGGTGCGCGGCCTCGAATATTACACCGGCCCCGTCTACGAGGTCGAACTGCTGCTCGACACCAAGGACGAGAAGGGCCGCCCGGTGCGCTTCGGCTCTGTCGGCGGCGGCGGACGCTATGACGGCCTCGTCTCGCGCTTTCGCGGCGAGCCGGTGCCGGCGACCGGCTTCTCCATCGGCGTCTCGCGCTTGCAGGCGGCGCTGACGCTGCTCGGCAAGATCGATACGAAGCCGGTGGCCGGTCCCGTGGTCGTCACCGTGTTCGGCGGCGAGATCGCGGGCTATCAGAAAATGGTCGCGGCACTCCGCAACGCCGGCATCCGCGCCGAACTCTATCTCGGCAATCCGAAGCACTCGCTCGGCCAGCAGATGAAATATGCCGACAAGCGCAACGCGCCCTGCGCGATCATCCAGGGCTCGGACGAAAAGGCCGCCGGCAAGGTGCAGATCAAGGATCTGATCGCCGGCGCTGGCCTGACCGAGATCAAGGACCGCGAGGAATATTTGCGGCGGCAGGCCGAGGCCCAATTGCTGGTCGACGAAACCGACATCGTCGCGGAAGTGCAAAGGCTCCTCAAGCACCACAACGTGACGTGGGGCTAACGTTGCCGTCATGGCCGGGCTTGACCCGGCCATCCACGTCTTGCTGAAATCGAGAAGTCGAAAAGACATGGATGCCCGGCACAAGGCCGGGCATGACGAAGGAGAGGAAAACCACCCATGCCCGAAGTGATCGTCTATCTCGCCGCCGGCCGCACGACCGAGCAGAAGAAGGGCCTGATGAAGGACATTTCCGACGCGGTCGTGAAAAATGCCAATGTGCCGATCGACGCCGTGACCGTGCAGATCATCGAAGCGCCGCTGATCGACAAGATGAAGGGCGGCGTGGTGTTCGCCGACCGCGCGAAGAAATAGCGCCTTCCGCGCTGCTGACAGAATCGGACGCTCCGGCGGCTAGCCTTTAACAAAGGTGCGCCATGCCTATGCCCAACATGCCTCTGCCCAACCGCGTCGATCCCTTTGGTGAATTGTTCGCGAGCCAAGCGCGCGGAACGCTGTTCGGCAATCGCGGCGGCAAATTCCATCGCGACGATCGCACACTCGGCCAGCGCCGCCATGCCAGCCGGCAATGGATCTGCTGCGTGCTGAGTTTCAAGGGTCGCCAGCGCAACGTCTGGGGGCGCTACTACACGGAGCTGTTCTTCCTCGACGAGCCGACCGCGCTCGCGGCCGGGCACCGGCCCTGCTTCGAGTGCCGGCGCGAGGAAGCAACCGACTTCGCGCTGAAATTTTCCGGCGACGGGACGCGCGCCGGCGCGACGGCGATGGATGACATTTTGCATGCCGAGCGCCTCGAGGGCCGCATCAAACGGCTGCACCGGCGCAGCATCGACGAGTTGCCGGACGGCGTTTTCGTCACCCTCTCCGGTGAGGATGCCTTCGCCATTCGCGGCGAACATCTGCTGCGCTGGACGCCGCAAGGCTATGCCGACCCGCAAGCACGCCGAAGGAGCGCGATATCCTGATGCTGACGCCGCCATCGATCGCAACCGCTCGCACGCGGCTACGCGCCGCGCTGGCATCCGAGCGCCGACGCGATTCTCCGCGCCATGCGCAGGGCGGACAAGCCTTAAGTCGCGTTGACGGAACACCGCCGACGCGGTTCAAGCACCGCGCAATGTCCGCCGAGAATCCCCCGCAACCGGAACAGCCCGCAGCGCCGCGCCCGGCCTATTGGTCGCGCGCCGGCCTGCTGCTCGGCGCTCGCGCGATGCTGCCGCTGCTGCCGGGAAGCTTCGCCTTCGGCATGGCGTTCGGCGCGCTCGCCGCCCAGCGCGGCTTTTCGCTGGCGGAGGCCGTGGCCATGACCGGCATCGTCTATGCCGGCATGTCGCAATTCGTCGTCGTGCAATCCTGGCCGGATGCGCTGACGCCCTCCACCGTGGCGGCGCTGATGCTGCTGACCGCCACCGTCAATGTCCGCTTCGTGCTGATGGGCGCGTCGCTGCGGCCGTGGCTCGGAACGCTGCCGCCGTGGCAGGTGTATCCGCCGCTGACGATCAACACCGATGGCGGCTGGCTGCTGTCGATGCGCTATCGCGAGCGCGGCGGCGCGGACGCGGCGTTCTTTCTCGGCACCCAGGTCGTCGCCTATGTGTTCTGGACGCTTGCCGCGATCCCCGGCTATCTGCTGGCCGAACGTCTCGCCAATCCGCGCCTTTACGGCGTCGATCTGGTGATGCCGGCTTTCTTTGCAGCATTGCTGATCCCGCTGTGGAACGGGCCGCGCCGCGCGGCCCCGTGGCTGGTCTCCGGCCTTGTGGCGATCGGCGTGCATTGGCTCGCCGGCGGCTACTGGTTCATCATTGCGGGCGCGGTCGCGGGGTCGCTCAGCGCCGCTTTCATCGACGACGGAGCCGACGCACATGCCGGCTGAGATGATGCGAACCGAAATCCTGGTGGTGATCGCCGCGATGACGCTGGTGACGATCGTCATGCGCGTCGCCGGCTTCTGGCTGATGGCCTATGTGCCGGTGACGCCGCGCATCCGCCGCATGCTGGCCGCGCTGCCGGGCTCGATCATCGCCGCCGCCGTGCTGCCCATCGTGGTGGAAGGCGGCCTCGTGGCGGCGATGGCGGTGGTCGCGGCGATGGCCGCGATGTGGCTGACGCGCAGCGATTTCGTTGCCGTCCTCGCCGGCATGGGCGTCGCCGCCGCGGCCCGTTTTGCGGGGCTTGGATAGAGCATGATCCCGAAAAGTGGGAACCGGTTTGCGCTTCGCGGCCCTTCGGGTCGGACAGATCATGCTCGAACAAAAAGATGAACGACGAGTCTGATTCAGACGAGTCTGATTCAACTGTGTTGAATCAGACCGCCTCGACCTTCAGGCTCGCGCCGTCGGCATGCACGACCTTGACGCGGCTGCCGGCCGGGCAGTCCGGCCCGGAGACGCGCCACACCGTATCGTCGATCCGCACCGTGCCGCTGCCGTCGACGATCGGCTTCTCCAGCGTGAACACCCGCCCGACCAGCGCATCCGAGCGGCGGTTGAGAAACTCGCTCTCCGGATTGGGCACATCTTGCTGCGCCACGCGCCGCCACAGCGGCACCGCCGCGACCGAGAACGCGGCGAAGGCGATCACCTGCACCTGCCACACCCAATCGACGACCAGCGAAATCAGGCCGACCAGCAGCGCCGCCAGACCGAGCCAGAGCAGGAAGACGCCGGGCGCGACCACCTCCAGCGCCACCAGCACGAGGCCGACGATCAGCCAGTTCCAAGCGCCGAGCTTGACGAGAATGTCCCACATCGCAACAGGTCTCAGCTATTCTGGCCGCCGGTGCTCGGCACCGAGCCGCCGCGCCGCGCGGCGCTCGCGACGGCCGCAGCGCCTTCCGTGCCGAACGTTGCCTTGGCGATCTCGCCGATGCCGGCGAGCGAGCCGAGCATGCCGGCCGCCTCGATCGGCAGCATGATGATCTTCTGATTGGGCGAACGGGCGATTTCGCCGAACGCCTTGATGTAACGGTCCGCGACAAAATAATTCAGCGCCGCGACGTCGCCCTTGCCGATCGCCTCGCTGACCATCTGCGTCGCCTTGGCCTCGGCTTCGGCCGCGCGCTCGCGCGCCTCGGCGTCGCGGAACGCCGCCTCGCGCCGGCCTTCGGCCTGGAGAATCTGCGCCTGCTTCTCGCCCTCGGCGCGCAGAATCTCGGACTGGCGCTGGCCTTCCGCCTGAAGGATGTCGGCGCGCTTGACGCGCTCGGCCTTCATCTGCCGGCCCATCGCCTCGACCAGATCGTGCGGCGGCACGATGTCCTTGATCTCGATGCGGTTGACCTTCACACCCCACGGCGCGACCGCCGCATCGACGACGCGCAGAAGCCGCTCATTGATCTCGTCGCGATGCGACAGCGCCTGGTCGAGGTCCATCGAGCCCATCACCGAGCGGATGTTAGTCATGGTCAGCGTCAGGATCGACTGGTTGAGGCTCGTGACTTCGTAGCTCGCCTTCATTGCGTCGAAGACCTGATAGAACGCGACGCCGTCGACGGTGAGCGTCGCATTGTCCTTGGTGATGACCTCCTGCTGCGGAACGTCGATCACCTGCTCCATGATGTTGACCTTGCGGCCGACGCGATCGAAATACGGGATGATGAAATTCAGCCCCGGCTGAAGCGTCCGCGTATATTTTCCGAACCGCTCGATCGTCCAGTGATAGCCCTGGCTCACCGTCTTGATGCCGGCGAACAGCGTGAGGACGACAAGCAGGACGAGAATGACGGCGAAAATATCGAAGCCTGACATCAAAAGAATCTCCCTGCGGGCGTCCAAGTTTGAACCGGGCGGCGCGTCCCGGCAACCTCTTTGAAGTCGCACGTTACGAGAATGCATCCACCAATGGCATGACGTTGGTCGGCACAAGAAGGCGCAAGGTTCGACGCGAAGCCACTCGCCCCGTGACGGCCGCCCGCGCTGTCGGTCAAATCCAGCCTTGCAGCTCGCGCAGCACCAATTGCCGGATCACCTCCATGCCCGCCTCGCTGTCGTTGAGGCAGGGGATGAACGAGAACCGCTCGCCGCCATTGTGCGCGAAGATCTCCGCATTCTCCTGCGCGATCTCCTCCAGCGTTTCGAGACAATCGGCCGAAAATCCCGGCGTCACCACGGCGATCCGGCGCACGCCGGATTTCGCCAGCGCCTCCATCGTCTTGTCGGTATAGGGCTGCAACCACTCGTCGAAGCCGAAGCGGGACTGGAAGGTGAGCATCAGCTGCTTGTCGTCGAGCCCCATGCGCGCGCGCAGCGCCTCGGTGGTCGCGACACACTGCTGCTGATAAGGGTCGCCCCGATCGACATATTTCTGCGGCATGCCGTGGAACGACGCAACGATCGTCTCCGGCTCGAAGTCGAGCGATTTGAGATGCGTCTCGATCAAGGTGGCCAGCGCATCGATATAGACGGCGTCCGTCGGGTAAGGTGGCGCGAAACGATCGTCGGCTGGGCGCGCAGACTCTCCATCACGCGGCCGACTTCGTCCGACACCGTGGCGGTGGTCGCCGCCGAATATTGCGGATACAGCGGCACGATGAGAATGCGGTCGCAGCCCGCCGCGATCATCGCATTCATCCGGTCGCGGATCGACGGGTTGCCGTAGCGCATCGCCCAGTCGACGACCACCTGCGATCCGGTCGTTTGCGATCCGGCCAACGCAGCGGCGAGCTTGTCCGACTGCGAGCGCGTGATGGTCTTCAGCGGCGATTCATTCCGTTCGGTGTTCCAGATTTTCTGGTAGTCGCGCGCCTTGCGCTTCGGCCGCACGGCCAGGATGATGCAGTTCAGGACGATTTTCCAGTAAAGTCCCTGATTCTCGATCACGCGCGGATCGGACAGAAATTCGCGCAGATAGACACGCACGCCCGGCGTGTCAGCCGTATCCGGCGTACCGAGATTGACGAGCAGAACGCCGACGCGCCCCGCCGGCATCGCGGGCCGCCCGATCGTGGAATTTGGAACGATTTTAGACATCCGCTTCGCTTGGCGCGGCCATGGCACGGTGTCAAGACAACATCGGGTTAGCGAGCCCCATAAAGCGCCTGCGGCAAAGCCGTCGCCAGTTGCGGCGCGAACCAGAGCGCGATCAGCGCCAGAAGCTGGATGACGATGAACGGGATCACGCCCACATAAATATGTTTGGTCGTGAGTTCCGGCGGGGCCACGCTGCGCAGATAGAACACCGTCGGCCCCAGCGGCGGATGCATGTAGGAGGTTTGCAGGTTCACCGCCAGCAGCACGCCGAGCCAGACCGGATCGATCCCCGGCATCGCCAGAAGCGGCACGGCGACGATCGGCACGATCACGATGATGATCTCGAATGCATCCATGACGAAGCCGAGCAGGAAAACGGCAAGCATCACCACCAGCACCGCGCCGGCGGCGCCGCCCGGCAGGCCGCCGAGCGCGTGCTGCACCAGATCGTCGCCGCCGAAACCGCGGAACACCAGGCTGAACAGGGTCGCACCGATCAGGATCAAAAAGATCATGCTCGACATCTGCGCCGTCCTTCCGACGACGGAGGTCAGCATTTCCCACGAAAAGCCGCTGCGCCACAACGCCAGCACGAACGAGCCGACCGCGCCGATGGACGCCGCTTCCGTCGGCGTCGCGAGCCCGCCGAGGATCGAGCCGAGCACGATGAAGATCAGCGCCAGCGGCGCGATCAGCGCGCGCAGCAAGGTCATGGCCGCCGCCGCGTCCTTCCGCTCGTCCGGCGGGCGCGGGATGGCGGGCGACCATTCCGGCTTCAGCAGCGCCACGCCGATCAGGTAGACGAGATACATCGCCACCAGCAGGAAGCCCGGAACGATCGCCCCGGCGAACAGGTCGGTCACCGTCACCGGCTGCGGCGCGAACACGCCCTTGGCGAGTTGGGCCGACTGCCACGAATTGGCGATCTGGTCGCCGAGCAACACCAGCACGGTCGCCGGCGGGAACACCTGCGCCAGCGTCGAGGTGGCCGCCACGGTTCCGGCCGCGAGCCTCGGATCATAGCCATGGCGCAGCATCGCCGGCAGCACGATCAGCCCCATCGTCACCGTGGTCGCGCCGACCACGCCCTTGGCCGCCGCCAGCAGAAGGCCGACGAAAAGCACCGCGACGCCGAGGCCGCCGCGCCAATTGCCGAGCAGCCGCGCCAGCGCCTCCAGCAAGTCTTCGGCGACCCGCGACCGCTCCAGCATCACCCCCATGAAGATGAACAGCGGGATCGCCATCAGCGTTTCATTGGTGATGACGCCATAGATGCGCGAGGGCAGCGCGTTCAGAATGCCAATCGGAAACAGATCGAAGGCGTTGGCGGCGAGCGCGAATGCGAAGGAGATGCCGCCGAGCGTCAGCGCCGCCGGATAGCCGGCCATCAGCGCGCCGCAGACCAGCACGACCAGCGCGATCGACAGCCACTCCATCGCGCTCATGAGCGGACCGTCCGATCCGCCGCCAAGGTCAGCGCCGCCCGCAGCGCCTGCGCGATGCCTTGCAGCAGCAAGAGCGCGGCGAACAATGGAATCGCCGATTTCAATACGAACACCAGCGGAATACCGCCGGCCTCGCGCGAGCCCTCGTGAACCGCCCAGGCGCGCGCCGCGTAAGGCCATGAGAACCAGATCACCGCCGCCATGAACGGGATCAACAGCAGCAGCGCGCCGGCAAGGTCGATGCGGGCCCGCGTTCGCGGGGATGCGTCGGCATAGAAAATATCGACGCGCACATGACCGTCGCTGCGCAGCGTCCAGCCGGCGGTGAACAGCACCAGCACCGCCGCCATATAGTGCAGCGATTCCTGCATCCACAGCGAGCCGAAGCCGAACATGTAGCGCAGCATGACGATGGCAAACTGCACGGCCGCCATCGCCAGCACGGCCCATGCCGCGGCGCGGCCGATCAAGCCGTTGAAACGATCGATCGCATCGGCAGTCCGCTGAAGGGCCTCGCGTGTCATGCGCGACAAACTAGAGCGGAATCCGCTTCAATGGAACATTCTGCCCCGTCATGCCCGGTTTTCATACCGATGAAAACCTCGCTGCGGCCGGGAGACAGCGCGTCAAACACGCGAATGCCCGCGACAAGCGCGGGCATCGGCACCTCAAACAAAGGATCAGAACGTTACCCGCCGTAGCGGAATGTCGCGTCATCCAGATCGATCGCCGGAAACTCGTCCTTCTCCAGCCAGTAATCCTGCGTGTGCTGCCATTCGCGCTTTTCGCCGCGCTTGGGCAGGCGGTCCATGTCGCGCATCAGATAGCCGGGATTGAAATTCTCCGGATCGATCCAGGAGAGGATCGGCATGTCCTTGTCCTCCGGCCGCAGCGCGACCTGGATCGACTTCGTCTGCTTCTCCTTCATATGCGGCAGCAGCCGGCAAACGAAATCCGCCACCAGATCAGTCCGCAGCGTCCAGCTCGCGCGGAAATAGCCGAACACCCAGACGAGGTTCGGCACGCCGGTGAACATCATGCCGCGATAGGTCACGGTCTGCGACCAGTCAACCGGCTTGTCGTCGACCGAAAACGCGATGTCGCCCATCACGCTGAGATGGAAACCCGTCGCGGTGATGATGATGTCGGCTTTCAGCTCCTTGCCGGACTTCAGCAGGATGCCGCCCTCGGTGAAGCGGTCGATCTCGTCAGTGACGACCGACGCCTGGCCGCTCTTGACCGCCTGGAACAGGTCCGCATCCGGCACGAAGGCGATGCGCTGCCGCCACGGGCGATATTTCGGCGTGAAGTGCGTATCGACATCGTAGTCGGGGCCGAGCAGGTTGCGGATATTGTCGATCAAGTCCTTCTTGACCTTCTCGGGACGCTCGAAAGAGGCGCGCGTGAACGCATCCTGATCGTACAGCATTTTGCGCCGGACGATTTCGTGGATCCACTCCTCGCTGACCTGAAGCTTGCGCAGTTCCTCCGCTAGCTCGATGGCGTTACGGCCGGTGCGGAAATAGGTCGGCGAGCGTTGCAGCATGGTGATGTGCTTGCACTGCCCGGCGATCGCCGGCAGCAGCGTCGCCGCCGTCGCGCCCGAGCCGATGACGACGATGTTCTTGCCTGCCATCTCAAGATCGTCGGGCCATGTCTGCGGATGGACGATCCGGCCCTTGAACTTGTCCATGTCGGTCCAGACCGGCGTGTAACCTTCGTCGTGGCGGTAATAGCCCTGGCACATCCACAGGAAGTTGCAGGTGAAGCGCAGGCTTTCACCGGTGTCGGCGCGCACGGCGTCCACCGTCCAGCGGTTCTCAGTGCTCGACCAGCTCGCGCTCAGCACCTTGTGCCCGTAACGGATGTGCCGGCCGAGGTCGTTCTCCTCGATTACCTCGCCCATATACGATTTGATCTCGGCGGCGGTCGCGATCGGCGGCCCGACCCATGGCTTGAAGCTGTAGCCGAAGGTGTGCAGGTCACTGTCTGAGCGGATGCCCGGATAGCGATGCGTCAGCCACGTTCCGCCGAAACTCTCCTGCGATTCGAGGATCACGAAGCTCGTGTCCGGCAGCTTCTTGGTGAGCTGGTAGGCGCTGCCGATGCCGGAAATCCCAGCGCCGACAATCACAACGTCGAAATTCTCGATCTTCTGCGCGGTCGCAGGCAGAGGGGCGGCCTGATTCATATGTTGCGGCTCCGAAAACGCGCTCGATTTGGGTCGGCCCGTGGCCGAACCGTTCCCTGCCCTTCTGCCGCAAAAAACAGGCCGGCGCAAAGTCAATGTCGCATGTCAGCTACCCCGCTCCGAGGTTGCGGACGAGTTGCAACCGGGGTTGCGCAGGGCGCCGCCCCCAAAGTCGGTGCAGACGGAGACGGTTCCAGCGGGACCGGTCGCCTCATTTGTCCTTGCGTGCTGCATATGGCCGCATCAAGCCATCGGGCACCGCGGGCAGCCCCTTCACCTTGTTGCTGACCAGCCAGATATTCTCGAAATAAGTGAGGAACAGATACGGCACCTGTCGCGCCAGGATGTTGTTGACCTGCCGGTAGATCTTCAGCCGCTCAGCCTTGTCGGTTGTGGCGCGTCCGGCTTCCAGCAGCTTGTCCATCTCCGGATCGGAAAACTGCACCAGATTGACCGCCCCCTGGGAATGGAAGAACTGGTACACGTTCTTGTCGGGGTCGGTGCCGCCGGCCCAGCGGAACAGCATCGCCTGATAGTCGCGCGCGAACGCATTGCGGATCGCCTGCGCCGCTTCCGTCGGCACGAGTTCGGCTTCGATTCCCGCCTTCTTCCACATCTGCTGGAAGGCTTGCCCGGCCAGCACCGAACTCGGCGCCGACGAGATGACGAGCTTGATGCGGATCGGCTTGCCGTAATCCGCGACCAGTTTCCGCGCCTTGGCGAGATCGAAGGCGGGATAGTTGTCGACCTGCTCGTGCGGGGCGAGGCCGGAGCCGAACGGCGTGTTGGCGATCTTGTAGAGCCCGCGATTGATCGCCTTGTTGTAGGTCTCGCGGTCGGTCGCATAGGCGAGCGCCTGCCGCACGCGGACATCGGAGACGTCCGGCGCTTTCATGTTGAACTGGATGAACAGCGTGCGCGAGGTTGCCCGATTGAGAACCTGCGCGGACTTCTGCTTTTGCGCCTCCAGCACGTCGCGCGGCGACGCATTCATGATGACGTCGATATTGCCGGCGATGAGGCTCGTATAGCGGGTCTGCTGGTCGGGCATCGGCCGCAGCACGACCTCGTCGAGCGCGACCTTGTTGCGCCAGTAGTTCGGGTTGCGTTCGAGCACGATGCGATCGCCGCGCCGCCATTCCTTCAGCTTGAACGCGCCCGCGCCGCCGCCGTGATTGCCGAACTCCGCGCCGTATTTTTCCACGGCGGCCGGCGACACCACCATGCCGGCGACATCGGCGAGCGAGGCCGGGAAATGCGCCGACGGAGATTTCATCGCGATCGTCACCTGGAGCGGGCCGCTGGCCTCGACCTTGTCGACGGTCGCGACATCCGACGCACAGCGGCAGCGGTTCTTCGGGTCCATGATCCGCTGGAAATTCTTCACGACCGCCGCCGCGTCATAGGGCGTGCCGTCGTTGAATGTCACGCCGCGGCGCAATGTGAGCTTGAACGACATCGCGTCGGGCGACGCCTCGATCTTCTCGGCCACGCCCGGAATGATGTTGCCCTTGGCGTCGATGTCGAGCAGCGTGTCGTAGAGGATGATCGCGACCTGACGGTCGTTGATCGACGAAATGCCGAGCGGATCGAGCGTCGCCGTGTCGGTCTCGATCGCCATGGTGAGCGTTCCGCCGCCTCCGGCGCCCTGCGCGGCGAGCGGATCGTTCGCGGCGATAAAAGCAAGCGCAAACAGCGCGGCCGCGACGCGGATCGTCGAACGCATGATGAGCTTCATCTGTTCCTCCCTCGGATCAGCGGCTTGGCGCGTGTGAGCGGCGACCGGCCGGACCGTTCGATGGCGACAATTCGTCCAGCACGGCTTGCGTATGTTCGCCGAGACGGGGCGGACGGCTTTGGTGCGGCGCGGTTTCGCCTGCCCAGCGGAAGCCTTCGGCGAAGATGCGCGCCGGCTGCGCGCGCCCGAGCGGATGCGCGTCGAGTTCGATGTCGGCGCGGCCGGTCTGCATGTAAGGACCGTCCAGATAGGACGGAACCGTCCGCACCTGCGACGCCGGCACGCCGGCGGCGGCGAATTTCTCCTCCCAGGCGGCGGCGGTGTCGCGCACGAACGCCTGCACCAGTTCGGCGCGGACAGCCTTGCTGCCGAGGCCGGTCAGGAACGATTCCGGCGTGTCCGGCAGCTTCGGCAGCAACGCCCGGTCGGTGAGAATATCGGGACGGCCGAGCAGCTCGCACATCACCCGGAACTGGCGCAGCGTGTTGGCGGCGGTGGAAATCCACCCGTCCGCAGTCGGAAACGTGTCCGCGCCGGGGCTGCCGACGAATCCCTGATTGCCGACGCGGCCGGGCGCAATGCCAGCCAGCCAGTAATTGGCGACCGCGCCCGACATCATCAGCGCAGAGGCATCGACCATCGACACGTCGAGCACGATGTTGCCGGTGTCGCCGCGCGCGCGCCGCAGCAGCGCCGCCAGAATGGCGTTCGCCGCCAGCATGCCGGTGCCGATATCGATCACCGGAAAGCCGACCTTGATCGGCGGCGCGTCCTCATTGTCGCCTTGCAGCGCCATCATGCCGGTCGCGGCCTGAATGACGTGATCGTAAGCCGGCCGTGTTGCGTTCGGACCGATCTGCCCCCAGCCCGAGATCGAGCAATAGATCAGCGCCGGATTGATCGCCTGCAATGCCTCCGGCGACAGCCCGAGCTTGGCGGCTTTGCCGGGCCGAAAGTTCTCCACGAATACGTCGGCGGTGGCCACCAGTTGCTCGATCGCGCGGCGGCCGTGCTCGGTCTTGAGATCGAGCACCACCGAACGCTTGCCGGCGTTCAGCGCGACGAAGCCCGGCGCGAGCCCGTCCAACTCCGGCTGCAACCCCAGCCCGCGCGTCTGGTCGCCCTGTCCGGGCTTTTCGATCTTGATGACATCGGCGCCAAGCATGCAGAGCTGGTGGGTCGAGAACGGACCGGCCAGAACATGCGTGAGATCGATGATGCGAATTCCCTCAAGCGGGCGCATGGGTGTCTTTCCGATCCGGGGTTGGCTTACTGCGGCTCGATGCCGAGCTTGCGGGCCTCTTGCGTGAAATCCTCAAGCTCCTGCTTGAGCCGCGCCGGCACGCCCTCCAGCGTTCCCTCATAAGGCGAGATACGAAGCTTGCGCAGCTGCTCCTTCATCGTCGCCGAGTTCAGAACCTCGGCCAGTGACGACCTGATCCTGGCAAGCACGTCCGGCGGCGTGTCGGAGCGGACGAACAGGCCGAACCAGGTCTGCTCGTCGATCGGATAGCCAAGCTCGGTGAAGGTCGGCACGTCGGGCAGGAAGTCGAGCCGCTTCTTGCTGGTGACTGCCAGAATGCGCAGCCGGTCCGGATTGGCATAGATCAGCGGCGCGGCCTGGGTCGGCAGCGAGAAATGCACGTCGCCGCTCATCACGGCCTGCACCGCCTCCGCCCCGCCCTTGTAGTTGATGAGCGCCCAGTCGACGCCTGTTGCGCGCTTCAGCTTGGAGCCGATCACGGTGGCCGCGCCGTCGGCGGTGCCCGAGGCGTTGAGCGCGCCGGGATTGGCCTTGCCGAACGCGATCAGCTCCTGAATGGTCGGGAACTTCGAATTTTTCTGTCCCGCCACCAGCACGTAGCCGGCCTGCCCCAGCATCGCCACCGCGCTGAAATCGGCGAGCGCATAGCCCGGCTGCTTCAACAGATAGACATTGGTGGCGAGCGAACTCAGTTGAAACAGGATGGTGTAGCCGTCGGCGGGCGCGTTTTTCACCGCCTGCGTGCCGATCACCGTGCCGCCGCCGGGCCGGTTCTCGACCAGCACGCTCTGGCCGATCACCTTGGTCAGCTCGGTTGCGAGAATCCGGCTGGTCGCGTCCGTGATCGCACCCGGCGAGAACGGCACGACGATCTTGAGCGGGCGCGTCGGATAGGCGTCGGCTGCGCGCGCTTGCCCCGGCAGCGTGACGGCGACCAGCGCGGCGGCGAGCGGCATCGCGCCGACAGCGCGGCCCCATCGCGACAGAACCTGACGGCGTGTTGCTGGCGTTGGCATGTCGTGATCCTCCCATGCGGCGCGGCTGATCGCCGGCGCTTTGCGTTGTGCGCATGAAACCATCAAGTTAATCTGTTGGCTCCTGATTTCTTCATTAGGATTATTTATGAATCTGTCGCTCCGCCAATTGCGCGTTCTCGTCAGCGTTCACCGCGCGGGAAATCTCACACGGGCTGCGGCGCAATTGGGGCTGACGCAGGCGGCGGTGAGCCTGCAATTGCAGCAACTGGAGAAAACCTTCGGCCTGCGGCTGTTCGATCGCACCACGCGCGAACTCGCGATCACAGACGCCGGCTTGCAGGCGGTCGCCGCCGCCGAACAGATCCTCGCCGCGACCGAGGGGTTGACCAATCAAATGCGCAACCTGAACGACGTGAATGTCGGCAAGCTTTCGATGGCGGTGTCGGCCGGCTTCGCCTCGACCTTCATGCCGCCGATCCTGCGCGAGTTCCGCCAGTCACATCCCGCCGTCGAGGTGGTGCTCTATGACGGCCCCGCCGCGCTGCTGGTCGAGAAGCTGCTCACCACGGATGCGGAATTCGCGATCGGCAGCGTTCAGGGCGAGATGCCGGACGTCACCATCGAACGGATTCTGAAAGGCCGCATCAGTGCGATCGGCCCCGTCGGCGGACCGTTCGCCGCGAAACGGCAAATATCATGGGACGATTTGGCGGCGACGCAGACCGTGACCATGCATCAGGCGAACATGGTGCGCGCCAGCATCGACACGGCGCTGGCGCGCTACGGCAAGAAATTCACGCCGACCTTTGAAGTCTCGCTGTTCAACACCGCGCTGTCGATGACCGCATCCGGCGTCGGCGTGACGATCCTGCCGGACTACCTTCTGGTGCGCGAGCAGTTTCCGAACCTGATCGCGAGGCCGCTGGTCGGCCCCGCGATCGACTATCAGATGGCGCTGGTGCGGAAAATCGGCCGAAGCCTGTCGCCGGCGGCGGCGAAATTCGTCAGCCTGGTCCGCGCACGGCTCGGCCGCCTCTCCGGCACGCCGTCCGCCGGACGACGATCTTAAAGAATTCAAGCATCCTCCAATCGCCCGTCGCGCCCCTTGCGCTTGACGCAGCGCAAGGCTCGAATGCGCCCCATCGTGTCAAACGTGTTGATATCATCGCCGACGAGAGACAGCCTTATGACCACTCATCGCCTCGATCGCATGTTCGCGCCGCGCTCCGTCGCCGTCGTCGGCGCCAGTCCGCGCGACCATTCGGTCGGCCGCAAGATTCTGTGCAACCTCAAGGCGGCGGGCTTCGCCGGGCCGATCCATCTGGTCAATCCGAATTATGCCGAGATCGAAGGCGTCAGGACGATCAGGAGCGCCGCCGACTTGCCGGAGACCGACCTCGTGGTGGTCGCGGCACCGCCGAAGATGGTGCCGCAGATCATCGCCGACGCAGGCAGCCGCGGCTGCGCCGCCGCCGTCATCATCACCGCCGGGCTCGGCAGCGGCGAAGGCTCGCTGGCGGAAGCGGCAGTGCAGGCCGCCGGCCGGCACGGAATGCGCCTGCTCGGCCCGAACTGTCTCGGCATCCAGGTGCCCGCGGCGAAGCTCGACGCAAGCTTCGCCGCGCATATGTCGCAGCCGGGCGAACTGGCGCTGATCTCGCAATCCGGCGCGATCGTCGCCGGGCTGGTGGAATGGGCGGCGCAGCGGTCGATCGGCTTTTCCGGCGTCGTCTCGCTCGGCAACCAGATCGATGTCGATTTCGGCGACCTGCTCGATTATTTCGCCACCGACAAGGCGACGCGCGCCATCGTGCTGTATATCGAATCGATTCAGGACGCGGCGAAATTCATGTCGGCGGCGCGCGCCGCGGCGCGCATCAAGCCGGTGGTGGTCATCAAGTCCGGACGGCATGCGCAAGGCGCGGCCGCCGCCCAGACCCACACCGGCGCGCTGGCCGGATCGGACGCCGTCTATGACGCCGCATTCCGCCGCGCGGGGCTGGTGCGCGTGCTCGATCTCGACGAATTGTTCGACGCCGCCGAAACCCTCGGCCATGTCCGCCCCTTCAACGGCAACCGGCTGGCGATCCTGACCAATGGCGGCGGCATCGGCGTGCTCGCGGTCGATCGCCTGATCGACCTCGGCGGCCAGCTCGCGACGCTGTCGCCGGAGACGGCCCGCACGCTCGACGAAAAACTGCCGCCGATCTGGTCGAAGTCCAATCCGGTCGATATCGCCGGAGACGCCGGCGCGGACCGCTACGGCACGGCGCTCGACGCGCTGCTCGCCGACCCCGCGAATGACGGGGTGCTGGTGATGAACGTGCCGACGGCGCTGGCCTCGGTGGGTGACGCCGCGGCCGCAACGATCGCGAGCGTGGAGGCGCATCGCCTCAAGCACTTTCCGCCAAAGCCCGTTTTCGCCGTCTGGGTCGGCGACAACGGCCAATCGGAAACCGCGTTCGACGCCGCGCGGATTCCTTACTTCCAGTCCGAGAGCGACGCAGTGCGCGGCTTCATGCATCTCGTGCGCTATCGCGAGGGCCAGAACGCCCTGATGGCGACGCCGCCGAGCCTGCCGGAGGATTTCGCGCCCGATGTCGAAGCGGCGCGCCGTATCGTGAGAGGCGTCGCCGACAGCGGCCGAGTCTGGCTCGATCCGGTCGAGATCACCGGATTGATGGCGGCCTACGACATTCCGGTCGCCTCCGCCGCGCTCGCGCGCGACGCGGACGAGGCCGCCGCGATCGCCCGCCCGCTGCTGACGAAGGGAACGGTGGCGGTGAAGATTCTCTCACCGGACATCGTGCATAAATCGGACATCGGCGGTGTGCGGCTCAACCTCGCCAGCGAAGAGGAGGTTCGCGCCGCGACCACCGATATTCTCAAGCGCGCGCGGGCCGCAAAACCCGACGCGCGGATCACCGGCGTCACGATCCATCCGATGATCGTCCGCCGGCAGGCGCGCGAACTGATCGCGGGCCTCGCCGACGATGCGACGTTCGGTCCGGTGATCGTGTTCGGCAGCGGCGGAACGGCGGTCGAGGTCGTCAACGACAAGGCGCTGGCGCTGCCGCCGCTCGACCTCGGCCTCGCGCACGATCTGATCGGGCGGACGCGCATCTCGCGCATCCTCAAAGGCTATCGCGACGTTCCCGCCGCCGACACCGTGGCGATCGCGCTGACGCTGGTGAAGCTGTCGCAGCTTGCCGCCGATCTGCCGGAAGTCACCGAACTCGACCTCAACCCGTTGCTCGCCGATTCTTCCGGCGTCATCGCACTCGATGCGCGCGTCGCCGTCGCCAAGGCATCGGCCCGCCGACGCGGCAGCGGTCATCCGCGCATGGCGATCCGGGCCTATCCGAAGGAATGGGAGCGCAGCTCGCAGCTTCGCGACGGCACGCCGATCCGCTTCCGCCCGGTGCGGCCGGAAGACGAACCGCTCTACCCGCCGTTTCTGCGGCAGATCGCGCCGGCCGATTTGCGGTTGCGCTTCTTCGCGCCGCAGAAGGATTTCAGCCACGCCGCCATCGCCCGCTTCACCCAGATCGACTACGCCCGCGCGATGGCGTTTCTGGCGATCGAGGCGGCGTCCGGCGACATGCTCGGCGTCGGGCGGCTGCACATCATGACGCACAGCGATACGGCCGAATACGCGGTGCTGGTCCGCTCCGACATGAAGGGACGTGGCCTCGGCTGGCAGTTGATGCAGATGCTGATCGACTACGCCCGGCACGAAGGCATCAAAACCATTCGCGGCGAGGTGCTCGCGGAAAACACCACCATGCTGCGCATGTGCCGCGACCTGGGATTCGACATCGTCGAGAACCCCGACGATCCTCAAATCCGCATCGTCACGCTGCCGGTCAAGCCGGCATAGCGGGACGCGGCAGAGCCACGCGCGACGATCAGATCGTCTCGGCGACCCAGCCGGTCAATTCCTTCGCGAAGCGGGTGAATGCCGCGTTGAACGCGGCATCCGCAGCTTCCGGGTCGAGCTTGGCCGGATCGGGCTTGTCGATCTTCTGCGTTGCCTCGAACAGGCGCGCCGCGACCAGCTTTCCATCCTTGTGAACGATGCGCGCCGAGAGAGCGATATCGGCCCGCGGCTCGCCATCGGTCTCGATCCGGAAGCGGCGGATGTCGAGAACCAGCCGGTACTCGGCCTCGTTCTCAGCATCGCCCCGCAGCGTGTGCGCCAGATCGAAATTCTCGAAACTCTGGATCAGCCGCGCCTGCACGAGTTTCGGAATATTGTCGGCCCATGTCACTTCGGCGAAGTTCGGATGATCGCCGGGTGGCGAGAACAGGAACCGCTGCGTATCCAGCATCAGTATCGCGGTCGGCTCCGGAATCGCCAGCGTGCCGGCAAGCGCCTTCTTCGTGATCGAGGAGAAGTCGCGCACGGTTTTCAGGTCATAGGTCACTTTTTTCGGCTGCGCGCCGCCGCCGGTCATGCGTTCGATCCCCGTGAGGATGCCGTCGATCTTGCCAGTGTTGCGCGCCAGCCCTTCGGAAAACACCTGAAGATTGGCGATCGCCGATTTCAACGGATCGGCGTTTTCCGCCAGAACCGTATCGACCTTGCGCAGCGCATCGCGCGCGGCCTGCGTCATGCTTTGCCCCGCGCCGGGTTCGGCGATCAGCGTCGTGACCGTGCCGCCGACCTGCTGACCGCCTTCCAGCGAGACCACCGGCACGCCGGTCAGACCCTGAAATTCCAGACCGACCTTGGTGTCGGGCCGCACCGGCGTATCGGAGGCCACCGCGATCGTCGTGTTGACGCGGCGCGGATGATCCGCCGCGAGCGCGATGCTCGTCACCTCGCCGACACGAATGCCGTTGAACAGCACCGCCGCGCCGACCAAGAGGCCCGGCACCGCGCCGTCGAACTGCACCTGATAGGTCGTCCGCGGCCCGACGCCGCCGGTGTTGTGCAGCCAGTAGACGAAGCCGAACACCGCCGCGATGGCGGCCAGCACGAACGCGCCGACGATGACAAAAGGAGCACGGGTTTCCATCGTTCAATTCGCCTTCTGTTGCAGCATCAAAGAGCGCTTGCCGTGGAAATAGGCACGCACCCAGGGATGTTCGGATTGAAGCACGTCGCGCATCGCGCCGATCGCGACGATTTTTCCGTCGGCCAGCGCCGCGACGCGGTCGCAGACCGTGTTGAGGCTGGCGAGGTCATGCGTCACCATGAACACCGTCAGCCCGAGCGTCCGCTGCAATGTCTTGATGAGCGTATCGAAGTCGCCGGCGGCGATCGGGTCGAGGCCGGAGGTCGGTTCGTCGAGAAAGAGGATCGCGGGATCGAGCGCCAGCGCGCGCGCCAGCGCCACGCGCTTGATCATGCCGCCCGACAACTCCGAGGGAAACTTGTCCCCGTCCTCCGCGCGCAGGCCGACCATCTCCAGCTTGGCGTTCGCGATCTCGTCCAGCAGCCCTTCCGACAGATCGAGATTCTCGCGCAGCGGAAACTGGACGTTCTGCCGCGCCGTGAGCGACGAAAACAGCGCGCCCTGCTGAAACAGAATGCCCCATTGCCTGGCAGCGGCCTGCGTTCCGACGTCGCCGATTTTGGTGCCCATCACCTCGACTTCACCGGAGCGCCGTGGAATGAGACCGATGATGGTGCGCATCAGCACCGACTTGCCGCCGCCGGACGCGCCGACCAGGCCGAGAATCTCGCCGCGACGGACATCGAGCGACAGGCGGTCGAGAATGATGCGGCGTCCGAAGCCGACGACGAGATCGCGGACGCGAATGGCGGGCTGATCGACAGAGGCGTCCACGATTACAGTCCAATCGACGCAAAGAACACGGCGAACAAGCCGTCGAGCACGATGACGAGGAAGATCGACTTCACCACCGAAGTCGTCGTCTGCTTGCCGAGCGATTCGGCGCTGCCCTTGACGCGCAGGCCCTCGCTACAGGCGACGATGCCGATCACCAGCGCCATGAACGGCGACTTGATCATGCCGACCTCGAAATGCGTCACCGAGATCGCCTCGCGCAGCCGCGCGATGAAGATCGCGGGCTCCATGCCGCCATAGAACCACGCCACCAGCCCGCCGCCATAAAGCGCCGCCATCGAACCGATGAAGGTGAGGATCGGCAGCGCGATGACCAGCGCCAGAATGCGCGGCAGGATCAGCACCGTGACGGGATTCAGCCCCATCGTCGACAGCGCGTCGATCTCCTCGCGCATCTTCATCGAGCCGAGCTCGGCGGTGTAGGCGCTGCCGGAGCGCCCCGCCACCATGATCGCGACGATCAGCACGCCAAGCTCGCGCAGCACCAGGATGCCGACCATGTCGACAACGTAAGAGTCCGCTCCGAATTTGCGGAAATGGAAGATGCCCTGCTGGGCGATGATCGCTCCGATCAGAAACGTAATCAGCAGGATGATCGGAATCGCCTGCCAGCCGACGCGGTACAGTTGCGCGACCGTCGAGGTCAACCGAAACGAGCGCGGTGCGCGCAGCGTGCCGAGCAGCGCAAAGCACAGTGCGCCGAGCATCTGAAGAAACGACGCAGCCGCCTCGCTTGCGCCCCAGGCGGAGCGGCCGACCTGTTCGAGCCCGGCAAGCGCGGGATTGCCGGCATTGGCGGGCGGCGGATCGCTCCGGTTCACCTTGCGAACTTCGTCGATCAGGCCGGCATAATCATGGGCGAGACCGACCATCTCGACCTTGCCCGAAACCTGCCGCGAGGTTTTCTCCAGCAGCCACGCCCCGAGCGTATCGAGTTCACGCAAGCCCGCCATGTCGATCGTCAACGACTTCGCCTGCGCGACCTGCGGCCGCGCATGATTCAGCAGCGCCTCCAGATCGGTCCCATTGGCCGCGATCCAAGACCCGGAGGGCCGCAATTCAAGACGACCCGCTTGCGACGCGGTGGCTAACAGCGGCCTGTAAGACAAAGGCTGGCCCTCTTTTGGCGATCATTCGGAAACGTGATGATCTCACCCATATCTCAATGCGGCAACAATACAGGCACAATCATGGCGACGATATGTGTCGCGCCATTAGGTCGCCGCGGGTGCATCAGCCGTTCCGGATGATTTTGACCTCGATCAACGGGGCCTTACCGCCGCCGCGCGAACGTCTTAGATGACATCGGGTGAAAGCATGGACGCATTACGGGAACAGGTTCTGTTGCAGGAAGACATTCTTGGATTTCTCGGCGATCCGAAGACTTACGGAGGCTCGCGGGTCATCCGCTACGACACGCATGCGGCTGCCGTATTTCTGGCCGGCGACCGCGCATTGAAGATCAAGCGCGCGGTGCGGTTTCCGTTCCTCGACTATTCGACACCGGAGAAGCGCAAAATCGCGTGTTCGACCGAGATCGACGTCAACCGGCGGTTCGCGCCGCAGCTTTATCGCGGGATCGTCGCGATCACACGCGAACGTGACGGCCATTTCGCCATCGGCGGCGAGGGCAGCCCGGTCGAATGGGCCGTCGACATGGCGCGCTTCGATGAAAGCCAGACGCTCGATCACATCGCCGATCGCGGCGAGTTCAGCGACCGGTTGGCGGAGCGGCTGGCGCTCACCATCGCAGCCCTGCACGAAGCTTCCGAGCCGGCGCCCGCGGCGGCGTGGATCGCCGCCGTCGCGAATTATATCGATCAGAACAGCGCGGCAATGCGCGAATATCCCTCGCTGTTCGCGCCGCCGGAGGTCGACGAACTCGACCGCCGCGCCCGCGAGGCCCTGCGAAAACTCCGGCCGCTGCTGGTCCTGCGCGGAGAGCGCGGCCTGATCCGCCGCTGCCATGGCGACCTGCATCTCGGCAATATCGTACGGATCGGCGAGGAGCCGGTGGCATACGACGCGATCGAGTTCGATGCCGTCGTCGCCTCGGGCGATGTGCTGTACGACCTTGCCTTCCCGCTGATGGACCTGATCGAGCGCGATCTCGCAGGCCCCGCCAATCTGCTGTTGAACGGCTATCTTCAGGCGTCGCGGCGCGACGAGGACGATGACGGGCTGGCCGCGCTGCCGTTCCTCATGTCGCTGCGCGCGGCGATCCGCGCCAAGGTGACGGCCGCCCGCCTCGCCAGTGCTTCAAACGATAAACGCTCCGCCATCGCCGGCGCTGCTGCGCGCTATTTCATGCTTGCGCTCGACCTGCTTCGGCCCGCGACGCCGGCCATCATCTGCACCGCGGGCCTTTCGGGAACCGGAAAATCCGTGCTCGCCCGCGCGTTGGCGCAACACCTGCCGCCCCCGCCCGGCGCGATCCTGCTGCGCTCCGATGTCGCGCGCAAAAATTTGTACGGCGCCCAAGAGACCGAGCACCTGCCCCCCGACGCCTATCGGCCGAAGGTGACGGCGCGGATCTACGACCACCTGGCGGAGCGGGCGGCGCGGGTCGCGCAGGCGGGATACTCGGTCATCGTCGATGCGGTGTTCGCGAGCCCCTCCGAACGCGAGGCCATCGCGGCCGTCGCCCGCGACGCCAACGTGGCGTTCTGCGGGCTGTTTCTGACCGCCGATCTCGACACCCGCATCCGGCGCGTCCAGGCACGCAAAGCCGACGCATCCGATGCCGACGCGGCCGTAGCGCGGCAGCAGGAGCATTACGACATCGGCGCGATGACATGGACGACCGTCGACGCCAGCGGGACGCCCGCCAGCACCCTCGACGCCGCCTGCCGGCATCTCGAAGAGGCGAGAATTTGCGCCGATCGGCACGCGCCGCCGCGTCCTTAAGCCGCGCTTTCGCTGTCGCGTTTGAATAGAACATCTCCAGCACACATATCTGTGACATCCGATTGTTGAGCCGGATCAAAGTCCGGCGCATCCGAAACGATATTTCTCATCGCGAGTACGCCGACCGTGAAGGATCGCCGAGATGAACCAGCACGACCCGACATTGACGCAAAATCCCGAAGGCGCGACCGGACGCCGCGCGACCGTGATCCCGCTTCCGCGCACTTCGCTTCCTCGCCGGTCGCCTCGCCTGCGCCTGCCGCGAGCGATCGCGGCGAACAGCACACGCCCGAGTGCAACGCTATCACCGCGCTGTCGGACGTCATGGACCGCTCGGCGCACGCGACTTTGGCACGCTTCACCTTGGGACTGTCGCCCGCGGCGCTGACGGAAGCCTATCTGGACTGGGCGACGCACCTTGCCTTCTCACCCGGCAAGCAATTGCAGCTCATCAACAAGGCGTTCCGCAAGAGCCTGCGCCTGTCCACCTACGCGACGCATTGCGCGACGCCGGGCGCGCCGGCCGACTGCTGCATCGAACCGCTGCCGCAGGACAAACGCTTCGCACACGAGATCATGGCAGCGCTGGCCTTACAATCTCATCCATCAGTCATTCCTGCTTCAGCAGCAATGGTGGCACAATGCGACGACAGGAATCCGCGGCGTCTCGCGCCAGCATGAGAACATGGTGGAATTCGGCTCGCGCCAGATGCTCGACATGGTCTCGCCGTCGAATTTCCCGCTGACCAACCCGGAAATCCTGCAACGGACGCTTGAGCGCGGCGGAATGAATTTCGTCGACGGCATGCGCAATTTCATGGACGATTGGGAGCGCAGCGTCAGCGGCAGGAAGCCGGCCGGAACCGAGCATTTCGTCGTCGGCAAGGATGTCGCCGCCACGCCCGGCAAGGTAATCTACCAGAACCGGCTGATCGAACTGATCCAGTACGAGCCGACCACGGCGACGGTCCGTCCCGAGCCGGTGCTGATCGTTCCCGCATGGATCATGAAATATTACATCCTCGATCTGTCGCCGCAGAATTCGCTGGTGAAGTATCTCGTCGATCAGGGCTTCACCGTGTTCATGATTTCCTGGAAAAATCCCGGCCCCGAGGACCGCGATCTCGGCATGGACGATTATCGCAGCCTCGGCGTGATGGCCGCGCTGAACGCTGTCGGCACCGTTGTCCCGGATCAGAAGGTTCACGCCGTCGGCTATTGCCTCGGCGGCACGCTGCTGTCGATCGCAGCAGCCGCGATGGCGCGCGACGGCGACGAGCGGCTGCAATCGATGACGCTGTTCGCGGCGCAGGCGGACTTCACCGAAGCTGGCGAGTTGATGCTGTTCATCAACGAAAGCCAGATCGCCTTCCTTGAAGACATGATGTGGGATCAGGGCCTGCTGGACAGCCGGCAGATGGCCGGCGCGTTCCAGACGCTGCGCTCGAACGATCTCGTCTGGTCGCGCATCGTCAAGGAGTATCTGATGGGCGAGCGGCAGCCGATGATCGACATGATGGCCTGGAACGCCGACGCGACGCGCATGCCCTACCGGATGCATTCGGAATATCTGCGGCACCTGTTTCTCGACAACGATCTCGCCGAAGGCCGCTTCCGCGTCGGCGGCCGTCCGATCGCGCTGAACGACCTCGATCTGCCGATCTTCGCCGTCGGCACCGTGAGCGACCATGTCGCCCCCTGGCGATCGGCCTACAAGATCCATCTGCTCGCCGATTGCGAGGTCACGTTTGCGTTGACGACCGGCGGTCACAATGCCGGCATCGTCTCCGCGCCAGGCCGCAAGGGGCGCAAATTCCAGATCGCCACACGCCCCGCAAACGGGCACTACGCGGACCCCGAGACATTTCTCGCAACCGCCGCGCAAAAAGAAGGCTCATGGTGGCCGGAATGGATCGCCTGGCTCGATGCGCGCTCCGCCGCACCAGTCACCGCCCGCCCCGTCGCCGCAAACGACGGCAGGCTTCTGCGCGACGCTCCCGGCACCTATGTGCTTCAGGATTGAGGCCCCCCGAACGGATTGACAAGGATCAAACCGGCCGCCCGCCCGTTATGCTTCGATCATTCGATATGATCCCGTAAGAATTCAGGAGAGCGTCCATGGCCCACGATTCATCGCCCGGCACTCCTTCAGGCCCGCAGGATGTCCGGGAACAATTCGCCGAGACGACCAGGCAGCAGATCGAGGCACTTGCCGAAACGCAGAAGCATTTCTGGGATGTCGCCGGAAAGATCAGCCAGGTCTGGCTCGATCAGGCGCAATCGGAAGCCGCGCTGATCTCGGAGATGTTCGGCCGGCTCGCGGCGACGCGTTCCCCGACCGATGCGGCGGCCGTGTATCAGGAATTCGCCAACCGTCAGGTGCAGATCATCGCCGACAGCAATCGCCGCCTGTTCAAGGACAGCGAGGATTTGCTGAAAAGCACGCGGCTGTTCAAGGGCAGCGGCTTCGGCAGTTAAGATCGGCTCGCCGCTCGCGCGCGCGCGAAAACAGAGCCGAACTCTTTCAGCCCGTCATGGACGGATGAGAGAGTTCGACGTCGCCAGCCATTGTCATGCCACCTGTCAAATGGAGGCTTTCGATGTCGAGCCATCAGCATTTGCAAGGTCGCGACCGCGAACAAGACACCCGTAGCACATCGCCGCAGTCGCTCGGTCTGCCGGCGGCGATGTTCTGGCCGTTGTCAGCCGCAGCATCGGTCAGTCAGGCGACCGCCACAGCCCTCGACCTGATGGTCACGACGCTGACGGGCAGGGACAATACATCTCCCCCGCCGCCGGAATGGGTCACGCCCAACACGGTGCGGCTGGAGCTGCCATCGATGCAGTTGCGCGATTTCTCGGTCGAGACGGCGGGACATACGACAGAGCCCGTGACCCTTGTCTGCGCCCCGTTCGCGTTCCATCGCGCGACCGTCGCCGATTTCGCGCCGGGATACAGCCTGGTCGAGACCCTGCTCAGCGAGGGCCTGCGGCCTCTGTTCGTCACCGACTGGCGCTCGGCGACAGCGCAGATGAGCAACTTCTCCATCGACACTTATCTGGCCGATCTCAACGTCGCGGTGGACGAGTTGAAGCCGCCGGTCAATCTGATCGGCCTCTGTCAGGGTGGCTGGCTGGCGCTGCTTTATGCCGCACGCTTTCCGGACAAGGTCGGCCGGCTGGTGCTGGCCGGCGCGCCGGTCGATATTGCGGCTGCGCCCTCCACGCTGGCGCAATTCGTCGCGGCGACGCCGCATGCGGCGTTCGAGCATCTGGTGCGTGCCGGCGGCGGCCGGGCAATGGGCCAGCAATTGCTGGAGGCATGGGGACCGCTGCTCGCCGCGACCGAGATCGGCGAGGTTCTTCAGATGCCGGACAGCGGCGATGCCGACGACGCACACGCGCTCGAGGCGCGGTTCCGCCTGTGGCACGCCGCCACCGTCGACCTGCCCGGTCCCTATTATCTGCAATTCATCCGCAATCTGTTCAGAGAAAATCAGATCGCCGGCAATCGCTTCATGGCGCTTGGCCGCTGCGCGAATCTTCGCGACATCAACATTCCGATCTGCCTGCTCGCGGGACGCGATGACGAACTGGTGCCGCCGGAGCAATTGCTCGCCACGGCACATCTGATCGGCACGCCGCCTGCCGACATTGTCACGCTGGTGGAACCCTGCCGGCATCTCAGCCTGTTCATGGGCGCGACGACGCTGAGAACCGCTTGGCGGCGCATCGCCTTCTGGCTCGCCGACGAGACCGCACCGCGCTCGCGCGTCGCCCAGGTCCGATCCTGAAGCATGTGGTCTCTCCTGCGCGAAAAACTGCTCGACGTTCTCAAGGCCGTCGCGCCGCTGGTCGGCCTCGTCATCGCCCTGCAACTCACCGTCGTCCACGCGCCGCTCGATGTTTTCGCCCAGTTCCTCGCCGGCTCCACTCTCGCCGTGCTCGGCATGTTGCTGCTGTTCACCGGCATCGATGTCGGCATCCTGCCGATGGGACGTTTCATCGGCGCGGAGCTGCCGAAAAAGGGCTCGATCATGCTGATCCTTGCCGTGGCGTTCGCGCTCGGCTTCGCAACGACGGTGGCGGAGCCCGACGTGCTGGTCCTGTCCGCGCAGGTGGACAGCATCTCGCAGGGCGCGGTGTCCGGCCCTGTCATCCTGTACGCCATCGCGCTCGGCGTCGCGATCTTCACGGCGCTGGCGATGGGGCGCATTATCACCGGCTGGCCGATCCGCTGGCTGCTGGCGGCGACCTACGCGATCATCATCGCGCTCTGCCTGATCGTGCCGGCGAATGTCGTGCCGCTGGCCTTCGACGCCGGCAGCGTCACCACCGGGGTCCTGTCCGCGCCCGTCATCATCGCCGTCGCCATCGGCCTCAGTTCCGTGCTCGCCGGACGCTCGGCTATTTCCGACGGCTTCGGTCTGCTCGGGATCGCGTCCGTCGGCCCGATCATCATACTGCTGCTGGCGGGAGCGCTGCTGTGACGGCGGAAGACTGGATCAGCGAGATCGCCGCGACCGCCTGGAGCGTGGCGATCGCGGTCGGCCCGCTTGCGATCCTGTTCCTGATCTTTCAGATCTTTCTGTTGAACCTGCCGCGGCGCGGGTCGCCGACATCCTGAAAGGCACGATCATCGCGGCTATCGGCCTGTTTCTGTTTCTGCTCGGCGTCGGCATCGGCTTTCTCCCCTTCGGCCGCCTCATCGGCGAAGCCCGGCGGGCGCGACCAGACATGGCTGTTCGTTCTGATCGGCCTGCTGCTCGGCTTCTTCACCACCTGGGGAGAGCCGGCGGTGCGCATTCTGGCGGATCAGGTCGAAGACGCCTCCAACGGTTCGATCTCGCGAATGGCGGTGCTCTATGCGGTCTGCGCCGGCGTCGCGCTGTCGGTTGCGATCGGTATTCTCAGAATCGCCTACGAGATTCCGCTGCCTTATATCGTCGTGCCGGGCTACGCGCTCGCCATCGTCCTGATGATCTTCAGCGACAAGGATTTCGTTGCGATCGCTGCCGATTCCGGCGGCGTCGCCACCGGGCCGCTGGCCAACACGTTCCTGCTGGCGCTGGCGCTCGGAGCTTCTGTCGCGGCCGGCGACCGCGACCCTCTCATTAACGGTCTCGGCTTCGTGGCATTGATTGCGCTGGCGCCGATCCTCTCGGTGATGGCGCTGGGATTCGTCATGCGGCCCATGCGGCGAAAGCAAAAGGATTGAACCATGCAGAACCCTCGCCTGATCGTCAGCATCGTCCGCAAGGGATGGGGCGACACGATTCTGGAAGCGACGATGAACGCCGGCGCGCATGGCGGCACCGTTCTGTTCGGTCGCGGCATCGGCCGCAACGAACAGCAGCGGGTGTTCGGCATCCAGATCGAGCCGGAGAAGGAAATTGTCCTTACGCTCGTTCCCGCCGATCTGAAAGACAGGATGGTTCAGGAAATCGTCCGCGCCGCGGATCTGACCAAGCCCGGCCATGGCCTCACCTTCGTCGTCAATGTCGAGGACATCGCCGGCATCGTCCACCTTGTGGTCGAGAACGATTCAAACTCGGAACCTCGCTGAACCGTAAGTTCGGGATTTGACCTGGATCATCCGGCCGCTGCAAACGGTTGGTAATCCGGATTGCTCAACCCTCACTCGCCGGGACGCATGACGACCACACCGACCGACCTGACGACGAACGAGCCGCACCGGAAAACCGCCGAAGAGGTTCTGACAGCATTCCGCACCGACGCCGATCGCGGCCTGACCGAGTCCGAGGCGGAGCGTCGCCTCACGCTTTTGGGCGCGAACGAACTGGATTCGGCGCAGCCGCATCCCGAATGGCGGAAATTCCTCGATCAGTTTCTTGATATCCTGGTGCTGCTGCTGATCGCGGCCGCCTGCATTTCGGCGGCGATCTGGCTGCACGAACGCGCCACCGCCGCGCCCTATGAAGCCATCGCCATCATCGCGATAGTGATCCTCAACGGGGTGATGGGCTACATCCAGGAGGCTCGCGCCGAGCGCGCGGTCGCTGCACTTCGTGAAATGACCGCGGCTCACGCCAATGTCGTCCGCGACGGCGAACGCCGAAGCGTTCCCACCACGACGCTGGTACCGGGCGACATCGTCGTCATTGCCGAGGGCGACACCGTTCCGGCCGATGCCCGGCTGATCGACGCAACCGCGCTCCAGACCGCCGAGGCCGCGCTCACCGGCGAAAGCGTTCCGGTGTCCAAATCGGTCGCCCCTGTCGCCGCCGACGATATTGGCGACCGGCGCTGCATGCTGTTCAGCGGCACCACCGCGGTTTACGGCCACGGCCGCGCCGTGGTGACGGCGACCGGCATGCACACCGAGATGGGACGCATCGCCGGCCTGCTGCAAACAGCGCCCGACGAAATCACGCCGCTGCAAAAGGAACTCGCCCGCACCGGCAAGGCGCTGGCGATCGCCGTGGTGCTGATCGCCATCGTGATGATCGGCGCGATTTTTCTCGCCAGCGACATCCGCGATTTCTCCGGTTTCTTCAATCTGCTGATCCTCGGCGTGGCCTTGGCCGTCGCCGCCGTGCCGGAAGGATTGCCGGCGGTCGTCACCGCCGTGCTGTCGATGGGCATGCAGCGCATGGCCGGCAAGCGCGCGATCATCCGCCGCCTCGCAGCGGTCGAAACGCTGGGCTCCGCCACCGTGATCGCCTCCGACAAGACCGGCACGCTGACCCGGAACGAGATGACGGTGCGCCGCGTCGTCACGGCCAGCGGCTGCACCACCCTCGCCGGCACCGGCTACGCCCCGTTCGGCGAGGTGCAGTTCGATAACGGCGCATCGACCGACGGCGCGCTGGCGTTCGAACTGGCGCGCGCGCTCACCGCCGCCGACCGCGCCAACAATGCCATCCTGCAAGAGCAGGACGGACGCTGGATCGTGCAGGGCGATCCGACCGAAGGCGCGCTGATCGTCGCCGCGCGCAAGGCCGGCCTTGCGCCGGACATGCTGGATACGCGCTTCGCCCGGATCGCCGAAGTGCCGTTCTCGTCCGAACGGAAATTGATGACGACGATCCACACCGACACCGAGCGAAGGGATCGCTTCATCGTCGCGACCAAGGGCGCGCCGGACGTTCTGCTGGCCCATTGCAGCCACGAGCTTGTCGGCAAGGATGCGATGCCGCTCACCGAGGCGCGCCGGGCCGAGATCATGGACGGCAACGACGCATTGGCGACCGAGGCGCTGCGCACGCTCGGCGTCGCCTTCCGCTCGCTGCCGAACGGACCGGAAAACCATCATTCATTCGACGAGGCGGTCGAGCAGGACCTCGTCTTTGTCGGCCTGATCGGCATGATCGATCCGCCGCGCAGCGAAGCCCGCAAGGCGGTGGCGCAGGCGAGAATGGCGGGCATCCGCCCGCTCATGATTACCGGCGATCATCCGAAGACCGCCTCCATCATCGCCGCCGAGCTTGGCATCACCTCGACGCAACGCGCCGTCACCGGCGCGGAGCTTGAGGCGATGACCGACGATCAGCTCGACCGCGTCGTAAACGAGGTTTCGGTTTATGCGCGCGTCAATCCCGAGCACAAACTCAGGATCGTGCAGGCCCTGCAACGCAACGGCGATATCGTCGCGATGACCGGCGACGGCGTCAACGACGCGCCGGCGCTGAAGACGGCCGACATCGGCATCGCCATGGGCATCACCGGCACCGACGTCTCCAAGGAAGCCGCCGACATGATCCTCGCCGACGACAATTTCGCCACCATCGTCGCCGCCGTCGCCGAAGGACGGACGATTTTCGTCAATATCAGGAAGTTTCTGCGCTATCTGCTGTCGTCGAACATCGGCGAGATCATGACGATGTTCTTCGGCTTTCTTCTCGCCGGCACGATCGGCCTCACAGCGCCGACCGGCGAGATCGTGCTGCCGCTGCTGGCGACGCAGATCCTGTGGATCAATCTGGTGACGGACGGCGCGCCCGCGCTCGCCCTCGGCGCCGATCCCGCCGACGCCGACATCATGCGCCGCCCGCCGCGCCCGCGGCATGAAGGCGTCATTACCGCGCAGATGTGGCGGAACATCTTTGCGGTCGGCGCGATCATGGCGATCGGCACGCTCGCTGTGCTCGATGCGGCGCTTCCCGGCGGGTTGATCGAAGGGTCCGGTTCGATCGCCTATGGCCGGACCATGGCGTTCACGACGCTCGTGCTGTTCCAGCTCTTCAACGCCTTCAACGCGCGCTCGGACGACCGCAGCGTGCTGCGCGGCCTGTTCCGGAATGCATGGCTGTGGAGCGCCGTGGCGCTATCATTGGCGCTGCACGCCGCGGTGATCTACACGCCGCTGCTGCAAGAGGCGTTTTCCACGGTCGCTCTCGGCGCCGGCGACTGGCTGCTCTGCGCGGCGGTCGCAAGCTCCGTGCTGTGGCTGAGCGAGTTGCGCAAGCTCGCAGCGCATCTCCTCTGGCCGCCCGCCGCGACCCATTCAGGGCTGGCCCGTGCTGAATGATGGAACGGATCAAGCCCTTCCACGCAACATCTGGTTCCAGGACGGCGTCGCCATCGGCTTCATTCTTTTTCTGTTCGCGCTGCGGCGCTTTCGCGCCTTTCTGCGTTAGCGCATGATCCCGAAAGTTTTCGGATCATGCATCGCCCGGTCGAACCTTCGACTACGCCTTGACCCATTTCGGCTTTCGCTTTTGCCGGAACGCTTCCATGCCCTCCTGGCCGTCCGGCGCGGCGAACATGCTTTTGCTCCAGGCCTCCATCTCCTTGAACGCCTCGTCGAGCGGTCGCTGCTCGGCCGCCGCCTTCACCAGCTTCTTGCTTTCGGAAACCGCGTGCGGCGCGCCAAGGGAAATCATGTCGATCTCCTCCTGCACGGCGGCCCGCAGCCTCTCCTTCGGAACGGCGCGATGCACCAGGCCGAAATCGACCGCCTGCACGCCGTTGAAGCGCTCGCCCGTGATGAACAGCTTGGTCGCCAGATGCTTGCCGAGCTTCGGCACGCAGACGACCGAGATGACGGCGGGGATCACGCCGATCCGCACCTCGGAAAAGCTGAACTGCGCGTCTTCGGCGGAGACGATGATATCGCAGGCCCCGACAAGGCCAAGGCCGCCGGCGAAGGCCGCGCCGTTCACCGCCGCGATCACCGGCTTCTCGCTGGCGACGATCAGCTTCAGCACGTCGACGAAGGTCGGGCCGGAGCCCGGCTTTCCTTGATTTTTGAGATCAGCGCCGGCGCAGAAGGAAGGACCGTTGCCGGTGATGACGATGCAGCGCACGGCCGGATCGGCGATCGCCGCACTCAGGTGCGAATGCAATTCGCTCACGAGAATCTGCGACAGGGCGTTCCGGTTGTCCGGCCGGTTGAGCGTGATCCAGGCGGCACCGCCGTCGATGTCATAGAGTGTCGCCTCGGTATTCGTCATCATTCCTCCGATCGTCGCGTCTTCTGCGCCACTTGATCTTACATATCAGCGTTTGCAACCGTCCGACAGGCTCAGTTTCGCTTGAGATTCATCGCCTGGACCAGCGGCACCCAGATTTTGAGTTCGTTGCGCCAAAACGCGTCCGTCGTTTCAGGAGTTGATCCCGCCAGGCTCGTGGAATCGGCTTCCTGCAAATAGTCCACGATCAGTTTCGATTTCAGCGCTTCGTTCACGACCTTGTTCAGCTTGTCGATAATCGGACGCGGAGTCCCCAGCGGAGCCATAATCGAATTCCAGGTATAGCTGTCCGAATTGTTGAGGCCCTGCTCCTTGAAAGTCGGCAGGTCGGGAAGCAGAGGCGAGCGAGGATCGCTCATCGCAATGCCGATAACATCCCCGCTCTTGATATATTGTGCGCCGTTCCGCGCCCCATCGATCAGAACATCGACCTCTCCCGCGAGAAGGGCCTGAAAGGCAGGACCGCTTCCACGATAGTGGATGATCGGAATTTGAATTCCGGCATCACGCATGAATTTTTCCTGGGCGATGTGAATGATGCTTCCCGGACCGGCCGAACCGGCGTTGAGGCTCTGCCCCCGCTCCTTGGCCAGCGCAATCAATTCCTTGATGTTTTTTGCCGCGAAGCCTTTCTTTCCAAGCAGCACGAGACGTGTGCGGCTGAGCAACGCGACAGGCGCCAGATCGGTTTCGATATTGAAACCCTGATCGGTAAAGACAGGGACGTTCATCACCAATTGGCTCGACGTTCCCAGCATCAGAGTATAGCCGTCCGGCTTCGCACGAATCACCGCTCCGGTGCCGATGGTGCCGCCACCGCCGGGCTTGTTCTCGACCACGACCGGCTGCGGGAGCAGCGGCGCCAGAGCCCGCGCCAACAGCCGCGCCATGATGTCGTTGCCGCTTCCCGGCGCGAAGCCGACCACAATCGTAATCGGTTTTGTCGGCCAATCCGTTTCCTGGGCCGCGGCCCGCCTTGACAATGCGGCAGCACCGACCAAGGCGCCTCCACCAGCAGCAAGAAGACGCCTGCGAGTCATGTCGGCCATTTTATCCCTCCCTGTTTTTTCCAATTTTTGTCGCAGCAAAAGAAGCAGGTTGAGTCCCGCATACATTCTATCTTGCGCATGTTATATTTTTCACTTGGAACCGCAAGTCGTTCCTTGCTGGCGCTTTTGGCAACCGGGCTTTATAGCCGGATCGCATCGGCGTGGCTTGCGGCGGCTCCGTTAAATCCTGTCGCGATCGGACGGAAATTCACCGATGAACGGCCCCGCCCTTGAGATTCACAGTAGCGTTCCGCTTTATGTTCGCGTCGCCAGCCTGCTTCGCACGCGAATATCCAATGGCGAGTGGACTCTTGGGACGGAGTTGCCCGCGATTCCGCGGTTGTGCGAAGAGTACAATGTCGGGACCGTTACGGTCAGGCGCGCATTGCAGATTCTGACCGAGGAAGGGCTCGTCGTCAGTCGTCGCGGCCTTGGCACCGTGGTCACGAAGGAATTGATCCCCGTTCCCCGCAACCATCATTTGCGCAGTTCGATCAACGACCCGCTGGAGATCGGAAACGAACAGTCGATCAAAATGTTGCTGAAGCAGCGCGTCAGGTCGCTGCCGGCGGACCTTCGATCATTCCGGCCGCAGTGCGATGGCTATGTCAGGATCAAGAAGCTGCATCTGCATCGCGGCGTACCGTTCGGCGTAATGGATATGTATGTTCAAGCGCCTGCGTTTGATCGTTTCCCGAAGAATTGGAACGGCGGGAGAAGATCGCACGTTCAGCACCACGCGCCTGTTCGGCCGGTGACCACGCCACGAAATGACAATCGTTGAAATGGACGCAGAACTTGCCCGGCTTCTCGGTGCAAGGCCGAATGACTACGCCGTATCAAGCGCGGTCGTTCGCATCCTTCGCTGGTGGATGGACGAGAAGAGAACGTTTGCCTCGCGGGCATTCATCAATATCGCGCCGATATGTATGTGCAGGATATCGAAAGCAAGGTCAGCGATTTCCTGAAAGCCAGCAAGCCTTCGACCGCCCGCGCAATACCCGTTCCCGGCAGCCATTCACGGCGCAAATGAACTGGCCGCGAGACTCGCGACATGTTCGCCGCCTCCGGACAGGTTGTTCTCGGATCAGACCGCCGTGTCGAGTATTGAACGCTGCGCGCCTGCAATCAGAGTTTGACAGGTCGTCCGGACTTTTCTTCTTCAAGGGTCACCGCGACATCGGCGTTCGCGGAAAGACGGACCTTGTCGCCTTCGACACCAGCCACGAATCCCATCTCGATGTAGTGATGATGGCCTTCGTGCTTTCCAAAATTATCGCTTTTCTTGAGCTTGATGCGATTGCCTTCGACACGGTCGACGGTCCCGACATGGACCCCGTCCGCGCCAATGACATCCATATTCTCCCGAACCTTGTCCTTCATTTTCTTCCCTCCATCACAATCGTTTCATATGTGCAACATCGTTGCACGGCATCGTTGACTGGGGTTTAAGGCAAACAAGCGAACAAGCCGCTTGAGTCCCCCTGAAAAGCGCAATCGTGCCCGCCTCGCGGCGGCCAGGGCAAGAAGCCTCCTGACATCGTCGCGTTTTTCAGAAGCTCGGTGATGTTGCCCCGGTGAGCGTCATAGCCCGTTACGAGACACCAGAGACCCAGCAGGATGCTCGCGGTCCGGACAGGTTAACCTAGCACTACGGCCACCCCTCCGACGAATTCGCACACGCCGACCAGAGGAAGAAAACACGGCGTCAGGCAGCCCAAGCGCGCGAGGCCCGGCACCAGCTTTGCCTCGCCGCCACGCAGCTTCAAGACTCCCACACGATAAACGGTATGCCCAGGAACAGGCGTGCGATCAAAAAGCCTTCATTGTGCATGTTAGCGTTCCCCTTGTGCCGCTTCTCGACGCGATCCAGGGCTCAGGTGTGCCCCTGGAGGGAGAGCACAACATAGGATCGTCTAAGCGGCATCATCCTCGCCTTGGATACGAGCACCGGGGCCGGCGTTCGTAAAGCACTTTCAGGATAGCGCGGGCGGTCGAGCCATCTCCGACATTGTTGCCATCCCCCTCGCCGGATGAAATGATCGAACTCGTCCAAACGACTTTCGGAAGCTGGAATCCGCCCGGATATGGCTTTATCGGCAACAACTGGCGTCTAACGATACGAGATCGCAGCGAAGGGCCTCCCGAGGAATACCGGCCTGACGAAAATGACGAGTGACGAAAAAAAGGCGAATGCAGCGGGCCCATCCGGCCCCGCGACAGCAAGGCGATCGCCCCAATCCCGGACGGTCATCGTTCAGCGCCTGCCGTTTATCGGAGATCAAGACGAGACGCTCTCGCGCATCGTTCCGATCGAAGCGCCTGTCTCAATCGAAGTCTCCGGCATCGGCTACGCGGTGATGATGGCCACGCCATCGCAATTGCGCGACTTTGCTTTGGGATTCATGCTGGCGGAAGGTCTGGCCCGCCGGCGCGAGGACGTGGACGACATTCGCATTCACCGAACGCCCGGAGGTTGGATCGTCCGCATCACGCTCGTGCAGGAAAGAGCGAGCCTTGCGCTGGAGCGCGCCCGACGGCGGGTGTCGGAGAGCAGTTGCGGACTTTGCGGCATCGAGAATATCGAACAGGTCCTCCGTCCCCTCCCCCGGATTACAGCGCGCATTCGCGTCACACGATCCGCGATCGCGGGAGCGTTATCGATGATGCAGGAGCATCAGCCGCTCAACCGCGCAACGGGGGCCGTTCACGCCGCTGCGTTTTGTGCGCCCGACGGCCGCATCCGTCTCGTTCGTGAAGATGTCGGCAGGCACAATGCACTCGACAAGCTGATCGGCGCGCTGGCGATCAGGCGGATCGATCCCGCAAAAGGGTTCATATTGCTGTCCGCGCGATGCAGCTATGAACTCGTCGAAAAGACAGTACGCGCAGGCTGCCCGATGCTCGTCACGGTCTCGGCGCCGACGAGCCTTGCCGTCGAACGCGCGGCAGAAGCAGATCTCACGCTCGTCACCCTGGCGCGGCCCGACTCGGCGCTTGTGATCTGCGACAAGCTCGCGAACATCGCAGAGTAAGTTGCCGCGCTTGAAGCGACGCAGCGCCTCGGCGGCCGCGAAACCTTCGAGCATCGGCGCGGCGGGCCGTACGATCGGCGCGCTATGCGGGCTTTCAACCGGACTGCAAAGGTTCGCTGGTCGCCACCACGCGAACCGGAATTGATTTCGCCGCCGGCGTTCCGCTGATCTTGTCGTAATATTCGAGTGGCAGCAGAGGATTGAGTTCCGGATAATAGCCGGCCACTGATCCGCGCGGCATCGGATAGTCCAGGATGGTCAATCCGTCGACACGCCGCTGCACGCCGTCATCACTGATCGTTTCCAGCGCGATCCGGCAACCTGCGTCGAGCCCGCGGGCCGTCCGGTCTTCGGCATTCATGAACAGCACCATGCGGTCGTTGTAAACGCCGCGATAGCGATCATTGTAGCTGTAGATGGTGGTGTTGAACTGGTCGTGCGAGCGCACCGTCGCCAAACGCAGCATCGCCGGATCGGCGACCGGAGCATTCGCATGGAGGCCAGGGAACGGCAGGAAGTTCGCCTTGCCGTTTGGCGTCAGCCAGACCAGGCGGCGAGGCGGCACGTCGAGGTGAAAGCTCGCCTGCTTCTTGATCTTGTCCGAGAAGCCGGCGTAAATCTCCGGATAGACCTCCGCGATCTTGTCGCGGATCGCATCGTAATTGTCGATGTAGCTCTCCCACGCCACCTTGCTGGCCGGGAGCGCCGCACGCGCCATCCGGCAGACGATCTCGACTTCGGACAACAGATGCGGACTCGCGGGCTCAAGCATGCCGCGCGACGCGCTGACATTGGCCATCGCATCCTCGATCGTGACGAACTGCTCGCCGGCCGCCGTCCGAATGATTTCGGACCGGGAAATCACCGGCAAGATGAGCGCGTCGCGCCCATGCACCAGATGCCCGCGATTCAGCTTCGTCGTGATGGCAACCGTCAAAGCCAGCTTCCGCATCGCCGCATAGGGATCGAATGGTGTCCGGAACGGCCCGCACGAAATTGCCGCCGAGGCCGATAAAGACCCTTGCGGTGCCGTCCTGCATGGCGGCGACGGACCTCGACGGTGTGATGACCGCAGCGCGGAGGCTCGAAGCCGAACACATCGCGCACGCGATCGAGATAAGTTTGAGAAGGCCGCTCGTCGATGCCGACCGTCCGGTCGCCCTGCACGTTCGAATGGCCGCGAATGGGGCGATGCCCGCGCCGGGCTTACCGAAATTGCCCTTGAGAAGCAGCAGATTGACCACCTGCTGGAGGAGCCGCGATCCCTCCTGATGCTGGGTCAGACCCATGCCATAGCAGATCATGGTCGCATTCGAGCGCATGTAGATTTCGGCGATGCGACGGATCTGCTCCTCGCTGACGCCGGACACGCTGACGATCTCGGACCACGGGTGCGTCAGGGCCTCTTCGCGCACGGCTTCGAAGCCCGCCGTGTGTCTCGCGATGAAATCGTGGTCGATGATCTTCTCGCCCTGCGCCTCGCGTTCGAACATGACCTTCATCATGCCCTGGAACAGGGCCAGATCGCCGCCGATGCGGATATGCACGAACTCGCTCGCATCTTCGTCGAGCCGAACGTCGCCATCTGAATGACGTCCTGCGGCTCGGTGAAGCGCATGAAAGCGCGCTCCGGCATCGGATTGACGGCGACGATGGGAACGCCGCGCTTTCGCGCCTCGAACAGATTGGTCATCATCCGCGAGTTCGTGCCGGTGTTCTGCCCGATCACGAAGATCGCCTCGGCGTGTTCGAAATCCTCCATGATGACGGTGCCCTTGCCGACGCCGATGGCGGGCGGCAGGCCGCGGCTGGTCGGCTCGTGGCACATGTTCGAGCATGGTCGGGGAAATTGTTGGTGCCGAACTCGCGCACGAAGATAATACAGGAACGCCGCCTCGTTCGGCGTGCGGTCTGCATAGAATTCAGCGCGGTGCGGGCTGTCGAGAGCCTGCAGATGCCGGCCGATCAGAGCGAAGGCGTCATCCCATGCGATCGGCACGTATTTGTCGGTCGCGGCCTCGTAGCGCATCAGCTCGGTCAAGCGGCCCTGCATCTCAAGCCAATGGTCCGACTGCTCCATCAGCTCCGCGACGGTGTGCTTCTCGAAAAACTCGCGCGTGATCCTGAATTTCGTTGCCTCGAATGCGAGCGCTGCGCCATTCTCGCAGAAATCCAAGGTCTTCTTGCATTCCGCGTCGGGGAAGGCGCAGCTCGGCTTCGAAGCCGCCGGGCTGATTCATCGACAGCAGAGCGCGCGAGCCCTTGGCGAGGACGCCTGCTCCAGCAGCATTTTCGGCGGCTGCGGCGGCGGCCCCAACCTCCCGCCGGCTGGTCGTAGGTCTTGTACCTGGGCTTTTCTTGTCCGTCATCGCCACAATCCGAAAAACGTTCATCCGCAGATTCGACGCATCCTATCAGCTTCCGGCCGAGTTGTCTGTCATTCAGGATAAAGTGACCGGAGAGACGATGGCGGCTTGCAGCCATCCCGAGGATACCTCTCACGACCTGCCGCGCGGCGTCCTTTTCCGAAAAATCGATGATCCTGCTTTCGAGGCATCGTCCATCGGTTTTCTCCCGCGCGATCGCAATTTGCACGATCCTTCTCGTGTTTTCCGCGCCTTCGCCCCCTACACTGAACAGGTCAATAAGGACGCCGATCGATGCATCGTCGCGGGGTCCTTCCGCAGACCAGGGATTCATCCATGATGATTACGCGACGCCACGCTGCGCTGCTGCTCGGCGCACCCATGCTGCTTCCGCTCCGAAGTTTCGCGCAGGGGATTGGGCCCGCCACACCGCGTCAAGGCGGTGAGCTCCTGTTCGGCCTGGACGGCGCTGCGATCGCGAGTTTCGTTCTCGATCCGCACGATTCCGGCTTCGCTCCGCACAACCGCGTTTTCCGATCGATCTACGACAGCCTCGTGGTGCTGCGCCCAGACCAATCCGTCGGCCCGTGGCTGGCGACGTCGTGGGAGATTTCGCCGGATCAGACGAGCTACACCTTCAAGCTCCGCACCGACGTGACCTTCCATGACGGCACCAAATTCGACGCGGCGGCGGTAAAAGCCAATCTCGATCGCGTCGGCAACAGCGCGGGGCGGCCGCTGACGGCGCTTCCCGATATCGGCTCCTATGACAGCACCGAAATTCTCGGCCCCGACACTGTGCGCATCAAGCTGAAGGAGCCGTTCGCGCCGCTCTTACGGAATCTGTCCAAGACCACGCTCGGCATCATCTCGCCCGCGGCGCTCGCCAGGCACGGTGCGGCGATCGCGCAGAACCCGGTCGGCAGCGGCCCGTTCCGTTTCGTCTCGCTGATTCAGGGGGTCGAGATCAGGCTCGAACGCAATCCGGACTACAAATGGGCTCCGGCCGGCGCGACGCATCAAGGCCCGGCCCATCTGGAACGGCTGACCTTCAAGAACGTGCCGGAGGAAGCCACGCGCGTCGCCGCGGTTCAGAGCCGGCAGGTTCACGCCGCCGACGGAATCCCTCCGCAGAACGTCGCCGCCTTCAAATCGGCGTCCGGCTTCAGGCTGATCGAGAAGGAGTTGCTCAACAACAATTACACGATCTATCTGAACATCGCCAAAGCGCCGTGGGACGACGAGGAGATTCGCCAGGCGTTTCGCGCCTCGCTCGATATCGACGCGGCGGTGCGCGTCATCTATCTCGGCACCACGCCGCGCGCATGGGCGCCGCTGTCGCCATCGATCTTCGCTTCCGCCGACGCGGCGCTGGCGAATTCGTGGCGTCCCGATCTCGCCCGCGCCAAGCAGATTCTGGACGCCAAGGGCTGGAAGGTCGGCGCGAAGGGCATCCGCGAGAAGGACGGCAAACGGCTGACGGTGAGCTTCGCCGACACCCAGGGCAACCGCGAGAAGCGGCTGGACGTGATCCAGTTCTTCCGCCGCCAGCTTGCGCGCAGCGGCTTCGATCTGACCATCGACAGCCAACCCAACGCGACCTATCGCCAGAAATTGATCGACGGCGACTACGACCTCTCCGGCGGCAGCCAGTTCGCACCCGACCCCGATGTGCTGAGCCGGCTGCATTTACCGGACGGCCGCACGCCCGCTTCCGTTGCAAAGACGAATGATCCCGAGATCAGCGAATGGCTGCGTGCAGGCCAGCGCGAGGGCGACGCCGAGAAGCGCGCCGACTATTACGTTCGCGCGCAACGCAAGCTGGTCGGGAAGGTCTACGCCATCCCGGTCTATGTGCTGCTCTACACCATCGCCGCCAGCGACCAGGTGCAGGGCCTCACCATCGACACGCACGGCTTCCCCGAATTTCACGGGGCATGGTTGAAGGCTTAGCACGATGGCTTTCGTTGTCCGCCGCGTCGCCGGCGCGGTCTTCGTGATCTTCGGCACGATGACGCTGGTGTTTTCGATCCTTTATTGGCTGCCCGGCGACCCGGCGGTGCTGATCGCCGGCGACAACGCCACCGAGGAGTCGATCGCGCGCATCCGTGCCCTGCTCGGCACGGAGCGGCCGCTCTGGGAGCAATATGGCGACTATCTTTCGCGGCTGTTGCATGGCGATCTCGGCATCTCCTTTGCGACGCAGGAGCCGGTCGCCACCCGCCTCTGGGCGCAATTTCCCTCGACGGTCGCGCTGACGCTGCTCGCCAGCGCGTTGGCGATCGTCACCGGCGTGTTGCTCGGCGTGATCGCGGCGGTGAACCGGGGCAACTGGCTCGATCAGGCGATCCAGTCGATCATGCTGTTCCTGACGTCGATGCCGTCCTTCTGGCTCGGCATTCTGCTGATCCTGCTGTTCTCGGTCACGCTGCAATGGCTGCCGGCGATCGGCAGCGACAGTTTTGCGCAACTGATCCTCCCCGTCGCCTGCCTCGGCCTCATCGCCTCGGGCCGGCTGATGCGGATGGTGCGCAACAGCGTGCTCGACGTGCTGGACGAGCCCTTCGTCACCACCTTGCGCGCCAAGGGACTGGTGGAATGGCAGGTGCTGTTTCGCCACGTTCTGCGCAACGCGCTGATCCCCGTGGTGACGCTGCTCGGCATTCTGATCGGCGAGCTTCTGTCCGGAACGGTGGTGGTGGAAACGCTGTTCGCCCGCCAGGGCATCGGCCGGCTGCTGGTCGATGCGGTGGGTGTGAAGGACATTCCGGTGATTCAGGGAACGGTGCTGATCGCGTCGATCTCTTTCGTGCTCATCAATCTGCTGGTCGATCTCTCCTATTCCCTCATCGATCCGCGTGTACGGGTGGACGGCTGATGACGATAAGTGAAACCGCTGCGGGCTTCGTCGCCCATGTTCCGGCGCGGCGTGCGCTTGAAAAACGCCGGCGCCTCGTGCTGCCGTCCTGGCTCCGGCCCGGACTCGTGCTGCCGGCCCTCATCGTGCTGGTGATGCTGGCCTGCGGCCTGTTTCCGGACTGGATCGCGCCGTTCGCGCCGACCGACATGACCGACGCCATTCTGGCTCCGCCCGACCGCACGCACTGGTTCGGCACCGACCATTTCGGCCGGGACGTGCTCAGCCTCGTCATCCATGGCGCACGGCAATCGCTGCTGATGGGCGCATGCGCGGTGTTTGTCGGCGGCCTCGCCGGAGGGCTGATCGGCCTCGTCTCCGGTTACGGCGGACGAAAGATCGATCTCGTGCTGATGCGGCTGCTCGACATCTGGATGGCGGTGCCGGACATTCTGCTCGCGATCATTCTCGCAGCAGCTCTCGGCCCGAGCCTCACCAACACCATCATCGCCGTTGGGCTGGTCACGGTGCCGCGCTATGCCCGCGTGATGCGCGCGCAAGTGCTGGCGATCCGCAGCCGTCCCTTCATCGAAGCGTCGCGCTCCATCGGCAGTCCGCATACGCTGATCGTGCTGCGCCACATCCTGCCGCACACCGCGTCGCAGATGCTGGTGATGGCGACGCTAGGCATCGGCAGTTCGATCCTGATCGGATCGAGCCTCAGCTTCATCGGCCTCGGCGTGATCGACGACCAGCCGGATTGGGGATTCCTGCTGAGCCAGGGACGCAGCTATCTCACGGTGGCCTGGTGGTTCGCGACCTTTCCGGGGCTGGCGATCACCGCGCTCGTCATCTCCGCCAATCTGCTCGGCGACAAACTGCGAAGCCGGCTCGATCCGCGCCAGCGCGGAGCTTGAGGCAACATGACCGCATTGCTCGATATCGACAACCTCTCCGTCTTCGTCGACGCGCCCGCGGGCGCGTTGCAGGTCACGCACTCGGTGGATCTTTCCATCGCGGAAGGCGAAACCGTCTGCCTCGTCGGCGAATCCGGCAGCGGCAAGACGATGACGGCGCATGCGATCATGCGTCTGATCGAATATCGCGGCGGGACGATCGCCAGCGGCAGCATCCGGCTCGACGGGCGCAATCTCGCCAACCTGTCGCAAAAGGACATGAGCGCGCTGCGCGGCGACCGGATCGGCATCATCTTTCAAGAGCCAATGACGGCGTTCGATCCGGTGTGGAGCATCGGCGAGCAGATCGGCGAGGTGCTGCGCCGCCACCGCGGCCTCGGCCGCGCCGCCGCGCGGTCGGAAGCGATCCGCCTGCTCGACCGGGTGCGCATCCCGGACGCGCATGCGCGGGTGGATCAATTTCCACATCAGCTCTCGGGCGGGATGCGCCAGCGGGCGATGATCGCGATGGCGCTCGCCTGCTCGCCGCGGCTCTTGATCGCCGACGAGCCGACCACCGCGCTCGACGTCACCATTCAGGCGCAGGTCCTGAAGCTGCTCCAGGAATTGCAGGCCGAAACCGGCATGGCGATCCTGCTCATCACCCATGACCTCGGTATCGCGGCGGAAATGGCCGACCGCGTCGTCGTGATGTATGCCGGACGGGTCGTGGAGGACGCTCCGGTCGAGCGCCTTTTCGCTCATCCGGTTCACCCATATACACGCGGCCTGCTCCGCTCGGTCGTCGGCGCGCATCTGCCGCGCGGGGTGAGGCTGCCGGCGATTCCCGGCGGCATTCCGAGCCTTTCCGAGCCTCGCTCCGGCTGTCGCTTTCATCCGCGCTGCCCGCGCGCGAGCGAGCGCTGCGCTATGTTCGTCCCTCCGCTTGAGGAGCATTCCGGCGGAAGCCGCGCGGCCTGCTGGCATCCGCATGAGGATGCGCTGCCGGCCTTGGCCGCGCAGAGAGCCCCGATCGAAGCTTCCGCAAAGACCCCGGCGCGAACGCCGCTGATCGAGGTGGAAGGGCTGTACAAGCATTATCCGATCGGCGCGTCATGGCCCGGCCTGCGGCGCGGCGTGGTGCGCGCGGTCGACGGCGTGGATCTGCAAATCGATCGCGGCGAGACCTTCGCTTTGGTCGGCGAGTCCGGCTGCGGCAAGTCCACGCTGGCGCGGGTGCTGCTTCAACTCGAACGCGCGAGCGCCGGCGTCATCCGCTTCGACGGCGAGGACCTGACACAGCTCGGCGGCGCGGCGCTACGGCGCACGCGCCGGCATATGCAGATAATCTTTCAGGACCCTTACGGCTCGATCGATCCCCACTGGACGGTCGGCGAAATCATCGGCGAACCGCTGCGCGTCCATGAAAGACTGGCGCGCCCGCAGCGCGAGGCAAGGGTGCGCGAATTGCTGGAACAGGTCGGGCTCGATCCGGACTGGAGCGCGCGTTATCCGCACCAGCTTTCCGGCGGCCAGCGCCAGCGCATCGCGATCGCGCGCGCCATCGCCGTCAATCCGCGCTTCGTGCTGGCGGACGAGGCGGTCTCGGCGCTGGATGTTTCGGTGCAGGCGCAGGTCATCAACCTGATGGAGGAGCTGAAGGACAGGCTCGGCCTCACCTATCTGTTCATCAGCCATGGGCTGCATGTGGTGCGGCATATCTCGGACCGGATCGGCGTGATGTATCTCGGCCGGATGGTGGAGACGGGTCCCGCCGAAGAGCTGTTCCGCAAGCCGGCGCACCCCTACACTAGGGCGCTGATCGCCGCGATCCCCGAGCCGGACCCGACATTGCGCCGCGAATTCGTGCCGCTCGCCGGCGAGATTCCGTCGCCCTCAAAGCCGCCCTCGGGCTGCCGCTTCCACACGCGCTGCCCGCTTGCGCAGGCGCGCTGCCGCACCGAGGACCCGGCACTGACGCCCGCCGGCGCGGGACGCGCGGTGGCCTGCCATTTCCCGCTCTGAAAGCATAGCGAGGGTTTCCGCCGCTTCATTCACGACGACTTCTTGCGCGTGTGCGTTCCATACAGGGCGAGCAGAAACGCAATCTCTTCCTTGGACCCGATTTCGAACATGGCCGTCTCCTTTCGTGAGCTTATCGATTAGGTCGCGCAGGAGCGCAGCCGGTTCGGACTCATTTGGTTTCAGCCATGTTTCAGATGTGTTTCACCCCACTTGTATGGACGCCGATGCCATCCGATCTCGGACGAATTATACGCGTTCGATGATGATGGCCGGAGCCATGCCGCCGGCGGCGCACATCGTGACGAGACCGCGGCGAAGGTCGCGGCGCTCCAGCTCGTCCAGCATCGTGCCGATCAGCATCGAGCCTGTCGCCCCGATCGGATGGCCGAGCGCGATCGAGCCGCCATTCACGTTTACCTTTTCGCGGTCCAGCTTCAGGTCGCGCATAAATTTTTCGGCGACGACAGCGAACGCCTCGTTGATTTCCCAAAGGTCGATATCGTCAACCTCAAGGCCGGCACGGGCCAGCACCTTCCGGGCCGCCGGGACCGGCGCGTTCAGCATCAAGGTCGGCGAATCGCCGATGTTGGCAGTCGCCACCACACGCGCACGCGGCTTGAGGCCGTGTTCCTTCGCATATTTCGCAGACGCAAGCAGAACGGCCGCCGAGCCATCAACCACACCCGACGAATTGCCGGCATGGTGGATGTGATTGATCTTGAGATCCGGAAACTTGGCCAGGATCATCTGGCGATAGGTCGTGCCCTTTTCGTCGAGGTCAGCGTCGGCGAGCGCCGTGAAGGCCGGCTTCAGGGAGGCCAGACCCTCCATGGTCGTCTGCGGACGCGGATATTCTTCCTGATCCAAGGCCAGCGAGCCGTCCTCGCGATAGACGGGGATGATGCTCTTGTCGAAATGACCGCCGGCAATGGCCTTCGCCGCTCTCTGCTGGCTGGTCAGCGCAAGCCCGTCGACGTCCTCGCGCGAAATTCCTTCGAGCGTCGCAACGGCGTCGGCGCACACGCCCTGATGCGATTGCGGATGGCGCGCACGGAGTCTCAGATTGCCTCGGTCGAGAAACGAAGGACCAGAGCTCAATCCGGCGCGCATGGACATCTTCTCGGTGCCGCCGGCGATCACCAGATCCTCGGCGCCGGCCATGATCTGCGCGGCCGCGATGTTGACGGCGGTGATGCCCGAGCCGCAGAACCGGTCGAGCGTGACGCCCGAGGCGCGCACATCATAGCCGGCATCGAGCGCCGACATGCGCCCGAGATCACCGGCCTGCTGTGCGATCTGAGAGCTGGCGCCCCAGACGATATCGTCGACGTCGCCAGTTTTGAGATTGTTTCGCTCGGCGATTGCGCGCAGGACGGTCGAGCCGAGCTGTTGCGGATGAATATCCGACAAAGCGCCTTTGCCGGCCTTGCCAATTCCGCGCGGCGTTCGGCATGCGTCAATGATGAGTGCGTCCATGATCGTTGTCCTATGGATTGGCGTTCAGCGCGGGGCCATACGGATAGCGCCGTCGAGCCTGACGTCTTCGCCATTGAAATAGCCGTTGGTAATCATCGTGTGGGCAAGCTGCGCGTATTCTTCCGGCTGGCCGAGCTGGCGCGGGAAAGGCACCTGGGCGCCGAGCGCGGCCTTCACATTCTCCGGCGCGCGCGCGAGCAGCGGCGTGTCGAAAATTCCCGGCAGAATGGTATTCACGCGGATGGCCTCGTTCGACAGATCGCGCGCGATCGTCAGCGTCATGCCGACGATACCGGCTTTTGAGGCCGTGTAGGCGACCTGGCCGATCTGGCCGTCCTCGGCGGCAACGGATGCCGTATTGACGATCGCCCCCCGATCGCCGTCTTCCAGCGCAGGCAGCGTCAGCATGCCGGCCGCGCTCTTGGTGATGCAGCGGAAGGTGCCGATCAGATTGACCTGAATGATGCGCTCGAAATTATCGAGAGGATATTCCTTGATCTCGCGCGTCTGCTTGTCGCGGGAGACCGTCTTCGCGGACCCGCCGACGCCGGCGCAATTGACCAGGATGCGCTCTTGGCCGATGGCGGCGCGAGCTTTTGCAAAGGCGGCATCGACCTCGGGTGTCGAGGTGACATTCACCTTGCAGAAGACGCCGCCGAGTTCCCGAGCAACCTTCTCGCCAAGCTCTTCATTCAGATCGAACAGAGCGACCTTGACGCCATGGGACGCAAGCAGCCGGGCGGTGGCGGCTCCAAGACCGGACGCTCCACCTGTGATGACGGCGGAAATTGACGAGTCGAGTTTCATGAACGTTTCTTCCCTCAGAATATTTATGGCGGAATCCGCTTGCGACGTTATCGATCCCAAGGCCGACCAATCAAGCGAAATAACCCGCCCGGCCGGCCGGCTCTTGAGGCAAAGGGCTCGGCCCTGGGCCACGGGACCCGTGGCATGAGCGCAGCATACGATCGGATATTGCCGCGCACCGACAAGGCAATAGCTGACTCTCATGGCCGAAGCTTCAACGCGACACCTCCATGCCGCTAGCCTGCATTGCCGATCATCTCCGACCTCGAAGCCAAGGCGACGTGCCCACGGCACTCCGGCTCAAATCGTGATCGTGCGCTCCATCCGCTCCGCGACGCTCGGACGATGCGTCACCGCGATGATCGTAGCCTGCGGCAGATGCTGCAAAAGCCTGTCGAGAACGCGGCGCTCCGTCGCGAGATCGAGCGCGGACGTGCTCTCGTCCAGCACGAGGATGTCCGGCTCGCGCAGAACGGCGCGGGCGATGCCGAGGCGCTGTTTCTGGCCAGCGGACAACTCGACGCCTCCTTGTCCCAGCAGGGTGTCGTAGCCCTGCGGCAAGGCCGCGATCTCGGCGTCGAGCCCGGCGATGCGGGCCGCTCGTGCGATATCGTCCGGCCCCGCTTCCCGTGCGCCCAGCCGGATGTTCTCCGCGACCGATCCGGTGAACACGTCGATCTCATGGGGCACGACGAGGATCCGCTGCCGCAAGGTAGCGAGCGGCAACTCGGCGACGGGCACGCCATCCAGCCGAATCGTGCCGCCATTCGCGGCGCGAGCGGCGAAGATCAGACTGGCAAGCGTGCTCTTGCCAATGCCGCTGGGTCCGATCAGCGCGACGCGCTCGCCGGGCCCGAAGGCGCAGGACAGGCCGGCGATAACCGGCACGCCGTCCGGCGCATAGGAGAAACCGAGATCGTCGATGTCGAGCCGCACGGGCCCTTTCTTCACCGCCGGTATCTCCTGCGGAAGCGCCTCGAGACGCGCATCGGCGAGCGCCGAGAGGCGGCTCGCGGAAATAGCCGCAGCCTGCATCTCGTCGAAGGATTTCACCAGCGCCAGCACCGGCGCCGAGAGTGAGCCACCGATCGAGAGGACCAGGACGAAATCACCGATGCCCATGGCGCCGGCCATGACACGCAAGCCCCCGAGCAGGGCGATTGCGGCCACGATCGCTCCTGCCGCCAGCCGCCCGGCCGCATCGAGGCCGGCCGCGAGCACGACCGTCGAGAACCGAGCCGCGAGGTCCCGCTCGAGCCGCTCGGAAAAGCGCTCCTCAGCAAAACGATGCGCCGAGTTGGCGCGAACCGTGTTCAGATAAGCGATGGCCTCGACGATATGCGACCAGAAGCGGCTGCGCGTCTCGAACCATGCGGCCTCACGTGCCCGTAGGCTCCGGGCCAGAGCGAGGTGCAGGAGCGTCAGAACGCTGACGATGGCAATGATCGCTGCCGCCGCGCGCCAGTCCGCGAACATCAGGGCCGTGGCCAGGACGGCGATCATCCCCGCCGCCATGCCGAACTCGATCAGCCCTTCAGTCGCGCTCTGGGCCAGCTTCTCGACCTCCTCGAAGGTCCGCCCGAGCAGGCCCTGGTCGCGCGCCAGTTCATGATCCAGCGGCAGACGCAGAACCGAGGCAAAGGCGGGAACGAGCATGCTGCGTTGCAGATCCAGCCCGGCACGCGCCGCGAACAATCGGCGCGCCAGGGACGCAGCGGCGTCGATCAGCGCGATGCAGGCGATGCCGGCGGCGATCGCGAAACCCGCTGCCGTATTCCGGTTCGGGAAGGTCTTGTCGATCAACTCGGCGAGGAGGATCGGAGGAAGCAGCGTCAGCACGGCAAGCAGGATCGCGCCCGCGAGAGCCGGCAGCACCAGGCGCCGCTGCATCCATCCGAGCCGGCAGAGCAGCCGCAGCAGCCGCATCGGGCTCGAATCCAAGCCGGCTTGCGGGCGATCGTCGAGGAAATCTGCCAGCCAGGGCGATGATGACCGATGGGCCGATCGATCGCTCATGACGTGTCTTACGGGTTTTCCAACAACCGGGCCATGGCCTCGGCCATCGGAACGCCGGTCGCAAGTTCTATCCAGTACCACTGGCCGTTGGGATTGAGTTCGAGGAAGACGTAGTCGCCCTCCGGCGTGACGATCAGATCGAAGGCGCCGAAGCGAAGACCGCAATGACGAAGATAGTCCCGCAGGGCGCGGTCGACCTTCTCGGGCAGGGAAACGATGGTGTGCGGCAGCTTGATCGTGTCGACCGCGCGCCAGTCCTGCTCGGCGCCGCTCACGCCCTGGCTGTCGATCCGGCAGCAGAACAATTCGTCTCCGATGATCGTGACGCGCAGCTCGTGATCCTTGGCAATCGCCTCCTGCAAATAGGTCGGGCATAGCGAAATGCTGTCCCTCAGCGCCGCGAATTCGGAGGGCGGGACCGGCCGCGTATAGGCGACGTGGTGATCTCCTTCGACATAGTGGCTGCCCATCAGCATCGGCTTGCAGATCACGCCGTTCGGACAAGTCTTGAAGAATTCGCCGGCCTGCTCGGGATCGTTGGTGATGATCGACCGCGGCACGCGCAACCCCAGGCTGTGCGCCAGTCGAAGCTGCGGGAATTTTCGCTGGTGCCTGCGGTTTTCGTCCGGATTATTGATCCAAGGCACCCGCGCATCCATCGGCAGGAAGCCCATCAGTTCGCGCATCTCGTCGCGCACATAGTTGACCACACCTTCGTCGTCGATTCCCGGAGGCGGCAACGAAGGCTCAGGCTTGCGCATCCAGACCGAGCGTAACCCATGCGGAAACAGGCAGGAGCGACCCCATTTGTCGTCGATCCGAACTCGTGCCCGTCGGCTCGTCGGTCATCGCGATCCGGTATTCCTCGTGGAAATGATCCGTATTGAGGCGGAAGCACGGCACGCCAAGTGACCCCTCCGGTCGTCGAGAAATCGCATCGACATGCGGGTCGAGTTTGGTGGAGATCAGGACGCTGAGGTGCTGTGATGGCATGGGCGGATCGGCTGCGGGCTCAAAGGACGTGAAACATTAAAAAGGGGTGCGATCCTGCGATCGCCCCCGGGGATTTCATCGAGCGGATGGCAGGGTCTCAGTTGCCGAGCACGTCCGACGACAGATCGGAATCGGAGGTCCGGCCCGACGTCGAGGTGATGCTGTGGGAGGTCGAAGATTTGTGGACCAGCAGCGTGCCGCGCCAGGTCTGCGTCACCGGATCAAATGAACCCAGTGCGCTGGTCGTCATATTGCTCCAGCGCGTAAGGCTTCGCGTTCGCGAGAACGAACGGAAGAGCTTTTGCAACCTGCGGAGTATTCAGATGCATGAGATCCTTCCCCTTCCAGAATACCGACGAAAAGCCGGCTATCGAAGCTTGTAGAAGGCGCCGCGCGGGGTGCTCAACCCCGTGTTCGTGGGGGTGAGAGGTTCGCCTCCAGGAAGTCGGTAGCGGCGCCGTCGAGGGCCACGCCGCGCAGCCGCAGGGCTTCGAGAGCGTTGCCGCTCGCGCGGACAGGAAATTGGCGCTGAAGCTGCGCCAGCCGCGCTCGGGGATGATGATAAGCTGCCAGGCGAGCTGCCAGCCGACCCCGACCTTCCGGATCTCGCGGAACGCCAAGCGATGACGGCGGACGACGCGGATCGTCAGGCTGTCTGCCCCGATGGTCAGCGTCGGGTAGAGCGAATTGCGCGATAGCGCGATGAGAGGCACGCCGCGCAGACCGCTGAATGTCGCATTCGGCGTGAAATGCAGGTCTGCGGGCATGCCCTCGCCTATGGCGGATCAGGGGCCGGGGCGCATCCCCGCATTCGCGGGGTACATGAGACCGAGCAAGCCATGCTGAGCCTTTCGAAACCGAAATCGTCCTTTGCACCGCTGTGAGCCACTGGCAGGTCAGTGTTCGTCAGCGATCACATCCGGGGTGAACGCACAGAACACAGCATTCTCGCGGCCTCGGAAGCGCTAACGGACGATCTGCGGATCAAAGCCGGCCTCGAATCCGTGACGCGGCTGCCTGCACAGCCCTGTCCGTGAGACCCGTGCCCTACCTCTCCACCGGAAGAGCGAGCAGATAGGACAGCAGCGCGACCAGCATGACGATCAGCAGATTCGCCAGATCAGCATCCTGAACCTGACCGGTCGCGCTCCCGCAGGACGGCGCGGCCGCGGCTGAAGAGGCCGGTCTTCCAGGCCGATATCGCCTCCTGAACCGTCAGGATTCAGCAGGAATGCCGCTCCCACGATGCCCAAAAACCGCGGCAGCAACGTGGTGCCCGCGGGAGTTTCAGCGAGCCCGGCGAGCACCAGGTACAAAGCCAGCCCGAGCGTTCCGCAGAGCAAGACGGTGCGAGCGATCCGCAGGACGGTTCGGGCCCATATCAGCGCTCCTTTCCCGGCGTAACCGCTGCGCCTGATCAGGCGTAATGACGGGAGCCCAGTCATCGGTGAGCACGACCGCACAGGTATCCGGCCAGGCAGCGGCGACCGCGGCGGCATCGACCCGCCGCCAGGACACGGTGCTGAAGCGCACGGTTTCGCCCGCATGCATCACCGAGGCGGCGACATCTTCGCGCGCGGGACGATGAGCGCCCACATCGCTTTTTCCAGGCCGCGACGACGTAGTTGGTCAGCGGCCCTCCTGCTTCGCCGCCGGCGGACCAGATATCGACCGGTGGGAAAGACTTCCGAGAGCGTCCGCGCGACGCTGATGGCGAGCGGCGTTGCGGCTGCGGTCGATCACGTTCGACAGGTAGACGCCGTTCCCGGACAGCCGCGCTGCAACTGCTGCGGCGAAATTCGCGAGTAACCAGTGATGCGGCGGCACGCTGCGGGTGGTATGTCCATCAGGGCAACGTCGAAGGCTCATTCGCGGCAACCTCGAGGAACAGTGCGGCTGACGCCGAGATCACGCGTCTTCAGCCGCTCCTGCCAGTCCGGCCCATCTGCTCGTCTGCGACCGCCACGACAGGATCAGGCTCGATTGCAGGACGGCGGCCGGCGAGGCGGCCCAGGCGCGCGGCAGGGTCGGCCTCCGCCGCCGCCGATCACCAGGGCGGCGGAGCTGCCGAAGCCGACAGGACGCCGCGCGCCAGCGGTCAGCCAGGGCCGCGTGTAGCCGAGATGCAGCTCTTCCGGCCGATCGCGATCGAGGCGCGTGCACGCCCTCGTCCAGGATCATGAAGCGCAACAGGCCGCCATCGGCGAGAGGACGATCGAGCAGGCGGATGCAAGTGCAGCGCGATTCCAGCAGGCATGGCCCCGGCAGGCCCGTCAGCAACGCGGCGGCAACCGTGCCGGCGAAGACGGCAATACCGAAGATCGTACGGGCGAGCGGCAAGTCCCGCCAGGGGAGGACGAGGAGAGCGAGCATCGTCCAGATGGCGCCGACGAATCCGACAAGGCCGGCGGCGCCGATCCTTTCGAGCAGCACGAAACCGGCCATCGCCGTTCCAGCAACGCTTCCCGCCGCGGACGCCGCATAGATCAGGGAGACCCTTCGGGACAGGCCCGTGCCCGCCGTCATCACCGTCATGCGGACGGCCAGCGGCGCCACGAAACCGACGGCGACACTCGGCGGAAAGGCCAATCCCGCCAGCGCCAGCACCGTGCCGGTTCCGGGCCCCTGGCCGTCGGCGAGGCTTTGCACCACGAGGGCTACCGCGCCCGGCATGATGGCGGCGGCGAGCGCGGAGGCAAACCAGGCAAGGCCGAGTCTCAGTCGCAATCGGCGGAGATCGGCCGTTTCTGCGGCCAGGCCACCGCCCGCGATATGGCCGACGGTCAGGCCGAGTAGCACGCTGGTGATCGCCGCCGACCACGGGAACAGCGATTGCCCGACATAAGGGGCGCCCAGGCGCACGATCGTCAGCTCGACAGCGAGCGATGCGGCGGCCGAAAGAAAAATGGCGAGCGGCAGAAGCCAGCGGGTCATGCCGGGGCGAGGCCCGTTCTGTGTCGCATCGCGAGCGCCGCAATCAGTCCGGCATTGGCGATGGAGATCAAGCCGATCGTCGCGAGCGAGGCGCGCACGCCGAACCCGTCGAGCAGGACCCATTGCGCCGCGAGAACGCCAGCGACGCTGCCGGCTGCGCCCGCCGCATAGACCGCGCCGATGACGCGGCCCTGCCCGCCGGCGGCGGTCAGCACGCTTATCATCAACAGCGGCGTCACCACGCCGAACAGTATCCCGGCAGGAATGCAGGGCAACATCGTGAACAGGACCACGCGCCAGAACGCAGTCGGGTTCGGGGCTAGCATCAACGCGTCCCACGCCCCAATCACTGGCTGTGCGATCGCGACCGCAAGACCGCCGGCGGCGGTGGCCAGCGCTGCCCAGCGCAACATGCATCTGGCATCGCCTACGGCCGCGACGGCACCGCCGATCCGGTTGCCGAGCGCCATCGCAAGCAGAAAAGCCGCGACGATCGCGGTCCAGATATCGGTCGACAGTCCCACATGCGGAAGCCAGCAGCCGCGCGGCGACGATCTCGAAAGCGAGCGCGCAAAACGCCACGAGCCCTTTCCGCGAGGCAAATCAGAGGAAACACAGAACCCCTCTTCGCTAGGGGCATGCCCCGGATTTTACCTATGTTATGAGGTCCGGCGCGGGTTCTCGTACCCCACATTTGAGGGGGATGGGATCCGTATGTGGCTGGGGCTGCCGAGTCGGGTCATGCAGGGCACGATATTGCTCTGCGTGACCGCCGCCACGCTGGTCGTGTGGCTCACCCTTCATCAGCCGTGGCTCGGCCTGACGCTGGTGGCCGATGCCGATGGCGGCACGGTCCGCATCGCCGGCGTCCATGCATCCGGGCGTCGCGGACGCCACGTTGCCCACGACGCCGCTGACGGCGCTTGGTTCGGCGGAGAAGGGCGGGGTCATCATCGCGCTCGAAGCCGATCTCGTGGAAGAGCCGGATACCTTCGAAAGCTACCAGCAGATCCAGCATTTCATGCAGCGGCAGAGCGAACTTGCCGCGCAATTGCGGGAGCCGCGGGTCGTTCTGCAATTAGACCGGTCCGGCCAGGGGGCGACCGTCACGGTCACGCCGTCGCGACGGCCCGCTGTGACCGATCTTCCGCTGTCGTCTTCTGGGTCCAGATCATCACCGAGCGGGATCCCTGCTGATCGGCGCCTGGGTCGTGGCGATGCGCCCGGCCGACATCGTCACCCGGCTCTTCGCCCTGTCAGGAGCGATGATCCTGGTGTCGGCCTATCCGGCCGCGATCTACTCGTCGCGGGAGCTGGCGATCGACGGCGGCTTGTTCCGTGTCCTGTCGGCGCTCAACCACGGCGGAGCGCTGGGCTTCGGCATGGCGATGATCGCGATGTTCCTGTGCTATCCGCGCCGGCTCGTGCCGCTGTGGTCGCTCTGGATCGTCCCGGCGATTCGTGCCCTGGCTCGCGGCGGACATTCTGCGGCTGCTTCCTAGAAGCCAGACGGTCGGGTTGCAACTGCCGACCCTGCTCGCCATGCTGTCGATCGTCGGGATCGTCGCCTGCAATCGGTTCGTCAACCGCGGCGATCCGCGCGCGCGGGCCGCGCTGGGCTGGCTCGGCCTGTCGGTGATCGTCGGCGCCGGTGCCTTCGTGTCGCTCATCATCGCGCCGATCCTGTTCGATCCCGTTCCGCCGTTGCACCAGGGCTATGCCTTCGGTTCTTCCTGCTGATCTATGCGGGACTCGCGCTCGGCGTCGGGCGCTATCGGCTGTTCGACCTTTCGCAATGGGCCTTCCGCATCCTGTTCTATACCGGCGGCACGCTCATCCTGCTGGCGATCGACGTGGCCCTGATCGCCACCCTGCACATGCAGCAGGCGACGTCGTTACCATCGCCCTTCTCGCCGTCGGCTTCATATATCTGCCCTGCCGCGGAAAGCTGTGGACCGCTTCGTCGCTCGCAAGAGCCTGAAGGAACACGAGCTTTTCCAGGCAATCATCGATGTCTCCTTCGCGGCTTCGGCACCCGAGCGCTCGACCGGTGGCGCGAACTGCTGCGCCGCCTGTTCGATCCCCTGACGCTTGAGCCGGCAGACCGGGGCACCGACACCGCCAGCATCCGGGCCGAAGGCCTCGAGATGGTCCTGCCGGCCGCCGCCGACACGCCAGCGCTGATCCTGCGCTATCCCTGGCGCGGCCGACGCCTCTTCGGCACGCCGCATCGGCAACTGGCCCGCGAACTGGTGCGGTTGATGCGCTATGCCGAGGAGAGCCGCAACGCCTACGAGCGCGGCAGCGTCGAGGAGCGCGGACGGATCGCGCGCGACCTTCACGACGATGTCGGAGCGCGGCTGTTGTCGGGCCTCTACAAGACCGACCTCGCCGATACACAGCGCGTCCTGCGCGAAGCGATCGCCGACATGCGAACCATCGTGGCCGGGCTGTCGACCCATCAACCCCTGCTCGGCCAAATGATCGCGGCCTTGCGCCACGAGACGGGCGAGCGCCTTGCGGCGGCCGGCCTCGAGTTGGACTGGCCGGTCGGCAAGCTCGACGACGAGCAGTACCGGCTGGATTACCCGACCTTCCGTTCCCTGACATCGGCGCATCGCGAGATCGTCAGCAACATCATCCGCCATGCGCGGGCCCGCAATGTCAAAATCCGCATCGAGGAGGTAGGCGATCGTCTGGCGATGGCAATCGCCGACGATGGCATCGGTATCAATCCGGCCTCCGCTGCCGGCCACGCGCGCAGGGCAATGGCATCCCCGGCCTGATGCGGCGTATCGGCGACATCGAGGGAACGGTTTCGCTCGAAGCGGGAAGCCAATGGAACCCTGGTGAGGATCTCTATTCCTTTGCGGGCAAACATTCCTACGTTCGTCGAAAGACGCCGCCGATCCGGAACCCTGTGGCAGCCCAAGTCCCCATATTTGAGGGATATTGGCCATGCCGTTTTGCCCCTATTTTCTGTAACCGAACGCAATCATCATCGAGTCTCGCCGAGAGTGCCGCGATGCCGGAAAACGAAACTGGATACGGCTTGATCGTCGAGGACCATGCCGATACGCGCGCCTGGCTGGCGCGCATGCTGGGCTCGGCATTCCCCGGAATTGCGCTGGTCGAGATGGCGACGAAACGGGCGGCGCAGGCCTGGGTCGCCGCCCATGTTTCCGAACTGTCCCGCGGCGGGCCGCAGCACATCGCGCTGGTAGATATCGGATTGCCGGACGGTTCGGGGATCGAGATCGTACGCGAACTCGCGAAGCATCCCGAGATCTTCACGCCGATCGTCACCACGATCTACGACGACGACCAGCACCTGTTCGATGCGATCGCCGTCGGTGCCCAGGGTTATCTGCTGAAGGATCAGCATCCCGATACGCTCATCCAGTATCTTCATCGCATCGACGGCGGCGAGCCGCCTCTGTCGCCATCGATCGCGCGGCGTATGCTCGAGCATTTCGCGCACGCCCGGCTCGCCGTGGCTGGGCCCGGTCCCGACCACGAAAAGCTGACGCCGCGCGAGGAGGAGGTCCTGCGCCTGCTCGGGCGAGGGCTCAGGGTCAACGAGATCACGCGTCGGGATCGCGCCGCACACCGTCACAGGATACGTGAAAAGCATCTACCGCAAGCTCAACATCTCCTCCCGTGCCGAGGCGGCGCAGGGAAGCGGTCCGGCGCGGGTTGGTTCAGGCGCCCCGTGAAGGCGATGCTCGGCCAAGACGAGGCGAGAGCAGCCCTGACCGACACATGCGCGGCCAGTCCTGATGGCGCACCCTTGACCGAGCTTTGAACGATGCGTCTATCTGCGCGACCGCTCAGCGCGCACTCAATGCTTGTCCACCGGTTGGTGTGCCGTGGGTGCATGGAACGACCTCGATCGTCTTCAAACCCCAGGCTTGCCCTTTGCGCGCTCGGTCTCCGTCCAGGTGATCGGCTTCCAGTCCGGCGCCAGAATCGGAAACGCGCGCCGGCATTGGCGACCTCGACGCGGTTGCCGCCGGGTTCGAGAGACATAAAGAAAGAACGTCTGCTGGATCGCATGGCGTTTGTGCGGGCCGGTTTCGATATACACGCCGTTTTCCAGAAAGATATCGGCGGCGCGCAGAACATCCCCGCTGCGGCTGCGAGCGCATATGTCACATGATGAAACGCCCCTTCGTGCCGGAATGGTCACGCGTGTAGGCAAAATCGTGGCTCTTGTTGGACACTGTCAGCCACATGCTATCCCAGTGCCGTCGTTCAGCACGATCTGCTCGGTGAGACGGCAGCCGAGATAATCCGAAGAAAATGCGATTGGCCTCGATATCCACCGCGAGACAATTCAGGTGGTCCAGTCGGCGCACGTTGACGCCCTGCGCCGGGTAGTGCCGTTCTTCCCTGATTTTTCAGTGCTGGCTTTAGTTCGGGCGGGGCCTGATACCATTCAGTCTCATAACAGACTTTGACGACGTGGCCATCCGGGTCGCGGCACTGAAACGATGGACCGTGGCCGAGATCGCCGTCGGTCCAGCCGATATCGTAGCCCGAGCCCTTCAATGCGGATACACGCCGCTCCAGCGCAGGCTGGCTGCGCGCGCGAAACGCCATGTGGCCGAGGCCCGATGTCGTCGATGCCGTCAGTTTCAGCGTCGAACGTTCGTAGTCGTCCCAGCCGCGCAGATAGACGGACTCACCCGCCCTGCCGCTGACGGTCATGCCCAGTACGTCGACGAAAAACCTCAGGGCTTTCATCGGGCTTCGGGGTGTACAGTTCCAGATGGCCCAAATGCGCGATATCGAGATTGGGCTCATCGACATGCACGCCTCACCTTCTATCGTCGCGCGACCAGCACGTCGCACAGATCCGCTGCATCAGTCATCCGCGAATGCATGCGAGGCGCGTCGAGCACTTCGCGGATGAAACCGAAACGCCGCCTCGACATGCGCGCGCTCGAACTCTTCGAGCGGCATTTCCAGCCATTCGTGGTCGCAATCGTTGAAGTTGAGCAGAAGCTGAGACCTTCGGCCTCGATCCTCAGCAGACCGGTGTCGCGTAGCTTGAAGGTCAGCAGGCCGCTGGGCTCGATGCCGACCTGAGGCAACCAGAAATGCGATGCCGTTCAAGCCTGGGCAGCAGCCGCAGAATTTTTGCGGGCTGTATCCGAATCCGTGAGGTCCAAGCTCGATATTCGCCGCGTTAACGACCTGCTCGATCAGCGGGCGCGACCTGATGTCGAACTTGCGCGACAGCCTGTGCAACTCCTGCCAATGCCGCTGCCGGGGCAGGACATTGTCAGGCGGGCTGATCTCCGTATCGCGATCGCGCAGCGCACGCGTGTGAGCAATCTTTCGGACCAACTGCCTGAAATCACGCGGCTCGTCGACCATCTGTTCCCCGATCCTGCCGGATCTGCGCTGTCAACCTGGCTCTTGAGCACGTTCACATCCAACGAACGAAGCCCATGGCGTTGCCGGTACCCGCAGAAGAACGATAGCACGGAACGTAATCAACGACATCCATGCGCAAGCCGGCATCGTGCATGATCGCACCGACCGGAATCCAGTTCTTGAATTCCGACGTGCCTGACTGGAGATAGGTCTCCGGCATCGTCGTCATACCCTTGGTGTCGCCCTTTCTCGAGATAGGTCAGGAATTTCTGGTCCAGTTCCTCATCGACAACGAAATGCGACAGACCGCCGGACGCGATCACCGCGACACGAATGTCCTCGGGCCAGCTGATCGCCGCCTTCAACGCCTGTCCGAAGCTGTGGGCACGCTTCGCGGTCGGCTGGATTGGGCGGATAGAACGTGTTGATCATGATCGGGATGTGCGGGACCGGCTTGTCCTTCATGATCTGGCGAAGCACGAAGCCGAAAGCGTGCGGGAGACTGTCGCGCGACCATTCGAGGCCATCGCTCGGCATCGTCTTGCTGGTGCCAACGTCGAATTCCTGTTCGATCAACTTGGTGATGATGTGCTTGCCGAGACCGGGCGAGCATGGATATTCGGTTTCCTTCTCCGGCCGATGGGCGAATGTCGCAAGGCTGGAGCCCGGCGGCATCAGCTTGACCTGCGCTTCGGTCGGCGGACGATTGATGACGGGACCGCCCCAATAGATCGAGAAGGCCGGCATGTTCTTGTCGCAGAACACCTCCTGCTGATCGTTGCCGACGATCACGACGACATCAGGCTTGACCTTCTCGAAGGTCGCGGCAAGCGAGTCGAGCGCCTTGCGGCAGCGGTCGTAACGCATCTGTCGCTCGGCCAGTTCGGACTTTTGGTCCAGCTTCTCGCCGGACCGGAGCGACTCGAGCGCATCGAATTTATAGGGCTCGCCACGAAACCAGAGGGCCGGATTGACGCGGTCGGCTTTCACGCGCTCGCCCCACTGCTCCGGCGGCGTGGACAGCAGCGGTCCATGCGATGTGGCCATTCCCAGAACGATCTTCGCCATGTCGTTTCCTCTATCTGTCTTGGCGATTAAACACGCACTGACCGGACACAACGCGAGCGGCATGTCCGGTCAGTTATATTTCAAGCCGACCTATTCGGCAGCGACGGCATAGGCCGGCCGCACCACTTCCTGAAGTTTTTCGGCATAGGCCTCGCGCCAGTCCGTGGTCTTCAGAACGGCCTCGCCGCTGCGCGCGCGCAGGAAGACTTCCGGATTATCGACCGCAGGCGGCACCGTACCCTTGTCGCGCAAGGCGCGCGCGGCGTGAACCAGCCGGCGGCGCGTGCGTGCGATCATCTGATCGCTCGGTGCGAGATGCTCGAACTCGTGGTCGGTGATCGGCCCCATGCTCTCCGTCACTGCCTGATCCTGCATATGGATGTGCGTGATGCCGGAGAAGATCGTGCCGTTGCGCTGTGCCTCGCGATCGATCATGTAATCATTTGAGGCATTGGATTTCGGCCGCCAGCGTCCGTACCAGTCGGTCGTGTTCGGCAGATATTCCAGTTCGGGCGCAGCGCCCGGAATTGGATTTCCGTCCTTGAGCGGCGGCGTCGTGCGGGACATCTTGGTCCAGTTCAGCGTCACTGACATCGTGTGGTGGTCGTCCATCGGCACCCAGGCGCGCGCGGAGACGCGATCAATGATGTTGCCCTGCGGCACCTGCGCCCAGAACGGGAAACCGAACTGGGCGAAACGCCAGTAAATCTGGTTGTCGTCGGTCGGGCGATAGGCGGCATACATCGTGCCCCATTCGGTATCGGCGACATGGTATTCCGGCGCGCGATCGGCCACCTGATATTTGAGCAGACTGTCGGGAAGCACCTGATCCGGCGTAACGCTGCCGATATGCAGGAAGCCGAAATGCGAGGTGTCGATGTCGCCTTCCAGCGCCTGCATCCAGTTGCACTCGCGCTGAACGAACGATGCCTTGACTTCCTCCTCATGCAGCATGGTCGCCTCGACCATAGGCATCGGCGGCGCTTCGGCACGCGCACCCATATAGACCCAGATCAGGCCGCCGCGCTCATTGACCTTGTAGGCCTTCGCCTTGACCTTGTCCTCGAAGCGCTGTGCGGGCGCGACGTTCGGCATTTCGACGCAGTTGCCGTCCACGTCGAACTTCCAGCCGTGATAAATGCAGCGGATTCCGTTTTCCTCATTGCGGCCGAGGAAAAGCGACGCACAACGATGCGGGCAGCGATGATCCATCACGCCGACGCGCCCAGTGGCGCTGTCGCGGAATGCGATGAGCTTCTCGCCGAGCAACATCAGCCGCACCGGCTCGCCACCAGCTTTCACCTCGCTCGATTTCGCGGCGGGGATCCAATACTGGCGCATCAACTCGCCCATGACCGTTCCGGGGCCAACCCGGGTCATTTCATCGCTCTCGATTGCCGACGCCATCGCGCTCGCTCCCAGTCTTATCGGGCCATCGCGGCCCTCGGTTATCGACATGTCTTGAGTATGCCTCAGAGGCACGCTATAAAATGGAATATAATTCCACTTTATGCAGACTGTCAATCTGAGGCCGATATGAAAGCTGTGCGAGAGACCAATGATCCCGTTCTTTGACGATGAGGTTTCGAGCGGCCGGCCCGGAAAGATTTCAGCAGCGACAATGCGTTGCGAGAATGGAGGTGCCCGATGACTGGTTCGATCGACGTCACGCGACGCTTTCTGAGCGGATTGTCCAGCAGCGACGAAGCCACACTGCGCGCTGTTTTGATCGACTCGCCGAAGTTCGAAGCCCTAGGCGCAAAACTAAACGGTGCTGATGACGTGCTTAATCGCATTGCCCGTCAGCCGACCCGCGATCTTTATCGCGCGGTCGCGTGGGACGCGCCCGAAACTCACGGCAGCGACATTCGCGCCATAGGGAGAATGCCCGAGGGCGCCGCACGCTCGGGCGTCGTGCTGACGCTGAAGTTCGAAGGCGACCGCATCGCCGTTATCCAGCATCAACATCTGCCGCCCCGCCCTGCTCCGGCAACCGCGCTGAAGCTCACGCCTGCGCTCAAGCAACTCATCAACAATTCGCTTGCGACGAAGCATCCGATGCTCATCGCCTATGCGGACGAGACGGGGCAGCCGGTGCTGTCATTTCGTGGCTCGATTCAGGCGCACAGCGACGATCAGCTTGCCTTGTGGATTCTGCAACACCGGCGGGCCTTTTCTGACGGCGATAGAAAACAATCCGCGCGTCGCGCTGATGTATCGCGACGAAGACAGCAAGGCGACCTATCAGTTTCAGGGGGCGCGCGCGTTGCGACAAACGCGAGCGAATGGGAACGCATTTACAACGCATCGGCCTATGTCGAGCAGGCGCACGATTTTGCGCAGATGGGGACCGCGGTTGTCATCGATCCCGACAAGGTGGAGGGTTACGCCGGACTTGGCCCCGGTGGCCAGAACGACAAAATTCTGATGGTGCGCACGGCATGACCTTCAATATCAAGCCGGCCAGTCGAATTCCGCCCTGACGGCGACGGCGACCCCGAAAGAATCGAACATGCAGGCGGACATCGGCAGCGAACTCGATTTACGTCTGACGGCGATCATCTACGGAGCCGATGGCACCAATCTGTTCGAGTTCAGAACATCGGACGGACGCGATCTCCCATCGTTCACCGCGGGTTCGCATGTCGATGTCACATTGCCGACCGGCGCGATCCGTCAGTATTCCATTGCCAGTCCGGAAAGCGATCTGAGCCGCTATCTTCTCGGCGTCAAACTCGATCCGAAAGGACGCGGCGGCTCGCGCTGCCTGCATGAAGATGTGCGCGTCGGAAGCATCCTGAAGATCAGCCTGCCGCGCAACCACTTCCCGCTGACCGAGAGCGCGCCACTGTCGATCTTCATCGCCGGCGGCATCGGCATCACGCCGATCCATTGCATGATCGAGAAGCTCCAGGCTCTCGGTCAGAACTGGCGGCTTCACTATGCGGTGCGCAACCGTGCGGAGGCCGTTTTTCTCGATCGCTTCGCCAAGGCAGGCGATCGCGTTCATCTTCATGTCGATGCGGAAACGAATGGCAGCTTCATGGACGTCGCGTCGATCATTCAGGCTGCACCGCTCGACGCCCATCTTTACTGCTGCGGTCCGGCACCGATGCTCGACGCATTCGAGGCAGCCTGCGCAGGCAGGCCGCAGGATCATGTCCATCTCGAACGATTCAGCGCCCCCGACGTCGTCGCGGCCGCCGGCGGCAGCTACACCGTCGAACTGAGCAAGTCGAAGCGGAGCATTACGGTTCAGGCGGGGCAGACCTTGCTTCAGGCGTTACAGGCAGCCGGCATCAAGGTGAAGATTTCCTGCGAACAAGGCATCTGCGGCACATGCGAAACGCGCGTGATATCGGGGACGCCGGATCACCGCGACACAATTTTGTCTGACGAAGAAAAGGCGAGCAACGAAACGATGATGGTCTGCTGCTCGGGAAGCCTCAGCCCAACGCTCGTGCTGGACCTCTGAAAATGCCTATCAACGCCGTACGCTGTAGGGAGCAGCCATGGTCCCGAGTTCGCGGCGCACGCGGGCCACGAGATCAACAAGCCGCGGAGCAAGTTCGAGCAGCTTCTCTGGGGTTTGAACTGGAGAGGAGCCACCACAGTTGAATGCCATCATGGAGCGCGCGGATTCAAATTGAAACGGCACACCGACCATATTGGTTCGCGAACTCAGCGTGCCGACGCCGAGATAGAAACCGTGCGTATGGACCTGCGCGACGGCATCGTCGATCTTCGGCGCGATGGCGCGCCATTCGTCCGGAGTGGATGCTTCGAAAATCCTGCTTACCAGCCGATCGCGCTGTTCGGCCGGCATCCCGCCCATACACGCCAGTCCCATCGCGCTGATATGAATTTCGGTACGCTCAAGCCCACGCGCTGCCGTCCGCTCATCGGCTCGCCAAGCGCGGACTCCACATAGACCATGCGCAGGCCGTCCTGAATGCCGAGTCCGACATTGACCTGCGCCTCGCGCGCAAGCTCAAGCATCGCCGGCCGCGCGACGCCGGGAACGGCATGTTGCCAAGATAGGAATGGCAGAGCGCGAGCACACTCGGCGCAAGCTCATACTTCCCGAGTTCTTCCCGGTAGTGAAGATACCCCAATTCGAGCAGCATCTGCGTGAGGCGAGAAACCGTCGCCTTGGCGAGGCCCGTTCGTTCGGCAAGCGCCGCGTTTCCGAGATAAGGATCGCCGATGTCGAAAGCACGAAGAATCATCAGTCCGCGCCCCAGCGAAGACGTTTGATGAATCCTCCTGACGTTGCGCATCGATCCCGGCCTGCCGGGTCAGCGTTTCGGACGGTCTCACCTGCCGAGGTCGTCCTGCCAAGATGCTCTCCTTGCTTCAATCCACGAAACGGGTCGAGACACTGAAGATGCAGCATTCTGACTGTCTTGCGCATCCTACTAAACTTGCGCGTGAAAAGAAAACAACGAGATCGCACGCATGCTGGGTGCGGCCGGCATCTTACATCGATTCTATTGTCATCGCCGAGCGCGGCATGCGGAAGCAACGACTCTGCATCGGATGCCGACGATCAAATGAAGGAACCATGAGGTGATGAACATCGTGCCCAACACCCCGATTTCAATCACCCATCGTATCGTGCCGACGGAATCCGGTCCAGTCGAAAGCAGAGGCGGCGATGTCTTTTGCTTCAAGGGAATTCCCTATGCCGCCAAGCCTGTGGGGGATTTGCGCTGGCGTCCGCCTCAGCCCGCTCCGTCATGGACAGATACGCGCCCTGCCCATGACTTCGGCTTCGATCCGCCACAGGCCGCGACGGCGCGGACCCGCGCTCCCGGCATCGACGAAGACTGCCTGACCCTCAACATCTGGACAGCGGCAAAGCCATCCGACGACAACAAGCGGCCGGTGATGGTCTGGCTGTATGGTGGCAGCTACGTGTCCGGAAGCGCATCCGATCCGCGCTGTGACGGCGAAAGCTATGCACGCAAGGGCGTCGTGCTCGTCACCGTCAACTATCGCGTCGGCGTGCTGGGCTTCATGGCGCATCCGCAACTCACAGCGGAGTCCGAGCACGGGAGTTCGGGAAATTATGGACTGCTCGACGTGCTGGCTGCGCTCGCGTGGATACAGCGCAACATTTCAGCTTTCGGCGGCGACCCCGGACGCGTGACGCTGTTCGGCGTGTCCGCCGGCGCCGCGTCGATTTCCCTATTGCTGACATCTCCGCTTGCGCGCGGCCTCTTCCAGCAAACCATCCAGCAAAGCCCCGGAGCGTTCCGGCCTTTATCGAGCTTGCAGGAAGCCGAAACGGCAGGGCTCAAACTCGGAGCCGATATCGGCGATCTCAGACGGATGCCGATGCAGGAAATTTTCGACAAGACTTCGCTGTTCGTTCCGGAAGCAACGTGGCTTGACCACCCCGCGCGTATTGCGTCCGATCCGCGACGGATGGGTGATCCCGAGCGACGAACGCGAGGCCTACAATGCGGGACGCATCATCGCCATGCCATCGATCGTCGGCACGAATGCCGACGAAGGTAGCAAGCTTCACGGCCTCGTGGCAGATCAAGACAGCCGAGCAGCTGGACGACTTGATCGCGGAGAGCTTCAAAGATTCGGCAGCAAGGGCGCGCACGCTCTATGTCGATCCGCATTCCCTTAATGTGCGCGCCAGCGTTGCTGCGATGTTCGCCGACACGCAGTTCAACAATGGCGCGCGCGGCGTGGCGCGAGGACTGACGCGCAAGGGTGTCGATGTCTATCGCTACTTGCTGCTTCGACGTCGGCCCAATTCAGGACCCCCTAACCATGGTGACGACGTGCCTTACGTGTTCGCATCGCTGGCGGCCGCGGCAAGGCTCGATCCTGCGCCTTTCGATGCTGACGACGAAGCGCTCGCAGAAGCGATCCAGGATGCGTGGATCAGATTTGCGACGACCGGCAATCCCAATGGAGGCACAATGCCTCAATGGCCGACCAGCGATTCGTCCGAACGCTACATGGAATTCGACACCACGATTCAAACAGGGACCGGCTGGCGTAAGCAGCATCTCGATTTCATCGACGAATACTTCGGAGGGTAGACGCCTGGTGCGCCGCTATCTCGATCAGCAACTCAAGCTCCGCCAGATTCGCGCGATCTCCGCGATTGCCACGCATGGCAGCTTGCTCCGCGCCTCCAAGGTGTTGAGCATCAGTCAGCCCGCCTTGACCAAGACGCTGCACGAGGCCGAGGAACTGGTCGGCGGCCGTCTGTTCGAAAGACATGCACGCGGCGTTCAACCGACACCCTTCGGCTATGCCGTGATCGAGACGTGCCGGCGTATTCTCGCGGAGTTGCGACGACTCGACGAGGAACTTGACCGGATTGCAAGTCAGTCCGGCGGCACGATTGCGCTCGGAGCGTTGCCGGTGGCCGCCGCCGGACTTCTTCCGGGCACACTTGCGCTGCTCAAGCAGCAGCACCCGAGCATCACTCTAAAACTGGTGCAAGGCACCACCGAAGACCTTTTGCCTGCGCTCGCCGTCGGCGATATCGATCTGATTATCGGCAGACTGTATGAGCCGCTCGCGCCGGACGGCCTGATCCGCGAATGGTTCTACAACGAGCCGATCTCGATCGTCGCACGCGCCGAACACCCGATCTTCTCCAGTCAAGAGCCTCCTCTCGAAAGCCTGCAACGCTACGAGCTGATACTCCCGACGATCAGCCAGCGTATCGGCCAGGAGATCGAACACATGCTGGCGATGCTCGAACTGCCCCCCGCTGTCGCCTTGCGGTCAAGCTCGTCAACGTTCATCCGCGAGATGCTGTATTCGACCGACATGCTGTCGCTGATGCCGGCGCTGATGGTGGTCGGTGATCTGATGCGAGGCACGATCCGGATGGTGCAATTGCCCGAGGAGCTGATCGGTCACAAACGACCCGCGGGAGTGATCCGGCGCAAGGACAAGGAGTTGCCCGCATCGGCTGCGGTCCTGTTGAATTGTCTGCGGTTGCATCTGGCGGAAATGAATGTACGCGAGCTATCAGATATAACTGGAATTGATACTAGAAACCCAACTGACGATAAGACACCAGCTCAGGCATAGGCTTACTCAGGTCGCAAGTCGTAACAATTTCAAATTGCGACATGAGAGGAAGCACACATGAAGGCCTGGGCGTTACTGGCGACTGCACTCTTCCTTACCGCCGTGACCAGCCCGGTGTCGGCAAACGACTATCCCGACCGGACCGTAACACTCGTTGTACCATTCTCGCCGGGCAGCGCCGCCGACAACAGCATGCGCGTCTTTACGCGCATCCTGTCGCAGAAACTGGGCCAGACCGTCGTGATCGACAACAAGCCCGGAGCTGGCGGCATCATCGGCATGGAGTACGGCGCCAATTCCAAGCCGGATGGCTATACGCTGATTTTCGGTTCGTCCGGTCCGATGGCAACCTACGTTTCGCTCTACAAGACGCTATCGTATGATCCCGTGAAGTCCTTCAAACTCGTTCGCGTCGGCGCGGCCAATCCCTATGTGATGGTCGCCAATCCATCGCGGCCTTACAAGACGCTCGCCGAATTTATCGATTACGCCAGGAAGAATCCCGACAAGATCAATTACGGCTCGCCCGGCTCCGGCACCAGCAACCATCTCGCGGCCGAAATGCTGCAATCGATGACCGGCATCAAGCTGACGCATGTGCCGTACAAGTCGAGCACCGCCCAGCAAGCCGACCTACTCGCCGGCGTACTGGATGTATCCTTCGAGTTTCCGAGCGGATCGCGTGCGAACATCGAGGCGGGCCGACTCATCCCACTTGCGATGGCAAGCGAGAAGCGCATGGCGAACTTCCCGAACGTTCCGACATTCGCGGAACTCGGCTATCCGGACATGAAGATCGCAGCATGGTCCTCGTTCGTGCTGCCGGCAGGCACGCCGGAGCCGATCGTGAAGAAGCTGGACGCCGCAATCGCCGAAACGCTGAAGGACAAGGCGATGACTGACTACTATGCGATCGGTGACTCGCTGGTGATGGATATCGGTCCCGACAAGTATCCGGAATTTCTTGCCTCCGAAATCGCGCGTCTCAAGGTCGTGATCGAACGCTCGGGAGCAAAAGCAAACTAGCTGAACACAAATAAAAAGAATAATCGGCCGCGCCTTTGGCGCACCTCGCTGTCCGCTTGCAAAAGCGGGCAGCTTTTTTCCGTTACGACAGACAACGATGCAAGTCCTTCCGCGACAGGACTGAACCTACACGCGCGCAAAAAGGCTCCGACAATCATGCCGGAGCCTTGCTCAATCGCGGCTCGATCAAAAAACCTCAGGCGTTGGGTGACTGGCTGCGGTCGCGCGCGGGGCGCTGGCGCTCTCCGGTGAAAGACGCGTTGATGTGCTGATGCTTGCGATCCGGCACGGTCACGAAAACTTCGCCGTCCTCCACGCGAATGGCCACCTTGCGCAGACGCAACGTCTTCGTGGTCACATGCTCGCCGGTCGAAATGTCGAACTCCATGCCGTGCCACGGGCAGATCACATTGTGCTGCGTGTTGGAGAAGCTGCGCGCGAGATTGACGTTGTCCTGCTTCACGTCGTCAACGGTTCGCGGCAGCATCAACCCCTGACAGGCCGGACCGCCGAGGTGCGGACAGATATTCTCGAAGGCCGTCATCACGCCCTTGAACTTGAATATGCCGATCTCGACGCCGCCGAATTCGATGACCTTGCGACCGGGATCGGCAAAGGAATCGACGCGCCCCACACTGATTTCCGTCATGACTTCAGTCTCCAACAATCTACCTAGCGCGAGCGCCGGTACCACATCGACAAATCGAACGGATTGAGATCGACAACCCGGATCATTTCGCTGGCGACAACCACGACCTCCGTGGGCGTCACGTCCCTTTCCGACAATGGCGGCGGCAGATCCTGCCGGAATTCCGCACGTGCGGCATAGAGCTTCACTGCTGCGGTCAGCACGGCTTCGAGTTCGGCATCCGAAATGGATGACTGATCGTCTTCGGCCAGCGCACGTCTTGCATGCTCGGCGAATGACATCGCCGCGCTTTGCCCTGCGTCTACCGGCTTGCGAGCGGCATCGGCCATGGTCAGACCACCAGATTGCCGCGCGAGGCGAGGACATCTTCGGCACGCGGACGAACGCGCTTCACCGGCAGATTGAACAGCTTCGCTGCATTGAGCCCGAGGATGTTTCGCTTCGCCTTGTCGCTGAGGAATGGAAGCGTCGTGATGGCGCTCGGCGGATCGAAATCCCAGTGCGGCCAGTCGGACGCAAAGAGCAATTGCGTCTCCGCGTTGATGCCTTCCATGGTCACCTCCAGCATCTTCATGTTGGAGCGCTCCAGCGGCTGGCTGGTGAAATACATATCGCGGATGTATTCGCTCGGGAGCCGCTTGAGGCCCGGCGCTTCGCTCGGCCGCATCAGGATTTCATGATCGAGCCGTTGCATCAGATACGGAATCCACGCGAGGCCGCCTTCGATCCACATTACCTTCAGATTCGGAAACCGATCCGGAATGCCGTTGAACAGCCAGTTGGTGAGATGGATCAGATTGTAGTGCGAGAACGACAGCGCGTGCATCGCCCCGAAACGGTTCAGTTGTGCGAAGGACGGATCGGTCCAGTTGTAAGCCGTGTGGAATACGAGTGGCTTGCCGGTCGCTTCGACAGCGCGGTACAGCTTCATGTAGGACGGGTGATAAACCGGATTATTACGGACACAACTCACCGTGAAGCCGATGACGCCGGGGATATGCGCGTATTTCTCGACGAGTTCGACGCACAGATCCGGAGAATGGAACGGCAGATACAGCAGACATAGCAGCCGCGGCTCGTCCGGGATGATTCGCTCGATGATCCAGCGATTGAAGGCGTTGCTGACGTGAAGCTCCACATCGTGCATCGGATGCATGCCCAGCAACAGCATCCCGCTCGGAAACACCACCTGATAGTCGATGCCCATCGCGTCCATCGAGCGGCGCATGTTCTGCGCAAAGCCATGGCCTGCGCCGAGATCGACCTCTTCGAGATTGTTCTGCTGGTGCGGGATGCGCCCGCTCACCGCCTGGAAGGACGTACCCGAAGCCGTGTTGAGCAGCGCGTTGCCGCTCTTGGCTCCCTGCATCATGCCTTCGGCCATCTGCTTGAGAACATCGTTCTCGATATAGGTGCAGATCTCTCCCCAGAACCGGCTCTCGCTCACATGCGCGTCGATATCGACGATCAATTCATAATCGTCGTAAGATTTGGCCTGCTTGGTGGCATGCGCGAGATAGTCCCGCGTATCCGTGCGCGTGGTGATTTCCGCCAGTTCGCGCGCCTGCGGTACGACACGTTCCAACATGGATCATCCTCCCTGGCGGGACCCGAAGCGGTCCCGAGCCGTCCGGCGCTCATATGCGGCAGACTTGAACTGTTCTAATGCGAAGATGAGCCACACCGGATTCGCTGTCCAATACCGATTTTGTCGGCAGCATCATTCTCAAACAGAATGACGTAAGACCATACGCGGGACCGCAGCGTTCAATCACCCGGCGGCAGCGCCTTCGCAACTGCGATAAGATTCTCCACGAGACGCGACGGCTTGTTGCCATTCCAGACCAGTCGCATGTCCACGATCGGAATGGTTTCCGCCAACGGAACGAATGCAACGCCTTGCACCAGAGAATCCTGTATCGACCTCGGCACAAGGCTGATGGCGATGCCGGAGCCAACCACCGCCAGCAGCGACGCAATCGAAAGCGCCTCATGTGCGAAACGCGGCCGGACATTTGCTTTCACAAAAGCTTCCAGAATGGCATTGTAATAGCGTGGAAAGGTCTGGCTCGACGGAACGACGAGCGTCTCGCCTTCAAGGTCCTCCAGCCGGATCAGGGCGGACTTCGCCAATGTATGCCGCGCCGGTATCGCTACGAAGCAACGCTCAGATCGCAGAATGATCGACTGCAATGGCTCGACGCCCTGCGCCATACGGATCACTGCGGCATCGATGCGGCCGTTGCGCAATTCCTGGGCCGCACCGGCCGTGCTGAATTCCTTCAGCGTCACCTCGACATCCGGCCACTGGCTTCGGAAACCCGCTAGCAGTCGCGGCATGATCTCGTAAAATGCCGACGGCAAATAGCCGATCGTCATCTGGCCGCTCTCGCCCGCCTCGGCGCGCCTCGCAGCCTGCTGCAAACGATCGGCCTGCTCGATCAGGCGGTAGGCTTCGCGCAACGCTCCATCGCCGGCCTTTGTCAGGCGTATGCCGCTCTTGGCGCGCTCGAATAGCGAGACGCCAAGCTCTGCCTCAAGCGCTTGTATCTGCTTGCTGAGCGGCGGCTGCGACAATCCCAATCGACGAGCGGCCCGGCCGAAGTTCAGTTCTTCGGCGACCGCAATGAATGAGCGAACATGGCGCAGTTCCATGGAACCACCCTAGCGCGTCATTGCCGTGAACGGCGTTCCCTTGCCGTCCCGCAACGCGGGCGTCACGCCACACGCTTCTGCGGCGCCGATGCGCCGATGTCGGCAACTGAGGCCGGGACGTATACCTCGCCGGACATCAGCTTGCGCGCGGTGCGCAGCAAGGCAGCCCGCCGGACAACCAACTCAGCCCCGTTGCGGGTCACATCCATGTCCACCGTGAAAAAGCCGGTCGGATGCTCGACCATCAACTGCTTGGCGCTTCCCACAGGCATATCCGCAATCCTCGCGGCGACTGAGCCCTCGATCATCGCAGCCGTCGCGACGCTGACGGCACCCAGCACACCGATCGCTTCATGCACGCGTTTCGGAATGAAACTGCGCGTGCAGAGCGCACCACCCGCCTTGGGCGGCGCGACGAGGCACATCTTCGGCACGGTCTTCGCGGTCACGTCGCCGAGATTCATGGCACGTCCCGCAGCGAGCCGGATCGCCTCGACGCGCGCTCTCAGTTGCTCGTCAGCTTCCAGTTCGGCCGGCGACTCATAGCCCGTCTTGCCGAAATCGGTTGCCGCGAGAACGACGACCGGCATGCCGTTGTCGATGCAAGTCACATCGACGCCTTCAAAGCGATCACGCGCGTTTCCGGTCGGCAGAAGCGCACCGCAGCTCGATCCGGCAATGTCCTGAAAATCGAGAAGCACAGGCGCTGCGGTACCGGGAACGCCATCGATCCTCGCATCGCCGTGATAGGTCACAACGCCGCCCGGCGTCTGCACGGTCGCAACCGCGATACTCGCCGTGTTGACCATGTGAATGCGCACCTGCGTCGTTCCAGACCGCGCACGCACGAGGCCCTTCTCGATGACAAGCGGACCGACGCCGGCAAGAATGTTGCCGCAGTTCTGCGAGGGATCCACGCGCGGTTCATCGACCACGACTTGCAGAAACAGGTAATCGATATCCGCGTCGGGACGTGTCGGCGGACCGATCACGGCCACCTTGCTGGTGAGCGGATTCGATCCGCCCATGCCGTCGATCTGCCGTTCGTCAGGTGAGCCCATCGCGGCAAGAAGCACCTGATCGCGAAGAACGGGATCGGCAGGCAAATCGCCGGCCAGAAAATAGAGGCCCTTGGATGTTCCACCTCGCATCACAGTGCACGGAATCTGCTGCTGCATGAATCGCTGTCCAGCTACGCTGAATGTTGGATGATCGTCCCGTCAACACAAGGCAGGCGATCCATCCTTTAAAGCAATGTATCCGTCACATGCGGAAACACGGCCTCGTATCCTTCGCCGTAAAGGGCCTTGCGTTCGGAATTGCGCGCGGTCTGATTGCCCCGATTGAGCGCGACGCGCGTGTAGTATTCCCACAGATGCTCCTGCCCGGCCATGCATTCGATCGCCGCGCGCTTCTTGTCCCAGACTTCGGTGATGTCGAGCAGCCAGTTCGGCTTCCAGTTGCTCTGCTCGGTCTGATGCGGCTCGAACAGAAACACCGGAGGCGCGCCGAGCACCGTTTCGGTCGGGTTGTGGCCATGCGCCTGCGCGATCACGCGCGCGTGCTGCGCGAAATCGGTCGTCGCGGGATGATCGAAATTGTAGGATCCTGACGCGAATGCGTCAGCACGAATTTCGGATGCAGTTTCCGATACACGTCAACCAGCCGGAACAAAGCGGCCTGATCGAGCACCATCGGATAATCGCCAAGGTCCCAGAACTGGATGTCGTGAACGCCGAGCGCCTTGGCTGCCTTTTCAGCCTCAGCCTTTCGCTCCGTCTTGACGCGATCCAGCGTCATTCCGCCCTGACGCCAGAGCTTGGCGGACTCTCCGCGCTCGCCGTATGACAGACAGATCACCGTCATCTGCACGCCACGCGCCGCATGCAGCGCGATCGCGCCGCCGGCGCGCCAGACGAAATCGGCCGAGTGGGCGCTGACAACCAGACCCGAAAGCGCCGCCATAACTTGCTCCCTCGAACGACTATAGATTTGCCTGAACGAGTAAGCGTATGCAGGTCACGCTGTCATATCGTCGTTTGAGCCTGTGATATTCGCTTTCGTTATAGGTGTAGCTCCGCGCATAAACTCACCATTTGCTGGCCTAGCGGCGTCCTTGCGTATGCACATTCAGCAGCGCGGGCACGCCCGAGCGGACCTTCGCCAACGCCCTCTTGAGCGCATCCGGAAGTTTCGCCGGATCCTCGACGGATTCACCCCAGCCACCACAAGATTCGGCAACCTTCTCGAAAGCGGGCGACGGATTGAGGTCGTGAATCGGCATCACATTCGCCTTCGCCGCCGCGCCGTCGGGATAGACGGCGAGCGTCGATGTTTTCACCGCGAGCCACTGATGATTGTTGGCAACGATGGTGAGCGTCGGCAGCCTCTCCGAGCGCTGAACGAAATGGTACGGCAGCGGATTGCCGAACATGTAGGAGCCGTCGCCGACGACGGCGATCACCTCGCGCTCCGGCGCAGCCATCTTCGCACCGAGCGCCGTGCCGAGCCCAGCACCCAATCCGCCCGCGAGCGATATGCCGATGAAGCTGTGCGGTTTCAACAGATCGAGCCGCACCGGCATCGTCCCCAGTTCGTTGACGATCACCGCATCTTCGGATTTCGCCTCGTTGATGCAATGGGCAAGCCACGCCGGATGAATCGGCACATCGTTCTTCACCTGCTGTAGAAGTTTGTCGTTGGCCGCTTTGGCTGCTGCGCGTGCGTCGGCAACGATCTTGCGGCGTGCATCCGCGTTGCTTCCAGCATTGCCGCCAAGCATGTCGCCCAGCATCACCAACGCCGCCACCGGATCGCCTGCCACCAGCAGATCGGCCTCGTATTCCCGGAACGGATGCCGGCTCACCAAGGGATCGATGCCGATGTGAATGACTTTCGTGTCGGGTTTCGGTCGCGCCATGCGCGGCATCCACGGCACGCCGCAATTGATGACGATGACCAGATCGGATTGCTGCATATGCGGATTCGGATCCTGCCCGTATCCGAGATTCATCTCGTGATCGCTCGGCAGATTCATGTCGGTCGCATTAACCTGCATCACCGGAATCGCGTGCGCGGCACAGAGCGCCGACAAGGCGGCCACGCCCTCGGCAGAACGCCCGACCGACGATGTCACGATCAGCGGATATTCGGCTTTTGCGATCAGTCGCGCGGCCTCTTCAAGCACGTGTTGCGACGGCGCGGCAGGAACGACACCGAGCGGCCGCACATTGTCACGGCGCATCGGCACGGCATCGTCAGCCAGTGCCTCTCGCGGCAAGCAGAGATAAACCGGTCCGCGTGGTTCGCTCATCGCAATATCCAGGGCGCGATCGACGAGCGCGGCGACCGGCTGACCCGCGCGCAACTCGTAGTCCCATTTGACGAACTCGCGCAGCATGCCGCCTTGATCGAACGATTCCTGTCCCCAGTGAATCGCGCCATTGCGCGAGGCGATGTGTCCACTCTCGGTGTTCGGCGTCCGACCGGCGCACAGCATAACCGGCACGTTGTCGCGCGCCATGTTCATCACCTGACAGATCGCGTTGGCAGTCCCGACCGTGACGTGCAGCATCACCGCCGCCGGTTTACCTGTCATGCGGTAATAGCCATTGGCCATGGCCATCGCCAGATTTTCGTGCGGCGCTGTCACGAAGCGCGGGAAGTTGCGTCCGCCGCTGTTGCGCGCAACCGCTTCGATGACCGGCGCAAAATCCGTTCCGGCATTGGCGAAGACATATTCGATGCCTCGTTCGCCAAGCCTGGCGAGAAACGCCTCCGCGCCGAAATCCACGGTGCGCGACAATTCGGTCGTGACTTGATTCATGACAGTGCCCTCCCTTGATCTTGAGGGCACGCTTATCGACAACTCCCGCGCGCGCCAACCCGCACCGGAAAATCAGTCGGTCCGGAATGTTATGGCTGGCAAGGCGATCGGTGATAACTGGGGATCAATCGCTCAGCCAAGCAACCGGCCAATAGGATATCCGCAAATTCCAGATGCGGATCGGCTGACTGAACGATCGGTGGGACGCAAAGACGCTCTGCGAAGCCGATGGCGGGCAATGCCGCGCATATGTTCGCGATCGTGGCAACAAAGTCGGGTCGCGGCGCGCCCTGGACGCAGCGCCAAACAGCGGCGACGTGGTTGATGCAGCGTGGCACCGACCCATGGCAGGCCGCCGGCTATCTCGGCATGTCACACGACGTGCTGCTGAACACGTACGGCTACCACCACCCGGACTATCTGTCCGATGCGATCGACAAAATCACGAGTCGCGAGACGAATGCCGAACGAAACGAGATTGTATCTGAGGCGGTTTCTGTAGCGGTAAGAAAATTCCTGGGTTCGCGAGGCCGATAAGTAATTGATTTTACTGGTGGGCCCGGCAGGACTCGAACCTGCAACCAGACCGTTATGAGCGGCCGGCTCTAACCATTGAGCTACAGGCCCTTTCAGGAAGGGGCTCGCCGCGGCGATGCGCACTCCCCTTACTACGGCCGGCAAGAGGGGGCAACGAAGGGCGCGGGACGCCGCTCCTGCCCCGCGACACGAAGCCCTTCTGCTGCCGATATTAACCCTTTGCTAACCATACACCGGGCAAATTTTGCCGAGTGAAGTCGGAGTGTCGTCGGCCATCGAAACGGGGGAGCCCGTGGACGCCAGCGCGGTGCCTCACCTTCGAACCGGCGGTCCCTCGGCGGCTGCCCATGTCTCCGGCGTGCGCGCACGCCATTTCCGGGAAGATGCGGCGACGATGGTTGATGTCACGGCGGGTCAGGGACAGGGCACCGCGGCCGGAAGCGGCCTGAGTCTCAAGGACATCGGCAACATGCTGCGGCGGGGCGACATCGCCCTCGCGATCGGCATCCTGACGATTCTCGTCGTTCTCATCCTGCCGCTGCCGGCGATGCTGCTCGACATTCTGCTCGCGGTCTCGATCATCCTGTCGATCCTGATCCTGATGACCTCGCTGTTCATCCAGGCACCGCTGGAATTCTCGTCGTTTCCGACCGTTCTGCTGATCTCGACGATGCTGCGGCTGTCGCTGAACCTTGCCTCGACGCGCCTGATCCTCTCGCACGGCCATGAAGGCAGCGCCGCCGCCGGCCATGTGATCGAGGCGTTCGGCAATCTGGTGATGGCCGGCAATTTCGTCATCGGCCTGATCGTTTTCATCATCCTCGTCATCGTCAATTTCGTCGTCATCACCAAGGGTTCCGGGCGCATCGCCGAAGTCGCCGCGCGCTTCCACCTGGACGCGATGCCGGGCAAGCAGATGGCGATCGACGCCGATCTCTCCGCCGGGCTGATCGACGAGAAGACCGCCAAGGAGCGCCGCAAGGAGCTTGAGGACGAAAGCGGCTTCTTCGGCGCAATGGACGGCGCCTCCAAATTCGTGCGCGGCGACGCCATCGCCGGCCTGCTCGTCGTGTTCATCAATGTCATCGGCGGCATGATTATCGGCATCGCGCAGCAGGGCATGAGCTTCGGCGACGCGGCGCGCGCCTACACGCTGCTGACGGTTGGCGACGGTTTGGTGACGCAAGTCCCGGCGCTGATCGTCTCTACCGCAGCGGGCCTGTTGGTGTCGAAGGCCGGCGTCAGCGGGGCTGCCGACAAGGCGCTGATCGGCCAGCTCTCCGGCTATCCGCGGGCGCTCGGCATGTCGGCCGGCGTGATGCTGGTCCTCGCCACCCTGCCCGGCATCCCGATGCTGCCGTTTCTGGCGCTCGGCGGCGGCGCGGGCTATCTCGCCTGGACCGCCAACCGCCGCAACACCGTCACCGCCGCGGCCGAAGCCAAGGCCGCCGCCGACGCACCGGCCGCCGCCGCAGCGGCGCAGGCGGCCGCGGAGGAGCCGATCGCCACCGCGCTGAAGATCGACGATCTGAAAATCGAGCTGGGCTACGCGCTACTGCCGCTGGTCAACGCGCCGGACGGCAGCGATCGCCTGACCGAGCAGATCAAGGCGCTGCGGCGTTCGCTGGCGATCGAGATGGGCTTCGTCATGCCTTCGGTGCGCATCCTCGACAATGTGCAGCTTGAGGCCAACACCTACGTCATCAAGATCAAGGAGGTCGAAGCCGGCCAGGGCCGCATCTGGCCGTCGAACTACATGGTCATGGACCCGATGGGTGGTCAGGTGTCGGTGCCGGGCGTTCACACCACCGAGCCGACTTTCGGCCTGCCGGCGACATGGGTCGACGCCGCGCTGAAGGAAGAAGCCTCGCTCAAGGGCTATACGGTCGTCGATGCGGCGACCGTGCTGTCCACGCATCTGACCGAACTGCTCAAGAGCAATGTCTCGGATCTGCTTTCCTATGGCGAGGTGCAGAAGCTCTTGAAGGAGCTGCCGAAGGAACAGGGCGAGTTGCTCAAGGACATCGTGCCGGCGCAGATCAGCGTGTCGGGCATCCAGCGCGTGCTGCAACTGCTTCTGGCCGAGCGCATCTCGATCCGCGATCTGTCGACCATTCTCGAAGGCATCGCCGACGCAGTCGCCTTCTCGCGCAACCCCGCCACCATCGTCGAGCATGTGCGCGCCAGGCTCGGCCGCCAGATCTGCGCGCAGCACACCAGCATCAACGGCTATCTGCCGCTGATCGCGCTCTCGGCGAAATGGGAGCAGGCGTTCGCGGAATCGATCATCGGCACCGGCGAGGAGCGTAGCCTGGCGATGCAGCCGTCGAAGCTGTCGGAGTTCATCACCCTCGTGCGCGATCGCTTCGAAGCCGCGGCGCGCGAGGGCGAGGCCCCGGTTCTGGTCACATCGGCCGCCGTCCGTCCGTTCGTGCGTTCACTCGTCGAGCGCTTCCGCGCTCAAACATCCGTGATGTCGCAAGCAGAAATTCATCCCCGCGCGCGGCTGAAAACGATCGGGAGCATCTGATCCATGACTCGCCAACAGCGCCTTGTGATGGGAATTCTGCTCGTGATCTGCGCGATTATTCTGTACTGGGTTCGACGCTAACTTATTGTATTTGCTTCAAATTTTTTGAAGATGAACGTTGCGTAAATGCAACACGCAAATAGCGATCGATTAGTTTCACAAAATGTCACGAGCTTGTGAGGCACTCTTTGGAACAACAAGAGTGGCTCCTACGTTGGTTGCCATGAACGCTTTGAACCTGTTCGACGACGGCGGCGACCTACCGGTAACGCAGCGTCAGGCAGCGGAGGCTCAAATGAACCATTCGTTTTACAGCGCGGATCGGACGACCCATCTGAAGATTGTTGTCGTGGCCCTCGTCGCGGCGACGATGATCGCAGGTCTTGGAATTACGGCGCGTGTCAATGGCGGCGACAGCTACGCCCAGACGGATCGCATTCAGGTCATCAAGGCCGGACAGCCCATGATGGTCACGACCAGCGACCGCACAGTCGTACGCTGAACGGAGCGACTTCTAAGGAGATAACGGAATTCCCGAGGTTTCTTTCGCCCCCCAACAAGGAGCCTCGGGTGCATAGGCGGACCCCAACGCCTAAACCAAGTAGACGACCCCCAAGTGACTCTACGGAAAACGCCCCTCCCCCCAAGGGGCGTTTTCTTTTGGGCGGTTGGTTTTTCGGTGGGTCGCGGTTTTGACTTACTTCTTCGCCGGTTCGGCGGCCGGCCGCGGCGTCGAGGCAGCGGGCACCGTCTCGATCAGCTTGCCGGCATAGATCGGAGCCACGGTCGGCGCGCCGCTCGGCGAACCGCCTTCGGCCTCCACCGTCACCGCATAGATCGCCGACCGCACGGTCTCCTTGTCGAAGGACGACACCGGCTTGGTGGTGAAGTCGGTCGGGCCGATCACGCCGAGCGAGCGCGGCTGCGTGAAGCGGTCGGACACCATCCACACTTCGTAGCTGCGTCCGGCCGGCGCATCCGCGCCGGTCTTGCGCACCGTGAACTCCATAGACTCCGGATCGCTCGTCATGATGAAGGCCGGCGCGCCCCCGTCGCGCTGAAGCACGGCCACATGCTGCGCCGGAGGCGGCGGCGGCTGAAGCTGGACATATTCGATCTTCGGCTGCGGCCGCAGTCGCGCCGGCAGCAGATCGGGGCGCAGCGCCTGAACAGCGACGAAGGCTGCAAGCAACAGCGCGAGCGCGCTCGCCAGCAGCGCCAGGCTGCGCCAGCCGCGACCACCGCCAGCCGCGGCGGCGACATGATCGGGAACGATCTCCGTCACGGTCGGCGCAGGACTGACGGCGGCCGGCACGGTCACTTCCGGCAGACGCATCGCCGCTTCCGGCGCGATCGCCGTGACCGCGGCGCGGATTTTCCCCCACACCTCGTCGGACGGTTCGACCGATCCGACCATCGCGTGCAGCTCGCCGAGCCGGCGCTCCCACTGCTCAACCAGCGTTTTGAACTCGGGATCGACGCTCATCATCGTTTCGACTTGCGAGCGCTCGTCGCCGCTCAGCGTGCCGAGCACATACTCGGCCGCCATCGCGATATGATCTTCGTCGTAACTCATTGCGGCGCCCCCAGGCACTCGCGGATTTCCAGCAGGCTGCGGCGGAGCCAGGTCTTGACCGTGGTGACCGGCGTGTCGAATTTCTCGGCCAATTGCTCTCGGCTCCATCCGTTGTAGTAAGCGAGGAGCACGAGGCGCTGCCGCTCCGGCTCAAGCTTGCCGACGCAGCCCAGAAGCCGCTTCAATTCGTCGTTCATCTCGCGCCGGGCGAGCGGATCGGGCGTGTCGGACGCCAATTCCATGGTTTCCGGCTCATCCTCGACAGCGGCCTCGCTGCGCTTGCGCATCAGATCGATCGCGCGGTTGCGGGCGATCGAAACCATCCAGGTGAGCGGCGAGGCGACGCTCGGGTTGAACTGTCCGGCGCTGCTCCAGATCCGGATGTAGCATTCCTGGATCACTTCCTCGGCGAGGTCCTGCCGCCGCAGGATGCGCAGCACGACGCCGTAGAGTTTCGCGCGCGTCGCCACATAGAGGCGCTCGAACGCCACTTCGTCGCCCTTGGCGACGGCGGCGATCAGCCAGACAAGCTCAACCGGCGTCAACATCTGTAAACCACCCTCCGCGGACGCCCGAAGCACCGACAGGCTTTCCCATTCCGGGAAAGCATTGCGTTTTCGGAGCATACCTTGCAACAAAACGGAGTCCAACCCGGCTCGCTCCTGAAATCACAAACAGAAACCCGGCCCTTGGCGGGCCGGGTTGACGTATCGTTCAGGAACGGTCGCGGCGAGCCGCGTCAGGCGATCGCCGACATCCGCGACCGCATCAGGCCGATATTGTCCATTTCGGCCTGCTCGCGGGCATTCTCCTCCGCGCGCTCGCGGGCCTGATCGCGCTCGTCGAGCAGTTCGACCTTCTTCAGCTCCTCGAAGGCTTCGCCGAGCTGCGCCTTCGCGTCTTCGAGCTGAATGCGCAGTTCGTCCGCCGAGCGCGTCAGGTTCTCGCGCCGCTGGATCGCCGCCTTGGCATAGGTCGGATAGGCGAAATGCGACGGATCGTTGATGCCGGCACGCTCCTGCTCGCTCTGGATTTCGCGATCCAGTTCCACGGTCATCCGCTGGAAATCCGCGATCATCCCTTCGATCTGGGCGACCCGCCGCCGCTTCTCGTCGACCTGAAACCGTTTCAAGCGGATCAATGTCTCTCGTGACTTCATCGACTCATACTCCCCCGAAGCCCCCACAACGGGACCCTGCCGGCGCGTTCAACGAAGGCGCCAGCGCTACTTGCACACCGCCGGGGATGATGAACCGACAAAGTTAGCGTTCCGTTTCCAAATCACCGAGGATTTGAGCGAGTTGCTGGTAGCCTTCCATCAATGCTGTCGCCTCGTCTTTTCCCTGGCGCAGAAAGCTTTCCAGCGGCTCGTGCAGTTGAATGGCCTCGTCGACTTCCGCGCTGGAGCCCGCGCGATACGCCCCGAGCCGGATCAACTCCTCCATGTCGGCATAGGTCGCCATCGTCTGGCGCGCCTTGCGGATCACCGGCAGATAATCCGGATGCGTCGATTTCGGCATCGTCCGCGACACCGATTTCAGAACGTTGATCGCCGGATAGCGCCCGCGTTCGGCGATCGAGCGCTCCATCACGATGTGGCCGTCGAGAATGCCGCGCACCGCGTCGGCGACCGGCTCATTGTGGTCGTCGCCGTCCACCAGCACGGTGAAGATGCCGGTGATCGTGCCGTCATTGACGCCGGGACCGGCGCGCTCCAGCAGCTTCGGCAATTCGGTGAACACGGTCGGCGTATAGCCCTTGGCGGTCGGCGGCTCACCCGCCGACAGGCCGATCTCGCGCTGCGCCATCGCAAAACGCGTGACCGAATCCATCATGCACATCACGTCCTTGCCCTCGTCGCGAAAGCATTCGGAGATGGCCATGGTCAGATAGGCGGCCTGCCGCCGCATCAGCGCCGGCTCGTCGGAGGTCGCGACCACCACCACCGAGCGCGCCAGCCCCTCGTCGCCAAGGTCGTCCTGCAAGAATTCCTGCACCTCGCGACCGCGCTCGCCGACCAGCCCGATCACCGAGACGTCGGCGTCGACATTGCGCGCGATCATCGACAGCAGCACCGATTTGCCGACGCCGGAGCCGGCGAAGATACCCATGCGCTGGCCGCGGCAGCAGGTCAGGAAGGTGTTGAGCGAGCGGACGCCGAGATCGAGCGGCTTGCCGACCCGCCGCCGCGCATGCGCCGGCGGCGGCGGGCTGCGGAACGGAACCGGCGTGGCGCTTTGCGGTAGCGGTCCCTTGCCGTCGATCGGCTCGCCCATCGCATTGACGACGCGGCCGAGCCACCCGGCCGACGGCCGCACCTGCCCGGCCGCGTTGGCGATCACCGCCTTGCAGCCCCGCCGTACACCGTCCAGGTCCCCGAACGGCATCAGCACCGCGTTGTTGCCGGAGAAGCCGATCACCTCGCACGAGATCGAACGGCCGACGCCCGTCTCCACCACCACCCGCGCGCCGACCGACATCGCGTGGATCGGCCCGGCGACCTCCACCATCAGTCCGCGGACGCCCACAACCCGGCCATAAATATTGACGGCGTCGACGTCGCCGATCTGCTCGGCCAGGGCTTTCATGGGAAAATCCTTAAATCTTCACGATTTGCGGCCGACCCTTTAACCCTGTGTTTACCCGCATCGTTAATCATTGCGTCACTGTCTTTGATGACTGAGGACCCGCGCTTTCAGAACAAAGGTGCGAGTCCGGTGAGTCGGTTGAGGCCAACTCTTAAAGTGGAGTCTGAACGCAGGCGGATAAGAAAAACTGGTTTACCGCAAGAGCTTAGCGCGATTCGACAAAAATTGCATCGAAGACTCTTGCGGATCGGAATCAGGATTTGTTAACCATCTCCAGTCAGGGTCCGAATCAGTTGTTGAAGGCGTTATTCCGCGGCGCTGCGTTAGCGCGCCGACCTGACGCCCGGAGCGGCGACAAAGGGGACTGGCATGCGCGTTCTGTTAATTGAAGATGATAGCGCCACCGCGCAGTCGATCGAGCTGATGCTCAAATCCGAGAGCTTCAACGTCTACACGACGGATCTCGGCGAAGAGGGTGTCGATCTCGGCAAGCTCTACGACTACGATATCATCCTCCTCGACCTCAATCTGCCGGATATGTCCGGCTACGACGTGCTGAAGCAGCTGCGCGTCTCCAAGATCAAGACCCCCATTCTGATCCTCTCCGGCCTCGCCGGCATCGAGGACAAGGTCAAGGGCCTCGGCGTCGGCGCCGACGACTACATGACCAAGCCGTTCCACAAGGACGAGCTGATCGCCCGCATCCACGCCATCGTCCGCCGCTCGAAGGGCCACGCCCAGTCGGTGATCCAGACCGGCGATCTCGTCGTCAATCTCGACACCAAGACTGTGGAAGTCGGCGGCCAGCGCGTCCACCTGACCGGCAAGGAATACCAGATGCTGGAGCTGCTCTCGCTCCGCAAGGGCACCACCCTCACCAAGGAGATGTTCCTCAACCATCTCTATGGCGGCATGGACGAGCCGGAACTCAAGATCATCGACGTTTTCATCTGCAAGCTGCGCAAGAAGCTCGCCAACGCCTCCGAAGGCCGCAATTTCATCGAAACCGTCTGGGGCCGCGGCTATGTGCTGCGTGAGCCACACGAGGAAGAAGAACGCATTCCCGCCTGATCGGATGTACATCAGCGCGAATGGAAAGCCCCGCCAGCAACGGCGGGGTTTTTGCTTTTTGAGGCCCCGGCCGGTTCCCACTTTTCGGGATCATGCTTTGTGTGAGGCCGGTCACATCCGGGACAGCGAAAACCCGCGACGGTGCTCTCCACGAGATCGATGGCGATCTCGCATCAATTTCCAGGGGAGAGTCACATGAAATCGTTTTTGATCGCCGCCACCATCGCCCTGACCGGAACCGGCATGATGTCCGGCGACGCCTCGGCGCGGAGCGCCCGCATGAATCAGGCCGGCATGGGCGCAATGATGGCGATGGCGCCCGGCATGATCGAGGCCGGCACGGCGCTCATCGGTTCCGGCGCGCTCGGCGGCCCGATCGCGACGCCTCACGGGCTCGTCGGCGCTCCGTCGATCGCCCCGATCGTCGTGCCGCACCCTGTGCCGGTCGCGTTGCCGGTGGTGCTGCCGGGCTTACCGTCGATCGTCACGCTGCCGGCCGGATCGGTCGACTGAGCGCCAGGCTCTCCTCAGCCCACGCTCTGCACGAGACGCGGTCCTGCCTGCGGCACGACCGAAGGCGAAGCCGCCTTGGCGACCGGGTGATAGAGCCCACGCCGTTCAGGATAGGGATTGAAGCTGGTGCTGAGACCGACCACGGTCTCGGCCGCGCCGAGCACGAGGAACCCGTCCGGCTCGATCACCTTCGCGAGCTTGTTGAAGACATCCGTCTTCGTCTCCTGACTGAAATAGATCAGCACGTTCCGGCAAAAGATGATGTCGAACGTGCCGAGACTCGAAAAATCGTGCAGAAGATTGAGTTGCCGGAACTGAATCATCGCGCGGATCTCGGGCTTGATCTGCCACGTCTCTCCGGTCTGCGTGAAATATTTCACCAGCAACTGGATCGGCAGGCCGCGCTGCACCTCGAACTGGCTGAAGATGCCGGCCTTCGACTTCTCCAGCACTTCCTGCGACAGATCGGTGGCGAGGATTTCGACCCGCCATCCGCTCAGCGCCGCGCTCATCTCCTTCAGAATCATCGCCAGCGAATAAGGCTCCTGCCCGGTGGAGGAGGCCGCGCACCAGATGCGCAGCGAACGGCGATTCTTTCGCGCGGCCAGCATCGCCGGCATGATGGTGTCGCGGAAATGATCGAACGGAACCTTGTCGCGAAAGAAGAACGTCTCGTTGGTGGTCATCGCCTCGACGACGCTGGCGATCAGCGACGCATTTCCGGCCTTCATCTTCGCGACCACGTCGCTGATGCCGGCAAGACCCGACCTGCGCGCGAGCGGCGTCAGCCGGCTCTCGACCAGATATTGCTTGTCCGACGACAGGATCAGACCTGATCGCTCCTTCAAAGTCTTTTGAAGATACTCATACTCAATCGGCGTCACGACCGGTCTCCGGAAAACACACGCACCAGCTTGGGGCCGATCTGACCGAGAGGCAGAACCGCCGCACAAATTCCCGCCTGCGCCGCAGCGCCCGGCATTCCCCACACCACGCTCGTCGCCTCGTCCTGCGCGATCACGCTGCCGCCCGCGGCCACCACATCCTTGCCGCCGCGCATGCCGTCCGCCCCCATGCCGGTCAGCACGACCGCCATCACCGCGGACTGCCAGACCCCGGCCACCGACTGAAACAGCGGATCGACGGCCGGCTTGCAGAAATTGATCTGCGGCCCGTCGTCGAGCGCGATGACGGTCTCCGCTCCCTGCCGCGCGACGCGCATATGCTTGCCGCCGGGCGCGACATAGATGTGACCGGGCTTGACCGGCTCGCCATCGACACCTTCATGCGCGGGCCGCTTGCTGACGCGCGCGAGATGTTCGGCGAGAATCGTCGTGAAGGTCGGCGGCATATGCTGGGCGATCAGCACCGGACAACGCTCGAGCACGGGCCCGATCTCGGCCATCAGCGTCATCAGCGCCTGCGGTCCGCCGGTGGACGATCCGATCGTCAGCACGCGCGGCGGAACGGAGCTGAGCGGCCGGAGCGCCAATTTCGGCTTGGCCGGCGAACGCACCGGCGTGACCGCCGCACGCATCGCGGCGTCGCTCGCGGCTGGTGCCAATGGCGGGCTCTGAACTACGGGCGCGGCGGCGCGGCGGCGCATACCGAGATAACGGATCTTGCGGATCAACTCCTGCCGGAACGTCTCGACCAGCGCCTTGTCGCGCGCGCCCTCCGGCTTCGGAATGTAGTCCGACGCGCCGAGCGACAGCGCCTTGAAGCTGATCTCTGCATTCCGCCGCGTCAGCGTCGAGGCCATGATGACAACGAGATCGCGCTTCTTGGCGAGCAGAAGCGGCAGAGCCGAAATGCCGTCGAGATCGGGCATCTCGATGTCGAGCACGACGACCGCAGGATTGACACGGACCAGATGATCGACGGCCTCGCGACCCGTCCGCAGCGAGGCGACGACGTTCATATCGGGCTCCGCCGCGACCCAGCGGGAAATCAACCCGCGGATCACGGCCGAATCGTCGACCACCATGACGCACAGCTTCTCGCCGCGCATTGCGGACACAGCTGCGGGCGCCGCCAATACACTACTCATCACACACCGGATTTACGCAACACACACAACGGGACGCCGCAGGCCGGATCAGATCAGGCCCACCTCTTGGAACTTGGCAGTGACGATATCCTTGTCGAATGGCTTCATGATGTATTCGTTCGCGCCCGCATGCAGCGCGCGTGCGATGTGGGCCACATCGTTCTCGGTGGTGCAGAACACGACCTTGGGCTGATCGCCGCCGGGCATCTGGCGCAGATTGCGCAGGAAATCGTAGCCGTCCATCACCGGCATGTTCCAGTCCAGCAGCACGGCATCGGGGAAACCTTCGCGGCAGGCATCGAGCGCCTTCTCGCCGTTCTCGGCCTCGATGATCTCGAATTCGAGACCTTCCAGGATTCGGCGCGCAACCTTCCGGATGACGCTCGAATCATCCACGACCAGGCACGTTTTCATCTGTTTTCTCCGCCTATTCTTTCTCGGCCGGCGGACATCGCCGCGGCCGGGATGCGTTCGCTCTAAGTCTCAGGCCGCAAGGGCGTCGGACGACAGTTCCAGAATGCGGTCGACATCCAGCACCACCATCAGGCGGCCGTCGAGCCGGTAGACGCCGGCGCTCATCTTCGCCATGCGCGCGTCCATATTGGCGGGATTCTTTTCGCGGCCGTCCTCGGGCAGCTTCAGCACCTCGCCGATCGAGTCGATCAGCAGGCCGTAGGATTCGCTGCGCAGATCGACGCCAACCGCCATCGAGGCGACGCCGTCTTCGCGCTTCGGCAGACCGAGGCGCGCGCGCATATTGATCGCGGTGACGATCCGGCCCCGCAGATTCAGCACGCCCTCGACATCGTCGGCGGCGAGCGGAACGCGCGTCAGGCGCTCGGGCATGAACACATCATGCACGCGCTCGATCGGCAGACCGAAAAGCTGGTCTCCGATCATCGTCGTCACATATTCGGTCATCGCGGCGGACGTGCCTTCGGCATTTGTCGTCATGCTTTGCTCCTCAAGCCGCGGCACGGTGAAGCTCGGTCGTCTGCTCTTTCAGCGCGGCGATGAGTCCGGGCCGGTCGAACTTGGCGACGTAATCGTAGAAACCCGCCTGCCGGCCGCGCTCGATCGCCGCCGGCGAAATCACCGACGACAGCGCGATGATCGGCATCTGCTGGAGGCGCTGGTCGGCGCGAACCGCTTCGGCGAATTCGAAGCCGTTCATCTCCGGCATCTCGATATCGGTCAGGATCGCATCGAACTGATTGCCGGCGCGCAACACGCTCAGCCCTCGCGCGCATCGGCGGCGACCGACACGCGGTAGCCGGCGGCTTTCAGCACCGGCGCCAGCATGTTGCGGAAGAACGCGGGATCGTCGACCAGCAGCACGGACTGCGTCTGCGCCGCCACGCTCAACTCCTTGCGGGTGAACCAGTCGGCGAAGGCCATCGGCAGGAAGTGGCCGACATCGATGACTTCGGTGGCCTGCCCCTTGATGACGGCCGATCCCAGAACGCCGTCGCGGGTGCTGGCGACTTCGATATTCAGCCGCTCCTCGACGATGTCGACGATCTCGTCGACCACCAACCCCATCGAGCGGCCGTCGTCGGCGAACACCAGGATCGGCTGCGCGCCGCTCTCGCGAACGCTGACACCGTCCATTTCGACCAGCGGCATCAACTGCTCGCGGTACTGCACCATGCGGCGGCCGTTGGACAGCTCGATCGCCTTGACGTCGATCTCCTCAAGCCGCGTGACGAGCGCCAGCGGCACCGCCTTCGGCTGCATCGAGCCGGCCCGGAACACCAGCAGCGAGGTGAGCTGATCGGCGGAACGCTCCTGCACCGTCGCCGCCTCCTCGGACGGATCGCGCGCGGCGTTCGCGGCGCTGCCGACCGCCCGCACGATGCCGTTCGGATCGATAATCATGATTACCGAGCCGTCGCCGAGAATGGTGTTGCCGGAGAACATCGAGATATGCCGCAGCTTGCTCGACATCGGCTTGACGACGATTTCCTCGGTATGGAACACGCCGTCGACGACGATGCCGAAGATCTGGCTGCCCACCTGCGTCACGACGATGAAGCCGTTCTCGTGATCGATCTTTGCGCCGTCGTCGATCTTCAGAAGCTTCTTCAGATGCAGCAGCGGCAGTAGCTTGTTGCGCAGCCGCAGCACCGGCGTATCCTTGATGTGCTCGATGCGGTGTTCGGAATTCGCCCGCGCCCGCACCAGCTCGACCACCGAAAGCTGCGGGATCGCGAAGCGATCGCCGGCCGCCTCGACGATCAGCGCCGAGATGATGGCGAGCGTCAGCGGAATCTTGATGATGAAGCTCGACCCCTCGCCCGGCACCGATTTGACGTCGATGGTGCCGCCGATCTGGTCGATATTGGTGCACACGACGTCCATACCGACGCCGCGACCCGATACGTTGGTCACCTTCGCCGCGGTGGAGAAGCCCGCCGCGAAGATGAATTTGTGGATCTGCGCCTCGCTCATCTTCTCAAGCTCGGCGTCGGTGACGAGGCCGTTCGCCAGCGCCTTGGCCTTGATCGCGTCGGTGTTGAGGCCGCGTCCGTCGTCAGCGATGCGGATGATGATGTGGCCGCCTTCGTGATAGGCGGACAGGCGGATGGTGCCCTGCTCCGGCTTGCCGGCGGCCGCGCGGTCGGCGGGCATTTCGAGCCCGTGATCGGCGGAATTGCGGACCATATGGGTCAGCGGGTCCTTGATGAGGTCGAGCACCTGCCGGTCCAGTTCGGTGTCGGCGCCGTGCATCTCCAGTTCGATCTGCTTGCCGAGTTCGGACGACAGGTCGCGCACGATACGCGGCAGCTTCTGCCACGCATTACCGATCGGCTGCATGCGCGTCTTCATCACGCCGTCCTGCAATTCGGCGGTGACGTTGGACAGGCGCTGCAACGGTACCTTGAATTCCGAGTCCTCGTGCCGGCGAACGATTTCGAGCAACTGGTTGCGCGTCAGAACCAGTTCCGACACCATCGTCATCAGGTGTTCGAGCGTATCGACATTGACGCGGATCGACTGGTTGGCGACCTTTTCCGGCTCGCCTTGCTGATCCATCTCGATCACGGTTTTTTTCGCGGCCGGTTTTGGCGCGACCGGAGTGGCCGGCGCGACGACCGGCGGCGCGGCCGGCGCTTCCGTCTCCACCGCGGTCTCGCGGAAGGCGCGTTCCAGATCGTCGAGCGAGACTTCGCCCGGCCGCAAGGCGCGCTCCAGCGTCTGCGGGATGAGCGTGCCCTCGGACGTTTCGGCAACGATTTCGGGCACCGCCGCCGGGGCTTCGGCCTGCTGCTGCACCATGCGCTCGAGTTCATCGATCAGATCGCGGTCGTCGCCTTCCGGCTCGCTTTCAGTCTGTTCGAGCTGCGCAAGAATTTCCTTCAGCCGATCGATCGTCGACAGGATCAGCGTCACCGCCTCGCCGGTGACGGCCTTGCCATCGCGAAACTTGCCCATCAGCGTTTCGGCGGCGTGCGCCAGCGCCTCGAGTCGCGGCAGGCCGAGAAATCCGCAGGTCCCCTTGATCGTATGCACCAGGCGGAAAATGTTATCGAGGATCTTGGCGTTGTTGGGGTCCTGTTCGAACTTCACCAACTGGACGTCGACCAGATCGAGGCTTTCGTTCGTCTCGGTCAGAAATTCGCGAAGAAGATCGTCCATCGAACGCTGGCCCCACACATACGCAAACCGCCGTCAGTGACGGCTTTCGATGGCCAGTCTGGTTCCAAAGCCTTTATATTTGGTTGAGTGGATCGCTACATTGAAGCGAAAGATGCGTTTCATCAAAAGGATACCGCCCGCGCGGTCTCGACGCGCGGCGGTCTCATTTCAGCTTCGGATCGTAGCTTACGACGCGACGACAAGGACAGCTTCGCCGTCCATCGCCAGTGCTGCCCGCAGATTGCAGGCCTGGGCGAGCAGCCGCGTGTAATAGGGCTGCACCGCATGCGCATCGACCGTTCCTGATGCGCGCCGGACAACTGGTCGGCGATGTTCTGCGGCAGGCGGGCATTGAGGCCGGACGCGTGAACGCGGAAACCAGCCTCCTCGCCCGATCCGAGCGCCTCGACCGTCAAGGTGCCGCCGCGCGGAATCGTCTGCTGCGCGATCACCAGCATGTTGAGCAGCAGTTTGACGCGGTTCTTCGGCTGCAAGGTGCGCGGCAGATTCCAGACCACCTTGGTCTTGCCGTCTTCCAGAAAGCCGCGCGTCATCGCTTCGGCATCGCCGGTGTCGATCTGCGCGCCGGCCGAGCCCGCCGCGCCGAAAGCAAGGCGGCAGAATTGCAGCTTGGCGGAAGCGTTGCGCGCGCTCTTGCGGATCAGATCGAGAGCGAAATCGCGGTCATCGGCGTTCTTGGCGTCGTCGAGCACTTCGAGGCCGTTGACGATCGCGCCGACCGGGCTGATGAGGTCGTGGCAGACCCGCGAGCACAGCAGCGCCGCGAGGTCGAGGGCATCGGGCGCCGGGGCCGCTTGCGGCTCGGGAGCGAGGGTGACAGACGACGTCAATCCGGTCATAAGATCGCTCCTTGAGCGGCGCATTTCGTGGAACATACGCGCGAATCAGGCTGAATGTCCGATACATAGCAGGTGAGCGGCGAGGTCTGAACCCGCCCGCGCGGCTGAAAACGAGATAAGAACCAAGCGACCATGACTGCGCCGCCGACGGAAGCCCCGATCATCGACCGAACCGCCGCCCTGAAACTCCTGGAACCGGTCACGGCGCTCGCGGCTGAAGCGTCCGAGGCGATCCTGGATGTGGCCCGGCGCAAGATCGTCTCGCAGGACAAGCGCGACGGCTCGCCGGTGACGGAAGCGGACCTCGCCGCCGACCGGATCATCGTCGAGGGGCTGCGGCGGCTGCGGCCGGATATCCCGGTCGTGTCCGAGGAAAGTGTCAGTACGCTGGCGGGTCCCTTCCCCGGCAGCTTCTTCATCGTCGATCCGCTCGACGGCACCCGCGAGTTCATTTCCGGTTACGACGACTACACCGTCAACATCGCGCTGGTGACGCAGGGCCGCCCGCTGCTCGGCGTCGTCGGCGCACCGGCGCTGGGCGCGATGTGGCGCGGCGTGGTCGGCGAAATCGCAGAACGCTCGACTGTACCGGGCGGCGCATGGACGACGATCCGTCCGCGCGCGTTTCCGGGCGCGGGTTGGGTCGCGGCGGTCAGCCGCTCGCATCTGGATTCGCAAACGGCGGCGTTCATTCGCAAATTCGGCGGCGGAACGCAGTTGCCGATCGGCTCGGCGCTGAAATTCTGCCGGATCGCAGAAGGTTCCGCCGACATCTATCCGCGGTTGTCCAACATCTCCGAATGGGACATCGCCGCCGGCCACGCGGTCGTCGAAGCCGCGGGCGGCGCGGTCACCGACCGGCACGGGCAGCCTCTCCGCTTCGGCGCGCGCAAAGGCGAGTTCCTGGTGCCGAATTTCATCGCCTGGGGCGATCCGGCGCAGGCGGCACGGCTTGTAGATTAAGCATGATCTATTCCGAAAACCGGTTCCCACTTTTCGGGATCATGCTTTAGCGGACCAGATCCGCCTTCAGCTTCGGCCATTGCCGCTCCGCGACCTTGAGAAATCCATCCGGATCGACCGCGAACGCGGTGCGCCCGGTTTCGCTCGCGAACAGGAACAACCGCTGATCGTGGATCAGCCAGATCGTCGGCACGCCCTCGACGACCCGGCCGCGCGCGGCGTCGACCGGATCGTGGCCGCCGAATTGTGGGCCGTAGACCTCGGGATGGGCGGCGAAGGCCGCCTTGTTGCCTTCGTTGCGGAAACGCCAGATCGCGCCGGCCTGCACCGCCTCGAATCGTTCGGCTCCCACCAGGGCCATCCCCTCGGTGAAATAGGCGACCGGGTCGAAGCCGGAGATCGCGAGCCCGGTCAGGCGATTGATGACGACGCGCTCGGTCGTCGCCTGCGCCAGCGCGCGGTCCGCGCCCGACGCGGACAGACACAGCGCAGTAGAAATCCGGCCGCCGCCCGCGCCCCATTTCTTTCCTGCCGTCGTAGCGTCATAGTTGCTGTCAATAAAAGCGCGATTCGGAACGTTTGCTGCATCCTATGCGGATCGCCGTCAGCATCTGGTTAAGTGCTGCGCGCTTCCCCGCACACGGTCCGCAGCTGGGGGACCCCAAATGAGATTTGCTTTGCGCCTGGTCTGCTTGTGGCTCGCCGCGTCTGTCTTCATGAGCCTGCCGGCGACGGCCCAGGGTCAATATCAAGGCCAGCCCCGCGCCGGCCAGAACCCGAATTCGACCTTCACGCCTGACGAAATCGTCAACACCGGCCATCGCTTCTTCGGCACGGTGTCGCGCGGGCTGGCCTCGGTGGTGGAGCGCGCGATCAGCAATTGGGGACAGCCCAACGGCTACATCCTCGGCGAGGAAGGCAGCGGCGCGTTCGTCGCAGGGCTCAGGTTCGGCGAAGGCACGCTCTACACCAAGAATGCCGGTGATCTGCGGGTGTACTGGCAGGGGCCGTCGGTCGGCTTCGACTGGGGCGGCGACGGCGCGCGCACCATGATGCTGGTCTACAATCTGCCGGCGACCAACGCCATTTACCAGCGTTTCGCCGGTCTCGATGGCTCGGCCTATTTCGTCGGCGGCTTCGGCATGACCGCACTGACGGCAAACAACGTTGTGCTGGTGCCGATCCGCTCGGGTGTTGGTTTCCGGCTCGGCGCCAATATCGGCTATCTGAAATTCACGCCGAACGCGACCTGGAACCCGTTCTGAACCGGATTCCACGCCAAGCGCTTGCAACGAATCACGAAAATCGCGGCCTATTCAGGTTAACGCGGCGAGCTGCTGGCGCTCTCCCCGCTGTCCATGGCATGGTGACGAAATCGTTAATTCGTGGAGTGCGCCATGTTCGAGCCGATCATGTATCTGGCGATCGGTTTTCTGCTTTCGACCCTCTTGGGGCTGGCGGTGCTGCCGCTGGTGCATAACCGCGCCGTCCGCCTGACCACGCGGAAGCTGGAAGCGGCGACGCCGCTGTCGATGGCCGAAATCCAGGCCGACAAGGACCAGTTGCGGGCGGAATTCGCAATGTCCGCGCGCCGGCTGGAAATGAGCGTCGATCAGTTGAAGGCGAAAACCACCTCACAACTCGCCGAACTCGGCAAGAAATCGGACGCCATCAACCGGATGAAATTCGAGCTGGGCGAGAAGAACGCCACCATTTTCCAGCTCGAAGCACGGGAAAAGGCGGTCAAGGAGCAACTGCAAGCGACCGAGCAGGAATTCGCGGTCAAGACGCAGGCACTGCGCGAGGCCGAAACGCTGCTCGGCGACAAGCAGGCCGAACTGTCGCGGCTCGGCCAGGAACTGACCGACCGCTCGCAGCTTGCGGATACAAGGCAGGTGGAGCTGGCCGCCGTCAACGCGCAGATCATGGCGCTGCAACAGCGCGTCAACGACGCCGAGCACGAATTCACCGAGGCACAGCAGAAGCTGACGCTGCAACGCGACGAATCCTCGTCCGCGACCCGCGATCTCAACGACGCGCGCGGGCGCGTCGAGAATCTGGCGCAGCGCGTCCACGATCTCGAAGGCCAGTTGAGCACGCAGACACGGGAGGCCGAGGAATTTTCCGCACGCGCGGCCGATCTGGAGAACCGTCTGGCGGTGCAGGCCAAGATGCTGACCGAACGCGGCCTCGAAAACCATCAATTGCGCCAGCAACTGGAAAGCCTGCAAGCGCTTGGCGTGAGCGCGCAGGCGGGCCAGTCCGCGATGGAGGTCGTGGAAAAATGGCGTTCCGAGAAGGCCGCGCTTGAGCAGAAGCTCGCCGCCGCTCAGGGCGAGCGGGCCGCGATGCAGCAGGAATTGAACGCGATCAAGTCGCAGACCGAATCGTCCTGGGCCACCGAGCGTATGGAAAACGCCGTGCTGCGCGAGCGGATCAACGATATCGCCGCCGAGGTCGCCAAGCTCGCCATCACGCTGGAGGGGCCGGACTCGCCGATCGAGGCCATTCTGGCCGTGGAAGCGCGGACGCCAGAGCAGAGTTTCGCCCAAGGCCGCGCCGCCGCGCCCGGCGCCGCCGGCTCGAACGGGACCATTCCGAACGCCGCCGTTCCGAACGCAGCCAATGCCAACCGTCCGGTGCCGCCTGACGAGGCGTCCAATGTGGTGCCGGTGCCGCCCAAGGGCACGCTGGCCGACCGCATCCGCGCCTTGCAGAACCAAGCCTCGCGGGCGCAGCAGGCGAGGTAATGCAAAAGGGCGACGGACAGTCTTGGACATGAAGTTCCGATCGCCGCTTGACTCCACACCCCGCCGCTTCGTAAACCGCAGCCGGCGACCGGGCGCTTAGCTCAGCGGGAGAGCGTTCCCTTCACACGGGAGAGGTCATAGGTTCAATCCCTATAGCGCCCACCATCCGTTTCCCGATTTTTCCGGCCGAACATTCAAGACTTTCGGAACATGCAAGACTTTCGAGAGTCACGATCACTCTCGTCCGCCCCATCAGGGAGAGAGCGATCGCATCCCCACGCGGCGATTGCCCCCTCAAAAAGGGAAAGCGCTAACCGCCCTGCGTCGTGTCCCGATTGAGCGTGCGCTGCGCCTCGTCCATCGTCCGGCGCATGCGCTGCTCGCGCTGGCGAATCATCCGCATCTGATCGGAGCGGAATTTTTCGACGCGCACGGCGATCTCGTCCCGCATCATCTGCAAATTCGCCGGCCGTGTCGTGCCCAGCGCGACGCGAACCGCTTCCAGCGCGATTTCGACGTTCCTGTCGCTCATGATTCGGTGATTCCTTTTGCAGGAATCTAGGCGCTTGCCTCCCGCGCCAGCAACATGGAACTCGCGTGGCCCGCCTTCATGCACAGCGGCGCGGGCAAACACCGTCGCCATTGCGCAACACCGTGGCTGTCGCAACGCTTCGTGGACAGCCCCAAAACGTACATGCCCGGCACGGAGCCGGGCATGACGGACGAGAATTGCGATTCAGGACAGACCGGATGCGATCCGGCCAAACCTCACATCTGCACTTCGATCAGTTTCGGACCCGGCGTGCGGTTGGCGTTGGAAAGCTCTTTATAAAAATCCTCGGCGTTCGCGACCGAGACGCCGGGCACGCCCATCGCCTTCGCCATCGACAGCCAGTCGATCGACGGACGGTCGAGGTTCAGCATGTCGACGGCCTTCTTGCCGGGCGTGCCGGCCTGCACATGCGTGAACTCGCCCTTGAGAATCTCGTAGGTCTTGTTCGCGAAGATCACGGTGGTGATGTCGAGCTGCTCGCGCGCCTGCGTCCACAGCGACTGGATCGTGTACATCGCGCTGCCGTCGCCTTCGAGCGCGATCACGCGGCGATCCGGACACGCCACCGCCGCGCCGGTCGCGACCGGCGTGCCATAGCCGATCGATCCGCCCATGTTCTGGAGCCAGTCATGCGGCTTGGCGCCGGCGGTCGGCGCGAAGAACGCGCGGCCGGTCGTCACCGCCTCGTCGACGACGATCGCATTCTCCGGAATGGCGGCGGCGATCGCGGCCGCGATCGAGGCATGCGTCAGCGCGCCGGTCGGCTTGATGATCTCCGCATGCGTCTGCGGCTTCGCGTCCGACGGCTTGGCGCCGACGGCATCGGCCAAAGCCTGCAAGCTACCGATGGCATCGCCGCCCATGCCGCACAGCTGGTGCACGCGCGCTCCGTCCGCCTTCAGCAGGCTCGGCTTGTCCGGATAGGCGAAGAACGCCACCGGCTCGTTCGCCTCCACCAGGATGATGTTCTGAAAATCCTTCAGCGTGTTGACTGCAAGATCGACGACGTAAGGCACCCGGTCGATCGAATAACGGCCCGCCCCGCGCGCCATGCGCGGGTTCGAGCCCTGCGCCATCACCTTGCAGCCCGTCTTGCCGGCGATCTGCTGCGCCAGCGCCAGCCCGTCCTCGCGCAGCGCGCGATGCGACATCAGGATCAGGGTCGGCTCGCCGCTCTTGAGGATTTTCGCGGCCGCGTCCACGGCCGAAGCCGACAGCGCCGCGCGCTGGGAGATCTGGCCGACCTCGGCGATGCCGTCCGCCTCGTTCCAGGCGGTGTCTGCCGGCAGGATCAGGGTCGCGACCTGGCCGGGGGACGCGCTGGCGGCGGCGATCGCGGCCGCGCCGTCCTGCGCCACCGATTTCGCATCCGGCGAGGTGCGCACCCAGGCGGAGACCGGGCGCGCCAGCCCCTCGATGTCCGAGGTCAGCGGCGCGTTGTGCTCGATGTGATAGGTCGCGTGCTGGCCGACGATGTTGACGATGCCGGAGGACGCCTTCTTGGCGTTGTGCAGATTGGCGATGCCGTTGCCGAGGCCGGGTCCGAGATGCAGCAGCGTCGAGGCCGGCGTGCCCTTCATGCGGTAATAGCCGTCGGCCGCACCGGTGACGACGCCCTCGAACAGGCCGAGCACGCAGCGCATGCCGTCGACGCGATCCAGCGCCGAGACGAAGTGCATCTCCGAGGTGCCGGGATCGTGAAGCAGACGTCCACTTTACCGGCAACCAGCGTTCTCACCAGGCTTTCCGCACCATTCATGGCTGCACCATTCGCTTTCGTTGTTATCAAGGGCCCCGATCACGAAAAATCATCCTTCACCCGCTGCGTCAAACGGCAAAGCGGAAGTCCTTCATTTCAAGGATTTGGTGTCGCTTGGCGGAACTGCCCGGCGCCTGACGCTGCGGATCACAAGGTTTTCCACCTCGCGCGGGTTGCGAAACACGGCGATTTGTGCCTTTCGCGCCGCAACAATGACGATCGCCCATATCTCCACGCCAACGACATCGACGAGGACGGGAATGACCAGGCTGCTGGCGCTGCTGACGATCGCAGTCGCACTCATCGCGACCGCGCAACCATCAGGGCTCAGGTTGACGATCCGGATGCGCGGTTCGGCGGCGCACCCACCGGCAAGCTGTTTCAATTCTTCTCTGGCGGCTATGCCGGCAGCACCACGCGCACGACCGTCAACTTTGCCAGCAATCAGAAGCCGGGCAGCATTTTCATCAATACCGCCGAGCGCCGCCTCTATTTCATCCTCGATAACGGACAGGCCCTCCGCTACGGCATCGGCGTCGGCCGCGACGGCTTCCGCTGGTCGGGCGTTCACAAGGTGACGGCGAAGAAGGAATGGCCGTCATGGACGCCGCCGGCGCAGATGCTGCGCCGCCGCCCCGACCTGCCGCGCCACATGAAGGGCGGCGAGGACAACCCGCTCGGTGCGCGCGCGATGTATCTCGGCTCGACGCTCTACCGCATCCACGGCTCGAACGAGCCGGAGACGATCGGACAGGCGGTCTCGTCCGGCTGCTTCCGCATGACCAATGCCGATGTGATCGACCTCTACAACCGCGTTCAGGTCGGCGCGACCGTCGTCGTCAAGAACTGAGACGCTTTTCTTTCGAAGCTCTGAAAAGGCCGGCCGCTGAGCCGGCCATTTTGTTGGCGTGCGGCGCGCTTAAGATAAGTGCATGGCCATCCTGTCGCATCGTCGCGCTATGCGGACATTGCTGAGCGCGTATCTCATCGCCTTTCCACTCGCAGCAACGACCGTCGACGCTCACGCGCAAAAAATCGTCACGCCGAAGACCGAGCGAAAACAGTTCACCGATGCGGAAATCGCCGACGGCTTTTTCAAGGTCGCGTTCGGCGCGGAATATCATCTCGCCGGCCGCACCGACCGCATCCGCAAATACGACAAGCCGGTGCGGGTGTTCATCGACAACAAGGCGCGGCCCGACCGCAGCAGGCCGCTCCGCGACATCGTCGCCGACATCTCCGGCCGGATCGAACATCTCGACCTCGATGTCACGACGAACCGCGCTGACGCGACCATCACCGCGACGCTGGTGCGCGACCGCGATCTTTACCGAACCATCGCCGCGTTCTACGGCGCGGAGCGCGCACGCGACATCCGCAAGACCATCGATCCGCAATGCCTGTCGAGTTTCACCAAGGACGACAAACTCGCGATCATCAATTCGAACGTGATTCTTACGGCCGACGCCGGCCGGTTCATCTTCATGGATTGCGCCTATGAGGAATTGCTCCAGGCGCTCGGGCCGATCAACGACACCGACACGGTACCGTGGACGACGTTCAATGACGGCGTGAGCATGAGCCATTTCGGGCTCTACGATCAGTATCTCCTGAACGTCCTCTACCACCCGCGCATCCGCCCCGGCATGACGATCGATAAGGTGAAAACGATCCTGTCCGAGATTCTCCCCGCGGTGCGCGCGTTCGTGGACCGGCGGAACGGTTTGCCCGATGCTCGCTGATTAACGGCCAGCCTTATCGTTGCGACAAATATTCTTCAGCGCCGCCCACTCCTCCGCCGAAAGCAATGGCGGCGCGGTCGGCCAGCGGTGCTCCTCGCTCATGCGGGCGAGCCGCTCCTCCGACATCGGATGACTGGAGATCAGCGCCAGCGCCTTGCCCTTCTCCTTGCCGGTGACGCGCAGCAGAAACTCGCCCATCGGCTGCGGCGAGCGGCCGAGTCGGTGCATGATCTCGATCGTCGATTTGTCGGCGCTGCGTTCCGAATCGCGCGAATGCGACGCCTGAAACAATTCGCGCGTGGCGAAGATAAGCGCGCTGGAGCCGGTGACGTCGCCGAGCAGAAGGCCGATCAGGAACGAGGTTCCACCATTGTAGATCAGGTTGCGAAGCCCGTCGCGATTCTTGACGTGGCCGAGTTCATGCGCGAGCACGCCCGCCAGTTCGTCGACATTGTCGGCCTTGTCGAGCACTCCCTTGAAGACATAGATCTTGCCGCCCGGCAACGCGATCGCATTGGCCGTGCTGTTGGCGATCACCGCGGCCTCGGCGAGATCGCCAAGGCCGGCGGCGCGGCGCAGCGTCGTCATCAGCCGCTCGAACGCGGCGACGCCGTCGGCATTGCTGCACACCTTGCCGTCGAAGATGACCTTCACCTGCTTGTCCGCGACCTCGCCGATCCGCTGTTCCATCGACTGCGAGATCAGCGGCGTCAGCCGGTCGGCGGCGAGCGGCACAACGTAAAGCACCATCAGCACGATCGAGGTCAGCGCCGCGAGCGACCAGCCGACGATCGCCAGCACGCCTTTCGAGCCCGGAAGATCGGCATTCAGCGACGGGCAGCGCCGCTCGAGTTCGGCGGCAAGCGCAGCGTCGCGGATTTCGAGCCGCGCCAGCAGCGGCGCGGACACGCACATCAGCCGCAACGCGCCCACGGGTCCATCGACGCGGCGAATGTCAGCATAGGGCCAGGACGCGGCGACGCGATCGTCCTCGACAATCTCGCAGGCCGCACGATAGCGGAGCCAGACCGGCCGGCGGCGGTTCGACAGCCCGTCGAGATACGTCACCGGCTGCGGCGTGGATATTTCCGGCGGCGGCGCGGCCGTCGCAATCTCTTCCCCCACGGTATTCAAAGCGTCAGAGCCCTCCGACATCGAGCCCGTCGGCAAAGCCCTCGCCGAGCGCGTTGGCCAGATCGCCCTTGGCGGCGACATTGGCGGCGGCCTCGATGCCATGCACGGTGACCGATGCGATCGCGCGCTGCCACACATCGCGCGCCAGATAGAGGCGGATGAAGACGTTCAGCGACATCGCCCAGACGAGATAGGCCACCACCGCCAGCACGATGAAGGGAATGCTCATGAACAGATCGGGATTGGTGAACAGGTCCTCGTCGATCGGCTCGCCGGTCATCGTCGCGGTGAGCGCGAGGACGATGCCGAGAACCGCCGCCAAGACAAACGAGGACAGCACGACCCAGCCGATCGTCTTCCAGTACAGTCCGATCAGCCGCCCCTTCCGCAAATCCGATTCGAGGCTGACGCCGCCGAGTCGAAGACCGTTCAGCCACCACCGCAACTGAATCGCCTTGAACGCACCGTAGACGAACGGAATGCCGACATAGGTCACGAGCGCGAACGGCGTCAGCAGCCAGAGCCACCAGGCCTGCTTGAAGAACGTCCAGCCATCGCCCTCGAAGCTGCCTTGCAGGTCACCGTAATGGGTGTGCCGCATCTTGTAGCGCTCCAGCGCCGCATCGCGCCACGGCAGCGCCAGACCGAGCGTGAGAATGACGAGCCCGGCCCACAGCGTCGCACGCAGCGCATAGTTCCAGCCCGATCCCGTCATCCAGAAGCGCACGCCGCGCCACACCGTGCGCGTCATCCGGTATCGCCGCGCGCGATAGATCGCGAATTGAGTAAAGACATACAGGAACAGCACGAGCGGCACGGAGGCGAACACCTGAAGCCGTTCCGCCTCCAGGCCGAGCAGGAAATAAGCCAGATAGATCGGAACCAGGATCGCCATCGCGACCAGAAAGCCGATCAGCAATTCCTTGCCGCGGCCGGTGTATTCGGCGCCGTCACCGTCGACCACCGTGTGCGACCACAGATGCCTGCGGATGTCGGTGGTCAGCCAGAACCGGTAGAAGCCGGCCGTAATCAGCTCCAGCCCCGCGCCGCGCGCGACGAGGCCGAGGAAACTGCGGCGATCGCCGGTGAAAGCGGCCTTCGCGGCGGTCGGCGGCGGCGGCGCTGTCGTCATCTGGTTCATGGAGAAACCTTTGAGCCTGATCCGGCATGGAGATTGGTCGTCGCGAACTCTTGCAAGGTTCGAAACGTCTGAATGTGATCTGGATCGCGGAAGTGAGGGGTCGGCAGTGTTATGCCTGCCGTTCGAACAGCTCGCGGCCGATCAGCATGCGGCGGATTTCGCTGGTGCCCGCGCCGATCTCGTAAAGCTTCGCGTCGCGCAGCAGCCGCCCGGTCGGATAATCGTTGATATAGCCGTTGCCGCCGAGCAGCTGGATCGCGTCCAGCGCGCATTGCGTGGCGCGCTCCGCCGCATAGAGGATTGCGCCTGCGGCGTCCTCGCGCGTCGTCTCGCCGCGATCACACGCTTTCGCGACCGCGTAGACATAGGCCCGCGCCGCGTTCATCGTCACATACATGTCGGCGACCTTGCCCTGCACGAGCTGGAAGGTGCCGATCGGCTGGCCGAACTGCTTGCGCTCATGGACATAGGGCGACACCACATCCATGCAGGCGCGCATGATGCCGAGCGGCCCGGCGGCGAGCACCGCGCGCTCATAGTCCAGCCCCGACATCAGAATGTTGACGCCCCTGCCCTCTGAGCCCAGCACGTTTTCGGCCGGCACTTCGCAATCCTCGAACACCAGTTCGCAGGTGTCGGAGCCGCGCATGCCGAGCTTGTCGAGCTTCTGCGCGGTGGAGAATCCCTTCATGCCCTTCTCGATGAGAAAGGCGGTGATGCCGCGCGGGCCGGCATCCGGATCGGTCTTCGCGTAAACCACCAGCGTTTCGGCGACGGGACCGTTGGTGATCCACATCTTGCCGCCGTTCAGAACGTAGCGGTCGCCCTTCTTGTCCGCGCGGGTACGCATCGACACCACGTCGGAGCCCGCGCCGGGCTCCGACATCGCCAGCGCGCCGACATGCTCGCCCGAGATCAGCTTCGGCAGAAAGCGGCGCTTCTGCTCCTCGGTGCCGTTGCGGCGGATCTGGTTCACGCAGAGGTTCGAATGCGCGCCATAGGAGAGCCCGACCGAAGCCGAGGCACGCGAAATCTCCTCCATCGCCACGCAATGTTCGAGATAGCCGAGTCCTGCGCCGCCATACTCCTCCTCGACCGTGATGCCATGCAGGCCGAGCGCGCCGATCTTCGGCCACAGGTCGCGGGGAAAAGCGTTGGTCCTGTCGATCTCGCCGGCGCGCGGCGCGATCTCCTTCGACGAGAACGCCCACACCGTGTCGCGCAGCGCGTCCGCCGTATCGCCGAGGTCGAAATTGAAGGAACGGGCATTGGCGATCATGAAAATCTCCCAGCAACTCGGCTCCGAAACATCGCGAACGGAGCTATTCGATCTTGATCCCGATCTCGGGAATAAGCTGCCGCCAGCGCGGGACTTCGAGGTCGAGCCGCTCGCGCAGCCGGTCAGGTCCGGTCAACTGCATCTCCATGCCGGCCGCCGCCGCCTTTTCCTTCAGCGCCGGATCGTTGCGCGCGATCTCGATCTCCTTGACCAGCCGGTCGAGGATCGGCTTCGGAAGGTCCTTCGGCGCGAAGAAGCCGTACCAGTTGGTCATGACATAGCCGGGGAACTGCTCGGCGACGGCGGGAACGCCGTCATACGCCGCGATGCGCTTCGGCGTGCCGACGGCGAGCACGCGCACCTTGCCGTCCTTCACATGCGGCATGACATCGACCCCGCTGACGAAGATGATGTCGATGTCCTTCGCGTAAAGGCCCGCCATCGACTGCGACGTTCCCCGATAGGGCACATGCAGCAGATCCACCTTCGCGATTTTCTTGAGAAGCTCTCCCGCGAGGTGATTGCCCGTTCCGACGCCGCCCGATCCGAACGTGATCTTCCCCGGAGCGGCCTTGGCCCTGACGATAAGATCCTCCAGATTCTTGATCGGATTGTCGGCGAGCGTGGCGATCACGATCGGCACTTCGGTCACGAGGCTGATCGGCGTCAGGTCCCGCGTCGGCTCGAACGCCAGCCGCGGATACATCGTCGGCGCCATCGCGATCGACGATGTCGTCAACAGAAAGGTCTGCCCGTCCGGCTTCGATTGCACGACGGCTTCGAGACCAACGGAGCCGCCCGCGCCGGCGCGATTCTCCAGAATGAACACGCCCTTCGTCTGCGCAACCAGACGCTCGATCAACAGCCGCGTCGGAAAATCGACCGGACCGCCCGCTGCGAACGGGACGACCACGCGGTTGGTTCCCGACGGCCATTCCTGCGATCGCGCCGGCGACGCGATCAGGACAACGGCCGTCAAAAGGCCCACCAGCAATCTCATCATCTTCCGTCCTCCCGTTTATGTCGTCGAGCTTTTCGCTCGATCGGCGTCTGATCTCTTATCCGTCAGATCGGCCCGTCCGACATCATGTCATAGGCCAGCAGTTCGTCCGCGCCGTGCGACGACATGATCCGCTTGCCGATCAGGTCGCGCAGGGTTTCGGTCGTGCCGCCGCCCAGCATGCCATAGCGTGCGCCGCGATACAGGCGGTTGACCGCATATTCCTCGGTGAAGCCGAAACCGCCGTGAATCTGCACCGCGTCATTGGTGACGCGCAGCGCCATCTCGTTGCAGGTGACTTTCGCCACCGCCGCCATGAACGCATCCGGGAACGGATTGGCGGTCATGCAGGCCCGGTAGAGCACGCTGCGCGCGGTCTCGATCTCCCGGTACATTTCCGCGAGCTTCCAGCGATTGCCCTGGAAATCGCCGATCGCCTTGCCGAAGATTTCGCGCTCGCGCGCATATTTCACCGCCTCGGCGAACGCGCCCTCGGCGAGCCCGAGGGAAATGCTGGGGTTGAGGCAACGCTGGGTGTTGAACGCCGTCAGCAGCTTGCGAAACCCGTCCTCGCGGATGACCAGATTCTCCAGCGGCAGTTCGCAATTGTCGAACTGGATTTCGTGCAGATTCTCGCCGCCCATCGTGTGATAGGTGCCGGTCACCTCGAATCCGGGCGTGCCGCGCTCGATCAGCACGCAGCCGATGCCCTCGCGGCCGGGCTTCTTGTCGATCCGGCTGAAGACCACGAACATGCCGGCCTCCTCGGCACGGCTGATGAGGGTCTTGACGCCGTTGAGGACGATTCGGTCGCCCTTGATGTCGGTGTTGGTGCGATAATTGGCGACGTCGGTGCCGGCATGCGGCTCGGTCATGCACACCGCGAGAATGCAGTCGCCGCTCACCACCTGCGGAAGGATGCGCTGCTTGATCGATTTCGGCGCATAGGTCGAGATCACGCGGGTCTGCACGCCGGCCTCGCCCAGCGTCGCCATCGCGGTGACGTAGCAGCCCTTGGCGATCTCCTCCAGAATCAGCGCGCTCTCGAAGATCGTCAGGCCGAGGCCGCCATATTCTTCCGGAACCGACATGCCCAGCACGCCGATTTCGGCGAGCTTCTTCATGTTCGGCCACGGAAACGTGCCGTCCATGTATTTGCGGGCGTTCGGCTTGAATTCGGCTTCGACGAGATCGCGCACGGTCGCGATCATCCTGCGCTGCTGATCGGTAAGCTTGAAGTCCATCGCCGCCTGCCCCCTGCCGCGCCGGCACGGGCGCGATTCTTGTTCCTTTGACGGCCGCACCATCGCATGGCGCAGCGCTCAAAAAAAGAGCGACCGGCAAAGCCGGCCGCCTCTCTTGCGTTCCGAATAATGAAATGCGCTCAGGCGATCGCCCGCGACGCTTCCTTCACCTTGCGGGTGGCGTCATCGACGGAGCGGGCCGCAGCCGCGATCTCGTTCATGCTGGCATTGATGTCGCTGACGCCGCGCGCCGCCACCTGCATGTTCTCCGACATGTTCTGCGTCACGGAGGACTGCTCCTCGACGGAGGCCGCGATCGCCGTCGAAATTTCGTTGATGCGCGTGATCGTCTGGGTGATGGCTTCGATGACGTCGACCGCATTTGTGGTCGAGTTCTGAACCTCGGCAACCTGACCGCTGATTTCGTCGGTCGCCTTCGAGGTCTGGGTGGCCAGGCTTTTCACCTCCGCCGCGACGACCGCAAAGCCGCGTCCCGCCTCGCCCGCGCGCGCGGCTTCGATGGTAGCGTTCAGGGCCAGAAGATTGGTCTGGTCGGCGATGTTGTTGATGAGCTTGACGACGTCGCCGATCTTCTGCGCCGCCTGAGCCAGCCCGGACACGATCCGGTTGGTTTCGTTGGCCTGCGCTACGGCGCTGGTGGAGATGGAAAGTGCGTCGGCCGCCTGCCGGCTGATTTCGCCGACCGACGCCGCGAGTTCCTCCGCGCCGGAGGCGACCGCCTGCATGTTGGTTGCCGTCTGTGTCGAGGCCGCGGCCGCGGCGGTGGCCTGGCCGTTGGTGGAGGAGACCGCCTCGGTGATCTGGCCGAGATCGGCGTCGATCATCTTTTGTGCGTCCGCGCGGCGCATGCGCTGCTCCACCTGATCGGTGATGTCGCTGGCGAATTTCACGACCTTGCAGAGCCGGCCCTCGGCGTCGAGGATCGGGTTGTAGGACGCCTGCAACCAGATGCGGCGACCCCCATTGCCGATGCGCTCAAATTCCCCGGCCTGATATCGGCCGTTGCGCAAGCTCTCCCAGAAAACCCGGTACTCGCCGCCGTCGCGAAGCGCCGGCGGCACGAACATGCTGTGATGTTTGCCCTGAATCTCGGTCAGCGCGTAACCGACGGTGCTGAGAAAGTTCTCGTTGGCAACGATGATCGTGCCGTCCAGCCTGAACTCGATCACGGCCTGGGACTTGTGAATGGCATTGATCTGCCCC
>JAWKWT010000004.1:0-324220 GCA_041397365.1 Xanthobacteraceae bacterium
CGACGTCATGGGACGCTACCTCGCCCAGCATCTGCAAACGACATGGGGACAGTCCTGCGTGGTCGAAAACCGCGCCGGCGGCGGCGGCACCATCGGCACGTCCGAAGTCGTTCGCGCCAGGCCCGACGGGCACACCATCCTGATCGGCAATCCGGGGCCGAACGCCATCGGCTATTCGATCTTCCGCAACCTCTCCTACAAGCCGGATCAACTCCAGGCGGTCAGCAACATCATCCGGATTCCGAACATCATTTCGGCAACGCCGAGCGCGCCGGTGAAAACCATTCCGGAACTGATCGCCTATCTGAAGGCGAACCCCGACAAGCTCACTTACGGCTCTTCCGGCGTCGGCCAGAGCCCTCACCTGACCGGCGCGTGGTTCCTGCAACTCACCGGCCTGAAGATGACGCATGTGCCGTTTCGCGGCGCGGGGCCGGCGCTCGCAGCCGCGCTCGGCGGTCAGATCGACATCCTGTTCGACAATCTGTTTCCGACGCTGCCGCAGGCGCAGGACGGCAAGCTGAAGGCACTGGCTGTCACAACGACCGAGCGGGCGGCGATCGCGCCGAATATTCCGACGATGCGCGAGAGCGCGCCCGAACTGAAGGATTTCGACGTCTCCTCCTGGTTCGGCGTGTTTCTTCCCGCCGGCGTCCAGCGGCCCGTGGTCGATTCCTTGAACGCGCAGATCAAGGCGATGCTGGCCCGCGAGGATATCAAGAAGAATCTCGCCGGCATGGGGGCTGCCGCCGATCACGGCACGCCGGAGCAGTTCGCCGCCTTCGTCAAGGCGGAAACCGAGAAGTTCGGCGGCATCATCAAGAAGGAAGGCTTGCAGATGGACGTCAACTGACGTCTGCCGTCAGCACCATGTGCGAGGGGCGGTCAGGCAACTGGCTGCCCCATGATCCGATCAGAACGAGCTAACCTGTTTTGTTGATCTTCTTGATCTTCGCGTCGGTCGCCTCGATCGAGGCCGCCAGCTCCAGGATCGCTTTCGACAGAAGCTCGGCGGCTTCCTTCTGGTCCTGGGATTTGGCTGCGCGCAGCGCGTAGTTCCTGGCTGATGACAGCGACATCAGATCATTCTCCCTAAAAGATGAATCTCGGTTGTGGGCCGCCATGGCCGTCAAACAAAAACCCCGCAGGCATCGCCCGCGGGGTTTTCGTTTTCAACGTTGCGCGGCTCAGTGCGCGAGGATCGCCAGCAGCAGCAGCGCCACGATGTTGGTGATCTTGATCATCGGATTGACGGCGGGGCCCGCCGTGTCCTTGTAGGGATCGCCGACGGTGTCGCCGGTCACGGCCGCCTTGTGCGCGTCCGAACCTTTGCCGCCGTGATGGCCGTCCTCGATGTACTTCTTGGCGTTGTCCCACGCGCCGCCACCCGAGGTCATCGAGATCGCGACGAACAAGCCGGTGACGATCACGCCGAGCAGCATCGCGCCGACCGCCGAGAACGCCGCCGACTTGCCGGCCGCGCCGCCACCCGCGATGAAGTAGATCGCGAAGTAAACGAAGATCGGCGACAGCACCGGCAGCAGCGACGGAATAATCATTTCCTTGATCGCGGCCCTGGTCAGCAGGTCGACGGCCTTGCCGTAATCCGGCTTGTCCTTGCCCTGCATGATGCCGGGCTTCTCGCGGAACTGGCGACGCACTTCCTCGACGATCGCGCCGGCGGCGCGGCCGACCGCGGTCATGCCCATCGCGCCGAACAGATACGGCAGCAGGCCGCCGAACAGCAGGCCGACCACGACGTAAGGATTGTTCAGCGAGAAGTCCGGATTGACGCCGGCGAAGTAGGTGTTGGTCGCGGAGTTGGCGATGAAGAACTTCAGGTCTTCATTGTAGGCCGCGAACAGCACCAGCGCGCCGAGACCCGCCGAGCCGATGGCGTAACCCTTGGTCACCGCCTTGGTGGTGTTGCCGACCGCGTCGAGCGCGTCGGTGGCCTTGCGCACTTCCTTCGGCAGACCGGCCATTTCGGCGATGCCGCCGGCGATTGTCGGTGACGGGGCCGAAGGCGTCGAGGGCGACGATCATGCCGGCCAGCGCGAGCATGGTCGTGGTGGCGATGGCGATGCCGAACAGGCCGGCGAGCGCGTAGGTGACCAGAATGCCGGCGATGATGACGATCGCGGGCATCGCGGTCGCCTCCATCGAGATCGCCAGACCCTGGATGACGTTGGTGCCGTGTCCCGTAACCGAGGACTGGGCGATCGACTTCACCGGCCGATAATCGGTGCCGGTGTAGTATTCGGTGATCCAGATGATGAGACCGGTCACGACAAGGCCCGTCACGCCGCACCAGAACAGCGACATGCCGGTGTAGCTGACGCCCTGAAGCGCGCCGAAGCCGATGAGGTAGTAGATCACGCCGGCGACGCCCGCGAGCGACAGCACGCCGGTGGCGATCAGGCCCTTGTAGAGCGCGCCCATGATCGACTGGCTTGCGCCGAGCTTGACGAAGAAGGTGCCGATGATCGAGGTGATGATGCAGACGCCGCCGATCGCGAGCGGCAGCGTCATCATCGGCAGCAGCTGCGGCGATTTCGCAAAGAAGATCGCAGCCAGAACCATGGTGGCCACAGCCGTCACCGCATAGGTCTCGAACAGGTCGGCGGCCATGCCGGCGCAGTCGCCGACGTTATCGCCAACGTTGTCGGCAATCGTCGCCGGGTTGCGCGGATCGTCTTCCGGAATACCGGCTTCGACCTTGCCGACGAGATCGCCGCCGACGTCAGCGCCCTTGGTGAAGATGCCGCCGCCGAGACGGGCGAAGATCGAAATCAGCGACGCGCCGAAGCCGAGCGCGACCAGCGCGTCGATGACCACGCGGTCGCTCGGGGCAAGTCCCCGCCCCTGCGTCAGGTAGATGAAGTACAGCGTCACGCCGAGCAGCGCGAGACCGGCCACTAGCAGACCGGTGATCGCGCCGGCCTTGAAGGCGAGTTCGAGACCGCCGGCCAGCGACTTGGTCGCCGCCTGCGCGGTACGCACGTTGGCGCGCACCGACACGTTCATGCCGATGAAGCCGGCCGCGCCCGACAGCACGGCGCCGACCAGGAAGCCGACGGCGACCCAGATGCCGAGGAAGTAGACCAGCAGCGCAAAGATCACGACGCCGACGATGGCGATGGTCGTGTACTGGCGACGCAGATAGGCCTGCGCACCCTCGGCGACCGCCGCCGCGATCTCCTTCATCCGGTCATTGCCGGCGTCGGCGCTGAGCACCGACGACGTCGCCCATACGGCATACAAAATCGAAAGCGCCCCGCAGAGCACGATTACCCACAAAGCTGTCATGAAAGTTGCCTCAACCTTAGGATTGTGTCCCGACCCCGCCCCGTGCCGCGCACGCAGGCTCACAAACGAAGGCTATGCCCTGAAAACCATCAGCGAATGCCCCAATTCGGCGCGGACCATGCCAAAATCGTCCTCGCGAAGCAATGTCGCGGCTCATTCCAAGGCCGGTATGTTGATGCTTTTCCGCCACAACCGTTCAAAAATGGGGAGGATGGCGGGGATTGTCCGCCTAAAGCGTCAAAAGTGGCTGAAGGAACCACGCTCGAACACCCTCGCCCGCCCGCCGGAATCGATGAAGCGCGGCGGGCCGTCCCCCTCGCAATCACGCCGATCACGCTCACCGGCACGCCGGCCAGCGCGGCCGAACGGCGAAATTCCGCGATCTGGCTCTCTGGGACGGTGCAAAGGATTTCAAAATCGTCGCCGCCGCAGATCAGCTTTTCGAACGCGATCGCGCCGGTTTCGGTCAGCGCTCGCGCCGCCGCCGACAGCGGAATGCTCCGCAGTTCGATGTCCGCCGTCACGCCGGACGCCTTGCAGAGCTTGGCGAGATCGCCGGCGAGTCCGTCCGAGACATCCATGGCGGCTGTGGCGTAGTCCCGGACCGATGAAGCGAGCGCGTTGCGCGGTTGCGGGACACGATAACGCTCGATCAGCGCCGCTGCATCCGTGGCTGCGCCGGAAATCTTTCCGCCCAGCAGCGCGAGCCCGAGCACTGCGTCGCCGATGGTCCCTGAAACGACCACGCGGTCGCCGGCTTTCGCGCCGCTGCGCCGGACGGTTCGTCCCGCCGCGACGTGGCCGAAGGCGGTGACCGAGATCATCAGCGGTCCCGGCGTCGAGACCGTGTCGCCGCCGAGCAGCGGACAGCCGAACGCCGCTGCGTCCTCGCCGAGCGCGCGCGCGAACGGCGCGAGCCATGCATCGTTCATCTGCCGCAGCGCCAGCGTCAGCACGAAGCCCGCAGGCCGCGCGCCTTTCGCGGCGATGTCCGACAGGTTCACCCGCAGCGCCTTGCGGGCGATCGTGTCCGGCGGATCGGTCGGGAGAAAGTGGACGTTCTCGACGATGGCGTCGGTGGTGACGACGAGATCGTCCGCCGCGTTCTTCAGAACGGCGACGTCATCGATCAGCCCGAACGCGCCGGGATCGACCGCCAACGGCTGAAAATAGCGCGCGATCAGATCGTCTTCACCGGAAGGCATCAGCGCTCGCCTCTCGATACGGCACGGCCTTCAAATCGAACGCACCGGATGACGGCTCATTCTCACCCCCGCCCGAATTCATCGGCGCGAAACCGCCGCGCCAGTTGATCGAGAACAGCGTTGACCATGCCGGTTTCCTCGCGGTCCACGAACGCATTGGCGACATCGACATATTCGGTGACGACCACGCGCGCCGGCACATCCTTGCGATGCTCCAGCTCGTAAGCCCCGGCACGCATCACCGCGCGAATGATCGCGTCGATCCGCTTCAGCGGCCAGCCTTTCGCCAGCGCCTCGTCCACCAGCGGATCGAGTTTCGTCTGGTCGCGGACCACGCCGGAAACGACATCGCGGAAGAACGCGGCTTCGGCCGGCAGATATTGGTCGCCCTCGACCTCGTTACCGATCCAGTGGCTTTCGAACTCGGCGAAAATGTCGTTCAGGCCGGCGCCGGCGATATCCATCTGATAGAGCGCCTGCACGGCGGCGAGCCGCGCGGCCCCGCGCCGGTTCGCCTTGCGCGCGGGTTCTTTATCGGCCGGAGACATCGCGCTGCCGGTCTTTCCGCAACTGATCCAGACGAGGTTCGAGGCGGCGCTTGATCCGCATCATGACGACGGCCGCGCGGGCTGCGTCCCCGCCCTTGTTCAGCGAGTCGGCGCGTGCGCGCTCCCACGCCTGCGCGTCGGTATTGACGGTGATGATGCCGTTGCCGAGCGGCAGCTTCTTCGCCACCGACAGATCCATCAGGCCGCGCGAGGATTCCATCGAGACGATCTCGAAATGGATGGTCTCGCCGCGAATGACGCAGCCGAGCGCCACCACCGCGTCATAGGGCCGCCCCGCGCGTTCCGCGGCATCGACAGCAATCGCAGCGGCGGCCGGGATTTCAAGCGCCCCCGGCACGGTCACGACGTCATGCGTGACGCCGGCCGCCTTCAGTTCGGCGATCGCCGCTTCGAGCAGCGCATCCTGAATGTCGTCATAGAAGCGCGCTTCGACGATCAAAGCGTGCGACCCGGTGATATCGGTTTGATCCTTGAGCGGCGCGCGGCGTGGATCGGCCATGGCTTAATCTTTTCTCGCTGTTGTCGGCGACGTTGTAATCTCGCGGCTGGCGAAATCCAAGCGGCGGAACCTGTTCATTTCATCTCGGTCAGGCGCGCGGCATAGCGGGCCATCAGGTCGACCTCGATATTGACCTCGCTTCCCTCCGCCCATGCGCCGAGCGTGGTCACAGACAGGGTATGCGGAATGATGAGGACCGTGAAGCGGTCGTCATCCACCATGTTCACCGTCAGCGATACACCGTCGAGCGTGATCGAGCCCTTCGGCGCGATGAATTTCGCCAGTTCGCGCGGCGCGCGCAATTCGAAGCGGGCCATGTCCGGTAGATCCTGCCGCGAGACGATGGCGGCGATCCCGTCGGCGTGGCCGGCGACGATGTGGCCGCCGAGCTCGTCGCCGATCTTCAGCGCGCGCTCCAGATTGAGCCGCCCGCCTTCGCGCCAGTCTCTCGCCGTGGTCATGCGAAGCGTTTCGGCCGCGGCATCGACCTCGAACCAGGTATGGCCCGCGTCCACGCCCGAGCCGACCACCGTCAGGCAGACGCCGTTGCAGGCGATCGACGCTCCGTCGATGATCGTGGATTGATCGTAGCGGCACTTGATCCGCAGGCGATGAAGCTGCCCCTGCGCGACAGGCTTGAGCGAGGCGATCTCGCCGACATCGGTGACAATTCCGGTAAACATTCAGGCGCGCTCATAGATCGTGAGGGTGTCTTGTCCGAGCACCTCGCTAGCACGGATGCGGTAGCGCGGCGACCCGGTCACGGCGCTGAGCGGCATGCCGTCGAGCGGCTCGATCCCGTCCGCTCCGATCGCCTTGGGCGCGCGATAGAGCCAGATTTCGTCGGCGAGATCCGCCGCGACGAACGAGGCCGCGACGCGCGAGCCACCCTCCACCATCAGCCGGGTAATGCCGCGGCGCGCAAGCTCCTTAAGCACCACCGCAAGATCAAGTCCCTGGGCAATCATCGCCGTGCGAACGATTTCCGCGCCCTCGGCGCGCAGCAGCGTTTCGGCGGACGGCTCGCCGCCTTCGCCGCAGAAAATCCACAGCGGATGCCGCCGCGCCGTCCGCGCCAGATGGCCGCCGACCGGCAGCCGCAAATGCCGGTCGAGAACGACGCGCACCGGCGAGCGCGCCTCCATGCCGGGCAGACGGCAGGTGAGCTGCGGATCGTCGGCGATTGCGGTGCCGACGCCGACCAGGATGGCGTCGCTCTGCGCGCGGAACATATGGACGCGGGCGCGGACGCTCTCGCCCGTGATCTGAACCGGCCTGCGCCCGGCGGCGCCGATCTTGCCGTCGGCGGACAAAGCGAGCTTGAGCGTGACATGCGGACGGCCGTCGGTGATCCGGCGGATGTGGCCGGCATGGTCGCGGCGCGCTTCCTCGGCGCAGACGCCGACATCGAGCGCGACGCCTGCGCTGCGAATGCGAGCGTGCCCCTGCCCCGCCACCTCCGGGTTCGGGTCCTCCAGCGCGCTGACGACGCGCGCGATGCCGGCCGCGACGATGGCGTCGGCGCAAGGCGGGGTCTTGCCGTGATGCGAGCACGGCTCAAGCGTAACATAGAGCGTCGCGCCGCGCGCGGCCTCGCCCGCCTGCGCCAGCGCCTGCGGCTCCGCATGCGGGCGGCCGCCCGCCTGCGTCCAGGCGCGGCCCAGTATGACGCCGTCCTTGACCACGACCGCCCCCACGGCCGGGTTCGGCCATGTCCGGCCGAGCCCGCGACGGCCGAGCGCCAGGGCAAGCTGCATATAGCGGTGATCGGTCGTCGAAGCGGTCACGGATCGGTCTCGGGCGTCGGCTTTGCACTAGCCTCTTAGCCGCTCGCTCTCTCACCGTCTCGCACGAAAACGGCGATGCGCCATTCCGAATCCGGCGGCGGCGCGCGCTATTTGGGCTCGGGCACCGGCCGAACCTCGTCCTCGCTGGACAATTCGCCCAGCACCGTCTTGAAATCCTTGGCCTCTCGGAAATTGCGATAGACGGAGGCGAAGCGGACATAGGCCACGTCGTCGAGCTGGCGCAGATGCTCCATGACGATCTCGCCGATCACCTCCGAGGAGATTTCAGCCTCGCCACCGCTTTCAAGCTCGCGCACGATCGTCGAGACCATCTGCTCGACCCGCTCCGGCTCGACTGCACGCTTGCGCAGCGAAATCTGCACCGAGCGGACCAGCTTGTCCCGGTCGAACGGAACGCGCCGGCCGTTGCGCTTGATGACCGTCAGCTCCCGCAACTGCACCCGCTCGAATGTGGTGAAGCGGAAATTGCATGTGACGCACACCCGCCGCCGCCGGATCACGGCCGAATCCTCGGCCGGCCGTGAATCCTTCACTTGGGTATCGAGGCTCGAGCAGTTCGGGCAGCGCATCCGTTCTCTCAGGCGTAGATCGGGAAACGATCCGTCAGTTCCTTGACCCGCTGCTTGACGGCCGCCTCGACCAGCGGCGCCTTGCCATCCTGCGACTGCGAGACGGCGCTTAGCACTTCGGCCATCATCTCACCGACCTGCTTGAACTCGGCGACGCCGAAGCCGCGGGTGGTCGATGCCGGCGTGCCGACGCGGATGCCGGACGTGACCATCGGCTTTTCCGGATCGAACGGGATGCCGTTCTTGTTGACGGTCAGGCCGGCGCGGCCGAGCGCCTTTTCCGAGACGTTGCCCTTCAGCGATTTCGGCCGCAGATCGACCAGCATCAGGTGGTTATCTGTGCCGCCCGAGACGATGTCGAAACCGTTGGCGCGCAGCGTTTCCGCAAGCGCCTTGGCGTTTTCGACGACGTTTTTCGCGTAAACCTTGAAGTCGGGCCGCAGCGCCTCGGCGAAGCAGACCGCCTTCGCCGCGATCACATGCATCAAGGGACCGCCCTGAAGGCCGGGGAACACCGCCGAATTGATCTTCTTGGCGATCGCCTCGTCGTTGCAGAGGATCAGGCCGCCGCGCGGGCCGCGCAGCGATTTGTGCGTCGTCGTCGTCGTGACATGCGCGTGCGGTACCGGAGAGGCATGCGCCCCGCCCGCCACGAGACCGGCGAAGTGCGCCATGTCGACCATGAAATACGCGCCGACGCTGTCGGCGATCTCGCGGAAGCGCTTGAAATCCCAGGCGCGCGAATAGGCCGAGCCGCCGGCGATGATGAGCTTCGGCTTGACCTCCTGCACCCGCCGCTCGACCTCGTCCATGTCGATCAGGTGCGTGTCCTTGTTCACCGTGTAGTGGTGAGCCTTGAACCATTTGCCGGAGACGTTCACCGGCGCGCCGTGGGTGAGATGGCCGCCGGCCGCCAGATCCAGCCCCATGAAGGTGTCGCCCGGCTGAAGCAGCGCCAGGAAAACCGCCTGGTTCATCTGGCTGCCGGAATTCGGCTGGACGTTGGCAAAGTTGCACCCAAACAGCTTCTTGGCGCGCTCGATCGCCAGCGTCTCGGCGACATCGACGAACTCGCAGCCACCGTAATAGCGCGCGCCCGGATAACCTTCCGCGTATTTGTTGGTCATGATCGAGCCCTGCGCCTCCAGCACGGCCCGGCTGACGATGTTTTCGGACGCGATCAGCTCGATCTCATGCTGCTGGCGGCCGAGTTCGTTCTTGATCGAGGCGGCGATCTCCGGATCGGCCTCAGCGAGGCTGGCGGAGAAGAACGTGCTGGGCGCGGACGCGTTGGCTGACTTGGCGTAAGAGGTCATCGGCGGACAAATCTCCACCGCCGCAGGGTCGATGGACGACCGGCGGCCGGCTAATGTTGAGGGTCTGAAGCGGCGCGCAGCCAATACCATATTGGGCCGAAACGGCCAAATCCTAGGGGTCTATCGGCCCACTCTATCCAACATCTTGGGGATTGGGCGAAATTTTGCCCTGCGCCGCCTCGCCGCCATGCAGTTCGCGGCGGACTGCGGCAACCGAGTTGCCGACCTTTTCGACAGCTGTGACCAGCCTGTCGCGCGAGACGTTGAATTTCTGCGCCCACCGGTCGGCCGCGGACGGATCGGCAAGATCGATCAATGGCCGCGGGCGCAGTTCGGCAAGCACGGAGGATACGGGGACAAGCCGGATCATGATCCCGAGGATACCACCGTTTCCCGACGTTTCCGCCCGAAGCCGTCGGAATGGCTTAATGAAAAGTCTACGGACGATGGGCCGATCGGGCCCGACGGCCCTAAACGGACACGGCTCAGACGCTCGGGCGCTCGTTCGGCGGCATCTTATCGTATTTCGCCAGACGCGCGGCGTTCTTTTCGAGAAGCGCGACGACGTAGTCCGACAATTTTTCGCGGAGCGCTTCGCTCTGCGCTTCCGACAGACGCGGCATCAGGGATTTGGCGGGTTTCATGCGAGCCATAACAGCGAGCGTTCGATTTTGTTCCGCATCTGATTCAGCTTTGTTCGCAAAGAACGAATCGGATGCGGCGGGAATCGGTCGAAGCAAGCGTTAATGCTTCGCTACGCGCGAAAGATCGTCAGGCCAAGCACGAGCAGGACCACGAAGATCAGCACGAAGATGAAGAACAGGATGCGCGCGACATCGGCGGTCGCCGCCGAGATCCCGGTGAAGCCGAACAGCGCCGCAACCAGCGAGACGATGAGAAAGAAGAAGGCCCATTTGAGCAGAGACATGGCGCAAAACTCCGGTCGAGAGAGCTTTGAAACGACCAGCGCGGCGTTCGGTTCCATGGCGAGGTGAGCAAGGATTGTGAGTTCTAGAAAGCGCCCAGGGAACTTGTTCCGCGGGCCGGCGTTGCCGGCTTATGCGAAACGAAGACTATGACCGTGAATTGCTCGTCTGCGTGGCCCTCATCTGTTCGGGCATCGCCGCAATCACAAGCATTCCCGGCTCCACGCCGACGACATCGCTGGCGAAGGTCTCAGTGCTGGAGCGGCCCGAGCCCGTTCGCATCGTAGGAACGCCGTTCGTCCCCAACACCAACCCGGCAATTCGCTAGTTCGGCGTTCGTCCCGCAACAGTCTGTCGCCCAGCGAAATCAGCAGCCGGAATAGCGGCTGTCGCGTCCCTCCTTCATCTCCTTGAGATAGGCCAGGCCGTAGGTTTTCAGCGCGCGGGAGTCTCGCTGGCCGGCCGAGGAGAGTGTGCGGATGTACCTGGAAATCCGCTCGCGCGAACATGGGTCGGTCGCTCCCGATGTCCGCAGGATCGTTTCGATCACGTCATCCATGACAACTCGGTCCATGAAAAACCCAAGGCCCACGCCCCTGCCCGGCGCGACTTAAAGGATCAGTCGGTTGAATGGAAGCTGAACCCGGATCTGACCGGCCATTCATCAAGCGGCGCGCCGCATCGCCTTTGCAGCCGCCCGGCGCAGGTGGGACACCCGCGGCTCGCGGCGACTTATCCACAGGTATGCACAAGCTTTCCACAGCCTGTCCACAGGCTCTCGGAGCGCGCGTGTTTTGGTTTTCCCAAGGCTCGGCATCCACTTGCCGCGCAGCATGGCTCGCGAAGCACGGCTTATACCGGCTTCAAGAGAAAAAACGCCGGCCTCGTTTGAGACCGGCGTTTCGAAGTCCGAGATCATGTTGATTTTGTTGGGGCTGCCGGTCTTGCGCCGGCTTCACCCAATCTTTTTGGCTTGGATGTCCCGGACGGCCCCCACCGCCCGGCGCACCCTGATCGTTCTCAGAGGCGATAGAGAATCTGGTCGGTCCAGAAACGCTCCAGCCGGTGCAGCGACTTGTTCAGCGTCGCGAACTCCTCGTTGGAAATGCCGCCGACCTGCTCGACCGTCTTGACGTGCTTGTCGTAGAGCGCCTCGACGATGTGGCGCACTTCCTGTCCCTTCGCGGTCAGGCTGATGCGCACCGAGCGGCGATCGACCCGCGAGCGCTGGTGATCGAGGAAGCCCATCTCGACGAGCTTCTTCAGATTGTAGGAGACGTTCGAGCCGAGATAGTAACCGCGCGTGCGCAGTTCGCCCGCGGTCAATTCCTTGTCGCCGATATTGTAGAGCAAAAGCGCCTGCACCGAATTGATGTCCGAACGGCCCCGGCGATCGAACTCATCCTTGATGACGTCCAGCAGGCGGCGGTGCAGCCGCTCCACCAAGGTCAATGCTTCGAGATAGAGCGGCTGCACCTGCGCCTTGCGCTGGTCTCGCTCGACGGTTTCGACCGCCGCGGCTGCTTTCATCATGACACTTCCCCTGTCGTCGATTTTTCGACTTATGTGACGAAACTTGTGTCCCGTCTGATGGGGAAAACCTAGGCCGCGCGTTTGAACATCAGCTTAAACAACAGCATAAAGATAAAATGAACTTGAGACAGTGAATCGAAGATTACGCCTGCAATGGAAGGGCTTTTTGTAATCATCCGTTGACGAAAAGGCGTCGATGTTCACGCTTCGTCTTGGGCGTTGTCACGATCCGGAACACGAGCAACCAATCGTGCCGGATTCCGCAACATTCGGGTAAGACCTGTGGGGCATTCCCGTTCACGGCTTCATAACCAAAGCCGGACGCTTTCGCATAAAATTCGTTTCAAACCTGAATGAGGCGCCGGGCGATCTACGGCGGCCGCTCCATCGCCGCCATCCAGGCGAGCGCAAGGTAGACGGCGAGCAGCACCGCCTCGATGATGACGATGATGAAATTGCCGCCATAGATCAGCGGGAACATCAATTCGATCACGGCCATCGATACGATCGATGTCAGCCACACCACCGCGCCCCACGGCGTCGCGAGCCAGAGGCCGACCGCCGCGACCAGTTCGATCACCGCGAAATAGACGGTCGCGCTCCGCCACGCGATCGACTGGTTGAGGAACGCCTCCTCCTCGCCGCCGACGAAGCCCGTGACCTGCGCCCAATGATAGAGGCCCTTGAGCATCGCAACGCCGGCCATCACCCGCAGATAAAGGACGAGCCGGCGCGTCCATACGCCGTCATCGGCCCCCGCGGCCCGCGAATTGATCGCCGCGTCGGAGCCCGCCGGCAAATCGCGCGTCTGGTTATGTGCCGATTGATCCGTCATCTGCCGCCAATTTCGTTGCCGCCGAGCCCGCCCTCGCCGACACTCCGAATGATCTTAGTGGTCGCATGCGTCGGTAAGATCAAATGCCGACCACGGCAAGGCCGAAATCGCCTCCCGCGACCGTGACGCACGCCGCCGCGGATGATACAGCAGGGCAGTTCGCGAAAGAGGTCCGGGAGAAATCCATGGCAATCAAATTCGGCAAGCCCATTCAGATGCGCGACGACGCCCCGCAGCCCCACGCCACGGCCGGGCTCGATCTGCCGGTCCGCATGCGCCGCAACCGCAAGGCGGAATGGTCCCGCCGCATGATGCGCGAGAACGTTCTCACCACGGACGATCTGATCTGGCCGCTGTTCATCACCGACGGCCACAACAAGCGCATGCCGGTGCCGTCGATGCCGGGCGTCGAGCGGCTGTCGGTCGACGAGGTCGTGCGCGCGGCGGAGCGCGCGATGGAATTGACGATTCCCTGCATCGCGCTGTTTCCCTACACCGACCCCGCCCTGCGCGACGAAACCGGCAGCGAGGCGCTGAACGACGACAATCTGGTCTGTCGTGCGATCCGCGCCGTGAAGCAGGAGTTTCCGGATATCGGCGTGCTGTGCGACGCGGCTCTCGATCCCTATACGAGCCACGGCCATGACGGCCTGCTGAAGGACGGCGTGATCCTCAACGACGAGACGGTGGCGCTGCTGGTCGAGCAATCGCTGATGCAGGCGGACGCCGGCTGCGACATCATCGCGCCCTCGGACATGATGGACGGCCGCGTCGGCGCGATCCGCACCGCGCTCGACGATGACGACCTCACGCATGTGCAGATCATGTCCTATGCGGCGAAATACGCCTCGTCATTCTACGGCCCCTTCCGCGACGCCGTCGGCTCTTCCAAAACGCTGATCGGCGACAAGCGGACCTATCAGATGGACCCAGCCAATACCGACGAGGCGCTGCGTGAAGTCGAGCTCGATGTCGCAGAAGGCGCGGACATGGTGATGGTGAAGCCCGGCCTGCCCTATCTCGACGTGCTGCGCCGGGTGAAAGAGACGTTCGGCATGCCGACCTTCGCCTATCAGGTATCCGGCGAGTATTCGATGATTATGGCGGCGGCGAACAATGGCTGGATCGACGGCGAGCGGGCGATGCTCGAAAGCCTGACCTCGTTCAAGCGCGCCGGAGCCGATGGCGTGCTCACCTACTTCGCAGCGACCGTGGCCGCGAAGATCAGGAGCGGCGCAATCGCTTAAGCCAAGCCGCAATCGCGCCGCGGATAGAATCGTTACCGACAGACGCCGCTCCCCTTGCGGCGAGAAACCGCCGGCACCATGTGGTGACCGTTGTTTCATGGAGGGACGATGATGTCTCAGGCTGACGGCGGCTCGGCGCGCAGGGAAACCTGGCGCGCGGACTCCACATTCGGCTCGCAGGTGTTCGATCCGGCGGAGCAGCCGGAGATGTTCCGCGGCGTTCTGACGCGGCGGTTCTTCGCGTTCCTGATCGACCTTCTGATCCTGTCGGTGCCGATCGTTCTCGGCGTGATCTTCATCGCGCTATTCGGCGTCGTGACGCTGGGTCTCGGCTGGATGCTGTTCTGGCTGGTTTCCCCGCTGTCGGTGATCTGGGCCGTGCTCTATTACGGCCTGTCGCTGGGTGGCCCGCACTCCGCCACCGTCGGCATGCGAATGATGGACCTCGAACTGCGGACCTGGACCGGCGAGCCCGGCTATTTCGTGCTCGGCGCGGCGCATGCGGTGCTCTACTGGATCTCGGTGTCGGTGCTGACGCCGTTCGTGCTGCTGGTCGGCCTGTTCAACCGCCGGCGGCAGCTCCTGCACGACCTCGTGCTGGGAACGGTCATCATCAACGTCTCGTCCCGGCCCGAGGATTTTGACGGCCCACGCCGCGGCTAAGATGATTGACGCTGCGGCCCGGCAAGGCGATGCTGGGCCGTATGCTTTGAGTCCCATCGAGGTCCGGTGACACACCACTCGCGCGACACTCCGCAGTTCTACCTCACCGCTCCGTCGCCGTGTCCGTATCTGCCCGGCCGGAACGAACGCAAAGTCTTTACCCATCTCGTCGGCGACAAGGCATCCGACCTCAACGACCTGCTGACGCATGGCGGCTTTCGTCGCAGCCAGTCGATCGCCTATCGCCCGGCCTGCGATCAGTGCCGCGCCTGCGTCTCGGTCCGCGTGATCGCCAGCGAATTCCAGCCGTCACGCAATTTCCGCAAGATCGCCGCCCGCAATTCCGACCTGATCGGCGAACTGCGCGCCGCGACGCCGACCTCGGAACAGTATTCCGTTTTTCGCGCCTATCTCGATGCGCGCCACCGCAATGGCGGCATGGCAGACATGACCGTGCTCGATTACGCGATGATGGTCGAGGACAGCCATGTCGAGACGCGGCTGATCGAATATCGCCGGCGCGGCATCGACACCGCGATCACCGGCCGCGGCGGCGACCTGCTCGCCGTGGCGCTGACCGACGTGCTCAATGACGGTCTGTCGATGGTGTACTCGTTCTACGAGCCGGGCGAGGAAAGCCGCTCGCTCGGCACCTTCATGATCCTCGATCATCTCGCCCGCGCGCGGCGGATGGGCCTGCCTTACGTCTATCTCGGCTACTGGATCGATGGCTCGCGCAAGATGGACTACAAGGCGCGTTTCCTGCCGCAGGAGCGGCTTGCGCCGGGCGGCTGGCTGCGCGTCGACAAGCCGGGCAGCGAGAGCGAGCCGCAGGATTAATCGAGCACGCTAGTCGCCCGCCGTCGAGCGGCCGTCAGCAAGCCACGTTTGGGCGCGAACAAGAACGCCAGCACGAACACCGCCGCCTGCGTCAGCACGATGCACGCGCCGGTCGCGCCGTCGATATGGAAACTCAGCAGCGTTCCGAACGCCGACGATCCTGTCGCGACGACGACCGCGATCGCCAGCATGCGCTCGAACCGATCCGTCAGCAGAAACGCGATCGCGCCCGGCGCGACCAGCATGGCGATCACCAGAATGATGCCGACCGCCTTCAGCGATGCGACGATGGTCAGCGACAGCAGCACCAGCAGGCCGTAATGCAGCACCCGCACCGGCAGGCCGATGGCGCGCGCATGGTTCGGATCAAAGCAATACAGCAAGAGGTCGCGCCGCCGCAGCAGCACGACCAGCAGCGTTCCGCCCGCAATCACCGCCGTCTCGATCAAATCCTGCACGGTGACGCCCAACATGTTGCCGAACAGGATGTGCATCAGATGCTGCTCGGTCTCGACCTTGGTGAAGATCACCAGCCCGAATCCGAACATGCCGGAAAAGACGACGCCCATCACGGTGTCTTCCTTCACCCGGCTCGACTCCTTCAGATACCCGGTCAGCGTCGCGCAGGAGAGCCCGGCGATGAACGCTCCCACGGCCAGCGGCAGGCCGACCGCATAGGCGATAACGATGCCCGGCAGCACCGCATGCGAGATGGCGTCGCCCATCAGCGACCATCCCTTCAGCACCAGATAGCAGGAGAGCACGGCGCAGACCGCGCCGACCAGGATCGACACCACCAGCGCGCGCTGCATGAAGGGGTAGCTGAGCGGCGTGACGATCCAGTCCAGAACGACGTTCATGGCGCGCTCCCCGCGAGCGCCATCCGCCGGCGGCGCGCCGCCAGCACGCCGTGCTTCGGCGCGAGGTAGAACGCGGCGAGGAACAGGAGCGTCTGCAACGTGACGATCACGCCGCCGGTCGCGCCGTCGAGGAAATAGCTGATGTAGGCGCCGAGAAAACTCGTGCCCGCGCCGAACGCCACGCTGAGGCAGATCATCCGCCCGAAGCGGTCGGTGAGCAGATAGGCGGTCGCGCCGGGCGTCACCACCATCGCGATCACAAGGCACGCGCCGACGGTCTGCAACGCGGCAACGGTGCAGGCGCTGAGCAGCGTGAAGAACAGGACCTTCAGCAGCGTCGTGTTGAGGCCTATGCTGCGCGCATAGGCCTCATCGAAGAACACGATCATCAGGTCTTTCCATTTCAGCAACAACAGCGCCAGCGTCACCGCGGAGATGATCGCCACCTGCACCACGTCCTCATCCGAAATGGCGAGGATGTTGCCGAGCACGATCGACTGCACACTCACCGATGTCGGCCAGATCGAGGCCATCAACAGGCCGAGCGCGAACAGCGACGTGAACACGAGGCCGATCACCGCATCCTCGCGCAGACGCGAATGCTGTCGGACGAAGGCCATGCCGAGCGAGGCGAGGATGCCGCTGAAAAACGCGCCGAGCGCAAACGGCAGGCCGAGAATGTAAGCGCCGGCGACGCCCGGCACGACGGAATGGGCGAGCGCATCGCCCATCAGCGACCAGCCTTTGAGGATCAGATAAGCCGACAGAAACGCACAGACGCCGCCGACAAGCGCGCTGACCCACATCGCCTTCAGCATGTACTCGTAGCCGAACGGGACCAGCAATTCGGCGATCATCGCGGCTTCGCCTCCCCGTTTGTCTGGTCGCCATAGATGACGAAGGGGCGCTCGTCGTCGGTGAGAACCGTCACTTGGCGCGCGTCGGCGTCGTCATGCAGCGCCGTGCCGCCGAGATTGAAATGCCGCAGCACGCCGCCGAAGGCGCGTTCGAGATTCTTCTGCGTGAACACCTGCGCGGTGGGGCCGGACGCCAGGACCGTGCGGTTCAAGAGCACGACCTGATCGCAAAATTCTGGCACGCTGCCAAGATTGTGGGTGGAAATCAGGATCACCTGGCCCGCCGCGCGCAGCTCGCGCAGCAGCGAGATGATGGCCGTCTCCGTCTTCACATCGACGCCGGTGAACGGCTCGTCCAGGAGGATGATGCGTCCCTCCTGCGCCAGCGCGCGGGCGAGAAACACGCGCTTCTTCTGGCCGCCGGACAATTCGCCGATCTGGCGATGGCGGAACGCGCTCATGCCGACCCGCTCCAGCGCGGCATCCACCTTGTACCGATCCGCGCGCGAGGGCATGCGCAGGAAATTCATGTGGCCGTAGCGGCCCATCATCACCACGTCCTCGACCAGCACCGGAAAATTCCAGTCGATCTCCTCGCTCTGCGGCACGTAGGCGACGAGGTTACGCCGGATCGCCTGCTCCACCGGCCAGCCGCACAGCCTCACCTCGCCCGCCGCCGGCCGGACGAACCCCATGATCGCCTTGAAGATCGTCGACTTGCCGCTGCCGTTGACGCCGACCAGCGCGCAGATCGTGCCCGGCTCGATCTCGAACGAGGCATCGTGAACGGCGGTAAGCCCGTTATTGTAGGTCACCGCCAGGCCACGCACCGAAATGCTCGCGCCGGGGATGGCCAAGTCCGCGGCCGCGGCCATCGCTCCCTGCGGCGCTGTCATTTGCCGAATCCCTTCGCGATCGTCTCGACCGTGACTCTGAGGAGATCGAGATAGGTCGGCACCGGCCCGCCCACGGCGCTGAGCGAGTCCACATACAGAACGCCGCCATATTTCGCACCGGTCTCGCGCGCGACCTGCTTTGCCGCGCGGTCGGAGATCGTGCTCTCGCTGAACACCACCGGGATTTTGTTCTGCCGCACCAGATCGATCACGCGGCGCACCTGCTTCGGCGTGCCCTGCTCATCGGCGTTGATTGGCCAGAGATAGGCTTCCTTCATGCCGTAGTCGCGCGTGAGATAGCTGAACGCCCCCTCGCTCGACACCAGCCAGCGCCGGTCGGCCGGGATCGCATCCAGCCGCTTGCGCAGCGGCGCGTCGATCGCCCGGATCTGCGCGGCATAGGCGGAGGCGTTCTTGTTGTAAGTCTCCGCGTTCGCTGGATTGTACTGCACCAGCGCCTTGCGGATGTTCTCGACATACACAAGCGCGTTTTGCGGCGACATCCACGCATGCGGATTGGGGCGGCCGGTGTACGGCCCCTCGGAGATGCCGACCGGCTCGATGCCGCCCGAGACGACGACGCTCGGAACATCCTTGACGTTCTGAAAGAATTTCTCGAACCAGCGCTCCAGATTGAAGCCGTTCCACAGCACGAGGTCGGCCGCCTGCGCCCGCACCACATCCAGCGGCGTCGGCTGGTAGTCGTGGATCTCGGCGCCCGGCTTGGTGATGGATTCGACCACGGCCGCGGAACCGGCAACGTTCTGCGCGATGTCCTGAATGACGGTGAAGGTCGTCACCACCCGAAACGGCTTTGCGGACTGCGCCTCGGCCGGCTTCGCCAGCGGCAGACCGGCCGCAAGCAGGCCGAGCAGCACCATTCGTCGGGTCGAGGCGAACCACATCGGCAGACTCCAGCGTTTTCGTTTCGAAAACATAGGCTGGAATTTCATTAGTTGCAACTAATTCGCAAAAGCATCTGAAGAAGGTCGGGAACTTTTTGCGCTGGAACCGCCCTTCGGCTGGGAGGTTTGCTCAGAACCGAAATGATCTTGAAAGGAACATCAGATGCGCGGCTTCCGGTTCGGCACGGCGATTGCGACGGTCTCTGTGGTGCTCACGCTCGGAGGAAGCGTCGCGCTGGCGCAGGCAGACACGGAGGCGGAAGTCTGCCGGACCACCGGCCTGCTCGCATTGAAGGAGCGCAATCCCGCCATCAAGGACGTATCGCTCGACCTCGACAGCATGACGGTCGCGAAAGCGAACACGAAGGTCGAGGACACGCCAATCAAGACGATCGTGATCGGCGACGCCTATCTGGAAAAGGGCAAGAAGGAAACGCGCCGCACCTTCCTCTGCCTGATCGGCGAGAAGGGCAAAGTGCTGCTGACGTTCTTTACCGAGAAGTGAGCCTTAACGGCTCACTCGATGACGTGACCGAAGCGGTTCGATTTCGGGAATCCCTTCGGCGGCAAGCGGCCGGCATCGGCGCGGTTGCCGCGCCAATCGGCGAGTTCCTTCATCGTCGCGCTGAATTCGCGGCCGGCGGAATCGCGCCATGTCAGCCCGGCCTTTGCCGCAAACGTTACGACATCCGACAGCCCGCCATCCTTGTATTTCTGCAAGCGGACGCCGCGACCGCGCGCCATCTCCGGAATCTGATCGAGGGCGAACACCAGCATCTTGCGGTTCTCGCCGATCACGGCGACCGTATCGCCATTCACCACGGTCACGGCGCGTGCCTCGTTCGGTGGTGCGACGTTCAGCACCTGCTTGCCCTTGCGCGTGTTGCCGACGCAATCGTCTTCCTTGACGACGAAGCCCTGCCCGTCCTGACTCGCCACCAGGAATTTGCGGCCGCCCTTGTTCAGGAACAGCGTGACGATATCGGCGTCCTGTTCGAGATCGATGAACAGGCGGATCGGTTCGCCATGCCCACGGCCGCCCGGCAGTTTTGAGGCGTCGAGCGTGTAGAACTTTCCGTTGGTGGCGAACAGCAGAAGCTTGGACGTGGTTTCCGCGAAAAACGCAAAGCCGAGCTTGTCGTCGGTCTTGAAGGCGAGCCCGGAGAGATCGGCGACGTGTCCCTTCAGCGTCCGCACCCATCCCTTCGACGACACCACCACGGTGATCGGCTCGCGCTCGACCAGCGCCTCCTCGATCGCGGCAAGATCGTGCTCCGGCGCGTCGGCGAATTGCGTGCGGCGCTTGCCGAGCGGCGTCTTCGGGCCGAACGTCTCGCGCACTTTGCGGATTTCGTCCGAGACGCGCTTCCATTGCTCCTCCTCGGAGGCGAGCACCGCCTTGATGCCCTTCAGCTCGTTGCGGAGCGTCTTGTCCTCGTTGCGGATCTCCATCTCTTCCAGCTTGCGCAGCGAGCGCAGGCGCATGTTCAGAATCGCGTCGGCCTGAACCTCGGTGAGCTTGAAGGTCTTGATAAGGACAGGCTTCGGCTCGTCCTCCGTGCGGATGATCCTGATGACCTCATCGAGATTCAGATAGGCGACCAGATAGCCGCCCAGAATTTCGAGACGGTTCTCGATCTGCTGCTGGCGATAGCGCGAGCGGCGGATCAGCACGTCGCGGCGGTGATCCACCCACTCGCGCAGAACCTCGGCGAGGCCCATCACCTTCGGCACGCGGCCCTTGCTCAGCACGTTCATGTTGAGCGAAATGCGGCTTTCAAGCTCGGTCAGCTTGAACAGCGACTCCATCATCAGCGCCGGATCGACATTCTTCGATTTCGGCTCGATGACGATGCGCACGTCCTCCGCCGATTCGTCGCGAATGTCGCCGACGAGATGCAGCTTCTTCTCGTTCAGCAGTTCGGCGATGCGCTCGATCAGCCGCGACTTCTGCACCAGCCATGGGATTTCGGTGACGACCACGACCCAGGTGCCGCGTGCGCCCTCTTCCTGCGCCCATTTTGCGCGCACGCGGAACGCGCCGCGCCCTGTGGCGTAGGCTTCGGCGATCTGCTCATGCGGATCGACGACGATGCCGCCGGTCGGAAAATCCGGGCCCTTGACGTATTTCAGCAGATTGCGGGACGTCGCCTGCGGCTTGCCGATCAGATGCAGCGCGGCGTCGCACAGTTCAGCGGCGTTATGCGGCGGGATCGCCGTTGCCATGCCGACCGCGATGCCTTGCGCGCCGTTCGCGAGCAGATCCGGAAACGCGCCGGGCAGCACTCCCGGCTCTTTCGTCGTGCCGTCGTAATTTGCACGAAAATCGACAGCGTCCTCGTCGATGCCTTCCAGCAGCAGGCGGGCGACTTCGGTCAGCCGCGCCTCGGTGTAACGATAGGCGGCCGGATTGTCGCCATCGATATTGCCGAAATTGCCCTGGCCGTCGATCAGCGGATAGCGCGAGGCAAAATCCTGCGAGAGCCGCACCAGCGCGTCATAGATCGACTGGTCGCCATGCGGGTGGAAGCTGCCCATCACGTCGCCGACGATCTTCGCCGATTTCTTGAACGGCGTTCCGGGATCGAGCCGCAGCAGCCGCATCCCGTAAAGAATGCGCCGATGAACCGGCTTCAGGCCGTCGCGCGCATCGGGCAGCGCGCGATGCATGATGGTCGATAATGCATAGGCGAGATAGCGCTCCTCCAGCGCATCGCGCAGCGGGATTTCGTGGACCTCAGGCGGTTCGGCGGGAATCAATGTCTTGCCCATGGCGCCGGATTTAGCCCTGCCGCGGGCGATGAACAAGGAATGAATGAGTCGGCCATCACTTGTGCGCAATCTTTCCGATACTGGATGATGACCGGCAACCGGCCGGATGTCCCATCAATCCATCAGACAAGAGAGGAACTCCCAAACATGCGTCGTTTGATTTTGGCCGCAGCCCTGACCATTGCCGGCGCGCTCGCAAGCGGCGGCGCGCAGGCCCTCCCCGGCAGCCCCGCGCCTGTCGCCGCAACGCAGAGCGGACTCGTTGAAAATGTCGCCATGGTCTGCCGTCCGGTCTGGAACGGATACCGCTGGGCCGAGCGGTGCCACCAGACGCGGCCGCGCTACTACGCGCCGCCCCGCTATTATGCGCCGCCCCGGCACTATCATCGCCGCCACGTCCACCGGCCGCCGCACCACCATCACCGGCCGCATCGGCATCACCATCACCGGCGCTGAGCGAAATCGACACAGCATGGCGGGCCACCCGCCATGCTGTTCCCGCATTCAGACGGATGGCGCAATCTGCCGCGCGCGGGCGATCGCCGCCAAAAAGCCCTCGCGCGCATCCGAATGCTGCTGGCCGCGCGGCTCCAGCACATTGCGCATCAGGAAAAAGCCGGTCAGCGCGAAGGCGGCGGAAAGCTCAGTCCCCGACGGCAGGCCGCAGTCCTCGTCGAGCAGAAACGCCGGCAGAGCGAACAGCCGGTCCCGCCACGGCTCGCCGGCGACGCGCGACACCGCGCTGCCGGTTTTCGGCGACACGTAAATCAGTTCCTCGGTCGCGCCGGTCGCCGCGCAAGTCGACAGATCTAGCCCGAACCCCAGCTCCGACAGGATCGCCAGCTCGAACCGCGCGAGCTGCACAGCCGCGCGTGCCGGATGTTCGAAATCGGCGAGCGCCGCCTCGACCATCTCGAAGATCGATTCATGCGGATCGCGCTCCGGCAGCAGCCGCGCCAGCGCCGCAAGATGCGTCACGCCATAGACGGCATAGGACGAAGCCATCAGGTTTGCCGCGCGCAATTGCAGGCCGTCCAGCGCGTAAGTGCCGAGATGCTCGTCGAGCCGCGCGCGCCACACCGCCCGCACGCTGTTTCCCGGCTGAAGAAGCGGCCGCATCCGCGCGCTCGCGCCGCCGCGCACGAGGCCGAGATGACGCCCATGCGTGCGCGTCAGCAATTCGACGATGGCGCTGCCTTCGCCATGCCGTCGCACGCCCAACACGATGCCGTCGTCAGTCCATTCCATGAGCAGCTAACATGACCAGCGCACTCGATCGCCGGCAACGTCACTCCTTCGGGAATTCCAGTCCCATCTCGCGATAGCGCTCCGGATCGTCACCCCAGTTCTCCCGCACCTTGACAAACAGGAACAGATGCACCGGATGGCCGACGATCTCGGTCAATTCCTTTCGGGCGTCCGCGCCGATCGCCTTGATCGTCGCGCCGCCCTTGCCGAGCACGATCTTTCGCTGACTTTCCCGCTCGACGAAAATCGTCTGCTCGATGCGCACCGAGCCGTCGGGACGCTCGGTGTAGGTCTCGGTTTCCACCGTCGACTGATACGGCAATTCCTGATGCAGCTTGCGGTAGATCTTTTCGCGGGTGATCTCGGCCGCCAGATGCCGCATCGGCGCATCCGACATCTGGTCCGCCGGATACAGGAACGGCCCCGGAGGCACGGCCTTCGCCAATGCGGTTCGCAGATCGGCGACGCCGTCGCCGGAAATCGCCGCGACCATGAAGGTCTGCTCGAAGGCGAGCTTCTCGTTCACGCTGGAGCCCAGAGCCAGCGCTCGCGACGCACCGTATCGACCTTGTTGATGACGAGATATTTCGGATGTTTCAGCGAGGCCATGCGCGAGAAAATCCGACTCCGCTTCCTGATCGATGCCCCTGGACGCATCGAGCAGCAGGCAAGAGGTCCGCGTCGCGCACCCAGGCGCTCGTCACCATCGCGCGATCGAGCCTGCGCTTCGGCGAAAGATGCCGGAGCGTATCGACGAGGATGATCTGCGAAGACTCCTCGACGACGAGACCCGCGGATCGGCAACTTGCTCTGCACCTTCTTGGAGACGATCGTCACCTTCGCGCCGACCAGCGCATTCACCAGCGTCGACTTGCCGACATTCGGCGCGCCGATCAGCGCGACGAAGCCGCATCGCGTCTGGGCTGAATCCATCGCAGCGTCGTCACTCATCGCGGCCTCCGACCACACCCTCGCGCGCCAGCAGCGCGGAGGCGGCCGCCTTCTCGGCGGCGCGCTTGGTGCTACCGACGCCTTCCGCGGGCGCGATGTCAGGCAACTCCACCGAAATCCGGAACTTCGGATCGTGATGCGGCCCGGTGCGCTCGATCTCCCGATAGGTCGGCGTCGGCAGACCTTGCCCTGCGCCCATTCCTGCAAAACCGTTTTCGGATCGCGCAGCGCCTTCAGCGGCTTGCGCATCCGCTCCGGCCACGCCCTCGCGATCATCTGCCGGGCCGCCGGATAGCCCGCCGTCGCGATAGACCGCTCCGATCACCGCCTCGCAGATGTCGCCGAGCACGGACGTCCGCAGCCGGTCGGCCGCGCCGCGCCGACCGCACCGAGCTTGATAACCTCATGCAGCCCCCATCTCGCGCGACGTCCGCGCAAGGTTTCGCGGCGCACGAGGTCGGATTAAAGCGCTTGGACAATTCGCCCTCGTCGGCGTGCGGGAAAAGCCTGAAACAGCATGTCGGAGATTACCAGCCCCAACACATGGTCGCCGAGAAATTCGAGCCGCTGATAGCTGGCCGTGCGGTTGTTCGGGTCCTTCAGCGACGACACATGCGTCAGCGCGGTGGTCAACAGACGCGGATCGGCGAACGCGGACCGATGCGCTCCTCGATCGCCTTCACCAGAGTCGCGAGCTGGCCTTCTTTTTCTTCCGGGCGGATTTTCGGGCAGGCTTGGAGGCCGCCGCCTCCGCCGTCACGGCGTCGCGAGGCTCGCGCAAAGAACTCGTCCGCGCGGTTCTGTCTCGGCCGGGCGGTATCGTCAGGTCGATCATCCATCATCGAACGGTAATTGAAAAGCCTGTTCCAACGCGGCGAACGGCCAGCGCCAGATCTGCCAGAGCTGCTGCCCTCGGCGATGGAGAAGAAGATCAGTTGCGCGCGACCGATCAGGTTTTGCGATGGAACATAGCCGACGGCGGAGAGCGCGCGGCTGTCGGTGGAGTTGTCAGCGGTTGTCGCCCATCATGAAGAAATGCCCGGCAGGCACGACATATTCGATGAATTGTTGTCGTAGAAACCGTTATCGACGCAATCAGCGTGTCATAGCTGACGCCGTTCGGCAGCGTTTCCTTCCAGCGCTTGACGGGCGTGCTGGTGTCCAGACGCACGGGTCCTGTAGCGCAAATCCGGCAGCCGCTCGCGCGCGACCGCCTTGCCGTTGATCTGCAACACGCCGTCGCGCATCTGCGCGGTCGCCCGGCAGGCCGATCACGCGCTTGATGTAATCCGGTCGAGTCGTCCTTCGGCAGTCGGAACACGACAATGTCGCCGCGCTGCGGATCGGGCCGAAGATGCGGCCCGAGAACAAAGGCGGCAGAATGGAATGGAGTAATGGCTGTAGCCGACAGAGAATTTCGAGACGAACAGATAGTCGCCGACCAGCAGTGTCGCCTTCTTGATCCGGACAGGATGTTGAGGCTGAAAAGGAAGGTGCGGATCACCAGCGCGATCAGCAGCATGAATGACCACTGCGGACGGTTTCGCCAGAATCCGCCTTCGGTTTGGTGCCGGACGTCCGCTCATCTCTGTTCCATTGCAGGCCGAAAGCAGCCTAGACGCGGCCCCGCGTTTCTTGGCGCGAACCGGTCTCCACTTCGCTCGAAAACGCTATAGACGCTTGCGTGCGGCGGCGCAATGAACGCGCTCCGCGAAACATTCCAATTCCTTGAGGAATTCCAGCATTTGACTTGACGCGGCAAAGTGCGATCCCTCAGGCAGGGATCGGCTGTCGCGGATCAGAGTCAGTCTTGGCTTCGGGCACCGCCGAAATTATGACGGCCTGCGCAGCGGCGCTCGTCCGTGATCGACAGGTCGATCTGGGCGGTATGGCCCGGCGGGTGAGTTTCTTCAGCCGCTCCAGCGCGCCGCCGGTGAGCGCCATCGAGGGCTTTCCGCCCCTCAGATTGACGACGCCCATGTCGCGCCACCACACGCCCTGACGGATGCCGGTGCCGAGCGCCTTGGAACAGGCTTCCTTGGCGGCGAAGCGTTTCGCATAGGTCGCGACATAGGAGCGGGCGCTGGCCGAAGCGGCGTTCGGCCTTCGCCCTTCGACCTCGGTGAAGATGCGGCCAGAAACCGCTCGCCGTGCCGCTCATCACCTTTCGATCGGCGGATGTCGATCAGGTCCGAGCCGATGCCGATAATCATGCCGCCTGCCCGACCGAAAGGCGGCCGCGATCCATCGCGGCGCGCATCTGTTGAACCACCTCGCGAAGCCCGACGAAGATCGCCTCGCCCATCATGAAATGCCCGATATAGTTCGGCGATCCCGGCCAGCGACGACACCTTTCGGCCGTCGCATAATCGAGGCCGTGACCGGCATGCACCTCAGCCGGCCGGCGAAGGCCACGCCGGCGACGATCCTTGCCATTCCTCCTCGGCGCGGCTCCTCGCCGGCGGCGACCGCTTCACACCACGCGCCCGTATGAATCTCGATGACCGGCGCCTTGATGCGGATCGCCGTCTCGATCTGTTTGAGTCAGCGCCGATGAAGAGCGACGCGAATGCCGGCGTCGCTGAAACAGGCGACGACCGGCGCCAGCATTGTGTGACCAGCAACGTCGAGACCGCCTTCCGTCGTCACCTCCTCCCGCCGCCGTTCAGGGACGAGACAGACCGCATGCGGGCGCGTCTTCAGCGCGATCGCGACCATTTCGTCGGTCACGGCCATCTCGAAATTCAGCGGTTTGGAGATTTCCGCCTTCAGCCGCGCCATGTCCTCGTCGCGGATATGGCAGCGATCCTCGCGCAGATGCGCGGTGATCCCCGTCGGCCCCCGCCTCGATCGCGAGCAGCGCAGCGGCGCGCACCGGGTCCGGCTTGTCGATCCCGCGCGCGTTGCGCACCGTCACCAGCGTGATCGACATTCACTCCAAGTCGCAAAGGCGGCACTGTCGTCATCATCATATCCGTGAGTGTTCAGCCGTTGACGCGCTCGACGCGCGCGACCACGGCCTTGGCCCGCAACTGCGCGATGATGGCGTTGAGATGCTTGAGGTCGTAGACTTCAAGGTCGACGGTCAATTCCGTGAAATCCGGCGAGCGCCGGCTCATGTGAATATGGTCGATGTTGCCGTCATGCTCGGCGATGACGGTCGCGACCTGCGCGAGGCTTCCCGGCTCGTTCACCTGCTGCACGAACAACTGCGCCGGAAAACGCTGCGGCGTCGATTCATCGACGTCCCACCGTACGTCCAGCCAGCGGGCGGGCATGTCCTCGAAATCCTTCAGGGCCGGCGACTGGATCGGATAGATCGTGATCCCCTCGCCCGGCGTGACGATGCCGACGATGCGATCGCCCGGCACCGCGCCGCCATTCGGCGCAAACCGCACCGGCAGATCCGAATTGATGCCGCGCACCGGAATCGCCTGCGGATTGGCTTTCGCAGCCGCCGGCGACACTTTCTGGCGGATGCCGCCGGGGCCGAACCGCGCGATGCGCTCTTCCTTATAGTCGGGATACATCGCACGCGCGACGTCGGACGCCTTCATCTCGCCGCGGCCGACGGCCGCCATCACATCCTCGATCGAGGCGCGCGCGAGCCGCGGCAGCGCGCCCTTCAGCTTGTCGTCGCCATATTCGATCTTGGCGCGCTGGAACAGGCGCTCGACGATACGCCGGCCAAGTCCCGCATACTGGTCACGGATCGCGGCGCGGGTTGCTCTGCGGATCGCGGCCTTCGCCTTGCCGGTGACGGCCAGTTGCTCCCACGCGCTCGGCGGCGCGATCTGCGCGGCCGACGTCATGATCTCCACCTCGTCGCCATTGGCGAGTTCGGACGCCAGCGGCGCGAACTTACCGTTGATCTTGCAGCCGACCGCGCTGGTGCCGACATCGGTGTGCACCGCATAGGCGAAATCGATCGCATTGGCGCGCCGCGGCAGCGCGATCAGCTTGCCCTTCGGCGTGAAGCAGAACACCTGATCGTGGAACAGTTCGAGCTTGGTGTGCTCAAGGAATTCTTCCGGATTGAGCCCTTCCGCCAGCACCTCGATGGTGTGGCGAAGCCAGGCATAGGCGTTCGATTCCCGATTCAGCAATTCGGTCGGCGAGCCGATGCCGTCCTTGTAGAGAGCGTGCGCGGCGATGCCGAGTTCGGCGATCTCGTCCATCTCGCGGGTGCGGATCTGCAATTCGACGCGCTGTTTTCCGGGACCGATCACCGTCGTGTGGATCGAGCGATAGTCGTTCTGCTTCGGCGTCGAAATATAGTCCTTGAACCGGCCCGGCACCACCGGCCATGTCGTGTGCACGATGCCGAGCGCGCGGTAGCATTGCTCGATGTCATCGACGATCAGGCGGAAGCCGAAGATATCGGAGAGCTGCTCGAAGCCGACCGACTTGCGCTCCATCTTGGTCCAGATCGAATAGGCTCGCTTCTGCCGTCCCCTCACCGTCGCGGTGATGCCGTGGCGGGAGAGGTTCTTCACAAGCTGGCTTTCGATCTCGCCGATCAGGTTGCGGTTACGGTCCGCGAGCGCGTTCAGCCGCTCGGTCACGACGCCATAGGCGTCGGGATCAAGCACCGCGAAGCAGGTCTTCGAGTTCCTCGCGAACTCCTGCATGCCCATGCGCCCGGCAAGCGGCTAGATATCGAGGGTCTCTTCGGCGATGCGCCGGCGCGACGCGGGCGGCACGAACTCCAGCGTCCGCATATTGTGCAGCCGGTCGGCAAGCTTCACCAGCAGCACCCGCACGTCGTCGGCGATCGCCAGCAGCAGCTTGCGCAGGTTTTCGGCCTGCTTGGCCTCGCGCGTCACAAGGTCGAGCCGTTTGAGCTTGGTCAGTCCCTCGACCAGCACGCCGATCTCGTGCCCGAACAACTGATCGATCTCGGCGCGCGTCGCTTCCGTATCCTCGATCGTATCGTGCAGCAGCGCCGCGACGATGGTCGCATCGTCGAGCTTCAGCCCGGTGAGAATGGCGGCGACTTCCAGCGGATGGGTGAAATACGGATCGCCCGAGGCGCGGGTCTGCTCGCCATGCGCGCGCATCGCGTAGACATAGGCGCGATTGAGCAAGTCCTCGTCGGCCTGCGGATTGTAGCTGCGGACACGCTCGACGAGATCATATTGGCGCATCATGCGCGCGCGGGGTGGCCGGTGCGCGACGGGCACGGACGCTTCGGCGACCGGATCGGCCGCCGCCTGCATCTGGGGTATTCCGCGCCGTTGCGACGTCATTCTATCCCGCATTTTTACGCGATCTCGACTTTCCACAGCCTTTTGCCCGCGCGAGCCCGTCGGCCGGAGGCGATCCACTCCCCTTTCAGCCCCGGTCAGATGCAAAAAGCAGAATGTAAAACCAGATTCAGACTATCGCGCCAGTTCCGCCGGACCGCAAGCAATCTCGAAAAAATATCAATAAAAGCAAAGGCCCGGAGCTTGTCCGGGCCTTGCATCGCATTCGGGTAAACGAAACCTTATTCGTCTTCCTCGGGCTGTTCCTCCGGCGGAGCCAGGCCTTCGAGGCCCTTCAGAAGCTCCTCCTCGGTCATCCGCTCGACGGCGACCTCGGTGTCGTCCGCGTCGACGCTGGCGCCGGCCGAACCGATCAGCGGCACCGTATCCGGCTCCGGCTCGTCGACCTCGACGAAGCGTTGCAGCGAGTGAACCAGCTCCTCGCGCAGATCCTCCGGCGAAATCGTCGTCTCGGCGATCTCCCGCAGAGACACCACCGGGTTCTTGTCGTTGTCGCGATCGATCGTCAGTTGCGCGCCGGACGAAATCATTCGTGCACGGTGCGCAGCCAGCAGCACGAGGTCGAATCGGTTATCGACCTTATCGATGCAGTCTTCCACAGTGACTCGCGCCATTGCTGCCGCTCCACATTAGAATGGTAGGGATGGTTGGTTAGCCGCTAGGTATAGCGAGCGGCCTGATGTCGCAAGGAGAAATTGCGACAATCGCCTTAAACTCGGCTTGTTTGCGGCGAATAGAGGTATTTCGCGCAAAATTTCATGCGTAATTCGGGCGGGAGAGCCCGTGCAACCCAGCCCAGCACTTTCCCGGTTTGATATGTGGCGAATGATTTGCGTATCTGGCGGAGGAGATAGCCGCCGCCCAAAGCGCGCAAGAAACGCGCGGCGCAACCCGCCGCAACAACAAACGCTGACAACAAACTCAAGGTTTTTAGTTTAATGCCGACAATGAACCACAAGATCGCGCTTTTTATTGACGGAGCCAATCTTTACGCCACCGCCAAGACACTCGGCTTCGATATCGACTACAAGAAGTTGCTGAAGGAATTTCAGAGCCGCGGAACGCTGCTGCGCGCGTTCTACTACACGGCCATCATCGAGGATCAGGAATATTCGTCGATCCGCCCGTTGATCGACTGGCTCGACTACAACGGCTACACGGTCGTCACCAAGGCGACGAAGGAGTTCGTCGACTCCGCCGGTCGGCGCAAGATCAAGGGCAACATGGACATCGAACTCGCCGTCGACGCCATGGAGCTTGCCGAGCATGTCGACGAGATCGTGCTGTTCTCCGGCGACGGCGATTTCCGTTCGCTGGTCGAGGCGGTGCAGCGGCGCGGCGTGCGCGTGACGGTGATCTCGACCATCTCCACGCAGCCGCCGATGGTCGCCGACGAACTGCGCCGTCAGGCCGACGTGTTCTCCGACCTCGTGACGCTGCAATCGAAAATCGGCCGCGATCCGTCCGAGCGGCCGGAGCGGGCCCCGCGCGAGGGACGCGAGCCGCGACATACGCCGCAATTCCTGCAACGCAGCACCGTCGCCGCGCGCGGCGGCGATGACGACGATTTCGACGATTAGAGCATGATCCCGAAAAGTGGGAACCGGTTTTCGGATTAGGTCATGCTCAAACAAGAATGGCAGGAGCACAATGGTTCAACCTGAACAGATCGTGCTTCCGGAGTAAGGCCGCGTGCCCTCGCCGCCCGCCCAATCGACCGCTACGCCTGACCGCGACTGCCCGCTCTGTCCGCGCCTCGCATCCTTCCGCGCCGAAAACCGCGCGCGCCAACCCGGCTGGTTCAACGCGCCGGTGCCGGCGTTCGGATCGCCGCAGGCGTCGGTGCTGATCGTCGGCCTCGCGCCCGGCCTCCAAGGCGCGAACCGCACCGGCCGTCCCTTCACCGGCGACTATGCCGGCGACCTGCTCTACCCGACCCTGATCGAGTACGGATTTGCACGCGGCGTTTTTCAGGCGCGACCGGACGACGGGCTGGAACTGGTCGATTGCCGGATCGCCAACGCGGTTCACTGCGTGCCGCCGCAGAACAAGCCGACGCCGGCCGAGATCAACACCTGCCGGCAATTCCTCATCGCCGCGATCGGCGAGATGCCGCGTCTTCGCGCGATCGTGGCGCTGGGCCGTATCGCCCACGACTCGACGCTCAGGGCGCTCGGGCTGAAACTGTCGCAGGCTCCGTTCGCGCATGGCGCGGTTCACACGGTGGCACCGATCGCGCTCTACGACAGCTATCATTGCTCGCGCTACAACACGAACACCGGCGTACTCACGCCACAGATGTTCCGCGCGGTGTTCGCGCGGCTGCGGGAAAATCTCAGCGGCGATCGCGATTGAGATTCTTCAACAAACGCAGAAACCCGCGCCTCAACCCCGCGCCCGCAACAGCCGGCCCTTCTCGCGATTCCAGTCGCGCTTCTTTTCCGTCTCGCGCTTGTCGTGCAGTTTCTTGCCCTTGGCCAGGGCAAGCTCCACCTTCGCGCGGCCCTGCTCGTTGAAGTAAAGTTTTAGCGGGATCAGCGTCATGCCTTCGCGCTCGACCGCGCCGATCAGCTTGTTGATCTGGCGGCGATGCATCAGCAATTTGCGCGGCCGCTTCGGCAGATGGTTGAAACGATTGGCCTGGAGATATTCGGGAATGTTGGCGTTGATGAGCCAGATCTCGCCGTCGCGCGAGTCCGCATAGGACTCGCCGATGGTCGCCTTGCCGCCCCGGATCGACTTGACCTCGGTGCCGGTCAGCACGATGCCGGCCTCGAACGAGTCCTCGATCGCGTAATTGAAGCGCGCCTTGCGGTTGTCGGCGACAACCTTGATGGCGCGCTGAGCCTTCTCAGCCATAGGCGCGATCCGGAGTTTGCCGTTCGAATGCGACGGCTATTTCTTCACCGCGTCGCGGATTTCGGTCAGAAGCTGCTGATCGAGCGTCATTTCCGGCTTGGCCGGCGGCGGCTCGGCCGCCTTCATCTTGTTCATGAGACGGATAACGATGAACAGCACGAAAGCGACGATCATGAAGTTCAGCGTCAGCGTGAGGAAATTGCCCCATGCGAGAACGGCACCCTGCTTTTTTGCGTCCGCAAGATTGGTCGCGGTCACATCCTTCGACAAGGCAATGAAATAGTTCGAAAAATCCAGACCGCCAGTCGCCGCGCCGATAATCGGCATGATAATGTCGGCGACCATCGACGAGACGATCGCCCCGAAGGCCGCGCCGATGATGACGCCGACCGCCAGATCGACGACATTGCCGCGCAACGCGAACTTCTTGAATTCCTCAAGCATCCGACACTCCCCCTTTGCCATCCGCTCAGCGGATGCAGTTCACCTTCAGAAATCAGTTCAACAATCCGGCGTGAATCATCGCGTCGCGAATGACCTTACCGGTCGCGTCCGTCACCGGCGTCATCGGCAGGCGGATATCCTCGCCCATGCGGCCCAAAAGCTTCAGCCCGTGCTTGGCGCCCGCAAGGCCCGGCTCCTTGAAGACGGCGTCGTGCAGCGGCGTCAGCCGGTCCTGAATTTCCAGCCCCGTCGCATAATCACCTTTCAGCACGGCGTTCATCAAATCGGCGCAGAGTTTCGGCGCGACATTGGCGACCACGGAAATGCAGCCGTGACCGCCGGCCGCCATATAGGCCAGCGCCGTCATGTCCTCGCCCGACAGTTGGATGAAGTCCGGCCCCATCGCGTGCCGCTGCTGCGAGACGCGGCCGAGATTGGCGGTCGCGTCCTTCACGCCGGCGATGTTCTTCAGCTCGAACAAACGCGCCATCGTCTCGACCGACATGTCGATGACCGAACGCGGCGGGATGTTGTAGATGATGATCGGAATCCCGATCGCATCGTTCACCGCCTTGAAATGCGCATACAGGCCCTGCTGGGTCGGCTTGTTGTAATACGGCGTCACCACCAGAACCCCGTTCGCCCCCGCCTTCTCGGCGTGCTTGGCCAGCGAAACCGCTTCACGGGTCGAATTGGAGCCTGCGCCGGCGATCACCGGAACCCGGCCCTTCGATTCCTCGATGCACCATTCGACCACCTTGTGGTGCTCGTCGTGGCTCAAGGTCGGGCTTTCGCCGGTCGTGCCGACGGGAACCAGCCCGTGCGACCCCTCCGCGATCTGCCAGTTCACCAACGCGCGAAAGGCCGCCTCATCGAGCGAGCCGTCTTTTTTGAACGGCGTCACCAAGGCGGTATAGGAACCCCGAAAGGCCATCTTGGTGGCTGCCATCACACTCTCCATTCGCGCCGCCCTCGTTCCGCGATTTCCGCGGCAGGCGTATCAGGCGATAGATACCGGGTCCGCCCGCGAGAGGAAAGAGGCGGCGCAAAAAGCCTGTTCAGGCCCCGATTTCGCCAAGGATAGGGACCAAGGATGTGGATCAAGGATAGCGGCGGAATGAGGACGGCGGGCAAATATGTGTCCAACCTTCGGCCCGGTCGTTCGTGGTTTATCAACCCTATGAGGCCATAGATTGTAATTTGGGGGCGCATCACCGATTCGGCACAAGGAAGAACCGTTGACTCACCGGGGTTGCACAAAAACTTTTCGCGCTTCGCTCCGCCGCTGTCTCTCGATGTCGAGCATGGCCGTGATCCTGCTCGTCGCGCCGCTGGCGGATCATGCGGCGCTCGGGCAGACCGCCAAGCCGGCGGCAACCTCCCAGAGCAAGACCACTTCGAAACAACCCCAGGCGAAGACCGCGGCGAAGCCCAAAGCCTCCGAACACAAGGCCAAGGAACACAAGGCCAAGGAAGCGGCCAAGCCGAAGCAAGCGGCCAAAAAGCCGGCCGCGCCGGCGAAGCCTGCGCCAAAATCCGCCGCCGCCAAAACCACTGCGAAGAAGCCTTCCGGAAAACCGGCGGCGCCACCGAAGCAGGTCTCCCGCACCTCGTCCGGTTCCGTAACCTCCAGCGTTGGCGCGGCGCCGAAGGCGGCCGCGATCTCGGCTCCGGTGCGGGTCGCGCCGCCCGTCCCTGCGCGACGCGCCGGCCCGCCAGCCGCGGTCGCCGCCGGCACGGCGTCCGCCGCGGATCGCGAAGCACTCGATCGCGTGTTCGAACTCGTCCGCCAGCGCAAGCTTGGCGAGGCCGATCAGACGATCGCCAGCATTTCCGATTCCGTCGCGCAGAAGCTGGCGGAGTGGGTGTTCCTGCGCAGCGACGGAAACGGCGCGTCGGCCGAACGCTACCGCGCGTTCATCACCGCCAATCCCGGCTGGCCGAGCGTGAACTATCTGCGCCGTCGCGGCGAGGTGCGCTGTGGGACGACAATCGCGACGACGCCGCTGTGCTCAACTGGTTCGCCAACGAGGAACCGCTCAGCGCGAAGGGGCATCTGGTGCTGGCGCGGGCGCTGCTTGCGCGCGGCGACCGCAACGGCGCGGCGCGACAGGTCCGCGCGACCTGGCACGACGACGTGTTCTCGAAGGACGTCGAGGCGCGCGCGCTGGAGATGTTCGCGCCGCTGCTCACCGCGGGCGATCACAAGCTGCGGATGGACGATCTGCTGTTCACCAACGATTCGGCGGGCGCGCTGCGCGCGGCGCAGCGGGTCGGCAGCGCGCAGGTCGCCATCGCCAAGGCGCGGATCGCGGTCGACAAGAAAGCGGGCAACGCCAAGGCGCTGCTGGACGCGGTGCCGCGCGAGGCGCAGAGCGACCCGAGCTACCTGTTCGGCCGCATCCAGTATCTGCGCCGCGCCGACAAGATCGCCGAAGCTGCCGAGTTCATGCAGTCCGCGCCGCGCGATCCGGCCCGGCTCGGCAATCCGGACGAATGGTGGATCGAGCGGCGCGTGATCGCGCGCAAGCTGCTCGACCTCGGCGACTACCGGACGGCTTATGTGATCTGCCGGGACGCTGGACTGCCGGAGCGCGACGTTTATCAAGTCGAACAACAATTCATGGCCGGCTGGATCGCGTTGCGCTTCCTGAACGATCCGTCGACGGCGCTGCGGCACTTCCAGCGCATCGGCGTCGGATCGAGCAACCCCACACATCTCGCGCGGGCCGGCTACTGGCAGGGCCGCGCCTATGAGGCGCTCGGCCATACGCAGGAGGCGCGCACGGCCTATCAGGCCGGCGCAATGCATTCGACCAGCTATTATGGGCAGCTTGCGCGCGCAAGAATCGGCCTGCCGCAGATCGCCCTGCGTGACGCGCCGCCAAGCGCGCGCGGCCGGTCCTACGAGGTCGTTCGCGCGCTCGAATTGCTCTATGCGCTCGACGAGCGCGATCTTGCGGCGACGATGCTGGTCGATCTCGCCGATCGCATCGATGAAATTGACGCGCTGACCGCGCTGGCCGAAACCACCGCCCGCAACAAGGATGCGCGCGGAATGCTGATCGTCGGCAAGGGCGCGCTCAATCGCGGCTATCCGTTCGATCACTACGCCTACCCGGTCTCGGGAATCCCGGCTTTCCAGACCATCGGTCCGGAGGTCGAGCGCGGGCTTGTTCACGCCATCGCCCGCCAGGAAAGCGCCTTCAATCCGCGGGTGATCTCGCCGGCCAAGGCGATGGGGCTGATGCAGGTGACGCCGCCGGCGGCGCGAACCATCACGCGGCGGTTCGGCGCGAGCTACGATCCGAAGCGGCTGCTGTCAGATCCGTCCTACAATGCGATGCTGGGCGCGGCCGAACTCGGCGCGCTCGTCAACGATTTCCGCGGCTCGTACATCCTGACCTTCATCGGCTACAATGCCGGCCGTGGACGCGTGCGCGACTGGATCCAGCGCTATGGCGATCCGCGCGACCCGAAGGTCGATCCGGTCGACTGGGTCGAGCGGATTCCGTTTTCGGAGACACGCAATTACGTGCAGCGGATCATGGAAAACGTTCAGGTCTATCGCGCACGATTCGGTGGCGGATCGGGCCTGCGGATCGAAGCCGATTTGAAACGCGGAACCAGCGTCGCTGAAAACTGACCGTTCTCAAGGAATCATCGCTTCAAAAGGATCGGCAGCAGCCGCTCGATTTCGGCCGCTGCATTGGCGAGACGCGTGAGCTGGGCGTTGTCGGTCTCCGGCCGGGCCGCGATTTCCCGCAGCAGTTCCGAAATCTCGCGCAGATAGCCTGCGATGCTTTCCACGGAGTCGGCAATCCGCAGATCGGCTGTTTCATGGCCTGCATCTGCCAGCGAAGGCTCACGGTCTTTCGTCATTTTCGGATGAGCATCCTTGCATCTCGGTTGGCTTCGGCGCGGTGGTGGGTTCGTCTTTCAGCAATGAAATAAACACCGGCATCCCAATAAAAATCCCCGGCGGATCGCTCCGCCGGGGATTTTCGTTTTGCAGAGGTCGGGGTGCGAGACTTACGTCCGCACACCCCTGCCCCGGATCAGAAGAAGCGACGCACCGAGAACATGCCCGAGATCACGTCCTGGTCCCGGATCACATACGCACCAGCCGGCTTGTAACCATTGGCCGCCTGGTTGTACACGACGCCCGAAGCATGGCCGACGCTGTGGTTGGTCCACATCACCTCGACACCGATCGTCAGGTCACGAACCGGGGTCCAGTAGGTGCGCGAGCCGACGCCGTAGATCCGGTAATCGAAGTTACAGGCTCCGGTACCCGACACGTTGGCACCGTTCAGCGTCAGCGTACCAGTCGCGCTGCCCGCAGCGAACTTCGAGCAGAGGATGGCGTTCGCCGTCCCGTTGTAGTCGATCTGCTCGGCACCGCCGAAGACCGACGTGCGCCACTCGTTGTTCCAGCCATGCTCGAACGCGAGCGAACCGCCGTAGGTGGTGGTCAGCTGCTGGCCGGTCGGGCCATAGGCGATGCCCGCACCCGCGCCAGCCGTGCTGCTGTACACCGAGTCCCAGACATAGCCGCCGTTGAAGCTGTTGCCACCGCCGTACAGACCGAACGCAGCACCCTGGCCGATGTTGGCGAAGGTGTTGGTGGTCGCGCCGACCGAGTACGAACCCTGAATGTACAGAGCGTCGTTCACGCCGGTCGGGGTGTTGAACTTGAAGCCGGCATTGACGCCGCCGCCGATCTTGTCGGACGGAGCGCCCGAAAGCTCGGTGCAGGCCGCCGAGGCCGGGCCGCAATTGTAGGCGACATGGTTGTTCACGATCATGCCGGCGACGTGGAAGCTGCCCCAGGCCTGGTCGAGACGGATCTGGCCGACGATTTCAGGCCAGGTGTTGCCGCCACGGGTTTCGGTCCCGAGCGTAGCAATGCCCATTTGCGTCAGAGCATTGGCGCCGTTGTAGTTGCCGCGCTTGCGCTCCTTGCCGTCTTCCAGCGAGAGCGTGCCGGACCAGCCATTGCCGAACTGATGGGTGTAGGCCGCAACGAAGCGACCGCCAGCCGTGTCGGGATTGCCGAGCCAGCCGTTGCTGCCCCACTTGAAGGCATAGGCGTACGGGCTGTCGAAATACGACGTGCCGGCGCGGCCGATCGTGAAGCCACCCCACTGGATGATGCCCGAGTCGATCGCGATGATGTTGGCCGCATTCGCTCCGGCGCCCGGCGAGGTCGACTGCTCGGCGCGAACCACCGAGAAGGTGCGCAGGGTGCCGTAGGCGGTCTGCGTGCGGGTGTCGATGTTCAGGAACACGCGCGAACGGGTGTTGAAGACGTCACGATCGCGAGTCCGCGTGGCGAAGCCGTTGCCGACAGCCCACGACTGCAGGTTGGTGCCGCGCGAATTGACATGCACTTCGGCGCGGATGTGACCGCCGATGCGAATGCAGGTGTCGGTGCCGGGGATATAATAGAAACCCGCACCGTACAGCGAGCAGATCCTCACGTATTCGACCGGCTTGGCCTTAACGGGAAGATCGGCCGCCTGAGCTCCCGTCAGGGCGACAAGTCCCGCCGCCGAGCCGAGGAGTAGGCTCTTAACCATCTTCATCTCAAACCTCCAAGTTTGCTCTGTTCACCCGTCGCTTCGCGCTTCTCGGACACCCCCGCACCAGCGAAAGCGACTTAAGCGAAACCCTAGACGGGACGACTCGGGATGCCCCCCTCTGTCGCGCAATCAGAATTGACCGGAACCGTACAAACTCGCAATCGAAACCGTACGGGCACGTACACTTTGAAGGCCGGTGTTGCACAAATAGCACTCACACCATTTTGACATGTCAAGTAAGCTATTGAAAACATTATAATTTTTAGTTTGTTAAGAGTCTCACGGTCGTCGAATCCGCCTGTCGCCTCCCCGCAACACTCGGCCGCAACGCCGCGCATTCTCGCGCGATTCCGAGGGCGAATCTCCTGTCGGACGTCCATTCGACACCCGACGACGCTTGCAGTGATTCCAATCCGAACAGCCGCAAACGACAGGGAATCGGAAGGAAGACTCCCTCTCTTAGCCAGAGACAGGTTCCCATCGCCGGGAACAATGGCTCGCGTTCATCAGAAGAGAAAGACGGACTATCCAACGCGGGCGGCAAAACTTGCGCGATAGGCGTCGCGGTCCGCCTCGTCCGATTTGGCGTAACAGGTTCCCTTGCCCTGGCGCTGAGCGCCCCTGCCCCGGCTGCGCAGCACGCCGCCCATCGCCTGCATCGCCGTGGTCGCCATCGGCGCGAGCAATTCGCGAAGATGCGTGCAGCCGAGCGCGCCGCCGATCCGCTTGCGAATCTCGCCTTGCCAGCCTGCTCCGATTTTGATGCCGATCAGTTGCTTCATCGGATCAACCGCGAACGGACACACGGCTTGCGGAAAGGCATCCATCGCCGAAGCCACGTCGCGAATGACGAACTGCTCGTCGAGCGTCAGCCTGATCCACATATTATGCAGCGGCTGCCCGGCCTTGCCCCGATCGGTGTCATAGGTCTTGGTGTCGATCATATTGCCTTCGACATCCCACAGGCCGTCCCCGCGTTCGAACGCCTCGCAGACGATCCGGCGCGTATGAATATGTCGGCGAGGCATGGCAGGCGCGGGAAGCGGCATCCGACCGGTCTTTCTTCTTGTTCGTTACGTTGAATGATTGTTCTTCATTATTGTCTTGGCATTATTGTCGCGGCGGCGGCCGATCTTCGCAAGCGCGGGCTCAGGAACCGCGCAGCGTGTCGCCCGCCTGTGTGCATGCATTCAAAACCTGGTTGACGAGGCTGTCCATCCGCTCGCGGGTGAGACGCTCGGCGGGACCGGAGACGGCGATCGCAGCGCCTGCGACACCGGCGCGATCGATGATGGCGCCCGCGATGCTGTTGATGCCGGCGCTCCAGCCGCTTTCGGTAATCGCGATGCCCTGCTGGCGGATGGTCGCGAATTCCCTGAGAGTCGCGGCGAGCTTGATTTCCTTGCCGCGCGGGTGGCTGTTGCGAAACGTATTGACGATCTCCTCGGCGTTCGGCTGAAACGCGAGTTGCACCCGCCCCGAGGCGGGAAACAGCGCCGGCACGCGATGGCCCGGCACCGGCGTCGTCCGAACCGGCATCGGCGCGCGAATCTGATCGAGATAGATGCAATCGCCACCATCGAGGATGGTGAGGTGAACCGTTTCCTGTGTCTGCTGGTGCAGCATCTGCATGAAGGGACGCGCCGCGCGCACCATCGGATGGCGCATCACCACCTTCATGCCGAGTTCCCAAACCTTCAGCGTCGGGCCGTAACGTCCGGTCGCTGCGTCACGCTCGACATAGCCGAGCGTGAGCAACGTCGTCAGCGTGCGATGGACATTGCTTTTCTCAAGGCCCATTTCCTTCGCCATCGCGGTGACGCCGACCGGCGCGTCGGCATGCGCGATGCGGTTCAAAACCTTCAGGCCCTTGGCAATCGCGGTGTCCATCCGAGCATTATACAACCATGTTCCAAATCATGGAACACATTTCCGCATATCAACCTTGCCCAATTGTCCGGCTGGTTACGCTGTGGGTCGCTTGACAAAATCTTCGCGCTTTCGGACTCTTGTCGGAACGTGGTTCCAAATATCAGAACAAACTTAACGGCGCTGGCCGCGGAGGAATGCATCTCACATGAACCAGATCGCATCGGGCGCTCAGGCGGCAGCAACGCCGGCCACGCCCCAACTGCCGCTCGCCGGCATCCGCGTCCTTGACCTGACGCGCATCTATAGCGGCCCGTACTGCACCTTCCTGCTGGCGATGGCCGGCGCGGAGGTCATCAGATCGAACCGCCGGAAGGCGAGACGCTGCGCAAGCGCGACGGACGGCAAGGCGCGTCGCTGCCCTTCGCCATGCTGAACGCCAACAAGCGGCTCATCACGCTCAATCTGAAATCGAAGAAAGGCGCGGAGATCCTCACGCAACTGCTGAAGACGGCCGACGTTCTGGTCGAGAACTTCCGCCCCGGCGTGATGGACCGTCTTGGTTTCTCGAAGGAGAAGCTGAAGGAGATCAATCCGCGCCTGATCGTGGCGCAGACCTCCGGCTACGGCAATCACGGTCCCTACCGCGATTATCCGGCGATGGACCTCACCGTGCAGGCCGTCTCGGGCATCATGGACTCTACCGGTTATCCGGACGGACCGCCCGTGAAGGCCGGTCCCGCGCTGGTCGATTTCGCCGCCGGCACGCATCTGTATTGCTCGATCGTTACCGCACTGTTTTCACGCGAGCGCACCGGCCAGGTGCTTTCGACCGAAGTCGCGATGATGGAAGTCATCTATCCGACGCTGGCCTCGAACCTCGCTCTCGCCGTCTCGACGCCGCAAGGCGAATACATCGCGCGGACCGGCAACCGGCATGGCGGCATGTCGCTGACGCCGTACAATGTCTACAAGGCGTCCGACGGCTTCGTCGCGATCATCTGCAACAATGAGCGGCACTGGGTCGCGCTCGGCAAGGCGCTGAAGCGCGAGGACTGGGCGAGTAATCCGCAATACAACCCGCTCGTCGAGCGCGTGAACCGGATGGATCAGCTCGACGACGAGATCAACGCCGAGACCTCGAAATACACGCGCATGCAGTTGTTCGAACTGCTGAACAAGACAGGCGCTGCCTGCGCGCCGGTGCGCACGCTGCACGAGGTGCTCGCCGACCCGCATTTGCGCGCGCGCGGCATGCTGCACGACATCGATCACCCCGAATATGGAAAGCTCGTGGTGATGAACAGCCCGATCCATTACGGCGGCGTGAAACAGCCGGACTACCAGGCGTCCGGCGAGATGGGCGCCGACATCGACGCGATTTTCGGCGACGAACTCAAAATGACGAAGGCCGAGATCGAAGACCTTCGCAAGGCGGGAGATATTTAGCATGTTGGACAAAAGCGAGAGCCCGAGGACGTCGGCCCTCGGCGCGTGGGAAATGCCCGAAGAGCTCCTGCAATTGCAGGACACCGTCCGCCGCTTCATGGTCAATGAGGTGAAGCCGGTCGAGGACAAGCTCGAGCACGACGCCGTGCGCTGCTCGGACGAGGACCGGAAGATTCTCCAGGCGAAGGCGAAGAAGCTGGCCTGTGGATGATGCGCACGCCGGCCGAATATGGTGGCGCGGGCCTCAACATCCTCGGCCAGACGATCGTCGCGGAAGAAGCCGCGAAATGCCGGATGGGCGCGTATATCCCGGCCCTCAATGCTTTCGGCTCCGACCCGCCGAACGTGATCTGGCTGGGCAGCAAGTACCAGATCGAGAAATACGGCATCGGCAGCATCAATGAAGGCAAGAAAGCTTTCTTCGCCATCAGCGAGGCGTCCGGCGGCGCGGACCCTGCCCGCTCGATCAAGTGCCAGGCGGTGCTGAAGGGCGACCGCTACATCCTCAATGGCACGAAGATGTGGATTACCGGCGCGAAGGGGGCGGACTGGGGCATCGTCATGGCCCGCACCGGCCATGGCGGCCGCGGCGGCATCACGTCGTTCATCGTCGACGGCAACATGAAGGGCATCTCCTACAAGGTGATCCCGGTCATTCGCGCCTATGCGCCTTACGAGGTGCATTTCGACAATGTCGAGGTGCCAATCGAGAACAGGCTCGGCGAGGAAGGCGGCGGCTTCAAGCTGGCCGAGAAGTGGCTCGTCGAGGGGCGCGTCCCCTATGCATCCGGCACGATCGGCATCGCGCAGGCGGCGCTCGAAATGGCGATCGACTGGGCCAAGCAGCGCGAGGCGTTCGGCTCGCGCCTGTCGGACAAGCAGGCGATCCAGTGGATGCTCGCCGACAGCGAAATGGAGCTGCGCGCCGCAAGGCTGCTGACCTATCAGGCGGCGTGGAAGGCCGATCTCGGCCACGACATGAAGCTCGATGCGTCGATCGCCAAGGTGACGGCGACGGAAACGGCCGGCCGCGTGGTCGATCGCTGCATCCAGATCTTCGGCGGCCTCGGCGTGTCGAAGGAGCTGCCGCTGGAGCGCTGGTATCGCGAACTGCGCATCAAGCGGATCGGCGAAGGCCCATCGGAAGTGCAGCGCATGGTGGTCGCGCGCAATCTTCTCGGCAACCGCGGCTGACGACAACGGGGCGCGATCGATCGCGCCCCGCCTCTATTTAAGAGGCCGCATTTAAGAGGCCGCGCGCAAAAAAATGCGACGCGAGCCTGACAAGCAATCACAGGGAGCAGACAAACGTGTCGATTGATCTTGATGTAGACAAGGACGGTGTTGCGACCGTCACCATCAACCGCGCCGATGTGCATAACGCGCTTGACGCGGAGCATTATGCGGCGATCTCGAAAGCCTGGCAGACCGTGCGCGACGATCCGCAGATCCGCTGCGCGATCCTCACCGGCGCCGGCGAGAAGGCGTTCTCGGCCGGCGCGGACATCAAGAACTTCCTCACGCTGAAGCAGAACTGGTCGGACGTCTGGCTGACGCAGAAGGACCAGCTGCTGAACCGCGGCCTCGAAGTCTGGAAGCCGATCATCGCGGCCGTGAACGGCTTCTGCGTCGGCGGCGGCATGACGATGCTATACTCCACCGACATCCGCGTCGCCTCCGAGCATGCGACCTTCGGACTGGCCGAGGTCAAGCGCGGCATCATCGCCGGCAATGGCGGCACGCAGCGCACCTTGCAGCAACTGCCCTGGTGCATCGGCATGGAGATGCTGCTGACGGGCGATCCGATCGACGCGCAGACGGCGGAGCGCTGGGGTCTCATCAACAAGGTCGTGCCGCACAAGGACCTGATGAAGACCGCGCGCGAATACGCCGCCCGCGTCGCCGCCAACGCGCCGCTGGCGGTGCAGGCGGCGAAGGAGCTGGCGATCCGCTCGCGCGACACCGACATCAACACCGGCCTGCGCATCGAACAGTTGATCGGCCGCCTGCTGCGCGAGACCGAGGACGCCAAGGAAGGCCCGAAGGCGTTCCGCGAGAAGCGCAAGCCCGACTTCAAGGGGAATTGAGCGATGACGATCAACCATAGCGGCAAGGCGGTGATCGCCGGCATTGGCTCGACCAAATTTGGCGGCCTGCCCGGACGCACCACCATCTCGATGAATGTCGAGGCGATCCGCAAGGCGCTGAAGGACGCCGGCATCGAGAAGGACCAGGTGGACGCCCTGTTCGTCAAATGCCCCACCTCCAAGTTCGAATTGATGTACGGCCAGAAGGTCGCCGAGGCCATCGCGTTGCAGCCGAGGATCGGCGGCGTGTGGGATTCCGGCGGCTCCTCCAATGTGATGATGATCGCCACCGCCGTGATGGCGATCGAGGCGGAGTCAGTGCGACATCGCCGTCGTCACCTTCGCCGACAATCCGAAGACCGGATCGGCGGCGAGCTACAACCGCCCCCGCGGCGACGATGCGCTCTATGGCTGGTTCGCGACGCTCTCGTCCTACGCGATGATCGCGCGCCGCCACATGGGCCAGCTCGGCACGCCGCGCGAGGCGCTGGGCGCGGTCGCGGTCGCCGCCCGCCGCCACGGCGCGGAGAATCCGAACGCGCAGCTTCGCAAGGCGCTGACGCTCGACGAATATATGGGCCTGCCGATGATGGTGGCCCCGTTCTGCCGCGACGACTGCACGCTGGTGTCGGACGGCGCGGCCGCCGTGGTCGTGATGAGCGCCAGGCGCGCCAGCGAACTCGGCGTCAGGAAGCCGGTACCGATCCTCGGCTTCGGTTTCGGCCAGACCTCTTGGGAGGTCGCGCAACGGCCGGACATGACCTCGACGCAGGCGAAGATCGCGGCGGAGACGGCCTTCAAGATGGCCGGGCTGAAGCCGAAGGACATGGACGTCGCGCAGATCTACGACTGCTTCACCATCACCGCGCTGATGACGCTGGAGGATTACGGCTTCGCCAAGAAGGGCCAGATCGCCGACTTCGTCAAAGGCGGCAATATCGAGATCGGCGGCGAACTGCCGATGAACACCTCCGGCGGCCTTCTGTCGGAGACCGGCATGCCGGGCATGCAGCTCGTCCAGGAAGGCGTCCGGCAGATGCGCGGAGACGCCACATTGCAAGTCAAGAACGCAAAGCATTGCATCATCAGCAATCAGGGAGGAGTGATGCATACCCACGCAACGCTCATTTTGGGCCAATGAACGCACCCGCAACCGCCAAGACATCCGACAAGAAACCCGACGCCACCCTGCCGGGACCGGAGATCACCCCGGCCACCCAGCCCTATTGGGACGCGCTGCGCGAGGGCAAGCTGACCTATCAGCACTGCCATCACTGCAAGAACAACTGGCTGCCGGCGCGCGGCGAATGTCCGAAATGCCTGGAGGCGGACTGGTCGTGGCAGCCGGCTTCCGGCAAGGCCAGGCTGATCTCCTGGGTGGTGTTCCACCGCGCCTTCCATCCCGCCTTCGCCGACCGCCTGCCGTACAACGTGGCCGTGGTCGAACTGGCGGAGGGCGCGCGCATGATCACCAACGTCATCATCGACGATCCCGAGACTTTGGTGATCGACCAGCCCCTCACCTTCGTCCCCGCAAACGAGCAGGGATACGGTATCGCAAGATTCAAACCCGCCTGAAACGGAATTGAATGACATATGTTTAGGAGGAACCGACAATGAAACCAGTCTCGATCATCCTGCGCGCGCTGCCGGCGCTCGCCGTCGCGCTCGCGTCATTTGGCGCAACTGCGCAAGACAACTATCCCAATCGTTCCATCCGCCTGGTCGTCCCCTACACGCCGGGCGCTTCGACGGACACGATTTCCCGTGCCTTCGCCGACGAAGCCAGCAAGGTGCTCGGTCAGCCGGTCGTCGTTGAAAACCGCGGCGGTGCCGGCACCGCGATCGGCACACAGACCGCAAAGAACTATCCCGCGGACGGCTACACCCTGCTGTTCGGCTCCGGCACGATGATCAGCACCATGCTGGCGCTGAAGGAGCCGGGCTATTCGATGAAGGACTTCACGCCGGTCACGATGCTTGGCGATCAATTCTATGTGCTGATGATCCCGAAGGCCTTGCCGGTCACGAACGCCAAGGAGTTCGTCGAATACGCGAAGAAGAACCCCGGCAAGATGAACTACGGCATGCTCGGACCGGGCTCGCCCTCGCATGTTCTCGGCGACCGCTTCGCGCGCTCGGCGGGGTTCAAGTGGCAGGACATCGCCTTCCGCGGCGGCACTCCGACCCTCACCGCGCTGATGAGCAACGACGTGCAGGGCTATTTCGCGACGCAGACCTTCTCGACGCAATATGTCGACTCCGACAAGATCCGGCTGATCGGCATCGGCGCCGAGAAGCGTGGCGAGTTCCTTCCCAATGTTCCGACCTTCAAGGAGATGGGCTATGACGGCGTCGTCGAGCAAGGCTGGTACGCTTTGTTCGTGCGCTCCGAAACGCCGAAGGACATCGTCGACAAATTGAAGAAGGTGTCGGCCCAGGTCATGGCCTCGCCGGCGATGAAGGCACACCTCAAGAGCGCGGGCCTTTCATCCTACAACGGAACCATCGACACGTTCCTTGCCAATCTCGACAACGAGATCAAGAGCAAGACCGAGGAGACGAAGCGGCTCGGAATCGTTCCGCAATAGCGGCGACCGCTTTTCCGCGAGGCTTCACCTTCGCGACGTTCCGCCAATGGCCGGCAAGTTTCTTGCCGGCCATTCTGTTTCGGCGATCGGGTTCGCGCTCTTCACGACGAGAAAGCGGATCGTCCGGAACCGCTTCAACCGGTGCCCAGAAAGCCGGCTTTTCTTCCGGGCGGAATCCTGCAAGAACGCAGCCGTGCAAAATAAGAAAGCCGCCCCGGAGGCGGCTAAAAAGGAGTGAACGATGAAGCTGAAGCTTGTGATCGCAGCGATCGCTGCATCCGCCGCCATGACCACGGCGGCTCTCGCGCAGCAGGATTACCCGTCGCGGCCGGTCACATGGGTCGTCCCCTTCCCCCCCGGCGGCGTCACCGACAGCGGCGCACGCACTGTCGCCAAGGTCCTCGGCGAAAAGCTTGGGCAGCCCGTCGTCATCGAAAACAAGCCGGGCGCGGGCGGCATCGTCGGCGCGGAATATGTGGTCAATTCCAAGAAGGACGGCTACACCTTCCTCTACGCCTCGAACGGCGTGGCCGTCACCTACCCGTTCCTGTACAAGAAGATGTCATTCGATCCGAAGAAGGATCTGATCCCGGTGCACGGCATGGCCGACTCGCCGATGCTGGTGATGGTTCGCGCCGATACGCCATACAAGACGTTGGCCGATCTGATCGACTTCGCGAAGAAGAATCCGGGCAAGCTGAACTACGCTTCCGTGGGACAAGGGTCGACCCAGCATCTGCTGGCCGAACTTTTTCAGAAGGAAGCCGGCATCAAGTTGACGCATATTCCCTACAAGGGATCGTCGCCTGCATTGACGGACATGCTGGGCGGCACGATCGACATCATGTTCGACTATCCGATCCTCATGCAGCCGCAAATGGACGCCGGCAAATTGCGGGCGCTGGCCGTGTCGAGCCAGAAGCGCCTCACAAATTTGCCGGATGTGAAAACCATCTCCGAACAAGGATATCCGGGCGTCGTGTTCACTGCCTGGGCCACTATCGTTCTGCCTGCCGGCACACCTCAACCGATCGTCGACAAACTCGCCAAAGCCTTCGGCGAGAGCCTTCAGGACCCCGGTATCGTCAAATATTTCGCCGATCAGGGCGCGGGCGTCATGCAGGGCATTGCCAAGGAAAAGCTGGCGAAGTTTTACGACGACGAGCGCGTGAAGATGAAGGAGATCGTCGACCGCGCCGGCATCAAACCCGAATGATCCGCATTCATCGCATCTCATGACGGCAAAGGGCCACGCATCGCGTGGCCCTTTTGCATTGCACAGCGACAAGGCTGCACAGCGGAACCGCTTGCCCAACTCCCGAAGCACGTTAAGCTCGGCAAAAAACATAACGTTCCAAAAAAGTATGCCATGGGAGGCGAACAATGAGGCGAGCGGCGATTTCGGCGGCAATCCTGACGGCCGTCTTGAGCAGCACCGGACTGGCGCAAACGCAGGACTATCCGTCGAGACCCCTCACCTACATCGTGCCGTTCCCGCCAGGCGGCGTCACCGACAACGGCGCGCGCACCATCGCCAAGGTGCTGTCCGAGAAGATCGGACAAACCGTCATCGTCGAAAACAAGCCAGGCGCGGGCGGCATCGTCGGCGCGGAATACGTCGCGCAATCCAAGCCCGACGGCTACACTTTCATGTATACCGCGGCCGGCCCCGTCGGCGCGTATGCCTATCGTTACAAGAAGCTGTCGTTCGATCCGTTCACGGCGTTCATCCCCGTCCACGGCATGGCGTTCTCGCCGATGATCGCGGTGGTCTCCGGCAAATCGCAGTTCAAGACGTTCAAGGACGTGATCGACTACGCGAAAAAAAATCCGGAAGGCGTCAACTATTATTCGACCGGCCCCGGATCGTCGAACCATCTCGTATCCGAGCTGCTTCAGCAGACGGGCGGCTTCAAGATGACCCAGGTCCCCTACAAGGGCTCCGCGCCGGCGATGACGGACCTGCTGGCGGGCACCATCCAGATCGTCTGGGAATATCCGGTGGTGCTGAAACCGCATCTCGACGCCGGCACGCTGCGGGCGATCGGAATCACCAGCGAGCAGCGGATGCCGCTGCTTCCCAACATTCCGACATTCGTCGAGCAGGGCTATCCCGATGCCGTCTTCACCGGCTGGTCGATCATCTCGGTGCCGGCCGGAACGCCTCAACCGATTGTCGACAAGCTCGCGAAAGCGTATAGCGCGACACTCGCGGATCCCTCGATCATCAAATATTTCGACGATCAGGGCGCAGGCATTTTGCAGGGCTATTCCGGCGAGAAACTGCGCAAATTCATCGACGCCGAAAACGTGAAGTACAAGAACCTGATGGAACGGGCCGGCGTCCAGCCTGAATGACCGCGAATCTTCCAAAATCAGAAAAAGAAACGAGGACAAGCAGAATGAAAATCGTATCCGCCTTCGCGACAGCCCTTGTCGCACTGGCCTCCGTGACCTGCGCCAGCATGACAGCGGCGATGGCGCAATCCGACTATCCCAACAAGCCGATCACATGGGTCGTGCCGTTCACGCCGGGCGGCCAGGCCGACAATTCGGCCCGCCTGCTCGCGAAGGTTTTCAGTGAAAAGATCGGCCAGCAGGTCATCATCGACAACCGGCCCGGCGCCGGCGGCATCATCGGCGCGGAAATGGTGATGGCAGCCAAGCCCGACGGCTACACCATCTTCTACGGCTCCTCCGGGCCGATGGGCGTGCTGCCGCAGCTCCACAAGAACATCTCCTACGATCCGGTAAAGAATTTCGAGCCGATCGTGGCGATGGCGGTATCGCCGCTGGTGCTGCTGCTGCCGCCCGGCAAGCCGTACAAGACCTTCCAGGAGTTCGTCGACTACGCGAAGAAAAATCCGGGCAAGCTGACTTTCTCGTCGGTCGGCATCGGCAGCACGCATCATCTCGGCGGCGAGCTGCTTGCGCTCTCGGTCGGCACCAAGATGATCCACGTTCCCTACAAGGGCTCCGCGCCCGCGGTGATCGACCTGCTGGCCGGACGCATCGACATCGCCTTCGACAATTACGCTCCGGTGAAACCGCATATCGACGCCGGCAAGCTGACGCCGGTCGCGGTCGCCGCGGCAAAACGGCTGGTCTCGCTGCCGAACGTTCCGACGCTTGGCGAACTCGGCTATCCGGACGTGTTGATGGCATCATGGTCGAGCTTCGCGGCTCCGCTGCATACGCCGAAGCCGATTCTGGAGAAGATCGCCAAGGCGACGGTCGAAGCTCTCGCCGATCCGGGCGTAACCAAATATTATAACGACTCCGGCTCGACCATCCTCGACAACGTGACGCTCGACAAGGCGCGGGAGTTCTACATCAGCGAAGGCAAGAAGTTTAAGCAGCTGATCGAGAAATCGGGCGCGACAGCCGAATAGCCGACGAGAGTCACCCGCCTGCACGATACGGCCCGCCCGCGATTGCCGCCGGCGGGCCGCCGCTTTTATAATGCGATCCGTATAGTCTATACTGCTCCGGTCGCAGGCTATTTGCCCAAGACTGGAAACGTTCCCACGAAAAGTCAGGATATTGAAAATGCTGCTCAAGGCTCTGTCAGGTGCCCTGCTCTCGTCGCTGCTGGTCTCAGTGGCGGCGGCTCAGGATTTCCCCAATCGGCCGGTCACCTGGGTCGTCCCCTACACGCCGGGCGGTGTCACGGACACCGGCGCGCGCGTGGTGGCGAAGGCGTTCTCCGAAACGCTCGGTCAGCAGGTCATCGTCGAAAACCGCGGCGGCGCGGGCGGCATCGTCGGGACCGAATATGTCGCGCAGTCGAAGCCCGACGGCTACACGGTTCTTTACGGCTCCTCCGGGCCGATGGCGACCAACCCATATCTGTACAAGCGGGTCACCTATAATCCGATGACGTCGTTCTCGCTGATCCATACGATGTCGGAATCGCCGCTCATCATGGTCGTGAACGCCAACGCCCCCTACAAGACGGTCAAGGAGTTCGTCGACTACGCGAAGAAGAATCCGGGCAAGATCAATATGGGATCCGCCGGTGCCGGAACGACGACGCATCTCGTCGGCGAACTGCTTCAGAAGGAAGCCGACATCAAGCTCACCCACATCCCCTACAAGGGCTCCTCGCCCGAAATGGTCGATCTGCTCGCCGGCGTACTGAACGTGTCGTTCGACTATTCGGTCGTGGTCAAACCGCTGATAGAGGCCGGCAAGCTGCGCCCGCTCGCCGTGACCAGCGCGGAGCGGATGAAGAATTTCCCGGACGTGCCGACCCTGAAGGAGGCTGGCTATCCGGGCGCCGTGCTATCGGGATGGTCGACGCTCGTCGCGGCCGCGAACACGCCGCAGCCGATCGTCGACAAACTCGCCAAGGCTTTCGGCGAAGCGCTGAAGAAGCCTGAAGTCGTCACCTATTTCGAAAGCAACGGCTCGTCCGTCATGCCGCCGCTCACCGGCGACAAGCTGATGAAGTTCATGGTCGACGAGAACGCGAAGTTCAAATCGCTGGTCGAGAAGTCCGGCGCCACCGCCGAATAACTCATTCGACCGTCGGGACGGCGGATCATTCCGCCGTCCCGACTTAGGATCGAGATAGATCACCGCGAAACAATCTTCGCCGGGTCGGAGTTTCGAAACTATCCCGCCTCGCGACAAAATTTCCGTTGCGGAACCGTGTCCCGCAACGGCAGAATGCGGAACGCCTGTTTCAGGGCCAACGACAATAAAACCAATACGGCCACGTCATGAGGGCCACAGGGAGGGATAATGAATCGCCGGACTATTTTTGCGTCTGTTTTCGCCGCCGTCCTCGCATCCACGGGCGCTTATGCGCAGGGAGCCGCGGACAACTATCCGAACCGGCCGATCACATGGGTCGTGCCGTTTGGCGCAGGCGGCGTCACCGACAACTCCGCACGCTTCATTGCCAAGGTTCTGTCCGAGAAGATCGGCCAGTCGGTGATCGTCGAGAACAAGCCCGGCGCGGGCGGCATCGTCGGCGCCGAATACGTCGCGCAGGCCAAGCCCGACGGCTACACCATGATCTACGGCTCCTCAGGCCCGATGGCGACGTTCGAATCGCTCTACAAGAAACTGTCCTTCTCGCCGCTGAAATCGTTCGTGCCCGTCAACGGCATGGCCGACTCATCGCTGCTGCTCGTCGCCAATGCCTCGAAACCCTACAAGACGGTCGAAGAGTTCATCGCCTATCTGAAAAAGAATCCCGGCAAGGTGAATTACGGCTCCTCCGGCGCCGGTACGGCCCCGCATCTGATCGGCGAGATGTTCCAGATCGCGACCGGCACGAAGATGACCCATGTGCCTTACAAGGCGTCCGCGAATCTCTATTCGGACCTGCTCGCCGGCACGATCGACGTGATCTTCGACTACACGGTCGCCATGCGGCCGCACATCGAATCCGGCAAGGTGGTCCCGCTCGGCATTTCGCGCGAAGATCGCCTCAAGAGTTTTCCGAATGTGCCCACATTCAAGGAGCGCGGCCTGGACGTCATCCTGACCGCATGGTCTTCGATCGCGATGCCGATCGGCACGCCGCCGGAAATCGTCAACAAGATGTCTGCCGCCTTCCAGGCAACGATGCGCGATCCTGCGGTGATCAAATACTGCGAGGAGAACGATTTCGGGGATCTCGGCACTCTGGGCCCGGAAAAGATCAAGGCCTTCTACATCAGCGAGGCCAAGAAATTTAAGACGCTCGTCGACAAGGCCGGTGTCCGCCTCGACTAGAAACCTCATTATTCACGCCGGATCGGACCCGACGTTTTCTCTTCTGCTTAACGATCCCTCGGAGCACATGCCCGAGGCCACACCGCCCCGAAAACACACTGTCGACAACACACTGTGTCTCGACAACACACTGTCCCGAAAAGCGGCTCCCGCTTTTCGGGATCACGTTCCAGCCGTTCACGTGACGCGACGCGCGACGCCATCGTCGGCCGATCTGTTTCCGTACCGATTCCTTTCCGTACCGATCTGATTCTGCACAGAGGAGAAGTGAAATGAGATTCCTCCCCAGACTGGCGGCCACCCTGCTGGCGATCATGCTTCCCGCTTCGGCAGCACTGGCACAAAATTATCCGGACCGGCCGCTCACCTGGGTCGTGCCGTTCGGAGCCGGCACGGTCACGGACAACAGCGCGCGCGTCATCGCCAAAGTGCTCGGCGACAAGCTCGGCCAGCCCGTTCTTGTCGAGAACAAGCCCGGCGCAGGCGGCATCGTCGGCACCGAATATGTGATGAATGCGAAGCCCGATGGCTACACGTTCCTCTACGGCTCGTCAGGTCCGATGGCGACCTATTCGTCGCTCTACCGAAAACTTTCCTACGACCCGCTGAAATCGTTCACGCCCGTTCACGCGATGATGGCGTCGCCTCTCATCATGGTCGTGAATGCTTCCAGTCCATTCAAGACGGTGAAGGAGTTCGTCGACTACGACAAAACGAGATCCGGACAAGCTGAATTTCGGCACGTCCGGCGCCGGCACCAGCCAGCACCTCACCGGCGAACTGTTACAGATGGCCGCAGGTTTCAAGATGACTCGCCAATTCCGTACAAGGCCGGCGCATCGCAGACAGCCGACCTGCTGGCGGGCAATATTCAGGTTATGTTCGACTATCCATCGGTCGTGAAACCCCAGATCGAGGCCGGGAAATTGCGGCCGCTCGGCATCACCACCGCGAAGCGGCTGAAAAACATGCCGAACCTTCCGACATTCGTCGAGCAGGGCTACCCGACTGTGAAATCAGCGCATGGGCGGTTCTCATGATGCCGGCGAATGCACCGTCCAACGTCGTGCAGAAGCTCTCCGACGCCTTTGTGGAGACCATGAAGGCCCCCTCGGTCATTGCCTATTTCGAGGCCAATGATTCCGTCTCTCTGGTCCATATCGGGCCGAAGGAAATGCCGGATTTCCTGAAAAGCGAGAGCGCAAAATTCAGGCAACTGGTTGAAAAATCAGGCGCGCGGGCTGACTGATTCAACCCGCCCGGACGGATGGCCGCAAGCTTGTGAGAACGTTTTAAATTCCAGTTTCGATGCGACAGAAACGTTTCACGCCGTCGGCGATCTCGTGTAAGGCTAACCGGCGCATTTGCGGATGTTCTGACATGGACCCACAATTCATATGCCGAGCAATAATGCGTCTTGCCCATCGCTGCGATGGTCTTTAGCGTGACTGTGAATTGAGCGTTAGCCCGCTCGCAAGAAACGGAATAATCGCTGCGTGAATGCAGCGACGGAGGAAATGATGACGTTGCGTAATACGCTTGCAACCTGCGCCGCTGCGATCGCGCTTTTCGCGACCGCGCCCGGTCTGCAAGCGCAGGACTATCCCAACAAGCCGATCACATGGGTGGTCCCGTTCACACCGGGCGGCATCACCGACAGCGGAGCGCGGATCATCGCGAAGGCGCTGAGCGAGCGGATCGGACAGACCGTTCTTGTGGAAAACCGCCCTGGCGCGGGCGGCGTGGTCGGAACCGAATTCGTCGCCAAGTCCAGGCCCGACGGCTATACGATGGTCTACGGAACCGCGGGAACGATCGCGACCAATCCGGTGCTGTACAAGACGATGTCTTTCGACACGCGCAAGGACCTGGTCGCCGTGCATGGCATGGGCGTTTCGCCGCCGGTGCTCGTGGCGAACCCCGACAAGCCGTACAAGACGGTCGCCGAGTTCATTGACTACGCGAAGAAGAACCCTGGAAAGGTGAATTTCGCCTCCGCCGGCGCCGGCACGACGACGCACCTCGCCGGCGAGTTGTTCCAGCAGGTGACAGGCACCAAGCTCACGCACGTACCTTACAAAGGCTCGGCGCCGGCGCTGACCGACGTGATCGCCGGCGTGGCCGACGTCATTTTCGACTATCCTGTGACAATCATTCCGCTTGAGGCCGCCGGCAAGCTGCGCCCGCTCGCGACCATGACGCCCAAGCGTCTCGACGTGCTGCCGAACGTGCCGACGATCGTCGAGGCCGGCTATCCCGATGGTGAGATCAGCTCGTGGTCGGGCATTTTCGTCGCCAAGGACACGCCGCCGCAGATCGTCGCCAAGCTTGGACAGGAATTCGGCCGCGCGCTGGAAGACCCGGCGGTGGCCAAGTATTTTGCCGACAACGGGCAGCTCCGCCTCACCGGGTGGACAAAGGGAGAGAAATTCGACTCCCTTCATCGACAAGGAAATGGTGAAGTGGAAGAATCTGGTCGAAAGATCAGGCGCAAAGACGTTCTGAAGAAACAAGAATTCCGGTCAGCCATGGGACGGCGACCCGGAACAGGTTCAAGATCAATCGCCGCCCGTCACAGCGGGTCGCGGTCAGTTTGAGGAGTGGTCCAAATGCTGATCCGAAATCAGCGCGCCTTTGCATCAGGCGTGCTCTTCTTAGTAGTCTCGAATTTTCTATTTCGTCACATGTCGTTCAACTATGCGACCGGCACCGCCGCGCGCATGGGAGCCCGGCTTCTTCCCGCGAATGGTATCCGTCCTTTTCGGCCTCATAGCGATCGGCGTGATCTTCAGCGCGATGTCGCCGCGGGCAAAGAGGGAAGACCTTGAGCGATGGGACATCAAGGGCCTGCTCTGGATCGCCGGATCGGTCGTCTTGTTCGCGGTGCTCCTGCCGACTTTCGGACTGATCGTCGCACTCTCGGCTCTCATCATCATCGCCAGTCTCGCCGGAATTCACGTGGCGGGGAGCGATCGTCAACACCATCGTGCTGAACATCTTCTGCGTCGGCGTCTTCATTTACGGGATCAACTTGCAGTTTCCCGTTTGGCCCATGTGGTTCCGGTAAGCGGGAGTTATACCAGTGGATCTTTTTAGCAATCTCGCCATCGGCTTTGGCACCGCCTTCAAACTCACCAACCTCGGCTATGCGTTCGTCGGCTGTCTGCTCGGAACGCTGATCGGCGTGCTGCCGGGCCTCGGCCCGCTCACCACGATCGCCATGCTGCTGCCGATCACCTACGCGCTGTCGCCCGACGCCGCTCTCATCATGCTGGCCGGCATTTATTACGGCGCCCAGTATGGCGGCTCGACGACCGCCATCGTCGTCAACCTGCCGGGTGAATCGTCCTCGGTCGTCACCACCATCGACGGCTACCAGATGGCGCGTCAGGGCCGTGCCGGCGTGGCGCTGTCGACGGCGGCGATCGGTTCGTTCTTCGCCGGCTGCGTGGCCACGCTGGCGATCGCCGCCCTCGCCGCCCCGCTGGCGTCCGTCGCATTGCAGTTCGGTCCGAAAGAATATTTCTCGCTGATGATCCTCGGCCTGCTGCTGGCGACCGTGCTGTCGAACGGACCGTTCATCGAGGGCGTCGGCATGATCCTGTTCGGGACCCTGCTCAGCCTCACGGGCACCGACGTGAACACAGGCACGCAGCGCTTCGCGTTCGACATTCCGCAATTGTTCGACGGGCTCGACTTCGTTCCGCTGGCGATGGGTATTTTCGGCTTCGCCGAAATCGTCAAGAACCTCGAACCGCAGGACGAGCGGACGGTGATGACGCAGAAGATCACCAACATGTTCCCCACCAAGCAGGACTTCAAACGGATGATTCCCGCGATCCTGCGCGGCACGACGCTCGGCACCTGCCTCGGTATTCTGCCAGGCGGCGGCGCGGTGCTGTCGTCCTTCGCGGCCTATACGGTGGAGAAGAAGCTCTCCAAGCGTCCGGAAGAGTTCGGCCATGGCGCGATCGAGGGCGTGGCCGGTCCCGAATCCGCCAACAACGCCGGCGCGCAGACGTCGTTCATTCCGCTGCTGACGCTCGGTCTGCCATCCAACGTCGTGATGGCGCTGATGGTCGGCGCGATGACGATCCACAACATCCAGCCCGGTCCCCAGGTCATGACCAAGAACCCGGAGCTGTTCTGGGGCCTGATCGCCTCGATGTGGGTCGGCAACCTGATGCTGATCGTCCTCAACCTGCCGCTGGTCGGGCTGTGGGTGAAGCTGCTGACGATCCCCTATCGCTACCTCTATCCGGCGATCATGGTGTTCTGCTGCATCGGCGTCTACTCGCTGAAGAACGACACCTTCGAGGTCTATGAGGCGGCGGTGTTCTGTATCTTCGGCTACCTGCTCATCAAGCTGCAACTGCCGCCCGCGCCGATGCTTCTCGGCCTGGTGCTCGGGCCGCAGATTGAGGAAAACTTCCGACGGGCCATGCTGCTGTCCCGCGGCGACGCGACGGTGTTCGTCACCTCGCCGCTGTCCGGATCGCTGCTGGCTATCGCCGCGATCGCGATCATCCTGATCACGCTGCCGCAGATCAAGGCGACGCGAGAAGAAGCTCTCAAGGAGTAGCGACGAACCAACAAGCCCGTGTGCGCCGCCTTGCACACGGGCTTCTGACATTCCGCGGCCCGACGGTTCGGGTCTCGATGTTCCAGACATAATCCCTCGGGCCTGTGCCCTGAGGGATTATTTTTTGGAAAGCCGGTTCCCGCTTCCGCCGATCACGCGCCGAGGCTGGAGGCTCGAAGTCCCACCTTCGAAGCACTGTCGTCCAAAACGTCGCGCGCAGCCGCTATTTTTCGTCGTCGCAAAAGTCGCGCCGGGCGCAATCAGACACTTGCCGTTCCGGGCGGTGTCGGGCATACGGGGCTCTGCTGGAGCTGTGGCCGAGTGGCTGAAGGCGGCGGTTTGCTAAACCGTTATAGGGTTGTAAAGCCCTATCGAGGGTTCGAATCCCTCCGGCTCCGCCACCCTGTTGCCTTGCACCCTATTTCTTGCGGCTTCGGGTGATCTGCCGAAGCGGCAGGCCGCGCTGAGAGACTGATCGGACCCGAAGCGCTTCTTTTGGCGGCGCGATGAGCCCAAGACGTTACGGCCCAAGACCTTCGAGCCCAGAACCTTAGAGCCAAAGACCCTAGAGCCTATGATCGTCTGGATCGCATGCGTGGTTGGATGGGGGATCGCCTATCTCTTCGGCTCCATCCCGACCGGCTATCTGGCGGGGAAACTGCTCAAGGGCATCGATTTGCGCGAGCACGGCTCCGGCTCCACCGGCGCGACGAACGTCCTGCGAATGGTCGGGCCTTGGCCCGCCTTGGCGGTGCTGGTGGTGGATCTGCTGAAGGGAGCCGGCGCGGTGGCCTTCGCCCGCTGGTTTTATCCCTGGCTCGATACCCTGCCGTCCGACATGAAGCCGGCTGCGTTCGACGCACAAGCCTTGGCTCCCTGGGCGATCTGTCTCGCCGGTCTTGCCGCGTTGCTCGGTCATAGCCGCTCGATATGGCTTGGATTCACCGGAGGAAAGTCGGCCGCGACCGGTCTCGGCGTGTTGCTGGCGCTGTCCTGGCCGGTCGGCTTGGGCGCGGCGGCGGCTTTCGGGCTCGTGCTGGCGATCTTTCGGATCGTGTCCCTCAGTTCGATGCTCGCGGCGGCCACGGCGATCGTTCTTATCTTCGGCGTCGAGCACCCGCTCCCCTATCGGCTGCTGGTGCTCGCCGGCGGCCTCTATGTCATTGTGCGGCATCGCACGAACATTCGGCGGTTGATGGCCGGTCAAGAGCCGCGGCTCGGACAAAGCTCTTTGAAATCTTAAGGGAACGCACTGCCCCGCGCCTTCCGATCGCCCGCCAAGAAAATGACGCAACTGGATTGTGCAATCCGCCTCCGCGCTGGCGACGGCCGAGCCGCCCGCCGCGCAGCGAAGATCGAGCTTGCATCGTGCGCAACAGCCTTCCGACCATCGCTTTGACGATCGCGCTTCTGACGCCTCACGCCGTCGCGGCGCAGACGCAGACGCAAGAGCCGCTCACCAACATCGAAATCCGGATGGTGAAATCCTCCACCCGTGGTCCGACGCGCGTCACCGCCGAGACCCGCAATCCGAACGACTTCGGCGTGCGCGATGTGGAGATGGACTGCACGATCAAGGATCGCGCGGGCAAGGATGTCGTCTCGTATCGCTCGACCGTGCTGAACATCTTCCAGCCGAACGAGCGCAAGACGACGCTGCAAGACGACGTCAGCGCATGGCCCGAGCAGGGCTTTGCGGCGCTTTGCGTCTCCATTCGCGGCGTTCGCTCCTGCCCGCTAACCTGCGGCGCAATAGGCCACAACTGTGGAAAACCCGCGCAACGCATTAGCCCCCCGCGCCTGCGGGTGCTTCAATCAGTGCGGAGCCGGACGAACAACCAAGGCTCTCGTGGTGTTGATGTGGCGTCGAGTTGGCAGGTCGCAGTTCTGAAGATCCTGGCGGCGTCGGAAGACGGCGAGGCTGCCGTCGCATCCATTTCCAAGGACCTCTCCATCCTGCTATCGGCGCGAGACCGCTGGGACCTCCGCCTTCGCGGCTCCCTTCCCGCCAATCGCCCGCAGGATATCTTTAGCGACGGACTGGTCTCGCGGCCCTCCGCCGGCGTCTGGCGGATCACGCCCGCCGGCCGCGACTATCTGCGGTCGATCGAAAATCCGCTCGACTACGATCAAGCCGCGCAATAGCCACCGTGGGCGCCGTTGCGCTGGCAACAGTTGCCTTCGACCCCGCCACGATCATCCATTGCCATTGCGGCCGGACGCAATCTATCATCGCTCCGGTGTTGATCTGACATCGGAGATGTGGCGATGAAGTCGATTTCCAACGCGATTGCGTGCGGCCTTCTTGCATGTTCGCTCATGACGCTCGGCCAGGCTCCCGCACTCGCGCAAGGCGCGCCCAAGGCCGGGACCACCTCCCCAACAGCCGCGGCCAGCGACAAGGCGGCAAAGCCGAAGCGTCCCCTCACCGCTCAGCAGCAGAAGATGAAAGACTGCGGCGCAAAGTGGCAGGAAGAGAAGAAGACCAAGGGCGTGAAGGGCCGCGAAGCCTGGAACAAATTCCGCAGCGAGTGTTTGAAGAAAAAGAGCTGAGGCGAAATCCCGAGACGTAAACCGTTTTGATTTTGCGGGAGCTGGACGCCTCGCCGGACATCAGTCGACGGCGGGTGCTTTGAATATGGTCCCGAAAAGAGAACATGGCCTCCAAAAGAGAGGACCGGTTCGCGCGCCGCGGCCCTACAGGCCGGACCAGACCGTGCTCGAACAGCGAGCCTGCTTAAACAGAAGACGGATCGAGTGATCTCACTCAATGAAGGCGATTCAGCCCGGACGAGCCACGCTTCGGGGTGACATGCGCCGCAGCTTTCGAAGACCTGTGCCTGAGCGGGCAGCCAGTTTTCCGGGATCAACCAGTTTTCCGGATCAGTCTTTCCGGAAATCAGTCCCGGATCAGAACCGCCACCCGGACTCGAGGGCGTCGGCGAACACGTCAGGGTCGAGGTCTCACGCAGCCGGAAGATCGGTGGTGAACATCGCGGAAGTCATTCCGCAAACGTAGGAAACGTTCCTTGCCGGATCGGCTTCCGCCGAGAGAACTCTTCGAAAATTGCGAACCGGCCGCCTGACACTGATGTCTCGCCGACACCCTCCTTCGTCAATGTGATCCACTCAGCCGATTTGAAACCTGCGAAGGACCTATGACGGCGCCGGCGAGAACCGCCGGCAAGTCCAACCTGCGCGATTTACTTCTTGGCCTTCTTCGCGGTCTTCTTGGCAGCCTTCTTCACCGTCTTCTTGGCAGCCTTCTTCGCAGTCTTCTTTACGGCCTTCTTCGCGGTTTTCTTCGCCTTCTTCGCCTTCTTAGCCATGTTGCCCTCCTGAAATGTGAGATGGCTCGTCAGTGTGTGCGCCGCGCGATTCGCGATGCACTACAATTCGAATACACGAACGAAATAAAAAAACCACTGCGCCCCTTAAGGAAGTATTGAAAGCTGTGACCGCGAAGTTACGCAGTGGGTTCAATACGATGCGTCGATACGGGCGGCATCGCCCGCGGGCCGCCACAAAGGAAACGCCTGCAATAGCGTGTCAAGAGTTCAGGAAACCCTTGCAGCGCAGACGTTTTTTGATTGCAACAAAACTCTCGCCGCACGCGCGATGTTCTACGCCAACGATCAAGGAAGCGATGCGAGTCGCGCGCTTCGGACTCGAAGTCGCGAAAATTGCCAACGAAAAATTTTTCGAGGAAAACTCTTTCGACGGTGCGATGCATCGCCTTTCGCGTGCCCCGAGGTGACATCGGCTGCACCGATCTGCATCTGAGTCGCGACTGGATGCACCTCGCCCCGCGTTAGAGACGACATGCACGAACGGGCGAGGCGCGTCATTACCGCGTGAGCGAGTGCGGACCGTCGTCCGCACCCGCGATTACAGACCGAGTTTGGATTTCAAAAGGTCGTTGACGGCCTGCGGGTTCACCTTGCCGCCCGACGCCTTCATCACCTGACCGACGAACCAGCCGATCATCGCCGGCTTGGCTTTCGCCTGCGCCACCTTGTCCGGATTGGCCGCGACGATCTCGTCGACGACCTTCTCGATGGCACCGAGGTCGGTGACCTGCTTCATGCCGCGCGCCTCGACCAGCCCAACCGGATCGCCGCCCTCGGTCCAGACGATCTCGAACAGGTCCTTGCCGATCTTGCCCGAGATCGTTCCCGCGCCGATCAAGTTGACGATCGCGCCAAGCTGCTGCGCCGACACCGGCGAGGACGACATCTCGCGGCTCTCCTTGTTCAGTCGTCCGAACAGCTCGTTGATGATCCAGTTCGCCGCCAGCTTGCCGTCGCGCGCGCGCTCAGTGAGACCGGACAGCACGGATTCGAAAAACTCCGCGCTCTCGCGCTCGCTCACCAGCACGCCGGCGTCGTAAGAGGACAACGCGAAGTCCTTGATGAATCGTGATTTCTTCTCGTCAGGCAGTTCGGGAAGATCGGCCTGCAACTGGTCCACGAACGCTTGCGAGAACTCCAGCGGCAGCAGGTCGGGATCGGGAAAATACCGGTAGTCGTGCGCTTCTTCCTTGGAGCGCATCGAGCGCGTCTCGCCCCGGTCGGGATCGAACAGCCGCGTCTCCTGCTCGATCTGTCCGCCATCCTCAATGATCTCGATCTGGCGGCGCGCCTCGTATTCGATCGCCTGGCCGATGAAACGGATGGAGTTGACGTTCTTGATCTCGCAGCGCGTGCCGAGCGGATCGCCTGGCTTGCGGACCGAAACGTTGACGTCGGCGCGCAGGCTGCCCTTCTCCATGTCGCCGTCGCAGGTTCCGAGATAGCGCAGGATCGACCGCAGCTTGGCCATATAGGCTTTGGCCTGTTCCGACGAGCGGATATCCGGCTTGGAGACGATCTCCATCAGCGCGACGCCGGAGCGGTTGAGGTCGATCGCGCTCATGTCCGGGTGCTGATCGTGCAGCGATTTCCCCGCATCCTGTTCCAGATGCAGCCGCTCGATACCGACCGTGATGCTTTCGCCGTCCTCCAGATCGACCGCGACCTCGCCCTCGCCCACGATCGGCGATTTGAACTGGCTGATCTGATAGCCCTGCGGCAGGTCCGGATAAAAATAGTTCTTCCGGTCGAACACCGATTTGAGATTGATCCGCGCGCGCAAGCCGAGCCCGGTCCGCACCGCCTGCCGGACGCACTCCTCGTTGATGACGGGCAGCATGCCGGGCATGGCCGCGTCCACCAGCGAGACCTGCGCGTTCGGCGAAGCGCCGAAGGCGGTGGCCGCGCCGGAAAAGAGTTTGGCGTTGGATGTCACCTGCGCATGCACTTCCATGCCGATGACGACTTCCCAGTCGCCGGTGGAGCCGCGCAGAAGTTTCGAGGATGTCTTCGGGATCGCGTTCATAGGGCGCTTCTACCCGCTCGCGTTCCGCGAGAAAACCCCAAACGATCGAGGCGCGCGAGCCGGACTACAGTCCGGCCGCGAAGCCGCGGACGACCGGGCTCATGCGGAAGGCATCTCGGCCGGCGGCAATGGCGAGATCGACCTGCTCGGCCGGAAGGTGAAACCGGGTCGGGATCGCTTCCAGTTCGGCCGCCCAAACCGGATCGAACTGATCGAAGCCGATCCGGCCGATGAAGAATTTCAGGTCGCGGCAATTCCAGCCCGGCCGAACACCGAGACTGGTTCGTTCGGCGGCGGATAGGCCGCAGCGCCATTTGACCATCGCCGCCTGCCAGTCGTTCATCGTCCGCTCGAACGCGGTGTAGCTCGCGCCGACGCTTGCATCGATCGTGGTATCGATCGCCGCCTTCATCAGGTCGACTCCGTTCGGCCCTTCGACCGTCTTCACCCAATCGCCCGACAAGCCCGTCTTGGCGTCGACGATCAGGAACATCGCACGGCGTAGTTTGACTGCCTGCTGCGGCGAGAGCGGGCCGTAGGCCGTTTCCGACGACTCGCGGGCGATGGTGAAACCGGAGACGCCGTAATTGTCGACCAGGCCGCCATCAAGCAGCTTGATGAACGGGACGGCACCCTCGCGATAGCGGCTGATGGCCTTGGCGAAAGCGGTCAGCATCGGCGCGCCGTCACGGCGATCGCGCGAGCGCACGATCCATTGCGGCAGCGGGTCCTGGCATTCGCCCGGATACGCCCGCACCACCACCGGGGCAAAAGCGATCGGAACGGCGGCGGATGCCGCGACCGCGCTTGAGAGCGGATAGGCGGACAGGTCGCTACAGATCGCGGTGAAGGCCGTCGCACCGAAAACGAACGGCGTGCGATTGTAGATATCGGATGCGTTGATCCAGATGCGCGGGCGGCCGACCGTTCTGAACCGGGCGAAGGTCGCACCCTCGAACAGATTGGCATCGAGGAAACGGGTGAAGCCGGTCTGGTCGTTGACGCCACCACCGAGCGCGCGGCCGAGCGTTCCGAGCGAAAGCGACGTATCGAGATTTTCCTCGGCATTCTTCAGCAGAAACTTTTCGCGGAAATCAGCGAGCGCCTGACGCCTCTTGAGGCCGTAATAGGCGGCGGTGACGGAACCGCCGGATACGCCGGAGATGAAGTCGATCCGCTCGAGCAGCGAGCCGGACGCCCCGCGCACCGGAATGCGATCCATCTCCTCGAGAACGCCGAAGGAAAATGCCGCCGCGCGCGTCCCTCCCCCGGAGAATGCCAGCCCGACCAGAGCATCATCGAGATAGGCCGAATCCTCGAACCCGATCCGCAGCTTGTCGACGACGCTGCCCTCGACGGGAACGTTAACCGGGACGTTATGGACGGTCGCGCAGCCGAGCAAACCGGCACACAGCGCAACGAAACCCATAACACGGCAGATACTCAGCATTTTCAACCAGGATCACGCAGCAACACCAACCCGGCCGATGTCTACCAGCAATCGACCTCGTTCGTTAACGTCATCTTAAGAATGGTTAATTTGTGGTCCGGCTCACCACCAGCGCGACGCGGGAAAACGCCCGGCAGACTGTTCGATCACCTCGCCGAGCGAAAACAGCGTTTCCTCGTCGAACGGACGCCCGATCAGTTGCAGGCCGAGCGGCAGGCCCTGACCGTCCTTGCCGGCCGGAACGGCGATGCCGGGCAGCCCGGCCATGTTCACGGTGACGGTGAAGATGTCGTTCAGATACATCTCCACCGGATCGGCCTTGATCTTCTCGCCGATACCGAAGGCGGCGGACGGCGTCGCCGGCGTCAGGATCGCGTGCACGCCCGCATCAAAGCAGGTCTCGAAATCCTGCTTGATGAGCGTGCGGACTTTTTGCGCACGTAGATAGTAGGCGTCATAATAACCGGCTGACAGAACATAGGTGCCGATCATGATGCGGCGGCGCACCTCGGGGCCGAAGCCGGCGGCGCGCGTGTTCTCATACATCTCGACGATGTTGCGGCCCGGCACCCGCATACCGTAGCGCACGCCGTCATAGCGTGCGAGATTGGACGACGCCTCCGCGGGAGCTACGATGTAATAGGCCGGCAGCGCATATTTCGTGTGCGGCAGCGACACGTCGACAAGCTCCGCGCCCGCCGCCTTCAGCCACTCCGCCCCCTGCTGCCAGAGTTTTTCGATCTCCGGCGCCATGCCGTCGAGCCGGTATTCCTTCGGAATGCCGATGCGCAGCCTCTTTCACCGAACCGCCAACGGCCTTTTCGAAATCCGAACAGGCCGATCGACGGAGGTCGTCCTTCGGATCGTAACCCGACATCGCGCGCATCAGGATCGCGGCGTCACGCACCGTTTTCGCGATCGGCCTGGCCTGATCGAAACGAGGACGCAAAAGCGACGGTGCCCTGCGCCGGCGAGCAGCGCCATAGGTCGGCTTGATGCCGACTGTGCCGGTGGGGACGACGCCGGCTGGCGGATCGATCCGCCGGTGTCGGTGGCGGTCGCGCCAAGACACAGATTGGCGGCGACGGCGGGGAGGCCGAACCTCCGGACGAGCCGCCCGGCACGAGAGCGCTGTCCGAACCCTCGCCGCCACGGATTGACGACAGGGCCGAAGCAGCTCGTCTCGTTCGACGAGCCCATCGCGAACTCGTCATTGTTGAGCTTGCCCAGCATCACCGCGCCGTCGCGCCACAATTGCGAAGTCACGGTGGATCTGTAAGGCGGCACGAAGCCGTCGAGGATTGCCGAGCAGGCGGCGTGCGTACGCCCTCGGTGGCGAACAGGTCCTTGATGCCGGAGCGGATGCCTTCGAGCGGTTCGCCCTCGCCGCGCGCCAGTCTGGCGTCGGGCCTTTTGCGCCATCGCGCGGGCGTGCTCCGGCGTCTCCAGCACGAAGGCGTTCAGCACGCGCGCCTGTTCGATCGCGGCCAGATGCGCGTCGGTCAGTTCGAGCGAGGTAAAGGTTTTCCGGGCGAGACCCTCGCGGGCCTCGGCCAAAGTCAGCAATGTGAGATCGGTCATTTGCTATCGACGGGCGTACAGGATGAATGCGTGGACAGCGTCTTGTCGTCGTCGGCCCACGGATCGCGATTCCATGCGGCGGCCGCGTCCCGCTCCAATTGCTTGAGGATGTCGTCCATCGCCTTGTCGGGATCGACCATCTCCCCGGCCTTCTCCTTGGCGTCGAGGTAAGCCATGTAGGCGCGATACATGCTCGTCCTGGCACATCATGCACATCGGCGGACTCCTGAACCATCCTATTCAACGACTTTCGGCACGAGAAACAAATGATCCTCCGACACCGGCGCGTTCGCCACGATGGTATTGGCGATGCCGCCGTCGGTCACCTTGTCTTCCCGCTTCTTCATCTGCATCGGCGTCACGGAGGTCATCGGCTCGACGCCTTCGACATCCACCTCCTGGAGCTGCTCGACGAAAGGCGAGCATGGCGTTGATCCCACCGCGCAGATGCTCGACTTCCTCATCCTTCACCGCGATCCGCGCCAGATGCGCGATCTTCCGGGTCGTGGCTGTATCGACTGCCATATATAATGTCTCCGGCCGGATTTCACCCGGCCCTCGCCTATAACAGAGTTGGGTTTTGCGCCGCAACTAAGAGCATGATCCCGAAAAGTGGGAACCGGTTTTCGCACAAGATCATGCTCAGACAACAACTCTACCAACTCGCCCCTTGTTATCCGGCCAGTTTGGAAAGGCGCTCCGTCGCCTCCTTCGCGAGCAGCCGGGTGAGATCGGCGGCCGGCATCTCCCGCGACAGCGCGATCGCCTGCCCGGCCCAGAGATTGGTGAAATCGGTCCGTCCCTGCTTTTCCGCCATGGCCTTCAGCGGGCCGAACGCCGCCGACGCATGCGGAAACGGCGGCGTCTCGGACGTCACCGGCCCGACCTCGCGCATCGTCCGGTTGACCACGCCGCGCGCGGGACGGCCGGTCATCACATTGGTGATGACGGTGTCGTCGTCGGTCGCCTCCGCCAGAACGCGGCGCGCAAGCGGAACCACTTTCGATTCCGGGCAGCGCAGATAGGCGCTGCCGATCTGCACGCCGGCTGCGCCGAGCGCGAAGGCCGCCGCAATGCCGCGCCCGTCGGCGATACCGCCCGCCGCGATCACCGGCACTCGCACCGCATCGACCATCTGCGGCACCAGCGCCATCGTGCCGGGCTGGTTGGCGATGCTTTCGGTCAGGAACATGCCGCGATGCCCGCCGGCTTCCGCGCCCTGCGCGACAATCACATCCGCGCCGTTCTGTTCGAGCCAGACCGCCTCGCGCACGATCGTCGCCACCCCGATCACGATGCAGCCGACGTCCTTCACCCGCTGCAACAAAACCCTATCGGGCAGGCCAAACTGAAAGCTGACGACCTTCGGCTTCAGTTCCTCGACCAGTTCGCACATCGCCGCGTCGAACGGCGCGCGGCTGGCGGCCGGGATCGGGGCATCGGGATCGAGGCCGAATTCGCGGAAGTAAGGCGCAAGCCGCTGCCGCCAGCGCCGGTCCTGCTCGGACGTGACATCGACCGCCTGATGCGAAAAGAAATTCATGTTGAGCGGCGCGCCGATCCGCTGCCGGAAAATATTGACCTGCTCGCGTGCCTTCTCGACCGAAATCATCGCGCAGGGCAACGAGGCCAGCGCCCCGCCCTCCGCCGCGCCGATCATGATGTCCACGTCCTGCACGCCGGCCATCGGCGCCTGAACGATAGGAATCTCGATCCCGAACAGATCGAGCAATCTGCGATCCGGCCACATCCAAAACTCTCCCGACAGAAATGCGCTTTCGCCAGTCTCCGGCCATGCCGGCTCAGCCGGGGTTACACATTTCCGCAACCCCCGTCACGCCTCAATCGGCTGTGCGAACGGCACTGGCGTTCCCTTTACCCGCCTGCCAAGGGAATGATACGCAGGCGCATGCCCGCCCCGGTTCTGCCGCTGATCGACGTCGCGCCGCTTCTGCCTCCGCAAGGGGGACTGCTCGGACTCGATCTCGGCACCAAGACCATCGGCGTCGCCGCCTCCGACCCCGCGCGGCGGCTCGCCACCGGCGTCGAGACCATTGCGCGGAAAGCGTTCACGGCGGATGCGGCGCGCATTCTGACGCTGGCGGCGGAACGGCGCGCGGCCGGTCTGGTGCTCGGGCTTCCCATCAACATGGACGGCAGCGAAGGGCCGCGGGCGCAATCGACCCGCGCCTTCGCCCGCAACCTCGCGCGCCTGACCGAACTGCCGATCGCGCTATGGGACGAGCGGCTGTCGACGGCGGCGGTGGAACGCGAGCTGATCGCCGCCGATGTCAGCCGCGCGCGGCGCGCCCGCGTGATCGACGAGCATGCCGCGATCTTCATTCTTCAGGGCGCGCTGGACCGGCTCGCATCGCTGACAAGGGCTGGCTGAAAACCCATGACTTCCGTGATCGCCGCGCTGCTGCCGGTCTTCCTGCTGATCGTGCTGGGTTTTGTCCTGCGGCGCTATCTCCTCAAGGAAGAGACGCACTGGATCGGGCTGGAGCGGCTCGTCTATTTCGTTCTCTTCCCGTCGCTGCTGATCGAAACGCTGTCAAAAGCCAATCTGTCGTCGGTACCGATCGGCGGCGTCGGCGGCGCGCTGCTGCTGGCCGTGCTCACGGTGGCGGCACTGTGCCTGCTGCTGCGGCCGATCCTGCAAAGCCGGTTCGGTATCGATGGACCCGCCTTCACCTCGATCTTTCAGGCGTCGATCCGCTGGCAGACTTTCGTCGCCCTCGCCGTCGCCAACAACCTTTATGGCGATCGCGGCGTGGCGCTCGCCTCGGTGGCGATGGTGGCGATGATCCCGCTGCTCAATGTGCTGAGCGTGACGGTGCTCGCGCGCTACGCTCGGCCGCATCGCCTCTCCTTTCCGGAATTGCTGTCGACCATCGCCCGCAATCCACTGATCTGGGCCTGCGTGGTCGGCCTCGGGCTGAACCTGTCCGGACTGCCGATCCCGATCGCGCACGATCACCGACGCGCCTGACGCTCGGCGCTGGCGGTGGGGCTATTGGTGGTCGGCGCGGCGCTTCAAATGGACGATCTGATGCAGCCACGCGCGCCGGCATTGGTAACGATGGTGCTGAAGCTGGATGCTGATGCCGACGATCGCGATCACATACGGCATTGTTTTCGGCCTTCGGGCATCAACCTTCGCGCGAAACAAGTCGCCTGCTGCGCCTCGGTGCCGGCCGCGTCGAACGCCTATGTCTTGGCTACAAGCAGATGGGCGGCGACGCGCCGCTCCTCGCGCAGGTGCTGACGCTGCAAACCATCGTGGCGGTGGTGACGATGCCGGTCGTCATCGCGACGGTGACGTAGTCCGCAAAAGAAAGAGAGGCCGATGGCCTCTTTTCCGCAAACTGCTCCGAACCTTACTGGTTCGGATTGTAATTGCGCCCGGAATCTGCCGGTTCCTGCTGGTCCCGCGCGGGCGGTAGTGGGCGGGCGGTGCGCCATAATAGGAAGGCCCGCCTATAGTAATTATAGCTGTTGTAAGCGCCGTAGGCCGGCTCATAGGCATAGCCGCCGCGATAATAGCGGTCGCCGTAATAACGGTCGCCATAATAAGGCTGCGATGCGGCTGCGGCCGCCGCTCCGAGCGCGAGACCGCCAACAACGCCGAGACCGATGGCTGCATTGCGCCCGTTGCGGGCTTCCGCCGACGGAACGGACAGCGCGAGCGCGCCAGCAACGCCGAGAACCGTCGCGAGTTTCAAAGTGGTGGCTTTCATTCACAATCTCCTGACAATCGCCGCCGATGCCTCAAGGCGGCCCGTTCCTGTCGGAAAAGAACGAAAGGAGACGGCATTAGTTCCACTGGCGCGAGGGATCACGATGTTGTGGTGGGCGAAATCGGCAGTTCAGTGAACGGAGTATTTTCGCCTTTTCAGGAAATCAGCCAGAGTCCCTGCGCCGCTGCCACCAGATTGTAGAATCCGTGGGCGATGACAGTCGTCCAGGTCGAACGCAGCCGGTAGCGAAGATAACCGAACAGCGTCCCGACCGCGAAAATGCCTGCGAGATAGAACCATTCATATTGAAGATGGATCAGCGCGAACAGCGCCGACGAGAGCAGGATCGCGCCCACGGGTCCGAGCGCCGTCGCCGACCAGCCGCGATAGACGAAGCCGCGAAAGATGAACTCCTCGCTCACAGGCGCGGCGACACAAAAGCCGAGCAGCAGGAGCCACAGCGTGCCGCTGTCGCGCGCGGTGCGCACGCTGGTCAGCACGAAATCCGGCGAGACGGGATAGCCGGCGAGAACGGCGATCGCATCGAGCGTCACCAGCAGCGCCAGCGAAGCCGCCAGCGCAAGAAGGATGTCCGTCGCGGCGGGACGCCGCAGCGCCAGATAGGCCGCGAACGAGCGGCGCGCGAGCCGGGTCGCGAGCCAAAGCACCAGCAGGGCGGCCGGCAGACCGAGCAGCACGGAGACGGCGATGATCCCCCCGTGCTCCGACACTTCCTTGACGCTCGTCTTCGTCATGTCGGCGTCGCCGAAAAGCCCGAGCGCGACGATCAGAGCCAAGACCTGCGCCAGCGACATCGCGCCGAATGCGAGCAGTCCCCAGATCGCGGTGCCGACGAATTTCCAGGTGCGGGGCGGCCGCGCGTCCATGACGGGCGCGGCGGGCGTCTGTTCGGCGATCGACATCAAGAAAACCTCTCCGGAATTCGTGCGAGGGTGCGCCGAACAGGTTCAATTTTGATGAAAACACCACCGTCGCCGCCGGCTGCCGGGATAATACGGGGATATGTCGCTCCCCCGGCGGAGTTTCCTTGCCCCTTCCGCCAGCTTTCCCCTATAGAACCGACTTTGATGGCCTCCTCTCCCAAATCGTCCTTTGTCCTCGCTCGCCGGCATCTTCTCGGGATCGAAGGGCTTTCGCCGCAGGAAATCACCGGTCTGTTGGACCTCTCGGAGGATTTCGTCGAACTCAATCGTCAGATTGAGAAGAAGACGACCTCGTTGCGGGGCCGGACCCAGATCAACCTGTTCTTCGAGGCGTCGACACGCACGCAATCCTCATTCGAGATCGCCGGCAAGCGGCTCGGCGCGGACGTCATGAACATGTCGGTGTCGTCGTCGTCGATGCGCAAGGGCGAGACGCTGATCGACACGGCGGTGACGCTGAACGCGATGCATCCGGACATTCTCGTCGTCCGCCACCACGCCTCCGGTGCGGTCGAATTGCTGGCGCGCAAGGTGGACGGCTCGGTCGTCAATGCCGGCGACGGCGCGCATGAGCATCCGACGCAGGCGCTGCTGGACGCGCTGACGATCCGCCGCAACAAGGGCCGCATCGAGGGGCTCGTGGTCGCCATCTGCGGCGACGTCATGCATTCGCGCGTGGCGCGCTCGAACATCCTGCTGCTGACGACGATGGGCGCGCGCGTGCGCGTGATCGCGCCGTCGACGCTGCTGCCGCCCGGCATCGAGCGGATGGGCGTCGAGGTCGCGCGCGACATGCGCGAGGGATTGCACGGCGCGGACATCGTCATGATGCTGCGGCTGCAACGCGAGCGCATGAACGGCTCCTTCGTGCCGTCGAGCCAGGAATATTTCCAGTATTTCGGCCTCGACCAGAAGAAGCTGAGCTATGCCAAGCCGGACGCGCTGGTGATGCATCCGGGCCCGATGAACCGCGGCGTGGAAATCGACTCGCTGGTCGCCGACGGCGCGCAATCCCTGATCCGCGAGCAGGTCGAGATGGGCGTCGCCGTGCGCATGGCGGTGCTCGAAGCGCTCTCGCGCAATCTTCCGAATGCGTGAACGCAATGACCGAACCTCGCATGCAAAGCGCGCAGGGACAGGTCGCCGGAACGGCGATCGGCGTGCTGCTGTCGCTGATGCGCGGCAAGCTGAAATTCCTGGCGCTGATCGCCATCGTTTTCGTCGCAGGTCTCATTTACGCCAACGGCTTTTCCGCGACGACGATCGCCATCGGCGTTATTGCGGTGCTGATCGTCAGCCTGTTCGCGTCGCTCGTCTGGTTCTGGAGCGCCATCCTGTCTTCCGCCAATTCACAGAAGAAGCCGTAAGCCCATGCTGACGGATCGCCCCCCTCTCCTCCTCGCCAACGCCCGGATCGTCGATCCGTCCCGCGATCTCGACGAACGTGGCGACGTGCTGATCGCCGGTGGCCTCATTCGCGATGCCCGCCGCGGCATCGGCGCGGCCGGCGTGCCGGAAGGCACCGAAATTCTCGATTGCTCCGGCAAGGTCGTGGCGCCGGGACTGATCGACATGATGGCGTTCGCCGGCGAGCCCGGCGCGAGCCATCGCGAGACTTTTGCGTCCGCCAGCCAGGCAGCGGCCGCGAGCGGCATCACCACGCTGCTGTGCCGGCCCGACACCTCGCCGACGATCGACAATTCCGCCACCGTCGATTTCGTGCTGCGCCGCGCGCGCGACACCGCGATCATCAACATCCAGCCGATGGCCGCCCTCACCAAGGGATTGCGCGGTGTGGAGATGACCGAGTTCGGCCTGCTCAAGGCCGCCGGCGCGATCGCCTTCACCGACGCCGGCCACAGCGTGACAAACGCGCTGGTGATGCGCCGCGCGCTGACCTACGCGCGCGATTTCGATGCGCTGATCGTCCATCACACCGAGGACCCGCATCTGGTCGGCGAAGGCGTGATGAACGAAGGCGAGTTCGCCTCCAGGCTCGGGCTCGCGGGCGTGCCGACCGCGGCCGAAGCGGTGATGCTCGAACGCGACATGCGCCTCGTCGCGCTCACCGGCGGCCGCTACCACGCGGCGTCGCTGACCTGCATCGAGTCGCTGGAGATTTTGCAGCGCGCGAAGGATGCGGGACTGAACGTCACGGCGTCGGCCTCGATCAATCACGTGACGCTGAACGAGACCGATATCGGCCCGTATCGCACCTATCTGAAGCTCTCGCCGCCCTTGCGCTCGGAGGACGACCGGCTGGCGCTGGCGCGGGCGGTCGAGACCGGGCTGATCGACACGATCATTTCCGACCACAATCCGCAGGATGTCGAGACCAAGCGCCTGCCCTTCGCCGAAGCCGAATCCGGCGCGATCGGTCTTGAAACCATGCTGCCCGCCGGCTTGCGGCTGGTGCATAATGGCGAGGTCGGACTGAAAGCCCTGATCCGAGCGATGTCGACACGGCCCGCCGAACTGCTCGGCCTGCCGGGCGGCACGCTGCGGCCGGGCGCGCCAGCCGATATCGTCATCATCGATCTCGATACGCCGTGGATCGTCGATCCGGCGAAACTTCGCTCGTCCTGCAAGAACACGCCGTTCGACGAGGCGAAGTTCACCGGCGGCGCGGTGCGGACCATCGCCAGCGGCCGCACCGTGTTTCAACGGGCGATGCCTTGAAGATATTCATCGGGCGGCGAAGCGCGCCGGGAGGACTGTCATGCTGACACTGAATCTCGCGATCTGCCTGCTCGTCGGCTATCTGTTCGGCTCGATCCCGTTCGGCCTGCTGCTGACCCGCCTCGCCGGCACGCGTGACATCCGCACCATCGGCTCCGGCAATATCGGGGCGACCAATGTCCTGCGTACCGGCCGCAAGGGCCTTGCCGCCGCGACGCTGCTCGGCGACGCGCTGAAGGGCACTTTCGCCGTCATCGTCGGCGGCTATATCGCCGGGCCGAACGGCGCGATCGTCGCAGCATTCGGCGCGTTTCTCGGACACCTGTTTCCAGTGTGGCTGAAATTCCGCGGCGGCAAGGGGGTCGCGACCTATATCGGCCTTCTCATCGGCCTGTTGTGGCCGGCGGCGATCGCTTTCTGCGCGATCTGGCTCGTGGTCGCGGTCGTCACCCGCTATTCCTCGGCGGCGGCGCTGATGGCGAGTCTCGCGACGCCGTTCCTGCTCTGGTATTTCGGACACCCGGCGCTGGCGATCCTGTTCGCCTGGCTGACGCTGCTGCTCTGGTATATGCACCGCGGCAATATCGCCAAGCTGATGTCCGGGCAGGAATCGAAGATCGGCGCGAAAGCCTGAGCGGCGCACGGATCGCGTTCTGCGCTATCAATTGGTCGTGATAGGATCGGCGTGGCCATTCCAGCGCCAGATGCCTCGCGATGTTCATCAAACTGACCGACGACCAACGTATCGACTGGCTCCGCCTGATCCGCTCCGACAATGTCGGGCCGCGGACGTTCCGGAGCCTGATCAATCATGCCGGCAGCGCCAGCGCGGCGCTTCGCCTGCTGCCCGATCTCGCGCGGCGCGGCGGCGCGCAGCGCATCGGCCGCATCTGCTCGCAAGAGGAAGCTGAACGGGAGATCGCGAAAGCGCGCAGCCTTGGCGTGCGTTTCGTGGCTCCCGGCGAGAACGGATATCCGCCCCGCCTCGCCGCGATCGACGACGCGCCGCCGCTGCTGGCGATCGGCGGCGACCTTGCGACGCTGATGCGGCCGATGATCGGCGTGGTCGGTTCGCGCAATGCATCCGGAGCCGGCATGAAATTCGCGCAGATTCTTTCGCGCGAACTCGGACAGGCCGGGCTTGTCATCATTTCCGGCCTGGCGCGCGGCATCGATCTCGCCGCGCATAAAGCCGCGCTGGCGACCGGCACAGTGGCGGCGCTGGGCGGCGGCCACAACCAGATCTATCCGCCGGAGCACACGCCGCTGCTCAAGGAAATCACCGGCGGAAACGGCGCGGCGATCTCCGAAATGCCGCTGGATCACACCCCGCGGGCGCGCGATTTTCCAAGGCGCAACCGGCTGATTTCCGGCGCGGCCATCGGCGTGGTGGTGGTGGAGGCCGCGCACCGCTCGGGCTCGCTCATCACCGCGCGGCTCGCCGCCGAACAGGGACGCGAGGTGTTCGCCGTTCCCGGCTCGCCGCTCGATCCGCGTGCCACCGGCACCAATCATCTGATCCAGCAAGGCGCGGCGCTCGTCACCTCGGCGGCCGATATCCTGAATATCATCAATCCGATCCTCGACCGGCCGATCGCTTCCCTCGACGAACCGCCGACGGAGCCTGAGGCGCAGGCTCCGGACGACAGCGAGCGCGCGCGCGTGCTGTCGCTGCTGGGGCCGACCTCGCTCGACATCGACGATCTGGTCCGGCTTTCGGGCGCATCGGTTTCATCGGTGCGGATCATCCTGCTCGAACTGGAATTGGCCGGCAGGCTCGAACGGCAAGGTGGCGGCCTCGTCGCGCTGAGATAAAGTCGCGCTGAGATAACGGAGCATGATCGTCGGAAAGCCCGCCCACGGACTTGATCCGGGGTGGAAACCGATTTGCGCTTGGCGACCTTCGGGGCGGATCAGGGCAAGCTCAGGCGTCGATTTGCTTCAATCACTTGCGCTGGCGGTCTTGGCATTGGCGGACGATCTCGGCCGCTTCCATACGCACCATGTCGAGCAGATAGGCGAGCGTCTCAAGGCTGTGGCGGCGGGCGAGCTGGGCAAATTCCTCAACAGAGGATCCGATGAATTCCGCGGCCTCAAGCCTGTCGCCCTGGCCGGCCGGCTCGGTTTCGGCCGACGATCGCTGGCCCCGTCTCGCCCTCGCTTCCACTGCCATGACGTTCACCCGCACATCAGTTGAATCGATCCAAAAACTATAATGATGAACGACCAAAAATACAACTTTAGATTACATAAATGACCAATAATACAACCTAAGATGAACGTCCGTTGCGACGCGGCATTTGACAGAGAGCCCTGCGAACACCATGTTCCGCCGCAAACGGGCTGTCGCGAGTCTGGCACCGCCGCCCTTGTACAGCCGCAAACCCTTGGAATTGCATGAATATCGTCATTGTCGAGTCGCCTGCAAAGGCCAAGACGATCAATAAATATCTGGGACCCTCCTACGAGGTCCTGGCGTCGTTCGGTCACATCCGCGACCTTCCGGCGAAGAACGGCTCTGTCGATCCGGAGGAAAATTTCCGGATGATCTGGGAGATCGACCCGAAGGCGTCCGGCCGGCTCAACGACATCGCCAAGGCAGTGAAGGGAGCGGACAAGCTTATTCTCGCAACCGACCCGGATCGCGAAGGCGAAGCCATTTCCTGGCACGTTCTCGAAGTGCTCAAGCAAAAGCGCGCGCTGAAGGATCAGGAGATCGAGCGCGTGGTGTTCAACGCCATCACCAAGCAGGCGGTGACGGATGCGATGAAGCATCCGCGCAAGATCGACGGCGCGCTGGTCGACGCCTATATGGCGCGCCGCGCGCTGGACTATCTGGTCGGCTTCACGCTCTCCCCCGTGCTCTGGCGGAAACTGCCGGGCGCGCGTTCGGCCGGGCGCGTGCAGTCGGTCGCGCTGCGGCTCGTCTGCGACCGCGAGTTGGAGATCGAGAAGTTCGTTCCGCGCGAATACTGGTCGCTGGTGGCGACGCTGGCGACGCCGCGCCGCGACACCTTCGAGGCGCGTCTGGTCGGCGCGGACGGAAAGAAGATCCAGCGTCTGGACATCGGCTCCGGCGCGGAAGCCGAGGAATTCCGCAAAGCGATCGAGGCGGCGAATTTCACCGTCACGACCGTCGAGGCGAAGCCCGCGCGGCGCAATCCTTACGCGCCGTTCACGACCTCCACCTTGCAGCAGGAGGCGAGCCGCAAGCTCGGCTTTGCACCATCGCATACGATGCGGATCGCGCAGCGCCTATATGAAGGCGTCAATATCGGCGGAGAAACCACCGGCCTCATCACCTATATGCGAACCGACGGCGTGCAGATGGCGCCGGAGGCGATCGCGCAGGCGCGTCAGGTGATCGGCGGCGATTACGGTGCGAACTACGTCCCCTCCTCGCCGCGCGAATATCAGGCCCGCGCCAAGAATGCGCAGGAAGCGCATGAGGCGATCCGCCCGACCGACATGACGCGGCGCCCGCGCGAGATGGCCAAGCGGCTCGATCCGGAGCAGGCGCGGCTTTACGAACTGATCTGGCTGCGCGCGATCGCGAGCCAGATGGAATCAGCCGAACTGGAACGCACCACCGTCGATATCACGGCGAAAGCAGGTGCCCGCACGCTGGACTTCCGCGCCACCGGACAGGTCGTCAAATTCGACGGATTCCTGGCCCTCTATCAGGAAGGCACCGACGACTCGGCCGATGACGACGACAGCCGCCGTCTGCCGGCGATGAGTGAGGGCGAGCCGCTCGACCGCAAGGATCTGAGCGTCACGCAGCACTTCACCGAGCCGCCGCCGCGGTTTTCGGAAGCCTCGCTCGTCAAGCGCATGGAAGAACTCGGCATCGGCCGGCCGTCGACCTATGCCTCGATCCTGCAAGTGCTGAAGGATCGCGGCTATGTGAAGCTCGACAAGAAGCGCCTCTATGCGGAGGACAAGGGTCGCGTCGTGGTGGCGTTCCTTGAGAATTTTTCGCGCGCTATGTTGAATATGATTTCACAGCCTCGCTGGAGGATCAGCTCGACCGGATTTCCAACAACGAGATCGCATGGCGCGACGTGTTGCAGGATTTCTGGCAGGGCTTTATCGGCGCGGTCGACGAGATCAAGGAGCTGCGCGTCTCGCAGGTTCTCGACGTGCTCGACGACATGCTGGGGCCGCACATCTATCCGCCGCGCGAGGACGGCGGCGATCCGCGTCAGTGCCCGACCTGCGGCACCGGCCGGCTGAACCTGAAGGCAGGCAAGTTCGGCGCGTTCGTCGGCTGCACCAATTATCCCGAATGCCGCTACACCCGGCCGCTCGCGGCATCGAGCACCGATGTCGGCGACAAAGTGCTGGGTCAGGACCCGGAGACGGGCCTCGACGTCGCGGTCAAGTCGGGACGGTTCGGACCGTACATCCAGCTCGGCGAGCAGAAGGATGTCGGCGAAGGCGAGAAGCCGAAGCGCGCCGGCATTCCCAAGGGCATGTCGCCAGGCGATGTCGAGCTTGAGCTTGCGCTGAAGCTCCTGTCGCTACCGCGCGAGATCGGCCGCCATCCGGAAACAGGCGAGCCGATCACCGCCGGCATCGGCCGCTTCGGCCCGTTCGTGCGGCACGAAAAGACCTATGCCAGCCTGGAGGCCGGCGACGACGTTTACAATATCGGCCTGAACCGCGCGGTGACGTTGATCGCCGAGAAGGTGGCGAAGGGTCCGGGCCGCGGACGTTTCCAGAAAGACCCCGGCAAGCCGGTGGGCGAACATCCGAGCGGCGGCGTCATTACGGTGAAGGACGGCCGCTACGGTCCTTATGTCACCCATGACGGCACCAACGCCACGCTGCCCGACGGCGTGACGCCGGAGACGGTGACGCTCGCGCAGGCGATCGAGCTGATCGACGCACGCGCCGGCAAGGGCAAGCCGAAGAAGCGCTCGGCGAAGAAGGCGGCTCCGAAAAAGAAGGCGGCTGCGAGCGAGGCGACGGACGCAAAGCCCGCCAAGAAGGCCGCAACGAAATCGCCGGCGAAGAAATCTGTAGCGAAGGCGCGCGGCACCGTCACCGACAAGACGCCCGCCGCCGCCAAAGCGCCAGCGAAAAAGGCTGCTGGCAAAGCGAGCTAGTTAAGAAGCAGGAAGGTCATCGGACCGCCGTGAAGAAGAAGCGCGACGCCTCAAGCAGCCTGCCCTCGCGGGAGGACATTGTCGCGTTCGTCCGCTCGCAATCGGGCGAGGTCGGCAAGCGCGAGATCGCCCGCGCCTTCGGACTGAAAAACGCCGACCGGATCGAGTTGAAACGGCTGCTGCGCGAACTCGCTGACGATGGCGTGCTGGCGCGGCGCGGCCGCAAGACGCATCACCTCGCAGGCGAATTGCCGCCGGTGATCGCCGCCGATATCGAGGGGCGCGACGCGGACGGCGAACTGATCGCCGTGCCGGCCGAATGGGACGAGGAACGCGGCGCGGCGCCTAAGATTGCCGTCCATGTCTCGCGCCGCGCGCATGCGGGCGCGGCCGGCGGCGTCGGCGACCGCGTGTTGCTGCGCATCGAGAAAGGCGACGATGATGACGGCGCACTCCAATTGCGCGGCCGCATCATCAAGGTGCTCGACAAGGTCAAGCATCGCATCCTCGGTATTTTCAGAAGCCTCCCGGATGGCGGCGGCCGGCTGGTGCCGATCGACAAGAAGAATGTCGGCCGCGAACTGGCGATCGCCGCAAGCGACACGATGGACGCGAAGGACGGCGACCTGATCTCGGTCGAGCTGTCGCGCGGGCGCGGCTACGGCCTTCCGTCAGGAAAGGTGAAGGAAAAGCTTGGATCGCTGAAGAGCGAGCGCGCGATCAGCCTGATCGCGATCCACGCACATGAAATCCCGAATGTGTTTCCGCCGGCGGCACTTCGAGAAGCGGAGGAAGCAAAGCCCGCGACGCTCGAAAGCCGCGAGGACTGGCGCGACCTTCCGCTCGTCACCATCGATCCACCGGACGCCAAGGATCATGACGACGCGGTTCATGCGATGCCGGATGACGATCCGGACAACAAAGGCGGCTTCATCGTCACGGTCGCGATCGCCGACGTCTCCTATTATGTGCGGCCGGGTTCGGCGCTCGACCGCGAGGCGCTGAAGCGCGGCAATTCGGTGTATTTCCCGGATCGCGTCGTGCCGATGCTGCCTGAGCGCATCTCCAACGATCTGTGCTCGCTGGTGCCGGGCGCTCCGCGCGGCGCGCTCGCCGTCCGCATGGTGATTGCCAAGGACGGGCGCAAGCGTTCGCATACGTTTCACCGCGTGCTGATGCGCTCGGCCGCGAAGCTGCATTACGCGCAGGCGCAGGCCGCCATCGACGGCCAAGCGGACGACATCACAGGTCCCTTGCTGAAACCGATTCTCGAGCCGCTTTACGCGGCTTATGCAGCGGTCAAAAAGGCGCGCGATGCCCGCGAGCCGCTCGACCTCGATCTGCCGAACGCAAAATCCTCTTGAGGCCGGGCGGCACCGTCGACCGGATCATCACGCCCGAACGCCTCGACGCCCACAAGCTGATCGAGGAATTCATGATCCTCGCCAATGTGGCGGCGGCCGAGACACTGGAAAAGCGGGCGACGCCGCTGATCTATCGCGTCCATGACGAACCGGGCCTCGAAAAACTCGTCGCCTTGCGCGAATTCTTGCAGACGCTCGACATCGCCTTTCCGAAGACCGGCGCGCTGCGCCCCGCTCTCTTCAACCGCACGCTGCATCAGGTCAGCGGCCACGAGGCCGAGCAGCTCGTCAACGAGATCGTGCTGCGCTCGCAGGCGCAGGCGGAATATGCGGCGGAGAATTACGGGCATTTCGGCCTGAACCTTCGCCGCTACGCGCATTTCACCTCGCCGATCCGCCGCTATGCCGACCTGATCGTGCATCGCGCGCTGGTGCGTGCGCTCAATCTCGGCCCCGGCGGCCTGCCGGACACCGAGACGCTGGAAACACTGGCGGAAACCGCCGCCGCCATCTCCGCGACCGAGCGGCGCGCGATGAAGGCGGAGCGGGAGACGAGCGACCGGCTGATCGCGCATTTTCTGGCCGATCGCGTCGGCGCGACGTTCGGGGGACGGATTTCCGGCGTCACGCGATCGGCTCTGTTCGTCAAGCTCGACGACACCGGGGCCGACGGGATGATTCCCATCCGCACCCTCGGCGACGAGTATTTCCAGTATGACGAAGCCCGCCATGCGCTGGTCGGCACGCGCAGCGGAGCCATGCACAGGCTGGGCGACAGAGTCGAGGTCCGTCTGGTAGAAGCGGCTCCGGTTGCTGGCGCGCTCCGCTTCGAAATGTTGTCGGGCGCGCGCGAGACGACGACGCGCCGGCCGGGCCGCACGGCACGGGCCGCCGACAAGCGCCCCAGCCGCGACCGGCAGGAGCGTGCGTTTGTCGCGGGCAAGCGGCGCGAGAAGACGTCCAAGCGGCCGAAAGCCGGCAAATCCGGGCCCAAAAAGGCCAAGCACAAAGGCAAGCGGCGATGACAGAGGCGAATCAGGTTTGGACCAATCAGGCCGCGGCCGTTCCCAAGCGCGATCTGTGGACCGCGATCCGCCGGGGCTTGCGCTGCCGCTGCCCGAATTGCGGCGAAGGCAAGCTGTTCCGCGCCTATCTGAAGACGGTCGACCAGTGCGACGTCTGCGGGCAGGAGATCCACCACCACCGCGCCGACGACCTGCCGGCCTACCTCGTCATCGTCATCGTCGGACACATCATCGTGCCCCTGCTGCTGGCGGTCGAGAAAGGGTTCCAGCCCCCCTATCTGGTGCATCTTGTGGTATGGCTCCCCCTCACGCTTATCATGTCGCTGGCATTGCTCCCGCCGATCAAAGGGGCCACTGTCGGCTTGCAGTGGGCGTTCCGGATGCATGGATTTGACGAGAACAGCCCCGTCGATCCGCTCGAGGCGGGTTTGAAAGAAAATAAAATTTGAGGAACGAATGACCGACACGACCGCGCAGGGCTCCAAGCTTCCCAATCCCGGCAATTACCGCGAAGACACCACCAAGCACCCCTATTTCCGGCCCAAGGATGCGGCGACGCTGATCCTGATCGACCGGGAGGCCCATAAGCCGAAGGTGCTGGTCGGCAAGCGGCACGACAAGGTCGTCTTCATGCCGAGCGCCTTCGTGTTTCCGGGCGGGCGCGTCGATCCGAACGACAACAAGGTGACGGTGGCCGCGCCGATTCCGCCGGAACTCGAAGCCAGACTGCTCCAGGGCAGCCCGAAGACGACGACTTCGCGCGCCCGCGCGCTGGCCAATGCCGCCATTCGCGAAGCCTGCGAGGAGACCGGCCTCTGCCTCGGCAAGCCGAGCAACGGCGTTTCGGCGAAATTCGAGGGAAGCTGGAAGCCGTTCGGCGACGCGGGTCTCATCCCCGACCCGTCCTCGCTGTTCCTGATCGCCCGCGCGATCACCCCGCCCGGCCGGGTCAAGCGATTCGACACGCGCTTCTTCACCGCCGATGCATCGGCGATCGCGCATCAGGTCGAGGGCATCGTCCACGCCGACGCGGAGCTGGTCGAGCTGGTCTGGGTCGAAATCGGCTCGCAGCCGCTGGCCAATATGCACCCGATGACGGTCAAGGTTTTGCAGCAACTGGAAATCCGGCTTGCGGCCGGTCCCTTGCGTCATGACGCCCCGATCCCGTTTTTCCACTTCTATGGCGGGAAAATGCAGATGGACATGATGCCCGGAAACATCTGATTCCGGCGACTTTCGAGGGTTTCGGGCCAGTTCCGTCCTTGACTTTGCGTTCGTCCCGGCTAGGTTGCCGGCCAATGAATTGGGCGGGGTTTCCCCGCCCTCGCCTTTTCTAACGCTTTCGAGGTTCCGTCATGGCCAAGGCCGTCACCATCAAGGTCAAGCTCGTTTCGAGCGCCGACACCGGCTTCTATTATGTCGCCAAGAAGAACTCGCGCACGATGACCGACAAGATGAAGAAGAAGAAGTACGATCCGGTCGCCAAGAAGCACGTCGAGTTCGTCGAAGCGAAGATCAAGTAAGCTTGCGCATCATTGCGAAATAAGAAAACGGAGCCTTTCGGCTCCGTTTTGTTTTTGGTCTGCGGTTTTTCTTGTGGGACTTCTGGTTACGCCGCGTCGAGCACGACCCGGTTCCGCCCGTCCCGCTTGGCGCGGTAGAGCGCCTGGTCGGCACGCTTGATGACATCAGAAATCGGCTCACCCTTCCGGTCGAGCGTGGCGATGCCGATCGAGATCGTCACATCGATGCGCCGCGCACCCTTTTCGATCGCGAAGGGCTCGCAGGCGATCGACTTGCGCAGCCGCTCGGCGACGATTCCCGCCACATGCATGTTCGTCTCCGGCATGACGATGACAAACTCCTCGCCGCCATAGCGGCACGCCAGATCGATGCCGCGAATCGATTTCCGGATGCGGACGGCGAATTCGCGCAGCACGTCGTCACCGGCGTCGTGGCCGTAGCCGTCATTGATCGACTTGAAGAAGTCGATGTCGAGCACCATCAGCGCCAGCGGCTTGCCGCGCGCGCCGGCCTGCTCGGCCAGCGTGGCGAGATGGCTTTCCATGTAGCGGCGATTATGCAGTCCGGTGAGCGCGTCGGTGATCGCCGCCTCGATCGAGTGCTGAACATTGTCCCGCAGATGATCGGTATAGCGCCGCTTGCGGATCTGCGTGCGCGCGCGCGCGAGTAGTTCGTTCTTGTCGACGGGGCGCAGCAGATAATCGTTCACGCCGATCTCAAGCCCGCGCAGCAGCCGCGCATTGTTGTCGGCCTCGGCGATGGCGAGAATCGGAACGTGCCGCGTCCGCTCCAGCGAGCGCGCCTGGCTGCACAGCCGCAAGCCGTCGAAATTCTCCAGCCCCAGCGACACGATCAGGAGGTCGTAGTTACCGTCGGCTGCATGAAACAGCGCATCGGCCGGATTGGTTTCGACATCCACCGAGTGCTCTTCCGTCAGCATCCTGGCGAGACGCTCATAGGACGCCGGACGATCGTCAACGAGCAGAATGCGGCCGCCCCTGCCCCGATCGGCGATCGCGTCGCGTTCCGGGCTCTGGATGCCGATCTCGTGCGAGGTGATCGCCCGCATCCGCAATTCGTCGGTCATCATCTTCAGCCGCGTCAGCGAGCGCACGCGCGCGATCAGCACGACGTCGGACACCGGCTTGGTGAGGAAATCGTCAGCGCCGGCGTCGAGGCCGCGCACGCGGTCCGCTGGCGAATCGAGCGCCGTGACCATCACCACCGGAATGAAATGCGTGGCCGGATTGGACTTCAGACGCCGGCAGACCTCGAAGCCGTCGAGGTCGGGCATCATCACGTCGAGCAGGATGATATCGCATTCGGCGCGCGAGGCGATCTCCAGCGCCTCGGTGCCGTTCGACGCGGTGATGACGTCGAAATATTCGGCCGAGAGCCTTGCCTCCAGCAGCTTCACATTCGCCGGAATGTCGTCAACAACAAGGATGCGCGCGGACATTTTCGTCCTCTCTAACCAATGAATCGCCTGACGGTCTCGATGAACTTCCCCACCGAAATCGGTTTCGAGAGGTAAGCCTCGCAGCCGCCTTCGCGAATTCGCTCCTCGTCGCCTTTCATGGCGAACGCCGTCACGGCGACGACCGGTATCATTTGCAGCTCGGGATCGCTCTTGATCCAGCGCGTCACCTCAAGGCCGGACACCTCCGGCAACTGAATATCCATCAGGATCAAATCAGGCCGATGACGGCGTACCAATTCGAGCGCCTCGACACCCTTGTTGGTCCCCACGGTCTGATAACCATGGGCCTCCAAAAGGTCCCGAAAGAGCTTCATGTTGAGTTCGTTGTCTTCGACGATAAGGACGGTTTTTGCCATCCCGCCCTCCCACCCTTCGAGAATTGGCCGGCTTGCCTTCGCAAAACGGTTCGCCACACGCAAATGGCGTGGCAAGATGCCTTTAAAATAGAGACGATAGGTTACAGAAAGGCAAATGGAACAGATGACAAAGCAGCCTTTCAGCGTCGCCCAAGTGGCTGAAACTGTAGCGATTCAGGGACTTTCTTTCCTCGCGCAGGAGCCCGCGCGGCTGGGCCGTTTCCTCGCCGAAACGGGCCTCGGACCGGAGACGATTCGCACCGCGGCGCAAGACAAGGGTTTTCTGCTCGGCGTGCTGGACTTCATCCTCAACGATGAAAACCTGATCGACGATTTCGGCGAGGCGCATGGCATCAAGCCGCGGCAGTTGATCGCCGCGCGCGAGGCACTGGGCGGAGCGAGCTGGGAGCGCGACGTGCCGTGACCGAAGCGGCCGCATCGGGGTTCTGCCGCGACTGCTTCGCGCCGGCCGATGCCAAGGCGTTGCGCTGCCGCTCCTGCGGATCGCCGCGTCTGCTGCGCCACCGCGCGCTCGCCTCGCTCGCCATCGCCCATATCGATTGCGACGCCTTCTACGCGACCGTCGAGAAGCGCGACAATCCGGAGCTGGCCGACAAGCCGGTTGCGGTCGGCGGCGGCAAGCGCGGCGTCGTCTCGGCCGCCTGCTATGTGGCGCGCACCTTCGGCGTCCGCTCGGCGATGCCGATGTTCAAGGCGCGCGAGCTGTGCCCCGATCTCGTGGTGGTGAAGCCGGATATGGCGAAATATGTCCGCATCGGCCGCGAGGTCCGCCGCGCGATGCTGTCGCTGACGCCGCTGGTGGAGCCGCTGTCGATCGACGAAGCGTTTCTCGACCTCGCCGGCACCGAGCGCGTGCACGGCGCGATGGCGGCGCTGACGCTCGCCCGCTTTGCACGGAAAATTCAGGACGAGATCGGCATCACCATTTCGGTCGGGCTGTCATCCAACAAGTTTCTGGCGAAGATCGCATCCGACCTCGACAAGCCTCGCGGCTTCGCCGTGCTCGATCAGGACGACGGCAAGGCGCTGCTGGCGAACAAGCCGGTGAACTTCATCTTCGGCGTCGGGCCGGCGACGCAACAACGGTTGCAGCAACGCGGCTTCCGGCTGATTTCCGACCTGCAACAGGCCGATGAAATCGAGGTGATGAAGCAGTTCGGCTCCGAAGGGCGCAGGCTCTGGCGTCTCGCGCGCGGCATCGACGACCGGAAGGTCACGCCCGACCGCGAACCGAAAGTCGTGTCCGCGGAGACGACGTTCGAAACCGATCTGCGCGATCTTGCCAGCCTGGAGCGCCAGCTCTGGCACCTTTGCGAAAAAGTCTCGATGCGGCTGAAAGCGGCGGAGCTGGCGGGCTCAACCATCACGCTGAAGCTGAAGACCGCCGACTTTCGTCCGCGCACGCGGGCGCAGTCGATCAGCGCGCCGACGCAACTCGCCGACCGAATCTTTTCGACGGCGCGCGAATTGCTGGCCAAAGAGGTCGACGGAACGCCGTTCCGCCTGATCGGAGCCGGCGTGAGCGCGCTACGCCCCGCCGACGCGGCCGACACCGACCTGCTCAATCATCGGCACGCGGCGGCCGAGCGCACCATGGATGCGTTGCGCAGCAAGTTCGGCCGCGACGCCGTCATCAAGGGCATCGCCTATGACGGGCCGGAACGGCGCGAGTGATCTGATTTTATTGCTTGCGCATGATCTGATCCGAAAACCGGTTCCCACTTTTCGGGATCATGCACTACTTACAAGGCTTGGTCGTGCGCACGTCGAAACGGCTCATCGCGCCGGCGATGACGAAATCAGTGTAGTCGAGCGTCAGCGCGCGCGAGACGCCGTTTTCATATAGCTCGAACGACATCGCATAGACCGGCGTCTGCTCCCCGGTGTGCGAGCGCGCCGCGCGATCGTAATAGCTGACCGTGACCGGCCAGCGCGTCATGCCTTTCAAGGCTGCATTGTCGGAGCCGACATCCGGATTGGCCGGCGCACGCTCGCCCGGAATGGCCGCCCCGATCACCGTCAGAGTATTGTAGACCTTCTCGCCGTTGTCCGAGCCATCATACACGGCCAGTTCGAGGATCGACTTGCCCGCCTTTGCCGCTTCGACGATGCGGTGAACCTGCTCGGTCGGGAACACGACGCTGCCATCGATCTTGAAGGTTTTCGCCTGCGGCTGCTTGAGCTTGACGACGATACCTTCCTTGGTCCGCTCGGCCAATCCGTCGACCTCGCTGGTGCGCTCGTCGTTCATCCGGGACTCGACCTTGAAGCGATAGCTGGCCCCCTTGCCCTCCTCCCAGCTCGACGCGCGCAGATCGCTCATCACAGTCTTGCCTTCGCCGGTGTCGAGCCGCGACACCTGGCGAAAGTCGGTCGTGTAGCCTTCGCATTCGCTGCCGCTGAAATTGTAGACGATCCGGCCTTCGGCAGCCTCGATCGACGGGCTTCGCCGCGAGGTCTTCAGCGAAAGGTCGTAAGCGGCCTGATGCGCGAGGAAGGGCGCGGCTCCGGTCGCCGGCAGCACCTCGCCGGGCAGCATGATGCCAGCCGCCAACGCGATCGCAAAAGTCGCCTGCCACGGACGGGACAAGGGGCTGATCATCCGGCTTTTCCTCGATTGATGTCGAATCGGAACAGTAATGACGCGCTTTCGGGCTCGCAACCATCCACTGTGGAGGGCTTCCAAGTCCCGGCCAGCCGCCTTGCGTGCGACAACATGTTGGGCAAAAAGAGGCGGGATTCGTCACATGGGCGCGAACCGAAGGGGATACACATGGCAGGGATTGTCGAACAGAAACTCGCGGCGCAGGGCATCGTCCTGCATCAGCCGTCCACTCCGATGGCCAATTATGTCGGCTTCGTCCGCACCGGCAATCTCTTGATCTGCTCCGGACAGGTGTGCGGCGATGCCGAAGGCAAGCTGATCGCCAAGGGCAAGCTCGGCCGCGACGTCACGGTCGAACAGGGTGCTGCGGCCGCGCGGGGCTGCGCCATCAACCTGCTCTCGCAGGTGAAGGCAGCCCTCGGCGACCTCGACAAGGTCGCCCGCGTCGTCCGCCTTGGCGGCTTCGTCAATTCGATGCCCGACTTCATCGACGGTCCGAAAGTGCTGAACGGCGCGTCCGACCTGATGGTCGCCGCGTTCGGCGACAAGGGACGGCATGCCCGCACCACGGTCGGCGTCGCGTCGCTGCCGGCGGATGCGGCGGTCGAGGTCGAGGCGATCTTCGAAGTCGGCTGACGACGGAAGCAGCACCGCCATGCGCGCCCCCGATTGGCTGACGGCCCGTCCGGTCGCGCATCGCGGCCTGCACGACCTTTCGCGCGGAATTGTCGAGAACACGCCCTCGGCGATCCGCGCGGCGGTCGAGCACGGTTTTTCGATCGAGATCGACGTTCAGCGCACCGCTGACGGCGAGGCGATCGTGCATCACGACGGAGCGCTAGGCCGACTGACGGAGGGCCGCGAGGCGCTGGCCAGCCTCACCGCCGACCGGCTGAAGCAGGTCGCGTTCAAACAGACCGCCGACCGGATGGTCACGCTGGGCGAGCTTTGCGATCTGATCGCCGGCCGCTCGGTGCTCGTGGTCGAAATCAAGAGTCTCTTTGATGGCGATGTCACGCTCGTCAAGCGGGTGGCGGAGGTGCTGGCGGCCTATCAGGGGCCGGCGGTGGCGATGTCGTTCGATCCGGAACAGGTTGCCGCGCTGAGGCATATTGCCCCGAACATCGTTCGCGGCATCGTCGCGCAGCGCCGCTATGACGACGGCCATTGGGCCGAGGCGTCGTCCGCGCAGCGGCGGCGGATGACCACGCTGCGGCACGCGCTTGAGACGCAGCCGCATTTCGTCGCCTATTCGGTCAACGACCTGCCCGCCCCCGCGCCCTGGATCGCAAGGCATCTGTTCGGCTGCCCGCTACTGACCTGGACCGTTCGGACGCCGGAGCAGCGAAGCCGCGCGGCGCGCTACGCGGATCAGATGATCTTTGAGGGATTTGTCCCGAAAAGTTGATGCGGACCTTTTCCGGAAAGCTCGCCAAGTGGCGCGACCACCGCACAATCTGCTAACCTCATGGCGATGCAGAAAAGCGCCTCCGCTTCCATGGCTTCCGATATCGAATTGCGGGCGGTTCCCTCGGTGGCCGATGTCGCCGCCGTCGCATGGGATGCCTGCGCCAATCCCCCGAAAGTCGCTCCAGCGTCCGACGCAGCACCTTCGCGAAGCGCTTCAGCGGATTCGCCCGGCGCCGTCAAAAGGGCCTACAACCCGTTTTTGCGTCACGCCTTTTTCGAGGCGCTCGAACTGTCGCGCTCGGCCTGCCCGCGCACCGGCTGGGCCGCCCGCCATCTCGTCGCGAGCCGCGCCGGCGATATCGTCGGCATCGTGCCGGGCTATCTGAAGTCGCATTCGCGCGGCGAATATGTTTTCGACGCCGGCTGGGCCGACGCCTATGAGCGCGCCGGCGGCCGCTATTATCCGAAACTTCTGTCCGCGGTTCCGTTCACGCCGGCGACGGGACCGCGGCTGCTCGCCCGCCCCGATCTCGCAGATTACGCGCAGGTGCAGGAACTGCTCGCGCAAGGGCTGATCGCGCTCTGCCAGACGGTGGAAGCGTCGTCCGCGCATGTCACCTTCGCGCAGAAGCACGAATGGGAGCTTTTGGCGCGGCATGGATTTCTCCAGCGCACCGACAAGCAATTCCATTGGCAAAACAACGGCTATGCGACGTTCGATGATTTCTTGAGTGCGCTCAATTCCCGCCACCGCAAGCAGGTCAAGCGCGAGCGGCGCGAGGCGACCGCGAACGGCATCACCATCGAGCGCCTGACCGGGCGCGATCTCAGCGAAGACTCCTTCGACGCCTTCTACGATTTCTACATGGACACGGGGTCCCGCAAATGGGGCTCGCCCTATCTGACGCGCGATTTCTATTCGCGCGTGGCCGAAACCATGCCGGAAGACATTCTGCTGGTGATGGCGAAGCGCAACGGCCGATGGATCGCGGGCGCGATCAACTTCATCGGCTCGGACACGCTGTTCGGCCGGCATTGGGGCGCGATCGAGCACCACCCGTTCCTGCATTTCGAGGTCTGCTATTATCAGGCGATCGACTTCGCGATCGAACGGGGCTTGCAGCGGGTGGAGGCCGGCGCGCAAGGAGAGCACAAGCTGGCGCGCGGATATCTTCCCACCGAGACCTTTTCGGCTCACTACATTTCCGACACGGGGTTTCGACAGGCGGTCGCCGACTATCTGCGACGCGAGCGGCAATATATCTCGCACGCCGTCGACGAACTCTCCGACTACGCGCCGTTCCGCAAGAGCGGCGAGCACGACCAAGGGCAGGAACCATGACCTCGTATGACGACCAGAACATCTTCGCGAAAATCCTGCGCGGCGAGCTGCCCGCCTTCAAGGTGTTCGAGGACGACAAAACATTCGCCTTCCTCGACATCATGCCGCGCGTTCCCGGTCATGTGCTCGTGATCCCGAAAGCGCCCGCACGCAACGTCCTCGACATCACGGCGGACGATTTCGCCGCCGTCGCCCGCACCTCGCACCGGATCGCGGCGGCCGTGAAGAAGGCGTTCGCCGCCGATGGCATCACCATCCAGCAATTCAGCGAGCCGGCCGGCGGCCAGGTGGTGTTTCACCTGCACATGCATGTGATGCCCCGGCACGACGGCGTGGCGCTGCTGCCGCCGGCCAGCCGCAAGGAAGACCTCAAGGTGCTGGAGGATCACGCCACCCGGATCATCGCAGCGCTGGGCTAACTCTTCTCGCGTTAGCTGTGGTGGCACCTGTCCGGCTTGATATCGATCAACGGCGTGCCGTCGAGACAGTCGAGCCCTCGCACGGACACCATCCGCCCCTCGATGCCGACCAGACGCACGGATGACAGTCCGATCGGATTCGGCCGCACGGGCGAGCGCAGCGCGAAGGTGCCGGCCGGCGTGCCGTTGTGCGGCGTCTGCAACAGCAGGTCGCGGCGCGACTGGTGCAGCCAGTAGAGAACAAAGATCGTCTCGAACCTCTCCAGCTCCTGCAAGGCCGGTGCCCAGCGCTCGAACACCTCGATCCGGCAGACCGGGCCGTCCTGTCGTCCTTGACGCGGCGTCTCGCTGCGCGCCCGCCAGGGCGTGTGAATGCGGCCGATGAATTCGAGGCCGGCGTCGCGCGCCGCCGGCGGCTCGGTGGCGATTTCGCCCGGCCGGATCGTGCTGACCTCGTTCATCGGCTACGCCTCCTCAGACATCGGCAGGCCACGGGTTCTCCGTCACCGGCGGCTTAGTGTCGGCCGGCAGCGGCGATTTGTAGGCGAACGCTTTCGTGCGCGCGGCGAAATCGGCTTTGGCGTCGGCCAAGAGAGCCGGATCGCGCAGCACGTCGAGCGCGGTCGCGGCCATCGCCTTGGCCACATGGGTCATGCCCTTGTGCGCGGCAGCAGCCTTGCCCTGCGCCACCATCTGCCAGGAATGCGGCGGCGTGCCGATGGCGTAGGTCGCGCCATAGGCTTGCACCGTCGGCACCACCCAGCTCACATCGCCGACATCCGTCGAGCCGCGCAACTGCCCGCGCGGCGAGTCGGCCGGCACCACGATTTCACCGAGCGCGTCCTCGCCACGAGGAACGCCGAAGCGGCGATAGGCCGTGCCGATATCGTCTTCCGAAAACGTACCCTGCATCTTTTTGGCAAAGGCGCGGTCCACATCGTCGAAGGGCGGCGGTCCGAGATGCTGGAGATTGGCCTGCATGGTCTTTTCCAGCGGACCGTTGCCGAGCAGGCTCGACATCGCCGACACCACCTGCGAGCTCACGCTGGTTTCCGTCATCAGCGCCGCGCCGTCGGCGATCTTGCGGACCCGCTCGAAGATATTCATCATCGTCGGCAGCTCGATCGCGCGCATCATATAGCGCACCTTCGCGCGAGCCTGCACGACGTTCGGCTGGCTGCCGCCGGAATCGACAATCGCATAATGGATTCGTGCATCGCTCGGCACATGCTCGCGCATATAATTGACGCCGACATTCATCAGCTCGACCGCGTCGAGCGCGCTGCGGCCGAGATGCGGCGCTGCCGCCGCATGCGAGGCGCGGCCGACGAAACTGAAATCCACCTGGATCATCGACAGCGAGTTGGCGACGTTCAGCGCCATGAACGGCGCGGGATGCCAGGAGATCGCCACGTCGACATCGTCGAACGCGCCCTCGCGCACCATGAACGCCTTGCCGGAGCCGCCCTCCTCCGCCGGACAGCCGTAATAGCGCACCCGGCCTTTCAGTCCGTTTTTGGCGAGGTAGTCCTTGATCGCGGTCGCCGCCAGCATCGCGCCGGACCCGAGCAGATTGTGGCCGCAGCCATGGCCGGGTCCGCCAGCCTCGATCTCGCGCCGTTCGGCGACGCCTGCCTCCTGGCTGAGGCCCGGCAGCGCATCGAACTCGCCGAGGATCGCGATCACCGGCCCGCCCTCGCCGGCTTCCCCCATCACCGCCGTCGGCAGGCCGCCGCAATCGGCGGTGACGCGAAAGCCCTGCTCCTCAAGTGTCTTGCGATGCAAGGCGACGGAGCGGAATTCGCCGAAACAGGTTTCGGGAACGGCCCAGACATCATCCGCCAACTTTTCGAAAGTCTCCTTTTTCGCATCGACAAACGACCAGATGGTTTCTGTGTTGTTGCGCATGGGGATGTTTCCTCTCTGGTTTTTATTGGGCGAGCTGCTCACGGCATCACCAAACAAAAACGGCCGCCGGTCAAGCCGACCGACGGCCGTTCTGATATTCGTGTTGAGCGGTCCGGGATCTCATTCAACTCAGGTGGAATAAGATCCCGTCCCATAATCTTTATTTGAGCATGATCTGATCCGAAAATCGGGTCCCACTTTTCGGGATCATGCTCTAGACTTTCACAAGCGGTCCCTTGGTCGAACCGGACGGCCCGTCGCCATCCTTCGGCTTGCGCTGGGCGGAGCGTTTGCGCGCGCCGGGCAGCTTTTCCGGCTTGGGCGCGACCGGCCCGTCGACGAACTCGAAGCCGAGCTTGTCGAGGCCATCGACATCCTTTTCGGTGACGACGCGCACATGGCCGCCGCCCTTGAGTTTTCCGAACAGGACCTCATCGGCCAGCGGCTTCTTGACGTATTCCTGGATGACGCGCGCCATTGGCCGCGCACCCATCTGTTCGTCGCCCAGCCGCGCTCGATCAGCCACGCCTTTAGCGTCCGAGAGTTCGATCGTCGTCGCGATCCGCAAGCTGCCTCGAGCTGCAACACGAACTTCTCCCCGTACCATACGATCGTCGGTGTTCAGGTGACCGAACAGGACGATGGCATCGAGCGATTGCGATTCCGGCGCGAACTGCCCGGTTGATCCTTCCGCGTCGTCGCCCTCGCGCTTGCTGCAGTGCCGACCGAATGCCTGCCGCGCCAGATCCGCCGCGCCCGCATTGGTCGTCATAGTGAGGATGACGTTGGAAGTTCACCCTGCCCCGCCGTTGTGGTCGGTCGCTTGCCCGTGATCCATGATCTGCAACAGCACATTATGAGATCCGGATGCGCCTTCTCGATCTCGTCCAGGCAGCACGACGCAATGCGGGTGCTGATCGACGCCGTCGGTCAACAGAGCCGCCTGATCGAACCCGACATGGCCCGGAGGCGCGCCGATCAACGCGAGACGGTGTCGCCGCTCCATATATTCCGACATGTCAAAGCGGAGCAGCTCCACCGAGCGAGCTTGCAAGCTGTTTGGCGACTTCGGTCTTCGACGCCAGTCCAGGCCGGAGAACAGGTAGCGGCCGATCAGCTTTTCCGGCTCACGCGCTGCAGGCCCGCGCGCCAGCCCAGTCCGACGCCGACAGCGCCTCAGTCATATCTTTCTTGAACACCGCGCTTGAGCGTCTGTTCGAGATAGCTAACACCTCTGCATCGTCCTTCGACACTTTTAGGCCGGAATCCGCGCCATCATCGCGATGGTCGCCTCGGTACCATGATGCCGATGGTCTTCTTGCGCTTGTTCTCCGGCACCAGCATCTGCGCCGCGCGCCCGGTTCGTCGATCCACGTCGATCGCCTTGTCGGGCAGCTTGCGGTGAGTGGATGTGAAAAGCGCGAGGACAGTTGCACCGCCGCTTCCACGGCGTCGTTGGTGTATTTCAGCTTGTGGTAGTCCTCGAGCCAGGGCTTCAGCCCCTTCAGGATCGCAGTCGCGTCCTCGACCGTCGGCTCGTTGACGTCGATCTTCTGGAACCTACGCACCAGCGCGCGATCCTTTCGAAGTGCTGGCGGTATTCCTTGTACGTCGTCGAACCCATGCAGCGGAGCGACCCGGAGGCCAGCGCCGGCTTGAGCAGATTCGTGCGTCCATCGCACCGCCCGAGGTCGCGCCCGCGCCGATCACGGTGTGGATTTCATCGATGAACAGGATCGCGTTCAGATGCGCCTCAAGCTCCTTGATGACCTGCTTCAGCCGCTCCTCGAAATCGCCGCGATAGCGCCCGTACCGGCCAAAAGCGTGCCCATGTCGAGCGAGAACACGGTGGCGGCGGCGAGCGTCCGGCACTTCCAGATCGACGATGCGCTTGGCGATGCCTTCGGCGATCGCGGTCTTGCCGACGCCGGCCTCGCCCACGAACAGCGGTTGTTCTTCTGCCGGCAGCAGAGGATTTGGATCGCCTGGTTGATCTCGGCATTGCGACCGATCACCGGATCGATCTTGCCCTCGCGCGCCTTGACCAGGATTGACGCAATGAGCGTCAGGCGCCTCGCCCTTTTTCTTGGCTCGTCGCCGGATTTGCTCTCTGCCTCTTCTTCGGCGCCGCGCACCGGACGCGCCTCCGAGGCGCCGGGCCGCTTGGCGATGCCGTGGCTGATATAGTTGACGGCGTCGTAGCGCGTCATGTCCTGTTCTTTTAGGAAATAGGCCGCATGGCTTTCGCGCTCGGCGAATCGCGACCAGCACATTCGCGCCGGTCACTTCCTCGCGGCCGGACGACTGCACATGGATCACCATACGCGCTGGATCACGCGCTGAAAGCGTTGGTCGGCAGGATCTCGCCCGCTTCCACCGCGATGTTCTCGAACTCGGTTTCGGGATATTGACGGAGCTTCCGCGCAGCTTGTCGAGATCGACATTGCAGGCGCGCATCACCGCCGCGTCATACCATCATCCAGCAGCACGAGAGCAACAGGTGCTCCAGCGTCGCATGCTGATGATGGCGCTCATTGGCGATCGCCAGCGCACAGTGCAGGGATTGTTCCAGGCTCTGGGAGAAAGTCGACATTCGCGTCGCACAGCCCCGCCAAGTTTTCATTCGATCGAGCTTCGTTCGCAGCTCGATCCAGGCCTCATTTCCAGGCTACTTCTTTTCCATCACACACTGCAATGGATGTTGATGCTTGCGCGCAAATCCATCACCTGCGTCACTTTGGTCTCGGCGATCTCATGGGTGAAAACGCCGCACTCCCGATGCCGTGCTGATGCATGCATCATGATCTTAGTGGCGGCATCGGCGTCCTTGTTGAAGAACCTCTCGATGACGTGAACGACAGACTCCATGGGCGTGTAGTCGTCGTTAAGAATGAGCACCCGATAGAAGCTCGGCCGCTTGGTCTTCGGCTTGACCTTGGTGATGACCGAGGGTTCCCGGATTTCCAGGACCGCCCGAACGACCTTCGTCGCCGCTCATTCGCGGCGGCATCGCCGCCGGGCCGGCGGCGGGGTTGGACTGAGAAAAGCGAAGCGGTTGAGTCATGGCGTCGATGCAGGTTCCGCGGGATGAATCGTGACGAGCCGAACACGGCTCGCCCCCATCATCATAAAGTCGGTTGGAGCCGGATTCCAGACCGAGCCGATCGGCGGACCGGCCCAGAACCGGGGCCCAAGGCTCGAATTTGTCTAAAATATTATGGGTCGCCGCTTGTGCGGCGCAAGCGATGCCGATCCATCCTGCCGGGGCGGGCGGACCGAGCGTATTGGTAAATCAATTCCGAACGGAATGCCGGCGAGATTCGGCAATGCACCGTTTAGCCGGCGTTGTCCACTGGTTCCGCAAGATCGCCGCCACGGCGAAGCATCCGGCCATTTACCGAAATCCTGCGTTCGATTTTACCACCTCTTCACGCCTGCCCCGACAAATGGACGCAAACGCCCATTTTCCAGGTGCAGTCATGACACCCGCCGCGATATTGAACCAGATCAGAGACGCACGGCTGGTCCTCCGCTCCGAACGAGGGAATGTCGCCATCTTTCATTCGCCCTGTTTCCGATCATCGGGCTGCTTGGCCTCGCCGTCGATTACGGCCGGGCGGTCAGCGCCAAATCCGCGATGCAGGCGGCGGTCGACGCGACCGCGCTGATGATTTCAAGGAAGCCGCCAGCCTGACGGGCGCACAGATCTCGACCAAGGCGCAAGCCTAGCACCGACGCCCTGTTCGTGAAGCCCGGCTTCGGGGCGACGCATGACGACAGCCTACACGCCCGAAATGCCGGCACCGGCGCAGCGGTGGTCATTCGCCTCCGGCACCATGCCAGACGGACTTCATGCGCGTCGCGAGCTGCCCGGCGCTCAAGATCGCTCCAGTTCATTACGACCTGGGGCAGCGCCCGCCCACGCGTCGCTCTCGCTGGACAATACCGGTTCGATGAGAGACGCCGGCAAGATGGACGCGCGCTGAAAACGGCGACGAAGATCTCATCGACCAGTTGAAGACCGCGGCGACCAACACCGGCGACGTCTACATCTCGATCGTCCCGTTCTCCGCGCTGTTAACGTCGGCGCGTCGAACAAGAACGCCAACTGGCTCCGCTGGACGGAATGGGACGCCGCCAACGGCACATGCAGCAACAGCTCATACACGACCAGTCGTCCTGCGAGAGCAGCAGCCGGCGCACCTGGACGCCCAGAACCATACCAATTGGAACGGCTGCGTGACCGACCGCGACCAGAGCAATGACGTAACAGCCGCGGCGGCGACTTCGCCAATGCAACGCGCTTCCCAGCTGAGCAGTATTCGGATTGTCCTGCCAGCATGACGGGCATGAGCTACAGCTGGACCGATCTGAAGGATAAGGTCGACACCATGTCGCCTGCCGGCGCGACAGACCAGCCGATCGGCCTCGCCTGGGCGTGGCAGACCTCTGCCGGCTCCCCTTTCCCGTGTCACGCGGAGGACGCGAACTATCAGTACCAGAAGGTCGTGATCCACATGTCGGACGGCATGAACACGCAGAACCGGTGGAATGGCAACGGCTCCCGCTGGTCGTCGGCGGTGGACGATCGCCAGGCTCTCATCTGCGCGAACATGAAGGCGGCCGGGATCATGCTCTATATGATCCAGGTGAATACGGACGGCGATCCGACCCAGACGGTGATGCAGACCTGCGCCAGCAGCGCGGACAAATTCGTCATGCTGACGTCAGGCAGCCAGCTCATCTCGACGTTCGACAATATCGGCAAGCAGCTCGCGCAGCTTCGGATCAAGAAATAGCCGACCGACTTTTCATCCCAACACTTGAAAGCCCGGCTCATCGCCGGGCTTTTGCGTTTCGGGAGTCGGTCAATAGCGCATGGTGGAGCGGAACCCGACGATCACGGCGTTCTTCACCGGCTCGGTGGGCGCGTCGGCCCGCGGCACATGGCCGCCCGGATGGACGACGAATTGAAGATTGGGCTGCACGGTCCCGCCCGGCATGATCGCCGCCGAGTAGGTAAGGTCGAAAGACAGTTCATAGTCGCGCAGCGGAATCGCCAGGCCGGTCAAGCGGCGCACATCCCGATCCAGCGCCCGCGCCCGCTCCGAAACATGCGCGTAGAGAAAAGACGCGCCGAACCCGTCCGCGGGCCGCGCGGCCCAAAGCCCCTGAAAAACCAAACCACCGTCGATAAAGAGATCGTTCAGGCTTCGGTCCGGCGTGCTGTAGGCGACGCGCGCAAACGCAAGCACGCCGGAATTGGCATCGGCTCCCTGCGGCCGGTAAAGCTGCTGGTCGATCACGCCGTAGACGCCGCTATTGCCTTCGAGCCGCCGCGCGATGCCCGAGCTGGACGGGTCGGCGAGCGAAAGTCCGTCCGTATCGAAACGCAGATCATCGAAACGGTCGAAATGGTGCCACGCGCCGAGCCGCACGCCACCGGCCAGACCGCGCGAAGCGGCCTCCTGATTGTAGCGGTACTGCACTTCGCCGATCACATAGGGCGGATCGTTGACGCGAAAATTCACGCCATGGCGGTTGCACAATTCCGGGTCGCGCCCGCATCGGCCCGCCGGATCGCCATTGAACACCGCCAGCAAGGCTGTCGTTTGCGGCGTCGGATCGATCTTCAGACGCACGCCCGGCGTCGACAGCGGATAGGCCGGGCCGCCGCCCGGAATGTTGGCTTTCGGGTTCGTCGGCCAGTCGCTAGTGATGAACATGTTGAAATACTGGCTGACGAGAAACTCGGTGTCGGTCACGAGCTGTCCGGCCCGCAGGCTGGCTTTTCCGCCGGCGAATTGCTGCTCCAACCAAAGCTCGGACAAACGGGTCGTGGGCAGCGCCTCGATGTTGCTGATCGTGTTCAGCCCGCCGACCAACTCGCGACCAGGTCCCCTGCCGCCATGCAGTTGAAAGGCGTTGCCGTAGAAGGTCAGCCCGTCGAGACCGGCCAGCCGGCCGAAATCGATGCCGAGCATGGCCTCGAGCTTGCCGTCGAAAACGGTGCCGCGCCTGAGGCCGCCGGCGACATTGGAGAGCACCTCGGTCGTGTGAATGAGGCCGTAAGTAATCCCCTTCTCCGCCAGCCAGAGCCGGGACGATTGGTCCACGGGAAAACGTTCGGCGATCGAGGGCTGCGGCGCGACGCCGACGGGCGGACGGTCCTGCGCGCGTAACGGCGCGGCGCTCGCCATGAGGCCGGCGACAAGCGCGAGCTGCGCGGTCCACCTCCGAACGCCCGGCCATCTTTTGCGGGACCGCCAGACGAGCCGACCCATCAAACGCACTCCCCAACGTGCGGACGATATCGCCGCCGATTGCAACAGGCGGATGTCACATCGGAACCGCACCACATTATTTTTCTTATTCATAATAAGAAGCATTCGCAACTAGGATTTTGGCCAAACACATGCGGTTTGCGCGATACGAACAGGCCGAGGAGCGTCCGACACGGACCATTCGACAAGAACAAATAACGAACACTTTTTTAACGACTCATTTATACTGTCGGGCCCGGTAAGGGATGGATGGAACGATATGTCTGATATTGCTCGCGATTTTTCGCATGTCGTACGCTTGAGCGAATATTGCCGCGAACTGGAGCGGCTGCATCTGTGGGGCGGCGACGAGGAGATCGACCGGGAGTTCAACGCGGTCTGCCGCGCGGTGTGGGGCTACACCTGCGACGATTTCCACGACGACTCGCTGTCGGCGGACGACCACGCCTTCCTCGACGGCCTGACCCGGAAGACGGCCTACGAATTCGCGCTGGCGAACGGATTCGACCTCGCCGATTACAACAATGGCGGTTACGTCTCCGACTGGTGGGGTTTTGCTTGGATGGTCCTCGCCGAAAAGCGCGGCCTGTTCACGCCGGAGCAGCGCGCGGACGCATGGGCCAAGCACGACGCCCGGCTGCTCGCGGAGACCAAAGTGATCGGCGTGATCCGCTGGCGATGACCGCTCGCTTCCCCATCTTGCGGTCCCGTCAGCGAGCGTGCATGGCTTGGCGGCCATCCAAGAGAGCGCCCCATGTCTTACACCGTCTATCTGCATCACCGCATCGATTGCGAACCGCTTCGCTGGGATGACACGGGCAAGGCTGTCGCCCGTCGCGCGGTCGAACTGGAAAAGTCCAGCGGCCTTCTCTACGGCGTATGGCGCAGCCAGATCGGCCAGCCGCGCGACACGCTGAACGCCATCACTGCCTGGCGCGACAGGGATGTCGGCCTGCGCACATTCGCTGATGTGCTGAAGGATGCCGGCGCGGTCCGTTCCCACACAATGACCGCGATGATTCCGACGCTGCGCCCGGCCGACGCCACGCCGCCGCGGCGGCAAGGCAATTTCGCCTTCCGCTGGTCCGAGACGCCGGAGGCCCACTGGCCCGAATTTCTCGATCTGTGCGAACAGGCATGGCCCGATTTCGAAAGCTCCTACGACTCGCAGGTCGTCGGACTCTGGAAGGTCAGCGATTCCAGCGCGACCGACGGCATCGTCCGCAGCCTGCTGATGACGCGCCGTCCGGATCTGGCGATGTGGGAACGATCGAAAATCCCGCAAGGCGAGAAAGAGCAGGCGATGCGGGCGAAGCTCAATCGCCGCTATGACATCTGTCATTCGACTTTTGTCTACACCACGACTCTGCTGACCGCCGAAGACCGCGAAGACAAGGAACGCTGGACCTAGCCTTCCGCTCTTGCGTCGCTGCGCGCGTCAAATCGCTTGCCAAGGCGAAACAATTCCGTCTCATTGCGATTCAGAACGAGCCGCAAAGGCCGGATTTCAGTTGCGGCGGGGGAATGCATGGCGTCGAACGAGACGGAGACGGGCGTGGCCGATGGCGCGGTATCGGACGATGCCCTGCGCAAGGCGGAACAATTCGTCGAGGCCGAGGAAGGCGCAACCAACAGGCTGATCGGCTGGTCCGGCATCGCGGTGACGGCGATCGCGGTGGCGATGAGCGCCTTCCATCTTTATGCGGCGTACGAAATCGTTCCGACACAGGAACTGCGCTACATCCATGTCGCGTTCACGCTGGTCCTCTCCTTCCTGCTGTTTCCGCTCGCGATGCGATTTCGCAACCGGGTGCGCTGGTGGGATATCGTGCCGGGATTTCTGGCGGTCGCCTGCATCGTTTACGCGCTGTGGGGCGGCGACGATTTCACCGACCGCGCCACCCTGCCCGACCGCTGGGATATCGTGGTCGGCGTCATCTTCATTGTGCTGCTCCTGGAAGCCACGCGCCGCACCACGGGCGCGATCATGCCGGTTGTCGCGATTTTCTTCATCGCCTATGCGATGCTGGGTCCTTATCTGCCGGCGCCATGGACGCATCGCGGCTACGATGTCGCGCGGCTGGTCGGCCACCTCTTCATCACGCTGGAAGGCATTTTCGGCGTCGCGGTCGACGTGTCGGCGACGCTCATCATCCTGTTCACGATCTACGGCGCTTTCCTGCATCAGTCCGGCGCGGGGAAATTCTTCATCGACTTCTCACTAGCGCTGATGGGCGGAAAGCCGAACTCGGCGGGCCGGACCGTGGTGCTGTCGTCGTTCCTGCTCGGAGGCCCGTCCGGCTCCGGCGTCGCGACCACGGTCATGATCGGCACCGTCGCCTATCCGATGCTGAACAAAGCGGGCTTCGAGAAAAACGCCGCCGGCGGATTGCTCGCGGCAGGCGGTCTCGGCGCGATCCTCTCGCCGCCGGTGCTCGGTGCCGCGGCGTTCCTGATCGCCGAGTTCCTGAAGATCAGCTATCTCGAAGTGATCTGGATGGCGGTCATTCCGACCTGCCTCTACTACCTCTCGCTTCTCATCATGGTCGAACTGGACGCCAAGCGCTTTGGCGCCAGCAACGTGTCCTTTCCGCAGGAGATGTCGCTCGGCCAGATGACGATGCGCTACGGCTTTCATTTCGTCTCGCTGCTCGCCGTCGTTGTCTTCATGCTGTTCGGATATTCGGCGTCGCTGTCGGTGTTCTATGCGACACTCACGACCTTCCTGCTGAGCTTCCTGCGGCGCGAGACGGCCCTGTTTCCACGAAAATTCGTGCGGGCGATGGCCGACGGCTCGATCGGCGCGCTGAACGCTGCGACGACCTGCGCCTGCGCCGGCATCGTCGTCGGCGTGGTGACGCTTACCGGCCTCGGCCTCAAATTCTCGTCGATCGTGATCGCCTATGCCGGCGGCAGCCTGCTGCTGACGGCGCTCTACACGGCGCTGATCGTCTGGATCATCGGCCTCGCCGTGCCGGTGACGGCCTCCTACATCATCTGCGCGGTGATCGCAGCGCCGGCGCTGACCAAGCTCGGCGTTCCCGATTTCGCCGCGCATATGTTCATCTTCTATTACGCGGTGCTGTCGGAGGTCTCGCCGCCGACGGCGCTATCGCCCTTCGCTGCGGCCGCGATCACCGGCGGCGATCCGTACCGGACCACGTTGCAGTCCTGGAAATACACGCTGCCGGCTTTTCTCGTGCCGTTCGTGTTCGTGCTCGACCCGCAGGGCATCGGCCTGTTGATGAAGATCCCGAAGGACGGCTCATGGATCGACATCGTGTCGATCACCATCAAGACGACGCTCGGCCTGCTCGCACTGGCCTGCGCCGCGCAGAACTGGGCTCTGCGAAAAAATACCGCGATCGAGCGCGCGCTGCTCGTGCTATCCGGATTGCTGCTGGTCTTTCCCAGCCTGATCGAAGCGATCATCGAGGCGATCGTCGGGTACGATATTAGTTATACTTTCGTACCGGGAGTTCTGATCGGACTGGGCGTGCTAGTTTGGCAAGCAAGAACACCGGCTCCGAAACAGCCGGCGCTTACGACATAATCAGGGAGTGAAACGATGACGAGAAGAGTTTTCAAAGCCGCGACCATGCTGACGATGGCTGCCGCCATCGGACTGGCCCTCGGCGGCATCGCGCATGCACAGCAGAAGACCATATCGATCGGCACGGGCGGCACCGGCGGCGTCTATTATCCGCTCGGCGGCGCGGTCGCCAACGTACTGTCGAAAAACCTTCCGAACGTGCAGGCGACTGCGGAAGTCACCGGCGGCTCGGTCGACAATCTCAAGCTGATCGGCGCGGGAAAGAGCGAACTCGGCTTCACGATGGCGGATGCGGCTTTGGACGCGCTGAAGGGTGAGGACAAGTTCAAGGGCGCGAAGGTGCCGCTCCAGACCTTGCTGGTCGTCTATCCGAACCGGATGCATGTGGTGACGATCGAGGGCACGGGCATCGAGAAGATGTCGGACCTGAAGGGCAAGCGCGTCTCCACCGGCTCGCCCGGCAGCGCGACCGAGGTGATGGCGTTCCGCGTCATCGAGGCCGCCGGTCTCGACAAGGACAAGGACATGAAGCGCGAACGCCTCGGCGTCGCCGAGTCGGTGAACGCGGTGAAGGATCGTAAGATCGACGCCTTCTTCTGGGTCGGCGGCATCCCGACCGCGGCCGTCACCGACCTTGCGGCGACGCCCGGCGTGAAGATCAAGATGATCGATCACAGCGATGTGGTTGCGAAGATGAACGCGAAGTATGGCGACCTCTACGCCGCCGGCACCATTCCGAAGGGATCGTATCCCGGATACGACAAGGACAACGCGATCGCGGAAGTCTGGAACATCATCGTCACCGGCGACAAGATGTCCAATGACGACGCCTACAACATCGTCAAGACGCTGGTCGAGAAGAAGGCTGATCTCGTCGCCGTTCACAAGGAAGCGGAAAGCTTCTCGCTCGCCAACCAGCAGCAGGCCAAGTCGCCGATCCCCTTCCATCCGGGTGCGCTGAAATATTTCAAAGAAAAGGGCGTGAAGTAATTCACGCCCGCGCTCGCTTCATGCGCGATCAGAAACAAAACGCCCGGCTCATCGCCGGTCTTTTTTTTATTCTACAATGAGCAGTCTGGAGGGACTATCGCGTTTTCGAACGACGCGGATATCGGTTCGCGTGACGAAAACGCGTCAAACCAAAAGCCGTATTGGCAGAATCAGGCCGCCGCCTTCTGCGCCTTCGCCACAAAGCCTTCGAACGGCTTGTAGGTTTCCTTGGCGAGGTCCTTGTACATTTCGCCGATCTTGGTCATCTCGGCGACGAACGTCTCATAAGACGTCTTGGCGTAATCGGTCTGCACTTCGATAGCCTTTTCGAGCGAGCGCACGCCGGAGAGCTTCTCGACGAAAGCGGTGCCGTCTTCGAACGACTTCTTGGCGTAGTCGCCATAAGCCGCGGCAATCGCCTGGAGGCTCTTCGTGCAGCTACCAGCCGAAGCAACGGCCGCGTCGAACTGCTCTTTTCCGAAACCCTGAAAATCCTCAACCTTCAACATCGTCATTCCTTTCCCAAGACCTAGACAAAAACCACCTGCCACACGCTCCGCGCGCGGCACTCATTTCATTCACGCAACACAAACATAGTGCGCCGCACAAATAAGTCAACAACTATTGTGCATCGCACAAGATGCAATTTGCCTCGAATCGGAGGATGGAGCGCAAGGAGTGCTTAACCCTTTGGCAACCGGACCCTCCTACCGTGATTCTACAAACCATTTTGTGACACGGGAAAGCCCGAGAAGTCGCGTCATTACAGCAACTTAGCCGAAACCTTCCGGAATTTTCCGGAAATCGGCTGCTAAGCTGTTGGCCGAATGACACAAAATGGCCTTTTGGGTGCTGCTCAAAGGAGTGGGTCACACCGACGTGAGCAGCCGGAATTTTGGGGGACGTTGAGTTCATGTTCCGCGCAATCACTGCGTCCTCTCGCGGACGTCGCTTGTTCGTGCTCGGCCTCGTTACGGCGATTTCGGCCAGCTTTGTCACCACGGATCATGCGGAAGCCAAGCGCAAGCGCGGCAAGCGCGCGCATCATGCGCGCGTGGTCTATGCCCCACCCACATCCGCGATCATCGTCGACGCGAATTCGGGTTCGGTGCTGCACGCCAACAATCCAGACGCGCAGCGGTTTCCCGCATCGTTGACCAAGGTCATGACGCTCTATCTGCTGTTCGAACGGCTGGAAGCGGGCAAGATCCGGCTCGACACCATGATGCCGGTCTCGCAGAACGCGTCCGAGCAGGCGCCGACCAAGCTTGGCCTGCGTGCCGGTGACCGGCTGAAGGTTGAGGATGCCATTCAGGGTCTTGTGACGCGTTCGGCCAATGACGCCTCCGTCGTGATCGCCGAAGCGCTCGCAGGCGACGAGGAAGAGTTCGCCAGATTGATGACCAGCAAGGCCCGCGCACTTGGCATGACGCGCACGGTCTACCGCAATCCGAACGGCCTGCCGAACCCCGGACAGGTGACGACCGCGCGCGATCAGGCCCTGCTCGGCCGCGCCATTCAGGACCGCTTCCCGCGCTATTATCGTTATTTCGCGACCAACAGCTTCATCTATCGCGGCAAGGCGATCCGCAACCACAACCGGCTGCTCGGCCGCGTCGAGGGCGTGGACGGCATCAAGACCGGCTATACTCGCGCGTCCGGCTTCAACCTCATCACCTCGATCAAGCGCGGCAACCGCTATCTCGTCGGCGTCGTGCTGGGCGGCCGTTCTGCGGGCTCGCGCGATGCGACCATGCGCAACCTTCTGGCCGAGCATCTCCCGCGCGGCGCGACCCGCCGCACAGTGGCCGCCATCACCGAGAACGGCGCGGCAGCGTCCGTCGCCATGGCCCAAGCTCCGGCGGCGGAAATCCCGATCCCCACCGCGAAACCCGAGATCAAGCCGGTCGAAAGCCGGGCCGTCGCCGCCGCCAGCGAATACGATGGCGAAGGCAATCCGGTGAGCCGCAACGCAGCGCCGATCCGCCTCGCCTCCGCCGGCCCTGCTGCCACTGCCCCGCCCGCCTCGCCGCGCGAGCGCATGGCGCCGCTCACCAACGGCGTCGTGTCGGCCCAGGCGCTTGCGCCGATTCCGGGCTCGACCGAACCGATGACGCCGGTTCGCGTGCGCACCGTGCAGGTCAAGGCCGGCCAGACCAAGATCGCCAGCGCCGGGCCGATGCCGATCGTGCCGCAGACCGTGGCGGCGGCGGCTTCCGGCGAAACGCGCAGCAACGCGATGGCGAGATCCGATCTCGCCCCGCTCGCGCCGAACCACGGCACCGGCCAGGGCATCCTCGGCACGCTGCCGGCCAGCTCCCTCACCTCAGCCGATCCGGCGCCGCGCACCACCGCCTCCGCCCCCGTCGCGCGGCAGGTGGAGGCAGCAAAGCCCGCGATCCGTCCGGGAAGCTGGATCATTCAGGTCGGCGCGCTCGAAAGCGAGGCCGACGCCAAGACCCGGCTGAACGAGGCCCGCGATCAGGCCCGCGGCGTTCTCGGCAAGGCCGAGCCGTTCACCGAAACGGTCGCGCGCGGCGACAAGCAATTGTATCGCGCCCGCTTCGCCGGCTTCGTCGATCGCGGCCGCGCGGAAGCCGCCTGCAAAACGCTCAAGCGTTCCGATGTTCCCTGCTTCGCAATGAAATACTAACCATCCCGCGCTAATCTGACGGAACTCGGCATCACCGCGCAGCAGACGCGGGATGCCGGCGGGATGCGACAAGACAGAGATTGAACGACTGCGAACCGCTCGCCTGTAGCGTTGCTTAAGCGTGCGGAGTTAACTGCGATGGCGTTGAAGAAGAGTGTCCTTGGCTTCGTTCACCCGCGAGGCGAGATACGTCGAGCCCCCCTGGTCGGGATGGAGTTTCTTCATCAGGGAGCGGTGAGCGCGGCTGATGTCGGCCTCCGACGCCCCCGCCTGCAAGCCAAGGATCTGATAAGCCTCCTGCGCCGTCATTTTCCCGGCCGCCGCGCCGCGGACCTCTCCGCTCTGCCACCCTGCCCGTTCGCCCTGCGCGTGCTCACGCCAGGCGGGAAACCGGCGGTCAAGATAGCTTTCCAGAAGCGCTAGGCTCTCCGCATCGAAGGACGCGCCGAGCGCCATCAGCTCGGTCAGGTCGAACTCGTCGAGCGAACGGCCGGCATGCGGCCCGGCGATGATCTCGCCGGTCAGGCGGCCGGTGTCGTGATCCAGTTCCATGTTCAGACAGGACGAGCGCACGCGCGAGGTCTGGCCGGACGATTTCGACGCACCCCAGCCGGGAATGCCGAAGCCGGCGTTCCCGAACGGTGCCCACCCCAGCAATCCTGCGCCAAAAACGCCGAGCGGAATCGCAACCGCCAGATTGCCGCGCAGGCCGACGAAAGCGGCGATCGCCAGCGAGACGATCCCGCCGCCGACCTTGATGCCGCGCGCCAGCACGGCCGGATTGGCCGTGCGAAGAACCTGCAACAGCAGGTACAGGGTAACGACAGCGATGATTCCGGCGATGAGTGTCATGGCGTCAATGTAACGACGTCGCCGCCGCCGAGGTAGTAGGGTCGCAGGTCGCAGGACCTGACGTCACCGAGGAACTGAAGCCGCGACAATACAGAGCACCCTACCGGATCTGGCCGAGCAGATGCGTCGCGCCGCCGGAGACTGACGCCAACCGCTTCAAAGCCTCGCGCCCGCCCGCAGCATAAGCCGCCACCGCCCGCAGCAACTCGCGCAATTGCGCCGCCGACCCCGGATCGAACCGGCAAAAGGCCCCGCCACTCAGCCGGGCGATCTCGCGAAACGCCCGCTCCGCATTTGGATCGTGTCCTTCCTGAAACATGAAGCACGGCACCTTGAGAAGCCCGAGTTCACCGGCCTTCGCGCAAAGATCGTCGATGTTCTCTTCCATCGCGTCGCCGACGAAGACCAGCGCACGGACACCCGTCGCCGACGCCTGCCGGCGCGCATCCGCCAGCACCTTTCCAATTTGCGTATGTCCGCCGACGCATGCGATGCCGCCCATCAGCTGCGCCAGTTTCGCCGTGTCGGTGATCCACCCGGTCGCGCGGCATTCGTCGAAACCGCGGTAATAGATCAGCCGCATCGCCAGACGGCCCGCCTGCCCGGCCTCCTTGAACATGTCGGCTTGCAGCGCGCAGGCCATGTCCCAGGTCGGCTGCCGGCTGAGCGTCGCATCCAGCGCGAAGATCAGCCTGCCCGCGCCGTCAGCGCCGGACGGGCTGAGCGCCTTCACCTGCGACAGGAATTCGGAAATCTCGATCGACGACGAGGCAGCCGGAGTTTTGCTCCGGTTCGGGGCCGGCGTTTTCCTGTCGTCATGCGTCATCGGCATACCATGGGCTGCAAGACTATGTGGAGCGCGCCGGCATCTCCGTCAATGCATCACCGCTGGAACCCGCGCTGTGCTAGACAGCGTACGTTAGTCGCCACAAACCACGGAAGACTGCCATGAACATTGCACGCACCGTTTTGATTGCCTCCACCCTTGTCTTCGTTCCTGCCGCGGCCAACGCCGTCGTCCTCGATCTCTACACGATGACCTGCAAGCAGTTCGTCGAGAGCGACAAGGATACGATCACGATGATGCTGACCTGGCTCGACGGCTGGTACAAGGGCGACTCCGACGAGGCGACGATCGACACCGACGTCTTTGTCGCGAACGCCGAAAAGATCGGTGCGTTCTGCGGCAAAAACCCGACGGTGAGCATCGTCAACGCCGCCGAAGCGGTTCTCGGCAAGAATAAATAGAAACCGCAGACGCGGCTCAATCTCCGCCGAGCGCCTTCGGCAGCATCCGCTGCATCACGCGGTCGCGCGTGATGAGGTAATGCTGAAGCGCGGCTGCGATATGCATCGCCGCCAGCGCCGCGATCACCAATCCGATGACGCGGTGATTGCCGAATACCTGCTCCGCGAAGGCCCGGTTTTCCGCCACCAGCGCCGGCAATTCGAACAGGCCGAAGAACGGCGTCGGCGCGCGATAGGCGGAGTTCGCCACCCACCCGCCGATCGCTTGCAGGATCAGCAGAACGTACAGCAGCCCGTGGGTCGCCGACGACACCGCGCGCTGCCAGCGCGCCAGTCCGGGCGGGGGCGCGGGCGCGCCGACCACGATCCGGTTGACCAGCCGGGCGACCATCAGCGCAAGGATCAGGATGCCGAACGATTTGTGCAGATCGTACAGGGTGTTTTGCAGCGGCCCCTGCCCGACACGGCCCATCACGATGCCGATCGGAATCATCACCAGCACGCTCGCCGCGATCAGCCAGTGAAGCCATTTCGAGGTCGGCGGATAGCCGCCCGCGCGCTTGCCGTAGGTCATTTGGATCGCCCCCCCCTGAGTGGGCAATCCTACTCACCGGCCGCGCCCGCCGCCAGCGGCAAGTCGGCGCACTTTTGAGGTCCGGCGCCGGGAAAGCCCCCGCTCAGGAGACCTTCTTGACGTCCTTCACATTGGCGAAATGGATGCCTTCGGCGCGCTCGCGCGTGTAGTCGAGATAAAACTGGTTGCGCGCGAGACACACCGGGTCGCCGTCCACATCGTCGGCCACGCCCGAACTATTGGCGGCAACGAAGGCGTCGAGCTTTTTCGCATCGTCCGACGAAATCCAGCGGGCGAGTTGAAACTCGCTCTGCTCGAAATCGACCGGCAGACCGTATTCGGCATCGAGCCGAGCCTTCAGCACGTCGAGCTGCAACTGTCCGACGACACCGACCAGGGCCGGCGCACCGTCGCGCGGGCGGAACACCTGCACGACGCCCTCCTCCGACATCTGCTGCAAGGCTTCCTTCAGCTTCTTCGCCTTCATCGCATCGGTGAGGCGGACGCGGCGCAGGATTTCCGGCGCGAAGCTCGGAACGCCGACGAACACCACGTCCTCGCCCTCGGTCAGCGTATCGCCGATGCGCAGCGTGCCATGATTGGGAATGCCGACCACATCGCCGGCGAACGCCTCGTCGGCCACCGAGCGATCCTGCGCGAAGAAGAATTGCGGCGAGGACAGCGGCATCGGCTTGCCGGTGCGTACCAGCTTCGCCTTCATCCCGCGCACCAGTCTGCCAGAGCACAGCCGCGCAAAGGCGATCCGGTCGCGGTGGTTAGGGTCCATATTCGCCTGAATCTTGAATACGAACGCCGTCATCTTCGGCTCGGACGCCTCGATCCGGCGCAGGCTCGACTCCTGTGCGCGCGGAGGCGGCGCGTATTGCCCGAGCCCTTCGAGCAGATCGCCGACGCCGAAATTGCGCAAGGCCGAGCCGAAGAACACCGGCGTCAGATGACCCTCGCGGAAGGAGTCCAGATTAAACGGCCTGCATGCCTCCGATACCAGCTCCAGTTCGTCCTTGATCGCCTGCGCATCGAGGTTCGGATTCTTCGCCGCGATCTCCTCGATGGCGATCTTCTGCGTCGCGCCTGTACGGTTGTCCGACTCCAAAAGCCGGACGCCGCCGGTGGCGATGTCATAGGTGCCGGCGAAATCGCGGCCGCGGCCGATCGGCCAGGTCACGGGCGCTGTGTCGAGCGCCAGCGTCTTTTCGATCTCGTCGAGCAGGTCGAACGGATCGCGCGTCTCGCGGTCCATTTTATTGATGAACGTGATGATCGGAATGTCGCGCAGTCGGCACACCTCGAACAGCTTCCGGGTGCGCGCCTCGATGCCCTTGGCCGCGTCGATCACCATCACCGCGGAATCCACCGCGGTCAGCGTGCGGTAGGTGTCCTCGGAGAAATCCTCATGGCCCGGCGTATCGAGCAGGTTGAACACCAGCCCTTCGAACTCGAACGTCATCACGGACGTGACGACCGAAATGCCGCGGTCGCGCTCGATCTTCATCCAGTCGGAGCGCGTGTTGCGGCGATCGGCCTTGGCCTTGACCTGCCCGGCCAGATTGATCGCGCCGCCGAACAGCAGCAGCTTTTCCGTCAGCGTGGTCTTGCCGGCGTCGGGGTGGGAAATGATCGCGAATGTCCGACGCCGCGCGACCTCGCTTGCAAGCGAGGTGACGGGCGGAGCGGCATTGTCCTTCAGAATCTCGGGGGCCGTGGTGTCGCGCATGGCCGCGCCCGTGTGGCAGCAAAACGCGGCGGGATCAAGGGCGGCGCTCATGCCGTTGCGATTTCACAGAGAATCTCCATATTTGGCGGCTGCGGGGACGACCCCGCGCCAAAATCGCTTTCGCAGGGACGGCCCTGCCCTTTCGATCAAGGAGGGCCGTATGGCCTGGACCATTCTCTTTTTTGCGGGACTGTTGGAAATAGGCTGGGCGATCGGCCTGAAATACACCGACGGCTTCAGCAAGCTCGTCCCGACGGTGCTGACGGTCTCATGCATGATCGGCAGCGTCGTGCTGCTCGGCCTCGCGCTGAAGTCGCTGCCGGTGGGAACCGCCTACGCCGTGTGGACCGGGATCGGCACCGTCGGCGTCGCGATCCTCGGCATCTATCTGTTCAACGAGCCCGCCAGCGCCATCCGCCTCGTCTGCATCGGCTTCATCGTCTGCGGCATCGCCGGGCTGAAGGCGGTGACCTGAACCCCACTCACTTCAGCAACGTCACCGACCAATAGGCCAGGGCCGCGATCACCGCGGACGCCGGGATCGTGATGACCCAGGCGACGACGATCGAACTGGCGATGTTCCAGCGCACGGCGGAAACGCGCCGCGCCGCGCCGACGCCGACGATCGCGCCAGTGATGGTGTGCGTGGTGGAGACCGGTACGCCGAGCGCGGTCGCGGTGAACAGCGTGATCGCGCCGCCGGTCTCCGCGCAAAATCCCTGCATCGGCGTCAGGCGGGTGATGCGCGAGCCCATCGTCTTGACGATGCGCCAGCCGCCCATCAGCGTGCCGAGCCCCATCATCGCCTGACAGGCGATGACGACCCAGAACGGCACGTAGAAGGTCGGCCCGAGCTGGCCTTGCGAGAACAGCAGAACTGCGATGATGCCCATGGTCTTCTGCGCGTCATTGCCGCCATGGCCGAGCGAATAGAGCGAGGCGGAGGCGAATTGCAGGACGCGGAAGGCGCGATCGACCACGAACGGCGTCGAGCGCACCGACAGCCATGAGACGATGGCGACCAGCACCAGCGCCAGCAGAAATCCCACCAGCGGCGACAGCACGATGGCGGCGATCGTCTTGGTCAGGCCGGTCCAGACCAGCGCGCCGACACCCGCCTTCGCAAGTCCGCCCCCGACCAGTCCGCCGATCAGAGCGTGCGAGGAGGAGGACGGAATGCCGAGCCACCAGGTCAAGAGATTCCAGACGATCGCACCCATCAGCGCGGCGAAGATCACCTGCGGATCGACGATGCCGGGGTCGATGATTCCGGTGCCGAGGGTTTCCGCGACGTGGAGACCGAAGAACAGAAACGCAATGAAGTTGAAGAACGCGGCCCATGCGACGGCGTATTGCGGTCGCAGCACTCGCGTCGAGACGATGGTCGCGATCGAATTGGCCGCATCGTGCAGGCCGTTCAGGAAATCGAACAGCAGCGCGACGGCGATCAGCCCGACGAGCAACGGAAATGCCAGCGTCGCATCCACGGGCTATCGTCCACCGAAAGGCCGGCGCGCCGGCCGTCCGCGCGATCGCCTCGCTGCAACGGTCGCGGGCCAGGGCATCGCAAACCCGGACGTCATCAGACCTGCTCGATCATGATGCTGTTGATTTCGTTGGCAACGTCGTCGAAGCGGTCGGCGACCTTCTCGAGATGGTCGTAAACCTCGACGCCGACAATGAAGTTCATCGTGTTGCCGTCTCGATATTTCAGGAACAGCTCCTTCAGGCCGATATCGTGCAGGTCGTCGACGCGCCCCTCCAGCTTCGTCAACTCCTCGGTGATGGCGGTAATGGTCGCCACGTTCTGGCCGATCGATTGCAGCAGCGGCAGCACGCGGACAAGAAGGTTGGCGCATTCGACGATGACCTCGCCGATCTCTCGCATCGGCGGCTCGAATTCCTGAACCTCGAACAGCATCACGGCCTTGGCCGTCTGCTCCATCTGGTCGATGGCATCGTCCATCGAGGTGATGAGGTTCTTGATGTCGACCCGGTCGAACGGCGTGATGAAGGTCCGGCGGACGGCCGTCAAAACCTCGCGCGTGATACCGTCGGCCTCGCTCTCATGCTTGGTGACGAGCTGACAGTATTTCTGAATATCCGGACCGCCGCGCAGCATACCTTGAAGCGCCGCAGCTCCCGCGACGAGCGTCTGGGCGTGCCGGTTGAATAGGTCGAAAAACCGCTCCTCCCGCGGCAGGAGGGCGCGAAACCAGCTCATCAGCATGCGTGATCCCCAGCGTGCCGGATGGCACTGTCACGGTTTTGTCATACAGCTTTTCGGGGGCGCGCAAGCGCCCTGCCCGCGTCCTTGCAGGGGGTTTCCACTGCTTTGTGCGTGCGCTGCGGAATTTCAGAGCGATCGGCGCGTGTAATGGGCGATCTCGCCGATGATTCCACGGCGGAAGGCGAGCACGCAGACCACGAAAACCACCCCCTGGATCACCAGCACCCATTGCCCGAACGGCGCGAGATATTGCTGCATGGCGATGATGACGAAGGCGCCGACAACGGGCCCGAAGATCGTCCCGAGCCCCCCGACCAGCACCATCAGCACCACCTCGCCGGACATGGTCCAGTGGACGTCCGTCAGCGATGCGTTCTGCGCGACGATACACTTCATCGCGCCCGCCAGCCCTGCCAGCGTGCCGGACAGGATGTAGGCCATCAGCTTGTACTGATCGGCGCGGTAGCCGAGCGAGATCGCCCGCTGTTCGTTTTCGCGGATCGCTTTCAGCACCTCGCCGAACGGCGAATTGACCGCGCGGTAGATGATGAAGAAGCCGAACAGAAACACGGCGAGAACCACGTAGTAGAGTTCGTAAGGCCGCGCGAGATTCAGGATGCCGAGGAATTTGCCCTGCGGAATGCTCTGGATACCGTCCTCGCCATGGGTGAATGGCGATTGCACGTAAAGAAAGAACATCAGTTGCGACAACGCCAGCGTAATCATCGCAAAATAGATGCCCTGCCGGCGGATGGCGATGAAGCCGGTGACGATTGCGAGCACGAAGGCGGACGCCGTGCCGATCAGGATGGCGATTTCAGGCGGCAGCGGGCCGAGATCGATGCGCGGCCCCCAGCCGAGCAACGGAAAATTAAACGCGATCGTGCCGATCTTCGCCAGATGACCGGTGACGTAGCCGGCCGTTCCCAGAAACATCGCATGACCGAACGACAGCAGACCGCCATAGCCGAGCAGCAGGTTGAAGGCACAGGCGAACAGCGCAAAGCACAGCGCCTGCATGATGAAATAGGGATAGATCCCGGTCCATGGCAGCACGACGAACAGGGCGATCATCGCGACCAGCACGATCATCTGTTCGGACGCCGCCCTCTTTTTCGAATTCGCTCCCGTATTCTCGGTGATGCTTGTCATGCTCAGGCCGCCCGTCCCGTCAGCCCGGTGGGCTTCACCAGCAGCACCAGAACCATGAAGATGAAGACCACCGTGTTCGATGCTTCGGGATAAAAATACTTCGTCAGACCTTCGAGTACGCCCAGCATGAATCCGGTGACGATCGATCCCATGATCGATCCCATTCCGCCGATCACGACCACCGCGAAGACGACGATGATCAGATCCGCGCCCATCAGCGGTCGCACCTGATTGATCGGCGCGGACAAGACGCCCGCAAGGCCCGCAAGCCCGACGCCGAGCCCATAAGTCAGCGTAATCATCAGCGGAACGTTGATGCCGAACGCGCGCACCAGCGTCGGATTCTCCGTCGCCGCGCGAAGGTAGGCGCCAAGCCGCGTCTTCTCGATCAGGAACCAGGTGGCGAGGCACACGAACAGCGAGAACACGACGACCCATGCGCGATAGGTCGGCAGGAACATGAAGCCGAGGTTGGTGCCGCCCTTGAGCAGATCGGGCATGTCATAGGGCAGTCCCGACGCACCGAAATAGGCCAGAAACACGCCCTGGATGATGAGCACCAGGCCGAATGTCAGCAACAGGCCGTAAAGGTGGTCGAGCCCGGTCAGCCATTGCAGCATGGTCCGCTCGATGATCATGCCGAGGATTCCGACCGCGATCGGCGCCAGCAACAGCGCCCACCAGTAGCCGAGCCCGAGATAGTTCAAGAGGAAATAGGCCACGAACGCGCCCACCATATAGAGCGCGCCATGGGCGAAATTGATGATGTTGAGCATGCCGAAAATCACGGCGAGGCCGAGGCTGAGCAGCGCATAGAACGAGCCGTTGATGAGCCCGACCAGCAACTGCGCCATCAGCGCCTGAGTATTGATCCCCATCGTCGCGCAAATCCGTGCAGGCAGGAGCGAGAACAAGTGCGGAGAAAAGGCCCGGCGACAACGTCACCGGACCTCGCAGCTTACTTCTTCAAGAGCGCGCAGGTGCTCTTGTCGAGTGGCGTGAACGCTTCTTCGGCCGGGATGGTCGCGACCAGCTTGTAGTAGTCCCACGGCGCTTTCGATTCCGACGGCTTCTTCACCTCGAACAGATAGGCCGGGTGGATCTTGCGGCCGTTCGGCTGGATCGAGCCCTTGCCGAACAGCGGATCGTCGGTCGGCATTTCCTTCATCTTGGCGACGACCTTCGCGCCGTCATGCGGATTGCCGCCGAGCGCTTCGAGCGCCTTCAGATAATGCACCACCGACGAATAGACGCCGGCGTGAACCATGGTCGGCGGCGACTTCTTGTGGCGCTCGTTGAAGCGCTTGGTGAAGGCGCGGGTTTGGTCGTTCATGTCCCAGTAGAAGGTTTCGGTGAAGTTCAGGCCCTGCGTCACGTTCAGACCGAGCGCGTGAACGTCGGTGATGAACATCAGGAGGCCGGCAAGCTTCTGCCCGCCCGAGACGATGCCGAATTCGGATGCCTGCTTGATCGAATTGGTCGTGTCGCCGCCTGCATTCGCAAGGCCGATGACCTTCGCCTTCGACGCCTGCGCCTGCAACAGGAACGAAGAGAAATCCGACGTGTTCAGGGGATGGCGGACGCTGCCGAGCAACCTTGCCGCCGGCGGCCTTCACGACATCGCCGGTATCACGCTCGAGCGCGTGGCCGAACGCATAATCGGCGGTCAGGAAGAACCATGTGTCGCCGCCCGTCTTCACCAGCGCCTTGCCGGTGCCGTTGGCGAGCATATAGGTGTCGTAAACCCAGTGAATGGTGTTCGGCGAGCATTGCGAATTGGTCAGGTCGGAGGCGGCCGACCCGGAATTCATGTTGACGACGTTCTTTTCCCGCGCGACGGCGGCGACCGCCAGCCCGACGCCGGAGCTTGCGAGATCGACGAAGGCGTCGACCTTCTCCACGTCGATCCATTGTCGCGCGATGTTGGCGCCGACATCGGGCTTGTTCTGATGGTCCGCCGAGATGACGGTGATGTTCCAGCCCTTTTTGTTGAGACCGGAATCCTCGATCGCCATCTGCGCGGCGACGATGGAGCCCGCGCCGCCGATGTCGGCGTAGAGGCTCGCCTGATCGCCGAGGCTGCCGATCTTGACGTTCTTGTCCATGGTTTGCGCGATCGCACCACCGGCGAAAACGAGCGCGGTGGTTGCTGCGAGAACTGCGAGTGTCTTCCTCATGAAATACTCCCTGGGTTTCCTCGATGATTATTTTCTGTCAGACGCCGAGATAGGTATGAAGCTTATCCATGTTTGCCCGCAGCTCGGAATTGGCAAATGTATCGATGATCCGGCCGTGTTCCATCACGTAGAACCTGTCGGCGATCGTCGATGCGAAGCGGAAATTCTGCTCCACGAGCAAAATCGTAAATCCCTCCTGTTTCAGCCGAGCGATGGTCTTGCCGATCTGCTGGATGATGACCGGCGCCAACCCCTCGGTCGGCTCGTCCAGCATCAGAAAGCGCGCGCCGGTGCGCAAAATGCGGGCAATCGCCAGCATCTGCTGCTCGCCGCCGGAGAGCTTGGTTCCCTGGCTGCCGAGCCGCTCCTTGATGTTCGGAAACAGTTCGAAAATCTGGTCGAGCGACAGACCTCCGGGCCGCACCGCGGGCGGCAGCATCAGGTTCTCGCGCACGTCCAGCGTCGCGAAGATGCCGCGCTCCTCCGGGCAGAAGGCGACGCCCAGCCGGGCGATCCGGTCCGACGACGCTCGAATGATCTCCTTGCCCTCGAACACGACCGAACCGCTGCGCTTGCCGATGATGCCCATCACCGATTTCAGCGTCGTGGTCTTGCCCGCGCCGTTGCGGCCGAGCAGCGTCACCACCTCGCCCGCATTCACATGGAAATCGACGCCATGCAGGATGTGGGATTCGCCATACCACGCCTGAAGATTGTTCACGCGCAGGACGGTGTCCGCGCCGTCCGCGCGCATGGCCTCGGACCGCTCGGCTGTGTCAATCGCCATCGGCCGCTCCGAGATAGGCTTCCCTCACACGCTCGTCCTTCGTCAGCTCCGCGTAATTGCCCTCGGCCAGAACGCGCCCGCGCGTGAGAACGGTGATGACGTCCGAGAGGTTCGCGACGACGTTGAGATTGTGCTCGACCATCAGGATGGTGGTTCGCCGAAATGCGCTTGATGAGGGCCGCGATGCGATCGATATCCTCATGCCCCATTCCGGCCATCGGCTCGTCCAGCAGCATCATTTCCGGATCGAGCGCGAGCGTCGTCGCGATCTCAAGCGCCCGCTTGCGGCCGTAGGGCATTTCGACCGCCACGGTATCGGCGAATTCGGCGAGCCCGACTTCGGCGAGCAATTCATGGGCGCGATCGTTGAAGCGGTTCAGAACCGATTTCGTGCGCCAGAAATCGAAGGAATTTCCATGCTGCCGCTGGAGCGCGACACGAACATTCTCCAGTGCCGTCAGATGCGGGAACACCGCCGAAATCTGGAAGGAGCGCACCAGCCCGAGGCGGGCGACATCGGCCGGCTTCAGCGCGGTGATATCGGCTCCATTGTAAAAGACCTGTCCGCGCGAGGGCAGCAGAAACTTCGATAACAGGTTGAAGCAGGTCGTCTTGCCTGCGCCGTTCGGGCCGATCAACGCATGGATATGACCGCGGCGCACCCGCAGATTGACGTCTTGAACTGCGACAAATCCCGCAAATTCCTTGGTGAGTCCGCGGGCCTCAAGAATGAACTCGCCGCTCAAACAATATCCCCCCTGCGATCTCGCCGGCCTAGCCGGACGAAATCCCGAACCTCCTCTCCTGGCCGTTCCGGCTCTTCTTGGGGAGAAATATGCATCGAACATCGACGCGGCCGCAAGCCGCAAGCCTAGTCAATTCGACTAATTTCGGAACTGGCCGCAAAAAGAAACCGGCATCCAGGTACGCACCCGGATGCCGGCGGCCGCAAAATTTCGCCGGGAAAGGCGGCGGTGCAAAAACCGGCGCCGGCTCACACCACCGGCGAGGTTCCGCCATCGACATTGGTCGCGGTGCCGGTGATGTAGCCGCCCTGATCCGATGCCAGGAAGCAGGCCATGTTGGCGAACTCCTCCGCCTTGCCGGCGCGCCCGATCGGGATCGGCTTGACGCGCTGCGCCATGTAGTCCTCCAGCGGCACGTTGTTCCGCTTCGCCGCCTGCACATGCTGGTCGGCCTCGATGATGCCCACCAGCAGCGCATTGACCAGCACGTTGTGCGGCGCGCCCTCGCCGGCCAGCACCTTGGTCAGCGCCATCCCGGCCGCGCGGCTGACGGAGGTCGGCGCGCTCGCCGCGCGCGGCGCTTTCGCGCCGATGTTCAGCACGTTGATGATGCGGCCCCAGCGGCGCTCCTTCATCTGCGGCCAGACCAGCCGCGTCATGCGGATGGCGGCGAACAGTTTCTGGTCGAGGTCTTCCTGCATCCGCTCGTCCGTCAGCGTCTCGAACGGACCTGCGCGCGACACGCCGGCATTGTTGACCAGAATATCAACCTTGCCATACGCCTTGATCGTCTCGTCATAGATGCGCTTGACGTCCTCGGGCTTGGCTACGTCGCCGGCGACGCCCATGATCCGCCCGTGCGCATTGCCGCCTTTGGCTGATGCGGCCTGCGCGCCGATCGACTTCACGGCTTCGTCGAGCGCCTCGCGGCCGCGCGCGCAGATCATCACATCCGCGCCCGAATTCACAAAGCGCGTGGCGATCGCATAGCCGATGCCCTTGCTGCCGCCTGTGACGATCGCGGTCCGACCGGAGAGGGAGATTTCCATGATGCGCTCCTTTTTTGTTTGTTTATGCCGCGACTTCGGCGAGCGGCGGTGCGGTCAGGGTTTTGCAGCCGGGGGCGAAGGTCAAAGGCGCGCCCGTGCGCTTCTGCAATTCCTCGCGCGTCATTCCGTCGACGATCTCATGCACGATCACCCCGCCGCCGGGCGCGATCTCCATGACGGCCAGATCCGTGTAGATGCGCTTGACGCATTTTTTCGCCGTCAGCGGCAGCGTGCATCGCGTGACGATGCGCGGCGCGCCGGAGCGCGTGTTGTGCTCCATCACGATCCACACCGCCTTCGCCGCCGCCGCAAGATCCATCGCGCCGCCGACCAGCGGTCCTTTGTGCGGCACCTTCATGTCCCAATTGGCGAGGTCACCGTTTTCGGCTACTTCGAACGCGCCGAGAATCGTCACATCGATATGACCGCCGCGGATCATCGAGAACGACCACGCCGAATCGACGATCGTCGCGCCGGGGCGCAAAGTGATCGGCCGGCTGCCGGCATCGACCAGATCGGTGTCGATCTTGTCCGCCGCCGCGAGCGGCCCGACGCCGACGACGCCATTCTCCGACTGGAAGAACACGTCGAGCCCCTCCGGCACATAGTCGGCCACGGCCACCGGAAGACCGATGCCGAGATTGATGAGCGCCCCATCGGCGATGTCCTGCGCGGCGCGCCACGCCATCTGGCTGCGATTGAGCTTCATGCCTGCCCCTCCGGTGCGACGACGACGCGATCGACATAAATGCCGGGCAACTGAACCCGGTCGTGCGGGATCGGCTCTCCGGTGACGGCGCGCACTTCCGCCACCGTCATGCCGGCGGCCGTCGCCATCGCCGGGCCGAAATTCGCCTGCGCGTAGCGGAAGGTGAGATTGCCGAAGCGGTCCGCCGTGTCGGCGCGGATGATCGCCAGATCCGCCGTCAGGGCTTTCTCCAGAACATATTCGCGGCCATTGAACACCCGCACTTCCTTGCCGGCCGCAAGGTCCGTTCCGACGCCGACCGGCGTGAAGAACGCAGGGATGCCCGCGCCGCCGGCGCGAATGGCTTCAGCCAGCGTTCCCTGCGGCAGGCATTCCAGTTCGATCTTGCCGTCCTTCCAGAGTTGCTCGAACGGCGACAATTCCTTGTCGCGGCCGCGCGCGGCACTACAGACGATCTTGCGGACGAGGCCCGCCTCGATCAGCTCATGGGTATAGGACAGCCGGTGCGTGGCCGAATTGACCACCAGCGTCAGATCCTTCGGCGCGCGCGCCACAAGCGCGCGAATGGTGGCGTTGGGGAAACCCGCGCCGCCGAAACCGGAGATCATGACGGTCGACCCGTCGCGGACATCGGCCAGCGCCTCCTGCGCAGAACCGACACGTTTGTTGATGGCCATGATCCTCCCGCCTTGGCTGATTTTTGCCTGTTTGATTGGCTTGTCCGGCGAGGTGGCCGAACCAGAAGCGTATCGAAACCCAGTTTAAGACGACGCCGACGCTCAGGACAAGCGCCGCACACGCTCATCTACGGCTTTGGACACCGGGAAAAAACGTTGCAAGGCGCATGGACCGGCTGCCGGTCCAAAAGCATTCGCCATTATTTCGTCTTGCCGAGTTCCGACTTGTAAATCTCCGGCTTGAAGCCGACCAAAAGCGTCCCGCCCGTCTCCAGCACCGGCCGTTTTATCATCGACGGCTGCTCCAGCATCAGCGCGATCGCCTTCGCCTCGGTCAGTCCTGCTTATCGCTGTCGGCCAGCTTGCGGAAGGTGGTGCCGGCGCGGTTCAGCAGCGTCTCCCAGCCGACCGCCTTGGCCCATGCCTGAAGCCGCGTCTTGTCGATGCCTTCGCTTTTATAGTCGTGAAACTGGTAGGCGACGCCATTCGCGTCGAGCCAGGCCCGCGCCTTCTTCATCGTGTCGCAATTCCTGATGCCGTAGATGGTGATCGCCACGCGCGCAGTCCTCATCAGGCATGATCCCGAAAGTGGGAACCGGTTTTCGGAACAGATCATGCTTCAATAAGGACCGGAGGATTTCATCCGCGCAGGCCGAAGGCAACCCTCGCCTCATTCGCGATACACGATCCGCACTTTCGCAGCCGCGTCTGCGCGCGGCGCGGGCGGCGTCCGTATCGCCATGCTTCGCCAGCGCCAGCGCGACGCCCATGCGGCGATAGGGCCGCGTCACCGGCTTGTTGAAGATGCGCACATCGACATCGATGCCGTCCGTTTCCGGCGTCAGCGCGTCCGCAAGCCCCTCGAAACCGAACGAGGCCGCGTCGCGATCGGCCAGGATCACGGCGGAGGCGCTCGGCCCGTGCTGGGTGATCGAAGGGATCGGCAGGCCGAGCACCGCGCGCGCATGCAGATCGAACTCGGTGAGATTCTGCGAGATCAGCGTCACCATGCCGGTGTCGTGCGGACGCGGCGAGAGTTCGGAGAAGATGACTTCATCGCCCTTGACGAAGAACTCGACGCCGAAAATGCCGTAGCCGCCGAGATTGTCGACCACCGCTTTGGCCTGCGCCTGCGCCTTGGCGATGGCGGCGGGCGACATCGCCGCCGGCTGCCAGCTTTCGCGATAATCGCCGCGCTCCTGCCGGTGGCCGATCGGCGGGCAGAAGACGACGCCCTCGCGGGTGCGCACAGTCAGCAGCGTGATCTCGTAATCGAAATCGATGAACTGCTCGACGATGACGCGTGTGCGATCACCGCGCATGCCGGCCACCGCATATTGCCAGGCTTTATCGATGTCGCCGGGCGCGCTCACCGTGCTCTGGCCCTTCCCCGATGACGACATCACCGGCTTGACCACGCAGGGAATGCCGATGGCGGCGACGGCCTCGCGCATCTGCTCCAGCGTCTCGGCGTAGCGGAAGGCCGATGTCGGCAGGTGCAATTCATTGGCCGCGACATCGCGAATGCCGTCGCGGTTCAGCGTCATCATCGCCGCGCGGGCCGACGGCACGACATTGTAGCCGCGCTCCTCGTAGTCCTTCAGCACCTCGGTGCGGATCGCCTCGATCTCGGGAACGATGAAATCGGGCTTGTGCTTGTCGATCGCCGCCGACAGCGCCGCGCCATCGAGCATCGGGAACACTTCGCATTCGTCCGCGAACTGCATCGCCGGCGCGCGCGCATAGGAATCGCAGGCGACGACATGCGCGCCGAGGCGTTTTGCGGAAACGACGAATTCGCGGCCCAACTCGCCCGAGCCGAGCAGCAGGATTTTCGCGATGGCGGGACCCGTTCCCATTCGATCGCTCAGCAGTCCCGGTGATCTAGGGATCACCGGGAGTTTCATCTTGCCGACGGAGCGATCGCTCAGGAGATCGTGCCGCCGCCGTCGATGACGATGCTCTGGCCATTGACGAACGCGCCGGCCTTGGTGGCGAGGAAGACCGCGCCGCCGGCGATCTCGTCCGGCTGGCCGATGCGATGCATCGGCGAGCGCGCCTCGGTGGTCTTCAGCGTTTCGGATTGTCCCGCAGCGCCTTGGCGAAATCGGTCTTGATGAGGCCCGGCGCGATGCAGTTCACGCGGATATTATGCTTGCCGTATTCGACCGCGAGATTGCGCGCGAGCTGGAGGTCGGCCGCCTTCGAGATGCAATAGGCGCCGATGGTGGTCGAGCCCTTGTAGCCGCCAACGGAGGAAATGATGATGATCGAGCCTTCCTTGCGCTCGATCATCTGCGGCACGGTGAACGAGATCAGCCAGTTGTTGGCGATGATGTTGTTTTCCAGAATCTTCGGAACTGATCGTCCTGGATGCCGGCCATCGGCCCGTAATAGGGGTTCGACGCCGCGTTGCAGACGAGCACGTCGACCTTGCCGAGCTGCTTGGTGGTCTCATCGACGAGATTCTTCAATTCGTCCTTTGACGAGATGTTCGCCGCGATGGAGATCGCGGTGCCCGCGCCGTATTTGTCGTTGATCGCCTTGGTGACTTCCTCGCAGGCCGGAAACTTGCGCGACGACACCACGACCTTCGCGCCATGTTCGGCAAAGCGCTCGGCGATGGCGCGGCCGATTCCGCGCGACGATCCCGTGACGATGGCGACCTTGCCGGTCATGTCGAACAGCGAACTCATGATAATCCTCCCTTATCGGATTTTTCCGCGCGGGCCCGCGCAATATGGCCACGACTCTAAGCAGGCTTTGCCGGGCGCGGCAACCGCGCGCGGCGCAGCTGTGCGCGCATCAGGCGTGCTTGACGATTTCCGGACCCGCCGGCTGATGCATGGCGGGACGATCGCCCTCGGCCAGCCAGGGCTGATGGTTGACCATGTTGATGCGCCAGCCGGAATCGCCGTTCAGCGTCAGATATTCCAGCTTGGTCAGCGAGCAGTTCTCGATCGCGAAGGACAGGCCGCCCTGCGGGCCGAGGCCGAGCGCCAGCGCGATCGCCGCCTTGATGACGCCGCCATGCGCGACCGCGACGATATCGCGGCCCACATGCGTCTTGTTGATCCGGAAGATGCCCTCGCCGACGCGCGCATAGAGATCGAGGAAGCTCTCGCCGTTCGGCGTCTGCTCCTCCGCCGGGCCGAACCAGTAGCTGCCGAGCTGCACAGGGCGGCTCGCATAGAACGAGGCGCGGTCCCTGCCCTGCCAGTCACCGAGATTTTGCTCCGCGAAATCAGGCTCGTGGAACATCGTTTCGGGTTTCGGAAAGCCTGCATCCCAGATCGCGGCTGCGGTCAGATGGGTGCGCTTCAGATTGCTGGAAAACCAGGCGGCATTCTGCGGCAGCGTCCGCGCCAGCCCCTGAAACACCGAAAGATCGCTGCAATCGCAGCCGAGATCCGCCTGTCCGTAAATGCGGCCGCCGTCCTCGCGCACCGGCGCGTGACGAATCCACCACCAGCGGGTGACGACGGGTTCGGCAGCGGACGCGTTGGACATGAGGACACCCCTGAAATATGGTTTTTTGCTAACTACGTCAGCGCACCGCAAGGCTCAAGCAGCTTTTCACACGCGGCGAATGCGCGACATCCGCATGACACTTGCGCGCCATTGGGAGGATAAAATGGGCCGGCTTGAAGGCAAATCGATCGTCATCACGGGCGCGGGCTCCGGCATCGGCCGCGCAGCGTCGCTGCTGTTCACCAGGGAGGGCGCGAAGCTGATCGCGGTCGACAAGACCGATGCCGTGGACGAAACTGTGAAGATGGTCCGCGCGGCTGGCGGAACGGCGGAGGCCGTGCAGGCGGACGCCGGATCGGAGGCCGATGTCGCAGCCTTCATCGGCAAGGCCGTGTCGGCTTATGGCAAGCTCGATGCGATCTGGGCCAATGCCGGAATCTCCGGCGGCTGGGTGCCGCTGCACGACCAGACGCCGGAGCAGTGGCAGGAAATCCTGCGCGTCAATCTGATCGGACCGTTTCTTGCGGTGAAGCACGCCTCCAAGCAGATGATGAAACAGCAGACAGGCGGCTCGATCATCTGCACCGCATCGGTCGCGGGGCTGCGCGCCAATGCCGGCGGCAACCCCTACAGCGCCAGCAAGGCCGGCGTCGTCAGCCTCGTTCAGACCTCGTCCTATGCGCTGACCGGCACCGGCGTCCGCGTCAATGCGATCTGCCCCGGCCTGATCGAAACCGGGATGACACGCGGCACCTTCGAGAAGGCCCGCGAGCGCGGCACCGCCGACAAGATCGGCCAGATCAACCCGACCCAGCGCGGCGGCGTGCCGGCCGAGATCGCGGCGATGGGCCTGTTCCTTGCGAGCGACGATGCGTCCTATGTCAACGGCCAGGCGATCGCGGTCGATGGCGGCCTGTCGGCGTCGCACCCGTTCGCTGGAAAACTTCGCACCGCGACGGCGTAGCCTGGCTCGCCTGCGGGTTTTGCACAAAAACGAATGGCCGGGACAAGCCCGGCCATCTTGCAAACCATCGCGATTGATCGCAGCTACGCCGCGCCAGCCTTCTTCGCGTAGTCCCACGACGAAATCGCCAGCGGCCGCACACGCGCCGCGCTTTCGGCCGCGCGGGCGGAGGCGGCGGTGCCGTCGCGAATGCGTCCGGCGATGCCTTGCAGAATGCAAGTCAGGCGGAACAGGTTGTAGGAGAAATACCAGTTGAGGTCCGGAATGCCCGGACGACCCGTCGCCTTGCAGTAGATCTCGATCGCCTCTTCCAGCGACGGGATATTGAGTTCGGCAAGCGGCGCATTGACAAGCCCCTGGCGCTGGCCGCCCTCCATGATCCACTGCATCAGCAGATAGGAAAAGTCAGCAAGCGGATCGCCGAGCGTCGACAATTCCCAGTCCAGCACGGCGAGCACTTTCGGCTCGTTCGGTGCAAAGATCATATTGTCCAGCCGGTAGTCGCCGTGAACGACCGACACCCGCTCCTGCTGCGGTACGGTTTTGGGCAGAAACTCGATCAGTCGCTCCACCTCGTCGATCTTCTCGGTCTCCGAAGCGCGGTACTGCTTGGTCCAGCGATCGACCTGACGGGCGAAATAATTGCCCGGACGGCCATAATCGCCGAGTCCGATCTTTTCGGGCTCGTAGCTGTGCAGCTGGGCCAGCGTCAGGATTTCCTGCTCGAAGATCGGCCGCCGCTCCTCGCGCGACACCGCCGGCAGCGTCTGGTCCCAGAACACGCGGCCCTCGACCATCTGCATGATGTAGAACATCGTGCCGATGACGCTGTCGTCGTTGCAAAGGCCATAGGTCTTCGCCGCGGGAAAGCCCTGCGCATGCAGCGCGGTAATCACCTTGTACTCGCGATCCACCGCATGTGCCGACGGCAGAAGCTTGCCGAACGGCTTGCGGCGCATCACATAGGAACGGCCTGGCGTATCCAGACGATAGGTCGGATTCGACTGGCCGCCCTTGAACTGGCTGACCGTCAGAGGGCCTTTATAGCCCTCCACATTCGCACTCATCCACCGGTCGAGCGCTGCCTCGTCGAACTTGTGTCGGTCCTCGACCTCCTTGGTGCCGGCGAAGTCAGCGTCTGCCATTCCGTTTCGTCCCGTTCAGTGTCCGCTCAGTGCGTCTTTTGCGGCGTGAAATTGCCGTGACGCGCAATTTCCATGCGCGCGATTGAACGGTTATGCACTTCGTCCGGGCCGTCGACAAGACGCAGCGTGCGCGATTGTGCATACATGCGCGCCAGACCCGGATCCTCGGTGACGCCGGCGCCGCCGAATGCCTGGATCGCGTCGTCGACGATCTTCAGCAGCATCTTCGGCACCGCAACCTTAATCATGGCGATCTCGAGCTGCGCCGCCTTGTTGCCGACTTTGTCCATCATGTCGGCGGCCTTCAGCACCATCAGGCGATTAAGTTCGATATTGGTGCGGGCTTCGGCGATCCGCTGCTCCCAGATCGAATGCTGGATGATGTATTTGCCGAACGCAGTGCGCTCGGACAGGCGCTTCACCATCTTCTCGATCGCCACTTCGGCGCGGCCGATGGCGCGCATGCAGTGATGGATGCGGCCCGGTCCGAGACGGCCCTGTGCGATTTCGAAGCCGCGGCCTTCGCCGAGCAACAGGTTCTCGCGCGGCACGCGCACATCCTTGAGCAGGATCTGGGCATGGCCGTGCGGCGCATCGTCATAGCCGAACACTGGCAGCATTCGCTCGATCGTGATGCCGGGCGTGTCCATCGGCACCAGAATCTGCGACTGCTGCTGGTGGCGCGGATTGTCCGGATCGGTCTTGCCCATCAGGATCGAGATCTTGCAGCGCGGATCGCCTGCGCCCGAAGAAAACCATTTGCGCCCGTTGATGACGTAATAATCGCCGTCGCGGGTGATGCGGGTTTCGATATTGGTCGCGTCCGAAGAGGCCACCGCCGGCTCGGTCATCAGGAAGGCGGAGCGGATCTCGCCGTCCATCAGCGGCCGCAGCCACTTCTTCTTCTGCTCCGCGTTGCCGTAGCGCAGGAACACTTCCATATTGCCGGTGTCCGGCGCGGAACAGTTGAACACTTCCGACGCCCAAGAGATGCGGCCCATCTGCTCGGACAACAGCGCGTATTCGAGATTGGTCAGACCCGCGCCGTGAAACTCGTCATCCTCATGCTCGTTCGGCGGCATGAACATGTTCCAGAGCCCTTCCGCGCGGGCCTTCTTCTTAAGCTCTTCGAGAACCGGCACCACCTTCCAGCGGGTGTCGCCCTCGTTCATCTGCTGGCGATAGAGCGGAACCGCCGGCTCGACATGCCGCTCCATGAAAATCTTGACGCGCTCAAGCCAATGGCGCTGACGCTCGGACAAATCGAAATTCATGGCGATTCCTCACTCTGCTGGCGGTTGTTCCACCGATTGCGCCGCCCTGAACCAGCGGCCCGCGGAACTTTTCCCTACCACAAATCGGACCACCCCGTTTGCGTTACGTCAACCAGCAAATGCCTCCAGCCGCAGAGGCATCGGCGCGCAATCGTTCCGGCGAATGACGTGACCGTTGCAAAGCGCCATGGACCGTTGCATATGGAGCCGAGCGCGGGTGTAGCTCAATGGTAGAGCAGCAGCCTTCCAAGCTGAATACGAGGGTTCGATCCCTTCACCCGCTCCATCGTCGCCATTTGCAACCTGATAGGGCATTCTTGCGAGCCATACCGGCCTCGGCGGCGTTCGCATGCGCTCGCCTCTTTCCCGATCCTATCGTCAAGTCATTGAAAATGCTGGAAGGGGTCAGCTCTGGTGGGGGAGGCAGGACTCGAACCTGCGAAGCCATGAGGCGGCTGATTTACAGTCAGCTCCCTTTGCCACTCGGGACACTCCCCCGAGCTGTCGCGAACCAAGGGCATGACCCTTGCGAACGGGTCGTGCCCCGCGCGTCGCTGCGGCGCGTTATGGGCATCGCCCTGCCGGAAGTCAATGGACAAGGGCCCGCGAAATGGACCTGTGGAATCCATCGGCCGGACCCCTTCCTCGCCCCAGCCGTATGCGAACGAAAAACCCCGCCCCGCAGGGGCCACGCCTTGACCAAAACCCCCGAACCATCGCAATAGCGGCGCTTTCCTTCGCCAGAGCGCCCCGACAAGGCCCGTGACGCCCGCTTTGGTCCCTTTTTGGGAGACTATCCGTGACAGAAGCCGCCGCGCGCGGATCGCGACCGACAGCGCCGACACCCGCAAGCGGCGCGGCCGGGAGCAGCCCGACCCTGATCGCGCTGATCGCCGCGGCCGCCTTCTTCATGGAGATTCTGGACGCGACGATCATCACCCCGGCGATTCCGGAGATCGCACGCAGCTTCGGCACCACGCCGGTCGCGGTCTCGACCGGCATCTCCTCCTACCTCATCACGGTGGCGGTCTTCATTCCGGCCAGCGCCTGGCTGTCGGACCGCTTCGGCGCCCGCAACGTGTTCTCCTGCGCGATCGCGCTGTTCACGGTCGCCTCCGTGCTGTGCGGCATGAGCGAGACGCTGACCGAGTTCACCTCGCCCGCATCCTGCAAGGAATCGGCGGCGCGATGATGTCGCCGGTCGGCCGGATCGAGGTGATGCGGCGGACCGACAAGGCGCAATTGCTGCGAACCATCGCCTTTCTCACCTGGCCGGGGCTGAGCGCCTTCGTCGTCGGCCCGCCGTCGGCGGCCTGCTGACGACCTATCTGTCGTGGCGCTGGATCTTTTTCATCAACGTGCCGATCGGCATCGCCGGCATCGTTCTGGTGCGCATGTATTTCGACCGCGGACGCTCGGTCGCGCCGCGGCCGTTCGATCTGCTCGGCTTTCTGCTGAACGGCGGGGCGCTCGGATCGCTGATCTTCGGCATCGAAAGCATCAGCCGCAACGAGATCGGTCGTCGTCGCCATCGGCTTCATTGTTCTGGGATTGATCCTCGGCACCCTTGCGATCCGCCGCGCGTGGAAGCATCCGACGCCGCTGCTCTCGCTGGTCCCGTTCAAGACCCGGCCTTCGCGGTCGGCACGATCCATGGCGGCGCGCTGTTCCGTCTCTCCGCCAGCGGCACTGCCTTCATCCTGCCGGTGATGTTCCAGGTCGGATCTGGCATGTCGGCGTTCGGCGCGGGCCTGTTGCTCGGCAGCTATCTCGCCGGCGATCTCGGCATCAAGGTGGTCGCCAACCGCATCGTCCGCATGTTCGGCTTCCGCAACACGCTGATCGGCGGCACGATCGTCGTCGGCCTCACCAGCATTCCGCTGCTGCTGATCGGGCCGCAGACCCCGCTCTGGATCGTCGTGCCGATCCTGGTCGCGATCGGCGCCAGCCGCTCGGTTCAGTTCACCGCGCTCAACTCGCTGATCTTCGCCGAGCTGCCGGCCGAACAGATCAGTTCGGCCTCCGCGCTCAACAGCATGTCGCATCAGGTCTCGTCCGGCATCGGCGTCGGCCTTGCGGCGCTCGCGCTGGCCGTGCCCTCGCTGGTTCAGGGACAGGGCGGCGCGACGCTGACCATGTTCGATTTCCGCGTCGCCCTCGGCTTCACCCTTGCTCTGGTTGTCGCCTCGGCGCTGAGCTACATCTCCATGTCGCCGCAGACCGGCGCGCATGTCACCGGCCATCGTCCGGCCGAACGAAAGTCTGAATCATGAAGCCGCGCGATCGGAATTCCAGAAACGACCGGGTCGCGGCGGCCGGAACGACCGCCCGCGCGGGCGCGAGCGCGCATTCGGCCCCTCCTCCGATCTGGTGATCCTGTATGGCTGGCACCCGGTGACGCTGGCGCTGCTCAATCCGAAGCGGAGAATCCGAAAACTCTACACCACCGAAAACGCTGCGCATCGACTGACCGAGGAAGGCATCAAGCCGCAGGTCACTCCCGAAATCGTCCGCTCCGATTTCATCGCATCGCGGCTGTCGGCGGATGCGGTGCATCAGGGGCTGATGGCCGAAGCCGATCCCCTGCCCGCGCCCGATATCGACACGCTGGAGCCGCACGGCATCATTCTGGTGCTCGACCAGATCACCGATCCGCACAATGTCGGCGCGATCCTGCGCTCGGCCGCAGCGTTTGGAGTGCGCGCGATCGTCACCACCGCGCGGCATTCGCCGGAGGTGACGGGCGTGCTCGCCAAGGCGGCGTCCGGCGCGCTCGAATATGTCCCGTTCATCGCCGTGCAGAATCTTGCGCGCGCGCTGAACGAGTTGAAAGACCGCGGATTCATGACGGTCGGCCTCGACAGCGAAGGCGCGCAGGCGCTCGGCAGCGTCGAGATGACGGAGCCCCTGGCGCTGGTGCTCGGGGCCGAAGGCAAAGGTTTGCGTCAACTGACGCGCGAGACCTGCCATGTGGTGGCGCGGCTCGATCTGCCGGGCGAGATCAAGAGCCTGAACGTCTCCAATGCCGCGGCGCTGGCCCTTTATATCGGGGCGAGCAAGCTCGGCCTTGTCAAAGCATGATTTAACAAAGACAGAACGAGACGGCCAAGTCTGACGGGGCAACACGTCAGACCCGGACCGGCTCGCTTAATAGTAGAGCATGATCTGATCCGAAAACCGGTTCCCACTTTTCGGGATCATGCCCGGCCTATCAGTTGTAGCGGCGCAGCGGGCGCTGCGGCGCGTAGCGGTACTGCTGCGGAGCGACCGAGTAGCGCGGCTGGGCATAGCGCGGCGCATAGGCCGAGTGCTGCGGCCGGAACGGCGCGGTGCGGTAGCGCATCGGGACATTCCGCGGAGCCTGATAGCGGGGGGCATAGTAGCGCGGCGCATAGCTGCGGCGATGCGACCGGTAGCTGTAGCGCGGCGCGACGGTGCGCTGCGAATAGCCATAGCGCACGCTCGGGCGATAGGCGCGGCGATAGCTGTAGACGGTCGGCGTCGAGACCGCCGGCATGCCGTGGTAATAATGATGCGACGGGTTCGCATACGGCCCGCCATTGTAGCCGTAGTAGCCGCGCGAATACCCGCTCCAGCCCGCGACCGCGCGCTGCTGATAGCTCGCCACCGGCGCATACATTCCGGGGCCCGTATAGGTCGGCCCCTGATTCACATAATAGTATTGCGGCTGGACCGAATAATACTGCACCGGAGCCGGCAGCGTGGCGTAGCCCCAGGATGCGCCGCCGCACGGATTGCAACTTGAGTAGGAATAGACGGGAGCACACCCGCCGCAACTCGCCATCGCCGGGGCGGACGCCACCGTCACCGCCACCGCTGCCGCAAGACCAACCAGATATTGACGCATCACTCTCTCCTGTTACGCGACTGTTACGCTGTTCGACTTTGTTCTCGTTTGACGCCTGTTTGACGCTTGGCTTTTCGCTTCTTGTAAAACCCTTGAATTCTTCGCCGGCCGCTAGCGCCAGCGGCCATAATGATCGCGAACCCGCGGCGCATAGATGATCGGCGGCGGCTCGGACGGAACCTGCGGTTCGTAGCCGCGCGGCGATTCCGCCGACCACGACCGATAATAATTCTGCGACCCAGGCAGCGAGCGAGGCGCGGTGGTCCGTTCATGGCGGCCGTAACCGGGGCGCTGTCCGGTGCGCGGAAAATAACGTCCCGGCGACGGCGGCGCATAGGCAGGCCAACCGCCATAGACCGTCGGCTGGACATGCACGGATTTTCCAAGCCCCCAATCGCCCTCGACGACGGCATAGGAGGCGTCGACGCCGTCGATCATGATCGGCACGCCGGCGCGCGACGGAATCACGACGGTCGGGCCGCCATCGGCCGCCGCCGCGGTCGCCATGCCTGCAAGAACGATCAATGATAACGCCATCCGCATCGGAGTTTTTCCCGAAGTTAAAGCCAGTGTAATTCAACCGGCGCCGGTAAGGGTTAAGACGAGCCGCAAATGTGGCGGTAAGCCTAATGCGTAAGCATTCGAAACGTTCGATTGCGGGATAGCAACGAACGGTTCCGTTAACGACCGCGCGTTGGCGGCGAACGTTGAACCGATCTGGCAGGGCCAGAAACCGCGCGAGGAAGGACTCGCACGCCCAAACAGGCGAGAAAGCCGCCGGAAAAGCGCGCCGGCTGGCCGCGCGACGGCGCACCCCTCCATCTCCGCTCATTAACTCTGATCTTGTCGGTGCCGCGCGAGGCTGGTAGCTCTCCCCTGTCGCCGGCTTAGCTCAGCGGTAGAGCAGCGGTTTTGTAAACCGAAGGTCGGGGGTTCAATCCCCTCAGCCGGCACCACAAGGCTTCGATAGCCGCCGTGGCCTTCTGCGGTACGGGCCTTAAAGCACTGGACAGGACGGTAATCCCGCTTCTATGCCCGTACCATGAGCATCACCGGATCGGCGTGAAGATCTGGGAAGCAAAGTACGGAACACAAGGATGTTCTGGCGTCACTCGGCCAGCTCGGTGTCCAGTTTCCGCAGCGCATCCGTAAGCGCATAGACGAACAACCCGAACGAAATCACCTCTGCCGGGTGGCTGGCGATCCAGGTAAAGAGTTCAGCGCCCCAAGGGCCAAGCAGAAAATCAGACATGCCCCAAAATAACCGGTTCGTATGACGATCCGGTTTGATTATCCGGTTGGGTTTGACGAATGACGTTAACTTTTACACCCTCGATGGAGCCATAGCGTTTTCGCGCCGTCAGTTTGTCCACCTGGTTGTCGCGCTTTCGTCAACGAGCTTTGCTGCTGACGACGCCCCGGCTCTGCGCCGGGTCTTTTGCGGAACAAGTCCTCGGGTTGATTGTTTCTCACCGCAAAGGAGCACAGCATGCCAACCCCACAGCAACTCACTGACGCGCTATTCGAAGACCTCGCATCAGACATGACGATGATGCTCGGTCTGGACGGGGTGGAAGACGGCCATGCTCGGCCGATGACCGCCCAACTGGACGGCGAGGACCGGCGCAATATCTACTTTTTCACGTCTACGGATAACGCGATTGCGCAGAAATCGCAGGGACGCGCGATCGCCACCTTCACGTCCAAGGGGCACGACCTGTTTGCTACATTCCACGGAACGTTAAGCGTTCACGACGACAAGGCCACGATCGACCGTCTGTGGAATAAATATGTCGCCGCCTGGTACAAGGACGGAAAAGACGATCCGAAACTCGTCCTTCTCAGACTGGAAGCCGAAAGCGCGGAAATTTGGGAAGACGCTTCCAGCATGGTTGCAGGTGTCAAGGCGCTCTTCGGTATCGATCCGAAGCCTGACTACAAGGACAAGGTTGCCACGGTGCAGCTTTAAAAGGAAACCCCGCCGCGGCGGGGTTTCTTTTGGGTTCTACCTCTCGTGAAAATCGTCAAGCGGTTTGCCCGAAGCGTCATGCATGATCGCGCGGGCTGATCTCTACGCAAAGGCCCCGCCCATCGGCGGGGCCTTTCCACTTCCGGTTTTTCAGACTCGCGAATTTCCGCAGTTCTGAACCCGCGCCTTACTGGCAGCGCATTCTCTTGCCGTTGATAGTCACCATCGTGCCCGCCTTGCAGGTCGGACCGTTCAGAGTGCTGACCGGGGCGAGCATGATCGGCGCGGTCGCGATTGCGCCGGCGGTGGCGACCGCACCTCCGACCACGGCGCCAGCCACACCGGCCGCCCCGCCGACGACCGCGCCCGGCATCGATCGGCCATGCGCGTGATGATGCATATGACCATGCATGTGGTGGTGCGCGTGGTGGTGCCCGCTTCTCTTCATTTTCTTCGCCGCCATCGCCGGCGACACCGTGAGCGCAACGGCGGCCACAGCACAGGCCAGGACCTTGATCTTCATAAAAGCCTCCCTACTTTCCGAACTCGTTTGATCGAAGCGAAAAGAGAATGGTCCCAGACGGAAGAAGTTCCACTGATCTTCGATACGGTTCTGGATTTCCTGACCGCGCTTCACAATCGCGGGAGGCCGCGAACCGGAAACTGGCTTCGTCGTTTGTTGCCTGGATGGAGGTCATCATGTGGGCGTTGTTTTTCTGCGGCGAGCGCGTCAGCCGTCTTTTCCGGAACGAAAAGGAAGCGATTCGCGCCGCTCGGGTCAGCGGCCTGTTCGACAATGACGCGCTGCTGGAAAATTATGAAATCCGGAAGATCAAGGAGCCGCGCGCGGCCTGAGCCGGCCCGCCGCTCAAAAACGAAACAGCAAACCAAACAGGACTTTAGCATCGCCTCGTCGCCGGCATGCAGGCAACGAGGTTTTGTTTCGCGCATGGCTGCTTTGGGAGCGCCTGCCCTGCCCGCGCTTTAAGTCTCGGCGCTTCGAGCGTCCGCCATCTGCCGGACGTCCTCCTTTATTGACCACACCCACCCTCAGCGGTGGGCTTTTTATATCGCGGGCGCGGACGGCTTCAGTTCTCGGAAAGGGGACTGGTGGTCTGAAGGAACGTGAAGAGATCTGCCTGGATGAAAACATGCACCAGCAGGAAAAGCAGAAAACCTCCGCCGAAGGTGATGGCGATTGCGTGCCACGGCTTGATGCGCCGCGCGCCGGGCTGCCGCTCGGCGGATGGCTTCTGTTTCATCATTCACCCCGGAGCTATTTTCCCTTGATGAGGAAATGATCCGCCTTCACCTTCAGTTCCTTCATCTCCGCTTTCATCCAGCGCGGCATCAATCCGCGGCCGGACCAGGTCATCGTCTTATCCTTGGTGCTGCGATATTTCGCGGCGACCTTTCTTGCGGCTTTCTTTCCGACCTTTGCCACCGCCTTCTTCCTCGCGGCGGCTTTCTTCTTGGTCGTGGCGCTAAGCTCACGGATTTCCGACTTCAGCACGTTGATGCGCTGGTTGCGCGCGCCCTGATAAAGTTGAGACAATTCGGAAAGGACGAGCGCCTGAGCGTCCAGTGTCAGCCTGCCGAAATTTCTGACAAGACTCGCTGCGTTCGCCGAGAATGATTTCTTCGCCACCGACATCTCCTTGATTGATGGGAGTGCCTTAAACCATGCCGTGCGGTTGTTGTCTCCCTTTGCGGAACCGGAGACGCGCGGAACTGGGGGTTGCTCGCGGGTGTGAGGTGATCTTCCGCACAGAGCTTAACCGATTGGTAGCTCTATCCTCACATCATCCGAAACCGAACGATTTGCCTAAAGTTGGAGGGGATCGACTTGACCGAAAGGTTTGCGCGATGAGCGAAGTTCAGATTTTGCGAGAAAAGGCCGCGCAGGCCGAACGTCTGGCCTGGACGGTGACCGATCAGGAAACCACCGAACGGCTGTTGGAACTCGCCAGACAGTACAAGCAGCAGGCCGAAGCCTTGCTCCGGCGGCGGAAATATCACTGATCGCGCCCGCCCTGCCTGCGGCGGCGAAAAAATCTCCGGGGCATCTGCTGGAGACGCCGGCACCACAAACGCAACGGATTGAAATCGTCCGACGGGAAGTCCAGGCTGATTTTCCAGCTCCGCGAGACTTGCCCCATGGCCACTGAACCGAAACGAACCGACGACTCCGACAACGTGGTCTCCCTGCGCGACGCGCGGGCGCGCCAGGCCGAAGCCAAAGCACAGGCCGAAGCCAGAAAGACCGTTTCAGGCGGCGCCGCGCGGGAAAAGAAGGTCCCCGCGCTGCTGATCTTCCTTGCGATGCTGGCGATCCTCGTCGCCTATAAATTTCTGGGCAGTTGAACTTTCAGGCCGCAGGGTCACGGCCCTCCGCGACCGCAGCCGACAGAAGCTCCGACGGTTCGGTGATCCCGTCCGACGCCGTCCGGACGATGCGCTCGGCCATCTTCGCCTTCATCGCCGGCGTGCGATGCTGGGAATCGAGCCGCTCGACGGCCTCGTCAAGAATTTGACGCATCAATGAAACGAGTTCGGACCCGAATTCGGTCGGCGGAATTTTCGTCATGCTCGTGCTCCCTGTCGAGGGGAGCGATATCGGCATAACATGACCGGAGTGAGTCAGCGCCTCTCACGGTTCTGCGAGCGTCGCGCACGACTGCGCGAGTTTAGAAGACATTCAAGCTGCGGCCATTCTAAAGCGTCACGAGATAGTACCCGCCGACGACCAGCACCACCGCGATACCGACCAGCGCGGCGAGAACGCCGGCGATGATGGTCGGCAGATTGCTCGCCTCGAGCCAGTTGCGTAACGCACGCGCCATTGCCGTTCCCCGAATTCGCCTGGAGCATGATCCCGAAAAGTGGGAACCGGTTTTCGGAAAAGATCATGCTCAAACATCTAGCTCAAGTCTAGCAGATGGCGGTGCGGCCCGAACGCCATCTCCCGTTAGACTTTCGCCTCATCGCCCGTTCCGGATCGCGCCTCAAGCCGGCGCGCCGGATTTCACCAGCTTGAACACCACCGAGATCCATCAGCGCCTGAAACGACGCATCGATGATGTTCGCAGACACGCCGATCGTGGTCCAGCGCTCGCCCTTCTCGTCCTCGCTCTCGATCAGCACGCGCGTCACGGCCTCGGTGCCGCCATTGAGGATACGCACGCGGTAGTCGACCAGCTTCAACCCGTCGATGTACTTCTGGTACTTGCCGAGATCCTTGCGCAACGCGACGTCGAGCGCGTTCACCGGGCCGTTGCCCTCCGCCGCCGAAATCAGCGTCTCGCCGGCGACATTCACCTTCACCACTGCAAGCGCGACCGTCACCCGCTGCGCCAGTGCGTTGAAACGCTGCTCGACGTTCACATCGAACTGCTCGACCCGGAAATATTCCGGCACATGGCCGAGCGTCCGGCGCGCCAGCAACTCGAACGACGCATCGGCGGATTCATAGGCATAGCCAATCGCCTCGCGCTCCTTCACCTCCTCCAAGAGCCGCCCGAGTTTCGGGTCGCTTTTGTCATAGGCGACCTGCATACGGTCCAGTTCGCTCAACAGGTTCGAGCGCCCGGCCTGATCGGACACCAGCACCTTGCGATGATTGCCCACCGTTTCCGGCGCGACGTGTTCGTAGGTCGTCGGGTCCTTGACGATGGCGGAGGCATGGATGCCGGCCTTGGTCGCGAACGCGCTTTCGCCGACATAAGGCGCATGCCGATCCGGCGCGCGGTTCAGCATGTCGTCCAGCGCGCGCGAGACCTGCACCAGCGAGCCGAGCTTCTGCTCCGAGATGCCGATGTCGAACTTTTCCGAAAATTCACCCTTCAGCTTCAGCGTCGGGATGATCGAGCAGAGGTTGGCGTTGCCGCAACGCTCGCCGAGACCATTCAACGTGCCCTGAATCTGCCGCACGCCGGCGCGCACCGCGGCCAGCGAATTGGCCACCGCCTGTTCGGTGTCGTTATGCGCGTGGATGCCGAGATGCGCGCCCGGCACATGCTTGACGACCTCGCCGACGATACGCTCCACCTCATGCGGCAGCGTGCCGCCATTGGTGTCGCACAGCACGACCCAGCGCGCGCCGGACTCATACGCCGCCTTCGCGCACGACAAGGCATAATCGGGATTGGCCTTGTAGCCGTCGAAGAAATGCTCGCAATCGACCAGCACCTCGCGGCCCTTGGCCTTCACCATCGATACGCTGTCGCGGATCGAGGCGAGGTTTTCCTCGTTGGTCGTCTCCAGCGCGACCTTCACCTGATATTCGGACGATTTGGCGACGAAGCAGATCGCGTCCGATTTCGCCTCCAGCAGCGCGGCGATGCCCGGATCGTTCGAGGCCGAGCGGCCCGGCCGCCGCGTCATGCCGAAGGCGGTGAACGTCGCGTTCTCCAGCTTCGGATCATGAGCGAAGAATTCCGAATCGGTCGGGTTCGCGCCCGGATAGCCGCCTTCGACGTAATCGACGCCGAGATCGTCGAGCATGCCGGCGATGATCTTCTTGTCATGCACGGTGAAGTCGACGCCATTCGTCTGCGCGCCGTCGCGCAGCGTCGTATCGAACAAATAGAGACGTTCGCGGCTCATTGGATCGTTCCTTCCGGCGTCGCGCCGAGAGTCTTCTGCATGGTGGTGTTGCCGAGCCATTCGTCGCCGAGCGGCACGGTGTTGCGCCGCTGGGCGAAGTAACCGCGGCGGGCGAAAAAAGGCTGCGCGGTGTCGCTGACATCGGCCGTAAGCTTGTCCGCGCCACGCGCGCCGGCGAGCTTCTCAAGCGCATCGCAGAGCGCGGTGGCGACACCCTGCCGCACGGCGGCCGGATGCACATAGAGCAGGTCGATATGACTGTTGTCCTTCAACGACGCAAAGCCGACCGGCGCATCGCGCAGCGTCGCGATCAGCGTCAATTGCTTGCCCAGCCGCTCGGCGAGATCGGTTTCCTCGAACGCCGCGATCCAGGCTTCCTGCTGTGCCTCGGTGTAATCGTCGCCGGTGAGTTCGCTCACGCTCGCCTCGAAAATCGCCGCGCACACGGGCACGTCGGCAGGAAGAAGCGGCCGCAGGCCGGGTTTCGGCACGCTCTGTCCCATCGCGCTCACCACACGCCGACGAGCTTGAGCGCTAGCGCCACGGCGCCCGCGATCAACGCCCATTTGATGAAGACGTAATAGCGCCAGTGTTTCGGAAACGGCGTCTCGGGCTTGGTCATCGCGCCATCTCCCATGTCGTCACCGGATTGCCGCTCGCATCCTTGCCGTCCTTCAGCACCACGCCCATCGCCGCGAGTTCGTCGCGGATGCGATCGGATTCCTTGAAATCCTTTCGCACACGTGCGGCCACGCGGTTTGAGACCAGTTCATCGATCGCACCGGCATCGACGCCGCTCGCCTGCTGCTTGCGCTTGTTCCATTCGGCCGCGCTTTGCGACAATAGCCCGATCACCCGCAGCGACGCCGCGAATGACTTGCGGTCCTCATCATTGCCCGCCGCCCCGCTGTTGCGCAGGCCGTGCAGCGCCGCGATCATCTGCGGCGTGTTCAGATCGTCGAGCAGCGCCGCCTCCACCGCGGGCGAGACGCTGCCGCCGGTGGCGTCCGCCGCCGCCCAGTACCAATCGTCCAGCGTTTTGGCGCTTTCCTCCAGTCCTTTCAGCGTCCAGTCGATCGGCGAGCGGTAATGCGTCTTCAGCATGTTCAGCCGCAATACCTCGCCCGGCCAGTCGGCCAGCAGATCATTGATCGTGACGAAATTGCCGAGGCTCTTCGACATCTTCGCGCCTTCGACCTGAAGGAAGCCGTTATGCATCCACACCTGCGCCATGCGGTCCGAGTGAAACGCGCAGCAGGACTGCGCGATTTCGTTCTCGTGATGCGGGAAAACCAGATCGATGCCGCCGCCGTGAATGTCGAACTGCTCGCCGAGATGCTTCCACGCCATCGCCGAGCACTCGATATGCCAGCCCGGACGCCCCTCGACGGCAATGCCGCCCGGTGACGGCCATGATGGCTCGCCCGGCTTTGACGGCTTCCACAGCACGAAGTCCATATCGTTGCGCTTGTAGGCGGCGACGTCGACGCGCGCGCCAGCCAGCAATTCGTCGAGCGAGCGGCGCGACAGCCGGCCGTATGCCGGCATCGTGCCGACGGCGAACAGGACGTGATCCTGCTCGACATAGGCGTGGCCACCCGCGATCAGCTTCTCGATTATCGTGCGCATTTCCGAGATATGCTCGGTGGCGCGTGGCTCGATGGTCGGCCGCAGGCAGCCCAGCGCATCCACGTCGGCATGGAATTGCGCGCCGGTCTGCTCCGTCACCTTGCGGATCGCCTCGTTCAGCGGCAGCTCCGGATAATCGCGCGCGGCGCGGTCGTTGATCTTGTCGTCGACGTCGGTGATGTTGCGGACATAGGTGACGTGCCGTTCGCCGTAGAGATGGCGCAGCAGGCGGAACAGCACGTCGAACACGATCACGGGGCGCGCATTGCCGATATGCGCGTAGTCATAGACCGTCGGTCCGCACACATACATGCGCACGTTCGTCGGATCGAGCGGCACGAACGGCCGCTTCTCCTTCGTCATCGTATCGTAGAGACGCAATTCCATAGTCTTGATGCCCCTAAAGGAGCCTAATGCCCCTATGGCTGGGCGTCGGTTTATCTCATTTGAGAAATGACGGCCTCAGCCAGCGAATCGCTAGCTCGTAATCTCGCGGCAAATGCCACAAATCATGAGGAAACCAGTCATGGGCGGCACAATGACGACACCGCCGCAATTTCGTCAAGGGAATTCCGGCCGGTGTGGCCGATCTGCCCTATCCGGCCCGGCATGCGCGTGGCAACAGCGGCCTCGTTAACCACCTTTGAGCGACTCGCATTGCCCGTCGCCATGATCGGAGCGTGGCCCATGCGGCGTGCGATGCTTTTCGGTTCTCTTGTCGGTTGTTTCGGCCTCCTCGCCGCCGCGGCGGACGCCAACACCACGCGCGTCTTCCTGGTGGCGAACCAGCCGGACGGATATGGCGTCGACCAATGCCTCGCCAATGGCGAAGCATGCGGGGCCGCGGTCGCCAGCGCCTATTGCCGCGCGCGCCAGTTCGAGACGGCCTCGGCGTTCCGCAAGGTCGCGCGCGACGACGTCACCGCCGAAATCCTGCACCCCGCGGGCGCCGGCAAATGCTCCGCCGCCGATTGCTCGGATTTCGTGGCGATCACCTGTCAACGCTAACCCGTTGCCTATTTGTACCACCCGCTGCCGCATTTGGTCGCGACTGACCGGGACGTGATCGCACCGCCACACTCACGCCTTGGAAACAGGGTGACCCTGAGGCACGAAGCAGTTATGTCGAAGATCGGCCGCTGACCGGCCCCGCTTGCAGGAACGATGCGCGCCTATTCATCCCCGAAACTGACCATCCTGATCGCCTGCGCCGCGAGCGCCGCCATGATCGTGGCCGCCGCCGCGCAAGGCTATCCGCAAGGGTATCCCCCGCCGGGCGGAAATCCGGTCTGCCAGCGGCTGGAGGCCCAGCTCGCGGCCGTGGACCGGGGCGGCGGCGATCCGGCGCGGGCCGAACAGATCCGCCGCTATGAGGACGCAGCCGCGCGCCAGACCGCGGAACTCGACCGCGTGACCGATCAGGCGCGGCGAATGGGCTGCGACAGTTCCGGATTCTTCTCGCTGTTCAGCAACCAGTCGGCGCAATGCGGCCCGGTGAACAGCCGGATTCAGCAGATGCGCGGCAATCTCGACCAGATCACCGTCAATCTGGAGCGGCTGCGCGGCAGCGGCGGCGCGCCCAGCTTCGAGCGCGACCAGCAGCGCCGGTCGGTTCTGGCCGCGCTCGCGCAGAACAATTGCGGCCCGCAATATGCGCGCGAGAATCAGGGCGGCGGCAACTTCTTCGACAGCATCTTCGGCGGCAACAATAACAACAATGTGCCGCCGCCGCAGGCGGAGTATGGCGCGCCTGCCTTCACCTACAAGACGATGTGCGTGCGGAGCTGCGACGGCTATTATTTCCCGGTCTCGTTCGCGACCACGCCGGCGCGCTTCGCCGAAGACGAGCAGAGCTGCAAGAACCTCTGCCCGGCGGCGGAAGCGACGCTCTTCACCTTCCGCAGCAACGAGGACATCAGCCGTGCCGTCTCGATCAACGGCCAACCCTATTCGTCCCTGCCCAACGCCTTCAAATATCGCCAGTCGTTCAACCCCTCCTGCTCGTGCAAGGCTCAGGGGCAGACATGGGCGGAGGCGCTGAAAAGCATCGACAACCGCGCGGCCGCCGCGCAAGGCGATATCATCGTCACGGATGAGCGCGCCAAGCAGATGTCGCAGCCCCGCGACGCAAAGGGACGTCCGGTCCGCGGGGCGGCGCAGCCGAAGGCGGGAACGGCAGCATCGGGCGCGACGCCGGAGGCCACGGCTCCTGCGAATCCGGCGTCCTCGGCGGAGGATCGGCCGATCCGAAGCGTCGGGCCGACATTCATTCCGGCGAAATAAGCCGCGCGTCGCAAGGCAGCGCGGCGTTCAGACGAAGCCGAGCCGCTCGGCAATCGCGAACAGCCAGAGCAGTCCGGCCATCACCAGCGCCACGCCGACCGCGGCGGAGCCCATGTCCTTCACCCGGCGGATTTGCTCGTCGCGCTCCAGCGTCACGCGATCGCAGAGCTTTTCGATCGCGGTGTTGAGCAGTTCGACCGCCAGCAGCAGCAATAGAACAAGGATCAGTTCGACAGCTCGCGCGGCCGTTGCTGCAATCAGGAAGGCCGCGGGAACGGCGAGAACGAGAATGACGATTTCCTCGCGGATCGCCCGCTCGGAACGGGCGGCGGAAACCAGCCCGTTCCAGCTATTGATCGTCGCGAGGTAGATCCGCTGCAAATTACAGCCCTGACACCGCCGGCAGGGGTTTTGCGCGAGTCGCCCGCCCTTGCTTCAGCAGCTCGGCGATCAGGAAGGCCAGATCGATCGACTGCTCCGCATTCAGGCGTGGATCGCAAACGGTGTGATAGCGGTCGTTCAGGTCCTGATCGGTGATCGCGCGGGCGCCGCCGGTGCATTCGGTCACGTCCTGCCCGGTCATTTCCAGATGCACGCCGCCGGCATGCGTGCCCTCCGCCGCATGGACCGCGAAGAAGGATTTGACCTCCGAGGTGATCTTGTCGAACGGCCGGGTCTTGTAGCCCGAGGTCGAGGTGATCGTGTTGCCGTGCATCGGATCGCACGACCAGACGACGACGCGGCCCTCGCGCTGCACCGCGCGGATCAAAGGCGGCAGGCACTCGCCCACCTTGTCCGCGCCGAAACGGTTGATGAGGGTCAGCCGTCCGGGCTCGTTGTCGGGATTGAGCACGTCGATCAGGCGCAGCAGCTCGTCGGGCTTGAGCGATGGGCCGCATTTCAGCCCGATCGGGTTCTTGATGCCGCGGAAATACTCGACATGCGCGTTGTCGAGTTGCCGCGTGCGGTCGCCGATCCAGAGCATGTGGCCGGAGGTGGCGTACCAGTCGCCGGTGGTGGAATCGACGCGCGTCATCGCCTGCTCGTAGCCGAGCAGCAGCGCCTCATGGCTGGTGTAGAAATCGGTCGAGCGAAGCTCCGGATGGCTTTCCAGATCGAGGCCGCAGGCGCGCATGAAATCGAGCGCCTCGGAAATCCGGCCGGCCAGCTCCTGATAGCGGCGCGACTGCGGCGAATCCTTGAGGAAGCCCAGCATCCACTGATTCACGCTCGCCAGATTGGCGAAGCCGCCATTGGCGAAGGCGCGCAGCAGGTTGAGCGTCGCCGCCGACTGGCGATAGGCCATCAATTGCCGGCGCGGATCGGGAACGCGCGCTTCGGCGGTGAAGGCGATGTCGTTGACGATGTCGCCGCGATAGCTCGGCAGCTCGACGCCGTCCATCTTCTCCACGGGCGAGGAGCGCGGCTTCGCGAACTGGCCGGCAATGCGGCCCACCTTCACCACCGGCAGCGCGCCGGCATAGGTCAGCACCACCGCCATTTGCAGGAAGGCGCGGAAGAAATCGCGGATATTGTTGGCGCCGTGCTCGGCGAAGCTTTCGGCGCAGTCGCCGCCCTGCAACAGGAACGCATCGCCCGCGGCCACCTTCGCCAGCGCCTTTTTCAGGTTCCGTGCCTCGCCCGCGAACACCAGCGGCGGAAACGTCGCAAGCTGCGCCTCGACATCGGCCAAGGCGCCGCCGTCGGGATATTCCGGCATCTGCAACGCCGGCTTGTTCCGCCAGCTTTCGGGGTCCACCGCTCGGACATGATCGTGCTCCTGGAAGGTTCGGCCAGCGCCGACGGGCGGGTTATACACAGCCCGTCCCGGCTTCGCCAGTTGGAAAACAGCCTTGCAAGTCAAGATGTTGCGGATCGGGCGGCGGCGGCCTAAGCAGTTGGCGGGTCAATCTCGCGGGGATGCCGTGTCGGACATCGGGCTCGACGACGTTTTTGTCGATGACATCTTTATTCCCGCCAGCGACGGCTACATGCTGTCGGGGACGCTATTTCTGCCGCGCGGCGAGAAGCGCCACGCCGTGCTTATCAATTCGGCCACCGCCGTGCCGCGGAAAATCTACCGGAATTTCGCCACCTATCTGGCGGGCCGCGGCTTCGTCGTTCTCACTTACGACTATCGCGGCATCGGCGGCTCGCGCCCGAAGTCGCTGCGCGGATTCAAGGCGACGATGACCGACTGGGCGCTGCTCGATGTCGCCTCCGCCATCACCTGGATGCGCGGACGCTACAAGGGGCTCGCGCTCGGCGTGGTCGGGCATTCGTTCGGCGGACAGGCGATCGGCCTGTTGCCGAACAACGACATGATCGCGCGCAGCCTCCTGGTCTCGGCGCAGGCCGGCTATTGGGGGCTGATGCCGGCTCCGGAAAAATACCGCGTCTATGCGCTTCTGAACTTTTTCGGCAAGCCGATCACACACGCGCTCGGCTACATGCCGGGCAGGCTCGGCCTCGGCGAGGATCTTCCCCGCGGCGTCTTCCTCGAATGGGCCGGCTGGGTGATGAACAAGCGCTACTACTATGATGATCCGAAGCTGAAGCCGGCGCTGGCCCATTATGCGCAGTACCGCAAGCCGGTGCGGGCGCTGAGCTTCAGCGACGATCCTTGGGCGACGCGCGAGATGGTCGAACTGCTATGCAGCGGCTTCACCGCGACCAAGCCGGAGATTCTCTCGATCGATCCCGGACAAATCGGCGCGTTCGAGATCGGCCATTTCGGCTTCTTCAAGCCGCAGCATCGCGACACGCTCTGGAAGCACGCGGCGAACTGGCTCGCGACGCCGGCGGCCTAGAGCATGATCCCGAAAAGTGGGAACCGGTTTTCGGATCAGATCATGCTCAAACAAAAAGACAAACCACGAGTCTGATTTAACGCAGTCGGATCATGCTCTAGCCTATTCCGCCGCAACCCCGCGGACGTAACGCGCGCTCGGCGTCCGCATCGTCACCAGTTCCTCCGCTCCGGTCGGATGCACCGCCATGGTCGCGTCGAAATCCGCCTTGGTGGCCTTCATCTTGATCGCGATGCCGATGATCTGGATCAGCTCGCCCGCCTCGGATCCGACGATGTGGCAGCCGAGCACGCGATCGCTCTCGCCGTCCACGACCAGCTTCATCAGCACCCGCGACTGGCTGCCGGACAGCGTCGCCTTCATGGGACGGAAATCGGCCTTGTAGATATCCACGCGCGCGAACTGCGCCCGCGCCTGCTCCTCCGTCAGCCCCACCGTTCCGACCTCGGGCTGCGTGAACACCGCCGTCGGCACGTCGGCGTGATCGACCCGCACCGGCTTCTTGCCGAACACCGAATCGGCAAAGGCGTGGCCTTCGCGGATCGCCACCGGCGTCAGGTTCAGCCGATGCGTGACGTCGCCGACCGCGTAGACATGCGGCACCGACGTCTGCGAAAATCCATCGACCGCGATGCCGCCGCTTTTCGGATCGATAGCGACGCCGGCCTTCTCAAGACCGAGATTGGCGACGTTCGGATTACGGCCGATGGCGAACATCACCTGATCGGCGGCAACGCTGGAGCCGTTCGAGAGCTGCGCCGTCAAGCCGTCGTCGCGCTTGTCGACCCGCGTGACGGTGCATCCGGTCAGGATCGAAATCCCCGCCTGCTCCATCTCCTTGCGGACATGAGCGCGGACGTCCTCGTCGAACCCGCGCAAAATATTCTCGCCGCGATAGACCACCGTGACTTCGGTGCCGAGGCCGGCGAAGATGCAGGCGAACTCCAGCGCGATATAGCCGCCGCCCTGAATCAGGATGCGCTTCGGCTGCACCGGCAGATGAAACACCTCGTTTGACGAAATGACGTGCTCGATGCCGGGAATCGCCTCGCCATGATTGGGGGTCGCGCCGACCGCGATCAGCACATGACCGGCTCGGACCGTCTCACCATTCGACAATGCGAGCGTGTGCGGGTCCTGAAACACCGCGCGCGCCTTGACGATCTTCACGCCGGCCTTGTCGAGATTGCTCGCATAGGCGGCTTCGAGCCGGTCGATCTCCTTGTCCTTGTTGGCGATCAGCGTCGCCCAGTCGAACGTCGCCTGCGGGATGGTCCAGCCGAAGCCGGCCGCGTCCGCGATCTCGTGATGCACATGCGAGGCATAGACCATCAGCTTTTTCGGCACGCAGCCGCGGATCACGCAGGTCCCACCCACGCGATATTCCTCGGCGACGAGCACGCGCGCACCGTAGCCGGCCGCGATCCGCGCGGCGCGCACGCCACCCGATCCGCCTCCGATGACCATGAGATCGACGTCAATCATGCGCCCGCCTTTCGCGAATTAACCCGTCGCTGTGTCTTCTTGAGCATGATCTTGTCCGAAAGCCGGTTCCCATTTTTCGGGATCATGCTTTTTCTTACAGCTCCTTGCCGCGCTTCTTCATTTCCTCGCGGAATTTCTCATTGACTTCGAGCGCAAGGTCTTCGCCCCAGCCGCGGATGTAGTTCAGGCTTTCCTCGATCGACTTCGGCTCCATCTCGTTCACCTTCTTGCCGAGCGGCGACTTGTAGAACGTCACCAGGTCCTTCAGCTCCTGCTCGGTGAAGTGGGTCGCGTAGATCGCCGCCATGGCGTCGCCGATTTCCCGCTCCTTGCCGGACAGGTCGCGCGCCAGCTTGTAGGAAATCTCCTCGATGTCCTTCTGGTAATTGAGATTGTTCTGCGTCAGCGAATTGCGGACGCTCTGGATGGTGGAGACCACCACGCCGGAATAGGCCGCACTGGCGTTCTTGATCAGAAGGATTTCCTTTGCCGCAGCGATCGCCGCGGCGGAAGGCTCGGCCGCCTTCTGCTGAGCGGCGGCAGCCCCCTTCGGCTGGGCCTGCGCCAATGCGACACCACCGGCCATCGCCAGAACGCCAAAGGCCGCCACGGCCGCCTGCAATCGCTTGTTCATCTCGCCTCTCCTCATGCGCGGCCGGCGGCCGCTCGATCACACCTAATACCCGCCGGATCGGCGAGGACAATCTTGCCTGCAACGGATGCCGACGAGTGGCCGCCATCGGTGACGAAAGGATGGCCGTTCGCCACGCCGTTTGCCCGGCCCGTGTCTACCGTCCAATTCGGCCGCCGCATAGCCGGCAATCGGCGCCCGCGACCGATCGCCAGATGCCCCTTGCGTCGGCGGGCAAGCGCAAGTAGCCCATCTCCATGACCCAGCCGCCGCTCCTCGCCTTCGACCTCGACGGGACCCTCGTCGATACCGCCCCCGACCTGATCGCCGCCCTCAATGTCGTCCTCACCCGGGAAGGCATTGCGGAATTGCCGCTGGCGTCGGCGCGAAACCTGATCGGCGGCGGAGCCCGCAAGCTGATCGAACGCGGGCTGGAGGTCGCGGGCCGCGACTGCACGGTCGCCGAGATCGACCGGATGATGACCGATTTCATCGCCTATTACGCCGACCATATCGCCGACCATTCGCGCCCCTTCGAGGGGCTGACGGACGCGCTGGACGGCCTTGCCGCGCAAGGCTTCATTTTCGCGGTGTGCACCAACAAGCTCGAATGGCTGTCAAAGCTCCTGCTCGATCGCCTTGAACTGACACCGAGATTTGCCGCGATCTGCGGCGCGGACACGTTCGGCATCGCCAAGCCCGACCCGTCCTTCCTGCGGCAGACCGTCTTGCGGGCCGGCGGCCAGCTTTCGTCGACGATCATGGTCGGCGACGCCGGCACCGATGTCGGCGTCGCGCGGCGGGCGAATGTGCCGGTGATCGGCGTAACGTTCGGCTACACCGAAACCCCGATCGAGGAATTGAATCCTGATCTGGTCATTTCGCGGATGGCCGACCTGCCGCAGGCGGTCGAACAAATCTCCAGCAAATTGAAATAGTTCGGCTAATCATCTGATCTGACTGGGTAAAGTTCGCGTCGCGGGCGCTATTCAGGTGACAAATCACCTGAACGAAACGCAAATCGGCACGCGCGGGCGTTGCGCGCCACCGATCAGCCCCCTATGGTCGCGCCGGGGTTCATGCGGCCACGGGCCGCATCGGGAGCGGTGGGTATGTGGCGCGTTCTGGTCATCGCCTTTGCGGGCTTCGCGCTGTCGGGCTGCGCGTCGTTTTCGGTCTCCAGCCTCGACTTTTTCAATTCGCCGCCGCCCGTCTCGACGCTTCAACTCGAATCGATGCCGCCCGGCGCTGAGGCCCGCGCCTCCACCGGAGAGGCTTGCCGGACGCCCTGCGCCATCTCCGTGCCGGTCGCGCCGCTGACCATCACCTACACGCTCGATCGCTATCAGCCGCAGACCGTCCCGGTGCAGCCGGTCGAGAAGCAGGTCGTCAGTTCCAATCTCGACATGGGCGTCACGACCAAGCTGGAATTCGATCCGAACCCCGCTTACGCGGAGTTGGTGCTCGCCGTTCCGCCGAAACGGGTCCGACGGCCGCCGCCGAAGCGACAACCTAAGCGCGCCCCGCCGGTCGCCTCGCAAGCCGCTCCGGCGCCAGCCCCGCAGGCTTCGCCGTTCCCGCCGCCGACGCTCAACACGCCATTCCCATCGCGCTAACCTCATCCGCCAGTTGCTTCGTCCGGTCACGACGCTTACGTTAGTCCAAGCATGATCCCGAAAAGTGGGAACCGGTTTTCGGACAAGATCATGCTCAAAATGACCAGGCGCTAGTGGCCTGCCATGGAACCTTCGCCGCGATGACAGTGCGCATTGCCCCCCTGCCCGGCATGATCGATCCGTTCGGACGGACGGTGACGTATCTGCGCGTCTCGGTGACGGACCGTTGCGATCTGCGCTGCTTCTACTGCATGTCGGAAGATATGACGTTCCTGCCGAAAGCCGACCTGCTGACGCTGGAGGAACTGGACCGGCTGTGCTCGGCCTTCATCGCCAAGGGCGTTCGCAAGCTGCGCCTGACCGGCGGCGAACCGCTGGTGCGGCGCAACGTGATGTCGCTGTTCCGCTCGCTGTCGCGGCACCTCGCCTCCGGCGCGCTCGATGAGATCACGCTGACCACTAACGGCACGCTACTGGAGAAGTATGCAACAGAGCTGGCCGATTGCGGCGTCCGCCGGGTCAACGTCTCGCTGGACACGCGCGACGCCCCGCTGTTCCGCCAGATCACCCGCCTCGGCGACCTCGCAACGGTTCTCGGAGGGATCAAGGCTGCCCAGGCCGCCGGGCTGAAGATCAAGATCAACACCGTCGCGTTGAAAACGCTGAACGAGGATGAAATCCCCTCGCTGGTCGAATGGGCGCATGGCGAGGGCATGGACCTGACGCTGATCGAGGTGATGCCGATGGGCGAGATCGGCGGCGGCCGGCTCGATCAGTACCTGCCGCTGTCGCTGGTGCGCGCGCGGCTCGAACAGCGTTATTCGCTGACCGACCTTCCCGACCGGACCGGCGGGCCGGCGCGCTACGTCCGCGTCGGTGAAACCGGCGGGCGACTTGGATTCATCACGCCGCTGACCCACAATTTCTGCGAATCCTGCAACCGCGTGCGCGTCACCTGCACCGGCACGATTCATACCTGCCTCGGCCAGGAGGACGCGACCGATCTGCGCACCCCGCTCCGGGCCTCCGCCGATGACGAACTGCTCTTTCAGGCAATTGATAAAGCCATTCATACCAAGCCGAAGGGCCACGATTTCATCATCGACCGGCGCCGCAACAGGCCGGGCGTCAGCCGGCATATGAGCGTCACTGGCGGCTAGAGCATGAGCCCGAAACGCGGGAACCGGCTTCCGGAAAAGATCATGCGCAAACAAAAAGACGAGCGACGAGTCTGACTCAACGAGAGTTGGATCAGACTCTAAAACGCAAAAATCTCCCTCACTCGACCAACGGCTGATTGACGGCAGACGAAGCTGCTGGAATCGTCGCACCCTGAATGGTAGACGGAAACGCTAGGGAGCCGGGACAAGGCTCCGCGCAAATACCGGGGAAACGCCGTGGGCCAACCGCGAGCCTCCGGCAAATCGAGGGCTTTGGGTGCGAACGCTTCTGAGGGTGAGCGGCGTCATCGACGCGATCAACGATCGCTTCGGCGTTATTGCGAACTGGCTTGTCCTGATCGCCTGTCTCGTCAGCGCCGGCAATGCAGCCAGTCGATACATGTTCAGCCTGTCGTCGAATGCGTGGCTGGAAGTGCAGTGGTACATGTTCGCCGGCATGGTGCTGCTCGGCGCGCCCTACACGCTCAAGGTGAACGAGCATGTCCGCGTCGATCTCGTCTACGGCTCGGTGTCGGAGCGAACGCGCATCTTCATCGATCTCGTCGGCATCGTCCTGTTCCTGATGCCGATCTGCCTGATCCTGATCTATTTCACCTGGCCGTGGTTCACCGAAGCGCTGCGCACCGGCGAGACGTCCTCCAACGCCGGCGGCCTCATCAGATGGCCGGTGAAGCTGCTGCTGCCGCTCGGTTTCTTCCTGATGATGCTTCAGGGATTGTCCGAATTCATCAAGCGTGTGGCCGCGCTTCAGGCTCATTACGAGCTTAAATTCCATTACGAAAAGCCGCTCCAATGACCCCGATCCGCGACAACATGGCCCCGCTGATGTTCGCGGGCATGGTCTGCATCATGCTGATCGGGTTTCCCGCCGCCTTCTCCCTCGCCGCGACCGGCCTGTTCTTCGGCTTCATCGCCATCGAAATGGGCCTGATAAGCCCTGACTTTCTCGGCAACCTCACCTATCAGCTCTACGGCATCATCTCGAACGACCTGCTGCTGGCGATCCCGTTCTTCACCTTCATGGGGGCGATCCTCGAACGCTGCGGCCTTGCCGAAGACCTGCTCGATTCGATCGGCCAGTTGTTCGGCCCCGTCCGCGGCGGCCTCTCTTATGCAGTCATCATTGTCGGCGCCATTCTCGGCGCGATCACCGGCACGGTGGCCGCATCCGTCATCGCCATGGGCGTGATCTCGGTCCCGATCATGTTGCGCTACGGCTATTCGACGCGGCACGCCATGGGCGTGGTCGCGGCCTCGGGCACCATCACCCAGCTCATCCCGCCGTCGCTGGTTCTGGTCGTGCTCGCCGACCAGCTCGGCAAATCGGTCGGCGACATGTATGCCGGCGCGATCGGCCCGAGCATCATCCAGATCGCGCTGTTCTGCATCTGGGTATTTATCGTCAGCATGATCTGGCCGAAGGATGTGCCGGCCTTGCCGCCGGAAGCGCGGACGCTGCACGGATGGAAGCTGTTCGCCAAGGCCATGCGCGGCATCGTCCCATCAATGGGCCTGATCTTTCTCGTGCTCGGCACCATCTTCGTCGGTCTCGCCACTCCCACGGAAGCGGGCGCGATGGGTGCAGTCGGCTCGCTGGCGCTGGCCGCCTTCAACCGTACGCTGACACGGCCGCTGGTCTATCAGGGCATGGCAACGACCATGCGCATCACGGCGATGGTGGTCTACATTCTGATCGGCGCGCGGGTGTTCAGCCTGGTCTTTCAGGGCGTCGGCGGCAAGGAATGGATCGAGCACCTGCTTACCGGCCTGCCGGGCGGACAGGTCGGCTTCCTGATCTTCGTCAACATCTTCGTGTTCGTGATCGCGTTCTTTCTCGATTTCTTCGAGATCGCCTTCATCATCATCCCGCTGCTGGCGCCGGTCGCCGACAAGCTCGGCATCGACCTGATCTGGTTCGGCGTGCTGATCTGCGCCAACATGCAGACGAGCTTCATGCACCCGCCCTTCGGCTTCGCGCTGTTCTATCTGCGGAGCATCGCGCCGGCGAGCGTCAAAACAAAGGATATCTATCTCGGCGCGATTCCATGGCTGTTCATGCAGGTGATCCTGGTCGCCATCCTGATCCTGTGGCCCGGATCGGTCACCTACTGGCTGGGTCCCAAAACCACGGTCGATCCCAGCACCATCAAGCTGGACCTTCCGCCGCTCGACATGCCGCCGCTCGATTTCGGGCCAGCGAAATAGCTCCCTTTCAAGAGGCCGCGCAAAACAAAACCCCGGCGCTTTTAGGCGCCGGGGTTTTTCTTCTCACCGAAGAGGGTTCAGCCGCCGCGCGCGCGAGAGCGGATCATGAACGTGTCGTTGGTGTACTCGGCCACGCGCCACCACAGATACTGATCCGAGCGATACGCCTGCATCGCATCGATGGCCTTCTTGAAATCGGCGTTCTTGGCCGAAATCTCCGCCCACAGCTCGTTGGTCGCCGTCAGCGCCGCATTCATGATCTCGTCGGAGAACGGGCGAAGCTGCGCGCCGCTCGCCACCAGCCGCTTGAGCGCGGTCGGATTCTGCATGTCGTAGCGGGCCAGCATCCAGGTGTTGGCATTGGTGCAGGCGTTGTAGAGCACCGTCTGATAGGCCTTCGGCAGCGCGTTGTACTTCTCCTGGTTGAAGAAGGCATGCACCGTCGGCCCGCCTTCCCAGAAGCCGGGATAATAATAATACTGCGCGACCTTGGCGAAGCCGAGCTTCTCGTCATCGTAGGGGCCGACCCATTCCGCGGCGTCGATGGTGCCGCGCTCGAGCGCCGGATAGATGTCGCCGCCGGCGATCTGCTGCGGCACGACGCCGAGCTTCTGCAACACCTGGCCGGCAATGCCGCCGATGCGGAATTTCAGGCCAGACAGATCAGCGACGGTCTTGATCTCCTTGCGGAACCAGCCGCCCATCTGCGTGCCGGTGTTGCCGCAAGGGAAGCCGACGACGTTCGCCTTCTTGAAGAATTCATTGGCAAGCTCGTTGCCGCCGCCCTGATAGAGCCACGAATTCTGCATGCGCGAATTCAGGCCGAACGGCACCGACGCGAAGATCGCATAGGTCGGATCCTTGCCGACGTAATAATACGAGACGGTGTGCGACGCCTCGACGGTGCCGTTGCTGGTGGCGTCGAGCGCCTGAAGCGCCGGGACGATTTCGCCGGCCGAAAACACCTGGATCTGGAATTTGTTGTCGGTCATTTCGGCGACTTGCTTGGCCATATATTCGGCGCCGCCGTAAATCGTATCCAGCGATTTCGGGAAGCTGGACGTCATGCGCCATTTTACCTCCGGCGCGGACTGGGCGATGGCGGGCGCGGCTACCGCGGTCATTGCCGCACCGGCGGCCGATGTCTTCAGGAAATCACGTCGCTTCATGAGCACCTCCCAGATTCTTTGCGGGACACCGATCCGGTCCCGTATGAGGGGCCTCTAGCATAGACGGAGCCTGCGGCGAAATGCGCAAGCCGTGCCTCTAGCCAAAAGTTGAAGGCGCGCCGCCGCCGTCACGCCACGGATGCGGCGAGACCCAGCCCGTCCTTGACCGCTTTGGCGATCGCCCGATAGATCCCGGCATGCGGACCGTCCGGCTCGCTTTCCACGAGCGGCGTGCCGGAATCCGATGTCGCGCGAATATCCATATGCAGCGGAATCTCGCCGAGAAACGGCACGCCGAGCCGTTCAGCCTCGTGCCGGGCCCCGCCATGGCCGAAAATATCCGACCGCGTACCGCAATGCGGGCACTGGAAATAGCTCATATTCTCGACGATACCGAGCACCGGCACGTTCACGCGCTTGAACATCGCAAGGCCCCGCCGGGCATCGATCAGCGCGAGGTCCTGCGGCGTCGAGACGATGACCGCGCCCTGCAACGGCACCTGCTGCGCCAGCGTCAGTTGCGCGTCGCCCGTGCCGGGCGGCATGTCGACGATCATGATGTCGAGTGTGCCCCAGGCGACGTCGCGCAGCATCTGCGTGATCGCGGACATCACCATCGGCCCGCGCCAGATCATCGGCGTTTCCTCCTCGACGAGGAAGCCGATCGACATCACCGACAGGCCGAAACGCGGAATCGGGATCATCTTCTTCGCGTCGTTCAGTTCGGGCTTGTCATGGATGCCGGTGAGTTTCGGTACCGACGGGCCGTAAATATCGGCATCGAGGATGCCGACGCGCAGGCCGAGGTCGCGCAGACCCAGCGCCAGATTGAGCGCGGTGGTCGACTTGCCGACGCCGCCCTTGCCCGATGCCACGGCGACAATCGCCGCCACGCCCGGAATCGGCGCTTGCCGCGACATCGGCGAGCCGTGCGCGCCTTGCGCGGGATGGCGATGCGCCGACGCAGGCTGGACACCGCGGCGCGCGGCCGGCGTGCTGGTGGGTGACGGCGCGCCGCCCTTGCGCTCGGCCGTCAGCGCGATCATCGCCGAGGCGATGCCGGGCAGCGCCTTGACCGCGGCGTCGGCCTGCGTCCGCACTGTTTCCCAGGCTTTGGCGTCGGAGGCATCGACATTGATCGAGAAAAACACCTTGCCGTCGTGAATGACGATCTCGGACAGTACGCCGGCCTCCGTCAGCGGCTGGCCGCGCGGCGACATCACCTTGGCCAAGGCGCTCCGAATCTGCTCCGGCGTCACGCTCACATCGTCCTCCTCGATCATCCGGAAAACGCCTTAGCATGCGCATGCGCGGCAAGGCGAACGCTCTTTCGCGCAGTTCATTGCTGTTTCGCAATTTCGGCCGTCAGCGCCGCGATTGGATCGGCCTTTGCCCTTTGGCGGCCGTTCTTTATGATCGGCGGTTCGGACGTTTCGACAAGACAAGGACTTGGATATGGCGAAAGTGGCGTTCATCGGCCTTGGCGTCATGGGGTTTCCCATGGCGGGCCATCTCGTGAGCAAGGGCAAGCACAGCGTCACGGTTTATAATCGCACGCCGGAGAAGGCCAAGGCGTGGGCCGAAAAATTCGGCGGCGCGACTGCGCCCACGCCGAAACAGGCCGCGCATGGCCAGGATTTCGTGATGATGTGCGTCGGCAACGATCATGACCTGCGCAGCGTCACGCTCGGCCCCGACGGCGCGCTGGCGGGCATGGCGTCCGGCGCAATTCTGGTGGACCACACCACGGCGTCGGCGGAAATCGCGCGCGAATTGGACGCCGAATGCAAGTCGCGCGGTTTCGGCTTCGTCGATGCGCCCGTCTCCGGCGGTCAGGCCGGCGCGGAGAACGGCGTGCTAACCGTCATGTGCGGTGGCGAGGAACAATCCTATGCCCGCGCGGAACCTGTGATCGCCGCCTATGCCCGCATGTGCAAGCGGCTTGGCCCGGCGGGCTCCGGCCAGTTGACCAAGATGGTCAACCAGATCTGCATCGCCGGACTGGTCGAGGGGCTGTCGGAAGGCATCCACTTCGCCAGGAAGGCCGGCCTCGACGTCGAAGCAGTGATCGAGACGATCTCGAAGGGCGCGGCGCAATCCTGGCAGATGGAGAACCGCTACAAGACGATGAATGAAGGCGAGTTCGATTACGGTTTCGCCGTCGAATGGATGCGCAAGGATCTGTCGATCTGCCTCGCGGAGGCCCGCCGCAACGGCGCGAGCCTGCCCGTCACCGCGCTGGTCGACAACTTTTACGCCGAGGTGCAGGCGATGGGCGGCGGCCGGTGGGATACGTCCAGCCTGATCGCGCGGCTCGAACGGTGAAGGCCGATCATTCGTGAAAAAGCCGGCCAGGAGGCCGGCTTTTTTATGGGTGCGCAGACAGAACCTGCATCAGCGGAACGAGCGGCCAAAGCCGCCGCCGGCGAAGCGGCCGCCGCTATTGCCGCCACCGCCGTTGTTACCGCCGAACGACATCGCCTTCGGAGAACTCCAGACAGCCTTCCTGCCAGCACCCGCATTGCCATTCATCTGCATACGCTGAGCAGGCTGGACGCGATTGGCTGTCGGCTGCCGGTCGAACACCGGCCGATTGCGAACCCTGTTGACCGGAGGATCACGCGACGGCTCGAACCGCTTGCCGCTCACCTGCGGACCGACCTGCGGCCGCCCATGGACACGGCGGTCCATCACTTTCGGGGCCTTGCCGACGGTGCCGGCACCTGGTCCGTTCATCACCGCCTTCGGGCCGGACGACGGCAGCGTGCTGAGCCGGCCGCCGTCGATCCGCGTGTCGAAGCGCTTGCCGCTCTTGGCGAGATCTACTCCGGGCATCGGCGACTTGGCCGGGCCGTTCGACATCACGCCGCCGGCATTCATCACGGGAGCCGGGAGCGGCTGGCCCTTCGCAAAGCCCTTGTTGAACAGCGATCCGCGACCGCCGAGGCCGATCGGCGCGCTGTCGCCTTGAGGAACATTGACGCCGTTGAAATTGCTCAGCCTGATCCGCGGTGCGAGCTGCGGAGCAACCATGATCTTGGTCGGCTGATAGAGCGGCATCAGCTTCGGCTGGCTCTCCAGCCGCATGGCGAGGCTGGCGTAGGGGCTGTCCGAATACTGGCTGTAGAACGCCTTGTAGGCCGGCGGCGAATTCGCCGCGACCGCGCCATGCCACGCCAGCGCCAACAGTTTTGATGCCAAGAGCCTGCGAATGCGGTCGGCGAACGGGTCCTGCGGATAGGCGAGGACGAACTCCTCGTAGGACGCCACGGTATCCTCGGCCACGACGTATCTGTAGGCGTCGCGCGGGTTACGGGTGCGAATGTTGGAGGCCATCGCCGAACGTGTCTCCGAAGCCGAAGCATTCGCGGACGCCACCCGGTCGATATTCCGGGCGGCCGCCATCACCGTGTCGCCGAAGAAATAGAAATCGCTGGTCAACGACGAGCTTTCCCACGGCGTCTGCTTGCCGTCGGTGGCCTCGTTCACCGCCACGCGCACCTGCTTGAAGATGCGTTCGATCGGCAGATTCTGCTCGCCGGCGACACGCAGAAACGCCGTCGTATAAGGGCTGTTCGCGCCGTCGCCGTCGAAAGCTTCGGTGCCCGGCGCGGTCGAATAGCCGACGATCGAGCCGTTCGGCGCGTCGACGATCGCAAGGCCGCGTCCCGCATCCTTGAGCTGCGAGAACGGATTGTTGCGGCACGCATCGAGCAGGACGATGCGCATGCGGCTCGGCACCGCCTGAAGCGTCGCCATCACGTCGACGAGGCGGATCGCTGCGTTCGGCACATCCGCTTCCGCGTTAATTCGCGCATCGACCGGCACGAGATAGTTCTCGCCCGCGATCTGCACGCCATGGCCGGCGTAGTAGACGAAGGCCACCGTGTCCGGCCCGCGCTCCGAGATTCGCGCGGAGAAATCCTGCAACACCTGGATCATCTCGTCATGGTCGAGATCGGTCGCCTGGATGACCTCGAAGCCTGCGGAGTTCAGGAACTTGCCGATCGCCTTGGCGTCATTGGCGGGATTCGGCAGCGCCGTGACATTCTCATAGGCCGAATTGCCGATCACCAGCGCCACGCGCTTCTCCGAGCCCGCGGCCGGCTCGGGGTTGCCGATATTCGCCGGCTGGGCCGCGGCCGGATTGGGCTGTGCCGTACGGCTGAGACCGAGACGCGGCGTTTCCGACGAAAAAACCGGGCCGGCATGGGCGCTGCCCGGCAGACCGAGCGCAAACAGGCCGGCGAGAGCTGCGGCGGCCAGAAGGCCGGAATTGATAAAGGATCGAACAGACATGGCGGTCCTCCTGGGCATTCCCTTTTGGGACGGGTCGCACCGTGATTGCTCGATCGTTAGGAGCCGCGGCCGCTCGCTCTGTGCGATGGATCACGCAAGGCCGGCAGACGCGGTGCGTCGCCTCGCCGCAACCGTTTGGCGGAATCGCGCCTTCGACATCCGTCAAGGGCACCAGCGGCAAAAAATTAGGAGTTTATTAGCCGGATTGTCCGGTTGTTTAAGGCACCTCTTAACTCTTTGGCGGCACAGATAGGGACAGGTTCCGAGTGCGATGTTGAGTTAAGTGTGCGTTGAATGAGTGATTTTGGGGAGCGGCCTGAAATCGTTGCTGTTCCCGTCGAGCCTGCGCCACCCGCGCGCGGCCGCCGGGTCACGAGCCAGCGCGTGCGCGAGGCGCGCGACCGGCTGATCTCGACCAGCGGCACCCGCCCCGCCTTCGACCACGAACTGCTCCGGCAATACGCCCAGACCCGCCTTTCGGCGTCGCCGGTCGTCGTCCTTCTGGTGCTTGCCGCGGGCGTCCTGTCCAGCTTCTGGGTGCAACCGCTGAGCGCGGCGATCTGGACGTTCATCATCCTCGGCATTCACGCGGTGACGGTCAGCAACTGCCGCCGATTCCTCACGGAAGCGGCGACGCCGGCCCAGGGACGCAGCTGGCGCACCCGCTTCATCCTGCTCGATCTGCTGTTCGGCCTGTCCTGGACCTTCATCCTGATCCACCCGGCGGGCTTCGATGTCGTTTCGAACACGCTGCTCGTTTTCCTCATGCTGCTGGTGGTCGCCGTTTGCAGCATGCTGGCGGCAACCCTGCCGATGGCCGCCTTTGCCGCGACGGTTCCGGTCACATCAGCCATTGCGCTGAACTTCGCCGTGCGCGGATCGATCGACGATTACATCCTCGCCTTTCTCGCGCTCGTCGCCGAAGGCTATTTCGCGCTGCTGGCGCATCGGCTGCATTCCAGCACCCTCGCCACCCTCGAAGCCCGCGCGGAGAAAGACGCGCTGATCGGCGAACTGGAGCAGGCCAAGGCGATTTCCGACGAGGCCCGTTTCCGCGCTGAATCGGCCAACGTCGCCAAATCGCGCTTCCTCGCCCAGATGAGCCACGAATTGCGGACGCCCCTGAACGCAATCCTCGGCTTCTCCGAGGTGATGAAGAGCGAGATTTTCGGACCCCATGCGGTGGCGGTCTACAAGGACTATTCGGCCGACATCCACAATTCCGGCGTGCATCTGTTGAATCTCATCAACGAGATTCTCGATCTGTCGCGCATCGAGGCGGGACGCTACGAACTCAATGAGGAAGCGGTTTCGCTCTCACATGTGGTCGCCGACTGCCATCATCTTTTGAAGCTGCGCGCGTCAAGCAAGAACCTGCGCATTCACGAGGTTTTCGAAAACGATCTGCCGCGGCTCTGGGCGGACGAGCGCGCCGTCCGCCAGGTGGTGCTGAACCTGTTGTCCAACGCCATCAAATTCACGCCGCAGGGCGGCGAAATCTGGCTGAAGGTCGGCTGGACCGCCTCCGGCGGGCAGTATCTGTCGTGCAGGGACAACGGCTCCGGCATCCCCGACGAGGAAATCCCGATCGTGCTCGCCTCCTTCGGCCAGGGCTCGAACTCGATCAAATCGGCCGAACAGGGCGCGGGCCTTGGACTGCCGATCGCCAAAAACCTGATCGACATGCATGGCGGCACCTTCACGCTGCGATCGAAGCTGCGCATCGGCACCGAGGTCACCGTCACCTTCCCGCCGGAGCGGGTGATGTCGGCGCTCGCGCCCATGCATGAGCATTCGCCGCCGCTCCAGCCGGACCTGATCAACGAAAGCCGTCGTACGCGCAATACGCCGATCATGAACGCCGGGACCGGCCTGAAGGAATGACGCTTGTCGGGTATCTGCGAATGTTGCATCTGATGCCGAATGACCGAAGTCAGCCGCGGAAACACCCTGTGTCGGGATCTGCGAGATGGATGCACGCACCGCGCTGTGCGTGGGCTGCGGCCGGACGCTTGCGGAAATCGCGCGCTGGGGCGGCATGGCGAGCGCGGAACGGCGCGCGATCATGGCGACGCTCGACCGGCGCTTGCGGGCGGCGGGCCTCACACCGGCGGAGCCGTCGCAGGCAAGGTAGCCCTGCCATGAATCGGTTCCTGATCGTCGTCACCTGCTTGCTGATCGGCGCCGGCGCCCTCGCCTATGGCGATTCCGAGCGCCTCGCCGCGGCCCGGAAGACCGTGACGGTGACGGCCACCGACGTTTCGACCGCGCTCAGAACGCATGCGACCCAGAACACCCGCAAGGTCCAGGTCCGCAAGGTCGATATCGAGCGCCGCAACAGCGGCGAGTTCGCCGTCAAGGCCAAGCTCAATCAGGTGACCGCGCCGATGCTGGTCGATACCGGCGCGACCTCCGTGGTGCTGACCTATGAGACGGCGAAGGCAATCGGCCTGCCGCTCGAACTGCTCGACTACGACGTCGAACTTGAGACCGCCTCGGGCCGCACTCGCGCCGCGCGGCTGACGCTCGACCGCCTCGCCATCGGCAGCATCGTCGAACGCTCCGTGCCTGCCCTCGTCGTGCCGCGCGGCTCCGCCAAGAACAATCTGCTCGGCATGAGCTTTCTCGACCGCCTCGAAAGCTGGGAAGTGCGTGCCGACCGCCTCACCATTCGCGGCTATCCTTAAAATCCGCCGCGCTTGCCTTTTGTCCGCGGCGCATCCTAACTGGTCGTGCAACAACGCATCGCTTTTCCGGAACCGGCTTTGAGCCCCCTCTACGACCTCGCGATCATCGGCGGCGGCGTCAACGGTTGCGGCATCGCGCGCGACGCGGCGGGCCGTGGACTTTCGGTGCTCCTGTGCGAGATGAACGATCTCGCCAGCGGCACCTCGTCCTGGTCCACCAAGCTGATCCATGGCGGCCTGCGCTATCTTGAATTCTACGAATTCCGCCTCGTGCGCGAGGCGCTGATCGAGCGCGAAAGGCTGTGGCGCAGCGCGCCGCACATCATCCATCCCTTGCGCTTCGTGCTGCCGCATCATGAAGGGCTGAGGCCGGCCTGGCTGCTGCGCTTCGGGCTGTTCCTCTACGACCATCTCGGCGGGCGAAAACTGCTTCCGCCCGCGCGCACGCTCGATCTGTCCCGCTCGGTCGCTGGCGCGCCGCTGATCCCCGGTAAATACAAACGCGGCTTCGAATATTCGGACTGCTCGGTCGACGATGCGCGGCTCGTGATCCTCAATGCGCGCGACGCCGCCGATCGCGGCGCCGACCATCCGCACGCGCATGCGCCGTCGCCGCCGCGCGGCGGACGGTCGACGGCTGGCGTCTCGATCTGCACGACAGCGCGAGTGGCGCGCGCGACACAGCCACGGCGCGCGTACTGGTGAACGCCGCCGGCCCGTGGGTCGAGAACGTGCTGGCCGCGAGCGGCGCGCACAGCCGCGCGCATGTGCGGCTGGTTCAGGGCTCGCACATCGTCGTGCCGAAACTCTACGACCATGACCGCGCCTATATGTTTCAGAATGCCGACGGCCGGATCGTCTTCGCCATTCCCTATCAGACCGATTTCACGCTGATCGGCACCACCGACCTCGACTACAGCGGCGATCCGCAAAGGGCGCACATCACCGAGGGCGAAATCGCCTATCTGTGCAATTCGGTCAGCGAATATTTCGCGCAACCCGTGAAGCCGCAGGACATCGTCTGGACCTATGCCGGCGTCCGGCCGCTCTACGACGACGGCGCCAGCGAGGCGAAGAAAGCCACGCGCGACTACGCTTTCGAACTGGAAGCGGAGGACGGCCTTGCGCTGCTGTCGATCTTCGGCGGCAAGATCACGACCTATCGGCGGCTCGCCGAGGAGGCGCTGGAACGCCTCGCGCCCTATCTGCCGGAACGCGAGGGCCTTCGCGCAGGCTGGACGGAAACCGCGGCTCTGCCCGGCGGCGATTTTCCGGTGCGGGGATTATCAAAGCTCGTCGACGAATTGCGAAAGCGCTGGCGCTTTCTCGATACAGCTTTTGCGCAGCGGCTCGCATCCGCTTACGGCACGCGCGCGCCGGAAATTCTCGGCGAGGCGCGCTCTCTCTCCGATCTCGGTCGACATTTCGGCGGCGACCTGACGGAAGCCGAAGTGCGCTTCCTGATGGCCACCGAATGGGCACGCACAGCGGAGGACGTCGTCTGGCGGCGCTCCAAGCTCGGATTGCGGCTAACGCCGGACCAAATCTCCGCGCTGAACACATGGATGGCGGCGCAGCGTTCATCGTAGCAGCGCGCAAAACCTGAAACAAGAAAGCCCGGACATTCATCCGGGCTTTCCATTTCGTCGGTTGTCAGGCGATCAGAACATCAGGCCGCCCTTGACCACGACCCAGCGCCCCTTCTCCACCTTCTGCACCTGCGTCACGGTGGAGGCGAGATGGTTGGTCTTGGAGAATTTGGTCGTCGGGTTGCCGAAGATGTCGTCGAACGGCTTGCCGCTCTCCATCGCATCGAGGAATTTCTGCCCCGTGAGATCCTTGCCGGCCTCCTTCGCATAGAAGGCGAAGGTCATGATCGCGTTGTAGCCGATGACGGCCTGGGTGTTGGCGTCGCTGCCATAGGCTTTCTTGTAAGCGACCAGCCAATCCTTGACCTTGCCCTTGGCCGTATCCTCGTAAGGCACCTCGAAGGCGGCCGCGGCATAAAGACCTTCAACGGTGTCCTTGCCGAGCACCGGCACCTCCAGCACGTTGGTCGGCGTCGCGCCCATGAATTTCACGTCCCAGCCGAGCTTCCTGGCTTCGGCCATCGCGCCGATCGTCTCGCGCACCACCGTGCCGAGCACGACGAGATCGCAGCCGTCGGCCTTCATCTTGGAAACCTGCGCGCTGAAATCCGAGACGCCGCGCTTATAGCTCGTGATCGACGCCGGCTTGATCTTCATCGCTTCAAGCTGAAGCGTGAACCCGTCGAGCACGTTCTTGCCGTACTCGTCGTCCTGATGCATCACGCAGGGCTTCTGCACCTTGAACGCTTCGACCATGTATTTGAGCGCCGCGCGCGGCTCTACATAGGGCAGCAGGTTGTTGAACTTCAGCCGCTCCTGCGGCTGGCGGGATCGAACTTGTAGGTGAACTCCGCTGCCGTCAGCGGAAACAACTGCGTCACGCCGGCATCGAGAACGATGTCCTGCGCCGCCAGAACGGTCGGCGAACCCATCGAGCCGATATTGGAGAAAATCTTGTCGCGCTCGATCATCTTCTGCGTGGCGAGCACGGCCTTCTTCGGATCGTAGGCGCTGTCCTCGACGATCAGCCTGATCTTGCGGCCGTGAATGCCGCCGGCGGCGTTGATCTCGTCGACCGCCATCTTCATGCCGTTCGACACCGGAACGCCCCAGGTCTTGATCGGCCCGGACAGGTCCTGATGCGAGCCGACGACGATTTCGGTCGGTGTGATGCCCTGATTGGTGACCTTGGTCTGCGCCATTGCGGGCACTGCGGCGAACGCCATCGCCGTGCCGAGCAGGCTTGCCTTGAGTGCGAGATGCTTCATACCCTTCCTCCTGTTGACCGGATCGTTCTGCTTCGCATGTGAAAAGGCCGCCCGTTCCGGAGCGGACGGCTGTTCGTCGTCAGGCGACCTGCGCGGCCTCCTTGGCTCCATACATCGCCTCGATCTCCTGAACGTATTTCTGGTTCACGAATTTCCGCTTCAGCTTCATCGTCGGCGTCAGCTCCTCGTCCTCGGGCGTGAGCTGCCGCTCGATGAGATGGAAGCGCTTGATGGTCTCCACCCGCGCGAAATTCTCGTTCACCTTCTCGATCTCGTCGGAAATCAGCTTCTGCACTTCGGCGGAGCGGCACAGGCTCACATAGTTCGTGAATGGAATGCCGCTGTCCTGCGCGAATTTCTCGACCGTGTCCTGCTCGATCATGATGAGGCAGGTCAGATACGGCCTGCGATCGCCGATCACGACCGCATCCGAAATATAGGGCGAGAATTTCAACTGGTTCTCGATCTCCGACGGCGTGATATTCTTGCCGCCCGCGGTGATGATGAGGTCCTTCATCCGGTCGCTGATCTTCACATAGCCTTCGTTGTCGATCTCGCCGACATCGCCCGTATGCAGCCAGCCATCCGCGTCGATGGTCTCCGCCGTCTTCTCCGGCTGGTTGAGATAGCCGCTGAACAGAAAATCGCCGCGCAGCAGAATCTCCCGCTCCGGCGAGAGCTTCAGCTCCGCCCAGGGAACGACCTTGCCGACCGTGCCGAGCTTGATGTGGTCGCGCGGCATGACGGTGGCGACGCCGCAATTCTCGGTCTGGCCGTAGACCTCGTACATGCCCATGCCGAGCGCGAGATACCAGCGGATCAGTTCGGGCGCGATCGGGGCAGCGCCGGTGTAAATATATTTGCAGCGGTCGATACCGAGCGCCTTGCGGATGTTGCGCAAGGCCACCCAATAGGCGAGCTGGAATTTGGCTTTTTGCGCGAAGCTCGGTTCATCGCCCTGCAATCGCGCGTCGGCCAGCTCGTATCCGACGGCGATCGACTTCGCATACATCCATTTCTCAAGTGGCGTCGCATCCTTGAGTGCGATCATCACCGCCGAATAGAATTTTTCCCAGACGCGCGGCACGGCGAGGAATGCCGTCGGCTGCACCTCGCGGATGTTGTCGGGCACCGTCTCCGGGCTTTCGGCGAAATTCATCACCGAGCCGGTGGCGAGGCTGTAATAATAGCCGCCGACGCGCTCGGCGACATGGCACAGCGGCAAGAACAACAGCCGCTCGTCATTCTCGATCGTCGGGAACAGCGCATCCGCATGCGCGATCTGGAAGCAGACGCTGCGATGGGTGTGCATCGCGCCTTTCGGCGGCCCGGTGGTCCCGGAGGTGTAAACGAGGATCGCCAGATCGTTCGGCCCGCGCGACGCAACCATTCGATCCCAAAGATCGTCGCGTCCCACCATGTGCTGGCGGCCGGCAGTCAGAAACGCATCGAGCGAGACCACCATCGGATCAGAGAACGCCGCAAGACCTTCCATGTCGAACACGACGATCGTCTGCAACGTCGGACAACGCTCGCGGCATTCCAGAACCTTGTCGAGCTGTTCGTCGTCCTCGACGAAGATCACCTTGGTCCGGCTGTCATTGACGAGATATTCGACCTGTTTGACGGAATCGGTCGGATAAATGCCGGACGAAACACCGCCCGCGCACAGCACGCCCATATCGGCATACAGCCATTCGACCACGGTGTTGGAGAGAATGGAGGCGACGTCGCCCGGACCGAAGCCGACCGCATTCAGCGCATAGGCCAGCTCCTTGGTGGTTTGGAGCCATTCGTTCCAAGACACCGACTTCCAGATACCGAACCGCTTCTCGCGGATCGCCGGCTTGTCGCCGCGCGCGGCAACCGCGCACAGGAACGTCTTCGGCAGCGTTTCGCCGACGGTCAGCGCTGTGCCCATCGTGCTTCCTCACCTCTGTCACCGGCCGTCATCGTCGTTGCGACGACGGCCAATTCTTCGTTCGGTTCCTCCGGTCTTGCGCCGGATTCATGCGAGGCTCGTTATTTATATTTGTTTGAGCATGATCTGATCCGAAAACCGGTTCCCACTTTTCGGGATCATGCTCTAGCGCCACGTCTTCTTTTTCTTCCAGCGCCGCTCGCCGCGCGCGCTGTCTTCCTTCGCACCGAGATAGAACTCCTGAATATCCTTGCTCTGCATCAACCTTTCGCAGGTGTCGTCCATCACCACGCGGCCGACTTCGAGAACGTAACCGTAATCCGCGGTCTCCAGCGCCTTCTTCGCGTTCTGCTCGACCAGCAGGATCGAGACGCCCTGCTCCGCATTCACGCGCCGGATGATGGCGAAAATCTCCTTCACCAGCAATGGCGACAGGCCGAGCGACGGCTCATCCAGAAGCAGCAGTTTCGGCCGGTTCATCAGCGCGCGGCTGATCGCCAGCATCTGCTGCTCGCCGCCGGAGAGCTGGCCGGCCGGCTGATCGAGACGTTCCTTCAGCCGTGGAAAATAGCCGTAAATCCGTTCCAGATCCTGCGCCACCTCGTCGCGGTTGGTTCGCAGGTAAGCGCCCATCGCCAGATTTTCCCGCACGGTGAGAAACGGGAACACCTCGCGCCCCTCTGGGACATGGCTGATGCCGAGCCGCACGATCTTGTCCGGGTCCATCCGCTGGATCGGCTTACCCTGAAATTCGACGGACCCTTTCAGCGGATCGAGCACGCCCGATATGGTTTTGAGGATGGTGGTCTTACCCGCGCCGTTCGCGCCGAGCACGGTCACGATCTTGCCCTCGGGCACGCTGAGGCTGACGCCCCGGATCGCCATGATCGGGCCGTAGTAGCTTTCGATGTTCGCCACCTTCAGGAGCGGCTCCGCCTCGCTCATCCCGTTCGCTCCTCAGGTCCCCAGATAGGCGGCGATGACTTCCGGATGGTTCTGCACCTCGGCCGGCGTGCCCGTCGCCAGTTCGCGTCCGTAATTGACCGCCAGCACGCGGTCGGACACCCTTGAGACGAGGCTCATGTCGTGCTCCACCATCAGCACCGTGATGCCGAGTTCGTTGCGGATGTCGCGAATCCAGTACGACATGTCGTCCGTCTCCTCGACATTCAGCCCGGACGACGGCTCGTCGAGCAGGATCAGCTTCGGCTCCGAACACAGCGCGCGCGCAAGCTCGATCACCTTGCGCACGCCGTAAGGTAGGCCGGAGATCAGCTTGTCGCGATAAGCCTCCAAGTCGAGCAGCTCGATCACCTGCTCGACCTTGTGACGATGCGCAAGCTCCGCCCGCCGCACCGCCGGCAGAAACAGGATTTCCTGCACGAGGTTGGTCGTGGCGTGGCAATGCCGGCCCACGAGCAGATTGTTCAGCACGGTCGCGTTGTCGAACAGTTCGATGTTCTGAAACGTCCGCGCGATGCCGAGCTTGGCGATCCTGTGCGCCGGCGCGCCGGTGAATTCCTCGCCGTCGAAGAATAAGCGGCCGGAGGTCGGATTGTAGAGCCGCGAGATCAGGTTGAAGATCGAGGTCTTGCCGGCGCCGTTCGGGCCGATGATGGTGAAAATCTCGCCCTTCTCGACAGCGAAATTGACCTGGTCGACCGCTTTGAGGCCGCCGAACTGCAACGAGAGATTCTCCGCAATCAGAAAACTCATCGGTTGCGCTCCGACTTGACGTAGGTCTTCTGCCGCTTGAACGTCGCGGCCTTGTACATCGGGAAGGTCTGGAAATAGAGCTTGATCTTGAGCCAGCGCCCATAGAGGCCGGTCGGTTCGAACAGGACGAAGCCGACGATGATGAGCCCGTAGATCGCACCCTTCAGTCCCGGCATGGAAGCAAGACTCGCGGCCTTCTCCTGCACCCGCGCGGCCGTCGGCGCGTCCGCCCCGAATGTATTGACCAGGCTGCCGATCAGCCCCGGTACGTCGTCCTTCAGAATCGTCAGGAACGGATCGATCATGACGATGAAGATCGCGCCGAGGATCGCGCCGTGAATGCTGAAGACGCCGCCGATGATGATGACGATGATGAACTCGATCGACAGCAGCAGCGTGAACATCTCCGGGCTGATGAACGACATCTTGTGTGCGTAGAGACATCCGGCGAGGCCGGTGATCGCTGCGCTGATGCCGAAGGAGCGAACCTTGTAGGCCGCGACATCGATGCCCATGCTTTTCGCGGCCGTCTCGCTGTCGCGGATCGCGACGAAGGCGCGGCCCGTCGGCGAGCGCAGCAGATTCAGCGTCGCCAGGATCACCGCGATCAGAAGACCGAGGCAGAGAAAGTAAAAGCCGGTGCTGTCGCGCGGCAGCGGCATGCCGAACAGATCGAGCGTACGCACCCGCATGCCCTCATTGCCGTGCGTGACGCTTTCCCAGCGCGCGAGAATTTCCTCGACGATCGCGCCGAACGAAATCGTCGCGATGATGAGATAAATCCCCTGCAACCGCAGCGCCGGAAATCCCACCAGTGCGCCGACGATGCCGGTTAGCACACCCGCGAGCGGAAAATAGATGAAGAACGGAATCCCGTTCTGCTGGCAGAATCCGGCCGTATACGCGCCGATCGCCAGAAACGCAGCGTGGCCGAGCGACGCCTGCCCGGTGAAGCCGACGAGGATCAGAAGCGCGACGCCCACCGTCGCATAGATGAAGACGAAGACAATCTGGCTTTGCAGATAGTTGCTGACGAGGAAGGGCGCTGCCGCGAGCAGCAGCAACAGGACGCTGTAGGACCACCAATAGCCGCTGTGCTTGAAGATGCGGATGTCCTGGTCGTAATCGGTCTTGAAGATAAATCGCATGGCGCGCCTACACCTTCTTGCGGCCGGCGTGACCGAACAGGCCCTCCGGCTTCAGCAGCAGCACCGCCAAAAGAACGATGTGAGGCGCGACATCCTTCCATCCTTGCGCGAGGTAAAAGCCCGCCAGGCTTTCGATCACGCCGATAATGATGCCGCCGACCACCGCGCCCGGAATGCTGCCGAAGCCGCCCAGCACCGCGGCCGGAAACGCCTTCAGCGCCAGCACCAGCCCCACATTCGAATGCACGAAGGTGATCGGCGCCAGCAGTACGCCGGCGCAGGCGGCGACGGCGGCGCTGATCGCCCAGGTCAGCGCCACCACCATCTTGACGGGGATTCCCATGTAATAGGCGGCGAGCATGTTCTCGGAGGTCGCGCGCATCGCCGTGCCGAGCTGCGTCTTGGTGAAGAACAGATACAGCACCACGCACAGAATCGCGGTTGCGACAATCACCGACAGCTTGTCGTGGGCGAGCACGAGATCGCCGATGCGCAGCACGCCGTTGGAGAACGGCGTATCGATCTTGAGGTCGTCGGTGCCCCAGATCATCCCCGCGACCGAGCGCAGAAAGAAGCCGAGGCCGATCGTCGCCATCACGATGGAGAATTGCGGATTGCCGAGGATCGGCCGCAGCACGAAGCGTTCGGACATCGCTCCGAACGCGGCCATGCAGATGACCGCCAGCGCGAAGCCGATCCAGTAATTCAAGCCGAGCATGACGACGAAGGTGAAGGCGAAGAAGCCGCCGAGCATCAGCAATTCGCCCTGGGCGAAATTGACGACTTCCGTTGTCTTGTAGATCAGTACGAAACCGAGCGCGATCAGCCCGTAGATGCAGCCGAGCGCGATACCGCTCACGAGCTGCTGAACGAAATCCAGCATGCCTGCACGTCCCCCGATCCGACCCCTTGCGATCTTGTGATCGTCTTTGATGCAGCCGGCTTAGCGTTTCCGGCTCGCATAAGGGCATGTTCGGGGAATTTCAGCAAGACGACTTTTGGCGCGTCGGCGATTTGCCGCGCTGGCGGCAAATTCCAAAAACCGTCATCCGCTTATCGGGATCATGCTCTTATTTTAGCATGATCTTGTCCGAAAATCGGTTCCCACTTTTCGGGATCATGCTCTAACCGCGATGCCGCCCGAGGAAGTCGAGCAGCGTCCGGTTGAAGGCTTGCGGCTGTTCCCAGCTCGGCGCGTGGCCTGCTTCAGCAATGACGGCCGTCTCCGCATGCGGCATATGGCTGGCCTGAAGCCGCAGTACTGAGGGCGGCGTCCACAAATCGGCGTCGCCGGTCATCAGCAGCGTTGGGACCTTGATGGTTTCGACCTTCGCCCAGGTGATGACATTCGCCAGTTTCTGATTCAGCCGCGCGCCGATCAGCGAGGTCTTCTCGAGCGCGAGCCATGCGGCCGCACCTTCCGGATTGCCGGCGCGATAGGTCGCGCTCAGTTCCTGAAAATCCTTCGGCAGCTGCGCGGAAGAAGGAGGACGAAACACATTGCAGAGATCGAGATAGCTCTTGTCGGTGACGCCCATGATCGTCGATGCGAGCGTCAGGCTCAGCAACCGTTCCGGATGCGACAGCGCGTAGTCGGTCGCGATGATCCCACCGGCCGCAAGCCCGACGACATGAAACCTGTCGACGCCGAGATGGGTCATCAGGTTGTGCAGATCCTCCGATCCAATCCCCGGATCGTTCGGATCGCCGGGATCGGACCTCAGATAGCCGCGCCGCGAATAGCCGATGACCCGATAGCCGGCCTCTACGAGCACCGGCTGCTGATAGCCCCAGAACGCGCCGCTGCCCGAGGCCGCATGCGACAGCACCACGACCGGACCCGAACCGCCTGTGTCCCAGTGCCAAAGCCGCGTGCCGGGAAGTTCTGCAATTCCTTCCGTCGCCGGCGCTTGCTCAGGAATCGGGACAGCGGACCAGATCGTCATAAGCATTCAGCCGTTAGCGACTTGGATCGGCATAAACCAGGCTGCGCCAGCCGGAGCGGTCGAAACGCTTCCACGCGCCTTCGCGCTGCGCGAGGCGATCGGCGACCGCATAGACCACCGCCGGGTTGTGGCCGAGGCCGCAATGGCTTCCCTGCACCTCGATGTTTTCCGCGCGCGCGGTCGGATGCTCCATGCAGATCTGCCACGCACAGATGCCATCGGTGCGGCTGAAGATCGCCGTGGTCGGCACCGGCGGCGCATCGGCAAGGGCTCCGCCGAATTCCTCGTCGGCGTCGATGGATTGCTTTCCGCTCACCGCCTCATAGAGCCGCCACGCATTGGTCGCCTGCGGATGCCCGCCGAACGGACTGCCGAGCGTGATGACGGAGCGCACGAGATCGGGCTCCATTTTGGCGAGCTGCCGCGCATAGATGCCGCCGAGACTCCAGCCGACCAGGCTGACCTTGCGTCCGTGCATCTCATACAGGTCGCGCAGGCGTGTCAGCATGCCCTCCTGTACGCCGGGGCGCGGACCGAAATTACGGCCGAGTCCCCAGCCGCTGACGGCATAGCCCTGCCGCTGAAGGAAGGATCGCAACGGCCGCGTGGCCGCGTCACTCGTGACGAGCCCCGGCAGCACCAGCACCGGATGGCCGTCACCGCGCGGCGCGAAACTTAGAAGCGGCAGCGAGCCGAGAAAAGCGCCGAACTCCGGCAAGGCGCGCCCTTCGAGCAGCATCAAGGCTCGGGACGGGGGCCGGATGGCCTGCACATTGGCATTCATTCGAATAACCTCCGATAGCGGCCTCGCATGAGACCTGTCACAAGCGGCGCCGAACAGATCCGTATTCAGAACCGACTTTCTGGAACTTTGCAACGGCCGCGCCTCGCGCAAAAGCGTCAGAGCGAGCGGATGAGCACCTCGGTCGTATGCAGCGCGAGCCCCGCGAGCCCGCCGATCAGGGTGCCGTTGAAACGGATATATTGCAGGTCCCGGCCGATGTTCAGCTCAATCAATTCGATCAGTTGCCGCATGTTCCATGCCTTCACCTGATCGGCGATAAAAACCGCGACACCGCCCTTCTGCTCGGCGATGAAGCTGCGCAGCACGGCGACCATCCCCTGATTGATCTCCGCGCGCATCGCCTCGTCGGAGGCAAGCTGCCGGCCGACCTCCGCGAAGGCACCGGCGAGTTGCTTTTGCAGCACCTCACTCTCGCCGCGGGCGTTGCGATCGACGAAATCGCTCAACCCAGACCAAAGGCTTTGCGCCAGCCGGCCGATTTCCGGGCGCGCCAGCAATTCGCGCTTCAGCTCCTCGATGCGCCCGGCATAGTCCGGATCGGTCTCCAGCTTCGCCACGAAGGACAGGATCAGCCGGTCGAACTCCCCCCGGAACGGATGCTCGGGGTCGTTGCGGACGTCCTCGAAGAACGCAGTCGCGGAGGCCGCGACCTTCTTCATCACGAAAGCGTCCGCGCGATAGAATTTCAGAATCGTCGGCAGTTCGTCGCGGATCTTTTCCTGGATCGCGGCAAGGATCGCCGGTTCGTTGATCGAATCATGGATCGCCTGCAACAGATCGTCGAGCAGCGCGCGGTGCCGCCCGTCGCGAACGAAGGATTGCAGCGTGCTGGCGACGATCGGCGCAAGATCGAGCGCTTGCAGCCGCGTCACGATCTGCCGCGCGAGCAGATCGCGCACGCCCGATTGCTCGGCGGCGACAAGCGCATCCGGCGGCAGGCGGACGGCGAAGCGCGCAAGCTCGGCGCTGCGCCTGTCATGCGAGAGCCATTCGGCGACGAAGGAGGCGAAATCGATCTGGCGCAGTTTCGCCTCGACCGGAGCCGCATCCAGAAAATTCCGCTCGACGAATTCGCCGAGCTTTTCGGCGATCCGCTGCTGGTTGCTGGAAATGATCGCCGTGTGCGGGATCGGAAGGCCGAGCGGATGGCGAAACAGCGCCACCACCGCATACCAGTCGGCCAGTCCGCCGATCGCGGCCGCTTCCGCGAAGGCGGCCACGAACCCGAACGCGGCGTGCCGCGGCTCCAGCATTTTCGCCGCGACGAGAACAGCCAGGCAGGCGACGAGCATCGCCGTCGCAATCACCTTGACGCGGCGCAGTTCGGCGGCGCGCGACAGATCGCCCGCATGTCCTGAAGACAGGAGTCGTTGAGGACCCGTCACCGTAGAATCCCGCCGTAAGCCGTAAGGAAAAAGATAGACAGCGGCGGACAAAAAGAAAGCCCGCTTGCGCGGGCTTTCGCATCGTTGTCCGGATGTCGTTCGCTTGCGCGGCCTCTGACTTAAGCTGCCTTTAAGCCGCCTTTAGGCTGCCTTGGCGTTCAGCGAGACGACCTTGGAGATGTTCTCCTGCGCGGTCTTGGCACCGGTCGCGAACCGCTCGCCGAGATAGTCGGCGGTGGCGCGGGCGCGGTCGACGTCGACATCGGTGCGGGCGCGAACGAGATCGCTCTGCACCTGGAAGGCTTCGCTGAAGGACTTCGCGGCGGCCAGCTTCTCCAGCCCGCCGAAGAATGCCTGCGCGTCTTCAAGCAGAGCCTGCTGGATGTTGCGGCTGATCTTCGCGGTCTCGGCGACCTGCTCGTTCACGGCCGTCTCGATGGTGGCGGTGAGCTTCTCGGCACCGGAATGCAGGCCGGCGGCGCGCTCGCTCGCCTCATTGGCGGCGCGCTTGACGAAGTCACGCGCGGCTTCCGGCACTTCGATCTTGTTCTGAATGGCCTTGAGGGCTTCGGCGATCGGCGCGAAGGCTTGCTTGGCGCTGTTCAGCACGGTGTCGTTGGTATTGGTCATGTTCATCTCCATCCTCGGGTTTGAGCTATGGCTCGTTCCGTCCGTTGTGGCCCGGAATGAAAGAGATATAGCTTCGCCCTTGTTGCGGCGCAACATTCATATTGCGACGCACAATCACGATTTTGTGAGGAAGACGAGAGGTATTTTAATACTACGATAAATGGACTCAGCCTCGCTGCACGGCATCCGCCACCCCATACGCCATGAGCTGGGCGCTCACCTGCCCGACATTGTGGCCGAGCACGACGATGTCATAGGTGTTCCCGTCGAGGTCGCGGACATGGTCGCGCAGCAGCGCCTCGCCGCGAAAGCCCATGCCCTCGAACAGGGCGATGCCCGAGACCTGATCCACCGTCATCTGCACGACCAGTTTTTCCAGGTCCATGCTCAGCGCCAGCGCCAGCGTCTCCTGCGACAGCGCGCGGCCGACGCCCTGCCCGCGCACATCCGGCGACACCACGTTGCGGATTTCGCCGACATGCGGCGACCAGGAATGCGGATCGCGGACGATGGTGCCGCAGCCGACCACCCGCCCCTCCTTCAGCGCCAACAGGCTGGTGATCGCGCCGCGATCGATCTCCTTCACCCAGGCTGAGAGAACCTTCGGCTCGCTGATGTTGCGTGGCAGGAACAACAGGTCATGCACCGGCAAGCTGCGCGCGAAGGCCAGCACCGCCGCTTCGTCCGCCGCCGTCATCAGGCGCAGTTCGATGCGGCCGGCGTCAGTGTCGATCGTCCGCGGATAGCTACGCTCACTGCTCATGTCGATCGCTCGCTCAACCAGGAATCAATTTTCGGCCACAGACGCTTGATCGCGTTCGCCCCCGCGACAAGGCTGACATGACCGCCTTTGAGGATGATCTCCTCCTTGTCGGCGGAGCCGACGGTCGCGATCAGCGGCTTGGCGGCGTCATAGGGCACGATGTGGTCGTGCTCGGCCACCGCATGCAGGATCGGCACCGTGATGCGCGAAATATCCGCGCGCCGGCCGCCGACCGTCATGGTCCCCTCATAGAGCTTGTTGTCCCACATCAGGTCCTTGGTGGTCTGGCGGAAATATTCGCCCGCGAGCGGCAGCGTGTCCTGCGCCCAGCGGTCGAACATGCGGTACGACTTCACAAACTCGTCGCTCCACATGTTTTCCCACAACTGGATCTGGCCGATCGGCCGTGAGGCCGGACGCAGCATCTCGAACGACTGGAAGATCAGTTCGGGCGGCACGTTGCCGACGCTGTCGACAAGCTTGTCGACATCGAAATAGCGACGGTCGGAGAAACTCTGGAACAGCGTCATCCGCCGGAAATCGATCGGCGTGGTGAAGCAGATCAGGTTCTTCAGCGGCCCGTCAGTGAAGATCGACGCATAGAGCAGCGACAGCACGCCGCCGAAGCAATAGCCGATGACGCTGACATCGGTCTCGCCCGAATCCTGCTGGACGCGGCGGATGCAGTCCGGAATGAAATCGAGCACATAGTCCTCGAATTTCAGGCCGCGCTCCTCCGGGCGCGGCGCGGTCCAGTCGAGCATGTACACATCGAAGCCGCGTTGCAGCAGGAATTCGACGAGGCTCTGCCCCGGCACCATGTCGAGAATGTAGCCGCGATTGGTGGTCGCCATCACCAGCAGCAGCGGCACGCGATAGATTTCGTCGGCCAATGGACGATAGTGATAAAGCTTCATCGTGCCGCGCGAATGCAGCAGGTCCTTCTCCGTGGTGCCGAGTACCGGTGCTGCCGACGCGAAATATTCGACTCCCTTGATGCTGCGCTGGATCGCGCGCTGCACTTCGAGCTGAATCCGATCCGCGGCCGACGGCGCGGCCTTCTGCGCGCTCATGCTCATGTCGCGTCTCCGCTTTTCGACGGCGGACGCCTGGTGCGCGGCGGACGCGGCGCGGCGGACGGCGCGTTGTCGCCGGACAGCACCTCGGCATGCACGCGCTGAAGCAGCGACATGATTTCGTTCAGCCTTGACTCGATGGTCAGCAGCCGCTCGCCAAGCTCGGTGAATTCGCCGCGGCTCGGCAGGTTCATCGCCGCGAGGTATTTTTCCATGGAATCGCCGAACGCCTTTTTCGCGCCCGCCGATGCGCCGGTCATCCGGTTCATGAGCCTGCTGAACTCCGCCGACTCCATGGCCTGATTGGACATGGAATTGAACGTCTTCTCCATGTCTCCGAGAAAGCTGTGCCACATCTGCACAGGATCGGCCGTCTTTTGGTCCGCCGCCTTTTTGCCAGCCGCATTCTTGTCGGTCATGCGCCTCCTCCGATATGCCGATGCCGGCGGGTAGTCCCCGCTCGTCCGTTGAAAGCCATTCCATACCTGTGGACGCGCCGGGTCAATATTCAACGAGAGCACGGGCGAGCGGACGCTTCTGCGCCGCCGCGAAGCATGCCATAGTCGCTTTCCCGCCACCGAGGAGCGCCACCTTTGTCCGAGGCCCCCTATCAGCCGCCGCAACTTGCCAAAGCCAACGGCATCGAGATTTGCTACGACATCTTCGGCTCCCCGCAGGACGAACCAATGGTTCTCATCATGGGCCTCGCGGCGCAGATGGTCATGTGGGACGACGAGTTCTGCGCTGAGCTGGCCTCGCGCGGCTTTCGCGTCATCCGCTTCGACAATCGCGACATCGGCAAATCGACGCGGTTCAGTGGCGGCTCGCGGCTGACGGTGATGGAGCTTCTAAAGCTGCGCTTTTTGCGCGTCGCGCCGGAGTCCGTCTACAAGCTCAGAGACATGGCCGCCGACGTGATCGGCCTGCTCGACAGCCTCGGGATCGCCTCGGCGCATATTGTCGGGCTGTCGATGGGCGGCATGATCGCGCAGGAGATCGCGATCCGATATCCGCAGCGCGTGCGCTCGCTCACCTCGATCATGTCGTCGACCGGCAATCCGAAACTGCCCGCGCCGGCCAAGGAAGCCGCCTCCATCCTGCTCGCGCCGGCTCCGACCACCAAGGAAGAATATATCGAGCGGTTTGCGCAGACCTGGAAAATCCTGCGGCAGGGATCGTTTCCGCAGGACGAGGCGAAGGACCGGCAGCGCGCCGAACTCACCTATTCGCGCGGGCTCAATCCGCCGGGCGTGATGCGGCAGTTGCGCGCGATCCTCGCCTCGGGCAGCCGCAAGGATGCGCTGCGCAACGTCAGGATCCCGGCGCTGGTGATCCACGGCACGGTCGATCCGCTGGTGCGGCCTGTCGCCGGCAAGGACACCGCCGAGTCGATTCCGGGCGCGAAGCTGTTGATGGTCGAAGGCATGGGCCACGCGCTGCCGATGCCGATGTGGCCGCAGGTGATCGACGCGATCGTCACCCACGCGCGCGGAGCTTCGAAAGCAGCGGCTTAAATTACCCGCCCGCCCAGACATCCAGCACGTAGCGGTTCTGCGTGCCCATGTCGTCGATCCAGCGCTGCGCCGACGCCTCATCGGCGTTGGCCTTCTCGCGATAGATATCCATCAGCCGCCGCTTGACGTCGGGCTCCATCTTGCCGCCGTCGCCGCAGACGAAGATCACCGCGCCCGCCTCGATCAATTGCCACACGCGTTCCTTCTGCGCGGCGATCAGGTCCTGCACATAGGTCTTCGGACCCTCGCCGCGCGAAAATGCGACGTGCAGTTCGGTGATGTTCTGCGCGGCGAACGCCTTCAATTCGTCCGCATAGAGAAAATCCTGATCGGGATGGCGGCAGCCGAAGAACAGCATCGCCGGCCCGAGCGTCTTGCCCTCCGCCTTCCGTGCGGCGCGCTCTTGCAGGAAGCCACGGAACGGCGCGAGGCCGGTGCCCGGACCGATCATGATGATCGGCCGCGCCGGATCGTCCGGCAGACGGAAGCCCGCTTTCGTCTCGCGGATCAACGCATGCACCGTCTCGCCCGGATGGCGATCGGCCAGATAGTTCGAGCAGACGCCCTGAACGCGCCCTGCCCCGAACTCGCCGGCCCGTCCACCACCGCGACGGTGACGCTGCATGCCGAACCCGACACCGACGGCGCGGACGAGATCGAATAATAGCGCGGCGACAAGAGCGACAACATCTCAAGATAGAGATGGAACGGCAGTTCGCAGGCCGGATGCTCGCGCATCAGATCGTGGACCGATTTCCGCTTCGCCAGCACCTCGCTGCGATAGGCTTCCGATGAAGCCGCGTCCTCACCGCACAGCGCCAGCAGTTTCGGCTTCGTCATCGGACAGCGCGTGTTGTCCGCCATGGTCTGGATGTGCTTGCGCGTGGCCGTCTGCTGCAATTCGACGAACTCGGTCAAAAGGCGCCCGACCGAGATCACTTCGCCGACCGGCAATTGCGAGCGGCGCCCCTCGCCGACGTTCAGGCGGATGCGATCCGCCGACATGAAACCGAACCGGCGCGCCACCGCCTCGACCAAGGCCGGATCGTTGCGCGGAACTACGCTGAGATGATCGCCCACGCGATAGGTTACGCCCGCCGGCAGTTCCAGTTCGATGTGCCGCGTAGAGCGGGTCGAGGCATCCGCCCCGGATTTGTTCTGCAATTCGCGATTGACGAGCACCTTCATCGGCTGCGCGCCGCCCGCGCCGACGATCGCGGTCAGCACCGTCGAGGCCACCGGCTCGATCGCATAAAGCGGCGCGTCGCTGCCGTCGCGATCGAAGCCGGTTTCGATGCCGAACTCCTTCGCCGCCACCGGCCGCAGCTTCGCGAACCAGCCCTCGAACTGGCCTTCGAGGTCTTCACGCGCATCGCCCTCGCCCCGCGCAAACACATTGCGCGCGCCGAACGCGCCGAGCTTTTCGTCGATCAGTCGCGGCACATGCTGATAGGTCGCGGCCCAGTCCCTGTTGCCGCAACCGAACACGGTGTAGCGGACGCCGGCCAGCGCGTCCGCCGCCATGCCGTCCTCCAGCCATTTGACGAAACGCGCGGCGTTGTCGGGCGGCGCGCCATTATACGACGCGCAGATGATGAGCACGCCGCCGTCTTTCGGAAGGTCGCCCGCGAACTCGTCGAGCGGCGCAAGCCGCGTCGCGAAACCGTTGACCTGTGCGAGATCGGCCATCCGCGTCGCGAGTTCCTCCGCCGTGCCGAGATTGGAGCCGTACAGCACCAGCAGCGGCGTGTTGTGGCCGGGGCGCGCAAGCGGCGCGGCCTTCGTCGCTCCCGACGATGCCGCGACAGGTGCCACCTTGCCCGGCGCAATCGTTCTGTCGGAGTCCTGACGCGGCCGCACCTTGATCTTGAATCCTTCCGGCTTGATCGTCAGCGTCTCCTTCAGCACCATCTGATAACGCTGATGATCGAGCAGGCGGAAACGTTGCAGGATCATGCCGATCGCAAGCGCCGCCTCATGCATCGCAAAGCCCCGGCCGATGCAGGCGCGCTGGCCGTTGCCGAACGGCTTCCAGGCGTTGACCGGCCGCTTCGCTTCCGCCTCGGGGTTGAAATTCTCCGGATCGAACACATCCGGATTCGGACCCCACACCGCGGGATCGCGATGCAGGCCGAGCGTCAGCACGGTGATGAAGGTGCCTTTCTTCAGCTTGTATTTGCCGCCGCCGATCGTCTCGTCCTTGAGCGGATGGATGCCATAGGCCGGCGCCGGCGGCCACATCCGCAGCGCCTCCTTCAAAATCTGCGAGATATAGGTGAGTTGCGTCACTTGCTGATAGGTCGGCCGCGCGTCGATATCCGCGCCCAGCACGCGGTCGACCTCCGCATACGCCTTCTTCAGAATCTCTGGATGCTTCAGCAGCGCGTAAAGCGTGAAGGACAACAGGCCACTGGTGGTCTCGTGGCCCGCGATCAGGAACGTGTTGATCTGGTAGCGGATGTTGACGTCGTCGAGCTGCTCGCCGCTGGCGCGATCGACGCCGGTCGTCATCGCGCCCAGCATGTCCTTCTTGGCGGCGGCGGCGTCCGCATTCTTGCGGCGTTCGGCGACGATCTCGTCCACCATCGCGTTCATGAACGCAACGTCTTTCGCCATGTCCTGACGCCGGCCGCGCATCCACAAATTCTCGAACGGCAAACCGCGCGTCATCATCACGGTTTCCAGCGAGCGGACCAGCGAGTCGACGAAGGGATGGTAGTCGCGTCGGTAGAACGAGTTGAACCGATAGTCGAAGCCGCAAAGGCCGATCGTGTCGAGCGTCAGCGCGGTCATGTCGTGAACGACGTCGATCTCCTCGTCGCCGTTCAGCCGCTCCCATTTCTTCACCAGCTGCTCGGCGATATCCACCATCATCGGGTGATAGGACTGCATCGCGCGGTTGCCGAAGGGCTGCATCAGAATGTTGTGCGCCTTGCTCCAGTTCGGCTCGGTGGTATCGGCCGTGAACAGGCCGTCGCCCGCGATCGCGCGCACGCGCCGCAGCGAGCCGCGTACCGCCTTGTCGAGAACAACTTCTCGTCGCTGAGTTCATCGACCAGATCGGCCCCGGAGACGATCACGATCAACGAACCCATCATGTCGAGCCAATAGATCGGACCGAGTTCCTTGGCCATGCGCGCCAGATGCTGCACCGGCGCGTTCGAATCGATCGACAGCATGTTGCCGACAATCGGCTTTTTCGGCGGATGCGGAATCGAGGCGAGCGTATCGGTCTGGGCCATAACGGCGTTTCCTTGAAATCCCAACAATATTCATTGATCCGGAAAAGTCCGGATTGCTGCAAAATGCTACTGCGGAGCGCCCGCTTTTCCTAGAGCATGGCCTGAAGCGGATGCTGGAGTCTTTAGTCGAAGGACGCGGCCGTTCACCCGAACCGCCGCCGAACCCATTCGATGAGCTTGCCGCTCACCTCTTCCGGCTTCTCCTGCTGCGTCCAGTGCCCGGAGCCCTTCACGAGATATTTCTCCAGATCGGGCACCAGGCGCTCCATGCCATCGGCGGCGGAAGGCGGCAGCACGGCGTCGTTCTCCGCCATAATCATCAGCGACGGCGAACGCACCGTGTAATCGAGATTCGCGGATCGCTCCCAGTTGCGGGTAAAGTTGCGATACCAATTGATGCCGCCGGTGAAGCCCGTGCGCGTGAACGTGTCGACGAACACCTGCTTCTCCTCCGCCGACAGCAAGGGCTCGCGCGGGTCCTTGCTCTCATCATAGGCAGCGACGAATTGCGGAAAGGCCAGATTGAGCGGCGACGGCTTGTCACTTTGACTCGTCACGCCGGATTGCGGCGGAACGGGGTGCGGCCCCGGCCGGCGCATAAAGAAGTCGAAGGTCTCCGCCACACGCGATCCGAAGATCCGGTCGGGCTCGCGCGCGGGGTCCTGAAACTGCACGATGTACATGCTGTCGCCGAAACGCTGGCGGAACAGCGCGATCGGATCGATCGGCGCGCGAGGCAAATGCGGCGTGTTGACGCCGACCACGCCGGCGACGCGCTCCGGATGCCGCATCGCCATGCCCCAGACAACGAAGCCGCCCCAGTCGTGGCCGACGAACACGGCCTTCTCCACGCCGAGGTGATCGAGCAGCCCGACCAGATCGTCCGTCAGATGATCGAGGTCGTAATCCTCGACCTTTTCGGGCCGGTCGGTCGCGCCGTAGCCGCGCTGGTCCGGCGCGATCACGCGAATGCCCGCCTCGCCCAGCGCCTTGATCTGATGCCGCCACGAAAACGCCAGTTCCGGCCAGCCATGGCAGAGCACGACCGGAATTTTCGCGTCCACCGGACCGGCCTCGTAATAGCCCATGCGGATGCCGTTGGTGGCGGCGAATTTCAGCGGCGGCATTTCGATCATGTCAGCGCGATCCGTTCGAGAGCAGCAAGCAACGACAACCGGAAACGCTATTTGTCCTTGCGCGCGCCGAGGCCAGCCATGTTCAAGAACATCTCCTGGAAACGTTCGGCGATCTTCGGATCGAAGGAGAACCATGTCTGCATCAGCGATTCAGGCGTGAACTTCTCCATGTTCTCCTGCATCTTCGCCTGCATCTGATCCATCATCGCCTGCTGCATCGGCTTCACGTCCGGCAGGCCGAGAAAATCCCGCGCTTCTATCGGCGTGCAATCAACTTCGATCGTGACTTTCATATGCGGCGACCCATCCCCAATGCTTCCGAAGCATTCAGGATAGCGAACCCCGGCGGCAGCCGCCAGCCGGGAAATGACAACGAACGGCCCTCAGACGCCAAGATAGCTCGCGGCGACACGCGGATCGGCGGCGACCTCGGCGGCGGGGCCATTCAGGATGAATTCGCCAAGCTCCATCACATAGGCGCGGTCGGCGATCTGCAACGCCGCCCGTGCGTTCTGTTCCACCAACAGGATCGAAACGCCGGTCTGGCGCAACTCGGTCACGGTACGGAAAATGTCGGCGGCGATACGCGGGGCGAGCCCGAGGCTCGGCTCGTCAAGCATCAAGAGGCGCGGCTGCCCCATCAGCGCGCGGCTCATGGCGAGCATCTGCTGTTCGCCGCCGGAGAGCGTGCCCGCGAGTTGCCAGCGCCGCTCCTTCAGCCGCGGAAACAGCGCGAAGACGGTTTCGAGCGTCGTCGCGGCCTGCGCCTTGCTCACGCGAAAACCGCCCAGCCGCAGATTGTCCTCCACACTCATCGCGCCGAACAATTCGCGATGCTCGGGCACGAGCAACAGCCCGGCCGCCACGCGATCCTCGATCTCCAGATGCGTCAGATCGTTGCCATCGAAAACAAGGCCGCCCTTCGCGCGCAAAATGCCGATGACGGCGTTGAGCAGCGTCGTCTTGCCCGCGCCGTTCGCGCCGATGATGGTGACGATCTCGCCCGGCATGACATCGAGCGAGACGTTGCGCACCGCCTCGACATTGCCATAGGCGATCGAGGCATCCGACACGGATAACAGCGGCGCGCTCATGCGGCGGCACCAAGATAGGCTTCGATCACAGCCGGATCGGTCTTGATCGCATCGGGCAGACCTTCGGCGATCTTGGTGCCGAACTCCAGCACCACCACGCGGTCGGCCAGCCCCATCACGAAGCTCATATCGTGCTCGACAAGCAGGACGCCGAGCCCCTGCGCCCGCAACTGCCGAAGCAGTTCGGCAAGCCGTTGCTTCTCCATATGGCGAAGTCCGGCCGCCGGCTCGTCCAGCAGCAGCAGCAGCGGATCCGCGCACAGCGCGCGCGCGATCTCGACGATCCGCTGCTGGCCGAGCGGCAGGCTGCCGGCGAGTTGATCGATCCTGTCACCCAGTCCGACACGCTCGATCTGCCGTCGCGCCTCGGCGAGCAGCCTCGCTTCGTCGGCGCGGTCGAGGTGAAGCAGGCTCGCCAGCGCGCCAGCCTGCCCGCGCATATGCGCGCCGAGGGCGACGTTTTCCAGCACAGTCATATCGGCGATTAGCTTCACATGCTGGAACGTGCGGGCGATGCCGAGACGGACGATTTGTTGCGGCGTGGCCGTATCGATCCGCCGGCCCTGCATCGACACCTCGCCGCCGTCGGACGCCAACACGCCGGTGATGAGGTTGAACATGGTGCTCTTGCCCGCACCATTCGGCCCGATCAGGGCGACGATCTCCGCCGCATTGACCTCGAACGAAACATCGTTGACGGCGACCACGCCGCCAAATTGTTTGCGCGCATTGTCGACGCGCAACAGCGAGGCCGAGGCGGCAGGCGCCGCCGGGCGAGGGTCGAGCGCGGCCGCATCCGCCGCGACATCGGCTTGCGGCCCGGCCGACTTCACCCGCAGCAGCGCCATCAGCCGCGGCCACAGGCCGCCCGGCGCGATCTGCAACAGCAGCACCAGCAACACGCCGAACACGATGGTTTCGAACTGCGCCTGCACATTGAACAGGATCGGCAGCGCGCCCTGAAGGATTTCCTTCAGCACGATGACGACGCCGGCTCCCAGCACCGCGCCCCAGACATAGCCCGCGCCGCCGACCACGGCGATGAACAGATATTCGATGCCGGCGTGCAGCCCGAACGGCGTCGGATTGATCGCGCGCTGGAAATGCGCATAGAGCCAGCCCGACAATCCGGCAAGAATCGCGGCGTGAACGAACACCAGCAGCTTCATGCGCGCGGTCGCGACGCCGAACGCCTCCGCCGCGACAGGCCCGCGCCGCAGCGCGCGGATCGCCCGTCCCGTGCGGGAATCGAGCAGGTTCATCGTCAGCACCGCCGCGACAATCACGGCCAGCCAGATGACGAAATAGATCGCGCGCGGCTCGACGAGCGCCATGCCGCCGACCGTCAGCGGCGGAATCCCGGAAATGCCGTCGTGCCGGCCCAGGAGTTCGACCTGGCCGAAGATGTAATAGAGGCTGATGCCCCAGGCGATGGTGCCGAGCGGCAGATAGTGGCCGGACAACCGCACGGTGATGAGGCCGAGCAGCACCGCGGCCAAACCCGCAACCAGCAGCGACGCCGGCAGCGTCGCCCAGGGCGACAGCCCGTAGGAGGTCGTCAGGACGGCGGTGGTGTAAGCGCCGAAACCGCAGAACGCCGCCTGCCCGAACGAGGTCAGCCCGCCGACGCCGGTCAGGATCACAAGGCCGATCGCCACCAGCGCGGCGAGGCCGATATTATCGAGCAGCACCAGCCAGAACGGCGGCAGGCCGGGCACGAACGGAATCACCGCCATCACCAAAGCAAACACCAGAACGGGCCAGCGCTGACGCATCTAGAGCAGGACTTTCTTAGGTTGAATCATTTCGCTCTTCACATTCTTGTTCGCGCATGAGCTGGCCGAAAACCGGTTCCCCTTCTCGGGATCATGCTCTAGTCGTGCTCCTCCTCGACGGCAGGAGCGGCGAGCGAGCGCAGGATCAGCACCGGCAGCAACAGGGTGAAGACGATCGCTTCCTTGTAGTTGCTGGCATAGAAGGAGGAGAAGGCTTCGACGCAGCCGACCAGGATCGCGGCCAGCGCCGTCAGCGGATAGCTGACGAGGCCGCCGATGATCGCCGCGACGAACCCCTTCAGTCCGATCAGAAAGCCGGTGTCGTAATAGATCGTCGTGATCGGCACGATGAGAATGCCGGAGACCGCGCCGATGACCGCCGCGAGCAGGAAGGCGAGTTGGCCCGAGAGCGATGTGCGGATGCCGGCGAGCCGCGCGCCGATGCGGTTCACCGCCGTCGCGCGCAGCGCCTTCCCATAAAGCGTGTACCCGAAGAACAGCCACAGTCCGACGATCAGCGCCGCCGTCACGCCATAGACGGCGAGGCTCTGGCCCGTCACCGGCACGGGCCCAAGCGCGATGCTGGCCGAGGACAGCGCCGGACCGCGCAAGCCTTCCGCGCCGAAGAACACCAGACCGAGGCCGAGCAGCGCGAAATGCGCGCCCACGGATGCGATCAGCAGGGTCAGCACCGAGGCTTCCGCCATCGGCTGAAAGGCGATGCGATAAAGGAACGGGCCGAGCGGCGCGACGATGATGAGCGAGAGAATGACATTGACGGCGACGCCGTTCGGACGCCCCGCGAGCAGGGAGATCAGCGCCAGGATCGCCAGCGGCAGGCCGAGGTTGAGCGCAGCGGAGCGCAGTAACGGCCGCGGCCGGAACGCATGCCGCAGCGTCCACAGGTCGAACATAAAGGCGACCGCCCCCATCAGCACGGCGAGCCACACGGTGCCGGGCATCTTGCCGGCGGCGAGAGTCGCATAGGTCAGCGCGCCGAAGGTGACGAATTCGCCTTGCGGGATCAGGATGACCCGCGTCACCGCGAAAATCAGGACCAAAGCGAGCCCCAGCAGGGCGTAGATCGCGCCGTTGGTGACACCGTCCTGAAGCAGAAACAGAAGGATCGTGGTGTCCAAGCGCAAAGCCCCATCCGCGCGGCGACTGAAGGCCACCGCTTCAGCGGAATAACAATTTACGCAACCAAGCTCAAGCGGCGGCCCGAACGCCGCCGCGTCCGGCGCAGCTAGACAGCCGCCCTTTCCGCCGGTGCCTTCCGCATCTTGGCGGCCTCGAAGGCCGCGAGCCGCTCGGCGAACTTGCTGCCGTCCACATGGCTGGACTCGACCTCGCTCTGCACCGGGATCGTCTCGAAGAAGTGGCAGGCGACGCGATGCCCCGGCCCCGCGTCGCGCAGCATCGGCTCCTCCTTCTTGCACCGCTCCTGCGCGAAGGCGCAGCGGGTGTGGAAGCGACAACCGGACGGCGGATTGAGCGGGCTCGGCACGTCGCCCGGCAGCAGGATGCGCGAGCGCTCCAGCGTCGGGTCCGGCCGCGGAATGGCGGACAGCAGCGCCTGCGTGTAGGGGTGCGAAGGCTTCGCATAGAGCGTGCGCTTGTCGGCGATCTCGACCAGCTTGCCGAGATACATCACCGCGACACGGTCGCTGATGTGCTTCACCACCGCCAGATCGTGCGCGATGAACAGATATGACAGGCCGAACTGCTGTTGCAGGTTCTGCAAGAGATTGACGACCTGCGCCTGGATCGACACGTCGAGCGCCGACACCGGCTCGTCGCAGACGATCACATCCGGGTTGACCGCGAGCGCGCGCGCGATGCCGATGCGCTGGCGCTGGCCGCCGGAGAATTGATGCGAGTAGCGGCTCGCATGCTCCGGCTGGAGGCCGACGACCTGAAGCAGTTCCCTCACCCGGTCGTCGCGCTCCTTGCCTTGCGCGATGTCGTGGACCTCCATCGGCTCGGCGATGATCTCGCCCACCGTCATGCGCGGGTTGAGCGAGGCATACGGGTCCTGAAAGATGATCTGCATGTGCTTGCGCATGCGCCGCATCGCACTCTTGTCGAGAGACGCGATATCGGTGCCGTTGAAATCGATCGAGCCGCTGGTCGGATCGATCAACCGCAGCAGCAGGCGGCCGGTGGTCGACTTGCCGCAGCCGGATTCGCCGACCAGCGCCAGCGTCTCGCCGCGCTTGATCTCGAAGCTGACGTCATCGACCGCGCGAACAAGGCCGACGGTTTTCGAGATCACGACACCGCGCTTGACGCCGAAATGCTTGACCAGATTGTTGACGCGAATGACCGGCTCGGCGCTCATGCCGCAACTCCCGACAGCAATTCCACCGGCGCTTTCCAGCACGCAGCCTGATGGCCAGGCCCGAAGTCGCGCAGCGGCGGCGGCTCGGCCAGGCATTTGGCATCGGCGAACGGACAGCGCGGCGCGAAGCGGCATCCTTTCGGCTGATTGTGCGCGCTCGGCACCGCGCCCTCGATGGTCGCGAGCCGCTCGCGCTCCACGTCCATCCGTGCGATCGATCCGAGCAGGCCGATCGTGTAAGGATGCTGCGGATCGGCGAACAGCGCCTTCACCGGGCCACTCTCGACGATCTTGCCGGCATACATCACCACCACCTCGTCGGCGATTTCGGCGATCACGCCGAGATCGTGGGTGATGATGAGGATCGCCATGCCGAGCCGCTGTTGCAGGTCGCGCAACAGGTCGATGATCTGCGCCTGGATCGTCACGTCGAGCGCCGTGGTCGGCTCGTCGGCGATCAGCAGCGTCGGATTGCAGGCGAGCGCCATCGCGATCATCACCCGCTGCCGCATGCCGCCGGACATGTGATGCGGATAATCGTCGAAGCGCGACGCCGCGGACGGAATGCGGACCACGTCCAGCATTTCGATCGCCCGCGCCTTGGCGTCCTGGTACGACATTCCGGTATGCGCGCGCAGACCTTCGACGATCTGCTGGCCGACGGTGTGAACCGGATTGAGCGATGTCATCGGCTCCTGGAAGATCATCGACAGCTTCTGCCCGCGCAGAAGCCGCCGCTCCTCCTTCGACATCTTCAGAAGGTCATGCCCCTCGAAGATGACCCCGTCGCCGGACACGCGCCCGGTATCGGTGACGAGCCCCATGATCGAGAGCGAGGTGACGCTCTTGCCGCAGCCCGACTCGCCGACGAGGCCGACGGTGCGGCCCCGCTCGACCTTGAAGCTGATGCCGTCAACCGCCTTGAACAGTCCGCGATCCGTATCGAAATAGGTACGCAGATCGCGAACCTCGAGCAAAGCTTCCGACATCAACATGCCCCTTCCGCTGATCCAACCTTACGGGCTGATATCCAGCCCTTTGTAGAGCAGCGAGGTGGCGTACATGTTGTGCGAACGCGCGCCCTTGACCCGCTTGTTGGCGACCATTGCGACGCCTTCATGCACGATCGGCACCCACACCGCGTTCGCATGCACCTTCTTGTAGACCTTGGAGAAGTTCTCGAACTTGTCCTTCTCGTTCAGCGCCGCGGCGCCCGCCTCGAGCCACTTGTCGGTCTCCGGATCCTTCCAGTTCATCCGGTTCGGGGTCGGAATGTTGCGCGAGTGGTAGTAGAGCAGCGCGGCGTCCGCGGCGCTCGCGTAAGGATAGGCGATCGACCAGAGGTCGTAATCCTGCTGGGCGAGCTTCGACCAGATGATCGTGCCGTCCCACATCTGCAATTGCAGATCGACGCCGATCTTCCGCCACGCGCCCTGCACGGCTTCCGTGACCTTCGGCGAGCGGCCGCCGGCGAAACCGTTGAGCAGAAGCGTGAGCTTCTTGCCGTCCTTGTAGCGGAAATTGTCAGGCCCCATCTTCCAGCCGGCCTCGTCGAGCAGCCGCGCCGACTCCTTCGGATCGTACTTGCCGAGATCAGTCGGGGTCGTCGTATCGAAGCCCGGCGTCTTCGGATGGACATAGGTCGAGGCAACCTCGGCATTGCCGAAATAGATCGAATCCACAATCGGCTTGCGATCGATCGCCATGCTGAGCGCCTTGCGCACGCGCACGTCGGAGACGTTTTCGCGCGTGATCTTGAAGCCGAGATAGAACGTTCGCAGCTGCGCCTCGGGCCTAAGGACATTGATCGTCGGCATGCGCGACACTTGCGGCATATACTGGTCCGGCATCGTGAAGGTCATGTCGACCTGCCCGCTCGCCATCGCCGCCAGACGCGCCGCCTCCTCAGGCACGATCTTGAAGACGATCTTCTCGTACTTCGCCGGGCCCTGGTTCTTGTAGAACGGAGGTCCCCATTTGTATTCGGGCCGACGCGTCAGCACGGTCTGGTTGCGCGGCTCCCAGCTCGTGAAGCAATAAGGGCCGGTGCCGTCGATCCCCTTCACGCCGAAATCGCGACCGAGGCTCTTGACGTTGTCCTCGTTCAGGATCGTCGCCTGATAGACTGCAAGGTTCGGCAGCAATTCGCTGAACGGCTCGGTCAGTTCGTAGACAAGCGTCGTGTCGTCCGGCGCGGTGATGTCCTTCACATGTCCCATGCGCCAGTAGAACGGAGACTTCGTCTCCTTGTCGATCACCCGCTTGAAGGAATAGACGGCGTCCTTCGCCGTGAACTTCTTGCCGCTACAGAACGTGACATCGTCGCGCAGCTTGAAGGTGTAAGTCTTGCCGTCCTCGCTCATGGTCCAGGATTTCGCGAGCAGCGGCTTGATCGTTTTCAGATCGTAATCGATCGATACCAGAGTATCGCCGACAAGATACATCAGCGGCGATCCGGCGGTCGTCCGGGCGGGATCGTGATGCGCAGCCTCGACCGGATTCATCACCGTGAGCGTCTGCGCCTGGGCAAAGGTGGTCGCCCCGACCGCAATCGCGGCAGCGAAAGCCAACTTTTTCATTTCCGTCCTCCCTCTCTTGCGTCCCTGTTTTTTTGTCACCGCTTGAAATACGCGAATAGTTGTTCGTCTCTGTTTTGCGGTCCTATTGTTGCAGTCTCGGATCGAGCACGTCACGGAATGCGTCCCCGAGAATGTTGGCTGCCAGCACGATCAGGAAGATCATGAGGCTTGGAATGATCGCGATGTGCTCCGAGATGAACAGGAAGTCGCGTCCCTGTGACGCCATCATGCCAAGCTCCGCCGTCGGCGGCTGCGCGCCGAGGCCGAGAAAGCTGAGGGCGGACCCGATCAGGATGATCTGCCCGAACCGCAGCGTGAGAAAAACGAAGATCGTCGAAATGCAATTCAGCGTCAGATAACGCCAGATCAGAGCGGTGTCGGATACGCCGACGGCCCGTCCCGCCTCCATGTATTCCTGGCCCATCACCCCGATGGCGGCGCCGCGCGCCACACGGGCGACATCGGGCACCGTCGCGACGACGACGGCGATGATGACCGCCGTCAAACCCGCGCCGAAGATGGCGGCGACGGCGAGGCCGAGCAGGATCGCCGGAAACGCCAGCAGGATATCGACGAGGCGCATGATCCAGCCGTCGAGCCTTCGGAAATAGGCGGCCAGAATTCCGAGCAGGCCGCCGAAGAGACCGCCGACAAGGACGCCGACAAGACCGATCGCCAGCGTGTTGCGCGCGCCATAGATCACCCGGCTCAGCATGTCCCGTCCGGCGGTGTCGGTGCCGAACCAGTGCGCCGCGCTCGGCGGCTGCATCGCGATGGCGAGATCGGTGTAATAGGGATCGTAAGGCGCGACATAGGGCGCGAATATCGCGGCGAGAACGGTCAACCCCAGGAACAGCGCGGCGGCAGCCGCAGCCTTGTCGCGCATCAGGCGGCGCAGAAGACTCGGGCGGCTGGGGAGCACGTTCTCCTGCTCGGCGGCCGGCGTTTTCGCTTGGTCGAGCGCGATCGGGGCCTGCATGCTCATTGGCGGGCAACCCTTGGATCGAGATAGACATACATGACGTCGACCAGCAGATTGATCAGGAGAAACGCCAGCGCGAGGATCATGATCGCGCCCTGCGCGGTCGGAAAATCGCTCGACGTAATGGCGCCCACGGCCAACCGACCGACACCCGGCCAGGAGAACATCGTCTCGGTCACGACCGCGCCGCCGAGCAGGAATGCGGCCTGCAATCCGATCAGCGTCACCACCGGGATCAGCGCATTGCGCAGCGCGTGATGGATGATGACGACTCTCTCGCGAAGACCCTTCGCGCGCGCGGTGCGCACATAGTCCGCGCCGAGCACCTCCAGCACCGAAGTCCGTGTCATCCGCGCGATCGGCCCGATTAGAACGCTACCAAGCGTGAGCGAGGGAAGAATGAGATTGGGAAGACCGCCGTCCCAGATCGGACCGGCGCGCCCGAGAAACGGCAACAACCCCCATTTGTATCCGACATACTGAATCAGGATCAGGCCGATGAAGAACACCGGCATCGACACACCGGCCACGGCGAGCGCCATGATCGCGCGATCGACCAGCGTTCCGCGCTTGACCGCCGCGAGTGTGCCGAGCGCCATGCCGGTCGGAATGGCGATCAGCAGGGCCGCGATCATCAGTTCGAGCGTCGGCCCCATCGTCAGCGCGATTTCCTCGCTCACCATCTTGTTGGAGATGATCGAGCGACCGAGATCGCCCTGCGCCACGCGCCAGATATATTCGACGAACTGAACGATGATCGGGCGGTCGAGGCCAAGGTCCGCGCGAATGGCCGCGATGGTTTCAGCGTTGGCGTCGGGACCTGCGATGATGGATGCCGGATCGGCAGGAACGACCTGCATCAGGCAGAAACACAGGAACAGCACCCCGAGCAATGCGGGAAACGACACAAGCAGCCGATGGACGATTTGCCGTCCCATTGCAACTCCGACCGATCGATCCGGAGCTCGCGCGGCGGCAGCGGTCGCCGCGAACGTCACTCCTCCCGAGCCGCAAAGGTCCGATCAAACCGTGCGGCATGTTTTTTATTATCTGGAAACGTTACAGCTTTCGCGAAGACTGTCAAACCATCCGGAGTCGAAATGCTTGCGTCAAATTGCGTCGCAGGATGCGAGCGAATCGCACGTTGTCCGTGCGCCGGATCAACGAGGTGGCACGGGCGTCAAGTTATCGGCGCTTCCTCTTCTGCAAACTCGCACTGCGAAATGGAGCTACGATTTCGCGCGCGGTTATCGTCCGACTCAAAACGTGAGTTTATTTCGTTGCGGCGATGCCTTAGCCAGCCGGCATGATGCTGCCGCGCACCGTGAAAGCCGTCGTCTTCGATATGGACGGGCTGCTGTTCGACACCGAAACGCTCTATCGCGAAGCGATGCAGGCGACGGCGATGCGCCTCGGCGTGGAGATGTCGGATGCGACCTTCCTGCGGATGATCGGCCTGCCGGCGGAGGCCAGCCGGTTGTTGCTGACCGATCATTACGGATCGGACTTCGATGTCCAGCTGTTCTTGATCGAGTCCGCGAAGATCTTCCGCGCGATGGGCGAAGGGAGGCACTACCTAAAGGCCGGCGTCGTCGAACTGCTCGATCTCATCGACGAACTGAAGCTGATGCGCGCGATCGCCACATCGTCGGGCCATGGCAGCGTCGAGCGCAATCTGAGTCGGCACGGGCTGACGGCGCGCTTTCACGCGATCGTCGCCCATGGCGACTATGCGCGCGGCAAGCCGAACCCTGACCCGTATCTGGTGGCGGCGCAACGGCTCGGCGTCGCGCCGGAGCACTGTCTGGCGCTGGAGGATTCGCACAATGGCGTACGCTCCGCCGCCGCCGCCGGCATGATGACGGTCATGGTGCCTGACCTGCTTCCGCCGGACGACGACATCCGCAAATTGTGCGTCCGCGTCGTCCGCGATCTCCACGAGGTCCGTGCCCTCGTGGGAACGCGGCAGACTTAAACCCGCGCCTATTCCGCGGCCGCGACCGCCGGGTCCGCCGGCCGCGTGAGAACGCCGGCTTCGACAAGGTCATCCAGTTCGGCAGACGGCAAGCCGAGTTCAGCGAACACCTCGAACGTATCGCCGTTCAGCGCGGGCGCAGCCTTGATCTCGGTCGTCTCGTCGGGGAAGCGGAACGAGCGGCCCGGTATTGTGACCGGCTTGGGATTATTCGGCAGCTTCACCTTGGTCAGAACGCGCGAATTCGGCTTGGCGCCCTCCTCCTCCAGAATCTGCTCCACGCTGCGGACGATGCCCGCCGGAATGCCGAGCCCCTGGAAGATGTCGACCGCCTCCTTCGCCGTGCGTTGCGCGGCCCAGTCGTCGACGGTCTTGTCGATCACCTTGCGCAGCTCCGGATCTGCAATGTAGCCCGGCCGCCGGCCGACGCTCGGGTCGGACCATTCCGGATGCCCCATGAGCTTGCAGATGTCCCGCCACATCTTCGGTGTGGCGGGTGCGACGGTGATAAAGGCGTCCTTCGCCTTGAACGAGCCGCCGAAGCGATCGAACGGCCGCTGGCCGTAGCGCCGCGCCAGTTCGCCGTTCACTTCATAGTCCGGGACGAGCGTGTTGAGCATCGACGACAGAACTTCGAGCATGCCGACTTCGACGAACTGGCCCTTCCCCGTGCGGCCGCGCTCGACCAGCGCGCACAGCGCCGCGTTCGCTGCATGCGCCGCCGTACCGTGGTCGCCGACCAGCACCTGGCAGTTCAGCGGCGGTCCGTCCGGATGGCCGTTCAGGTTCCAGACGCCGCTCATCGCCTGGATGATGCCGTCGAAGGCGACGTGCTTCTTCAGGTCGCTCCAGCTTCCATAGCCGGAGACGTGGACGAGAATCGCGCGCGGATTGATCTGCTGCAACCGCTCCCAGCCGAAACCGAGCTTGTCCGGCACCCCTTGCGCGTAATTGGTGATGATGACGTCCGCCCACTTCAGAAGCGGATCGAGCGCCTTCTTCGCTTCCGGATGACCGAGATCGAGCGCGACCGCGCGCTTGCCGCGGTTGTGGCAGGCGAAGAACAGGCTGTTGCCGTATTGATCGACCTGCGCGGAGTTGCGGGCGTGCTCGCCGGTCGGCGGCTCGATCTTGATGACGTCGGCGCCATGGTCGCACAGGATCATCGCCGCATGTGGCCCGGCAATGAAATGAGCGATCTCCAGGACATGAATTCCGTCGAGGGGACCCTTTGTTTTGGCGGCGGCGGTCATTGTTTCATCCCTGTTTGCACGAGCGTCTCGTATAGAGCGCCAGTCTTATGTGAGGGCGCACCGCACCCGCAAGCCCGGCGTGTGGTCGCTCAGACGTTCGGCGCGGACACGAACCGGCCCTGTGCATTGCAGCAAAACGTGGCTGCGTGTCCCCGGCATGGGCCTCACCGTTTCTCTCAGGGCCGACACGGTGGACAATCCGCGCGGGGAACGGCAATCTGCGGCCACAAGCAAGACGCCCTGCGACAGGGCGGAAGCCCGGAAACGCAGGGGAATTTAAGAATGTTGAAAACTCGCTTCACGGAACTGGTCGGAATCGAACACCCGATCGTGCAGGGCGGCATGCAGTGGGTCGGCCGGGCGGAACTCGCCGCGGCCGTATCGGAGGCCGGCGGTCTCGGCATCATCACCGCCCTCACCCAGCCGACGCCGGACGATCTGCGCAAGGAAATCGCCCGCGCCCGGACGCTGACCAAGAAGCCGATCGCGGTGAATCTGACGATCCTGCCGACGATCACCCCGCCGCCTTACGCGGAATACCGGCAAGCGATCATCGACAGCGGCATCACGGTCGTGGAAACGGCCGGCAACAAGCCGCAGGAACATGTCGACGAATTCAAGAAGCACGGCATCAAGGTCATTCACAAATGCACCAGCGTCCGCCACGCCCTGTCGGCCGAGCGCATGGGCGTGGACGCCATCTCGATCGACGGCTTTGAGTGCGCCGGCCATCCGGGTGAAGACGACACGCCCGGCCTGATCCTGATCCCGGCCGCCGCCGACAAGGTCAAAATCCCGATGATCGCCTCGGGCGGCATCGGCGACGGCCGCGGCCTCGCCGCCGCGCTCTGCCTCGGCGCCGAAGGCGTCAACATGGGCACCCGCTTCATGGCGACCAAGGAAAGCCCGATCCACCAGAAGGTGAAGGAGCAGATCGTCGCCCATGACGAGCGTTCGACCGAATTGATCTTCCGCACCATGCGCAACACCTCGCGCGTGGCCAAGAACCCGATCAGCACCAAGGTCGTCGAGATGGAGAAGCACGGCGCGAAGTTCGAGGACGTCCGCGAACTCGTGGCCGGCGCGCGCGGCAAGCAGGTCTATGCGACCGGCGATTGGGAGGACGGCATCTGGACCGCCGGTCAGATCCAGGGACTGATCCACGACATCCCGAGCTGCGCCGAACTCATCTCGCGCATGGTGCGCGACGCCGAGGAGATCATCCGCGGCCGCGTCGGCAGGATGATCGTGGACGGCGCGCGCAAGGGTGCCGCCGCCTGATCTGATCCCGGAGTCAGTCCGGACAGGTTTTGAGGGACGCGGATCGGCAACGGTCCGCGTCTTTTGAGTCTTATAAGAGAAGAGTCTAGGGAGAATTGACCATGGACCTGCGCCTGCGCGGCAAACGGGTACTCATCACCGGCGCATCGAAGGGCATCGGCGCGGCCGCCGCAGAAGTGTTCGCGGAGGAAGGCTGCGACGTGGTGATCGCCGCGCGCAACAAGGACGCGCTCGATCAGGTGGCGCAGCGGCTGCGCTCGTCGCATCAGGTCAACGTCACGCCGCATGTGGTCGATCTGCGCGACGGCGCGGCGCTGGCGCAGCTCGCCGAGACGGTCGGACCGCTCGACATTCTCGTCAACAATGCCGGCGACATCCCGCAAGGCACGCTCGACACCATCGATGAAGCGAAATGGCGGCACGCGTGGGAGCTGAAGGTCTTCGGCTACATCAACCTGACACGCCTGATCTATGCGAAGATGAAGGCGCAAGGCCACGGCGTCATCATCAACGATCTCGGTGCGGCCGGCGAGCGGCTGAACGCCGGCTACATCGCCGGCAGCACCGGCAACGCCGCCTTGATGGCCTTCACCCGCGCGCTCGGGGGACGCAGCCTGCGCGACAATATCCGCGTGGTCGGCATCAATCCGGGACCGGTGGAAACCGACCGGATGACGACGCGGCTGAAATACAACGCGCGGCAGCAATTCGGTGACGAGAGCCGCTGGCGTGAATTCATCAAGGACTATCCGATGGGCCGCGCCGCCTCGCCGCGCGAGATCGCGGACATGATGGCATTTCTGGCCTCCGAGCGCTCCGGCTATACGACCGGGGTGATCGTGACGATCGACGGCGGGCTGACCGCCGGCGGCTGGACCATGTAGTCGCGGAAACGAAGGGGCGGACGATGAAGGCTTATGTTCTCGGGACAAACGGACCGTCGATCACCGATATTCCGCAGCCGCAGGCGAGCGGCGAGCAGGTGCTGGTGCGCATCCGCGCCGCCTGCCTCAATCGCGCGGATCTCGGCGTCGCCAAAGGGCGGATGAACGGTCATCGCGGCGGCACGGGCTCCACGCTTGGCGGCGAAGGCGCGGGCGAAGTGGTCGCGGTCGGCCCGGACGCGAAAGGCGTCAAGGTCGGCGACCGGGTGATGGGTTCGATCGCCGGCGCCTTCGCCGAATACGGGCTGATGGACTCCGGCCGCGCCTTCATCATCCCGGCCAACAATATGAGCTACGAGCAGGCCGCCACTCTGCCCGTCGCGCTGAACACCATGCACAATGCGGTCGTCACCGCCGGCGCATTGCAGCCCGGCCAGACCGTCCTCATTCAGGGCGCAAGCTCGGGCGTCGGGCTGATGGCGATGCAGATCGCCAGGCTGAAAGGCGCGAAGCTCGTGATCGGCACCTCGACCGATGCCGGCCGGCGCGCACGCCTCGGCGAATACGGCGCGGATCTCGCCGTCGATTCACGCGACCCTTCCTGGGTGGATCAGGTCCTGAAAGCCACCGACGGCCAGGGCGTGGATCTGATCGTCGATCAGATTTCCGGCGGCGTCGCCAACGGCAATCTGCGCGCGACGAAGATCGAGGGTCGCATCGTCAATGTCGGACGTCTCGGCGGCATGCATGGCGAGTTCGACTTCGATCTGCACGCGCTCCGCCGCATCAACTATATCGGCGTGACGTTCCGCACCCGCACTATCGAAGAAATCCGCGCCATCACCGCGGCGGTGAAGGACAACATCTGGAGCGCGGTGGAGGCCGGCAAACTCGCTCTGCCGATCGACAAGGTGTTTGCCTTCGCAGAGACCGACGACGCCTACGCGCATATGACGGCGAACAAGCATTTCGGCAAGATCGTGCTGCGGATGTAGGCCGCCAAGCCGCGTTCGCTTCGGCATCGAAGCGAGCCGCACCACCGTGTTGCGAACTGTATTCATTTTCATTCGCAATTCGTGCGCAGATCATCGACAAGATTCGTTCTGAGACGAATTGACGTGCTTCCTTCACCTGCTAAACGGTCCCGTCTTTCGGAGGCGGGATCATGGCAAGCAGCAAGTCGCGCGTCGCGGCGATATCGATTGCGGCCAGCGCCGGCATGTCGGCACTGAAATTCGGCGTCGGCATCGCCATCGGATCGCTGGCGCTGATTTCGGATGCGCTGCACAGCCTGGTCGATCTGTGCGCGACGATCGTCACATGGATCGTCGTTCAATTCTCCGACAAGCCGGCCGACGACAAACATCATTACGGGCATGGCAAGATCGAGAGCTTGTCCGCACTCGGCATGATCGCCCTGCTCTATGTTCTGGCAGGCGGCATCGTGGTGGAAGCCGTCTCCCGGCTCCGCGAGGGCGTTTCGCCTTCATCGATCTCAGTGATTCCGTTTCTCGTTCTGCTGCTCGATATGGGGGTGAATTTCTGGCGCGCGCGCGCCCTGCACAAGACGGCGAAGGAAACCGGAAGCCACGCGCTCGCGGCCGACGCGCTGCATTTCGCCTCCGACGTTTATGGTTCGGTCGCGGCGATGATCGGGCTTGCGCTCAGCGCCTGGGGCTACGCATGGGGCGACGCGGCCGGGGCCATCGGCATCGCCCTGCTGATCTCGGTGCTCGGGTTGCGGCTCGGCCGCGCGACCATCGAAACCTTGATGGACCGCGCGCCGGAGGGCGCGACCGAAAAGGCGGAAGCTGCGATCAAGGCGATCCCCGGCGTGATCGATGTCGAGCGCCTGCGTGTGCGCCACGTCGGAACCACGCATTTCGTCGATGCGATTGTGAAAGTGCCGCGCACCCTCGCGGCCGACCATATCGAGGACATCAAGCGACAGGCGGACGCGGCCGTGCAGGAAGCCCTGCCCGACGCCGATCTGACCTTCGCGGCCGTGCCGGTGGCGCGCGACAATGAGAGCGTGCGCGACCGCATCATGGTCATCGCCCGCAATTTCGGCCTCGCCATTCACCATGTGACAGTCCACGATCTCGGCGACAGGCTAACCGTCGGCATCGATCTCGAAGTGGACGGCGACATGCCGCTCGTGCAGGCGCACGAGATCACGCGGACGCTCGAAGCCGCGATCCGCTCCGATTTCGGAACGGATGTCGAGGTCGATACGCACATCGAACCGCTGGAGCCGGAAATGCCGCTCGGGACCGACACCGGCCCCGAGCGCACCGAGACCATTCGGCTCGGCCTCGTTCGGCTGGCGGACGCGGACGGCGCGCTGCACGACATTCATAATGTCCGCGTCCGCGCCAGCGAGAGGGGCGAGTTCGTGAACTTTCACTGTCGCGTCGATCCGGCGATGTCGGTCGCCGAGGTGCATGCACGGGTCGACGGCGTGGAACGTGCCCTGCGCCGGCAGTTCCCGGAGATTCGCCGCGTTATCAGCCACGCCGAACCAGCCAAGATCGGCGGCGCATCGGCTAGCCGGCCGATCCCGCGAGTAGATTCGTGCGTCGCACGACTCGCAGTCGTGCTCGGTTCACGTTTCGGACTCATCGTGCGCGTGTTACGCGGTCATAAAATCATCTTGGGACAAATTTATTTCGCGTTAACGAATTGTTGACTCTCGACAAAGCGACTCGGGTGGATTCAAATCGAACTCGATTCGGGGTGACGCTCTTGCAGCCGCCCGGACGCGGAAACTGGGGCACTCCGAAGGGGCGATTTGTATGGCGCGCACGCGTGCAGCGGACGCATGCGTCCAATCCGATTCGATCAAGGGATTGGCGCAATCAATCGCGAAACCGGCCTATCACCGGCTCGTCCTCGTCGAACCCGCACTTCGCCGCGCGGTGCCAACACTCATCATCGCTTTCCTCGCAACGATATTCGTCGGCGCTTTCGTCCAGATCATCGACCAGTCGCGGCAGCAATTCTCATCCTTGCGCAAGGAAATCGCCGCGCTCGCCGACCTCATCTCCGACCGGCTGGAGCATGTCGCGCCCGCACGCCCGAGCAAGACTGTATCCGCGGACAGGTTGCAATCGCTGCTGCCGGGCTTCACCCCGCCATGGGGAATTGCAAACGGCCGCCACATCTTCGTCGCCGACGAGACCGGCCGTGTGATCGCGCGGCTGCCCGAAGGCACCAGCCCGATCGCCGAGCAGGCGACCGACCTCATCACCTCCACCGATCCTTCGAGCATCGATGCGTCGCAGAACAGCGCGATTTCCGTCAAGCTCGCCAACGGCAACAGCGCGCTCGCCGCGCTGCGCACGATCAAATCGTCGTCGCTGCAACTGATCGTCGTGCAGGAACAGCAGGACGCACTGTTGCCGCCCTACGCGGCGCTGTCGATCACGCTGTCGGCGACTACCGGCTTCGTCGTACTGATCCTCGGCTTCGCCTTTCACTGGCAATCGACGCGTGCGCGCGAAGGCGATCTCATCAACGACGCCGTGCGGGCGCGCATCGACACCGCGCTCAATCGCGGACGGTGCGGCCTGTGGGATTGGGATCTGTCACGCGGACGGGTGTTCTGGTCGCGCTCGATGTTCACCATGCTGGGGCTTGAGGGACGCGGCGACCTGCTCACCTTCGGCGAGGTGAACGCGCTGGTCCATTCGGACGATATCGATCTGTTTCATTTCGCCGACCAGCTCATGTCCGGACGCATCGGACAATTCGACGAGACGTTCCGGATGCGGCACGTCAACGGCCACTGGATATGGCTGCGCGTCCGCTGCGAACTCGTCGGCACGAGCGAGGATGACGGTCCGCATCTGATCGGCATCGCGCTCGACATCACCGAGCAGAAGAGTCTCGCCGAGCGCAGCGTCGAAGCCGATCTCCGCCTACGAGACGCGGTGGAGACCATCCCCGAAGCCTTCGTGCTATGGGATGCCGACAACAGGCTGGTGCTCTGCAACTCGTATTTTCAGAGCCTGCACCGGCTGCCGGATTCGGCGGTCGTCCCCGGCACGCCTTACGAGACCGTCGCCGAGGTCGGCCGCATGCCGCAGATCCGCGAAAAGATCGGTGACGGCGCGGAGCAGGAGCACGGCGCACGCACCTTCGAGGCGCAGCTCGACGATGGCCGTTGGCTCAATATCAGCGAGCGTCGCACCAAGGACGGCGGCTATGTCTCGGTCGGCACCGACATCTCGAAGATCAAGGCGCATGAGCAGAAACTGATCGAGAACGACACCCAGCTTCGCGCCAACCTGAAGGATTTGCAGAAGTCGCAGGCTGCGCTGGAGCGCCAGACCACCGAACTCGCCGACCTCGCGCAGAAATACGCGAATGAAAAGAACCGCGCCGAAGAAGCCAACAACACGAAATCGAAATTCCTGGCGAATATGAGCCATGAATTGCGCACGCCGCTGAATGCCATCATCGGCTTCTCGGAGATCATGGGCAGCGGCATGTTCGGCCAGCTCGGCTCGGAAAAATATCAGGAGTATTGCCGGGATATCCTCACCAGCGGCCAGTATCTGCTCGACGTCATCAACGACATTCTCGACATGTCGAAGATCGAGGCGGGGCGCGTAAAACTCGATATCGAGCCGCTCGACCTCGCGCGCACCGTCAGCGAATCGATCCGCGTCGTCTCGGGCCGCGCGGAGAATAAAAAACTCCAGCTCTGCTCGCAGACGGAAGCCGACATCCACATCGTCGCCGACCGGCGGGCGATGAAGCAGATCGCGGTCAACCTTCTGTCGAACGCAGTGAAGTTCACGCCCGACGGCGGGAGGGTCGTGGTGCGCACGCGCAAGCTGGAAAACTCGGTGAGATTGATGATCGCCGACACCGGCATCGGCATCGCGCCACAGGCGCTCGAGCGGCTCGGGCGGCCGTTCGAACAGGTCGAAAGCCAGCTTTCAAAGACCTATCACGGCTCGGGCCTGGGCCTCGCGATCTCGAAATCTCTGGTGCAACTGCACGGCGGTTCGATGCGCCTGCGCTCCCGCCTCGGCGGCGGAACAGTGGTGGTGGTGACGCTGCCGCGCAACGTGATGACGTTTTCGGATTCTCCGGATGCGGCGGCGGCCTAGAGTTTGATCCCGAAAAACGGGGATCGTTTTTCGGACCAGATCATGCTCTGAAACTCAATCCTCCAACAGCGACAGGAACACCCGCCGCACCTCGCCCTGCGTTTCCTTCAGCCTCGCCTCCAGCGCGGAAAAGTCCGGCTCGTCCGCCGCCCGCGCCAGCAGCCGCAGCAAGTCCGCTCCCGCCGTCGCCGGCTTGAAATTTTCGCTGAGACAGAGCCGCAGGATCTGGTTGAGGTCCTGGTAGAGCCGCATCGCCGGGCGCAGCACGTTCGCGTCCGGCTGCGACAGCACGCCCAGCTTCGCCGCCGCCTCCAGCACGTTGAGCGTGCCCGGATCGAGAACGGCGGGATGCTCGGACGCATGCACGAGTTGAAGAAACTGCGCGACGAACTCGATGTCGATCAGCCCGCCGGCAGCATATTTGAGGTCCCACATATCGGAATCGCCCTTTTCCTGGGCGATCGCCTGCCGCATCTCCAGCACGTCGTTGGCGATGATCGTGCGGTCGCGCGGCCGCGTCAGCACCTCGCGGATGATCGTCTCGATCTTCTCGCGAAACGCCGGCGACGCCGACACGACGCGCGCGCGGGTCAGCGCCATGTGCTCCCACGTCCAGGCTTCGAAATCCTGATACTGGGCGAAAGCGTCGAGGCGCGTCGCCACCGGACCGGAGCGGCCCGAAGGGCGCAGGCGCATGTCCACCTCATACAGCACGCCGTAATTCGTCCGCGTCGTGAACGCGCTGATGAGCCGTTGCGTCAGCCGGGCGAAATACTGCGCGCCCACCAGCGGCCGCGCGCCATCGGAATCCGGCTGCTCATGATCGAAATCGTAGATCATGATGAGATCGAGATCGGACGACGCGGTCATCTCGCGGCTGCCGAGGCGGCCCATGCCGATGATCGCCGTCTCCTGCTCCCTGATGACCCCGTGCTGTGTCGCGAACTGATCGGTGACGAGCCGGTGGATCGTGCGTACGATTCCTTCGGCGACATCGGCGAACGCCGTTCCCGCCAGTTGCGCGGACACCGTGCCCGACAGAATGCGCGAGCCGATCAGGAACAGGCTCTCCTGCCCGAACAGCCGCAGGCGATCGAGAAACTCCTCATACGAATCCGCGTCCGCCAATGACGCCGCAAGACGCTTGGAGATTTCCTCCTGCTGCGGCATCGCGCCGAAGAAACGCGGATCGACCAGGCCGTCCATCAGCCGGGGCTGCTGCGCGAGCATGTCGCCAAGCCGGGGCGCGGCGCCGACGATCGAAGCGATCAGCGAAATCAGATCAGGATTCTGTTGCAGAAGCGACAACAGCGTCGCGCCGCGCTGGACGGACTGAAGGACGCTGTCGAACTGGTTCAGTGCGCTCTCCGGATTTTCCGCGCGCGCGAGTTTTCCGAGAAGCTGCGGCAGCATGTCGGCGAGCGCGTCGCGCGTCGCCTGCGACCGCAGCGCGCGGTATTCGCCGCCAAGCCATTGCTTGATGGTTTCGGCCGCCGCCGCCGGCTGCTTGAATCCCAGCACGGTGACGAATTCGAGAACGCGCTGGTCCTCCGCGCCGCGATGGAATTCCGCCGCCGGCGCGGCCGGCGTCGCCGCATCTCCCTCGAATAGGCGGCTGTAATGCTGCTGCACGCATTGCAGATGACCGACCAGAACGACCGCGAAGGCGTCGCGATTTTCGTATCCGAGAAAGCGCGCGAAGCGCTCCAGCGCCTCGCGGTCCTCGGGCAGCGTATGAGTCTGCTCGTCGGCCATCATCTGCAAGCGATGCTCGACCTTGCGCAGAAAATTATACGCCACCGTCAGTTCGTCGCGCGCTGTCGCGGTGATCCAGCCGCCCGCGGCGAGCCTGTCCAACGTTTCCAGCGTGCGGCGGATGCGCAATTCCGGATGCCGCCCGCCGGCGATCAATTGCTGCGTCTGGGCGAAAAACTCGATCTCGCGGATGCCGCCGCGGCCCTGCTTGATGTTGTGGCCCTCGACGGCAATCTCGCTGTGACCCTTATAGGCGTGCATCTGCCGCTTCATGTCGTGAACGTCGGCCACGGCAGCGAAATCCAGATATCGCCGCCAGACGAACGGCGACAATTCCGACAGCATGCTTTGGCCCGCCTCGATGTCGGCGGCGCAAGGATTGGCCTTTATCATTGCGGCGCGTTCCCAAGTGCGCCCTTCCCGCTCGTAGTAATTGAGCGCCGACAGCGTGGACACCGCCACCGGCGTCGAGGCCGGATCGGGCCGCAATCGCAGGTCGACGCGAAAGACGTAGCCGTCGCCAGTGCGCTGCTGCATCAGCCGCGACATGCCCTGCGTCAGCCGCACGAAAAACGGCTGCGGCTCGATGTCGGCTTTCAGCGAATTGCGCTCGGCCTCGTAGAACGCGATCAGATCGATGTCGCTGGAGAAATTCAATTCGCCCGCGCCCATCTTGCCCATCGCCAGCAGGATCAGGCCGCAGCCGATCTCGGGCTCCTCCTTCACAGGCGGCACGATGCGGCCGCGCCCGGCTTCCTGCGTCAGCAGAAACCGCACGGAGCCCTGGACGGCGGTGACCGCGACGTCGGTCAATGCGCCGGTGATGCGCATCACCGGCCAGACATCGCCGAGATCGCACATCGCGATCAAGAGCGCCGCCTCGGATTTCAGCCGCCGCAGCACATGCATCGCGGTCGTCTCGTCCTCCGCCCGGCCGATGGCGGCATGCGTCTGTTCGATCAGATGCGCGATCAGCTCGTCCGGATCGGTTTCGAGAATCCTTATGAGACGTTCCGCATCGGCGCGGACCAGGTCGAACAGATAGGGCGCGGAATCGGCGATCGCATGCAGCATCGCGCTGACACGCGGATAGAATTGGCAAAGCCGCTCGATCGGCGCACGCTCCGCCGCGTCGAGATCGGCGAGCCAGTCGGCGAACCGCTTGTCCGCCTGCGCGTCATCATAGGCGCGCGGGGCCACGACCAGACGGGCGGCGAGCGATTTCGGGTCCGCTGCGGGCAACGCGGCAGAGGTCATGGCAGTTTCTGGTCCGGTCCCCGGCGAGGAAGAACGAGCGTTGCGCACAGGCCGGGATTGTTATCGCTGAGTCGCAGTTCCCCACCATGCAGCGTCGCCACCGCCGACGCCAGACTTAAGCCGAGCCCGGAGCCGGGCTGCGTGCGGCTGGCCTCCAGCCGGACGAACCGCTCCACCGCGCGCTCGCGGTCGGCTTCCGGAATGCCCGGACCCCGATCCGCCACCGTCAGATCGACCGTGTCGTGCGTCCCCCGGCATTCGATCCGGATATCGCCGCCATCCTGCTTGGGGCCGGACGGCTTGCCATATTTGATGGCATTTTCCAGCAGATTCGCCAGCGCCTGGCTGACCAGTTCGCGATTCCCGTGCAGTGTGACGGGTTCAGCCTGAACCGTCAGCGTCAGCCCCGCATCCTCCGCCAGCGGCTCGTATAATTCTTGCAGTCCGTTCGCGACCTCGGCAGCGTCGAAATCCGTCATGTCGCCACGCGCCTGCCCGGATTCCGCGCGCGCGATCAGCAGCAGCGCGTTGAACGTCCCGATCAGTGCATCGGATTCCTCGATGGTCCGCTCCAGAGCGTTGCGATAATCCGGCTCGCTGCCGGATTGCGCCAGCGCCTCCTCGGCACGATTGCGCAGGCGGGTCAGCGGCGTCTTCAGATCGTGGGCGATGTTGTCGGAGACTTCCTTCAGCCCGCGCATCAGCGCCTCGATGCGGTCGAGCATCGCATTGAGGTTTTCGGCCAGCCGATCCAGTTCGTCACCGGAGCGCCCGACCGGCAGCCGCTCGCTCAGGTCGCCGGCCATGATGCGCTGGGTGGTGCCGGTCATCGCGTCGATACGCCGCAACACCCGCCGCGCCACCAGCACGCCGCCGCCGAGGCCGAGAACAATGACGACAAAGAACGACCATTGGGCCGCGGAGACGACGACGCCGAAAACCCGCCGCCGCTCCTCGAGGTCGCGGCCGACCAGCAGATGAAATCCGTTCGGCACCTGCGACACCCGCACCAGCGCGCGATGGTCGGCGACGTCCTGTTCCTCAAGCCGCCGATAGGAGGTTTCGGTCCAGCCGAAACGGCCCATGACGCCGGGCTCCAGCGAGCCGACATTGCCCGCGACGCCCTGGCCGGTCGGCGTCGCCACGAGATAGAGATTGGAGCCCGGCCGCAAGGCGCGATCCTCGATCGCGCTGACAAGGCCGCGCAGGCCCTCGCTCTCAAACCGGTTGATGAGTTCGCTGGTTTCGGCATTCACCGTTTCGGTGATCTGCTCGGTGACGAGGCGGCGCGTGTTCCAGGCGAAATAGCCGAGCAGCGTGAACGCGAACAGCACGAACAGCAGCAGGTAGGCCAGAGTCAGGCGAAACGCGGTGGTGCGGATGAGTTTGCTGAAGGCCGTCACGAACGAGCTACCGACAATCCTGTCGCCTCAAAGAACAGCCAACCTATCAGCACGTCGCGACAATCGAAAGCGCCGGCGAGTTAGCGCACATCATCGCGGACCATATAGCCCGCGCCGCGGATCGTATGCAGCAGCGGGCGGTCTTGCCCCTTATCGATCTTCGAGCGCAAGCGGGAGATATGTACGTCGATGACGTTGGTCTGCGGATCGAAATGATAGTCCCAGACATTTTCGAGCAGCATCGTGCGCGTCACCACCTGCCCCGCATGTTTCATCAAATATTCGAGCAGGCGGAATTCGCGCGGCTGAAGCACGATCTCCTCGCCGCCGCGGATGACGCGATGCGACAGCCGGTCCAGCTCCAGATTGCCGATGCGATAGGTCGTCTCCTCCGCCTTGCCCGAGCCGCGGCGCGACAGCACCTCGACCCGCGCCAGTAATTCGTTGAAGGAATAAGGTTTTGGCAGGTAGTCGTCGCCGCCGGCGCGCAGACCCTTGACCCGGTCGTCGACCTGACCCAGCGCCGACAGGATCAGCGCCGGCGTGCTGTTGCCCTTCTCGCGCAACGCGCCGATCACCGACAATCCGTCGCGCTTCGGCAGCATGCGGTCGACGATCATCACGTCATAATCGCCCGACTCGGCAAGCGCGAGCCCGCTCTCGCCGTCGGCGGCATGGTCGGCGATGTGGCCAGCTTCGCGAAAGGCTTTCACGAGATAGTCGGCGGACTCCCGATCGTCCTCGATGATAAGCAGGCGCATGTCCGACGCAGGTTCCATCGCTGGCTTCATTGAACTGCTCCACCATGGCGAAACGCGCCATTCCGATCAAGCCGTGACTTCCGATCAAGCTGTGGCATCGCGCGGAGACCTGAAGAGAAAACGGGCGACGAATTGGGGGACTTCGCCGCCCGCCGCGCAGCTTCCGACAGAGGGGGGCTAAACTCCGTCGAAAGAGCGAGTGGGGACGAGCGACGCGCCCGCCCCCCCGGGACGGATCAACGGCGGGGGCGACGATGCCGTTGAACCATTCCCGAACTGATATGGGGTGCGATCAGCCGCGCCCCAACGGGATTGCGACAAATCGCGTCCCTTCGCCGGAGCGAACACGCATGAGGACGGTGTTCTTGCTGTCCTTGCGCGCCGTCGAGATCGCATCGCGGATGTCGGCCACGTTGCTCACGGCCTTTCCGCCAACTTCGAGGATGACGTCACCTTCCTTGAAGCCGCGCTCGGCGGCCGGACCGCCACGCTCGACGTCGGTCACCACCACGCCATCCTTGCCCGCGCCCGCGACGCTGCCGGCCGGCGCAACCGTCATGCCGAGACGGCCAAGCTCCATGCTGCGCTGGCTGCGTCCGCCACCATCGCGATCACGATCGAAGCCGGCCCGAGCCTCGCGCTGGTTCGGCAATTCGCCGAGCGTGAGGTCGATGGACTTTTCCTGGCCCTTCTGCATGACGTCGAGCTTGACGACCGTGCCCGGCGGCATGCCGCCGATGGTCCGCGTCAACTCCTTCGCGTCCCGGACAGGCTTGCCGTTGACGCCGAGGATCACGTCGCCCGATCCAATGCCGGCCTTCGTCGCCGGGCTGTTCGCCTGAGGCTCGGCGACCAGCGCGCCTTCCGCCTTCTTCAGACCGAGACTATCGGCGATATCGGCCGTTACCGGCTGAATCTGGATGCCGATCCAGCCGCGGCTGACCACGCCCTTGTCACGCAATTGCGACACCACCGTTTTCACGGTCGATGCGGGGATCGAGAACGCGATGCCGACGCTGCCGCCGGAGGGCGAGAAGATCGCCGTGTTGACGCCGACAACCTCGCCATGCGTGTCGAAAGCGGGGCCGCCGGAATTGCCCTTGTTCACCGGCGCGTCGATCTGGATGAAATCGTCATAGGGACCGGAGCCGATGTCGCGGCCGCTGGCCGAGACGATGCCCGCGGTCACCGTTCCGCCGAGACCGAACGGATTGCCCACCGCCAGCACCCAGTCGCCGATGCGCGGCTGCTTGTCGGAGAGCTTCGCGAAGGGGAAGTCGGTGCGGCCATCGACCTTGATGAGAGCGAGGTCGGTGCGCGGATCGGTGCCGATCACCTTCGCCGGATAGGTCTTGCCATCGTCGGTCGCGACCTCGACCGTGTCGGCGCCATCGACGACGTGATTGTTCGTCACCGCATAGCCGTCGGCGGAGATGAAGAAGCCAGAGCCCTGCCCGGTGATCGGACCGCGTCCGCGCGGACCGCGATGGCCGGGGATTCCGTCCGGACCGCCGAAGCGACGGAAGAATCGCTCCATCGGCGAGCCCGGCTGGAACGGCGAATCATCGCCGAATTCGGACTTGTCGACCGATTTGACGCGAACGGAAATCACCGATGGTTTGACGTGCTCGACGATGTCGGCGAACCCGACCGGCTGCTGCACGTTGCGCACGGCGTTGTTCACCTGCGCCTGAGCCGGCGTCGAGAACATGTCGCCGGGCTGGAAGGTCGGCGTCAGTCCGTATGCCGCCGCGCCGAGGCCAGCGGCGACGGTCGCCATCAAGGCGAGCTTGCGGAAAGCCAGAACCGGACGGCTCCGGGAGTTTTCAGAGGAAGTGCGATCGGGTCCACCGGTCATGGGAAACATCTCCAGTTCGAATATCGTCGGCGTCAGCGACGCCTCGTGAACCAGAAGATGGGGTATGCCGGCTTACACCGCGCTTTCGGGGGGATTAAACTTTGGTAATGCTAGCAAAAAACTGCCGCAGGTGGGAGCAATCGAAAATCGAAAAAGGAACCGCTATCGCTCGACGATTTCGGCGAGACGTCTTTCCTCCTCGGGACTGAGCTTCGGCGTCGCCCCTAAGTCGCCTTGCGGCTGCGGCACGGCCTTTCTCCGCGCGGCGATCAGCAATCCGAAAAGCCCCGCCAGCAGCAGCGCCGGCGGCAACAGCCACAGCACCAGCGTCTGCGCCTCGAAGGGCGGCTTCAGCAGCACGAACGCGCCGTAGCGATCGACGAGAAAATCGATCACCTGCTTGTCCGTGTCGCCCTCGGCGATGCGCTCACGCACCAGCAGCCGCAGATCGCGCGCCAGCGGCGCGTCGGAATCGTCGATGGACTGGTTCTGGCAGACCATGCAGCGCAAATCGCGCGACAGCGCGCGTGCACGCGCCTCCAGCGCCGGGTCCTTCATGATCTCGCCGGGCTGCACGGCAAGGGCGGGAGATGCGATGGCGAGAGCCAGGCAGAAAAGAACGCCGAGAATGCCGGGAAATTTGCGGCCTATACGGCATCGTCTGAGGGCATCGCGCATGACGCCTACTCCGCCGGTTGCAGCGTGCGCGCCGCTTGCGCCGGACGTGGCGCCCCGACCCGCAGCCGCCGGTCGGACAGCGACAGCGCGCCGCCGATCGCCATCAGCACCGCGCCGAGCCAGATCAGCAGCACCAGCGGCTTGTAGTAAACGCGGACCGTGATCGAGCCGTCCGTGTTCTGCTCGCCGAGCGACATATAAAGCTGGCTGACGCCGCGCGTCAGCAGCGCCGCCTCCGTGGTCGCCATCCCGCGCGCGGAAAAGGTGCGTTTCGACGGCGACAATGTGCCGACCGGCGTACCGTCGCGGCTGATGACGAAACGGGCGATCTCCTCGCGATAGTTCGGACCCTGCCGCTGCACGATGCCGTCGAGCCGCGCGTCGTAACCGGCGACCGACACGATGTCGCCGGTCCTGACCTCGACGATCCGTTCGCTGTTCCAGGTGGTCTCGCAGACGATTCCAAGCAGAGCGATGCCGAGCCCGGCATGCGCGAACGCCGTCCCCCATACCGCGCGCGGCAGGCCGACCGCGCGGCGAAACGCGATATTCGGAGTTGTGCGGAAAATGGCAGTCTTCTCCGCCAGATCGGTCAGCGCGCCGACGATCACGAACACCGCCAGAGCAATCGCGAACGGCGCCAGCACCGCGCCGCCGCTCGTAAAGGCAAACACCATCGCCAGCGCAAACAGGCACGCAAGGCCGGCGAAGGTCAGCCGCTGGGCGGCGGCGAGCAGATCGCCGCGCTTCCACGCCAGCAGCGGCCCGAACGGCACCGCCACCAGCAGCGGCACGAACAGCGGGCCGAAGGTCAGGTTGAAGAACGGCGCGCCGACGGAAATCTTCTCGCCCGTCAGCGTTTCGAGAGCGAGCGGATAGAGCGTGCCGACGAACACGGTGGCGCAGGCCGTCGTCAGCAGCAGGTTGTTGAGCACGAGCGCGCCTTCGCGCGAGATCGGCGCAAACAGCCCGCCCTGAGTCAGCGTCGGCGCGCGCCAGGCATAGAGCGCGAGACTGCCGCCGATGAAGGCGCAGAGAATGGCGAGGATGAACACGCCGCGCGTCGGATCGGTGGCAAAGGCGTGCACCGAGGTCAGCACGCCGGAGCGCACCAGGAACGTGCCGAGCAGCGACAGCGAGAAGGTGAGGATCGCCAGCAGGATGGTCCAGACCTTCAGCGCGTTGCGCTTCTCCATCACCACGGCGGAATGCAGCAGCGCCGTGCCTGCGAGCCACGGCATCAGCGAGGCGTTCTCAACCGGGTCCCAGAACCACCAGCCGCCCCAGCCGAGTTCGTAATAGGCCCAGTAAGAGCCCATCGCGATGCCGAGAGTCAGGAAGATCCACGCCAGCAGCGTCCAGGGCCGCACCCAGCGCGCCCAGGCGGCACCGATCCTTCCCTCGATCAGCGCCGCGATGGCGAACGCGAACGAGATCGAAAAGCCGACATAGCCGAGATAGAGCAGCGGCGGATGCACCGCGAGGCCAATGTCCTGCAACACCGGATTGAGATCGCGCCCCTCAAGCGGCGGATTGGCGGTGCGCAGAAACGGATTGGAGGTGATGAGAATGAACAGCAGGAAGGCGGTGGCGACCCAGCCCTGCACCGCGAGCACCAGAGCCCGCATCTTCATCGGCAGGTTGCCGCCGAAGATCGCCACCAGCGCGCTGAACAAAGTGAGGATCAGCACCCACAGCAGCATCGAGCCTTCATGATTGCCCCAGACGCCAGTGATCTTGTAGAGCAGCGGCTTCTGCGAATGCGAATTCTCGATCACATTGACGATCGAGAAGTCGGACACGACATAGGCCGTCGTCAGCGCGCCGAAGGCGAACAGGACGAAACCGAACTGGGCGATCGCGGTCGAGCCGCCGACCCCCATCAGCGTCGGCTCGTTGAGACGCGCGCCGACGATCGGCACCAGCGCCTGCACCAGCGACAGAGCGAGCGCGAGAACGAGCGCGTAATGTCCGGCTTCCGCGATCATTGCGTCGCCGATCCAGACGTCGCCGATCCAGATGTCTTGGCGCCGGCGGAGGCGGCCGCCTCCTCCGGCTTCCAGTGCCCCTGCTTCTTCAGGGCGTCGGCAACGTCCTTCGGCATGTAGTTTTCGTCATGCTTGGCCAGCACGCTGTCGGCCTTGAAGATTCCGGAAGGATCGATCGCGCCTTCGGAGATCACGCCCTGCCCTTCCCGGAACAGGTCCGGCAGGATGCCCGTATATGTCACGGGCAGCTTGGCGTTACCGTCTGTCACGGTAAAGCGGACCCGCAATTGCTCGCCGCGCACCAGCGAGCCCGTCTCGACGATGCCGCCAAGACGGAAACGCTGGCCCGGCTGGATGTTCTTCTCAGCAACCATGCTTGGCGTGGAGAAAACACGATCGAGTCGCGCAGCGCGTTCAGCACCAGCGCCGCCGCGATGCCGAGCACGGCCAGCGCTCCCGATCAATACAAGCCGGCGTTGCTTTCTCGTCATCAGCCTAGCCTTCAAGCCCGAGCGTTTTCAGCGCGTCGTTGAGAACGCGCAGCCGGTCGGGATTGCCCGCGATCGCCTGCCGCGCGTCGGCCGCCGCCTGCTTCGCCTTTTCCGGCTGCCCCATCACCATATAGGCACGCGCGAGACGCACCCAACCGTCAACATCGTCGCCATTGGCACGCAGCCGCTGCGCCAGCCGCTCGACCATGCCGCCGATCATCTCGGCGCGCTCGGCCTCGGTCATGTCGCGCGATGCGGCGATCGTGTCGCTGGAAATCTCCGGGGCTACCGCCCCGTTTTGCGCCAGCGCCGTTTCGACCAAACCGCGCCACGGCGCATCGGCGGGTCCCTTCTTGAGCATATCCTGCCAGATCGCCGCCGCTCGCGCGGTGTCGCCGTCCTGATGCGCCGCGACCGCGGAAAAATAGCGCGCCTTCGGCTCAGCGGGATCGAGCGCGAGGGCGCGTTCGAATTCGGTCCGAGCCTCCGCGGTGACGATGCCGCCGGCTGCCGCCGCGATCGCTTCGCCAAGATCGGCCCGGCGGGTGGCGGTTTCGCCATTATAGGCGATCGAGTTGCGAAACGCGCGAACGGCGTCGGCGTAACGGCTGGTCTTGAGCAGCACCGGCGCCAGCACCTGCCAGCCGCGGCCGTCGGTCGGGTTCTTTTCCAGATGGGCTTCGACCTGCGCCACCAGCGTTTCGATCGAGGCAGAGGCCGGCGCCACGCTGGGCCGCGCCGCGAGCGGAAAGGACGGCAGCGACGGCGAGCCGCGCCACAGATACATCGCTCCCGACAGCAGCGGCAAAACCAGCAGCGCGACAAGCGCGACCGCGCGCCGCAGGCCGGGCCTAGACGCAGATTCCAGCCGCTCCTCATGCGTCGCCGACGACAGAAGCCGCCGCGAAACCTCGACCCTCGCCGCCTCCGCAGCGTCAGCGGGAATAAGCCCCGCGGCCCGGTCGCGCTCGATTTCGCCAAGTTGATCCTTATAGATCAGCGTCTCGCGTCCCGCCGCGGCCGCGGCCGGAACACGGCTCAGCGGCCAGAGCACCGCGAAGATCGCGGCGACGGTCATCAATGCGAGAACGAACCACAGCGCCATGGCAGGTTTTTCGGCCCGGTTTCCAGAAATTTGCCGCGCAAAAGGCACTGCAAACCGACCGCCTTACACCATGGCCGATCCGATCAGGCAATTGACGATTTCGGGATATTTTTTGGGAAAAACAGGGCTCTAAGATCCGATCCGTTTGGGCTGAATCAATTCCGCCCTCACCAAGTCCTGCTACCGTCATCTTTTTCCGACCCGAAGGGTCGCGAAGCCCAAGCCGGCTCCGCAGATCACCCCAGGGGAAAGCTTTAGATCACGCTCTAACCGGCCCGTGGCTGCTTACGGTCGCCGTTCAGCGCAACTTCGGCCGCTTTCGTCATCAGCGTCGCGTAATCATGGCCGAAAATCAGCTCGCAGAAGCGGATCGCTGCATCCGTCTGCAACTGGCGGAACGCACGGACACGGGGATCGCCGCCACGCAGCGATTCGACCAGCGTTTCGGTCGCCGTCTCGACATAGTGTTGCAGGTCGGAGAAGGCGCGCAGCGTCACCTCATTGATGGCGAGTTCGCTGGCATAGCTGCGGCAGACCATGACGAAGCCGATCAGCGCCGCGGTCTCGTCGATCTCGATCGGATCGAGTTTCGCGCCAGCGGCGATCTCTTTGTCGGGCCGCTGGCGCAGCAATCGGCGCACGCGGCCGGGAACGCTCTCGATCTCCGACTTCAGCGCATTGGAAATTTCCACCCGGATGGCGGACAGCTGCCGCCCCCATTGAGAATCCGACCTGATATCCAGCTCGGTGCGCAGATCGCGCAAGCCGTCATGCAGCGCCTTCATCTCGTGCATGCCCTGCTCGAACTGTCCGCGCCGGATATTGTCACGCAGCGCGGCTGCGAGCTGCGCCATGTCGTAGAGCACGATCGAAACGGCGATAGCGATCGGCAGAGGTGCGATGCGGCCCTCATCGTCGGAACCGGCGATGCTGGTCGCAAGGCGGGTGATCTGCCAGGGCGACGCCAGCCGCTGCACGATCAGCGAAACGGCATAGGGCAACGTCTCGGGCTGCTGCAACGCGGGCAATTCTTCCAGCAGTCCGCGGATGGACTCGACCGACGAAGGCCCGAAATTGCGCATGATCTTCGGCAAGCGGTTCTGAACGGTCTCCAACGCTTCTCGTCGGGCGAGGACAACGGCGATCCCCGCCATATCCTCGGAGAACGCAATCGAGCTGATCCGAGGGAAATCGCGCGACTGCGCGGTCGGGGCCTTGGCCGCGACGATCGTCTCGGCGGCCAGGATCTGGAAATCATTAGCCGCACGGATGGCGGCGGCCTCTGTCTCGGCCGCGGCGAGCGCCTGCTCCAGCGATCGAACCTGGTCGGGGAGCGCCTGACGCAGCCACGCCCAGACGGCATCGAGCGACGCGCGCCTGATCTGGCCCGGCCGCAAATCGTTGCCATCGGCCAGAAACGGTTCCAGACAGGCAAAAATCCGCCGCGACGAGCTTTCGACCCGAGGCCGCTCGGACGCCTCCGGCGGTCTCACGATTTTCCGCAGTTCGCCAAGCACGAAGCTTGCGACTGCCATGTCCTCGCCGCGTTCGAGCGCCTTTTCGAATTCGCGATCAACAGCGCCTGCGAGGCCGGCGGCAGTTCGCGCAATAGGCGCGCAACCGGTCGACCGGCTGCGGCTTTGCAGGCTGCATCGGGGCCTGTTGCTCCATTCATCGAATCCATCTGCGGCGCAAGCGCGGTATTTTCGTAGCAGGCCCTCGTTAAAATGACGTTGAAGAATACCGGCGGCTGCCCGTAACCGATCGAAACGCGCTGACGGTTCCCCGCCAGCCACTGCCGGTGCAAAAATTCCGTTACAACCGGCCGGCAGGCAAAGCCCGCGCGCAGACCCTTCGGGCGCCGCGCTACACGAGGCTGCCGCGATAAGCTGCGCCAGATCCAGACGATCGACAGGCCGAGGCCGAACCGGGCTTGGTCTCGTCCAGCGCTGGCCGCGCCGCGCCACTCGCCTGCTCCTCGGAGGTCAAGCCCGGCCCGTCGTCATCAACCGCGATCCGAATCATCACGAACCGTCTGCGGCCGCCTGCGCGTGCACATCGATATGAACCTTGAACGCGCCCATTTGCAGGCATTGTCGACCAGATTGCCAACCATCTCCTCAAGATCCTGCCGCTCGCCGCGAATTGCAGCGGGCCGGCGATACTGGCCTGATCTCGATATCGCGGTCGCGATGGATTTTCCGATTGTCCGCTGCAACGCTTCGATCACCGGCGGCACGTCGGTCAGCGTGGTCGTACGGCGGTGAGCTGCGCGGCGATGCGTGCGTTGTTCCAGATGATGCGCGACCTGATCGGCATGATGTTCGCCTCGTTCGAGTACCTTTCGGCAAACGGTTCCCTGCCGCGCGCCGGCTTCGTTGACGATCACCGACAGCGGCGTCTTCACCGCATGCGCGAGGTTGCCGACATGCGTGCGCGCCCGCTCGACGATCTCGCGATTGGCATCGAGCAGCGCATTGGTCTCGCGCGCGAGCGGCGCGATCTCGACCGGAAAGTCGCCCTCCAGCCGCTCTGCCTTGCCGAGCGGATCGCTGCCAGCCCGGTCGTGATGCGCTTCAGCGGCGCGAACCGAACCGGACCTGAAACAGCGTCGTCAGCAGCAGGCCGAACGTCAGCGCGACGAAGGTGCCGAGCAGATAGAAATCGAACGTCCGCGTTTCCTCAAAAATGGCAGGTCGCCTGCGACCGAGACGATGAAACTGCCGTCCGAACCGAAATCGACGAACCGCTCCACCATGCGAAGCTGCTCGTCCGGCCCTTCGACATAAATCGAGGCGCAGGTCGGTCGGGCTCAGCGCGGGAATGCCCTGATCCTCGCCGAAGCGGAAGCTTGCGGTCCCACAGCGACCGTGAGGAGCGTTCGTCCGGTTTCGACGGATCTGCTGCGCTTGCCGCCGTCGATCTGCGCAGACCTGTGCCAGTACCAGCCAGCGGCAGCTCGAACAAGGGCTCACCCAGCGCCGGCGTGCCCTTTCTCCTCGCCTACGTCCGGCGGAGCGACGGGCGATCAGCGTTCGCAGATAGAGATCTGTGGCGGTCGAATGACCGGCTCGACCGCCTGCTGATAAAGCGGACAAAGCGATGCCCGTAAACAGCAGGATCACCACTACCCAGATCGTCGCGGAAATGAACAGCCGGGCGGCGAGCGATCTAACGCGCATCGTTCGGCGGGGTCAGCAAAACATCCGAGACCACGAACCGTCTGGATAATATCGACATCGAGCTTTTGCGGATGCGTGTCCGACGAAGACCTCGATCGTATTGGAGTTCGCGGTCGAAATCCTGATCGTAGAGATGCTCGACCAGTTCAAGGAGACCACCCGTCCCGCATGATGCATCAGATAGGCGAGCAGCCGGTACTCAGGCGAAGTCAGCTTACCCGGATTGCCGTCGAGCTGACGCGGCCCGTCCGCGTGTCGAGCCGCACTGAGCCGCAGGTCAGTTCGCCTGCGTGACCGGCCGCGCGCGGCGCACCAGCGCGCGATCCGCGCCAGAACCTCCTCGACATGAAACGGTTTCGGAACGTAATCGTCGGCGCCGGCATCGAACCCTGCACCTTGTCGCTCCAGCGGTCGCGCGCCGTAAGGATCAGCACCGGCATGGTCTTGCCGGCCCGCCGCCAGGTTTTCGAGCACCGGAAAGGCTGTCCATCTTCGGCAGGCCGATATCGAGGATCACCGCATCGTAAGGCTCGCTCTCGCCGAGATAGCGCCTCCTCGCCGTCGAACGCGCGGTCGACGACATGGCCGGCGTCCGACAGCGCCGTCGTCAATTGACGACGATTCAGATCGGGATCGTCCTCGACCACCAGAAGCCGCAAGCAAACCTCCCACGTCCGTCATGGCTCGGGATCGAGATGAGCGACGTCGCGAATGGCGCATGAACGTGCGGCCCGCGCTACTTCCGCTTGACCACGGCCTTCACCAGCCTGCCGATCGCGCCGGCCGGTTCTGGCTCCGCGCCGCAGAGCTTTTCCCGTGTTCGGCCAGAGACATAGACGCCTAACACGCCGAATCGAAATCCCCAATAGGAGATCAGCAGCGCATTGGCGTTCATCAGCGCCTCCAGGGTGCGCACATTCCCGGCCCAGAAGTCGTAGACGATCACGCTCCACAGGGCGGCGCATTCGAAGGTCAATTCGAGGGCGTAAAGCGGCCGCCAGTAGCGCTGAACGGAATCGCGGCTCGACATCTCGGCGCGGATCGTGCGGTTGGTTTCGGCGATCGCGCTGCGCTGGGTTTCGGCTTCGGTCCGGATCATCTCGACCCAGCGCGCCTCCGCTTCGGCGAGTTTTGCGGCGTCCGCGCCGGACAGGCTGTTCTGCACCGCGCCGGGCGTTGCGGCCGGCGCATTCAAGGCTTCCGCCAAAATCTTGCCGGCCACGCCGCCGAGCGGCCCGCCCAAAGCGGAGCCCAGCGCGGGCGCACCGAGCCCGATCACCTGTTTTGCAAGTTCGCTCCAATCCATTGCAATATTCCGTTTATGAGAATGCGCAGCGCCGCGTCAGTCCTTGTCAGTCCTGCGCCAGCCAGCCCAGCAGCAGCAGGACAAGCGTGGCGACGACCGAGACGACGCTGTTGAGAATTACGGCCGACTCAGGCGCCTTCGCCGGCGCACCGGGACGATCTGGAATTTTCGAGGCACCAACTCCGCGCTTGCCGACCGGATGCCAGCGGCCGACCCAATCGCGCCCGCCCGCCTTCGCCATCTTGGCCGCGGCCCAGGCCCGTAACTCGCCGCAGGTCTTTCCGCGCAGGATCGACGGATTGGCATTGATGGCGGCGCTTGAGAAGATCGTCGCGACCGCCGTCTCAGCATCCGCGCTCAGCACGCGACGCGCGGACGCGACACCGGCGAAATGCGCGAGATACAGATCCGCATCGGTATAGCCCGCGCCGAGCGCCTTCGCGTTGTCCTCGGTCAGCCGCGCGAGCATTTCCACCGCGAGCGGCGGATCGGTCCGCAGCGCCAGCACATCCGCGCGGCCGCGTCCGGCCATGAGATCCGGCCGATGCCGCGCGACGATGTCGAGCCAGGTCGCGGCGATGAACTGGCCGAGCCCAAGCGCCGACGAGGTCGGAGCTTTCACGTTCGGGTTTCCCGCGCTTTCGATCTGGATGATCCGCGACAGCGTCTCGTCGGCGATCGTGCGGCTGACGGTATACGTCACAGCATCACCGCCACGACGATCGACAATGCCGCGAGCGACATCGTCAGCCGCGGATGCGCGGCGACCCAGCCGGTGGCAGTGGCATCGAAGGCTTTCAGCCGCGCAGCCAAAGCAGCAGCGGCCGATCGGATACGATCCAGCATCAAAATCTCCATGTTTTTTGAAGTGTCGATTGTGTCGCGACGCCGAGGCACGGAACGCGCGTCACGCTCCCGAACATCGACGGACGCATGTCCAGTGCCGCATCGATCGGCGGTGGCCGCGCGTCAACCGCGGCGCGCGAGACTCCGCGCCGCTGCTCCTCTCAAGAGCAAGGAAATCAACGAGCTATTTTTAGAGAAAGCCGCAGCCGTTGCAGGGACTGACTTCCAACCGCGAATTTGTCGCTTCGCGCAGCCGGCGATATTCCGGATTGTTGTAGATTTCGAGCACGGATTGCTTGCTCACATCGCCGATGGGAAACTCGGCCCGACCATCCATGCAGCAATGCGCGACCACACCCGTCGCCGTAATTGAAATGTCGAACCAGCGCACGCAGCCGACATCCGGAGCCCGTTGCGGAACGCCTTCGACCTGTCCGAGCCACGCACCGCGCGGAAAAAGCGAAGGCTGAAAAAGCGGAAATGTCGTTACCACCCATTGCGCGAATTCCCGATCCGCAGGCGATCCGTCGCCTACGCGGGACAACACGATGCGCGTCGGCAACCGTCCCTCGGTTTTGAGCCGATGGATCATCTGCAATCGATCGATGGTCCGCGCATAAGGCAGCTTCATCGCCGCTTCATATTGGGCGGGCCGATGATCGTTGAACGAAATCCAGAGATAACCAAGGTTCTTGATGTCAGCGAGAGCGAGGACGTTATCCTCCGTCGCCGCACTTGCGTTTGTCGTCAGCGTGATGGTCGCCTGCGGAAGCCGCTCGTTAATCAGCTTCAGAATATCGAACAGCCGAACGTCCAAAAACGGTTCGTTGACTTTGAACGGCGATATCTGAAGCGGCAATTGCTGCGGGATCGCCGTCAGGTCGTCGATGACTTTCTCGATCAACTCCATCGGCATCCGCTCGCCTTGCCGGTCGAGCGTCGGATAGGGGCAGAACACGCAAGCCGCATTGCACTTCGCCATCGTCTCCAGATGGACATGCGCCGGATAGTTCAAATACGGCGACGCCCGCATCCGGCGGACCTGGTCCTGATAGTTGGCGAGATACGAGTCCATGCTCCAACTCTGTCACACAACGTTAGCGAAGGCTAGGCCGGCGCGGGCTTGATCGCGAACGCCATGCGGCCCCAATCATAGCTTCCGGTGCGCGTCTGGCTTCCGGCGCTTGTCAACCCGGCCGAAGCAAAAGTGCGCATGTCGACCGCGGTGCCAATCGCATTCTGTGTATCGAACAGCTCAGTCCATCCCGCATAGGGCGTTGAATACACGCCACCTGGGTTCCAACTCGAAATCGCCTGAACGGCGACGCGATTGATGCCGAGCGTCGTGATCTGGGCATAAGGAATAGTAGCGGCGGCGCTCTGGTTGTTCAAAGTTTCCATCGCCTCGAAAGGTGATGCTGTATTCACGCCTCGGAAGGCCATCATGATCGAATTATAGCCGGTCTCGCCACCCGGCACCGAAAGCGAAACCGTCGAGTCGCCGGATTGAGCAATTCGATAGAAGACCTTGGTTCGCGACATATAGAGGGTGCTGTATTTGTTGGTCCAGTTTCCCAACTCCGTCCATCCGGCAGGCGTGTTATGGCCGGTACATGACGTATCTAGCTTGTAGCCCGTCGCAAAAATCATCAGCAAATCGCCGACCGACCAGCCGGATGGCATCGACGCGCTGGTTCCGTATCCATTGGCGCTGGCGGACACGAAAGTCGGCGCGGGACCGTCGCTGAGATTGCTGACGGCGCTTATCATGCCGCTGGCAAAGTGGCTCATGACGTCAGATCTCCCATCAATTGCCAGGTGTCCGTCGCTGTTTTCAGCAGCGTGACGCCGACATGCTGTCCGCCGAGCTTTTTGTTGCCGGCCTTGGAATTGATCGTGACGCCGGAGCCTTGCGCGAGCGTGACCGCGCCGGCTCCGGTCTGGATGATCTCGATCTGCGTACCAGCCGGAAACGCGACCGACGAATTTGGCGGCACCGTCACGGTGACGGCCGAACCGTTGGAGCAAGTGACCACATTCCCCGCATCCGTGATCGCCAGCGTATAGCTCGTACCCGTTTGCGCGTTGGTGCCGCGAATGATCGTCGAATACAGCGTATCGAAATAGGTTTTCGCGGTGGCCTTGAGATTGGCCCACGTTAACCTCTTCAGCGCGTAGGACGCAGCGCTGTCGATTAGCGGAAACTCGTCCGCATCGACAGGCGTCGTCTTTGCTGTTGCGGCATGTCCGACTGCCGCGATGTTCGTCGCGTTGGCGGCAATGTCGCCGATCGTCTGCCCGCCATCGGCCAGCAATGAGCCGCCGGTACCGCTGAACACCGCGATCCGCGCATCGACGGAACTTCCCGGTCCCGCGACACCGCCGCTCCCACCACCCGAATTTGCGATAGCGGCAACGCGCCATCGCGACGACGTCTGGTCGTACCAGAGCGCCACGCCCTCTTTCGGCGCGAGCACGACATCGGCGGATGCCGCGAAACGATTGACCGCGGTGGAGGATGCGTTCTCCGCCTTCAACGTCAGGTTGAAAGCGCCGGTGTTGAACACCGCCACATGGCGACCGTGAGAGCCCCCGCGAGACCGGTGATATCGCGCGCCGCGTCACTTGAGAGGCGAAGCACCGCGCAGTTCGCAAAATCTGCCGGCGCATAATCGTTCTGGTTCGCCGTGATCTGCGCCGGCGAAACGACGCCGTTCATGGCCATCGCTCGCGGCAGGGTCGCGAGGCCGGTCGCGGGATCGAACACCAGCGCATCGATCCAGCTCGCACCATCCGCTGAAACCTTCAGGCGAAATTCGTCCGTACCAATCAAGCCAAATTCAGCGCGGCCGGAAAATGCATTGGAGAAAAACACCGACGTCGCATTCGCCGATGTCTCGCGCGACAATTGAAGGCGAATGTCGCCGGAGCCGCCATCGGCATCGTGCAGATCCGTGAACAGCACCGCGTTCGAGCGAACGCTGAGCCGGTTCTCGCTGGAGGCGGTGGTGTTGACGCCGAGTTGGACGATGCTTTCGGCGCCGGACGACGAGACGTGCCGCGCGTCGCGCCACTGCGTTCCGTCGAACACCAGCAGGAAATCATCCTCGATCGACCAGGCGCACCAGCCCGCGCGCGGCGTCAGGAATTCCCACGCACCATCGGTCCAGCCGGCGATGTCGTCGGCGCGGCCCGACCACGCGCCGGTCGCGCCGACGCCGACAATGTAGCGATCGCCGGTCGCGGGCACGGATGGCGGCGTCGTCAGCCACGCCGCCTGCACCGCGATCTGGATCACCACATCGAGGCGCCGCAGCGCCTCATTGTGCGTCACATGCTTCTGCGCCTGCCCGCCTTCGATGAAGGGCAGTTCGAGATTCGTCGTCGATGTCATGGTCAAACCGTCAGGTTGGTGTCGAGCGGAAAGCCGTCTCCGACCTCGCCGGAGATCTGCGCGATGCGGACATGCAGCGAGGTTTGCGCCGAGCCGAAATCCGACAGCTCATCCGCGGTGGAATAGATCGCGTGAGGCTCGCTCGTGACGATCCGCCGCTTCAGCGAAGCGCCGTCGAGAACGTCCACGGCATAGGACTCGCTGATCTCGCGGAGCGGGACCTCGCCGGCCCAGCCGTCGCCGTCGCGCCGCGTGCGGCGAATCCAGGTGAGGTGAACGCCGTCGCCGTGCCGCCGCGCGGCGGCGTGCACCGGCGCGAGCGGCCGCAGCGCCGTATTCGCCGCTGTGATAGCAATCTCCACGCGGGACGGATCGTCATGCGCGCGGCCCGACGCCACCACGCGCAGCTGCATGCTGCGCTCGACCGCACTGACGCCGCGCGCGACCGGCACGACATGACTGTCCAGCAGCACGAACGGCGCGCCGGCCGGCACGTCAGTGGCGAGCGCGTATTCGCTTCCCAACTGGCCGCGCAGCAGGCGCGACAGACGATAGGTCTGCGGCCCTTCAAGCACCGCATTGGCGAATTGCAGCACCTCCCACACGCCGCTCGCATGACGCACAGCGGCCGCATTCGCGCCGTCGAGCAGCGCCGCGTCGCTCACCGATGACAGAATGCCGCCATGCAGGCGCACGCGGAATGCATTTGCCTTGTCCCATCGGCTGGTCGGCCCCGCACAGAGCGGATCGAGCGCCGCGCCGATCACCGACGGCGCGGCGGCGGTCGCGAGCGGCGCAAAGCTCGCATCCCCGATCGCACGCCAGATGGTGAGAGAGCCAGGCCAGGGCTGCGCGAACAGCGCCAGATGCGTCAGAACCGGCTCGCCAATGCCGAGATCGGGCAGGCTCATTACCTCGATCGCGGCAGGGCCGAGCGCGGCCGGCAGCGACGGCGTCACCGGGTCCTGCGGCTTCAACGCCAGCGAGAACACTTCAGGATCGATGCTGCGGGCCTTGACGGCGCGGGAGTCCGTATCGACGATCTCATCGATCTCGAAAAAACGGCGACGACCGCCAAGCGTCAGCTCCACCACATCGCCCGGCGTCACCGCCGCATGCCGCGCACCGATCGCGAATTCGGCGCGCTCCCGGCCGGCCCACAAATCCTGCAAGCAGATTTCGGCGCGGCGTTCGGCGGAGGCGCTTTCGGTGACGATCGCGAAATCCTCGTGCAGCAGCCGCTTCGAATTTCCGGCGAGGCGCCGCGACCTCACCACCGCCCGCCGATAATCCCGCGCGAGATCGGTGAAGCCGAAACTGACCTCGCGCGGCAGTTCGGTCTCCTGCGTTCGCGTCAGCTTCGCCAGCGCGGAGCGCGGCTGCTCGACCAGATCGTTTTCGTCGAGAGTCAGCGACGGCAGCCGGCCGCGGTGCGTAAACGTCAGCTTGCCGGCGATCGCGCTCGCGTCGAACGCATAGGCGAGCGCCAGCGGGTCGATCATCGCCCGCGGACTCATCGGCCGATCGACGACATAGCCCTCGCAGATGTCGCGCAGGTCCGACGTGTCGAAGTCCGTGAACCCCGCGTCCGTCAGGATCATCGCCACCAGCGTGTCGAGCGTGGTCGCGCCGAGCCGCCCCGTGAGCCAATGCCCCGTCCGCCAGTTCGGCCCGTCGCTCCACTGATCCTCCGCCGCCGGAAACACCGGATAGGGCCGGGCATCCCAGGTCCACAGATAGATCGACGAAACATCGATCATGCGGCCGCCATAAACCGGCGACACCGGATTCATCGCGTCATCCGCGCCGAAGGCAGGATCGAACGCGCCGACGAACGCCTCCAGATAACGCCGCTGGATCAGATCATCGCGATGGCCGCGCGAAAAATACGGCAGGTGCGATTCCGACGATTTCGGATCGGGAAACACGCTCGGCTGGTTCGCGCCTTTATCAACGGCCGGACAGCCGACCTCGGTGATCCAAATCGGTTTTCCGCGCGGAGTCCATTCCGTCGGCGTCGGCAGCTCGGCGCCCGCCACGCGCTCGACATGCGCGTTTGACCACCAGCTCCACAGATCCTTGACGCGAAAGGTCCACGGCTTGCCGAGACCGTCGGTGATCGGCAGCCGCGTCTGCCCGTTGCGCGCGGCGTCGTTCGCATAATACCAGTCGAACCCCTCGCCGCCGGCGACATTGCCCGCGAGATAATTCCAGTCGTAAGTCGACGCGAATGCGCCGCGTCCGCATGCATCACGCCGTCGCGCCAGTCGGCCAGCGGCGCGTAATAATCGATGCCGACCACGTCGATGTTCGGCGACGCCCACAATTTATCCAGCGGGAAGCGCAGCTCGGAGGCGAGATCACCGACGACGTCGGAGCCGTACTCCGTCCAGTCCGCGCCATAGGTGACGATCGTTCCGCCGCCGAGGATCGCTTTGACATCCGCCGCGAGCGTCACGAGCTGATCGACCGCCGGATACACGCCGGGCGCGGAGCGAAGACGCGTCAACGCCTTCAGTTCCGAGCCGATCAGAAATGCATCGACGCCACCGGCCGAAGCCGCAAGGCTCGCATAGTGCAGAACCAGCCGGCGATAATTCCAGAACCCGCCGGCGAAAAAGCTGTTCACCTCGGTCGCGGCCGTGCTCGTGCCTTGCGGCGAGCCGGGCCGTCCCGGCGCCGGATCGCAGGTGATGCGGCCGCGCCAGGGATAGACCGGCTGCGTCGCCGCGCCGCTCCACGGATCGGGCAAGCTATTGTCAGCCGGAATGTCCATCATCACGAACGGATACAGCGTCACCTTCAGCCCGCGCGCCTTAATCTCCGCGATCAGGTGACGAACCGACTCGTCGGAGGGCGTGCCGCCATAGGCCGGACGGCCGTCCACCTTCGACACGATATAGGCGTCCTCGCGCGCAAGGCCCGCGACCGACCACTCCATCGGGCTGGTCTGCTTGGTCTCGTCGTCGACGCCGGGTTTGATCTCGCAATGCCCGCAACGCAGATCGGTGCCGAACCAGGCGACGATCACCGCGATGCGTTCCAGGTTCGGACATTGTGCCTGGAGATCGTCGAGCGAGGCGACGACATTCGACGGCGCGGTGAAGACATGACGGTTTTCCGGCAGCGATTGTCCGGGGCCGACGATGCGCACAACCGGAGTCGGCTCATAACCGAACTCAATAGTGCCCGGAATAAGCGTGACCGCGCGTACCATGTGTTCGAGACGGCCGAGCGGCCGCGTCACTTCGAACGAGAGCTGCGGAATCCGGTTGCCGAAATCGGCGAGCGGCAGCCGCTCGAACACGACATAGGCGAGGCCGCGATAGGCCGGCGCATTGCCGGCCCCCTCCTTTGCAACGATGAGCGCGTCGGGCAGTTGCGCCTCGCCGCCGCGATAAACGCGGAAATTGAGGCCGGCGAGGTCGAGCGGCTTGCCGTCCGCCCAGACGCGACCGACGCTACCGATCTCACCGTCGCAAAGGCCGATCGCGAAATTAGCAAAATACGAATAGGTGGTTGTCGACGACTGGCTCGCGCCGAGCCCCTTGCCGCCGCCACCGGATCGCTCCGAAATCACCTCCTCGTGCCGCGTCGCCCAGATCAACTGGCCGGAAATCCGTGCGCGACCGTAGATGCGGGCAATCGGCGCGCCTTCGGTGGACGCCATCACGTCGAGATCGGCGAGACGCGGCCCTTCCGAATGCGTGTCGCCGCCGAACAGCGAGCGGTCGATGAAACTGCCGGCGAGCGCACCCGCAAGGCGCCCGGCGATCGCGCCGGCGGGGCCAAACACACCACCGAGCGTCGCGCCCGCAACCGAAAGCACCAGCGCCGCCATCACAGGACTCCAGGAAACCGAAAGGCATGGGCGATGCGCCTGCGCCACCACGGCGCAAGCGCGACTTCGCAGACGGCCGCGCCGTCATGCGCATGAATCATCGTCGTGGCCGAACTCGCGATCGCGGCGTGCTTGGCGACGAAGCCGGTCCGCCAGCGAAACAGTAGCACGTCACCGGCGGCAAAATCCTTGATCGGCACCGTCGCGAGGTGACGCAACGCGGCCTCCGCCAACGCTTCCTGCCCCGACGCCTCCGCCCAGTCGGACGAATATGCGCCCGGCTGCTCCGGCTCCGCGCCGATCACCTCGCGCCAGACGCCGCGGACGAGACCGAGACAATCGCAGCCGACGCCGCGGAGCGATCCCTGATGCTGATACGGCGTTCCGATCCAGCCGCGCGCCGCCGCAACGATTGCTTCGCGCGGGGTAGTGGCTGGAGGTGAGAGCGCATGCTCCATGTGATCCTCTTTGAAAACGAAAGAGCGTCAGGATTCAAACGACTTGCCCGAATGGCCGGGCTCGCCTGCCGTCGCGTGACTGACCAGGAAGTCGTTGCCGGGAATATGCGGAAAGCCGCGAAAATTGACCGCGTTACCGAAGCGTTCGCGGCATGTCGAAAAACGCTTGTCGCAACCAGCCGTCACCTGAAACGCATCGCCATCCGCGATCGCTTCCGCCATCGCCTGCCAGAGCGTGATGCGCACCACGCCGCCAGATGACTGATGCAGCTTCACATCCATTGCGCGACCCGCATTCGCGCCCGTGCCCCATTGCAGCCGGCCGGCGGTGAAAAATCCGTCGTTGAAGCCGGCGAGGCCGGAGACCGTGAACGATCCCACCGAATCCACCGCGACCACCGCGCCGCTGCCGCGAAAACTCGCGGACGTCAGATCTATCTTGCAGCGCTGATCGCCGAGGTCAGCTCCGCAGTTCAGCGTGTAGAGCCGGCCGCTCTCGCGCGCGAGCGCATCAGTCAGCCCCCTCACCTCCGCGCTGAAGGCATCGCCTTCGCGCTTCACCTCGCCGATTGTTCCCTTCAGGCCGAGCATGCGCAGCGACGGATCGCTCCAGTCCATCAGCCAGGCTTCGATCGCCGCCGCGTCGAACAGGCCGGCGGCAAGATCGCTCTCGGTCAGCGACTCGTCGGACAGCGCGCCGGAAATCTCGCCGCCATCGATCGCGAGATTGGCGCGGCTGGTCATCTCCGACGCCGACAGGCCGCTGCCGGCCTTGCAGGTCACGCCCTCGATCACGAGATCGACATCGTGATCGGTGAATCCCAGCACGACATCGTCGCGCCGTCGGACGATCCAGCAGATGCACAGCGTCGTCACGCCGGAATCCAGTCTCGCTTGCAGCCCGTCGGGAACGTGTCTCATGTTCTGACTTCCACCAGCGGAATTTTCGGGATCGCGCCGGCCGCAAAAGCCGACAGGTCCGCCTCAAGATAATCCGTGTCGAAGCGCACCGGCACGTCGAACAGAAAGCCCGCGGACACCGTAGCGCCGTTCGGCGGAACGGAACCGGGCGCGAACGTCACCAGGCCGGTGGCGGCATCGCAACTCCAGTCTCCGCCCGCCAACTCCTCGCCACCGATCGCGACGCGCACGGAGCCAGACACCGGCTTGCCGATCGTGCGGAGATAGGGCGCATGCGCGCTTCCATATGTCTTCACGAGCTGGAACGTCGATCGCGTGCCGTCGCCGATGCCGATCGTCTGATCGAGAGCCGACACGGCCGCTCCTATCGCCGATGAGCAATCGAGCCGGTCGCGCCAGCGAAAGCCGTAAAGCCGCCCGCGCCGCTCCTCGAAGAAGACGACGACCTCTTGCAGAGCCTCCAGAGTCTTGACGCCGTAGCCGGCATCGTACCGCCTCCGCGAATGCGCCCAGCGCGCGTTGCGATGTTCGTGCCCGGAGGCGAAGGCGACGATCTCGGTCCGGCGTTCCGGCCCGCCGGCGCTTTTCAGCGCGATATCGAGCGGGAAAAGAATTTCATGAAAGGTCGTCATGGGTGTTCGTCACAGGCTGCGGCGGCCGCGCGCCACCGCGCGCGCGACCTGGCCGGCAATGTAGGATTCGGAACGGCGGAAACTTTCGAGATCCGGCGTCGCAATCTGGATGGTGACGTTCGGCGAGCCTCCGCCATCGTTGCTGGCGACGCCGAGCCGCCCGTCGTGACCCCGCGCCAGCGGCACGATCGCCTCCGGACCCGCCTCGCCCGCGAGCCCGACGCCGCCATTCATCAGCGGAAAATAGGTCGGCGCACCGATGACGCCGCCGGCCGCGAATGGCTTGATCGCGCCGTTTGCATTCGTCGACACGCTCGCACCGGAAAATCCCGACAGCAGGCTCTGAAGACCGGACGCGATGCCCTGCTCCAGCGGCTTGAACGCCATCCGCACCGCCATGTCGGACATCCTGAGCACCAGCGAGCGCAGCACGTCGTCGAATTGTTTGCCGCCGACGACGGCGCTGGAAAAAGCCCGGCTCATCGCACGGGCAAATCCGTTCGCGCCGCTTTGCAGATCGCGCAGACGTCCCGTCAATTCCTCGCTTCGCCGCGAGGCGTCATCAAGCTTGTCGAGCGTGTCGCCGGACATCGATGAGGGATCGGACTCATAGTCCGTCATGTCGTCGCCTCCTCATGAACAGAATCGGGAAAGCGCGCTGCCAGCGCATCCAGGGTTTCGCGCGGAATAGGTTCCGTCTCCGGTCGTCGCAGCGCGCGAATGGCCAGCGCCAGTTCACGCGGCGTCATGCGCCAGAACGACTCCGGCGGCAGCTTCAGCACGCCGAGCCCAAAGCCGATCGCCGCATACCAGGGAAACGGCTTCATCCGGCCGCCTCGCCCTCGAACGTCGCCGCGATCAGCTCGGCGGCGATCCGCACGAACGCCGCAGCTCCGCCGTCGGCGCGCATCGCCGCGACATCGCTGTCGCTCACCGCCTCACCCGCGCCGCGCAGGCCCGCGCCGATGATGCGCACGATGTCGGACGCGGACAACCGCCCGGAGCCGAACCGCTCGGCCAGCGCCACCAGGTCCGCCGCACCGAACGCCGCTTCAAGTTCGGCGAGCGCGCCGAGCGTCAGCACCAGCACGCGCCTTTTGCCGCCGAGATCGGCATCGATCTCGCCGCGATATCTGTTCGCCATGGACGGGAATCCCTATAGGGCGGAGAATGTCAGCGCGCCGGCCGACTCGAGCGACAGGTCGAAGATCACTTCGCCATTGTGGTCGCCGGAAAATTCGAGGCTGACGATCTGAAACGGTCCGTCGATCGTGCCGAAATCGGGAATGACCACCTGACAGGTCCGGATGACGCCGTCAAAGAACGTTTGGCGCATCAGCGCATCCGACGCGCCATCCTTGAAGATGCCGCGCCCCGACACGGACGCGCGGCGCACGCCCGCGCCTTCGAGCAGCTCGCGCCAGCGGCCGGCGGATTCCGCGTGCGTGATATCCACCGTCTCCGCGTTGAATGCCAGCCGGCGGCTGCGCAGCCCCGCGACCGTGACAAGGCCGGTGCCGTTGTCCATCTTCAGAAGCAGGTCCTTGCCTTTCTGGGCGCTCATGTCTTTCTCTCCAAACTATTCGGACGGTTCGATGACTGCGCGAAAACGAACGATGGCGTGATAGGTGCGGCCGTCGCTCTCGCGGCGGATGTCGGCGAGCGCGAAACGCAGATTCACCAGCGCATGGCCCTCGACAGCGAGCGGCGCATCGTCGAGCGCGTTCAGCAGCGCGCCGGCGATCGCATGCGCCTGCTTGTGGCCGCCCTGCCGCGACCAGGCATGCAGCGTCAGTTGATGTTCCTGCGTCGGGGCTGCGTCGCCCGAAACATCGGAGAGCCGCGACTCGCCGAGCGTCACATAAGGAAAAGCCGCATTGCGCGGCGGCTCGTCATAGACACGCGCTCCGCCGAGAACGGCCGCGAGCGCGGCGTCCCCGACCAGCGCGTCATAGATCGCTTCGCGCAGCGCAACGTTGCCGCTCGACATGACATCACTCCCTTGACGAAATCAGTCGAGCCGCTGCACGACATCGATCTGCAAAAACTGCCGCGCGTCGCGCTCGCGCAACGCGACGATGCGATAGATCGTCGTGCCGTCGCGGAAGCGATGGCGTGGCGTGATCCCCGGATTGCGGCGAAGCACGACGCGATGGGTCACGTCGACGCCGGCGGCGTCCGCATCGAACGCATTGCGTGCGCCGACGGGCACGACCGATGCCCACAACGTCGCGACGGATTCAAAGCCGCGCGTAACACCGCCCTGCCCGTCCGGCGTTTCGACCGGCGCTTCCAGCACCAGCCGCCTGTTGAGAATGCCCGGATCGATCACAGCGACACCGGCCGATAATGGGCGAGCAACGCCGCGAATCCGGGAGGCACGTTGCCGCCGTCCTCGCCGCCGAGCCCGCGATTTTCGTACCAGTGCGCCAGCAGCATACGCACCGCTTGCCGCAACGGCTCCGGCACATGCGCCGTAGCCTCGCCGAAGCCGAGCACCACATCGATCTCGATGCCGGCGGCGTACCGGCCCGGATGCGGCAGCGCCCAGGGCGGAAACGCGATCACCGCTCCGGCCCTGTCGATCACGAACTCATCGACATCTACCGAGAGCGATTCATTCTCGCCGTCGAAAACCCGCGCGGCTGCGACCGAAAGCAATGGCCCGCGCTTCAGTACGATGCGCCCCTCGACCGGCCAGGCGTCGCGCACAAAGCGCCAAGTCTGGGCGATCAGTGCGCAACGCGCCACCGTTTCCACCTGCGTTCGCGCCGCGACGATCAGCGAGGCGATCAGCGCATCGTCGTCATCATGCTCGACGCGCAGGAACTGCTTCGCCTCGTCGAGCGTCAGCGGCTCGCTCGCGGGCGACGTCAGAAGAAAGGCCGACATCCGGGCTCCTCACATTGCGATGGTTGACAAGTTTCGCGCGGCAGGGTTCATCGCCGGGCGATGACACCTCTCCGTTTCATTCTTTCAGTGGCGATGCTGGCGGTCGCCGCGCCGGCCCAGGCGATCGTCGGCGGCGGCACGCCGACCAGCGCCGACGGCGTCGGCCGCAACGTCGTGACGATCGTCGGTTCGCGCGGAAACTTCTGCTCGGGCACGATGATCGCACCCACGGTCGCGCTGACCGCCGCGCATTGCGTGCAGCCTGGCGCGACCTACAAGCTCGTCGAATATGACGCGCAGCGAACGCCGCAACTGCGCGACGTCGCGCAAATCGCGATCCATCCGCAATTCAATCTGCGAACCATGCTCGCGCATCGCGCCACCGCCGACGTCGCGTTGCTGCGGCTCACGGCTCCGGTTACGGCCGGACGGCGGCCAGCGCTGGTCGGCGCGCCGCGCATTCCGATTCCGCAGGGCAGCCGCTTCACGGTCGCCGGCATCGGCGTCACCATTCGCGGCGACGGCAAGAGCGGCGGAATCGTTCGCGCGGCAAATCTCATCACGACCGGACGCCCCGGCACGTTGCAGATCCGTCTCGTCGATCCGGCAACCGGCGGCGCGCGCGCCGGCCTCGGCGCCTGCACCGGCGATTCAGGTGGACCTGTGTTCGAAGATCAGCAGGGCCGCAGCATGCTCGTCGGCGTCGTCAGCTGGTCGACCGGACCGAACGGCACGACCGGCTGTGGCGGCATGACCGGTGTCACCCCGCTCTCGCTCTATCGCGACTGGGTTCTGCAAACCGCGCGCGGCTGGGGTGGCGGAATTTGAGGAATATGAACGAAGCTACGTTGGCTTGAAAACGCCGCGATCCAGATTCCACAGCGACATTCCAGCGTCTCCCGCTTGGGGAAACCAGTTGGAACCAGCAATTGCTTCAAGTTGCACGCGCGCTTCTATCGGCGCAACAAACAAGGTGCATTTTGCCGCCTGTAGCCGAACCTGCATGTTGGAATGAGTATATAATCGTAGCAATTCGCGCCTTTGATCTCCCGCTCGCCTTTTCAATTCTTCTTCGACATAAACCATTCGGTCAAATAGCGAGTTGTACCTGCGCAGGTCATTTTGCAAAGAAGCCTGATCCTGCTCGACGCAGATGTCCGCGAACTTCAACACCAATTCGTCAGTTGTGCGCGAAGAGAGTTCTGATCTTGCTTTAGGTATCATTTCAACACCCCGAACTTTCGCATAGAAGCCAAACCCACGCGCCGACGTTCGTCCCAGGTCGCGGCAGATGCTTGATCGATCCGCACCATAGCTCGTATCCCCGCTGCGCCGCCAAACAAAAAACGGCGCACCAGACAGGCGCGCCGCTCGCAGTTGATAGGTGGCCGGGACTTGCCCCGGCCATGTCTCGATGAAAACGGTCAGCTCGCCGCGAACTTCAGCAGCTTGATCGCGTCGAAATCCTGCACGCCGCCGCCGACCCGCTTGGTCGTATAGAACAGCACATCGGGTTTGGCGGAGTATGGATCGCGCAGCACACGCACGCCCTGACGGTCGACGATCAGGTAGCCGCGACGGAAATCGCCGAAGGCGATCGACAGCGAACTCGCGCCGATGTCCGGCATGTCCTCGGCTTCGACCACCGGAAAGGTCATCAGCGAGGCGCGGCCGCCCGCCTGCGCCGGCGGCTGCCAGAGATACGAGCCGCCCTCGTCCTTGAACTTGCGGATCGTGGCCTGCGTCTTGCGGTTCATCACGAACGCACCGTTCTGACGATAGCCGGCCTTCAGCGCATAGACGAGATCGACCAGCACGTCGGAGGGCGCTTCGTCAGGAAACGCGCCCGCCTCGCCGCTGGCGACATAGCCGAGATTGCCCCAGCTCCACGAGCCGTTGGCGACGGCCGTGTAGGTCAGGAAGCCCTTCGGCTTGTTGGTGCCATCGCCCGTGATGAAGGCCGTGCCTTCCTGTTCGGCGAAGGTCTGCTCGACCTCGGAAGCGATCCAGTCGTCGATGTTGACGGCGGCGTCTTCCAGCAATGACGCGGTCGCGGCCGGCATCGCGTAAAGCTCCATCGCCGGAAATTGCAGCGCGTCGAGCGTCGGCGATGTCGTCTGCGTCCGCGCGCCGGTCTCGCCTATCCAGCCCGCGGCCGGACCGGCCGTCATGAACGGTTTCTTGTAGACGTTGCCGGAAATCTCCCGCACGCTGGCGATCGCGCGGATCGGCGAGATATTCCGCAGCCGCGCCCCGATCTCATGCTCCAGCTCCGCCGGCACCAGATAGCCGCCGTCGGCGTTCGAGCCTACAGACATCGCCTTGGTCTCCAGCGACCGCAACGCCGCCGCCTCGCCATTGCGCACATAAGCATCGAAGGCGCTCTTGTGTTCGCGCGTGGCGCTGTCGAGCGCGATACGCCGCGAGCCTTCGAGCTGCGGCCGCGCCTGGCGCAGCGTCGCCTCCTCCAGGCGCTTCATCTTCTGGTCGAGCGCGTCGTTGATGCGCGCGACCTTCTCGTCAAGCAGCACGTCGCTGCGGGCGAGGCTCGCGACGCGCTCGTCATTGCTCGCCTTGAACTCCTCGAAGGTGCGCATCAGCTCGTCATGCGTCATCCGCTCGTCGGTCGTGATCCCGGCCTTGCGCTCCGGGGCCTGCTCGTGAATGTCGAAGTCCATCAGTCTCTCCTTGTGGGTGGCAATAGGTCATCGTCCGCGGCCGGAGGATTCCGGCTACGGGCGGGTCGCAGGATGCGAATGTTGAAGGAAGCGAAAGACGTCTTACGCGGGCACGATCATCTTGCCGATCGGCCACAGCGCGATGCCGGCGAGTTTCAGATGCGCCCATGCGAACGGAATGCCGACGATGGTGATCGCCAGGCCCACCGCGGTGATGAGATGGCCGAGCGCCAGCCACCATCCGGCCAGGATCAGCCAGATCAGATTGCCGAGGAAGCCGAACGCGCCGGTGCCGATGTCCTCGCGCCCGAGATAATCGTCGCGATCCACCGCGCGCTGGCCGAACGGCAACAGCGTGTAGGCGGCGATGTTGAAGGCCGCGCGCGCCCAGGGCAGCCCGACGATCGTGATCGCCATGACGACGGCGGCGATCACCCAGCCGGCGGCCATCCACAGACCTCCGAATAAAATCCAAAGCAGGTTCAGCAGAAACGACCAGGGCGACATGGCGGCTCCAGACTTGCCGGCTCCAATGGCAGGCCGCCTCAATCTATGGCGTCCGTCGCGCATTGCAAAGGTTTTGGCAAAAAACTCTCTTCACCGTCAGCCAATTTGCACGCGGATCAGCCTATCCGAGCACGACCAGAATATGCTCAGGCTCGCTTGGATGATCCGTCCAGATTCTCGTGCGAACCAGAGGGCTTTGAACCGGCTGCCGAAGCAACACTTCCCGCCATGACGTGAACACTTCAACAACGCCGTTCGTCGTGAGTAAATTTCCATCGAACGCTGGAGTGGAGTCAATCACATCTTCAACTGAATCCGAGAGTGTAAATTCAGTGTCGCCATCATCAGACATGAGGCAACCAATGATGATGCCGGAACTCGACGACCAAATGCAATTCTTGCGATCGTCAATCTCTGGAAAGAGCGACGTTTTTTTCATATCGCCGAGAAAGAAAATAGAATTCGGAGGTCCAACCCTAAGTGACTGCCTCATTCTAATCTCCTAGCAAATCCGGGATGAACCTTCCCTTTTTGCCAAAACAAAACTGAGACACTCACAATTCCGCCACCCCGTTCCCATTCGTCAATAACGCGCGGATCAGCCTATCCGAGCACGACCAGAATATGGTCGGGTTCGCTTGGATGATCCGTCCAAATTCTTACCCGCGTAAGATTTCTTGGAACGGCACTTTTCAGCAAGACCTCCCGCTCCGACGTCGAAATTTCGACGACGCGGCTCGGTGTATCGAGCATCCCGTCGAACGCGGGCGTTTCCGCAATCGCATCTCCGCTTTGATCGGAGAGAGTGAGCTCCGTAGGACCGTCATCGGACATAAGGCAACCAACGATGATGCAGGATGGCGTTGACCAAATACGAATACCATGTTCATCGAGTTCCGGAGACGTCCCGCCGGCCTTATCCTCGATAAAGAAGATCGAATTCAGCGGTGAAAAGCTTCCCTGCTGTCGCATAAGCCCCCTAGTTCAGATCTCTAACAAAAGGTCTCTGCCTTCCGCTACAAGAGAGGCACTGCGGATAAATGCGTTGAGCCCGCCCTGACGGGTTTATCCGGGTCGGCGTTTGATGGTCCATGACGAAATTTCCGAGTCCCGTACCCGGATTGAACGTACCACAGGTATGACAACCGCTCTCCCGTCCGATACGGCTTATTTCTCTTCGCTCGGCCGCGGTAAAGTCGCGACCAGGTCCACGAGCGGGTATTGACTCGCCAGCGTATGGTCCGGGCAGAGCCTCTCGGCGAGCCAGTTCCGTCGCTCTTATCTGCGCTTGCGCTGCCTCACCCTCATAAGCTCAAATTGCTCCCTCGGCCGTTTCGTATAAGCTCGGTTGCGGTCGCCAGTTGCGGTCGACTTCCCGCACGCGCGCAATAGCTTCATCAGCGCGTGTTCTGGCGACCTCCAGTCGTGCGGCTTGAGCAGGAGTGACTTCCAGAGTCCGTCCGCTGCTTGAGACGAACCCCGAGCCACGGCGGTTCTGCGCAAGCTGATCGCCATGCCGCAAGCGCCTCAGGCACAAGATCGGAAATAACACGCGGGTCGTTGATCGGAGCCCCGTATCCGCCCCCGCTCGTCCATCGCCCGCCATCCGGATTTCCCGCGGGCACGCGCGGTTGATCCGTGCTGTATTTCACCTCATCGGGATGCTGCGGACGCTTGTAGCGTTGGTAATCTTGCCGCAGCCATCGCGTCGCGCCAGGCCGCATCCAGCGCGCATGCAGCTGTGCGAGCCATGTCGCGTGGAGCGCCGTCATCGGAATGCGCCTTTGCGGGCGGCCCGCTGCTCAGGATCGGTGCTCGATCGTAGAAACCTTGCCAGAGGATCCCGCTTCACTGCATGCACGCGCGCGCTGGTCAGCAGCGGGAATGTGACGATGGAGATTTCCCACAAATCAACCTGATGCAGTTTTCGCACGCGAGTCTTCGGGTCGATGCGGGCCCTCTGCGTGCGATAGCCGATCGACAATCCGTCGATCGCGCCGGCGCGCAGCAGCGCCAGCAATTCCTTGCCGCGCTGCACGTCGGGGATCAGCCGCCCGCGCGCGAACAGCCCGCGAAAATCCTCGCGCAGTTCGAGCCAGATGCCGACCGGCTCGGCCGGATCGTGCTGGAACAGCATCGGAATGCGGCGCAGGCCGCGCGTGCGCAGCGTCTGCGTGAACGCGCCGGGCATCACCATGTCGCGCGCCTGGTCGACCTCCCCGAACAGGCTGGCATAACCTTCGACAAGACCGTCGGCGGTGAACGCAAGCCGCGAGGTCGGAGAAATCGGCGCATGCATGGGCAATCCCTCGCGCGGGTCGCGCGTTGGTGGAGACGGAGCGAAGTGAATCGGCGGCGTTCAGGCGGAGCGCGTTCGCGGCTTGCGTCGCGGCGGCTTCGGCCGTGTGGTCTTCGGCGGCGCGGCGCGACTGGTCTTTTCCAGATGTTTCAGGAATTCCTGAAACACCGTCAGGTGATCCGGCTTCGTCTTCCGCTCGCCCTTGATCGCGCGTAGCACCGAATGCAGCGTGTCCATGCTCTGATCCTCGTTGAATGACTGAAGCGATGTTCTAGTCGCGGCGGCCGGCCTTGCGATTGAAGCGCGAGAGTTCGCGCACGAAATCGTCGAAGCGGCGCGAGGCGGCCGCGAATTCGCGCAGCGCGAACCACAGCACGCAGCTCGTCACCGACGCCCAGAGAAACAGCGCGAGGTGCGCGAGGTCGCCGCGCGCGATGAAGGTATCGAGCAACTCCGACACACGGACCTCCGGACACGAAAAGCCGCCCGGTTCGCACCGGACGGCCTGGAAGACAGAGCTGAAGCGTTGGCGTCAGCCATCGTACATGCGTTGCCAACGCGAGCGCGGACGCGGCTGCGCGGTCCTGGTCAGCACAACACCAAGCGCGAAGCCGAGCAGGCCCGCAACCAGCAAGGCGCTTCCCGGCCGTTCGGCCACGAGTTCGACGCCCTGGTCATAGGCATCGCTGGCGACGTTCGTCGCCGCATCGGCGGCGTCGCGCGCGACATCCTTCACCTGCCCGAACGCATTCTGAACCGCGCCTTCCGCCTCTCGCGCGGCGCCCCGCGCTTGAGTCGATCCGCTGTCGAACGCCTCGCCGGCGGCGCGCTCGACCTTGCCTGCAACATTCTTGGCCGCACCGACGATCCGGTCCGTGTCCATGGTGGTTCTCCTCTATTGACGACCGACAACGAGGATCGGCCGCAGGGGTTCCATCAAAGGATCAGCATCGTTCTGCCAGCGGAACATTGACCACCGAACGACGTTGAACGCCCGCACGCCTGCGAGGTCGCCATGAATGCCGATGGACTGCAATCTTCCCGGTTCACACTGCGGCGGGACGTTTCGACCCAGCGATCGAAACGTCGCCGGGCCGGAGCTGGTCGCCGCGGACTTGACGACCGTCTGGTTCGCCAGACGATGCGCCTGGCGCAACGCTACAGCAAACGGCCCGCCGACCCGTTTCTCTACATGATGACCGCCGGATTGATCGGTTTCGCCTTTGCCTTGATGATCGGCCCGCGCCCGCGGCCGGACTAGCCGCCGCATCTTCACTTTTATTCCAGCCGATCGCCGCCCTCGATCGGGCCGTAGCCGACCGCCTCGCGCCGCTCGTTGACGGTGAGGAACGGCGCATCGGTGACGCGCCGCCAGAGTGCCGCGCGGTCGGCGGACAGCGCCTCGATCCGATCGCCGTCGATCGCCACGCGAAGGTTCTCGCCGAATTGCGGCGCCAGCCATTGCGCCATCGCCGCCGTTACCCGCTGCGCGAGGGGTAGCACGGTCTGCCGCCACAGCGCGCGATTGGCCTCCTGATAATTCGCGAAGGTATTGTCGCCGGGAATGCCGAGCAGCATCGGCGGTACGCCGAAGGCCAGCGCGATCTCGCGCGCCGCCGCGTGCTTGGCTTGCAGGAAGTCCATGTCCTTCGGCGACATCGACATCGGCTTCCAGTCGAGCCCGCCTTCCAGCAAAAGCGGGCGGCCGGCATTGACCGCACCCTGATAAGTATCCTCCAGTTCGCGCTTCAGCCGATCGAATTGCTGTTCGGACAGCACCGCGCCGTCCGGCCCCGAATAGACCAGCGCTCCGGAGGGGCGCGCCGAATTGTCGAGCAGCGACTTGGTCCAGCGCGCCGCCGCATTATGAATGTCGAGCGCAATCGCCGCGGCCTCCACCGGCGCAAGCCCGTAATGATCGTCGAGCGGATGGAAGAACGTCAGATGCAGGATCGGCGGAATCCACGCCGACTCGCTGGCACCGATCTCGACGGCGCGCTGATCGAAGCGCACGCTGCGGCCGTTGGCGGCGTATTCGAACGCCTCCGGCCAGCCGTCGCCGCCGGGGATCACCTTCATCCGATCGGGCCGCAGCACATGCAGTTCCCGAATGTCGTCGCCGATGGCGACGGCTTCGACGAACGCGTTGCCCGCGAGCAGAAGATGCGCATACAGCGACTCCAGAAAGCTCGCGCCGTCCTGTCGCGCGTTCGGCCGCGCCAACAGTCGCGCCAGCGGATGATCGACGCGCTCCTCGTCGCCTTCGTAGAACAGCAGCGTGCAGGAGGCCGCGTTCTGCGCGATCAGCCGCACCGCCGCATGCACGATCGCGTTCGACAGATAGCCCTCGCGCGAGAGCGAGGCGTAATCCTTCGTCGTCCAGCGCGCGCGACCGCCGCTTCCGAATGCGAGCACCTGGGCGGTGCGACTGGCCTTGGCTTCCGGCGGACGCAGCAGCGCCCTGAGGCGATCCAACATCGCGTCATGTCCTTCGATTGAGTTGCAGACAATTACAGTTCCCGCAGGCGCGGGCCATCTCTTTGCGCGAAGGTCAGCGACGTCACCGCCCACACCAGCGCATCGAGCCGGTCCGGCGATTTGCCGGACGACAGACCGTCGAGACCGAAATCGCAGAGTTCATCCTCGAGCGCCGGAAAACTGCCGACGTGCCTCACCCGGCCCTGCTCGTAGAGCGCGGCCACAGGCTCCGCCCGCAGCCATTTGCCGCGATGCGCACGCACCGCCTTGACCGGGACGCTATCGTCCACTTCACCGATCACGCTGCGCACCATGTCGCCGCCCTGATTGACCTCGACCACCAGCGCATCGGCTTGCAGCCTGCGCCAGAGGGCGACCGCCTTCGCGGCCCAGCCCGCCGGCGACAGGCCGGAGCTGGTCTCATCGGCGATCACGAAAATAATGCCATCCTCGCTGAGGCCGGCGGCGACCAGGCCGCAGGCATCGGCGCGCTTGCCGGTGGAGGCCGGCGGGTCCACCGCGACGACGAGACGCTTCAGAGTCGGCGCATGCGCGATGCGGCATCGCTCGATCAGCGCGCGCGACCACAGCGCGTCGGGCCGGTCGTCGACCAATTCGCCGTCGATCTCCTGCCGGCCGAGCCGCGTGCCGGCATAGCGCGTCAGCACGTTCTCCAGAAATGTCGGCGCGAGATGATAGGCATTGGCCTTGGTTGGCGCGCGCGTCACCACTGTCGAGCGTTCGTTGAGCAGCCGCTTGAGCAGCGGCGTCGACCGCGGCGTGGTGGTGATGAGCTGGCGCGGATGCGCGCCGAGCCGAAGACCGAATTGCAGCATGTCGAATGCCGTTTCCGCGTAACGCCATTTCGCCAGTTCGTCGGCCCAGGCGACCGCGAATTGCGGCCCTCGCAGACTGTCGGGATCGTCGGCGGAGAACGCATAAGCCACCGCACCGTTGCGCCATTCGAGCCGCCGGCGCGAGGGCGTCCACACCGGGCGGTCCCAGTTCGGATGCACCGACAGCAGGCCCGACACGCCTTCGATCATCACCTCGCGAACGTCATGCTCGCTTTCGCCGACCAATGCGATCGGCGATTCCGGCTTGTGCGTGAACGGCCCCTGCCCGAGCGCAAGCTCCTTGATCCATTCCGCGCCAGCGCGCGTCTTGCCGGCGCCACGGCCGCCGATCAACAGCCATGTCGACCACGGATCGCCCTCAGCGGTCGCGGCCGGCGCGCGCTGATAATCATGCGCGAACACGTCCCACCATGTGCGAAAGACCTCAAGATTGAGACCCTTCATCTTTGTCAGGATGTGCAGCCTTTGCTTCGGCGACCAGAGCTTCGAGTCGGCGCGCAAGTGCGCGGCGCAGTTCGCCAAGATCGCGCGGGAATCCTTCGTCATCGGCCTGCTTCGGTTTCTCCTGCTCCTTGCGCAGGCTGGTCAGTTCGCGCAGCGTTCGCGCGAGCGAGGCGAGCGTGCGCGCCCGCCGGTCGACCTCCGCATGCGTCCGCACGCCGGCCTTGCTGCCGACTAGCAATTCGTCAATCCGCGTCAGTTCCACCTCGATCGACCGATTGATGCGGGTGATCGCCTCGCCGGCGCGCGGACGGCGCGGAGCCGCCGGCTTTCCGGCCCTCTCGGTACGCTTCGGCGGCATGGGCAGTCCAACATCATCGTTTGAATTTCGAAACAAAAAGGCCCGGCAATGCCGGGCCTGAATGCGCGTCATCGATATGTTTATGTGTCTAAGTCATAAAGAACACGACGTAGACGATCGCCAGCGCGACGATCACCGCGCCGGTGCTGATGACGAGCACGTTGCGTATCGACGGTCCGCGTTCTCCTTGCCGCGCTTCACGCGCGGTCTGAACGATCTGCTCGCCGTGTTTCTCGACCATGACGTCCTCTCTCTCATTCTCATTACCCGCGCGTGACGCGCGGGTCAGGTTCCTGAGAAAAACGCATGATGAGACGGCTAGTTCCGCCGGAGCCGCGTCTGTCGCGACCGCCGTCTCTCGATACATTTGTGGAGCATGCCCGAACACTACTGCGGCAGCGTCACGCTGTCAAGGATTAAAATCCGATTATCGGAAAATAATCCTTTCCGCGAAATCCACTCAGATCGACGCTTCGGAAGTCCTGTCGCTGCTGCCCGGCCCCGCCAGCGGACGCTCCTCCATGATCGCCATCGCCAGCGCCGCACCGGCCATCATCAGCCCCGCCGTCAGGAAGATGTAGCGGAACGCCGCGATCGCCTCGCTGGCGGACAGTTCGCGCGCCAGATCGATATTCTCCCGCCCCGCCGCGCTGCTGCCGAGCGCCGCCATCAGGATTGCGGTAAAGCCCGCGACGGCGAAGGACGACATCATCGCCCGCGCGTAGTTCATCGCGCCGGTCGCCGTGCCGATCTGATCGCGCGCCACCGCGTTCTGCATCGTCGCCATGGTCGTGGAGAACATCGGCCCGATGCCGAACGAGCCAACCGACAGGATGACGAGAAACAGCCACAGCTTCATGCCGTCGGCGAAGGCCAGCGCGCAGAAACACACCGCCGCCATCGCGCCGCCGGCGATGCTGATCCACAGATAGCGTTCGGAACGCACCATCACGCGGCCGGCAATCCACGATCCGGGCACGGAAATCGCCACCAGCGGCAACAGCGCGAGCCCCGCCTCGCTGGCGGAGAGCTTGTAGACGATCTCGTAGAACATCGGCAGATAAACCGTCAGCCCGAGCAGGCAGCCGACCGTCAGTCCACCGGCGACGATCGCATAAGGCACGACGGTGCCGCCCAGCATCCGTAACGGAATGAACGGGTCCGTGGTGCGGTTCGCGTGCCGGACGAACAGCACGAGCAGCACGGCGGCGGCCGCGCTCATCGCCAGAATTGCCGGCGACGACCATGGATAGCGCACGCCGCCCCATGTCAGCACCAGGAGGATGACCACGGCGGACGTCATCAGCAGCAGGCCGCCGAACCAGTCCACCTTGCGGCGGCGATGATTCACCGGCAGCTTGTGCATGCGCGGCAGCAGCACGGCGAGCGCGAGCGCCGTCAGCGGCAGATTGATCCAGAAGATCAGCGACCAGTGCAGATATTGCGTAATCACTCCGCCGAGCAACGGCCCCGAAATGCCGGCCGCGAGCCAGACGCCGCTGAAATACGCCTGATACTGGCCGCGCTCCTTCGGGCTGATCGCATCGGCGATGATCGTCTGCACCACCGGAATGATGCCGCCGCCGCCGAGCCCTTGCAGGAAGCGCGCGAAGATCAGCGTCAGCAGGTTGGGCGCCAGCGCGCACAGCACCGAGGCGAACACGAAGATACCGAGCGCAACGGTAATCATCACGCGGCGGCCGAAAATATCGCTCAGCGTGCCGAACACCGGGGCCATCGCCGTGCCCGACAGGAGATAGGCGGTGACGATCCAGGACAGATTGCCCATGTCGTTGAACTGCCGGCCGATCGTCGGCAGCGCGATCGCGACGATGGTCTGGTCCAAGGCAGCGAGAAACATCGCCACCATCAGGCCGATCAGCAGCGCGCGCAATTCGGCTTGCGTGAGGCCGGCGCGCGCGGGCGCAGCATCGGAAGACGGGTCCGGCGCGTCGCCGGGCTTTCGGGCAAGATTGTCCATGATGCAGCGTAGAGCATGATTCCGAAAAGTGGGAACCGGTTTTCGGACAAGATCATGCTCGAATAAAAAGATAAGCGGCGAGTCTGATCCGACGCAGTTGAGCGGACTTTAGTGAGAGTCAGGCTCCGACGACAGCCGCCCCGGCGCATGCCAGAGCAACGCTTGACCTTTTATTTCAACGACCTTGCGCCTTGCGCGGAAACAGAGCGGGCCATCTGACGATGTGATCTTCCCACTCGGCCATTCCGATCTCGGTTTCGGTTCCCGTGACCCTCCCCCGCACGGAAACGCCGGCCTCGTGAACGGTGTCCGGGTTACCGGACACCAGAGGATGCCACCGGGGAAGGTCCTTGCCGGCCGCCACCAGCCGGTAGGCGCAGGTCGGCGGCAGCCAACTCAGCGTCCGCACGTTCTGTGGCGTCAGGCGCACACAATCGGGCACCTGCCGGTGGCGATTCGCATAGTCCTTGCACGCGCAGGTCCGCTGATCGAGCAGCCGGCAGCCGATGCTGGTGTAGTAGATCCGCCCCGTGTCCTCGTCTTCGAGCTTTTCCAGGCAGCAGCGGCCGCAGCCGTCGCACAGGCTCTCCCATTCGGAGGCGGACATCTCCTCCAACGTCTTGTTTTTCCAGAAATATTCTTGCTGGCTCAAATCCTGGCCTTTCCTGGCCTTCCGGCTTCCGGTACGGCTGCGGGCGATCCGGGGCGCTTGTAGCACGGCCAGCGCGCAAACACCGCCGATCTCGCGCGATCGTTAGCCTTATTCATCGTTATTCCGCATCCCGGCCATTGGCCTGCGAAGGCGGCTCGGATAGATAAATTGAGATTCCGTGGCCGCCGCGTGGCGATGTGCCGTGAAACCGCCACGGGTCGTCGCGACAAGAACGAGCGTCGACGGCGGAACGATGTCCGGCGACGTCATTGAGGCCCTTTGAGCAAGCTTGACCCCCAGGGTGTGAGGCGCTGGTTCCGGCATTTCCTGCTGGACCTCGACGCGCGGATCGACTCGTCGCTGTTCTCGTCATGGACCGGCGCGCGGGAGATCTACGAGCGATTCTCGGCCTTCATGGATCGGTTCCATGTCGGGCACTGGAAACGCTGGGTGTTCGTCGAACCCGCCTCGGAGGCCGCAACCCTCGGCCTGCTCGGGCTGATCGCCATGCTGGCGCTGGCGGTTCCGGCGTTTCGCGAGACGGCCGACGACGACTGGCTGAAGAAATCCGAACTCGCGGTGCAGTTTCTTGACCGCTACGGCAACCCGATCGGCAATCGCGGCATCAAGCACAACGACTCGATCCCGCTGGAGGAATTTCCCGATCACCTCATCAAGGCAACGCTCGCCACCGAGGATCGCCGCTTCTACGACCATTTCGGCATCGACATCGCCGGCACCGCGCGCGCGCTCGTGACCAACGCCCAGGCTGGCGGCGTCCGCCAGGGCGGCTCGTCGATCACCCAGCAGCTCGCCAAGAACCTGTTCCTGACCAACGAGCGCACCATCGAGCGCAAGGTCAACGAGGCGTTCCTCGCGATCTGGCTGGAATCGCGGCTGACCAAGAACGAGATTCTGAAGCTCTATCTGGACCGCGCCTATATGGGCGGCGGCACGTTCGGCGTCGACGGCGCGGCGCATTTCTACTTCAACAAATCGGCGCGCGACGTAACGCTCGCCGAAGCTGCGATGCTCGCCGGCCTGTTCAAGGCCCCGACCCGCTACGCCCCGCACATCAACCTGCCGGCCGCCCGCGCCCGCGCCAACATCGTGCTCGACAATCTGGTCGAGGCCGGCTTCATGTCGGAAGGTCAGGTGTTCGGCGCCCGCCGCAATCCGGCCGTGGCTGTCGACCGACGTGACGAGAACTCGCCCAATTATTATCTCGACTGGGCGTTCGACGAGATGCGCAAGCTCGTTGACACATTCCCGAAATCCTACACCGAGCGCGTCTTCGTCGTCCGCACCGCGATCGACATGAATGTTCAGCGCGCCTCCGAAGCCGCGGTCGAAAACAATATCCGCCAGTTCGGACGCGACTATCACGCGACGCAGGCGGCCGCGGTGCTGGCCGATCTCGACGGCGGCGTGCGCGCGATGGTCGGCGGCCGCGACTATGGCGTCAGCCAGTTCAACCGCGCGGTCGATGCGATGCGCCAGCCGGGTTCTTCTTTCAAGCCCTACGTTTACGCCACCGCGCTGATGAACGGCTACAAGCCGAATTCGATCGTCGTCGACGGTCCGGTCTGCATCGGCAATTGGTGTCCGCAGAATTACGGCCGCTCCTATTCCGGCTCGATGACATTGACGACCGCCATCACGCGCTCGGTCAACGTCATTCCCGTCAAACTGTCGATCGCGATGGGCGGACGCGAAGGCCCGCGCGCCGGCCGCGCCAAGATCATCGAGACCGCGCGCAAGATGGGGCTGAAGAGCGCGCCGCTGATCGATACGCCGTCGCTGCCGATCGGCGCGGCGGAGGTGAACGTTCTCGAACATACCGTCGCCTATGCGACCTTCCCGAACCGTGGCCGCGCGCCGACCCCGCATGCGGTGCTGGAAGTCCGCTCGCCGAACGGCGACATCGTCTGGCGCTTCGATCGCGACGGCCGAAAGCCGGTGCAGGCGATTCCGGCGCAGGTCGCGACCGACATGAGCGAGATGATGAGCCATGTCGTCTATGAAGGCACCGCCCGGCGCGCGCAGATCGAGGGCGTGCCCGCCGCCGGCAAGACCGGGACGACGAACGCCTTCCGCGACGCATGGTTCGTCGGTTTCACCGGCAATTTCACCGCGGGCGTCTGGTACGGCAACGACGATTACTCGCCCACCAACCGCATGACCGGCGGATCGCTGCCGGCGATGACGTGGCGCGCGATCATGGTCGCCGCCCACCAGGGCGTCGAGATCAAGGACATCCCTGGTGTGAATATGGGCCGGCGCGGCCCCGCCCCTTCCGCAGCGATGGCGGCGCTGCCCGGCCTCGGCGACGGGTCCGCAGGTCCTCCGCCGGTGCTGACGCGGCGTGGCGCGGACATTCTGGTGCGGGTCGAGAAGATGCTCGACGAGGCCGCGCGCATCGCGGCGCAAGAGCCCGCCCCGCGCGAGGGCGCATCGAATGCGGCCGGTTCCACCGGCAATGTCGCGTCCGCCACGCAGAGCAACACCACCGGCTCGGCCAAAAACTGATCGAGAGAGCATGATCCCGAAAAGTGGAAACCGGTTTTCGGGCAAGATCATGCTCAAACAAAAAAGCGATGAAAGGCGATGAGTCCGTTTCAATATAGTTGAAACAGACTTTATGACCTGATCCACGCGCAGCGGGTGTTTCGTGCGGCTTCTCCTGATCTCACTGACCTGCCTGGTGATTGCGACCGCGGTCGGTCTCGGCGCGACCTGGACCACCTCGACGCGCGGCGTCAGCTTCGGCGCGCTTGAAATCGGCGCGTGGACCGCCTGGCCGCGCAACGGCACCACCGACATCGACCCCTATGCGCGAGCGACGGTCGCCCGCAGCGGCGAATTGCCGATCGGCAGCGGCGACGGCATCGCCTTCGTCGCACGCGCCGACGACAAGGGGCGCGCGCTCGACGGCCGCTGCGACATCACCGTCAGCGGCACCACGCCGGCCGCGCGCTACTGGACGCTGACGCTCTACGATACGCGCGGCAACCTCGTCAGCAACGCGCTGCAACGCTACGGCTTCACCAGTCAGGAGATCGTTCGCGGCAGCGACGGCGGGTTCGAGGTCAAAATCGCCCCGCGCTCGCGCGCGGGAAACTGGCTGCCCACCGGCGGGCTCGATCGCTATCTGCTGGTTCTGCGGCTCTACGACACGCCGGTCGGCCTCGCCACCCGCACGCAGAAGGACGCGCCGATGCCGGCCATCACTTTGACGGGCTGTCCATGATCCGCTGGCTGTTCGCGATCTTCGCCGGCCTCGTGCTCGGCGGTATCGTCCATCTCGTCAGCGTGCTGGTGCTGCCGCGCGTGGCGACCAAGGACGCCTATTCGCGGCTGGAGCCGGTCACCGCCCTGAATGCGACGACGCAGCTTCCTCTCGCCGCGCCCGACAATTCGCTGCTGCCGTTCCGGGACCCCGCCTTCGCCACCGCAGTCTGCCGCTACGACCTCTCGTCGGGATCGATCAAGCTCGCGGTGCCGGTCAGCCCGGCCTATACCTCGGTGACGTTCTACACGAACAACGAGATCGCCTATTACGCGATCAACGACCGCTCTGCCGGACGGCGGGTGATCGAACTCGATCTGATGACGACGCAGCAGCGCGCCGAGCTGCCCGAGGACGAGGACGTCACGGCCGCCGACCGGCTGATTATCGAATCGCCGACCGTGACCGGGCTGATCCTGATAAAGGCGCTCGCCAGCGAGCCGGACCTGATGCCGCAGGCGCGCGCCTCGCTCAATGCCGCGACCTGCCGCGTGCAGGAAGACCCCGCCGCGCGATGAATTAGAGCATGATCCCGAAAAGTGGAAACCGGTTTGCGTTTCGCGGCCCTTCGGGTCGGAAAAGATCATGCTCAAACAAAAAGATAGGCTAGAGACTGATTCAATACAGTTGAATCAGTCTCTAGCCCTTCCGGACGACACCGCGTTCCCGCGCCGCGAGCGCGGGCGCGACACGGCGCTGGGCGAGCTGCGCGATCAGCCGGTCGGCTTCCGCCGCCATGTCGTCGGGCGCATGGATCACCAGCCGCTCCAGCGCCCAGCGATAGGACGCCACGCGCCGGTTCAGGCACTGCTGCACCCAGTCGACGATGATCGCGTTCTCGTTCATCCGCGCGGTGGCGTCGCCGCGCTCGCGATGCGACAGGTCGGACAGAAAGCCGATGCTCTTGCCGCGCTTGCCGTCCATGTCCGCGACCGCCGCGGCCGTCGCCAGAAACGGATCGATGCGGGTGAGATCGTTGCGCACGTCTTCCATCAATTGCGCGTAGCGAGAGGCGTGCGAGCGATGCGGCTCGTCGAGCAGCATGCGGCCATAGGCGGTGTGGTCGAAGCGCACGTCCTGACGCCACGGCGCGGGGATCGCCTCGTAATCGCCGAACACGCTTTTCCAGGCGGGGCGCGAATGCGGAGGCTCGATGAAGGGATAGGCGAAGTCGCGCAGCATCCGCTCATTGTCGGTGAGCTGGAAATCCGACGCACGCTTGCCGATGCTGCCCACGGCCTCGACGCCGATCCAGCGATGCATGTCGTCGTTCAGCGACGACGATCGCGTTCGGCCGAGATCGCCGCCGGCGCATCCGGAGAGGGCCAGACTTGCCACCAGCAAAGCCGCTTTGACGGTGCGCATATCCACGAAAATCCCAAGCCTGGATCAGGCGACCGACGAAAGAACGAAGCGCCGTTCAACTAGGCGCGGCGCTTGCGGCCGCCGCCCGACGGCGAGCCGTGCTCGGAACCGCCGCCGTTGAACAAATCGTCGCCGTGGCGTTCTATCCGGATCACCGGAAGGATCACCACCATTCCCATTCCTTCGGCCGGCGCTGCGGCCGCCGTCGCCGCGCGCCGATGCGCGGTATCCGCCGGAAACTCAACGACCATACCCATGGTGCTCTCCTCGCCCCATTCCTCGTCGCCGGAGCGTTGCTGTCTCTATTAAGACCGCGGCATGGTTAACGCGCTCTTAAGACGACCCTGCTAGTTTGAGCGCATTCCCTGTTGCGTTCGGTTCCCCAATGTCCCAGTCGCCCCTCGACGGTCTGATGCATCTCGCCCAGCGCGAAGGCGTCGATATCCGCCCCACTCTGCTCCGCGTGCTGACGGACCTTTACGTCCAGTCGCCCAAGCATTCGCTCGCCGAGCAGCAGCAATATTCCGAACTCGCGACGCGGCTGATCGCCGATGTCGACGATGCGACGCGCGAGATCGTGCGCGCGCGCCTCTCAACGCATCCCGACGCTCCGCAAGCGGTGCTGGAACTCCTTGCGGTTCAGCCGCTTCCGCCGCAGGGAAAAGATGATGCGCCGGCCGAAACTGCAACGGCGCCGTCCGCCGAAGCGTCCGACACGCCGCGCGTCGAGGCCGCTTCGTCGCCGCTGGCGCAACGCTTCATGGATGCCGGCTCCGCGGAGCGGATCGAGATTCTTTGCGCGCTCGAAGACTCGCCGCTGCTATCCGCGCCGCGTCCGGAACCCTTCCGCGCCGGCCGCGCGATCGCCGTGCTCGAGCGCGCGAGCTTCGCGTCCGACCAGCCGGCATTCATCACCGAACTCACCGAGGCCCTGTCGCTGCCACCGGAACTCGGGGCGCGCATCGTCGCCGACGCGAGCGGCGAGCCGCTGGCCTGCGCCGCCAAGGCGCTCGGCATGCCGGACGACGTGTTCCAGCGCGTGCTGATTTTCCTCAAACCCGAATGGGGACATTCGGCGCTCGCCGTGTTCCGGCTGGCGCGGCTGTTCGAGGCGCTGAACGAGCACGCGGCGCTGGTGATGCTCGCTGCCTGGCGCGGCGCGGCCGCCGAACGGCCGCGGGCGAAACATCAGCCTACGCTGTATGATGACGAACGGCGGCGCGCGCGGCTTGTCGCAAGCACGTCGGTTCAGCCCGGCAGCGCGCCGCGCACCGTTACGCCGGCCGCCGAACGCAATCGGCAACGATAAATACCCTCACCCCTTCGCCAGATCGAGGTGATACCGTCCGGCGCGATCCTCGATCTCAACGATCCAGACATCCGGATCGAAACGGATTTCCTTCGCCAGCCGCTCCTCGACGACGCTTTCCGGCACCGGCGCGGGCGTGAGCTGCGCGAACATGCGCTCGGCCGGGCGGCTCTCGTCATAGGCGGATTGCGACGCCGGCCCGAACAGCAAAGCAGTGCCATCCAGCAATGCGAGTTTGACGAAGACCGCGCCCGCCTCCTCGGCCCCACGACGACGCACGGCTCCAAAGATGTTCTCAGTCTGGCATCGCCGCAGATAGGCAGCCACCCAGATGTGCGATTTGAGCCTCATGCGATGCTCACGGCCTCACTCGAAGGTGCGGCCGGTCGCGAGCCCGAGTTCCTGCACCAGCCGTTCCGACACCTGCCCCGTCGGCGGCAGCTTGCGCTCGCGCTCGAATTTCAGGATCGCGGCCTGCGTATCGGCGCCGACGGTGCCGGTCGCCTTGATCTGCCCGTAGCCGTAATCGGTCAGCGCGCGCTGCACCGCCGCCACGCGCTGCGACGAGACGATCAGGCCGGCGACCGGATCGGCCGACCGCGCGGCGTTCGCTTTCGCAGGCTGGCTGCCGATGGCGCCTGAACTGCGCATCAGATTGCCGATCGGGTCGGCCGCGCGAGCCTCCGCCTCCGCGGGCCGCGGACGCGGCAGCGGACTCGCCGGCACGGTGGCGACCGCGGCAGCGGCGGGCCGCTCGACGGGAAGCACCACGGATTCCGCCGGCCGCGCGGGCTCGGCGGCCGGTGCGACGAACGCCACCGGCGCGAACAGCGGCGACGGATGGCGTCCGACCTGAAGGAAAATCGCATTGATGACGATGGCCACAACCACGCCCGCCGCCGCAGTGGCCGCGAGCGTATCCTTCGGCGAGTAAAGCAGCACCCGCATCACAAGGTTACGTTCGTTGACCGCGGCTTTCGCTCCGCGACCCGCTCCATTGGCGGCAGCCTTACGCACTTTTCCTGACCTTTTCTTCGAACTTCGCATTCTGACGCGGCTCCAGCGTCGTCACCGTCGCGGCCGGGCGCCTGACCTCGCAATCGAGATCGAGCGGCAACGCGATGGTGACGGTCGTTCCCTCGTCGAGCTTGCTGCAAACGTTCAGTTCGCCGTGCTGCAAGCCGACCAGGGATTTGACGATCGACAATCCGAGGCCCGTGCCTTCATGCCGACGACGATAGGTTTTCTCCGCCTGGAAGAACGGATCGCCGACGCGCTTCATGTCCTCCGGGCTAATGCCGACGCCGGTATCGGCGACGCTGAGCAACAGTTTCGATCCTTCGACGACGGCGGAGACCGTGACCCGGCCGCCGCGATCGGTGAATTTGATGGCATTGGAAACGAGGTTCAGCAGGATCTGCTTGAATGCGCGCTCATCGCCGATCATTGACGGCAGACTGTCCGGCGCGGCCACCACCAGATCGATGCCGCCATCGCGCGCCTTCAGCGCCATCAGATTGGAGCAGCTACGGATCGCGTCGCACGGATGGAACGGCTCGGCGCAAATCTCGAAACCGCCGCTCTCCATCTTCGACATGTCGAGGATGGAATTGACCACGGACAACAAATGCTGGCCGGATTCATTGATGAGCTTGGCGTATTCAGTGCGCTTCTCGACCTTCAGGCGGAGCTCGGCTTCGTTCGCGATCATCTCTGAAAAGCCGATGATGGCGTTCAGCGGCGTGCGCAATTCATGACTCATGGTCGCAAGGAACTGGCCCTTGGCGGCATGCGCCCGCTCCGCTTCCGCATGCGCGGCCGCGAGCGCGTGCTCCTGCGTCTTGCGGTCGGTGATGTCGCGCAGCACCGTCACGACTTCGGTGTCCGAGTGCGGCGCGCCGTCCTCGCGGCGCGCGAACGGCCGGCAGCGCATCTCGATCCAGACGAAGCCGGGATCGGGCCGCCCGGCAACCACCTGGCCACGTTTGACGCGGAACTCGACGTCACGCTCCGCCGCGCCGCGCGCGACCTCGGCCAGCGCCGTGAGATAGGCCGGACGGTCCGCGACATGAACGCGGTCGAACAGTCCGTGGCCGGTCAGTTCACCCGGCAGCGTCTCGAACAGCGCATCGGCCGCCGGCGAGATGAACTCGATCGCGCCGTTGCGGCGATGCCGCGCGATGACGTCGCTCATGTTGCGCGCGAGCAGGCGGTAGCGCTCCTCCTCCGCATTGAGCAGGCCGCGCGTCGTCTGCCCGAGCGTTTCCATCAGGAAGGCCAGCAAGGCGCAGTAGGCACAGACGCCGACGATCCCGACGCCCGCGAATGTCATCGCCAGATGCGGCGCGATGGCCGAGGCCGGCAGCAGGCCGAGCGCGCCGAGCGCGATCAGCAATCCGGCGCAGCCGAGTGCGACGGCAATCGCAAAGCCGACGACTTTTCGCGAGGTGGACAGCGCCGCCTCAAGTGGAACCACCACCAGCCAGACGGCGGCGAAGGAGGCAATGCCGCCGGTGCAGATCGAGACCGCCGTGACGATCGCGGCGAGCGCCAGCGCCGACAGCGCATGCGCCCGCTCATAGCGGCCGGTGCGTGAGAGAAAATAGGCGATGGCGATCGGCGCGATCAGCCAGCTCAGAGCGAACACTTCGATCACGCTCGGCACGCCGCGCAGCGCGACATAGAGCGGGAACGACGCCAGCACTGTGAAACTTCCGAACAGCCGCAGGCCGATGAAGATTCGGTGCCGCGCCGCCGCGATCGCATCGTGATGCACGGAGGGATGCAGCAAGGCATCAAGGAAACGGCGGATACTCAACGCGGCTGTCAACGGCCTCTCGCGTCCGGTTTGTCGGGTCCAGAGGACTCGGGCCGGGACGCCCCCTTCTTATCTGTGCCGGATGGTCTCAGAGCGAACTTAAACGAACGCTAAAGGACGCCCCCGCGTGGGGGATCGGGCACGCGATCCGGCCGGAATAGGCGCCTCACGCCGGCCTAATCGCCACCATGGTGAACGCACCCTTTCCAGAATCGGCCCGCTTATGGTTTCCAAATTCTGCACGCGCGCGAATGCGAGTGCGATTCGCCGCGACATTCCAATGTCTGGCCGTGCAATCGAAAATTTACGGCAAACAGAATGAACGGCATTTGAGACAAATTGCGCGCCGCCCGACAACCGCAACTTCACACGCGCCTGTTACGCCGTACCTACAGATTGCGAAGAAACCGCAACAAGTGGGGCGAACAGGATTCGGGAGAACGCCGTGTTCTTTCTATTGCGAATGACCTTCTGGCTCGGCCTCGTGCTGGTGCTGCTGCCGACCGACAAGGCTCCGGACGACAAGAACGTGCCGCAGATCGGGGCCGCGCAGGCGGTGACGGCCGCGGGCGCGGCCGTGTCGGACCTCAGCCAGTTCTGCACGCGCCAGCCCGAGACCTGCGAGATCGGCGGCCAGGCGATGACCGTGATCGGGCACCGCGCCCAGGCCGGCGCGCGCAAGGTCTATGAAATGATCGTCGAGAAGAAAAACGACTCCACCGGCTCGATCGCGTCGGGCGACGCAGCTCCAGCCGATACGCTCGGTGAGAACGACGTCAAGGTTCCATGGCGCGGCGCTTTGTCCGAAAAACATGCCGAGGCGCGCGCCACGCACTGACCTATCGCCAGATTCTCCGGGCTGGCGTCCGCCGGCCTGCTGCCCTATATCCAGCGGACCGGAACCGGCCCGACGGACCTCATGTCGACAATCGCAGAAATCAACGACAATTTTGAACTGCTCGACGAGTGGGACGATCGCTATCGCTATGTGATCGAGCTTGGACGCACGCTCGCGCCGCTCTCGGAAGCGGAGCATTCGGACGCGAACAAGGTTCAGGGCTGCACCAGCCAAGTCTGGCTGACAAATCACGTCGAGCGCAACGCGGCCAACGAGCCGGTGCTGACATTTCGCGGCGACAGCGACGCGCATATCGTGCGCGGCCTGATTGCGATCCTGCTCGCGCTCTATTCGGGACACACGGCGAAAGAGATTCTCGACATCGACGCGATGGCGGTGTTCGAGCGGCTCGGCTTTCGCGAACATCTGACCCCGCAGCGTTCGAACGGGCTGCGCTCGATGGTGGAGCGCGTGCGCGCGCATGCCGGTCAGGCGCTGGCCACGGCCTGACCCGTCACCTCTCGACCGACCCGCTCTCAGCATCCGCCCACGCGACGATCGCGCCCGACGCGCGGCCGCGCACTTCGTTCGCGTAGCCATAGTGCCGCGACAGCCGGTCGAGCCCGAGTTGCAGCACGATTTTTGCCGAACGCGCCGGCCAGCCGCGCGCGCGTTCGACATCCTCCAGTCCGCGCAGAAAACAGCAGACGTCGAGCAGGATGCCGGAGAATTCCGGCCCGGCGGAGCGCATCGCCTGCTGCACGCGCTGGCGCGCCGCGACCACGACATCGGTCATCTCCGCTGGCGAGAACGATTTCGCCCGCCCGCTCCCGCCCTGATCCCAGTTGGACGTTACCCGCGGCGACATCTGCCCCCTTGTGAAATCGGCGCGCAGCCTTTCGCCAGCCATGAATTGCGTAGCGTCGATCAAAGTGCGGCCGTCGCGGCCCTTGCGGCGCGCGAGCCACGCCAGCGGACTTTCGCTATCGTCGACAAGCACGCGCGCGGACGAGCCGTCGACGCCGGCCGCGCGCGACACCAGTTTCAGATGCTGCGCGCGAAAGCGATCCACGCGCGCATCGTCATGCCGCTCACGCGCAAGCCGCGCCCGCCCCGCATCGGTGAGATCGTAGCCGCCGCTGCCGTTGTCTTGCAGGAGGCCCGCGCGACAGCAAGCTTCCGCCAGCTTGGCGTCGGCTGGCGCCAACGCGCCGCCGCGCAGAATTCGTTCGAGAATTTGGAGATGCTGACGGTGAAAACGCGGTGTCTTGCTCTGTGTCATGACAAGATGATATTCCTATCGTCCGGCCAGTAAAGACAATATTCCTATTTTCTCAACAGCCGCTACCGGACGTTTCCCGCAACCGTCGCGCGGATAGCTTACCGCTTGCCCTTGCGCTTCTGGCCGAGCCCCATGCTCTTGGCGAGCTGCGAGCGCGTCACCGCATAATTCGGCGCGACCATCGGATAGTCCGGCGGCAAATCCCATTTGTCGCGATACTGCTCCGGACTCATATTGTATTGCGTCCGCAGATGGCGCTTCAGCGACTTGAACTTCTTTCCGTCTTCCAGGCAGACGATATATTCCGACGTCAGCGATTTCTTCACCGGCACGGCGGGCTTCGGCTTCAGCAAGGCCGGCTCGGCCTGTCCGCCGGAGACGCGCGCCAGCGCCGCGTGCACCTGCGCGATCAGCGCCGGCAATTCGGAGGCCGGCGTCGTGTTGTTGCCGACATAGGCCGACACGATGCGCGCCGTCAGATCGATGAATCCGCTTTTGGCAGCGTCCGCCATGACTAGCTCTCCGCCTGGAATGTTGGTCGCCGCGATAAACCTCGGGATCGCCTCTCGAACCGACGTATAATGGCGCGCGCGATAGTCAAGACGCGCGGAACGGCAGTGGTATGCAAGTCGTTCGCCGAAATGGCAGGCTTCACCGCCCGCGATTACTGGCGCTGGTCGAGATAGGTCCGCAGGCATCCAGCGAGCCGAGAAGCGGATCGGGTCCTCGCCGGGAAGGCGGGCCTCGATTGAACCGTCGGAAAACAGCGTGTAGCTCATGCCGTCGACGACGCCGGACTTTACCACCGTCAGCCCGTCCGCCGGCGCGTCCGCCAAGGGCTGGGCTCCCGGAGTCTGATGTCGAGCGCGGCCGCGGTCCGGCGCGGCTCAAAGCTCCGCGCGCGGTGATTGCGGCCATGCGTTCTCGAACGAGACCCGCGGGCTCGGATTCCAGCGCGGTTTTCGGCACCGGCGCGCTTTCAGGTCGGTCTTGTCGCGCCGCTTGGTGAGCTGGCAGGTTTCGCCCGGGGCGCTCGGGCTGGGGCGGCGCAACCGACGGTTCGACGGCCGGCGCGGGCGGAGGCACGGCGATATCGCCCCACGCAGGCCGCGTCTTCCGCCCGGACGACCACGCCGATCCTGCCGGCTGCGGAGCCTCGGCCGGTGCGGAAGCGGCCGGCCTGGCTGGAACTGACCGGGCTGGGGCGGGAACAGCGGATTCGCGGAGGCCCTATGCCTTCACCGTAACAGGATGGACATCGGCCTCGCCCAGCGGCGCGCGGCCAACGCGCCTTCGGCTTCAGGTCGCGAACCGCCAGTCCGAGACGACGAGCAGAAACCCGAGCGGAGTGACGGTGACGCCGGAAATCAGCAAGCCGTTGCAGGCAGATCCGCGGTCGGATCGCGATCGCGATGGCAATCAAACCCGCATCTACGCCCAACCCGATCCCGATGGCGAGCAACAGCATCATCAACCCTCACGCCGGCGAGTTCACCGGCGCCATGTCCTCAAGGGCGCATTCAGCGCCCGGCCCGGACAATAACGGCATCAGCGACCCACTGCAAAACCGGGATCGTCCGATTTCGCCGTGGGATAGCTGCCATCCAAGCCTCCCCGCCGCGCCCGAAGCGAGGTTTTGGCTTGCAGGGTCGCCGCCATCGCCGGATCCGGCGGTTGTCCCATGGGCCGCGGACACGCCGGATCCTGAACGAGCGTATTTCCGCACCCGGCGGAGGCATAATTGTCTTTACAACCCAGGCGCGTTTGTTGGCTTGCGTTCATCTTCGATCGCTATATTTCGGCTTACGCGTCACCGCGACCGCTATATAGTCCGCGCCGGGCAAGAGACCCGCGCAACGAACGCGGGTCCCTGAGAACGTTCAACGATCTATGTCCAGCATCACTTCGGTTGTCGATGCGCCGTGCGGCGCACGATCGAGCAGACGTGCGACGACGTCGCCATTCTGCTGCTTGCGGCGATCGCGATTATCGCGTCGCTGACGTTCAAGAATTACGGGCTCGGCTGGGACGACTACACCCGTGCCATTCACGCCGGTGCTGCTCAAGCTTTACGGCTCCGGTTTCAAGGACCAAAGCGCTCGGCTTCGTGAACCTTTATTATTACGGCGGCGGCTTCGACATGGCGGCGGCGCTGCTTTGCTGGGTGCTGCCGCTCGAATTGTTCGGGAACGCGGCGGCTGCTCGGCGCGATCGTCGGCGTGATCGGCATTGCCCTCACCTGGCGGCTCGGCCGTGTCAACGGCCCGGTCGCCGGCCTCGCGGCATGGCGCTGATCGCGCTCTGCCCGGCCTTCTACGGCCACATCTTCATGAATCCGAAGGATGCCAGTTCCGCGATCGCGATGGTCGTGTTCATGCTCGGCCTCGTCCGTCTGGTCGAGGAATACCCTTCGCCCTCCGTGCAGACGATCCTGATCGTCGGTCTCGGCGCGGGACTCGCGATCGGCTGCCGAATTCTCGGCGGTTTCGCGCTCCTCTACGCGCTGATCGGCTTCGTGCCGCTCCTGATCGAAGATGTTCGCGCGCAAGGTGTGCGCGAGGCGGCGCATCGTCTCGCCCGCGTCGTCTATGTGCTCATTCCGGGCCTGATCTTCGGCTATCTGGTGATGGGCCTGATGTGGCCATGGTCGATCGTCGATCTCGGCAATCCATTGAAGGCGCTGACCTATTTCTCGGCGTTCTTCGAAAAGCCGTGGAAGGAACTGTTCAACGGCACGCCGGTCTTGGTGCCGGACATGCCATGGTCCTATCTGCCGACGCTATTCGCGCTGAAGCTACCGGAAGCGATGCTGGTCACGCTCGCGACCGGGCTTGGGCTCGCCGTGGCTTCGGTGACGCGGCGCGACGTGCCGGCGCGGCGCAAGACCGTGCTCATCATGATCGCGATGGCCGCGACCCTGCCGCTGATGATCGCGATGGTGAAGCGCCCCGCCCTCTATAACGGCATCCGTCATTTCCTGTTCGTGATCTCGCCGATGGCGGTAATGGCCGGCCTGGGCTTTGCCTGGATCGTCGATCGCGTGAAGCGGCAGGGTGCGCTCGCGGCGGTCGGCGTGAGCACCGTGTTCGCTGCCGCGCTGCTGCTGCCGCTCAGCGAAATGATCCGCCTGCATCCGTATCAATACACCTACTTCAACCATGTCGCGGGCACGGTGCGCGCGGCCGATGCGCTGTACATGCTCGATTATTGGGGACTGGCTCTGAAGCAGGCGTCGGACGAGCTGCGCGAGCAGCTTGAGGAGCGGCAGGAAGTGCCGCCATCGGGCCGTAAATGGAAGGTCGCCGTCTGCGGCCCGCAACGCTCCGCGCAGGTGGCGCTCGGGCCGGAATTCAGCATCGGCTGGGACAGCCACAGCGCCGACTTCGCCATGACGCTCGGCGAATTCTACTGCAAGGCGCTGAACGCGCCGGTGCTGGTCGAGATCAAGCGCGACGACGTCGTGTTCGCGCGTGTCTACGACATCCGCGGCACCAGCATTCCCGACCTGCTGGCGGTCCCCGCGCCTTAGCGGCCTCCTGCAAGCCGCTATTTGGCCTCCGCGAACGCCGCGAGAATGCGCGCCCAGGAGCGAATGCCTTTGTGAAAACTCTTGAGGTCGTATTTCTCGTTCGGCGAATGGATACGGTCGTCCTCAAGTCCGAAGCCGACCATCACCGTGTCGAGCCCGAGCGTGTGCTTGAAATCCGCAACGATCGGGATTGACGCGCCGCAGGCGATCAACAGCGCCTCGCGTCCCCATTCGTCGGTGAGCGCCTTCTTCGCCGCGCCGAGCGGCTTCATCGTCCAGTCGAGCGCGATCGCCGGCGCATTGGTGTGGTCGCCGAACTCCGCCGAACAGTCGGCTGGCAGACGCGCGGTCACGTAAGCGCGGAAGGCGTCGCGAATTTTCTTCGGGTCCTGCCCTTCCACCAGACGGAATGAAACTTTCGCGGTCGCCTCCGCCGGGATGACGGTCTTTGCGCCCTCGCCGGTATAGCCGCCGAAGATGCCGTTGACGTCACAGGTCGGCCGCGACGACACCTGCTCGATCAAGAGCCGGTCCGTTTCGCCGGCCGGAATCGACAGGCCGATCGGCTTGAGAAAGGTTTCGGCGGAAAAATTCAGCTTCTTCCAGGCTTCGAGCACATCCGGCGGCGTATCCTTCACGCCGTTGTAAAAGCCCGGAATGGTGATGCGGCCGTTGTCGTCGTGCAGGCCGCCGAGAATGCGCGTCAGCACGCGGATCGGATTTTGCGCGCCGCCGCCGAACAGGCCGGAATGCAGGTCGCGGTTGGCGGCCTTGATCTTCACTTCCTCATAGACCAGTCCGCGCAGCGAGGTGGTGATTGCCGGCGTATCCTGATCCCACATGTTGGTGTCGCACACGAGCGCGAAGTCGGCGGCGAGATCGGCCTTGTTGGCTTTCAGGAAATCGCCGAAATGTTTTGAGCCAACCTCCTCCTCGCCCTCGATGACGATGGTGATCGGCAGCGGCAAGCCGCCCGTCACCGTCTTCCAGGCGCGGCAGGCTTCGAGGAAGGTCATGAGCTGGCCCTTGTCGTCCTGCGCACCGCGCGCGACGATCGCCTTGCGGCCGTCGGGCAACGTCTTCACGCTGGGCTCGAACGGCGGATGCTCCCACAGATTGAGCGGGTCGACCGGCTGCACATCGTAGTGGCCGTAGAACATCACGCGCTTGCCCGCGCCATTCGACTTGCCGACCACCGCCGGGTGGCCGCCGGTCGGGCGGATGTCGGTGGAAAAGCCGAGCGAGGCGATGTCCTTCGCCAGATGATCCGCCGCCGCCTTGCAGTCCTGCTCGAAAGCGGGATCGGCCGAGATCGACTTGATACGGATCAGCGCGAACAGCCGCTCCAGGCTGGCGTCGATATCGGTGTCGATGTGAGCGAGCACGGCGTCGAGCGAGTTTTGATCGGCCATTGAAGTCTCCGCAATAATCAAACGTTGAAGGTTCACCGCCGCAGCAGGCCGCCAAGCGCGCCGCGCACGATGGTGCGCCCGATCGTGCCGCCAACCTGCCCGCCAAGCTGTCCGCCGACGGATTTGCCGAGGTCGCTCGCGACCTTGCCGGCGACGCGGTTCGTCATCGTCCGCGTCAGATCGCGCGCGATCACCTGCCCGGTCGAGAGCTTTTCGCCGCCTTGCGTTAGTGCAGATCATGCCGAGCACCAGCGTCAGCTTTTTCGAGCCAGCCGCCCACCCCCATCGCCGCGCCGCCCGCGGGCCAGCGTGGCGGCGGTCGCCTACACGCGCTTCTGCAACATCTCGAACGCCAGAACTCTGGATCGATCGCCGGTGTCGGCAACGCCTGCGACCGGGCTTTTCGCGATCAGCGCCTTGCGCTCCTCCGGCTTGTGATCGGGCCGATGCGCGCAGCCGGCGGCCGCCAGAACACGTTCGACGATCGCCGGCGTGCCGTTGCCTTTCGAGGAACGACACCAGCGCCTCGCCCTTGCGAGTTCGGTGATGACCTTTTGCGTGTCAGTTTCAGTTGCGGACCGGAACGTCTCGCGGCGGCAGCGACGGATTTCAGATGGCGCGGCGTGAGCGCGCAGCGCATGCTACGCGTTGCCGGCCTGTGCGGCACCTTGTCCAGCACGTCGATCGTTCCTGCCGTGACGAAATGAGCAGCCGACGCCCTTGGAGCGGATCGGCCGCACCACCTGCTCGATCGCGGTCATCAGCCGTCGGGCGCGTCGTCGAGCAGAAGATGCGCCTCGTCGAAGAAGAACACCAGCTTCGGCTTCGGCAGGTCGCCGACTTCCGGCAGTTGCTCCATTTCAGCTCCGACAGCATCAGAGCAGGAACGTCGCATACAGCTTCGGATTATTGCATCAGCTTGTCGGCCGTCCCAGGATATGGCGCATAGCCACCCGCCGTCTTTCGTCGTCCGCATCAGGTCGGACAGCGCCAGCGCCAGCTCGCCGAAGAAATTCGACACCACTGATTTTCAAGAGCCAGCTCATTGCCGCTGGATGGCGCCGATCGTCACGGCTTCCGAAACGCGTTTCCGTAGGTCTGCGCGAGCTTCTTGATCGCCTGCATGCCAGGCGAAATCTCGTCGGTCTTGTTCAGCGGGTGCGATCGCATCAAGGATCGCGCGCAGATCCTTCATGTCCAGCAGCAGCAAGCCCCTGCTCATCAGCCGCGAAAAGCGATGTTGAGCACGCCCTCCTGGACCTCGTTGGGAGTCCATCATCCGCGACAGCAGCAGCGGCCCCATCACCAGGAGACGGTGGCGCGCACCGGATGGCCGTTCGCCAGAACATCCCAGAAGATCGTCGAACTCATCCGGCTGAAAGTCGATATCGACTTCCTTCGCGCTTGAGGATGAAGTCCTTCCGGCTCGCCGGGTTCGGAAATGCCCGACGCCAGATCGCCCTTGATGTCGGCGGCAGGAACACTGGAACTACTGTTTTCCTGCTGCAAAAACCTTCATAACGCGGCGTCACGGTCTTGCCCGTTCCGGTCGCGCCGGTGACGAGCCCGTGCCGGTTCGCAAGCGCGAGCGTCAGGTGATCGCTTTGTCTTCCTTGCCGACGAAAATCGTTTCCGCCGTATCGCCGTTCGCCATTGTCAGCCTCTTCAAGTCTCTTGAACGCGCAAAGCTTCAGAACGATTCCAGATGTGTGCGAGGACGAATCTACAAGATTCGTCCCTGCCGAAAGAGCGCGTCGCGAAACCGACCGCATCGTGGAACGTACAGGATGCATCGCAGGAGCGAAATGCCGTCCTCATCTTCGCTTCGCAAACGCGAGGTCAGATCCCGTCATGACTCTTACTGAAGATACCGCCATGGACGCGATGAATCGCGAAATGCCGCATTTAGAGGCTGTCGCGCTTGTTTTTGCCGGACAGCCGCCCTCTATTACGCGCCGCAGGCACGCAAGCAGACTTTTTTGTGCGCGTATCCTGGCTGTGACCGTCCATTGCAGGACGATCGAAGATCTTGGAGTCCCACTGAACGCTATCCGCTGGAAGCACATTGACGGTACTGACTCGCTACGCAGGCGAAACTCAAATCGAACCGTATCCGCACCACCGGAAGACTGCTTGAAGCCGCCAGTACGGTGAAGGGACGGAAGAAGCTCGCCGAACAGACCGGCATTTCCGAACAGCAATGGCTCGATTGGGCCAACAATGCGGAATGCATGCGGATCAAGGGCATGGGCAGCGGCAAGATGAAGCTGCTGCGCCGCGTGGGCGTCACCACCGCGGGCGAACTCGCGCACCGCAATCCGGCCAAGCTCGCCGAAGCGATGGCAGCAGCGAACGAGAAATATAGGCTGGTGCGCGTTTCGCTGACCGAGAAGTCCGTCAGCGCGCTGGTTGCGGGCGCCCGCAAGCTCCCGCGCAAGATTACCTACTGAATCTGCCCGCCAGCCACTATATACCGGACGCAGTATACGGGACCCATAGCATCGCCGCGTGGGCAGCAGCCCCGGCCTGGCCATATCGACTCCCCGCCTCCGACCGCGCAAAGCGCTGGCATGCCAACGGTTTTACACCAGCCGAATGATGCCAGCGGCGGCGCCAGCCTGGCTGCGGCCGGACCGCGCCTGGCCGGCGGTGATGGGCGTGCTGAACGTGACGCGGACCATTTTCCGACGGCAGCCGGTTCAACGACGCCAGCGCGATGCTCGCGCGCGAGTAGCAGATGATCGCCGAAGGCGTGGACATCATCGACATCGGCGCGGAATCGACCCGGCCCTATGGCGGCCAGCAGCCGGTCGGCGAGGACGAGGAGATCGACCGGCTTCGCCCGGTCTTGAAAGCCGCGGCCGATCTCGGCACGCCGGTCTCGATCGACACCATGAAGGCGCGCGTCGCCCGCTTCGCTCTCGATCATGGCGCTGCGATCCTCAACGACGTCTGGGGCCTTCAGCGCGATCCCGACATGGCGAGCGTCGCGGCGGAGTATCATGTGCCGGTGGTGGCGATGCACAACCGCAGCGAGGTCGATGCGCGGATCGACATCATGCAGGACATCGCCGGCTTTTTTGCGCGCACGCTCGACATTGCGGATCGCGCCGGCATCGCGCGCGAAAACATCGTGCTCGATCCCGGCATCGGCTTCGGCAAGACGGCGGAGCAGAGCCTGATGGCGCTCGCGCGACTGTCCGAACTGCGCGTTTTCGGATGCCCGCTGCTGGTCGGCGCCTCGCGCAAGCGTTTCATCGACTCGGTCGTGCCTTCCGCGCCGACCGAACGCATCGGCGGCTCGCTCGCCGCCCACCTCCTCGCCGCGCGCAACGGGGCCGCGATCGTCCGCGTGCATGACGTCGCCGAAACCGTTCAGGCGCTGCGGGTCGCCGCCGCGATCGAAAGCCGCAAATGACCGACACGATCTTCATCACTGGTCTCGTCATCCACGCCCGTCACGGCGTTCTCGAACACGAGGCGGAGGTCGGCCAGCGTTTCGTCATCGATCTCGAACTGTCGACCGACCTGACCGAGGCGTCGCGCACCGACCGGCTGAAGGACACGATTTCCTATTCCGATGTCGTCGCCACCGCGACGAAAGCCTTCGCCGGACACAATTATTATCTGCTCGAACGCGCCGCCGGCGCGGTTGCCGATGCGGTGATGGCCGCCTTCCCGACGGTGAGCGCGCTCAAGGTGACGGTCCACAAGCCGCACGCGCCGATCGCGGCGATCTTCGACGATGTCGGCGTCATCCTCACGCGCCGGCGGTCATGACCGCGCGGCGGCCGGTGGAGGCGCGATGGCCAGCGCGCTGATCGGCCTCGGCGGCAATCTCGGCGATGTGCGCGCGACATTCGACCGCGCGATCCCGATGATCTGCGAACGCGCCAGGAGCCGGCTGATCGCGCGATCCTCCGATTACGGCACGCCGCCCTGGGGCGACGAGGCGCAGCCGGATTTCATCAACGCCTGCATCGCGATAGAAACCGCGCTTGCGCCGCATGCTTTGCTGGACGTGCTTCATGCGGTGGAGACGGCGTTCGGCCGCGACCGCGCGAAGGAACGCCGCTGGGGGCCGCGGCCGCTCGATCTGGACCTGCTGGGCTATGATGATGTCACGCTCAAAACGGAGCGGCTGACGCTGCCGCATCCGCGCGCGCACGAACGCGCCTTCGTTCTCGTTCCGCTCGCCGAGATCGCGCCGGAGCGGCGGATCGGCGGCGAAACCATCGCGAACTTATCGAGAACGATGGATCGCAGCGGAATCCACAAGCTGCCGCCGCGCGCATAGCCTCCATCGAGACGCAAACAATCGATTGGCGCAGCCGTCGGGCCGTGGCAATTTCGTCCAAATCTTTTTGCCGGAGTCCGACATTTCGATGACCGCCGAAACCGACACGCTGCCGCTCGCATCCGAATTTCCGCCCGCGACACAGGAGCAATGGCTGAAGCTCGTCGACGGCGTGCTGAAAGGTGGCCCGCGCGAGCGCCTGTCCAGCAAGGCCGCCGACGGATTTACGATTCAGCCGCTCTATCCCCGCGCGCAGGGTGCCGCGCCGGTGATCGGCCGCACGCTCGCCTCGCCGTGGCAGATCATGCAGCGGATCGACCATCCCGATGCCGCGCAGGCGAATGCGCAGGCGCTGACCGATCTCGAAAACGGTGCGAACGGGCTGACACTGGTGTTCGCCGGCGCGAATGGCGCGGCCGGATACGGGCTCGATCCGTCGCCGGATTCAGTGCGCCGCCTGTTCGACGGCATTCATGTCGACGCCGGCATCGGCATCGAATTCCAGATCGGCCCGCAATCGCGCGAAGCGCCGATGCATCTGATCGAGCTTCTGAAGCGGAACGGCGCGTCTCCCGACAATTGCGATATCCGCTTCGGCCTCGATCCCGTCGGCGCGGCCGTCGCGCAAGGGTCGAGTCCCTCTCCGTGGAACGACATCGCAACGGCGCTTGTGGATACGGTGGCGGCGATCGACGCTGCCGGCTTCAAGGGGCTCGCCGCCGTCGCCGATGGGCGCGTCATTCATGACGCCGGTGGATCGGAGGCGCAGGAACTGGCCTTCGTGCTTTCGGTCTCCGTGGCGTATCTGCGTGCGCTCGAAGCCTCCGGCATGGCGCTGCCGAAGGCCCGCGACATGATCTACGCAAGGCTGCGCGCCGACGCCGATCAGTTCATGACGATGGCCAAGTTCCGCGCGCTGCGCAAACTCTGGTCGCGCGTTGAGGCCGCCTGCGGCCTGACGCCAAAGCCTTTGTTTGTCGCCGCCGACACCGCTTGGCGGATGCTGACGCGGCGCGACACCGACGTGAACATGCTGCGCTCGACCATGGCGGCGTTCGCGGCTGGTCTTGGCGGCGCGAACAGCGTCACGGTGCTGCCGCACACGCTCGCGCTCGGCCTGCCGGACGCTTTCGCGCGCAGGGTGGCGCGCAACACGCAACTGATCCTTCTAGAAGAGTCCAATCTGGCGCGCGTCTCCGACCCCGCCGCCGGCTCTGGCGGCATCGAGACGCTCACCACGCAGCTTTGCGAGCAAGCTTGGGCGCTGTTCCAACAGATTGAGCGGGCCGGCGGCATCTGGCCGGCGCTAGAAGCAAATTTGTTGCAACAGCAGGTCGCCGAGGTACGTGCCTTGCGTGCGAAAAACGTTGCGCGACGCAAGGACGCGCTGATCGGCGTCAGCGAATTCGCGAACCTCACAGAGACTGCGCCGACGACGCTCGACGTAAAGCCTGTCGTCTTGCCGCCCGCTGGCGAGCCGAAGGTCACCTTCCAGCAGCTCGCGCCGATGCGCATTGCCGAGCCGTTCGAGGCGCTGCGCGACGCCTCCGACCGCGCGTTGAAGGAGACCGGCGCGCGCCCGGAAATCTTCCTCGCCAGCATGGGCACGCCAGAGAATTTCACCGCGCGCGCCACCTTCGCCCGAAACCTGTTCGAGGCCGGCGGCCTCGCAGCGCCTGAGAATGACGGGTTCTGGGAAATTCCGACGCTGGTGCATCACTTCAAGAAATCCGGAACGCGGCTTGCCTGCATCTGCTCGTCGGACGCGGTGTACGCGACTAACGCCGCCGATGCGGCGAAGGCGCTGCACGAGGCCGGCGCGACTTATGTCGTGCTGGCGGGCCGGCCCGGCGACGACGAAGCCGCATTGCGCGCGGCCGGCGTCGACGATTTCGTCTTTGCCGGCTGCGACGCGCTTGCCGCGCTGCAACGGGCGCATGCAAAGCTATGAGCGCCGGAACCGCCGCCGCTTCCGCCTCGCAATGACAAACCGAACACCTTATAATCGCGGGCAATACGCTCCGCTTCAGCAGGCATCGGAACAATGAGCCGCATTCCCGATTTCACGCAACTGGCCTTCGCCGAGACGAAGACCGCCGAGCCCGCGGCCGGCGGCGTCGAGCCATGGCTGACGCCCGAAGGCATCGCGGTGAAGCCGCTTTACTCGGAACGCGATCTCGCCGGCATCGATTTTCTCGATACCTATCCGGGTATCGCGCCGTATCTGCGCGGCCCCTACCCGACCATGTATGTGAACCAGCCCTGGACTGTGCGGCAATATGCCGGCTTCTCCACGGCGGAGGATTCCAACGCCTTCTACCGCCGCAACCTCGCGGCCGGGCAGAAGGGTCTTTCGGTCGCCTTCGATCTCGCTACCCATCGCGGCTATGACAGCGACCATACCCGCGTGTCCGGCGACGTCGGCATGGCGGGTGTCGCGATCGACTCGATCTACGACATGCGCACGCTGTTCGCCGGCATCCCGCTCGACCAGATGAGCGTGTCGATGACCATGAACGGCGCGGTGCTGCCGATCCTGGCGCTCTATGTCGCCGCAGCCGACGAGCAGGGCGTGCCGCCCGAAAAGCTCTCGGGCACCATTCAGAACGACATTCTGAAAGAGTTCATGGTGCGCAACACCTACATCTATCCGCCTGCGCCTTCGATGCGGATCATCTCGGACATCTTCGCATACACGTCGCAAAAGATGCCGAAATACAATTCCATCTCGATCTCCGGCTATCACATGCAGGAGGCCGGGGCGACGCAGGACCTCGAACTCGCCTACACGCTCGCCGACGGCGTCGAATATGTGCGCGCGGGTCTTGCTGCGGGCATGGACATCGACCGTTTCGCGCCGCGCCTGTCGTTCTTCTGGGCGATCGGCATGAACTTCTTCATGGAAGTCGCCAAGATGCGCGCCGCGCGCCTGCTCTGGGCCAAGCTCCTGAAGCCGTTCAATCCGAAGGACATGCGTTCGTTGTCGCTGCGCACGCATTCGCAGACCTCGGGCTGGTCGCTGACCGCGCAGGACGTGTTCAACAATGTGATGCGCACCACCATCGAGGCGATGGCGGCGACGCAGGGCCACACCCAGTCGCTGCACACCAACGCGCTCGACGAGGCGCTGGCACTGCCGACGGATTTTTCCGCGCGCATCGCCCGCAACACGCAGCTTTTCCTGCAACAGGAAAGCGGCACCACGCGCATCATCGATCCATGGGGCGGCTCCTATTATGTCGAACGGCTGACGCAGGAACTGGCGCGCAAGGCGTGGGGCCACATTCAGGAGGTCGAGGCGCTGGGCGGCATGGCCAAGGCGATCGAGGCCGGCGTGCCGAAGCTGCGTATCGAGGAAGCCGCCGCCAAGACGCAGGCACGTATCGATGCGGGCCGGCAATCGGTGATCGGCGTCAACAAATACAAGCCGGAAAGCGAGCGTCCCATCGACGTGCTGAAGGTCGACAACTCGACCGTGCGGCGTTTGCAGATCGACAAGCTGACGCGGCTGCGCAAGGAACGCGACCCGAAGGCACTGGCCGCCGCGCTCGAAGCCATCACCAGATCGGCCGCCGACGGCAACGGCAATCTCTTGGCGCTCGCCATCGACGCCGCACGGGCGAAGGCGACCGTGGGCGAGATTTCCGATGCGATGGAGAAGGTGTTTGGGCGGCACCGCGCCGAGATCAAGTCGATCACCGGCGTCTACAAGCGTGAGGTCGCGACCATGTCGGACAAGGTGGAGAAGCTGGCGAGCCTGATCGAGGCGTTCGAGGACGCCGAAGGCCGCCGGCCGCGCATTCTGGTCGCGAAAATTGGTCAGGACGGCCACGATCGCGGCCAGAAGGTGATCGCGTCCGCCTTCGCCGATATCGGCTTCGACGTCGATATCGGGCCGCTGTTCGCCACCGCCGAAGAGGCCGCGCGGCAGGCGGTGGAGAACGACGTGCATATTCTCGGCGTCTCGTCGCTGGCGGCGGCGCATCTGACCGCGGTGCCCGAGTTGAAAGCGGCGCTGAAGAAGCACGGCCGCGAGGACATCATGATTATCATCGGCGGCGTCGTGCCGCCGCAGGACTACGACGCGCTCTACAAATCCGGCGCGGAGGCAATCTTTCCGCCCGGCACCGTCATCGCCGATGCTGCGGAGGAACTCGTGCGCAAGCTTTCCGCGCGCCTCGGCCATTCCAGCGAGGCGGCGGAGTAAGTGAAGGTGCTGCGCCGGCTTTTTGTCCTTCCTTCGATCCTCGCCGTTTCGATCCTTGGCTTGCCGGCGTCGCCCGCGCAGGCCGGGCCAACGCCCGCCATCTCGATCAAGACCAAGGCGGTGGAGGTCAGCGTCAGCATCGACGACGCGATCCGCGAGCGGAACGATTTGAAGGCCGACCTTCTGAACGAAGGCAAGCGCTGGGCGGATCGCGCAAGGCGCGAGGCCGATGGCGAGTTCAAAACTTCACCCGACCTGTTTCGCGACGGACGGCGCTGGGCGCAGGAGCGCGACTACGCCGTCACCTCGGTCATCGCCGGCCGATATGTCAGCATCCTGCGCACCGACTACAGTTTTACGGGCGGCGCGCATCCGAACACGGAACTCGAAACCCTGATCTGGGACGAGCAGGCGAAGAAGCGCATCAGCATCCGCCCGTTCTTCAGCGACCTGTCCGATAACAGCCGCGCGATGATGGATATTCAGAAAGCGATCATCGCCTCGCTGACCGCCGAGAAGAAGGCGCGCGGCACCTGGGAGCCGGACAACCGCGACTGGATGAAGGCAATCGAGCCAAGCCTTTTGAAGATCGGCGCGGTCGTGCTGGAGCCCTCGACGGAGGCCGGCAAAAGCTCCGGCCTCACCTTCCACTACTCGCCTTATGCGGTCGGCGCGTATGCGGAAGGCGCTTACACCGCTTTCGTGCCGTGGCGCGCCTTGCGACCGCATCTGTCGGCCGAAGGGCTTGCGATCTTCGGCGGCGACAAGCCGAAGGAGCAGAAGAAGCCGTGAGAGATTTTTCGCCGGTCCCCTTAGCCGTCCGCGCGCTGCGCGATCGACCAGCCTCATGACCGGGCCGAATTCTCCCATCGACGTCGCCGCTCTTGCGGACGCCTTGCGCGCCGGCAACCGCGCGGCGCTGGCACGCGCGATCACGCTGGTCGAAAGCCGCCGCGCCGACCACCAGGCGGCGGCGCGCGACCTCGTGCAATCGGTGCTGCCGGATACCGGCCGAGCCGTGCGCGTCGGCATCACAGGGTCTCCCGGTGTCGGCAAATCGACGACGATCGACACGCTCGGAATGCATCTGATCGGCCTCGGCCTGAAAGTCGCCGTGCTCGCGGTCGATCCGTCCTCGGCACGCACCGGCGGCTCGATCCTCGGCGACAAGACGCGGATGGCGCGGCTGTCGGCCGAGAACGACGCCTTCATCCGCCCCTCGCCGTCCGCCGGCACGCTCGGCGGGGTCGCAGCGAAAACGCGCGAGGCGATGCTGCTGTGCGAGGCCGCCGGGTTCGACGCCGTGCTGGTCGAGACGGTCGGCATCGGCCAATCCGAAACCGCCGTCTGCGACATGACAGATTTCTTTCTCGCGCTGATGCTGCCGGGCGCCGGCGACGAATTGCAAGGCATCAAGAAAGGTCTTGTCGAACTCGCCGATATGATCGCGGTCAACAAGGCTGACGGCGACAACCTTCAGCGCGCCAAGGCGGCGGCAGCCGAATATCGCGCGGCGCTGCATATCCTCGCGCCGCGCTCGCAGCACTGGCATCCGCCGGTGCTGACCTATTCGGGACTGACCGGCGACGGCATCGGTGAACTCTGGCAGAAAGTGCTCGACCATCGCACGGCGATGAACGCCTCCGGCGAATTCGCCGCGCGGCGACGCGAGCAGCAGGTGAAATGGATGTGGTCGATGCTGGAGGAGCGATGGAAGGCGCGGCTGCGCGCCGACGCGACCATCCGCGCCAGAGTGAAGCAGACCGAGGCCGCCGTCGCCGACGGACGGATGACGCCAGCGCTCGCCGCGGAGGCGATCGCTCGCCTGCTCGAATCCTGACCATGCGCGCGCTCGTCACCGGCTTCGGCCCGTTTCCCGGCGCGCCCTTCAACCCGACCGAACGACTGGTGCGACGCCTCTGCGCGCTGCGCCGTCCGGCCTTCGCCGGCGTCGAGCGCATCCCGCATATCTTCACGGTCGCCTATGGCGCGGTGGATCGCGACCTGCCGCGCCTGCTGGCGAACCACCGCCCCGACATCCTGCTGATGTTCGGGCTCGCCGCGCGCACGCCTTATCTTCGCATCGAAACGCGCGCCCGCAACGCGATCACCACGATCTGGCCGGACGCGGACGGAACCCGCATCGGCTTCGGCAAGATCGCGCACGGAGCCGGCGATGCGCTGACCTTCGGCCCACACCTCGCGCGGCTGCTGCGCGCTGCGGAGAGAACCGGCGTGCCTTCGCGCGCCTCACGCGACGCCGGACGCTACCTCTGCAATTATCTGTGCTGGCGGGCGATCGAGGCCAACGCCGCCTCCGCCACGCCGCCGCTGTCGGCCTTCATTCATGTGCCGCTGACACCGCGCGGCGCGGCCTCGATCTGCAAGGGTAAAACGCAGAAGGTGACGGCCGACGACCTTCTGGATGCCGGCGAAGCGATCCTGCGGGAGATGATCCGCCTCGCAAGGCTGCGTCGCTGATAGCAGATACCGCACGGTTCCCTCGCCGCGACGGCTCGATGTCGCCGGCGCCGTCCACACGCGATTGTGAATCCGTGCGCGCGGCTGGTCAGCATTGCAAGGGCGAGCATTGAGATCATATTGCGCCGCAATATATTTGTCCGATCAGATAAAGGCATTCCAGTTTGACCGATACAAATGCAGATCGATGGGTCTCCACGGCCCATCGGCCGATGGGCTTTCGTGAATTCGTCGTCATTGTCGCGGCGATCATGGCTCTCAATCCGCTCGCGATGGACATGATGCTGCCGGCTCTCCCGGAGATCGGCAGAGCCTTCCATGTCGGCAATCCCAATCATCTTCAGAACGTGCTGTCGGTGTTCCTGCTCGGCTTCGGCCTCGGCCAGTTCATCATCGGCCCACTGTCGGATCGGTTCGGCCGCAAGCCCATCCTGATCGGCGGAATGATCGTCTATGGCGTCGCCAGCGTTCTCGCGCTGCTCGCGCCGACCTTCGAAACGCTGCTGCTGGCGCGCGCGCTTCAAGGGCTCAGCACGTCGGCGACGCGCGTGATCGCTACCTCCGTCGTGCGCGACTGCTACAGCGGACGGCGCATGGCCAGCGTGATGTCGCTGACGCAGATGGTGTTCATTTCCGTGCCCGTCCTTGCGCCGTCGCTCGGCCAGGCCGTGCTGGCGGTGACGCATGAATGGCACGGCGTATTCGTGGTGCTGCTGCTGGCCGGAATCATCATTCTCGCGTGGAGCGCGCTGCGGCTGCCGGAAACGCTGGCGCCGGAGAACCGCCGCTCGATCGCGTTGCGCGCCGTGTTCGGCTATTTCCGCGAAATGCTGACCAACCGGCAGAGCTTCGGTTACGCCATCGCCGCCGGCTTTCTCACCGGCACGATGTTCGCCTATCTGTTTTCCGCGCAGCAGGTATTCACCGAGGTCTATCGGCTGGGCCGTTACTTCCCGGTCGTGTTCGCGATGATCGCGCTCGGTGTCGCCGTCGCCGGCTTCGTCAATTCGCGCCTCGTCGGCAAGCTCGGCATGCGGAAGATCTCGCACGCCGCGTTGCTCGCCTATATCGTCACCTCGGTCGCGATGCTCATCGCCGCGCTGACGCAGACGCTGGTGCTGCCGCTCTACATGCTGCTGGCGACGGCGAGCATGTTCGGCTTTGGGCTGATGATCTCGAACTTCACGGCGCTGGCGATGGAGCCGCAAGGGCACATCGCCGGCACGGCGTCGTCGCTGTTCGGCTCGATCACGACGCTGATCGGCATCGTCGTCGGCACGACCATCGGCCAAGCCTATGACGGCACGATGGTTCCGCTCGCGGCCGGCTTCCTGCTCTCGACCTGCGGCGCTTTCATCGCGGTTCTCGTCACCGAAAAGGGCCGGCTGTTCCGGCAGCCGCCCCGCCGCGTGATGTAGCGTTAACCACCTGCGCGAATTCCGCGCCTCTTCACCATCTGTTGCCCCGCGCAAAATCGTCATTTGAGATTAACTGGCGGGCATGGATGTCAATCGCCGCCTTATGCTGAACGCGACCGCGCTGGCCGCGGGAGCCGCGACCACAGTTGCAGCCACCGCCCAACCCGCGAGCGCAGCACCGCTGCTGTCGGTGCTCGGCCGCGACGCCGCGCAATACGGGGTCCGGCCCGGCAGCCCCGACGACCAGACCCAGGCGCTGCAACGCGCGATCAACGAATCCGCGCGGGCGCGCATGCCGCTGGCGCTGCCGCCGGGCGTCTATCGGACCCGCGCATTGCGCCTGCCGGACGGCACGCAGATTGTCGGCGTTCGCGGCGCGACCCGGCTCGAGTTCGGCGGTGGTCCCTCTTTATTCACGGCCGAGCGCGCGGCCAATGTCTCGCTGACCCAGCTCGTGCTCGACGGCGGCCTCATCCGCCTGCCCGAACGGCGCGGCCTGCTCCATTGCGAGCGCGGGCGCGACATCCGGATCAATGATTGCGAATTCATCAACAGCGGCCGCAACGCCCTGTGGTTCGAGCAGGTGTCCGGCGAAATCCGCGGCAACATCTTCCGCAACACCGCGACCACCGCCATCGTCTCGTTCGATGCGCTCGGGCTGCTGGTCGCGCAGAACACGATTTCCGGCACGCGCGACAACGGCATCGAGATCGTCCGCCACCAGACCGGCGATGACGGCACGCAGGTCATCGACAACCGCATCGAGGACATCGTCGCGGGCGACGGCGGCTCGGGGCAGCATGGCAACGGCATCAATGCGTTTCGCGCGGGCAATGTCATCGTGCGCGGCAACCGCATCCGCAATTGCGATTTCTCCGGCATACGCGGCAACGCCGCCTCGAACATCCAGATCGCCGGCAACAGCATGACGGACGTGCGCGAGACAGCGATCTATGCGGAATTCGGCTTCGAGGGCGCGGTGATCGTCAACAACACGGCCGACATCTGCTTCAACGGCGCGTCCGCGACGAATTTCAACGAAGGCGGCCGCATGGCTGTGATCCAGGGCAACATCTTTCGCAATCTGCTGCCGAAGCGTCCCCCCAGCGATCCGGGCGACCATGCGGGCGTCGGCATCGCCGCCGAAGCCGACGCAGTCATCAGCGGCAATGTGGTCGAGAATGCGCCGGGCATCGCCATCGCCGCAGGCTGGGGCCGTTATCTTCGCAATGTGGCGATCACCGGCAATGTCGTGCGCAATGCCGAAATCGGCGTCGCCGTGTCGGTGACGGAGGGCGCGGGCAGCGCGCTGGTGAGCAACAATGTCCTGTCCGGCACGCGCAAGGGCATCTTCGGCTTCGACCATCGCACCGCGATCGGCGACCTCACGACCTCTCTTGCCACGAGGTTTCCGCAGATCAGCGTCAGCGGCAACCTGCTGCGCTAATTCAAGCCGCGATCGATGTCGGCGCGATGGACGGCGAAGACCTCACCACCGGCGGCAGGGTCCGCACATCAATCTCGGCGACGACCGGCGCATTCGCCGGTGGAGGCGAGATTTTCTCCCAGACATCGACCGACATCTTCGCTTCGCGCAGAAGGTTCAGGATTTCCGGCTCGGAGAAATAGCGCTTCCATCGGCCGCTCTCATATTCCCGCGTCAGGTCGGCGAGCCGGCGCTGCGCCAGCATGCGCCATCGCGCGAGCACGTTCAGATATCGCTGGTCGTCGAAAGGTTTGGTCATTGCAGCGTCCGGGGATCTCGCCGGCTGGAGGAAAACTGACTCAGGAGACACTGAACCAGAAACGCCCACGCTGACGCGACGCTACGCCTGTTCCGAATCATTTTGTATCTGATTTCGGTGAAAAAGAAAATCTGCGCCACATTGTCGTCACATCGCGACAAGCGATTCGTATTCGCTTCCTCTGCGCAAGACTGACGCGCATTCAAAGACGCGTTCAAAAGAAAAGGCCCGTCCGGGGGGACAACCGGACGGGCCAGCCGTATTGGCGCTTGGGGTGGATGGGCGCTCGCGCCGAACACAGCCTTTCTGGGAGGGATTGGACTCCCTCGCCTCCATTGGTGCTTCGGGTGGAGGAGAGGTTCAACGGGTTCGAAAAATTTCTGAAGAGACTTCCTTGTGGCTAGCGCATCAACAGGGTGGCGATGATGCCGGCTTGCAGCGCCAGCACGAGCGCCGCCACCAGCGCCGAACAGGCCAGCATTCGCGGCGAAAGACCTGCAAGGAATTCGGCGATCCGCGCACCGGACGACGGCGCCGCCGGCGCAGGGCGCGCGGGCTCCGCATCGATCGCCTCGAACAAGCCTTGCATGACGCGAGAAGACGGCGCACCGAGGCTTTCGTTCAAGCGGGTGGTTTCGACGAACTCCTCCTGAACGGCCGCATATTGCCGCGTCAGATTCGGATCGCGCGCCAGCGCTTCGTCGACGCGGCGCGCATCGCGCACGCTCAGCGTGCCCGCGGCATACCAGGGAAGCAGCGCCTCGATATCCTCCGGGCGCATATCCGGAAACCTGCTGACGGCATTCATAGCCCAACCTCGTTCCACGCCGGCTGTCTTCAGCAGCTCGACAAATTTCTTGCGCCTAGACCATGCGCGTCTTCTCGGGAGTTCTCGGGAATGGCGATGATCCTGGCGACCTCCTCCACCGGAAGCCACCAGCGCGCTGGATGCTCTAGTCGCAAGGTTGGTCGCCGTACTGTCGCGGCAGGTTCGATCCGCAATGCAAAAAACTTTTGCATTGCCGGAAACCGCCACCGCTGTCCGTGATTTACCGCACACAACGTTCTCGTGCCGTGCTTTTGCCCCGAGAGCACCGAAATTTTTCCCGTTTTCGTTCGCGTTAACGCCACGGCGCGCGGTGCAACCTGCCGACGGGACCGACATTTGGGGATTCTGCCGATGAATGGATGGGCCAGCCGGTGCCTTGCGCCGACGATCGCTGCGACTGTCATGCTGCTTCTGGCGGCACCTGCTCTCGCCTGTGACAGGACGACCGGATGTGCGGCCGGGACCGTCAACACCGACAACCTTCCGGCGAATATGCTGCCGACCTATGCCGAGGCCAAGCCGCAGAGCCAGAAGGTGGCAGCGCCCGTCAACCTGAAGAAATTCACCAAGAAAAAGACACGCGCCGTCCGCCGCGCGTCGTCACGCAAGGCGCTCGCGACCAAGACGTCTCGCAGCAAGCCGGTCAACAAGCGCACAGCGCAAACGTCGCGCGAACGCGCCAAGCCCGCGAAGATCGCGCCGGCTTTGGCCAACGCCAATGCCGAATTGACGGAGGCCGAAGCCGCCCCCAAGCCCACCGATCAGGCCGTGCCGGACGACACGCCGACGCCTGCCGCCGCGATGGAGCCTTCGGCGACCCAGAACGGCGACGCACCGGCGCAGGAAACCAATGTGACGTCGGCGGAGGAGTTCAACGAGATCGACGGCACGGCCTGGGAGAGCATCCAGCCCCCGCGTCTCATGCAGCTCACCTCGCTCGACAGCCGCGCGGAGATGCGCGCCGACGATTCGAAATGGGCTCATACCTCCACGGTCGGCAAGATTTTCGTCGCCCTCGGCGCGCTGCTGACGATCGGCTCGGCCATTCGCATGCTCATCGCCTGATCCTGCTGCCGCATCGACGCTTGCGGCCTTCCGCGACAGCAGGCACATTCGCCCCGCAACAATGGAGCGGAGCAGGCAATGGCGACCTATGAGCATATTCTTGTCGAACGGCGCGGCACGGTCGGCGTTCTTCAGTTGAACCGGCCCAAAATGCTGAACGCCCTTGCAATGGATGTGTTCAGGGAAATCGGCCGCGCGATCGACGATTTCGAGGCGGACGACGCCGTCGGCGCAATCATCATCACCGGCAACGAGCGCGCTTTCGCCGCGGGCGCGGACATCAAGGAGATGCAGCCGAAGGGCTTCATCGACATGTTCATGGCGGACTTCATCGCCATCGGCGGCGACCGCGTGGCGCGGTGCCGCAAGCCGACGATCGCGGCGGTGAGCGGTTTTGCGCTCGGCGGCGGCTGCGAACTGGCGATGATGTGCGACATCATCATCGCCAGCGATACGGCGAAGTTCGGTCAGCCGGAAATCACGCTCGGAACGATTCCGGGCCTCGGCGGCACGCAGCGCCTGACGCGCGCAATCGGCAAGTCGAAAGCCATGGATCTGTGCCTGACCGGCCGCATGATGGACGCGGCGGAGGCGGAGCGCGCCGGCCTCGTCAGCCGCATCGTCGCCGCCGACAAGCTGATGGACGAGGCGATCGCGATGGCCGAGAAGATTGCGTCGATGTCAGCGCCCGCCGCGATGGCCGCGAAGGAAGCCGTCAACCGCGCCTTCGAATCGACGCTGGCCGAGGGCCTCAATGCCGAGCGCAATCTGTTCCACGGCACCTTCGCGCTCGAAGACCGCTCGGAAGGCATGGCCGCCTTCATCGCCAAGCGCCCGCCGGCATTCAAGGGGCGGTAGAGCATGATCCCGAAAAGTGGGGACCGGTTTTCGGAATAGATCATGCTCAAGTAGAAGAGATAGAGGCTGAAGTCTGATCCACGTAAGTTGAATCAGACGTCAGCGCCCCGCTTCAAGGCGGCGGACACCAGCAGGCGATAAAGCCTGTCCGACCATGAGCGTGGCGCGTCGAGCTTCAGCCGCGCCAGCGCCTCGGCGTTCACGTTGCCCGAGGCGCTCACGCCTTCCAGCGCGAGCCGCGCCAGCGATGCGGGCGAAGCCTCCCGCAATAACTGCAAGGCCGGGATCAGCGCGCGTTCGGCTTCGGTGAAGTCGGAGCCGAACGGGAATGCCGCAAGCGCGCCGCTTTCCCGAAAAGGTTTCAGCGCCGCCGTCACTTTCTCCGGATAGTTTTCGCGGTGCGCAGCCGGAATTTCGAAATTATTCGCGAGCTTTCCCGCGTCCTTGGCCTCGCGCATCAATTCGTTCTGAAAGCGTGAATCGGCGATGCCGAGCATTGCCGCGATCGTGTCGTGATCCGATTGTCCGCGCACATCGGCGACGCCGTATTCGGTGGCGAAGATATCGCGCAAATGCCGCGGAATGGTCTGGTGGCCATAGGACCAGCGCAGATTCGATTCCAGCTTCCGCCCCGAGCCGCGCGTGGCTTCGAGCGTCAGAATGGAATGCGCACCCTCCAGTGCGAACGCCTGCGCGACGAAATTGTACTGCCCGCCAACGCCGCTGACGATGCGGCCGTCATCAAGGCCGTCGGACACCGCAGCACCCAGCAGCGTCGCCATCATCGCATTGTTGACAAAGCGCGCATCGGTCCGCGCCCGTCGTTTGGTCTCTGTTTCCTCCAGAATCTCGTTGGTGAACGAGACCGCCTTCATCTGAATCTTCTCAAGTCTGCCGGGTTCCATCTCGCGCAATGCGCGATAGAAATTCTTCGGGCCGAGAAAGAAGGCCGCATGCAGCAGCGCGCCGTCGACCTCGCGCCGGATGATTCCGGCCTCGATCAGCTTCAGGAACGCCTCGACGAACATTTCGCTCAAGCCGTAGAGGCCGTGCGAAAATGGCCCGGTCTGCGCACCATCCGCGCCGAGCGCGCGAAGAATCTCCGCGAACGCCGCATTGTCGCTGTGGCGGAGGATCAACGCCTGCGCGAGCGCATCGCCGATCTGGCCGATGCCGATCTGCAAGGTGCCGCCGTCGCGGATCAGCCCGGCGACGCGAAGGCCGATCGCATATTTCCTGTCCGTGATCGGCTCGGCCGGCGGCGCGAACAACGGAAATTCGATATCCGGTCCGGTCAGGACGCCGCTGAATTCGCTTGCCGGAATATCCGCGTCGCCTGGCATGAACGGCAATTCCGAATTCACCTCGCCGTAAAGCCGGAACGACGCGCGCCCCTCGCGCCGCACCTTCAGAAGATCGACGGTGATGTCGGTGTTGCAACTCAGGCTGTAGCGCGCCGCCTCCCCCTCGCCGCGCCGCGCGACGAGTTGCGCAACCACGTTCACGCCGCGCGACAACAGATAGTTGAAGGCGTGCGTGTAGTTGGCGGCGATATAAGCCTGCTGCGCGGCCGGCGATCCGAGCCAGCGGCCCGCGAGAAAGAAGAACTCGTTGACCTCGATGTTCGGCGGCAGCTTGTTGGCGTGCAGCGCGCTCGCATAGGTCAGATCCGGATAGCCGCCGAACAGGCGCTCGATCACCGGGTTGATGAATCGCCGTTCGAGGTCGCTCGACGGGCGCGGCTTTTCCAGCGTGAGCGCGGTGAAGATGCTCAGCCTGATCGATGGATCGGCCGCCGCGCGGGCGTACAGCGCATTGGCGATGTGGTTGGCCTTGCCGAGCCCCAGCGGCAGGCCGAGCACGATCGTCTTGCCGACATCGCTGATGATGCGATCGGCGATGTCTTCGGCGCGGCTGAAATCCGGCGGCATCCTTGGATCAGTATCGCGTTTCGTTGAATCGCGATACTGATCCAGGTTTTTGATTTGACGCGTTTCCTTCATGCGAACCGGTATCCACTTCGCTCGAAAACGCTATGGGTGTCAGACCGTTGCGACCGGAGTCACGGGCGAGCCGACCGCGCCGGTGAGGCGCAGCGGCGGCGCCGTCAGCAGAAAATGGCTGCGCTTCGTCTGCCGCAGATGCATCGCCAGTTCGGTGAAGAACCAGAGTTCGCCGAGCGGAATGCCGCGCTTGAACAGGCAATGCTGATGCAGCGGCAGGCGGTGCGTCACATGCAGCTCGGGCGACGCCTCCATCCGCTCGACCGCGAAATTGTCAGCGCACAGCGCCGACACCTTGTTGGCCGTCAGCCAGTTGTGAAAGCCCTCGTCGCTGCCCTTCAGCGCCGAACACATGTGATGGATGCGCTCCGGATCGGGGTCGCGGCCCATCTTCAGCACCTCGTCGCCGAAGGCGGTGTGGATGCACACCATATCGCCCGGCGCGACCGTGACCCCGTCCGCCTTCATGACGTTCTGAAACTCCTCGAACGTCACCGTCTTCTCGGCACGACCGAAATGCTTTTCGAGGTCGATCAGAACACCGCGACTTTGAATCGCCTTGACGGCAAATTTGTCGATGCCGAGCGTCATCGCGTAATCGTCGCCGCGCTGCTCCGGCGGGATAACGTCGATGCCGGCGCGATAACCATTGTAAAAGCACGACACGTCCTCGCCCGTGCCGTCGAGATCGAAAGTCGATCCGACATGGGCGAAGCTGTCCCACTGCGTCGAATATTGCGTGCACATCAGCACAGCGTCGTCGCAGACGACATCGCAGAAGAAATGCGTTTTGGTTTTTACGCGCGAATTGAAGACCGGATTGCCGTCGCGCTCGGTCGGCTTCAGCGTCGGCGGAAAGCGGATCGGCGCGAGCGAGCGGCCGCCGGGATAATCCAGCGGCAGGCTGAGACAGAACGAACGGCCTTCCTGCACTTCCTTGACCGCGCGCAGCACCGCGCCGCTGTCGATGTAATTCAGGCTGCCGAGCTGATCGTCCTCGCCAAACTCGCCCCAGTTCGAGCCCTCGGGGCGCTTCGTCCATCGCTTCGTCATGATTGGGTCCTCAGGGGCGGATCGAGAAATTCGTACGTCCGGGCGTGCGCACCGGCTCGGCCAGCCGGGCGAAATCGCAGAGCAGCGAGCGCGTGCGGCGCGGATCGACGATTTCCTCGACCCAGAATTTCTCCGCCGTACGGAATGGCGATTTCATTTTGTCGAGCCGCGTCTCGATTTCCTTCAGCTTCGCCGCCGGATCGGCCGCAGCATCGATCTCCGCGCGATAGGCCGCCTCGACGCCGCCTTCGAGCGGCAGCGAGCCCCATGACGACGACAGCCACGCATAGCGCAGCGACAGCCGCCCGCCCGGCTGATGCGCCGCGCCCGCGACGCCATAGGCGTTGCGGATAATGATCGTGCACCACGGCACCGTCGATTGATTCAGCGCCGCCATCGCGCGGACGCCGTAACGGATGGTGGCGGACTTCTCCGCCTCCAGCCCGATCAGGAAGCCGGGGCAGTCGCACAGATAGACCACCGGCAGATGGAACGTCTCGGCGAGATCGACGAAGCGGATCACCTTCTGGCAGGTGTCGGCCGTCCACGATCCCGCATAGTTGTAAGGGTCGCTCGCCAGCAAGAGCACGGCGCGGCCATCGAAGCGCGCAAAGCCGGCGATGATCGAGCGGCCGAAATTCGGCGCCAGTTCGAAGAACGAACCCTTGTCCACCACCGATTCGATGATGGTGCGCATCTTGTAGACCTGCCGGCGGTTGCGCGGCACCATCGACATCAGCTTTTCGTCCTGGCGCTCCGGATCGTCGTCGCAGGCAATCGTCGGCGGCAATTCGTGGACCGACGACGGCAGATAGGACAGGAAGCGCCGCGCGCATTCGAACGCCTCCTCCTCCGTCTCCGTCGCATGATCGACGCCGCCCGCGCGCGTCTGGATTTCCCAGCCGCCGAGTTCGGTCTTGCTCAGCGGCTGACCGAGACGCGCGACCAGAGGCGGGCCGGCGACGAACATCGCCGATTGTTTGGTCATGATCGAATAATGGCTCGCCGCCAGACGCGCCGCGCCGAGACCGGCGACCGAGCCGAGCCCGAGCCCGACCACCGGCACCTGCGCCATGTTCTCCGTCATGTAATAGAAGCCGTCGGTGCCGCCGACGCCGCCCGGCAGGTTCGTCGCGCCGCGCGTCTCGATGGTCTTGACCGAACCGCCGCCGCCAGAGCCTTCGATGACGCGGATGATCGGAATGCGGAAGGCATTCGCCGTCTTCTCCGCCATCAGCGGCTTGTCCTTGATCGAGGCGTCGGCGGAGCCGCCGCGCACGGTGAAATCGTCACCGACGACGACCACCGGGCGGCCGTCGATCTTGCCGCGCCCGAACACGCAGTTTGCCGGCATCACATTCTTGAGGTCGCCGTTCGGCTCGTATTCGCCGACGCCGGAGATCGTTCCGGTTTCCTGAAAGCTGTTCTTGTCGACGAGGGCGTCGATCCGCTCGCGGATCGTCAGCCGGCCCGCGTCGTGCTGGCGCTTGACCTTGTCAGGCCCGCCCATTTCGAGGGCGAACGCCCGCCTGCGGTTCAGTTCGTCGAGTTCGGGCTTCCAGTTCATGCGGCGCTCCGTTTCCACCCAATCGTCTTGCGCCTGATTCCTGGCCGGCGCGATTTTGCCGTATCGTTCTGAACGCAAAGTGGCGTTTCAGCAAGAGTTGACGCGATCGCGCCATCCCCTCGTCGCAGGGCGCTGCGCCCGCAGCGCAGACGTTCGACCGAAATTCTTGCGCAGCGCGTCCGATCCGATCCAGAATGCAACGAATATCCTCGTTTCAAAATCAAAGGGCAGGAAAACCGGAATGAGCGAAATCAAGATCAAGAGCGACGTTGCGGGGCGGGTCTGTTCGATTCCCGCCGAGATCGGCGCCAGCCTGAACGACGGCGACGAGATTCTGTTCGTCGAAGCAATGAAGATGGAGATCCCGGTGACGGCGTCGGGCGCCGGCAAGCTCACGTCCATCCTAGTCAAGGTCGACGACATCATCGCCGAAGAACAGGTCGTCGCAATCATCGAAGGCTGATCCGAGACGCAAAGACAGGGAGCAAACAACATGGCCCACAACTACAAGACCATCATGGTCTCCGACGAAGAACCGATGATCCGGCGCATCACGCTGAACCGCCCGAAATTCCTGAACGCCTACAATCACGTCCTCTGCCACGAAGTCACGCAGGCCGTGGACGAATACATGAAGACGGACGCGCTGCGCTGCCTCGTCATCACCGGCGCAGGGCGCGGCTTCTGCGCCGGCGGCGATATTTCCGGCACCGAACCGATGGAAGAGCGGATGGCCCGCATCAACGTGCAGATCGGCCGCGGCGTGGAGATGCGCGACGGCATGCACCGCGTCGTTCTCGCATTGGCGCGTTGCGACAAGCCGGTGATCGCGATGGTCAACGGTCCCTGCGTCGCCGGCGGCCTCGCGCTGGCGCTGGCCTGCGATTTCCGTGTCGCCTCCGACAAGGCGAAGCTCGGCGACACCAGCGGCAAGTTCGGCCTGCTGCCCGACGAAGGCGGCGCATGGCTGTTTCCGCGCTTCATGGGCATGGACAAGGCGCTGAAGATGACGCTGCTCGCTGAAGTCTATGACGCCGCCGAAGCAGAGCGTCTCGGACTCGTGACCGAGGTGGTGCCGCACGACCGGCTTGAGACGAGGACGCTGGAATTCGCCCGCGCGCTTGCGGGCCAGGCGCCGCTCGCGGTCAAGATGGCCAAGCACATGATGCAGCGCTCCGTCGATATCAGCCTCGAACGCTCGTTGCAGGACGCCTGCATGGCGGTGATGATCGCCAACCCGACCGAGGACGTGCAGAAGGCCGCAAGGCGTTCCACGAAAAGCGCAAGCCGGTGTTTCAGGGACGCCAGACAGCATGATCCGAAAAGCGGGAACCGGTTTTCGGATCAGATCATGCCTTAAACAACGACCGAGGGCCCGCGCTCAGCCGCGCACGGGCCACTCCGGCAGGTCGGTGCCGAGCGGCACCGAAGGCCGCGCCCACATCGCCGGCGTCTTCGACAGGATGGCCGAGTGCCGCACCGCGCTGAGTTCGCCGAAGCCGGACGGCATCGTCTGCATGTATCTCGCAACGGTCTCCGGCGTCAGATCGGGCTGTTCCATCGCGCCATCGATGCGGCCGAGATTCCACAGCCAGCGGCCGGTCTGCGCCAGCGAGACGCGGACGTGCCAGCTTCCGCCCTCGCGCGCCTGCCGCGCCTTGGCCATCATCGCGCCGAACGCCATCAAATAGCCAGTGGCGTGATCGAGCATCTGCGACGGCAATTCTTTCGGTCCATCGATGCCGGCCGCCTGCCCTTCGGCATGGTTGAAGCCGGTCGAGGTCTGCACCAGCGAGTCGAAGCCGCGGCGACCCGACCACGGCCCGGCGTGACCGTAGGCGGAGAGCGACACATAGACGATACCGGGATTGATGTTCGCCGCCTCCTCCGGCGAAAAGCCGAGGGCCGCGATCGCATGCGGCCGGTAGCCTTGCGAGAAAACATCCGCCTCGCTGAGCAATTCGCGCAAGGACGCCCGCCCCTTCTCGCTCTTGAGTTCGAGCGACACCGACAGTTTTCCGCGCCCGTTGTCGATCGTCAGCCAGTCGATCTGCGGCAGCGCCGGACCTGAGATCAGCATCACATCGGCGCCGTGCGCGGCGAGCGTGCGGCCGGCGACGGGACCGGCGATCACGCGCGACAGATCGAGCACGCGAATGCCGGCCAGCGGGCGATCGCCGACCGGCCACGGTTTTGGCTCCGCGTCGCCGATCTTCTCGATGGTCAGCACCGGCAGTTCCGCCAGCGCGCGCGCCTGCGGATGCTTCGACCACGTGTCGTAAGAGCGCATGAACGAGACGACGCAGCCGCCGGCATAGGCCGCCGTCTCGAACGCCTCGCCGTCCCATTGCATCAGCGCGGCCTGGACTTTTTCACGCTCTCCCTCGCAGGCGAGCAGCTTGCAGATATTGGCGCGATGCTGAGGGAAATTCGTATGCAGACGGACGAAGCCGTCGCGCACTTTGTAGACGCCGGCGATAGCGTCCCAGGCCGGCGGCGGCGGCTTGCCGTCGAGGCGCAGATAGCGCTCGCTGCGGCATTCCACGACCGCATGTTCGAGCGCGACCGACACCTGCTGCATCTGTCCGCTGCGCATGCGCCAGATGTCGGCGGCGGCGAGCCCGGCGGCGGCAATCGAAGCCTGCGCGGCGGTGTCGATAGCGAACGAACTCGGCAGCAGCGGCGGCGTGCCCGTCAGTTTGGCGAAGCTCAACGCCGCCGGATCGCCGCCCGCCACGCGCCAGAGGTCGGCAAGAACATCTTGGCTTTGCATCATCGCACTCTCCCGGCGAGCTTCCGACGCAAAGCATTGCGCAGCCGATTGTGCAGCGCAAGAAATTAATGAAAATCGCGCGAGCGCGGCAGAATCCGGACATTGCGCGGGTGGTGGGCGCGCGGCTGAGGCGCATGGCCGTCCGCCGCTCCCTCTTCCGTCTCGTCACGCGAGCCGGGCAGGCCGTCCAAGAGGCGGCCCATCTCATGCGTCCGGTCGATCAGCCGGTCGGCGACGATATGCACCACGCCCTCGATGCTTTTCTGCACCCGGCCCTCGATCAGGATCAGCCGAGCGCCCATCACCTCCTTGCGGTATTGCTCCATCTTTTTCGGCCAGACGACGATGTTGGCGATGCCGGTCTCGTCCTCAATCGTCATGAACACCGTGCCCTTGGAGGTGCCGGGCCGCTGGCGCACCAGCACGACGCCAAGCGCATCTCGCTCGCTGCCTGTCGCCGAGTTCGGTCGCGTCGTGGCAGGACCGCACCACCCTCGCGTGCAAAAAGCGCACGCAGGAACTGCATCGGATGACCCTTCACCGACAGGCGGATGCTCTGATAGTCCGCGACGACATGCTCGGAAAGCGCCATCGCCGGCAGCGGCCTGGCCGCCTCGTCCGGCTGCTCGCGCGCAGCGGCGGCGACGAACAAAGGTAGCGGCACATCGTCCGGCAGCCGCCGGACCGCCCACAGCGCGGCGCGGCGATCGAGCCCGAGCGAGCGGAACGCATCCGCATCCGCCAGCAGCAACAACGCGCGCTTGGGAAGTCGCGTGTCGCGCGCGAAATCCTCCAGCGACTGAAACGGCCGCCGCAAGCGCGCGGCGACGATCCGCTCCGACCAGTCGTCTTCACCGCGCTGCTTCAACTCCTTTTCGTCAAGTCGCTTGAAGCCATCGATCTGCCGGAAGCCGATGCGCAACGCACGATGCCGGCTCGCGGGCGATGTAGGCAGCTCCAGCGTGTTGTCCCAGAAGCTGAACGAGACATCGACCGGCAGCACCTCGACGCCATTTTCGCGCGCATCGCGCACGATCTGCGCCGGCGCATAAAAACCCATCGGCTGCGAGTTCAACAGGCCGCAGGCGAAGGCGTCCGGATGTACATGCTTGATCCATGAGGAGACATAGACGAGCTTGGCGAAGCTCGCCGCATGACTTTCCGGAAAGCCGTAGCTGCCGAACCCCTTGATCTGCTCGAAACAGTTTTTCGCGAATGCCGGATCATAGCCGCGCGCGATCATGCGGCCGACCATCATCTCCTCGAATTTGTGAATGGTGCCGACATGGCGGAACGTCGCCATCGCGCGCCGCAGCCCGTTCGCCTCCTCAGACGAAAACTCCGCCGCCGTCATGGCGATCCGCATCGCCTGCTCCTGAAACAGCGGAACGCCGAGCGTGCGTCCAAGAATCTGCTCAAGCTCGTCGGCCGGCCCGTGCGCGGGCGACGGCGACGGATACGTCACCGTTTCCTGTCCGTTTCGCCGCCGAAGATAAGGATGCACCATATCGCCCTGGATCGGCCCCGGACGCACGATCGCGACCTCGATGACGAGATCGTAAAACGTCCGCGGCCTCAGGCGCGGCAGCATGTTCATCTGCGCGCGGCTTTCGACCTGGAACACGCCGAGCGACTCGCCGCGCGAGAGCATCTTGTAGACCTCGTCGTCATCCTCTCCCTTGATTTCCGCCAGCGTGTGGCGTTCGCCCTTGTGCAACGCGATCAGGTCGAGGCATTTGCGGATGCAGGTCAGCATGCCGAGCGCCAGCACATCGACCTTCATCATGCGCAAGGCGTCGACATCGTCCTTGTCCCATTCGATGAAGGTGCGGCCGTCCATCGCCGCATTGCCGATCGGCACATAGCTGTCGAGCCGATCCTGCGTCAGCACATAGCCGCCGACATGCTGCGACAGATGTCGCGGAAAACCGATCAGTTCGGTCGCAAGCGCGACCGCGCGGGCGATGACCGGGCTGGACGGATCGAGCCCCGCCTGCTCGAATTGCTGCTGCGTATAGCCCTCGCCCCAGCTTCCCCACACCGTATCCGCCAGCGCCGCGGTGACGTCCTCGCTCAGGCCGAGCGCCTTGCCGACATCGCGGATGGCGCTGCGCGGGCGATAATGAATGACGGTGGCGATGATCGCCGCGCGATGGCGTCCGTAGCGCTCATACACATACTGCATCACCTCCTCGCGCCGCTCGTGCTCGAAATCGACGTCGATGTCGGGCGGCTCCAGCCGCTCCTTGGAGATGAACCGCTCGAACAAAAGATCGATCTCCGCCGGATTGACGGCAGTGATGCCGAGCACGAAGCAGACGGCGGAATTCGCCGCCGAGCCACGGCCTTGGCACAGGATGTCTTTCGCCTTCGCGAAATGCACGATGTCATGCACGGTGAGGAAATAATGCGCGTAGTTCAGCTCCGCGATCAGCGCGAGTTCCTTGTGCAGGTTTTTGCGCGTTGTCTCATCGATCCCGTCCGGGAAATACTCGTAAGTGCCCGCCCATGTCAGATATTCCAGATGCTGTTGCGCCGTGCGGCCGGGCGGCACCGGCTCGTCGGGATATTGATATTTCAGGTCGCCAAGCGAAAACGAGATTTGCGCCGCGAATCGCCGCGTTTCTTCCAACGCCTCGCGATGATTGGAGAACAGGCGGCTCATTTCGGCCGACGATTTCAGATGCCGTTCGGCGTTCGCTTCCAGCTTGCGGCCGACTTTATCGATCGAGGTTTTCTCGCGGATGCAGGTGAGCACATCCTGCAAGGCGCGGCGGCCGGGATCGTGGTAGAGCACGTCGTTGGTGGCTATCAGGGGACATCGCACCGTATCGGCAATCCGGCGGAGGCGCGCCAGCAGCCGCGCATCGTCGCCGCGATACAGACAGGCCGCGGCAAGCCAGACGCCCTCGGCGCGCGAGCGCTTGAGCGCATCCAGCACCTGCGCCAGATCGCCGGAGCTGAAGCGGCGTGGCGGCATCACCACCAGCAACTGACCCGCGCTGAACTCCACAAGATCGGACAGTCGCAGCAGGCATTCGCCCTTCTCGGCCCTGAGCTTGCCCCGGCTCAGCAACTGGCACATTCGCCCATAGGCGGCACGGTCTTTCGGATAGGCCAGAATATCCGGCGTCCCATCCGCGAAGACGAGGCGCGCGCCGACAAGCAGCTTCGGCTTGTGCGCGATGTCGGGATTGCCAAGCTCCTTGTAGGCGCGCACCACGCCGGCCAACGTGTTGACGTCGGCGATGCCGATGGCATCGAGCCGGAATGCGCCGGCCTGATGCATGTAGTCCTGCGGATGCGATGCGCCGCGCAGGAACGAGAAATTGGTGGTGACGCCGATTTCCGCATAGCTCATGCGAACAATCCATGCAGGAACCAGCGGAAGGTCATGACCTCGCGCACATGAATGCCCTCGCGATAGAGCCAGAAGCGTGCGCCGGTTCTGTCCTCGATGCGGAAATAATCGCGCGTCAGAACGCTGCCATCGATGTTTACAATCTCCGTCTCCGGCTGGGGCGGATGCGCCCGCGCAAACGCATCGTCCGGCGGGCGCGGCAGCCTCCGGTCGCGCCACCATTCCATGGCGATGCGTTCCGGCCCTTCGCAGCGGCGGATGACATACAGCCGGCTGCGCCAGCGGAATTGCGCCGGCGGACCGTCGGGGAAATCCGCAGTGACCTCGATCCGTTCGGGCCTGCCGAACAGGCGCAGCGGCCGCGACGGCGCTTCGTCCCGGATCGGCGCGGGCCAATCCTGCGCGACGGCCATGCGGCCCTGGGCGGGAACGGCGAGGTCCGCATATTCGGGGATGTGCGTTGCTTGCGGAACGTAGCGCACGATGCGGCGGCGGCCGATCCGCGCGGCCAGACGATCGATCAGATGGCCGACATCCTCGGACTCGTTCTCCGCCGTATCGAAACCATGCTGGACATCGACGACCGACACCGTGCGCAGCGCCGACAGCCGCACGAGATCGAAGCCGAAACCAGGATCGAGCGGATCGGCCAGCGCCTCCAGTCTTTCGGCAAACAGCCGGCCGACGATGTTCGCGCGCGTGACCGGCTGGCCGGCCTCAACCGCGATCGCGCGCACGCTTCCGTCGGTGCGGAAGAAGCTCGCCTCGAACACGCGGCCGCCCTTGCCGTGCCGCTCCATCGCCGTCACCAGCACCTGCGCGAGGGAGGCCAGCGCCGCCGCGATCGCATCCTGCGTCATCACCGGCTCGGCGAAGCGCTTCTCCGCCATGTAATCCGGCACGGGTTTACGCGGCGAGATCGGCGCATCGGCCTCCCCAAGCGCCTGCTGCAAGGCGAAAACGAAGTCCGCGCCGAACCGCGCGGCGAGTTCCGCCGGCAGTCGCGCGGCCACATCTCCGATCGTCTTCAACCCGGCGCGGTTCAGCCCGCGCACGATCCTGTCATCGACGCCAAGCGCCGCGACCGGCAATGGCGAAACCGCCTGCGCTTCGTCTCCGCCATTGACGATGCGCCCATGCGGCTGCGCGCGTCAGCGCCCGCGCCGCCACGGCCGTTCCGGCGATCGCGCCGCTCGCATGAATCGCCAGCGCCGCAGCGCCTCGCAGACGGCCTTCATCATCGCCGCCTCGCCGCCGAACAGATGCGCGCAGCCGGTGATATCGAGCAGCAGCCCGTCCTCGCCGTCGCGAGCGACCAGAGGCGTGAAGCGATGGCACCAGTCGGCGATCGCATTCAGCGTCTCGCCATCGGCGAACGGATCGGCGTCGGCGATCTCAAGGTCGGGGAGCATCGCGCGCGCAGTCGCCAGCGGCATGCCGACGATCAGCCCGGCCCTCGTCCCGGCGTCGTTCAGGGCCGCGACCTGGAACGCATTGTCGATCTTCGCCGCCACCGCCAGCGGCTTATTGCTCATCGCGCTGCGGCGCCGGCCTGCCGCTGCCGGTGTCGACACGGATCGGTCGGCAGGCGCGACAGCCAGACGGCGAGAATGCGTCGCCTGTTCGCGGAAACGGTACTCATCACTCACCCATTCCATGATCCAGCTCCCACCCGGCCCATGCCGGTTGCGGGCCAGTTCGACATCGAACGCAGGCCACCCCATGCCTGCCATCCTGCTGCCGGCGGCGAATGCGCCGCGCGCACGATCCAGCGCGCGCTTCGGCTGTGCTCGCTCAGCAGGCATCGCGCCAAGCCGCAGCATCAAGGCGGTGACGCCGGACGCGCTGGCCGCCAGCGTCAGCTGGCATTCGCCACCAGATCGAACGCCCGCGTCTCGCCGAACATTTCCATGACCACGACGCCGAGCGCGGCTGCGGTAGCGACGGCGTCGGCAGCGATCCGCAGCACCATCTCCGCACTCGGCGCATGCACGGCGACCAGCCTGCGCGGATCGAAAGCCCCAGTTCGGCAAAGCCCGTCATCGACAGTTCGCCGGATTCGATCGCGGAAAATCCTGCCGAACCCACAGAACGAAACGACGCCCTTGCGTCACCCGCCGCGCAAGGCCCAGCACAAAACCGCTCGCAGCAGCATTGTTCAGCCCGTCCGCGGCGAACACCTCATGCATGGCTCCGCACAGAAGGCCGCCCTTCAGCGCATCGTCAGCATCCGCATGGCCCAGCGCGGCGCCTGGCCGACTGCTCGCCGCCGCCTGCTTTCCAGCCGCTCGACCTCCTTTCGCAAGGAGGCGAGCCTGTGTACCTGCGCGCGAAAGACACCGCTCCTGTTTTTAATCCGCCGACAGGAAACCAAACCCTGTGCAACGGCGCTTTGTTCATGATATGTTCTTATTAAAAGCAGAAGCCGAAAGAGAGTCAATCAGACTCCTTCAGCCATTGGCGAAAACTTTCCTTCGTCAATTAAGCATGAAATATCAAAGTAGATATCGAAATGGACCTGCAAGCTCGAAATCCTGGCGGATGCGGCCAAATACGATGCCTCCTGTGCTCCAGCAGCGGCACGGAGAAACGTCTCTCCCGCGGCGGCCAAGGCCAAAGCAAGGGTATCGGCTCGACTGATCGCGGCATGGGCATCTGCCACTCCTATGCCCCCGGACGGACGCTGCATTTCGCTACTGAAAATCCTGCTGACCAATGCCTGCAATTACGACTGCCTTTATTGCGTCAACCGCGCCTCCAGCAACGTTCCCCGCGCGCGCTTCACCAGCGAGGAGGTCGTGCGTCTGACGCTCGACTTCTACCGGCGCAACTATATCGAGGGCCTGTTTCTGTCCTCCGGCATCATCCGCAGTCCCAGCTACACGATGGAGCAGATCGTCGAGGTCGCGAGGTGCCTGCGCGAGGATCATCACTTTCGCGGCTACATCCATCTCAAGACGATTCCGGAGGCCGACGACGCGCTCATCACGCAGGCCGGAAAATACGCGGATCGTCTCAGCATCAACATCGAGCTGCCGAGCGAAAGCAGCCTCTCCCGGCTCGCGCCCGAGAAGGATGTCCGCGCCATCCGCCGCACGATGGGACGCCTGCGCCTGAAACTCGACGAAGCCGCCGACACCTCGGCACGGGCCAAACCGCCACGCTTTGCACCAGCCGGACAAAGCACGCAGATGATCGTCGGCGCGGACGCGGAAACCGATCAGGCGATCCTGGAAACCAGCGCGAACCTTTACGGCTCCTACCGCTTGAAGCGGGTCTATTACTCGGCCTTCAGCCCAATCCCGGATTCGAGCCGCGCCCTGCCGCTGAAGGCGCCGCCGCTCGTGCGGGAGCACCGTCTCTATCAGGCCGACTGGCTGATGCGTTTCTATGGTTTTCTTCGAGATCGGCGAGATCGTGAACCCTCAGCACAGCATGCTGCCGCTCGACATCGACCCGAAACTCGCCTGGGCGCTGCGCAACCGCGACCGCTTCCCGCTCGACGTGCAGCGCGCGAGCCGCGAGGAATTATTGCGCGTGCCCGGATCTGGCACCAAGGCTGTGGATCGCATCCTGGCCGCCCGCCGTCAGCAATACCGATCCGCATCGCCGGACCTTTCGCGCCTGCATGTTCCGCGCAGCAAGGCACTGCCTTTCATCATCCTCGCCGATCATCGTCCGCGCGCGCTCGGCGACAAGGATCTCGCAAGCCGGCTGCAACCACCGGCACGACAACTCTCACTCACGCTTTGATCTCATTGTTCTAATCCATGCACCACATCAGGACTCGCGAGCGAAACCGACTTTGCAGGCTGGCGAAAGGCCGCCCGCAACCTGATCCTGCACGGCATTCCGCCAGCGGACACACATGGCAGATCGCCGGCCGCGACGCCGAACTGTTCGCACCGACAGACATCGCCTCATCACCGGCCGCGACGGCCAGCTTCACAGTGCCGAAAGCCTTCATCGAGCTTGCGTCAATCGCGATCCTGCATCGCAATCGCGAACGCTTCGCATTGCTGTACCGGATGTTGCACCGCCTGCATGGCGATCCGACGCTTCTGCAAATTCCGACCGATGCCGATCTCGCATCGCTGCATGCGCTCGCAAAAGCCGTTCGCCGCGACGAGCACAAAATGCATGCCTTCGTGCGCTTCCGCGAGGTGGCGAGCGAAAACGGCTCGCACTTCATCGCCTGGTTCGAACCGGCGCATCATATCGTGGAACTCGCTGCATCGTTCTTCGTCAACCGGTTCGGCAACATGATCTGGTCGATCCTGACACCGGACCGATGCGCCCACTGGAACGGCGAAGACCTCTTGTTTTCCGCCGGCGTGCCGAAAAGCGCGGCTCCCTCCGAGGACCGGATCGAGGACATCTGGCGCAGCTACTATGCCAGCATTTTCAATCCAGCCCGCCTCAAGACCAAGGCCATGCAGTCGGAGATGCCGAAAAAATACTGGCGGAACCTTCCCGAAGCCTCGCTGATTAGACCGCTGACGGAAAAGGCCGAGCGCATGAAGCGGGACATGATTGCCGCAGCACCAGCAGCCCCGCGGCCAGTGCTTCAGCGAAAGGAACCGACGATGCCGCGCGCATCCAAACCGGAAACGACGCTCAAACGGCTGCACGCGGAAGCCGAACATTGCCGCGCCTGTCCGCTCTGGAAAGACGCGACGCAAGTGGTGTTCGGCGAAGGGCCTGCGAATGCGGAGATCATGTTCGTCGGCGAGCAGCCCGGCGACAAGGAGGATCTTGCCGGCAAGCCGTTCGTCGGCCCGGCCGGGCAGATGTTCGACCGCGCGCTGAAGGAGGCCGGCCTCGCGCGCGACAAAACCTATGTCACCAATGCGGTGAAGCATTTCAAATTCGTGCCGCGCGGGAAAATCCGGCTGCACCAGAAACCTTCGACGCCGGAAATCCGCGCCTGCCACCAATGGTACGAGGCCGAGCGAGCGGCGATCCAGCCGGCGCTGATTGTTGCCCTCGGCGCCACGGCGGCTCAATCGGTGCTCGGCAAGGCGGTGACGATCGGCAAGGTGCGCGGCGACATCGTCGAGACGCCGGACGGCGTGAAGGCGCTGGTGACGGTGCATCCGTCCTATCTGCTGCGCCTGCCCGACAAGGAGGCGCAGCAACACGAATATGCGAAGTTCATCGACGACCTGAAGATCGCCGCCCGTGCGCTGAAAGGCTTGGCGAAAAAGGACCCGGCGAAAAAGGACCCGGCGCAAGCGGCCTGATCGCGCCGCCCGCGCCGGCCTCAAGATCAATCGATCATGCCTTCTGCATCGCCGCCGCCCGCAATTCATCGATCGTCCGCGCCGCGCTGATCGCCTGCGGATCGAGCAGGCAATGCAGGATCGCGGGCTTACCCGACGCCAGCGCGCGCTCGAAGGCGGGCGCGAACTGCTCCGTCGTCTCCACCCGCTCGCCATGCCCGCCATAGGCCCGCGCGAGCGCCGCGAAATCCGGATTCTTCAGATCGGTCGCCGACACGCGCGCCGGATAATGGTTCTCCTGATGCATGCGGATCGTGCCGTACATGCCATTGTCGATCACGACGATGACCAACGGAATATCGTACTGGACCGCGGTCGCGAACTCCTGGCCGTTCATCAGGAAGCAGCCATCGCCGGCGAAGGCGATCACGATCCTGTCCGGATGCTGGCGCTTCGCCATCACCGCGGCGGGAACGCCGTATCCCATCGAGCCGGAGGTCGGCGCGAGCTGCGTCGCGAACCGGGTGAAGCGGAAGAAGCGGTGAATCCAGCCGGCATAATTGCCTGCGCCGTTGCAGAGAATGGCGTCGGCCGGCAGCCGGTCGCGCAGCCAGCACATCACGTCGCCATACTGGAATTGCCCCGGCAGCGTGCGCGGCTTGTCCGACCAGGCGAGATAATCGGCGTGCGCGGTCGCCGCCTCCTCGGCATTTCCGCGCCCGCTCGTCTCAAGCGACGAAAGTCTCGCGGCGAACGCGATCGGGCTGGCCTGGATCGCCAGCGCCGGCTGATAGACGCGCCCGAGCTCTTCCGCGCCGGGATGCACATGCACGAGCGTCTGCGTCGGCGTCGGTATGTCGATCAGCGTATAGGCCACCGACGGCGTCTCCGACCACATGCGGCCGCCGACCAGCAGCAACACATCCGCCTCCTTCACCCGCGCGGCCAGCTTGGGATTGAGACCGATGCCGAGATCGCCGGCGAAATTCGGATGGTCGGCGGGAAACAGTTGCGCCCGGCGGAACGACGCCCCCACCGGAATGCCTGCGCGCGCGGCAAAATCCGCGACCTGGGCGCAGGCTTCCGCGCTCCACCGCGATCCGCCGACGATCATGAACGGCTTTTTCGCGGTCTTCAGCAGTCCGGCCAGCTTCGCCATGTCGGCATCGGAGGGCGAGGTATCCGCCGGCTCGACGCGCGACGCATCAGCGACGTCGGACATTTCGGTGAGAATATCCTCTGGCAGCGAAACCACCACCGGTCCCGGCCTCCCTTGCATCGCAACGCGGAAAGCGCGCGCCACCATCTCCGGAATGCGCGCGGCGCTGTCGATCTCCACCACCCATTTGGCGATCGAGCCGAACACCGCCTTGTAGTCCAGTTCCTGAAACGCCTCGCGGCCGAGCATTCCCCGCTCGACCTGTCCCACGAACATAATCATCGGCGTCGAATCCTGCGCCGCCACATGGATGCCGTGGCTGCCGTTCATCGAGCCCGGTCCGCGCGTGACAAAGCAGATGCCGGGATGTCCGGTCAGCTTGCCATAGGCCTCCGCCATCATCGCCGCGCCGCCTTCCTGCCGGCAGACGAGCACGTCGATGGAGGCGTCGTGCAAGGCGTCGAGCACGGCCAGAAAGCTCTCGCCCGGAACGCAGGTCAGCCGCTCCACGCCCTGGATCTGAAGCTGGTCGACGAGTATGCGCCCGCCACTGCGGGAATCCCCATGAGCTTTCACGCTTTTTCTCCGTTCGCTCGCTTGCGTTCTGCGCACCGTAACAGCACCGCGCGAGCCGGGCCAATGTCCGATGCCGCGCCGTCAATGGTAACGTTTCCGACGAAATCATTAGGCCGGACGACTTGACCACATGAGGACTATTCATGCATGGCTGGATTGTCAGCGGCGGCGGCCGATGACATCATACAAAAAACAGATGCGAAATTCGCACAGCAACATTACCAACGGGAGGTACGGAATGCTCAATCCGATCATCAGGCTTGTGTCGATCGCGCTGGCCAGCACGGCCATCATGGCGCCGGCTGCGAACGCTCAGGTGAAGCTGCCGCCGACGCTCACCATGACCGCCTATGACACCGGCACGGCCGGGTTCAACATCACCGTCGGCATCGGCAAGACGCTGAAAGACAAATTCGGAACCGACGTGCGCGTGCTGCCGGCCGGCAACGACGTCGCCCGGCTGCAACCGGTGCGCACCGGACGCGCCGTCGCCGCCGGCATGGGCTCGGGTGTGTATTTCGCGCAGGAAGGCGTGTTCGAATTCGGCAGCAAGGAATGGGGTCCGCAGCCGGTCCAGATCACGCTGACGACGGTGGATTGCAATGGCGGCAATCTCGGCGTCGCCAAGGACACCGGCGTCAAGACGATGGCCGACCTCAAGGGCAAGCGGGTGGGCTTCGTCGTCGGCTCGCCGGCGCTGAACCAGAATGCGCTCGCCATGCTCGCCTTCGCCGGGCTGACGGAGAAGGACGTCAAGATCGTCGAATTCGCCAGCTATGGCGCGATGTGGAAAGGCGTCACCAACAACGACGCCGATGCGGCGTTCGGAACGACGATCACCGGCCCGGCCAAGGAACTCGAGACCTCGCCGCGCGGGATCGTGTGGCCGCCCCTGCCGCACAACGACAAGGAAGGCTGGGCGCGCGTGCTGAAGATCGGCCCGTTCTTCACCAAGCTCACAGCCACCTGCGGCGCCGGCGGAATCTCCAAGGAGAATCCGATCGAGATGGGCAACTATCCCTATCCGATCTACACCGTCTACGCGAACCAGAGCGAAAACGACGTCTACATGCTGACCAAGGCGATGATCGAGGGCTATGACGGCTACAAGGACTCGGCGCCGGGCGCGACCGGCATGGCCGCCAAGGCCCAGACCAAGAACTGGTCCGTTCCGGTCCACAAGGGCGCGGTGAAGGCGCTCAAGGAAGCCGGCGCATGGAGCGACGACCAGGAGAAGCACAACAACGCCCTGTACAAGCGTCAGGAAACACTGACCACCGCCTGGGCAGACTACAACAAGGCCAATCCGCCGTCCGACGCCAAGGCGTTCAATGAGGGCTGGATGAAAGCGCGCGCCGCCGCGTTGACCAAGGCCGGAATGCCTCTCGGCTTCTGAGTCAAGCTTCGTGCCAGAACCCGACCGGAACGAACATCACGGAGCGCCTATGTCGACCACGCCGCCTTCCGGTCCCTCGAACGCTTCGGCGGCGGTTGCCGCCGAAGCCTCGCAACGGATCGTCTTCGACGATCCGCACGCCTCCGCCGCCGGCCTGAACGAAGCCGAAGTCACCCGCGTCAGGACACTGCAAGGGTTCTGGCGCTGGCTCTTGATCGTCGCCACGGGGCTGACGATTTTTCTCTGCATCAATCAGCAGTTCACGCTGCGTTTCTTCATCAACTACACCCAGCTCAACACCGAATATTTCTATCTTCTCATTGCGTTGATGTTGCCGTTCACGTTCCTGATTTTTCCAGGCTCGACGAACGCGCCACTCGACCGGATTCCCTGGTACGACCTCGTCCTGTTCGCCCTGACCTTCGGTTCGGCGATCTATCTGATGCAGTTCATCCGGGCGGCGGCGGCGAACGGATGGGAGTTCGGCGGCGCTCCGACGGGCGTGATCGTCGCCGGCGGCATCATGTGGGCACTGCTGATGGAAGCGCTGCGCCGCACCGGCGGCTGGAGCCTGCTGCTGTGCGTGCTCCCGTTCACCGTCTATCCGTTGTTCGCGGATGCGAGCTGGCTCGGGCCGTTCCGCGGCGCGCAGTCCCCACTGATCTGGCGATTTCCCTACCACGTCCTATCGGGTGAAAGCCTGCTCGGTATTCCGGTCTTCAAGCCTTCGCCGACACGGTGATCGGCTTCCTCGTCTTCGGCACGGCGCTGATGATGACGGGGGCCGGAAAATTCTTCATCAACATTTCCTTCGCGATCTGCGGCACGTTCCGCGGCGGTGCGGCGAAGGTCTGCATCTTTGCCAGCGGACTGCTCGGCATGATGTCCGGCTCGATCATCTCCAACGTCTTCACCGGCACCATGACCATTCCGACGATGAAGAAGACCGGCTTCCGCGCCTCCTATGCCGCGGCGATCGAAGCCTGCGCCTCCACCGGCGCGGTGCTCGCCCCGCCGGGTGATGGGCGCCACCGCCTTCATCATCGCCCAGTTCCTGAATGTCAGCTACGCCGAAGTCGCGCTCGCGGCGCTTGTTCCCGCGGCGCTCTATTATGCGGGCCTGTTCATGCAGGTCGATTCCTATGCGGCACGGCACAACCTTCTGGGCATGAAGCGGTCCGAACTGCCGAGCGCCTGGGAAACGATCAAGGAGGGCTGGTACTACGTCTTCGTGATCGCGCTGCTGATCGTCATGCTGCTCTACTTCAAGCGCGAGAGCCACGCGCCGTTCTATGCCACCGCACTGCTCCTGGTGCTGAACCAGATTTTCTCCAAGGACACGCGCTGGACGACTGCTACGATCGCCAAATTCCTTGAGGTGAACGGACGGACCTTCGTCGAACTGGTCGGTATTCGCCGGCTGCGGCCTGCTGGATCGGCGCGTTCTCGATGACCGGCGTCGTTCAGCCTCGCCGGCGACCTGCTGCGCATCGCCGGCGACAATGCCTTCCCTGCTGCTGTTCGGCGTGCGCTTTCACCAGCCTGATCCTCGGCCTCGGCTGACGACCACGGCCTGCTACATCTTCCTCGCCATCCTGATCGCGCCGGCGCTGGAAAAAGCCGGCCTCAACCGGATGGCCGTGCACATGTTCATCTTCTACTGGGGCATGCTCTCCTCGGTCACGCCGCCGGTCGCGATCGCCTCGCTCGCCGCCGCCGGCATCGCAGGCTCGGTGCCTGCGATGCGAACGGGGTGGGAATCGATGTGGGTCGGCAGCATCATCTACTTCATCCCGTTCTTCTTCGTGATGAACCCGGCGCTGGTGCTGCAAGGCAATTACCTCGAAGCTCTCGGCCTGATGGCGCTGGCCGGGTTCGGCACGCTGTTCATCTGCGGCGGCATTCAGGGCTATCAGGTCTTCGTCGGCGACCTGCGCAAGGCCGGCGTGCTGGAATGGCCGATCCGCGTCCTGCTGGTCATCGGCGGCTTCGTCGTCGCCACGCCCGGCGGCGGCATCAACCCGCTGTCGCAGTTCCAGGTCACATCGCTCGGCCTGATGATCCTCGCGCCGACCGTTCTGGTCGCACTGTTGCTTGTGCGGCGCGCCAGCGGTCCGGGCCCGGCTGTGCCGGCCTGAGCGGGCGGTACTCAGCCCGCACTCACAGCCAAACAAGCTTATGCCCGGCTCAGCGCCGGGCATAAGTTTTGGCCCCGAGGTTCAGGCGCGCGAGGCTCTCACGCCGCGAGCTGCGTCTCCACCAGCTTGATCCAGTAGGATGTGCCGAAGACAATCGCCTCGTCGTTGAAATTATAGGCCGGGTGATGCAGGCCGGCGGTGTCGCCATTGCCGATGAAGATGAAGGAGCCGGGCTTCTTCTCCAGCATGTAGGCGAAGTCCTCCGCGCCCATCATCGGCGGCGCTCCGAGATGCACGTTGCCTTCGCCCGCGACATCGCCCGCGACCTTCACCGCGATGTCCGTCTCGGGCGCGTGGTTCATCAGCACAGGGTAGCCCGCCACATGCTTGAGGTCGATGCACGCGCCTGAGAGTTGCGCCACGCCCTGGCAGACCTCCTTCACTCGCCGCACCATCAGTTCGCGCACGCGCGGCTTCAGCGTGCGGATGGTGCCGGCCAGTTCCGCCGACTGCGGAATGACATTAGTGGTGGTGCCGGCGTTGAACTTGCAGATCGACAGCACGGCCGCCTCCAGCGGATCGACGCTGCGCGACACGATCGACTGTAGCGCGACAACGAGTTCGGCGCCGACCAGCAGCGGATCGATGCCCTTGTGCGGCCGCGCCGCGTGTCCGCCGACGCCCTCGATCTTGATGTAGACCTGATCGGTCGAGGCCATGAACGCACCGGGGCGGATGGCGAATTTGCCGACCGGCAGGCCGGGCGTGTTGTGCATGCCATAGACCTGATCGATCGCGAACCGCTCCATCAGCCCGTCCTCGATCATAGCGGCAGCCCCCGCCCCGCCCTCCTCGGCCGGCTGGAAAATGACGACGGCGTCGCCGGCGAAATTGCGCGTTTCCGCCAGATAGCGCGCAGCGCCAAGCAGCATGGCGGTGTGGCCGTCATGGCCGCAGGCGTGCATCTTGCCGGGGTTCTTCGATGTATAGGGAAGCCCGGTGATCTCCTCGAGCGGCAGCGCGTCCATGTCCGCGCGCAGGCCGAGCGTGCGCACCTTCTGCCCCTCGGCGGGCTTGCGGCCCTTGATGACGCCGACGACGCCGGTGCGGCCGATGCCGGTCGCCACCTCGTCGCAGCCGAACTCCTTCAGCTTCTCGGCCACGAACGCCGCCGTCCGATGCACCTCGTAGAGCAGTTCCGGATTGGCGTGCAGATCCTGTCTCCAGCCCGCGATATCGGCATGGAAGTCGGCGACACGGTTGACGATCGGCATAAAAGACCTCGTGGACTGCGACGGGGACAATCACCGCAGTTCACCACTAAGTCAGGCTCATGAAAAGCCCCGTGACGAAAAGCCTCTTGTAGGCGCTCCGTCCCAAAACCGGGCGAGCCTCAGTCCTTCTTGTTGCGCTCCTGATCGCGCCGGTAGCGATCCAGCGCCACCTGCACCATCGGCATCCGCCGGATGCCCGAATCCTTCGGATTGGCCAGCGCGAAGCCGGGGTCCATCCCGCCGAGGCGGCGGGTGATGTAGGTCGAATGCGCGGCATGGATGTGAGCTGTGAACCCTTGCGCGTCCTGCGCCTGGTTGACCGCGAGCTTGGTCGTGCGCATGTCGAACGGATCGTTCGCCGCGACATCGGCGGCGTAGGCCATCGTCTCCTCCATCAGCCGCGCGCGCGGAATGACGCGATTGACCAGCCCCATCTCCTTCGCCTGCGCGGCATCGATGAAGCGGCTCTGGAACAGGATTTCCTTCACCTTGCGCGGATGGATGTCATACGGAATCGAGAAATACTGAAACATCGAACCGAGAAACAGCGCATCGGCGGCGGCGAAGATGATGTCGGCGGTCGAGGCGACCATCCAGCCGCCGAAGATGCAGTGACCGTGCACGGCGCAGATCATCGGCTTCGGTACATTGCGCCAGCGCAGATGCATGTCGACATAGAGCCGCCACGAGCGCTCGAACACGCCGCGCACGCCGTCCTCGATCGGATATTGTTCGCGATGCGCCATCTCCTCCGGCGTGCCGATGTCGTGGCCGGCGGAGAAGCTCCGCCCCTCGCCCGACAGCACGATCACATGCACGTCGCGGTCGTGACCGGCGAGGTCGATCGCGTGGTCCAGTTCCTCCAGCATGATCGTGCTCTGCACGTTCACATGGTCGGGCCGGTTGAGCGTGATGCGGGCGATCTTGTCGGCGACCTCGTATTTGACGTGCCGATATTGGTCGGGGCTGGTGGCGTATTTGATGTGCTGATAGCCGGTCATGCGAAAAGTCCTCGAACTACACGGGAATGTTTGACGTGACGCCTTCGCGTTCCAATTCGTCGACCTCCGCCGGCGCGAGGCCGGCAAGCTCGATCAGGATTTTGCGCGTGTCCGCGCCGAGGCAGGGCGAGGCGCGATGCTGCGATCCCGGCGTGACGCTCAGGCGGAACGGCAATGTCATGTAGCGATGGCGTCCGGCCTCCGGATGCTCCAGCGGCACGAACGCCTCGCGCGCCGCCAGATAAGAGTCCGCGACCACATTGCTTGCATCGTTGACCGGGGCTGCGCGGATGCCGGCGGCCTGAAGCTGCGCGGCGATCTCCGCCTTCGGGTGCCGGCGCGTCCATTGCGAAATCGGCTCGCGCAACAAATCCTGATTGGCCCGGCGCGCGTCGAATGTCGCGAAACGAGCGTCCTCGGCCAAATCGGGCTGGCCGATCATCCGGCAGAGTTTGCGCCACTCCGCATCGGTCTCGACCGCGATCGCGACCCACTGGTCGTCGCCTGCGGCGGGATACGCGTCATGCGGCGCGGCCCAACGCACGCGATTGCCCTGCGGCTGCGGATCGTCGTTCGCGGCGATCGCGGCCAGCAATTCCTCGCCGACGAACTGCATCGCCGCTTCCACCTGCGGTAGTTCGATATACTGGCCCTCGCCGGTCGCCTGCCGGTGCATCAGCGCGGTCATCACGGCGGCCGCGCCATTATAGCCGCCCATCGGATCGGGATAGACCTGCCCGGTCGTGGTCGGCGGCCCGCCGGGATAGCCGATCATCGCGCACATGCCGGCAGCCATTTCCATCGTCGCGCCATTCGCCGTGGCTTTGGACAGCGGCCCGCTATTGCCGAAGCCCGGCATCTCGACGACGATGATATCGTTCTTCAGCTTTTTCAGAGTCTCGTAGCCGACGCCCATGCGCGCCAGCGTGCCGGCAGTGAAATTGCAGATGACGACATCCGCTGTGGCTGCGAGCCGATGCATCGCTGCAAGCCCCTTCGGATGCTTGATATCCAGCGTCAGGCCGAGCTTGTTGTGGTTCTGCGAATTGAACAGCGCGCTGCGGTTGTAAGGACGCTCGCCGGCGACGCCGTCCGGAAACCGCTTCGCCTGAAACACGGCGTTGTGCATCCGCCATGTGTCGGGGCGGCTCGCGGATTCGACCTTGACGACCTCCGCGCCGAGAAAGGCCAGGATGCGCGCCGCCATCGGCCCGGCCCAGGCGGTGGTGAAATCCAGCACGCGAATGCCGGCCAGCGGCGCGTGGCCGGCGGAGGCGTTGCGCTCCACCTGCTGCGCGATTTTGCGCGGCGCAACGGGCGCATCGGTGCTCGCGCCCAGCTTCGGCGCAGCGCGTGAAATGCGCCGGGGCGTTGCACTCAACCGGTATTGCGGGCCGAGGATCGGCCGCGGACCCGACGCTGTCGGCACACTCTCCAGTAATTGCGCCCGGTGAGATGCGGCGTCTTCGAAAACAATTGCGTCGGCGTATAGGCTTTCGCCGCCGCCACGCGAGCGCTCAGGAGTTTTCGAGGAACTCGTCGCCGGACCAGTCCGCGACACGCTTTTGAATAATCTCGACCAGCGCGGCCCAATTGTCCTGCCGGACCTTGCCTTGCGCAAATCTCGGATCGTGTTCGAGTTCCGGCATGCCGAGCAGTTCGCAGAGCCCGCGCCAGACATGCAGATGCACCCAGACGGCGACCCAGCCGTCGCGGCATTTGACGACGAAGAACGGTGAGCGCCGGTCGCCGCGCGGATCGATCAGCTTGCTGTAGGCGTATTCGACGCTGGCGGGCGGAGCCATCGACCAGGTATTGAAGGCGATATCGAGCGCAACCTGCTGGCCGCGTCCGATTGCCGGCCGCGCATACAGCGCCGCCAGCGTAGCGATATAGGCGCCGACGCCAGCCGCATATTGCGCGCGGTGGCCAACGCCGTAAAGCGGCTCCCGCCCTTCGAGGCCGTTGACGCGCATCATCCCGGACAGCGCCTGAAAGATCATCTCGCTGCCGCGCCAATGCGCGTAAGGCCCGTCCACGCCGAAATCCGAGACGGTCGTCACGACGCATTGCGGGTTCGCCGCTGAAAGCACATCGCAGTCGCAATCCTTGCCGACGATCACGGCGTCGGCCGTTTTCACCAGGTCCAGCAGCCGCGCTTCGCCATCCGCCGTGGAGCGGTCGATGACGACGGACTCCTTGCCGAGATTGAGGTGGAAGAACAGCAGAGAGCCGACGCCGTCCGCGACCGGATCGAATGGCGGCATGTTCCGAAGGACGGAGCCGGAGGGCGGCTCGATCAGCGTCAAGCTCGCGCCGAAATCGGCCATCATCCGGCCGCAGAACTGGCCGGAAATGTTTTCGCTGAGATCGAGCACCCGAAGGCCGGAGAGCGCGCCGCTCATGGCCTGGCTGCGTCCGGACGTGGAAATGACGACATGCAGCCCAGAGCCCGCACATGATCCCGCATCGTCATCCCGACCGCCCTCCGCAGCGTTTCTCGTTGCCGATATCTTATGTCGCAGGCGCAAGCCGTCAATGACGCGATAGGAACGACAGTCCTCCCATCCGCTGCAAGCATACGCCGCCCGCATTCCGCTTCGAGGAACGCTCGCTTCTCAAACCGGTCGCACGCGCCGCGGTTTCCGGATAGTCTTCGCGCACTCTTCTTCGAACCTGAAAGACGCCGTCATGAATATCGCCGCCAACCAGACCGCCACGCATTATGCCGACGGCAAGATCCTGCAAAGCGTCAGCGACGGCATCGGCATTCTGACCTTCAACAATCCGGACAAGCGCAACGCGATGTCGGTCGAGATGTGGGAAGGCGCGGCCGATGCGCTGACCGCGCTGCGGGACGATCCGCAGGTGCGCGTCGTCGTGCTGGTCGGCGCGGGCGGCAAGGCGTTCGTCTCTGGCGCGGACATCAGCCAGTTCGAGAAGAACCGGCACAATGCGGAGGCGTCCGAGGAATATAGCCGCCGCAGCGGCAAGCCGCGCGAAATGCTGATGACGTACCCGAAGCCGACCATCGCCTGCATCCAGGGATTCTGCATGGGCGGCGGACTGGCGCTGGCGATGTCGGCCGACATGCGGCTGGCCGGCGAAGGCAGCCAGTTCGGCATTCCGGCGGCAAAGCTCGGCATCGCCTACAGCTATGGCGATCTGGAGCATCTGGTGTCGCTGGTCGGCCCCTCGCGGGCGCGGCTGTTGATGTACACCGCCATGCGCATCGATGCGCATGAGGCGCTGGACTTCGGCCTGATCGACCAGATGTTCCCGCAAGCCGATCTATGGAACCGGACGATGGAGATCGCGCGCCAGATCGCCGAAAACGCACCGCTGGCGATCGCGGCGGCGCGAATCAGCATCGCCGAAATCCTCAAGGACCCCGCAAAACGCAACATGCAGGCGGTCGCCGATATCGGCACGGCTTGCATGGACAGCGAGGATTTCAAAGAGGGCCGCACCGCCTTCATGGCCAAGCGTCCGCCGCAGTTCAAGGGGCGGTAGAGCACGATCCCGAAAAGTGGGAACCGGTTTTCGGAAAAGATCATGCGCAAACACAGCATAAGCGGCGAGCCTGATTCAACGCAGTTGGATCAGGCTCTAGAAGCCCGCAAGCTGAAGGTTGCATGGCGCGGACGTCCGGCCTAAATCCGGCGTCGAGATGACCGACAGCCAACCCTCCTTGCGAATCTATATCGACGCCGACGCCTGCCCCGTGAAGGACGAGATCTACAAGGTTGCCGCGCGCCACGCCGTGCCCGTCACCGTGGTCGCGGGCGGATTCATCCGCGTGCCGCAGGACCCGATGATCGAGCGCGTTGCCGCCGGACCCGGCATGGATGCCGCCGACGACTGGATCGTCGCGCGTGCGGACGCCTTGTCGATCGTGGTGACGGCGGACATTCCGCTGGCGAGCCGCTGCGTGAAAGCCGGCGCGCAGGCGATCGCGCCAAACGGCCGCGCCTTCACCGAGGATTCGATCGGCATGACGCTGGCGGTGCGGAATCTGATGCACGATTTGCGCTCGACCGGAGACGTCACCGGCGGCCCCGCCCCGTTCAAGCCGTCGGACCGCTCGGCGTTCCTGTCGGCGCTCGATCAGGCGATCCGGCGCGCGCGCCGCGCGCAGCAGGCGTAAACATGGCTCCGCCGCTGATCCAGTTGAAAGATATCGCGCTGACCTTCGGCGGCACGCCGCTATTGACCGGCGCGGAACTGAGCGTCTCCGCCGGCGAGCGCGTCTGCCTTGTCGGCCGCAACGGCTCGGGCAAATCGACGCTGCTCAGGATCGCTGCCGGCCTCGTCGAGCACGACAGCGGCACGCGCTTCGTCGAACCCGGCGCCACCATGCGCTATCTGCCGCAGGAGCCGGATTTTTCCGGCTTCGCCACCACCCGCGCCTATGTCGAGGCGGGTCTCGGCCCGACCGACGATCCGCATACGGCGCAGCACCTGCTCGAGCAGCTCGGGCTCACAGGCGACGAGAATCCGGAAAATCTCTCCGGCGGCGAGGCGCGGCGCGCGGCCTTGGCGCGCGTGCTCGCGCCCTCGCCCGATATTCTGCTGCTGGACGAGCCGACCAACCACCTCGATCTGCCGACCATCGAATGGCTCGAAAGCGAATTGATGAGCCGCAACTCTGCACTGGTGCTCATCAGCCATGACCGAAGGTTTCTCGCGACGCTGTCGCGCGCCACCGTCTGGCTCGATCGCGGCGAGACGCAGCGGATCGAGCGCGGCTTCGCCTCGTTCGAGGCGTGGCGGGACGAGATGCTCGCCGAGGAAGAGCGCAACCAGCACAAGCTCGACCGCAAGATCGTGATGGAGGAACACTGGCTGCGCTACGGCGTCTCCGGCCGGCGCAAGCGCAACGTCAAGCGGCTCGCCAATCTGCATGCGCTGCGCGAAGCGCGGCGGACCTACAGGGGCGCGGCGGGACAGGCCAATCTCGCCGCCGCGACGGCGGAGAAATCCGGCACGATGGTGATCGAGGCCAAGGGGCTGAGCGTCGCCTTCGACGGACGCCCCATCGTCAGCGATGTCTCCACGCGCATCCAGCGCGGCGACCGCATCGGCATCGTCGGCCCGAACGGCAGCGGCAAGACCACGCTCGTCAGCCTTCTTACCGGCGCGCTCGCGCCCGACAGCGGCACCCTGCGGCTCGGCGTCAACCTTGAGATGGCGACGCTGGACCAGCATCGCGAAAGCCTCGACGGCGAAACGACGCTCGCAGCCGCGCTCACCGGCGGGCGCGGCGACACGGTGATGGTCGGCGACAAGCCGAAGCATGTCGTCAGCTACATGCAGGATTTCCTGTTCGCCAAGGAACAGATGCGCACGCCTTTGCGCGTGCTGTCCGGCGGCGAGCGCGGCCGGCTGATGCTGGCGCGCGCGCTGGCCAAGCCATCGAACCTTTTGGTTCTCGACGAGCCCACCAACGACCTCGACCTCGAAACGCTCGACGTGCTGGAGGAGATGCTCAGCGACTATCCCGGCACGGTGCTTCTCATCAGCCATGACCGCGACTTCCTCGACCGCATCGTCAATGCGGTGATCGTGCCCGAGGGCGACGGCAGATGGCAGGAATATGCCGGCGGCTACAGCGACATGCTGAAGCAGCGCGGCGGCGACGTGACTCGGCCATCCGCGAAAGCCAAGCCGGACGAGATCCCACAAGAGCGAAGCGGCGAAGCCCCCGCCGTCCGCCTCTCAGCCGCGCCGCAAGCTGAGCTTCAACGACAAGCACGCGCTGGAAACATTGCCGAAGATGATGGCCACGCTCCAGGCCGAAATCCAGAAGCACCAGAAATTGCTCGACGATCCACAACTCTATGCGAAGGACCGCAAGCGCTTCGACGCCACAATGGCGGCGCTGACGGCGGCGCAGGCCAAGCTCGGCGAAGCGGAGGAGCGCTGGCTCGAACTGGAAATGCTGCGCGAGGAGATTGAGGGCGGCTAGAGCATGATCCCGAAAAGTGGGAACCGGTTTTCGGATCAGATCATGCTTGAACAAAAGGATAAACGAGGGGCCTGATTCAACGAGTGTTGAAACAAACTCTATCTCGACTTGTTCGTTGTCCGATGCAGCCACTTCGCTGCCCCCTCGCCTGCCGCAACGCCCGTGGCGAAGCAGGCTTGCAGCAGATAGCCGCCGGTCGGCGCTTCCCAGTCCAGCATCTCGCCGGCGACGAAAACGCCCGGCCTGTTCTTCAGCATGAAATTTCGGTCGAGATCGCCGAACGTAAGGCCGCCGGCGGTCGAGATCGCGCGATCGATCTTTTCCGCATGCTCAATACGCAGCGGCAGATGGTTGACCAGCTTTGCCACCGCCGTCGCATCCAGCGAGCCAAGCGTGCCGCCGGACATCGCACAAGCCTCATGCAGCAACGCGATCGCGACCGGCGATAGATTGAGCGTCTTGCGCAGCCATGTCGAAAGGGATTGCTTTCCACGCGGTCTTGCCAGGCGCGCGGCAAGATCGGCATCGTCGAGATCGGGCCGCAGCGCGACTTCCAGCGTCGCCCTGCCGTCGCGCATCGCCGCGTCACGCAAGGGGGCGGAGATCGCATAGACCGCGCCGCCCTCGATCCCCGATCGCGTTACCAGCGCCTCGCCCCGCACGCTGCGATCGCCGACACGCAGCGACACGCCCTTGAGCGGCTGTCCCTCGAAGCGCGAGCGAAACATCTGCGACCAGTTCACCACGAACCCGCAATTCGCAGGCACCAGCGGCGCGACGGTCGTGCCGGGGGTTTCCGTCAGCAGCGGCGCCCATTGTCCGTTCGAGCCGAGATGAGGCCAACTCGCGCCGCCGAGCGCCAGCACCGTGACATCCGCGCCAACGCTCAATTCGCCGTCCGGCCCCTCGAACCGCAAGCCGCCCTCGGACCATCCCGTCCAGCGATGCCGCAGCCTGAACGTCACACCGGACTCCGCCAGCCGCCGCAGCCAGGCGCGCAGCAGCGGCGACGCTTTCATGGCCTTCGGAAACACGCGCCCGCTGCTGCCGACGAACGTCTCCTGTCCCAGCGCCTCCGCCCACGCTCGCAACCGTGCGGGCGGAAACGCCTCGATCGCCTCGCGCAAGACCGGCGTGGCCGCGCCATAGCGCGCAACGAAGGCGTCGAACGGCTCGCTGTGCGTGAGGTTGAGCCCACCCCGGCCCGCGAGCAGGAATTTGCGGCCCACCGACGGCATCTGCTCATACACGGTGACGCGCAGGCCCGTCGCAGCCAGCGTTTCCGCCGCCATCAGCCCGGCCGGTCCCGCGCCGACAATCGCGGCCGAACTTTTTCGCGTGTCGCTGCTCACAATCGTCTCGTCCGCCGCCGCATCCTGTGTCCGTTCGACTTGCCCGAAACGCTCTGCTAGCCTTCCCGCCAGCAAAGACCAACAGGAAATGCAAACGGGAGAACGCCGCACATGGCCGACTATCTGCGACTCCGTCAAATCTGTCTGGCCGCGCCGCGCCTTGCTCCGGTGGTGAGCGATCTGGAGGAGATTTTCGGCATCCAGGTCTGCTATCGCGATGGAAACGTCGCCAAATACGGTCTGGAAAACGCCCTGCTGATGGTCGGCACCAACTTTCTGGAGATCGTCTCGCCCACGCAGGACAATACCGCCGGCGGGCGCTTCATCGAGCGCACCAAGGGGCATGGCGGCTATATGGCGATCTTCCAGGCGAACGACGTGCGGCGGCGGCAGCAGCACGCCGAGAGCATGGGCGTTCGCGTCGCCCATGTGATCGACCGCGACACCTATCAGAACGTGCAGTTGCATCCGCGCGACTGCCGCGCCGCCTTCATCGAATTCGGCCATTCCGCCGGCGGCGACGATCGCATGGGAACATGGTCGCCGGGCGGCCCGGACTGGAAGAACTTCGTCAAGACGGACAAGACGCTGGGCATGCTCGGGATCGAGGTGGAAAGCCCACAGCCGGAGGATATCGCCGCGCACTGGGCGAGGATCATCGAGACGCCGCTCGCCCGCGACAACGGCGATCCGCTGCTGATCTTCGAGGACGGAACCATCCGCTTCGTCACGGGTGACACCGAATGCCTCGGCGCGATCCTCGTGCAGGTGACCGATGTCGCCAAAACGCTGTCCCGCGCGGTCGGGCGCGGGCTGCGGGTCGAGGGCGATTCCTTCCACCTCGGCGGGGTCTATTTCCGGGTGCGCGCGTAGCGGGCAGCGCCGCCGCCCACCGCTGGTCGGACCTGCGCCAGGGGCCGATTGGCAACGCCTGAGCAACCCACTAGATTTCGCGCGAATTTCACTTTGAATCCAACCGGGAGAGCATCATGACCGCCAACATCGTGGGATGGGCGCATACGCCGTTCGGCAAGTTCGACAACGAAACCGTGGAAAGCCTCGTCGTCCGCGCGGCCAACGAGGCGATGGCCGACGCCGGCGTCAGCCCGGCCGATATCGACGAGATCGTGCTCGGCCATTTCAATGCGGGCTTCTCGCCGCAGGATTTCACCGCCTCGCTGGTGCTGCAAGCCGACCCCGCTTTGCGCTTCAAGCCGGCGACGCGGGTCGAGAACGCCTGCGCGACCGGCTCGGCCGCGGTGCATCAGGCGGTCAAATCGATCGCCGCCGGAACCGCCAAGACCGTGCTGGTCGTCGGCGTCGAGCAGATGACGCGCACGCCCGGCCCCGAGATCGGCAAGAATCTTCTGCGCGCCTCCTACCTGCCGGAGGATAGCGAAACTCCGGCGGGCTTCGCCGGTGTGTTCGGCAATATCGCCAAGGGGTATTTCCAGCGTTACGGCGACCAGTCCGACGCGCTGGCGATGATCGCCGCGAAAAATCACAAGAACGGCGTCGCCAACCCTTACGCGCAGATGCGCAAGGATTTCGGCTACGAGTTCTGCCGCGCGGAGGGCGACAAGAACCCGTTCGTCGCCGGTCCCCTCAAGCGCACCGATTGCTCGCTCGTTTCCGACGGCGCGGCGGCCCTGGTCATCACCAGCGCCGAGATCGCCAAGTCGATGGACAAGGCGATCAACATCCGCGCCACCGCGCATGCGCAGGATTTCCTGCCGATGTCGAAGCGCGACATTCTCGATTTCGAAGGCTGCGCCGTCGCCTGGCAGCGCGCGCTGCAATCGGCGGGCGTCACCCTCTCCGACCTCTCCTTCGTCGAGACGCATGACTGCTTCACCATCGCCGAATTGATCGAGTATGAAGCGATGGGCCTGACGCCCCGCGGCCAGGGCGCGCGCGCGATCAAGGAGGGCTGGACGCAGATCGGCGGCAAGCTGCCGATCAATCCGTCGGGCGGACTGAAGGCGAAGGGCCATCCGATCGGCGCGACCGGCGTCTCGATGCATGTGATGACTGCGATGCAGCTTGCGGGACAGGCCCCGGAAGGCATGCAGATCAAGAACGCCAAGCTCGGCGGCATCTTCAACATGGGCGGCGCAGCGGTCGCCAATTACGTCTCGATCCTGGAGCCGGCGAAGTAGGCTTCGCAAATCTCAGAGACTTGCGGCCGGAACGGCGCGTCCGGCCTGAATCAACGCCACGGATCGCGAGACCGCTTTCGGCGGGTCTGCGATCCGCTCCCGCGCGGATCAAAATAGACACCGCCATAAACGGCGAACAACAGAAGGCGAGGACAAGGGATGGGGCCGCTTGAGGGCGTCAAGATCGTCGATATGACGTCCGTCTTGATGGGGCCATACGCCACGCAGATGCTGGGCGACTACGGCGCGGATGTCGTCAAGGTGGAATCGCCGGAGGGCGATATCACACGGCAGATCGGTCCGTCGCGCGATCCGGACATGGGGCCGGTCTTTCTCAACTGCAATCGCAGCAAGCGCTCGATCGTGCTCGACCTGAAGAAGCCGGCCGGGCGCGACGCACTTCTGCGGATCGCGGCCGACGCCGACGTGCTGGTCTACAATGTCCGGCCGCAGGCGATGGCGCGGCTGAAGCTCGGCTATGAGGACATCGCGCGCGTCAATCCGCGCATCATCTATGCCGGGCTGTTCGGCTTCGGCCAGAACGGGCCTTATGCGGCGAAGCCCGCTTACGACGACCTGCTGCAAGGCGCCTCCGGCCTGTCGCATCTGATGGCGCGCGCCGGCGACGGCACGCCGCGCTACGTGCCGACCGCGCTGGCGGATCGCGTCGTCGGCCTCACCGCGGTCGGCGCGATCCTCGCCAGCATCATCCATCGCGACCGCACCGGCAAAGGCCAGCGGCTGGACGTGCCGATGTTCGAGACGATGGCGGGCTTCGTGCTCGGCGATCATCTCGGCGGCCTCACCTACGAGCCGCCGCTGGATCAGGGCGGCTATGCCCGGCATATGTCGAAGGACCGCCGGCCCTATCAGACCGCCGATGGCTCGATCAGCGTCATCGTCTATAACGACAAGCAGTGGAACAGCTTCTTCGACGCGACGAAGCGCGACGATTTGCGCGCCGATCCGCGGTTCGCGACGTTCAGCGGGCGGCTGGCGAATATCGATCATGTCTATGGCGAACTCGGGCGGATGTTTCTGACGCGCACGACCGCCGAATGGATGGACCTGCTCATCGCGGCCGACATCCCGGTGATGCCGGTCCACAGCCTGACCAGCATTCTGGACGATCCGCATCTGGTCGCGACCGATTTCTTCCAGTCAGTCATGCATCCGAGCGAAGGGCCGATCCGCAATATGCGCGTGGCCGCGACCTGGTCGGACACGCCCGTCGACCTGTCGCGACTTGCGCCCCGGCGCGGCGAGCACGCCGCCGCCGTGCTGAAGGAAGCCGGATACAGCGATGTCGAAATTGCCGGTTTGTTGCGCGACGGCGTGACGCGCATGCCCGAAACATCCGACGACACCATCATCAGGACCGCACGAGGCTGACATGGATTTTGCACTCTCCGACAATCAGCAGGCGATCAAGGACGCCATTGTTCAGCTCTGCAAGGATTTCGACGAAACCTACTGGCTGAAGAAAGATCGCGAAGGCGGTTTTCCGTTCGAATTTCACAAGGCGGTGGCTGACGCCGGCTGGCTCGGCGTGTGCATTCCGGAAGAATTCGGCGGTGCCGGCCTCGGCATCACTGAAGCTGCGATCATCATGCGCACGATTTCGGAATCGGGCGCGGGCCTGTCCGGCGCGTCCGCGATCCACATGAATATTTTCGGTCTGAATCCGGTCGTCGTGTTCGGGAATGACGAGCAGCGCAAGCGCATGCTGCCGCCGATGAGCGAAGGCAAGCAGAAGGCCTGCTTCGCCGTCACCGAGCCGAACACCGGGCTCAACACGACGCAGCTCAAGCTGCGCGCCGAACGCAAGGGCGACCGCTATGTCGTCAACGGCCAGAAGGTGTGGATTTCCACCGCGCAGGTCGCCGACAAGGTGTTATTGCTGGCGCGCACCACGCCGCTGGAGGAGATCAAGAATCCGACCAACGGGCTGAGCCTGTTCTATACGGATTTCGACCGCAAACGCGTCTCCGTGCGCGAGATCGAGAAGATGGGCCGCAAGGCGGTCGACTCCAACGAATTGTTCTTCGAGAATTTCGAAATCCCGGTGGAGGACCGCATCGGCGAGGAAGGCCGCGGCTTCGAATATATCCTGCACGGCATGAATCCGGAGCGCATCCTCATCGCCGCCGAAGCGGTCGGACTCGGCATGGCCGCGCTGAATCGCGCCGCCGCCTACGCCAGAGAACGGATCGTGTTCAACCGGCAGATCGGCAAGAATCAGGGCATCCAGCATCCGCTCGCGAAAAACTGGATGGAGCTTGAGGCCGCCTGGCTGATGACCATGTCGGCGTCCTGGCAATACGACAACGACATGTCCTGCGGCGCGGCGGCGAATGCCGCGAAATATCTCGCCGCGGAAGCGGGCTTCCATGCCTGCGAGCAGGCGGTGATGACGCATGGCGGCTTCGGCTACGCCCGCGAATATCATGTCGAGCGTTACTTGCGCGAAAGCCTGATCCCGCGCATCGCCCCGATCAGTCCGCAACTGATTCTGAGTTTCATCGCCGAGAAGGTTCTCGGCTTGCCGAAATCATACTGATAGGGACCGCACCGATGCCCGGACTTTATTTCGAGGAATTTTACGTCGGCCAGGAATTCCATCACGCGTTCAGCCGGACGGTGACGGAAATGGACAACACGATGTACAGCCTGCTGACGATGAACCCGCAGCCGCTGCACATCGACGCGCATTTTTCCGAGAACACCGAGTTCGGCCAGCGCCTGTTCAACAGCCTGTACACGCTGGGCATCCTGATCGGCATGACCGTCTACGACACAACGCTCGGAACCACGATCGGCAATCTCGGCATGACCGACGTGAAGTTTCCAAAGCCGGTGTTTCACGGCGACACGTTGAAGGCGCACACCAAGATCATCTCGGTGCGGCCCAGCAAGTCGCGCCCGACGCAGGGCATCGTCGAATTCGAGCACACCGCCACCAACCAGCGCGGCGAGGTGGTCGCCATCTGCCGCCGCCAGGGCCTCATGCACTGCAAGCCGAAGGACAAAGCCTGATGCGCACGTTTCTGTTCGTTCCGGGCGACTCGACCCGAAAATTCGAAAGCGCACGCAAGACCAATGCCGACGCGCTGATCCTGGACCTTGAGGATTCCGTCGCTCCGGACCAGAAGGCCGGCGCGCGGGAGATCGTGCGCGGCATGCTGAAAGCCAATGACGGCCAGCAGAAGCTCTATGTGCGCGTCAATGCGCTGGACACCGGGCTCACGCTCGGCGATCTCGCCGCGATCGTGCCGGAAAAGCCAGACGGCATCATCCTGCCGAAATGCGAGGGCGGCGCTGATATCGACAAGCTCTCGCTCTATCTCGATGCGTTCGAGACGGCCTTCGGCGTCGAAGCGAGATCGATCCGTATCATCCCGGTCGCCAGCGAAACCGCGATGGCGGTGCTGAAGCTCGACACGTTTGCCGGATGCAGCAAGCGCCTGTGGGGCCTCACCTGGGGCGGCGAGGATCTGGCGGCCTCGCTCGGCGCGACACGCAACCGCACCAACGGCAAATTCCACAGCCCCTATCTTCTGGCGCGCGACCTCTGCCTGATCGGCGCGGTCGCTGCCGGCGTGGTGGCGATCGACACGATCTATGCCGACATCGAGGATCTCGAAGGCTTGAAGGAAGAAGCCGTCGCCGCGCGGCGGGACGGCTTTCTCGGCAAGATGGTGATTCATCCGAAGCATGTCGACGTCGTCAACGCCGCCTTCACGCCGTCCGACGAGGAAGTCGCGCATGCGAAGAAGATCATTGAGGCGTTCGAACAAAATCCAACCGCGGGCGTGGTGCGCATCGACGGCAAGATGATCGACAAGCCGCATCTGCGCGCGGCGCAGAAAATCCTCGGTCTCGCGGGATAGGTGACTTGCCGCATGTCATCCGACCGCACCGCGACGCCGCTCGACGGCGAGTATGACTACATCATCGCCGGCGCGGGCACGGCGGGATGTATTCTGGCCAACCGGCTGTCCGCCGATCCGACGAAGCGCGTGCTGCTGCTCGAAGCCGGCGGCAAGGACAACTGGATCTGGTTTCACATTCCGGTCGGCTATCTGTTCGCGATCGGCAATCCGCGCTCGGACTGGATGTTCAAGACCGAGCCGGAGCCCGGCCTGAACGGCCGCGCGCTGGCCTATCCGCGCGGCAAGGTGATCGGCGGCTCGTCCGCGATCAACGCGATGATCTCGATGCGCGGACAGGCGGCCGATTACGACCACTGGCGGCAGCTCGGGCTCACCGGATGGGGCTGGGACGAGGTTCGGCAATCGTTCCGGCGGCTGGAAGATCACTTCCTCGGCGACAGCGAGCATCACGGCGTCGGCGGCGGCTGGCGCATCGAGGCCCCGCGCCTGTCATGGGAGATTCTGGACGCGGTTGGCGAAGCCGCGCGCGAAATGGGAATCCCGCAGCGCCCGGATTTCAACACCGGCGACAATGAAGGCTTCGGCTATTTCCACGTCAACCAGAAGCGCGGCCGGCGCTGGTCGTCTGCGCGCGGCTTCCTCAAGCCCGCCCTGCATCGGCCGAACCTGCGGCTGTTGACCAATGTGCTGGTCGAAAGACTTGTCATCGAACAGGGGCGCGCGACCGGCATCCTGTTTCAACGGGGCAACGACCTGATCGAGGCGCGCGCCAGAGGCGAGGTCATCCTCGCCGCCGGCTCGGTCGGCTCGACGCAAATCCTGCATCGCTCCGGTATTGGCCCGCAGGAATGGCTGGCTCCGCTCGGCATCGATGTGGTGCGCGACCGGCAGGGCGTCGGCCGCAATTTGCAGGATCATCTCCAGCAGCGCGCGATCTTCAAGGTCTCCGGAGTGCGCACGCTGAACGAGACTTATCACTCGCTGATGCGACGCGGCTGGATGGGGCTTGATTATCTCCTGCGCCGGCGCGGACCACTGACGATGGCGCCGTCGCAGCTCGGAATTTTCACGCGCTCCGACGCGATGCAGGATCGCGCGAACATCCAGTTTCACATCCAGCCGCTGTCGCTCGACAAATTCGGCGATCCGCTGCACCGTTTTGCGGCGATCACAGTCAGCGCCTGCAATCTGCGCCCCTCCTCGCGCGGCACGATCCGCCTGCGCAGCCGGGAGGCAAACGACAGCCCGGTCATCGCGCCGAACTATCTGGCGACGCCGGACGACCGGCAGGTCGCAGCCGACGCCATTCGCGTCACGCGAAAGCTGATGAAGCAGCAGGCGCTCGCGCGCTACCGGCCGGACGAATTCCTTCCCGGCCCCGCGGTCGGCGATGACGATGCAGCTCTTGCAAAAGCGGCGGGCGACATCGGCACCACGATCTTTCATCCCGTCGGGACGGCGAAAATGGGGCTCGCCACCGATCCGCTCGCTGTAGTGGACGAGCGGCTGCGTGTGCATGGCCTCGGCGGCTTGCGCGTGGTCGACGCCTCGGTCATGCCGACGATCACCTCCGGCAACACCAACACGCCGACCGCGATGATCGCCGAACGCGGCGCGGCGATGATCGTCGAGGATGCAAAGGTGTAAAGGAAGAGCCCGATTCAACTCACGTTGAACCGGACCCTAGCACCTTACTTGTTCTTGAAGTCCGGAACGCGGCGGGCGTTCATCGCCGCCACGCCCTCCTTGTAGTCGTCGGTCGCGCGCAGCCAGCTCTGCTCGAAGAACTCGCGCTCGGTCGCGGCCGCGAAGGCCAGTTCGAAATCGCGGCGCAGCGTCACGCGCGTCGCCTGCACCGCCAGCGGCGCGGATCTGGCGATTTCCTCGGCCATCTCGTGCGCCGTGCTGCGCACCTTGTCGAGCGCGACCAACCAGTCCAACAGGCCGATCTTGAAGGCTTCGTCGCCGTCGATGCGCTCGCCGGTATAAAACAGCCACGCCGCCTTCTGCTCGCCGACGATCCGCGGCAGCGAATGCGTCATGCCGAAGCCCGGATGATAGCCCTGCCGCGTGAAATTTGCGGCCAGCCGCGCTTCGGAACAGCCGACGCGGAAATCGGCCACCAGCGCGAGTCCAAGCCCCGCGCCGACCGCCGCGCCCTGCACCGCCGCCACGAACGGCTTCTTCGTGCGGATCAGCCGGTTGGCCTCATGATAGAGGTGCTTGCCAGTTTCAGCCGGCTTGCCCGCCTGCTCGTTGGCAAGGCGCTGGCCGAGATTCGCGCCCGCGCAGAAATGCTTGCCGGCCGCGCACAGCACGATCGCACGGCAATCGTTGTCGCGGTCCAGTTCCTCGAACACACCGGAGAGTTCGCCGATCAGCTCCATGTCGAGAAAATTGTTCGGCGGCCGGTTGATCTCCACGGTCGCGACATGACCGTTCTTGCTGACATTGATATCGCCCATCGTGTTCTCCCTGGATTCGTATCGGCCGACTTCTACAGTCCGCGACGCCCCACGGCCAGAGGCAACAATTCGGCCGCGGCCAAAACGTGCGCGATTTGCGCGCCGCGCCCCTTACGCTACTGTGCCGCCTTCCAGGCAGACAGGTGCGACGAACATGGACATGGGACGGAAAGACAACAGGCTTGAGGGCAAGGTGGCAATCGTCACCGGCGCGGGCTCGCGCGGCGACGGAATCGGTAACGGGCGCGCGATCGCGATCGTGCTGGCGCGGCACGGCGCGAAGGTCACGCTGGTCGATACGACGCGAGACTGGGCGGAGCAGACGCAGAAGCTGATCGACAAGGAAGGCGGTGTATCGATGATCGTCGACGGCGACGTATCGGACGCCGCCTCCTGCCAGTCGATCGTTTCGCAGACGGTCGCCAAATGGGGCCGCCTCGACATTCTCGTGAACAATGTCGGCGTCACCGGTCCGCGCGGCAACGCGGTCGAAGTCGATATGGAGGGCTGGGAAAAGGCGATGCGGGTGAACGTCTCGTCGATGGTGCTGATGGCGAAATACGCGATCCCGGAAATGAAAAAGACCGGCGGCGGCGCAATCGTCAACATCGCGTCGGTCGCGGGCCTGCGCGGCGGCCACCCGTCCCTGCTCTACCCCACCTCGAAGGGCGCGGTGGTGAATCTGACGCGGGCGATGGCCGCCCATCACGGCCGCGACGGCATCCGCGTCAATTGCATCACGCCCGGCACGGTCTATACGCCGATGGTCTATTCGCGCGGGATGACGCCGGAAATGCGAGAGGCCCGCGCCCGCCGCACATTGCTCGGCACCGAAGGCACCGGCTGGGACATCGGCTACGGCGCGCTGTTCCTGGCGAGCGATGAATCGCGCTGGATCACCGGCACGATCCTGCCGATCGACGGCGGGGCGACCGCCGGAAGCGCGGAAACGGTGACGCCGCAGAGCGAACCTGTGCCGGCGAATTCGGCCGGCTGAGTTCAGTTGAAATTGAAGAAGAAGCCGGCGGTGCGGGCCGTATGGGTGGGCCGCGTCCAGCCCGCCGAGGTGTCGGCCGGCTCCTGCGTCCGCACCCGGCGCTTGACGGGTTTCCGCTTCGCGGGCTTGGCAGGCTCCACCGCCGGCGCGTCAGAAGCGGAGGTTAGCTGCGCCATCGCGTCGCGCGGCGATTTGGAAGACTCCGGCGAAACGTTCGCGAGCGTCGGCGCAGTGGCGACCGCTTCCGCGATGGCGAAATGCACTGGATTGCCGCTGAACGTGACGGCCTCCGGTCCGACGCGATCGGCGGCGATGCGAATATTATAGAAGCGCGGCGCCTCCTGTCGCTCGGCCGACTTCGGCAGAGTGCTGTCGGCGACGAACAGAAGCGCCAGAAGCGCGGCGCCGGCGAAGGAGAAGAACTGAAGGAGGGGCATGGACTTCGTTCTTCCGCTGTGAACTTTTCACGATTTTGCCCGAGAGCCGCTGACTAAATGGCCGGACACCGAACTTTGTTCCCTCAGGGACCGGCGAGGTTCATTCCGCCGGAAAATATCCTTAACAAAATGGCCGGCGGATCGCTCCGCCGACCATTTCCAATTCGTCTTAAAAGCGTCGATACGCTTGATTGATCTTAAACATTCAAGACCGCGACGATCTTCAGCGTGCGCGGCTCGACGATGACGATTTCGTCATTGTGGACGAAATAGCGATAGCCGCGCCATTCGGGGCGAATCTCGATGATCGTCGGAGGCACCTCGACCACCCGGACGCTCGACGGAACCACCGTTCCGACATGGAGCGCGAAGTTGACATGGGAGACGCGGGGCGCGCTCGACGTCAACACCCGCTCGCGCATCATGGTTCGCTGCTGCGTCGTCAGGTTGACGCTGCCGGAGGGCGCCGCACCGACGGTCGAGCCGGATTTGGATCCAGATTTCGTATCGGAGCCCATCTGCTGCTTGCTGCCATTGGGCATCCGCTCCTGCGCTTGGTTCGACTTCTCGCCGTTCTTGCCCATGCCGTTGCCTTGCGCCTGCGACGGACTCATCCCTTCACGGGACATGCCGCTGCCACCGGGCGCCGGCTGGTTCTGGGTCGACGGGGCAGCCGCTCCGCTGGAGGGTGCATCCATGCGCTGCATGGTGTTGCCGGCCGGCGCGCCGCCAGAGGAGCCCGGCGACATCCCCGTGCCTTGCGCAAGGGCGAGACTGGAAATGCCGAGCAAAGCGGCGGCGGAGATCGCTGAGAGCTTCGTGGTCGTTCTCATGTGGTTCATCCTTCCTGGAACAGAGGCGATGCCCCTCGCCGTTCACCCGCACTCAACGCCACGCCATTGCGGACGTTCCGCGCAATTTTCGCTGTCACAGCATTATCCTGCCGGCGCTCGATTTCGAACGCAGTGATGAATTCGTGTTCACACAGCCCTCTCCTCCACACAAAGGACCGCATCTTGAGGCTTTCCAAAGATTGGAACGGCTTCGCCTTCGCATCTGCGAACAACGCGCGAAAACATGGCCCCATGCCGAGCCGCGGACGGAAACACCCTTGACGTTCGCATTCGATGTGGAACAACAGCGGCACACAGCTTCCACCCGGTCTCAATCAAAAAGGGAGAAAACCATGCACCTTCAGGGCAAATCGGCGATCGTTACCGGCGCGGGCCGCGGCATCGGCCGCGATATCGCGCTGCTCCTCGCCAAGGAAGGCGCGAGCGTCATCGTCAACGACCCCGGCGTCGGCCGTGGCGGCGAGGCCACCGAAGAGCGTCCGGCGGACGACGTGGTGGCGGAAATCAAGAAGGCCGGCGGCAAGGCGCAGGCCAACTACGATTCGGTTGCCGACTACCAGAAGGCCGGCGCGATGGTCCGCAAATGCGTCGAGGACTACGGCAAGATCGACATTCTCGTGAACGTCGCCGGCATGCTTCGCGAGAAGATGATCTGGAACATGTCCGAGGACGACTTCGACTCGGTCATCAATGTCCACCTCAAGGGGCATTGGAACATGTCGCATCACGCGATCAAGTACATGCGCCAGGCGGGCCACGGCCGCATCATCAATTTCTCGTCCGACGCCTTCAAGGGCTCGGTCGGCCAGTGCAACTACTCTGCCGCCAAGGCCGGCATCATCGGCCTGACGCGCTCGATCGCCAAGGAATGCGCCAAGTTCGGCATCACCGCCAACGCGATCTGCCCGGCCGCCGACACCCGCATGATGATGAACGACGCGGTGATCGCCAACCAGAAGCGCAAGCTCGAATCCGGCCTCATCAGCCAGGAGCAGTATGACCGCTTCTTCGCAGGCCGCGGCCCGGAGCATATCGCGCCGATGGTCGCCTATCTGGCGACGGACCAGGCCGACATCATCAACGGTCACCTGTTCCACGTCGAAAAGGGTCTCATCAACACCTACGTCTATGGCGACGACCATCGCGCGATCTACAATGACGGCTCGCTGTTCAGCGTCGGCGAGTTGATCGAACGCGTTCCGACCACCATCATGGTGGGCCTGACGCCGGTGGTGCCTGCCGTCAAGATGAAGGACGCCGTCAAGGCCGGCGACCTCAAAAAGGCGAGCTGATACGACTCATCCAATAAAAAACGAAACGGCAGGCCACGGCCTGCCGTTTTTGTTTCAACTGGCGGCAGAGGGATCGCAATGGCTCAGTCCGGACATAACGCCTTCATCACTGGCGCAGGCAAGAATATCGGCCGCGCCGTCGCGCTCGACCTTGCCGGCCGCGGCTACAATGTGGTCATCAACGGCCGCTCCGACCGCGCTGCCTGCGAGGCAGTCGCGAATGAAGCGCGGGCCAAGGGCGCGAAGGCCCACATCGTCATGGCCGATGTCGGAATCTCGGCGGACGCCAAACGTGCCGCCAAAGAGGCGCTGGAGATATTCGGCACCATCGACGTTCTGGTCGCCAACGCAGCGATCCGCCCGGACAAACCGTTCCTTGAGAACACCGAGGAAGACTGGCAGCGGGTGATGGGCACGAATCTCTACAGCGCCATCCATCTGTCGCAGGCGTTCCTGCCCGGCATGATCGCGCAGAAATGGGGACGCATCGTCGTCATGACGGGACGCAACGCCATTCGCGGTTTTCCCGGACATGTGACGACCTCGGTCGCCAAGCATGGCCTGTGGGGACTGACGAAAACGCTCGCGCGCGAATTCGGGCCACAGGGCGTCACGATCAATTCGATCTCGCCCGGCGTCATCGACACGTCGGATGACCCCAAACGCCTCGCACGCATGCAGGAGGTCGCGGATAGGGAAATTCCGGTCCGCCGCATCGGCACGTCCGAGGAGATCGCCGCAATGTGCGGGCTGCTCTGCTCGGACGCAGGCGGATCTGTCAACGGCCAGTTGATCGGCGTGAACGGCGGAATCGATACCTGACGGCCGCGTCCTCTCCTCGCAAGCGAGAAGGGGAAATAGCCATCACCTGAAACGGATTTGTCTCCCCGGCCGGCAATTCCACCTTGGCCGCGTTCAGCACCATCGACACGATGACGTAGTAGCCGCTGATGCCGAGAATATCCATCACGCCATTTTCGCCGAAGGTGTCGACGGCCTTCTTGTAAGTCGCATCGGACACGCGCTTGGTGTCGTGCAGTTCGGTGCAAAGCTCGTAAAGCACCGTCTCGTCCGGCTCCATCTTCGCCGGCCGCTTGCCGGTGCGGATGGCTTCGATCGTATCGGCGCCGAGCCCGCCCTTGGCCGCCAGCGGCGCATGCGCGTACCATTCATACTGCGCGCGCCAGTTATAGGCGGTAATCAGGATCGCCATTTCGGACAGGCGCGGCGGCAGCGACGAGCCGTAGCGGCAGAACTCGCCGAGCGTCGCGACATGGGCGCAAAGCTCGGGGCTGCGCATCAGCGCCGGAAATGGGCCCCGGACACCGGCGCGCTTGCCGGCAGTCACGGCCTGGATGGCGCGGCGTTGCGCCTCGTCGAGCTTGTCGTCCGGGATCATCGGCAGGCGGGTCATATGTTTCCTCCAGGGTGGTTTTGGTGTGTCCCGCATTCCATACGAAATCGTCTTCCACAGCGAAAGGGGCTGGCGCGCATGCGCGCCGCGCGGATCACGAATCCGGTTGAGTCGGCAACGCGAATTGCGCATCCTGCCGATGAAATCCGGGCCGCGCGGCGGACCGAAGATGCGGGAGGTTCATCATGGCGCTTGCACGACAATCCTCGGACGCCATCGCGCCGGACACGACAGGACAGAATTTCTTCCGCGCCGATCAATCGTTGCAGGACCTGCTTCAGATCCATCTGCCGGAAAAGACCTGGCAGCATATCGAACCGCATCTGGACCGGCTCGGCGCGCTGGCGGGCGACCATCTCGACAATTGCGCGCGGCTGGCAGACCGGCACACGCCGATCCTGCATCAGCGCGACCGTTTCGGCCGCGACGAGCAGCATATCGAATATCATCCGGCCTATCGCGAACTGGAGCGCGTGGCGTTCGGCGAGTTCGGCATCCATGCGATGTCGCATCGCAAGGGCATTCTCGGCTGGCCCGACACCTATCCGGCCGTGGCCAAGCACGCCTTCACCTATCTGTTCAACCAGGCCGAGTTCGGCCTCGGCTGCCCGATCAACGTCACCGACGGCGGCGCGATGCTGCTCTCGCGCTTCGGCGACAAGGCGTTGCAGGACAAATATCTCGACGGCCTGACGCAGACCGACATGAGCAAGCTCACGCAGGGCGCGCAGTTCATGACAGAGAAGGAAGGCGGCTCCGATGTCGGCAGCCTGACCACGATCGCGAAGCGCGATGGCGATCACTGGCGACTCCATGGCGAGAAATGGTTCTGCTCCAATGCCGATGCCGGCATCGCCATGCTGCTGGCGCGTCCCGAAGGCGCGACAAGCGGCACGCGCGGCGTCGGCCTGTTCCTGATGCCGCGCAGGCTCGACGACGGAACGCAGAACCACTACCGGATCGTGCGGCTGAAGGACAAGCTCGGAACCCGCTCGATGGCTTCCGGCGAGATCAAGTTCGACGGCGCGATCGCCTATGCGGTCGGCTCGCTCGACCGCGGCTTCCTGCAAATGGCGGAGATGGTGAACTGGTCGCGGCTGTCGAACGGCGTGAAATCCACTGCGCTGATGCGCCGCGCGCTGCATGACGCGCTCACCGTCGCGCGCGGCCGCGTCGTGTTCGGCAAGCGCATCATCGACCTGCCACTGGCCAAACGCCAGCTTCTGAAAATCATGCTGCCCGTCGAACAGGCGCTGTCATTGTGCTTCCAGACCGCGACTGCGCTGGACCGAGCCGAACGCGAAGGCAGCCAGGAGGCGGCGACGCTGCTGCGCATTCTGACGCCGGTGTTGAAATTCCGCTCGACCCGCGATGCGCGGAAAGTGTGCGGCGATGCGCTCGAGATGCGCGGCGGCATCGGCTACGTCGAGGAGTTCGCGTCCGCAAGGCTGTTGCGTGACGCGCATCTCGGCTCGATCTGGGAAGGCACCGGCAACATCATCGCGCTCGACGCGATCACCCGCGCCATCGGCCGCCATCACGCGGAAGGCGCACTCGCCGCCGATCTGCTTGCGCGGTTGCAGGAGACGCCGTCCCTGCCCGCCGCCTATCGCGACACGCTCAAAAACTTCGTCGACCGCGCGATCGCGTTCTCGCAGAACGTCGCCGCGAAGGCCGACAACGAGGCCGACGCGCGGCGCGCCACCAGCATGCTCTACCACACCGCCAGCGCCGTGATGATGGCGTGGGAAGGCGAGCGCGTGCTGGAGCGGCGCGGCGACGCGCGGCGTTTCCTGCTGTCGAAGCTGGTCGTCGATCATCATCTGTCGGCCCGCGATCCATTCTCGGCAGCGGGCAACGACGAAGGCGCGATCGCCGACATGCTGCTCGGCGATGCGCCCGTCTCGCGGGAGAGCGCTGCGGCGGCGCTCAGCGCCTGACCGCACTTTCGTTCATTCGTCGACGAAGGTCACCGCCTCCGACAGCGGCGCGCGCGCGGTGCGGTAGCTGTTGATGACGGCGTCGTGCTGCGGATAGCCGAACGAAATGCCGCAGACGACGAGCTTGTCGTCTGCAAGGTTCAGGTGCTTGCGCACGACATCCGATCGCCGGGCCAGTGCCGCCTGCGCGATCGAACCGAGCCCCGACGCCTGCGCCGCCAGCATGAAGTTGCCGACATAAGCTCCGCAATCCACCGCGCCATAGACGCCGAGCGGTTCGGTCGTCGTCACGATCGCGACATGCGGCGCGCCGAAGAAGTTGAAATTCTCCAGCGCCTGCTTTCCGTAAGCGGCCTTATCGCCCTTGGCGATGCCGAGCGCGTTGTAGAGTTGGAAACCGCTCGCGCGCCGGCGTTCCTGATAGACCCCGAGATATTCGCGGGGCCACGGAAAATCGGGCGCGGAGTCCGCACCGCTCGCCGCCGACTGATACATCACCTTGCGGAAGCGATCGGTCGCAGCCCCGCTCATGATCGTCAGATGCCAGGGTTGGCTGTTGCACCACGATGCAGTGCGCTGCGCCGCCCGCACGATCCGTTCGATCACCGCACGCGGCACTTGCTCGGGCTTGTACGCGCGGCACGAATACCGCGCGGCCAAGAGGTCTTCGAGCACTCGCATCGCATCCGGGCCGGAGGCCGACGCCGACGCGGAAGCTTGGGCGGTCGCGCCGGTCATGCGCGGCCCTTGGTCGGGATCTTGTTGAACGGAACGTTCTTGTCGACGCGGATGTCGCCCGGCAGGCCCAGCACGCGCTCGGCGATGATGTTGCGCATCACCTCGTCGGTGCCGCCGGCGATGCGCGACGACGGCGACGACAGCACCATCTTCTGGAACTGGCCCGCGACCTCCGACTGATCGCCCTCCGCGAGCACACCTTCCGCTCCTTGCAGATCGAGCGCGTAAGTCGCGATCTCCTGCAACATGCTGCCCGCGACGAGCTTGCCGATCGAGTTTTCCGGGCCCGGACGCTCGCCGCGCGACAGCGCCGACATCGTGCGGTAGCTCGTATATTTGAGCCCGCTGGTGCGTGTCGCCCAGGTCGCAAGCTTCGAGCGAACCGCGCGATCGTCGATCGCAGGGCCGTTCTCGGTCATCAGGTTCGAGCAGTAGTCGAAGATTTCCGGAAAGCCGGTGGCGACGCGCGCGCCAATCGAATAGCGCTCGTTCATCAAGGTCGTCAGCGACACGGTCCAGCCTTCGCCGACATTGCCGAGACGATGGCTGTCCGGAATGCGGACATTGGTGAAATACACCTCGTTGAAGTCCGACGCGCCGCTCGCCTGCTTGATCGGCCGCACCTCGACGCCGGGGGCCTTCATGTCCACGATGAACATGGTCAGCCCCTGGTGCTTCGGCACGTTCGGATCGGTCCGGACGATCACAATGCCGTAGTCCGAATAATGCGCGCCAGACGTCCAGATTTTCTGGCCGTTGACGACCCAGTCGTCGCCGTCACGCTCGGCTTTGGTGCGCAGACCCGCGACGTCGGAACCTGCCGCCGGCTCGGAGAAAAGCTGGCACCAGATTTTCTCGCCCGAGGCCAGCGGCGGCAGATAGCGCTTCTTCAGCTCGTCACTGGCATAGGTCATCACGGTCGGGCCGCACATGCCCTGCCCGATCATGAACGGGGCGGAGAGCTTGCTGTAGATGCCCTCCTCCTGATCCCAGATCACGCGTTCGATCGGCGTCGCGCCACGCCCGCCATATTCCTTCGGCCATTGCAGACAGGCCCAGCCGCCATCCGCCTTCTTCTTCTGCCACTCCTTCGACACCTTGATGATGTCATCGTTCTTGAGATTGAAGCGGCCGGAAGCTTCCTTCAGCTCGGCGTCATATTTCCTCGGCGCGTTGGCGGCGATCCAGCTGCGCACGTCGGCGCGAAACTTGGCTTCCTGCGGGGTATCATCGAAATTCATGATGTCGATCCTTCCTGCTGTGCTTCAGGCGGCTTCAGTGTTGCGGGTGCGCATGCGGTCGATCAACTGGTCCTCCCAATAGGAAAGGCTGCCGAGCGCGAGCGCGAGCGCATTCGAGCGGCGATAATACAGGTGACAATCAAACTCCCAGGTGAAACCCATGCCGCCATGCACCTGAATGTTCTGCTTCGCGCAATGCTGAAAACCTTGCGTCGCGCTGATGCGCGCCGCGGCGGCGGCCTCCGCCAGTTCGGCGGCATTGGTCGAGAGCGCCCAGGCGGCGTAATAGGCGTTCGAACGCGCCAGCGTCGCGTTCACATACATGTCGGCGAGGATGTGCTTGATGGCCTGGAACGAGCCGATCGGCCGGCCGAAGGCCATGCGATCGAGTGCATAGTCGCGGCCCATTTCCAGCGCGCGATCGGCGCCGCCGACTTGTTCGAACGCGATCAGAACCGCGGCGCGATCCAGCACGCGGGTCAGCGCGCTCCAGCCTTCGCCGGCCTGTCCGAGCAGCTCGGCCGGCGCGCCGTCGAACTTGATTTCCGCCTGATTGTGGGTCGGATCGATGCTCTTGAGCGAGCGGCACTCCACGCCCTTGCCCTTGAGATCGACGATATAGAGGCCGATGTCGGTCTCGCGGCCGCTGTTACCGCTGCGCGCGACCACGACGGCGAAATCGGCGATGCCGCCGTCGAGCACCGGCGTCTTGACGCCGCTCAGCGCGCCGTTGCTGACGCTGGCTTTCACCGCGGCCGGCGACGGATTGCCCTTGCCTTCGAACAGCGCCAGCGTCGCGATCTTCTCGCCCGAGGCGAGGCCCGGCAGATACTTGCGCTTCTGCGCGTCCGTGCCGGCAATCATGATCGCCTCGGCGGCCAGATAAATCGACGACGCCACCGGCACCGGCGCGACCACCCGGCCGAGTTCCTCGGCGAGCACCGCGAGTTCGAGATGGCCCGCGCCGGAGCCGCCGAACTCCTCGGGGATCGCCACGCCCAGGAAGCCCAGTTCGGCAAGGCCCTTCCACAGCGCGCGGTCATAGGTGTCCTTGCCTTCCAGCACCTGCCGCACCTGCTTGGTGGTGCATTTCTCGGCAAGAAACCGCCGCGCCTGATCGCGCAACTGCTTCTGGTCGTCGGAAAAATCGAAATTCATGACGAACGTCTCTCCCGTTCTGCGTCTTGGGTTATCTTCTTGGTTATCGTCTGCGTTACCTCGGCGCCATCCGGATCGCGCCATCGAGTCTGATGGTCTCTCCGTTCAGCATCGGATTCTCCACGATGTGGACCGCGAGCGCAGCGTATTCGCTGGGATCGCCGAGCCGCGCCGGATGCGGCACCTGCGCGCCGAGACTCTTGCGCGCTTCCTCGGGCAGGCCCATCAGCATCGGCGTCAGGAACAGGCCCGGCGCGATGGCGTTGACGCGAATGAGCATCGAGGAAAGGTCGCGCGCGACCGGCAGCGTCATCGCGGCCACGCCGCCCTTCGAGGCGGAATAGGCCACCTGACCGATCTGGCCGTCGAACGCCGCGACGCTTGCGGTGTTGACGATCACGCCGCGCTCCTCGCCCACGGGCTCGGCCGTGCCGAGCCGTTCGGCGAACAGGCGCAGCACGTTGAACGTGCCGATCAGGTTGATGTTGATGACGCGGGCGAACACGTCGAGCGGATGCGCGCCGGTCTTGCTGACCGTGCGGATCGCGCTGGCGACGCCGGCGCAGTTCACCAGCACGCGGGCGATGCCGTGCGCGGCCTCGGCCTTGGCGATCGCGGCCTTGACCTGCTCCTCATTCGTCACGTCGGCCCCGAGCGCCAGGCCGTTCACCTCGGCCGCGACCGCGTCCGCGTGTTCTTTACGGACATCGAGCACGGACACTTTCGCGCCCTTGGCCGCCATCGCGCGTGCGGTGGCCGCGCCGAGCCCCGATCCTCCGCCGGTGATGAGGACGGGAACGTCTTTCAACTGCATCTAACAATCCTTTTGACTCGGACCAAACGAAAATCAGAAAACTGCGATCAAGCAGAGCGCGCGGCCGGCTTGGCGTTCCAGCCCGCAAGAATATCGGCGGCGGTGCCCACGGGAACGGCGGCCGAATGCTGGATCGCCGAGGGCGTCCGCGAAAAACGCGGCGCGGGCGCCGGCTGCACGCCGCCTCGCTTTCGACGAAGGTCTTGCGCGCCGCCAGATGCGGATGTTTCGGCGCGTCAGACAGGCTGACGATCGCCGCGGCGCAGGCGTCCGTGCCTTCCAGCAGGCGGGACCATTCGTCACGGGTTTTGGTCAGGAACACGGCCTCAAGCTTCTTGCGAAGCTCCGGCCATTTGCTCCGGTCGAGCTGTGCATCGAAAGCCTCGTCGGACAGCCCGGCGATCTTGCGCAACTCGGCATAGAATTGCGGCTCGATCGCGCCGATCGACATGTAGTTGCCGCAGGCGCATTTGTAGGTGCCGTAGAAATGCGCGCCGCCGTCCAGCGTGTTGGTACCGACCGTATCGCTCCAGCGGCCGACGGCTCTCTGGGCGTGGAATGTCGTCAGCATGTTGGTGACGCCGTCGCACATCGCGACGTCGACGACCTGCCCCTTGCCCGAGGTCCGCGCCTCGATGATGCCGGCCAGCAGTCCGATGATGAGGAACTGCGCGCCGCCGCCATAGTCTCCGACGAGATTCAGCGGCGGCACCGGCTCGCCGCTCCGCGAACGGAACGAGTCGAGCGCCCCTGTGATCGCGATGTAATTGATGTCGTGGCCGGCGGCCTGCGCCAGCGGACCTTCCTGGCCCCAGCCGGTCATGCGGCCGTAAACGATGCGCGGATTGCGCTTCAAGGCCTCGTCCGGACCAAGCCCGAGCCGCTCCATCACCTGCGGACGGAATCCTTCGATCAGCGCGTCGGCGGCTTCGATCAGCGAGAGCGCCTGCGCGACATCTTCCTCTTTCTTCAAATCGAGTTCGATCGGCCTGCGGCCGCGGTTGACGAACAGCCGCGCGTCGTTGCGCCATTGGCCGGGGCGCGCGATCGTGACGATGTCCGCGCCCATGTCGGACAGCTGCATCGACGCATATGGTCCAGGTCCGATGCCTGCGAATTCGAGAATCCGCACGCCGCTCAACGGTCCTGTCGCCCTGTTCGCACCCACCGCTACCTCCCGCATGTCATTGGTCTTGAATGTTTGTTTCGTCGTTATTTCGCGGTCTTGCCGTTCTTCGGCGTTGCCTTGAGTATGCCGCCGCAAATCAACTCTGTCATGTGGTCGATGTAGCGGCGGCGCACCTCATCCGTCACACCCCCTATGCCCAGCGCGCGGGACATCGCCTGTCGCCCGTGGAACAATTGGTCGCACGCGCCGATCAGGCTCGTATAGAAAAGCACCGGATCGAGCTTTCGGAATTCACCGGCCGCAACCCCTGCTCCAGCAGCTTTCGCTGGAAATGGAAGACCGGCTTGACGAAAGAGCGTGAGACGGCATCGACCGCCTCGTCTCCGCTCTCGTAAAGCAGCAGGTGGATCAGCCGGTTGAGATAAGGGAAGCGATGATAAGCGTTGATGATGCCCGCGACATGCAGCCTCAGCTTCTCCGTCGGCGAGATCGGTTGCGCCATCAGGTAGTCGAGATTGTCGAGCTCGGATTGCGAGGCGCGCGCGAGAAGCCCCAGCAGCAGCCCCTGCTTGTTGCCGAAATGATATTTCACCAGCGCGGCGTTGACACCGGACTTCTGCGCCAGTTCGCTCAGCGAAATGTCGATCGCATTGCGCTCGATCATCAGATCGCCCGCCGCCTTGAGCAGTTTCGTGGCGGTGGCGTTTCGCACCGGCGGCGTAGCGGCGGCCACCGCCATGTTCGTCTGCGCGCGCATCAAAGCATCCGTCGGATCAAGAAGCGGCAAACTAAGCGCATCGGGGGGTCCACCTCAACACTTAATTGAATGATTGACTAAATCCAGGTCCGCTCGTTTAATCCGGCCGGAAATGAAAGCCGAAGACGGAAACCGTCGCCACATCATCGGGAGAAGCGTCATGGCCGAAGCCTATATCGTCGCCGCAGCACGGACCGCCGGTGGCCGCAAGGGCGGCCGCCTCGCCGGATGGCATCCGGCCGATCTCGCCGGCGAAGTCCTGAACGCTTTGGTCGATCGCACCAGGATCGATCCGGCGCAGGTCGAGGACGTCATCATGGGCTGCGTCATGCAGGCCGGCGAACAATCCACCAATATCGCCCGCAACGCGGTGCTGGCCTCGAAACTACCGAGCGTCCCGGCGACGTCAATCGACCGGCAATGCGGCTCTTCGCAGCAGGCGCTGCATTTCGCCGCCCAGGCGGTGATGGCCGGCAGCATGGACGTGGTGATCGCAGCAGGCGTGGAGAGCATGACGCGCGTGCCGATGGGTTTACCCGCGACGCTGCCGGCGAAGAACGGTTTCGGCCACTACAAGAGCCCCGAAATCGAGAAGCATTATCCGAACATCGAGTTCAGCCAGTTCACCGGCGCCGAAATGATGGCGAAGAAATACAATCTGACCAAGGACGAACTGGACCAGTACTCCTACGACAGCCATCAGCGGGCGATCGCGGCGACGCAAGCCGGCCTGTTCAAGGAGGAGATCGTGCCGCTGCCGATCACGCGCGCGGACGGCTCGACGGACACGCACAGTATCGACGAAGGCATCCGCTTCGACGCGACGCTGGACGGCATCCGCGGCGTCAAGCTCATCATGGAAGGCGGCAGCCTCACGGCGGCGAGCGCCAGCCAGATTTGCGACGGCGCATCCGGCGTCATGGTGGTCAATGAGAAGGGCCTCAAATCGCTCGGCCTCAAGCCGATGGCGCGCATCCATCACATGAGCGTGCTCGGGCACGATCCGGTCATCATGCTGGAAGCGCCGCTGCCGGCCACCAAGCGCGCGCTGGCGAAGGCCGGCATGTCGATCGACGACATCGACCTGTTCGAGGTCAACGAAGCCTTCGCCTCGGTGCCGACCGCGTGGCTGAAGGACACAGGCGCAGATCCGAACCGGCTGAACGTCAATGGCGGCGCGATCGCGCTCGGCCATCCGCTCGGCGGCTCCGGCACCAAGCTGATGACGACGCTGGTGCATGCGCTGAAGCAGCGCAACAAGCGCTACGGCCTGCAAACCATGTGCGAAGGCGGCGGCATGGCGAACGTCACCATCATCGAACGGTTGTAAACGACATCGATCGCGGGGAGCGGGCCTGGGACTGACCGATGACTCACCCCTCGATCCACGCCAAAACGACGCCGGACAAAATCGCCTACCGTATGGCGGACAGCGATCGCGGCGTTACCTATCGCGAGCTCGACGACCGCTCCAATCAGGGCGCGCAGCTATTTCGGTCGCTCGGCGTGCGGCGCGGCGATCACGTCGCGCTGCTGCTGGAGAACTGCACGGCCTTCATGGAGATCTGCTGGGCCACGCAGCGGTCCGGCGT
>JAWKWT010000005.1:0-319180 GCA_041397365.1 Xanthobacteraceae bacterium
AGGAACGGCATGTTCGAGGCGACGCCGGCGATCCTGAATTCCGCGAGCGCGCGTTCGGTGCGGGTTGCGGCGGCGGCGAAATCGTCGCGCGGCGTATGCACGATCACTTTCGCCAAGAGCGAGTCATAGCGCGGGTTGGTCCGATAGCCGGCATAGCCATAACCATCGACGCGCACGCCGCGTCCCGACGGCGGCTCGTAAACGGAGATCACGCCGCCGGACGAGCGCACCGAACCGTCCGGCTGCATCGTCTCCAGATTCACACGCGCCTGGATCGCGACACCGGACGGCTTCGGAATATCCGCCTGCATCAGCTTGAGGTCGGACAGCCGCGCGCCTTGCGCGATCTCCAGTTGCGCCCGCACCAAATCGACACCCGTCACCTCCTCGGTCACGGTGTGCTCGACCTGCAAGCGCACATTGGCCTCGATGAAGGCGATGGTTGCGTTGTCGGAGGGGTCCGACGCATCGACAAGAAATTCGAACGTCCCGGCGGAGAGATAATTCGCCGCCGCCGCGAGTTTCGTCGCAGCCTGCAACAGCCGTTCGCGGACGCCGGAGGCGAGATTCGGCGCGGGCGCGATTTCGAGAATCTTCTGGCGTTCGCGTTGCAGGCTGCATTCGCGCTCCCACAGATGCGAAACCGCGCCGGTGCCGTCGCCGATGATCTGCACCTCGATATGGCGCGCGCGCGGAAACAGTCGTTCGACATAAACGTCGCCATTGCCGAACGACGCTTTCGCCTCCGAGCGGCAACGCTCCATCGCCTCGGCCAACTGGGCGATATCGGTGACGGGGCGCATGCCGCGTCCGCCGCCGCCGGCGATCGCCTTCACCATCACCGCAGCATTCGCGCCAAGCGAGGTCATGAAGGCACGCGCATCCTCTAGCGAGGTGGGGCCGGACGTGCCCGGCACCACCGGCACACTATGCTCGATCGCAAACGCGCGGGCACGACCCTTGTCGCCGAACAGCGACAGCGTTTCCGCGCGCGGGCCGACGAAGACGATGCCGGCCTCGGCACATGCGGATGCGAAGGCGGCGTTCTCGCTGAGAAATCCGTAACCGGGGTGGATCGCGTCGCACCCCGCCTCACGCGCCGCCGCGATCACGGCTCCGATATCGAGATAGCTCGCAGCCCCCGTGCCGGGCAGAACCACGGCCTCGTCCATCATCCGGACATGCAGCGATTTCGCATCATCCTCCGGGTGAACCGCTACGGTTGCGATCCCGAGATCGGCGGCGGTGCGGGCGATACGGATGGCGATCTCGCCACGGTTGGCGATCAGCAGCTTCTTGAAGGTCGAGGGCACGTTTCTTCCGATCTGTTTCTGGTTTTTGTTGTCTGGCTCTTTGGAAGGCAAAAGGAACCTGGCGCGGGGCGACCGCCCGCGGAAGACTACAAGATGACGGCAGCGCCGCGAAGATGTCCATATGCCCGGCGAGAATGGGACTTTGCGCCCGTCGAAGAGCTACGCACCCACGATCATCGGATAGATTGCCCCACCAGGGCGTTCGTCTCTTCGCCATCGCCGGCCCGGATGCTATGAGAGATTCCGGATTTCGTCTCGCAAGACGCGGCCCGCACTAGACAACGAATTCAAACCAACAACACCACGTCCGGAGGACAGCCATGTCGACGACATCGACATTCCCGACATTCGAAACCATCATCTACGACGAGCCGCGCCCGGCGGTCGCCCGCGTCACGCTGAACCGCCCCGACAAGCGCAACGCGCAGAATATGCAGATGACCTATGATCTGAACAGCGCGTTCGACTACGCCGTGCGTCAGCCACACATCAAGATCATCGTTCTGGCCGCCGTCGGCGAACATTTTTCCGGCGGACACGATCTCGGCGGCGACGGCAACAAGACCTGGCGCGATTTTCCGATCGTCGGCACCTGGGCCAATTTCGATTCGCCCGGCGCGGAGGGCCGCTACGCGCGCGAGATGGAGATCTATCTCGAAATCACCGAACGCTGGCGCAATCTGTCGAAGCCGATCATCGCGCAGGTTCAGGGCAAGTGCATCACCGGCGGGTTGATGCTCGCCTGGTGTTCCGACTTCGTCGTCGCCAGCGACGACGCGAAATTCATCTGCACCTCGACCAAGATGGGCGGCACCGGCGTCGAGTTCTGGGCCTATCCGTGGGAAATCGGCCCGCGCCGCGCCAAGCTATGGATGCTGGAAGGCGAGATTTCGGCGCAGAAGGCCGAGTCCTACGGCATGGTGAACGAGGTCGTTCCGCGCGCGCAGCTTGAGAGTTTCACGCTCGATCTCGCCGAACGCCTCTGCAAGCACACCACCTGGACGCTGAACATGACGAAAGCGACCGTCAACACCGCGCAGGACGCGATGGGTCGCCGGCTGTCGATGCAGCACGCATTCGCCGTGCATCAGCTCGGTCATGCGCATCGCGTGCTGGTGCATGGCGCTGCGATCGATCCGAACACGCTGCCGGACAACATCCGCGCGCATTTCGACAAGCGCGCGCCGATGGCGGGCGACAAGCCGAAAGCAGGCGCGAAGTAAATTCACGACATAGAAAAGCAGGCCGGTGGATGCCGGCCTGCTCTCTGCGCGAACGCCAGGCAATCGTTTGGCGAAACCTCAATTCGCCGGAACCTTGGCGAAGGCGATTGCGCAAAGAGTTGTGTTTTTCACCGCACGGCAAACGTTCGGCACGAAAGCGATCGACAGGAATCGTGCGCCGGACAGGATAATCGATAGGAGCCTCGGCTTGAGTCGTCTCGACCCATCGCTGATCGCTGACCTGCCAGCCTTTCAGGAGCTGAGCGGCGGCGATCTCGACACGATCCTGTCGCGCGCCACCGCCCTTCGCGTGGCGAAGGATGCCATCTTCGAACAGGGCGGAAGCAAAATCCTTCTCGTGCTTCTGGACGGGCAGGTGCGGGTGTCAGGCCCATGCCCGACGGGCGTCAGGTGATCGTGCGCTACATCGTGCCGGAGAATTGTTCGCATCGCCCAGGCGATCGGACGCGACACTTATCCAGCAAGCGCGATCGCCGCCGTCGATTGCGTCGTCCTGTCATGGCCCGGCAAGCTCTGGAACGAATTCGCCTCCTCCTTTCCGTCGTTCGGCAAGGCCACTTACAAGACCCTGGGCATGCGGCTCGAAGACGTACAGATGCAAATGGTCGACATGGCGACCAAGCAAGTGGAGCAGCGGATTGCGCATGCGCTGCTTCGGCTGGTCCGCCAGTCCGGCAAGAAGACCGACGACGGCGTCCTGATCGATTTTCCGATCTCGCGTCAGGACATCGCCGAAATGACAGGAACCACTCTCCACACCGTCAGCCGCGTGCTATCGGCCTGGGAGGACAAGGGCCTCGTGAAAAGCGCGCGCCAGCAGGTCAGCGTCATCCAGCCGCACAAGCTGTTGCTGCTGGCGGAAGGCCGCAACGTTCGGGATTAATTCGTCTCAGGCATATCGCCGTCGATGACGGCGTGCAGCTCCTCGCGGAACCGATGTCCGTCGACCCCGTGCTCGCGGATCGCATCGTTCACGGTCTGGAATTTCGCGAACGGGCAGCCGACGCACAACATGCCGTGACTGAGGATAACGCGGATCGTCGCCGGCCACATCCGCATCACGTCTTCCATCGTCATGTCGTCACGATAGGCTGCGTTCATCGGCTTCTCTGCGAGAGGATGCGACCAAGATAGATCACGCCGCAAAGAACCATCGTTGTTCTCGCGCAAATCCCGGCGAATGCTGCCTTGCGGCAAGATCAGACGCGGATTCATCGTCAGGTCAGATGCTGGCGCCTGCCCTCTGCCGTCTGCAAATGTACGTCGACGCCGGGGACGGCCCCGAGCAGCCGGCCTAAGCGATCGGACGATCCGATCGGTGATGAAGCCTTGTACGATGCCGTTGAGCGTGATCGCCATGCCGCGCGCGGCGAACGCAATCCGGTTGTGGTCGAACGCAAGCCGGTCGAACCGATCCTGTCCAGCGCCGCTGCTCAAGGAAGGGCCGGCGCAACGACGATATCGTTGCTAATTCTGGAGCGGGCGAAGGGAATCGAACCCTCGTATGCAGCTTGGGAAGCTGCCGTTCTACCATTGAACTACGCCCGCGCGCCGCGAAACGGCGAATGCGCGGACCGTAAACGAGACCCTCATCGGACACAAGAGTCCGGGAACGAGAGGAGTAAGCAAGACACGCTTGCCTCGTCCCACGCCGCTGATCTACGTTCCTCGCCGCGCGGAGCGGCGAGAACGACGCTCCGGCAGGGAGAGAGACCTATGCCCGATCTTGCGGCCGTATCCGACATTCTGAAACGCGCGACCGACGCCGGCGACGTGCCGGGTGTCATCGCGACGGCCGCGACGATGGACGGAGTCATCTATCAGGGCGCGTTCGGGCGGCGCAGCCTCGCCGGCGACGCGCCGATGACGCTCGACACCGTCGTCCGCATCGCCTCGATGACCAAGGCGATCACCGGCGCCTGCGCGATGCAACTCGTCGAGCAAGGCAAGCTCGATCTCGACGCGCCGATCGGTCCGCTGCTTCCCGATCTCGGCCGCGTGCAGGTGTTCGAAGGCTTTGATGCAACCGGCGAACCGAAACTGCGCGCGCCAAAACGGCCGATCACGTTGCGGCATCTGCTGACGCACACCTCCGGCCATGTCTACGACACCTGGAACGCGCGCATCACGCCCTATCGCGAGAAGGCCGGCATTCCGTCGACGGATTCCGGTCTCAACGCTGCGCTGCTGACGCCGCTGATGTTCGATCCCGGCGACAAATGGGAATACAGCATCGGCATCGACTGGGCCGGCAAGGCGGTCGAGGCCGCGTCCGGCATGAAGCTCGGCCAGTACATGAAGCAGAACATTTTCGATCCGCTCGGCATGATGGACACCGGCTTCGCCGTCGGCGAACCGCAGCGCGCGCGCCTGGCCGGCATTCATTCGCGCGGCGAGAACGGACTTGCGCCATTTGAGCGCAAATATGCCGACAATCCGGAATATGAAGCCGGCGGCGGCGGCCTCGCCTCGACCGTCAGCGACTATCTCACCTTTACGCAGATGATCCTGCATGGCGGCACCTTCCGCGGTGCCCGCATTCTGAAGCCTGAAACGGTCGCGCTGATGTCTCGGAACGCGATGGGCGACCTCAACGTGCGCGCCCTGAAGGCCGCGCAGCCGCAGCGCTCGAACGATGTCGACTTCATCGACGGCATGAAATGGGGGCTGACCTTCCTCATCAATCCGCAGCCGATGGCGACCGGCCGCTCCGCCAACTCGCTCGCTTGGGCGGGATTGATGAACTCTTATTACTGGATCGATCCGACGAGGAAAGTGACCGGCGTGTTCGCGACGCAGATCCTGCCGTTCTGCGACGTCAAGGCACTGCCGCTGTTCCAGCAATTCGAAACGGCGATCTATAAATCGCTGTGACCAGCCTGCGAGGCCGTCGTCACAGCTTGAAATGCTTCGACAGCTTCAGGCCCTGCGCCTGATAGTTCGAGCCGATGCGCTGGCCGTAAAGCGCGTCGGGCCGGGAGATCATCCGCTCATAGACGAGACGGCCGACGATCTGCCCGTGTTCGAGAATGAACGGCACCTCGCGCGAGCGCACCTCCAGCACCGCGCGCGAGCCCTGCCCGCCGGCCCCGGCATAGCCGAAGCCCGGATCGAAGAAGCCCGCATAATGCACGCGGAATTCGCCGACCAGCGGATCGAACGGCACCATTTCAGCGGCGAAATCCGGCGGCACCTGCACCGCCTCCTTAGAGGCGAGGATGTAGAACTCGCCGGGGTCGAGGATCAGGCTGCGATCCTCGCGCGCGGCGATCGGCTCCCAGAACTCGGCCGCCGCGTAGCCCGCGCGGCGATCGACATCGACGACGCCGGTGTGGCGTTTGGCGCGATAGCCGACGAAGCCGTTGGAGTTTTCGCCGGAGAGATCGACGCTGAGCGCGAGGCCGTTGCTCAGATCAGCCTCCTCGCTATCGACCAGCCGCTCGCGCGCATGCAGCGCCGCGAGCGCGGCGGCATCGAGCGTCGCCTCGCCCTGCCGGAAACGGATCTGCGAGAGGCGCGAGCCTTCCCGCAGCAGCACCGGAAACGTCTTCGGACTGATCTCCGCGTAGAGCGGCCCGTGATAGCCGGCGTCGATCATATCGAAGCGGCGCGTGCCATCTGCGATCACGCGCGTGAACACGTCGAGCCGGCCGGTCGAGCTTTTCGGATTGGCGGCGGCGGCGACACCTGCCGGCAGCGCCAGACTCTCGATCAGCGGCACGATGTAGACGCAGTTCGTCTCCAGCACCGCGCCGTCGGCGAGGCTGATTTCATGCAGCTTCAAATCCTCGATCCGGTCGGCGACGGTCGCCCCGGGTCCCGGCAGAAAACTGGCGCGCACGCGGTAGGCGATATCGCCAAGCCGAAGGTCGAGGCTTGCCGGCTGAATCTGGCTTTCGATGAAGGGATAGGCAGGCAGGATCGCGCCGGCATCCGCCATCGCCGCGATCAGGCGGTCGGGAAGAATTCCTGTCGCGTCGGGCGGCAGCGCAAACGGCACGTCGGCATCCTGAAAGTCGGCTGTTTCCAGCGGATTATACCACCCTTTCCGGTTATCCGATGACCGCCTTGACGGAAAGGGCGGCGCCGATTAAGAGCATGGTTTATCCCGTGGTGATTTGAGCCGGCCGGCTTGCAGCCACGTTAAACAAATAGCTAAACAGGCCGGGGACATGTGATCCCGGCCTGTCGGAATTTTCCGAGGCCGGTATTTTTTTGGCCGGAGACGGCCGCAGGAGGTCACTTGTCCGACAAACGCCCCGATCCCGTCGCCCGCAATTACCGCCCCGAAACCCGCCTCGTTCATGGCGGCACGCTCCGCTCCCAGTTCGGCGAGACGTCAGGTCGCTATTCCTGACGCAGGGCTACGTCTACGACTCCGCCGAGCAATGCGCGGCGCGCTTCAACAATACCGATCCGGGCTTCATCTATTCGCGCTTCGCCAACCCGACGGTGGCGATGTTCGAGCAGCGCATGATCGATCTGGAAGGCGCTGAAGCCGCGCGCGCCACCGCGACCGGCATGGCGGCGGTGACGACGGCGATCCTGGCTCCTTGCGCGCCGGCGATCATGTGGTCGCGGCGAAGGCGCTGTTCGGCTCCTGTCGCTTCGTCGTCGAAGACCTGCTGCCGCGCTACGGCATCACCTCGACGCTGGTCGATGGCGAGAATCTCGACCAGTGGCAGAAGGCGATGCAGCCGAACACGAAATCGCTGTTCCTGGAAAGCCCGACCAATCCGACGCTCGATGTCGTCGATATCGCGGAGGTCGCCAAGATCGCGCATGCCGGCGGCGCGCGGCTGATCGTCGACAACGTGTTCGCGACGCCGCTCTGGCAGAGCCCGCTCGCGCTCGGCGCGGATGTCGTGGTCTATTCCGCGACCAAGCATATCGACGGTCAGGGCCGCTGCCTCGGCGGCGTGATCCTGTCGAGCAACGATTTCATCCAGGAGCACATTCACAATTTCCTGCGCCAGACCGGCCCGTCGATGTCGCCGTTCAATGCATGGGTCCTGCTGAAGGGACTGGAGACGCTCGGCGTGCGCGTGCGGCAGCAGACCGAGACGGCCGCGAAGATCGCCGACGTGCTGGCCAAGCACCCGAAGATTTCGCGGCTGGTCTATCCCGGTCGCGCCGATCATCCGCAGGCCGCGATCGTGAAGAAGCAGATGAAGGCCGGCTCGTCGCTGATCGCCTTCGAGGTCAAGGGCGGCCGCGCCGCCGCGTTCCGCACGCTCAACGCGCTGAAGCTCGCGCGCATCTCCAACAACCTCGGCGACGCGAAAAGCCTCGTCACCCATCCGACAACGACGACGCATCAGAGGCTGACGCCGGAAGCGCGCGCCGAACTCGGCATCACCGAAGGCATGATCCGCTTTTCGGCCGGGCTCGAACACGCCGACGACCTGATCGAGGATCTGGAGGCGGCGCTGGCGCAGGCGTAAGCCTGTCCGGACGATCCTGAAAGCGCGCTACATCGGCCTGACAAGCATCACGTCCGACGGCACCGCCTGGCCGGACTGGATGCGGCTGACGCTCTCGATGATGGTGTCGCCCAGCAACTGCGCGAAGCAGGCATAGCCCCAGTCGTTCAGGTGCAGGCCGTCGTTGAACACGAAATCCTCGAACGGCAGCTTCTGGTCGTTGTGCCAGTTTCGCATCACGGAGAAACGCGGAAATCGCGCGACCTGCTTGGCTTGTGCGACACGGCCGATGAGATCGTTCATCTTGTAGGCCTTCTCCTGCACATCAGGGGCGGCCGTTGCCGGAACGTATTGCGGATCGATGAGAACGATGTCGGCGCCGAGCGCCTTGATCTGATCGATTCCATCCTCGATCAGAGCTTGCGTCCTGATGACCGCGGATTCGTCTCCGCGCATGATCGTGTTGGTGCCGAGTTGCCAGATCACCATATCCGGCTTGGCGTCGAGCACGGCGACCTTCAACCTCTTCATCATTTGCGGCGTTTCCTCGCCGCCGATGCCACGGTTGAGAACCGTAATGTCCGAATACGGATATTTGCGCCGCAATTGGTCCGCAAGCCGGTAAGGGTAAGAGAAAATCGGCGACGTCACACCATATCCGGTCGTCGACGACGATCCGAACGCGACGATCGTCACCGGCTTTCCGGCGATCAGTTTCTTGGCGATTCCGGGAAGCGAACCTTCAAGATATGCATCGCGCGACGCGCACGGAACGCGCTTGAAGATGTCGGCGGCACGCTTGACCGCGTCGTCGATTTTATCCGCCGCCCGATCGACGCCCTCTTTCGTTCGCTCGACGATGCCCTTCTGGGGCGGCTGCGGCGATTGCGCGAGCGAGACAGACGGGGCAACAAACAGCAAAAGGGCGAGGAGGGCCGCGCTCCGGCGCAGCCGGACAGGAAATACGTTCATTATCGCTGGGCCTTGAACTCCGCCGGGTCGACTTTCGCCGCCGCAATCACAAAATCCGCAAGCGCTCGGCCGATGCAATCATGTACGGCCCTTGCAAGCGCAAAACTCCGCGACGAATTCGACAGGTCGAACACGCCGTTCTCGCCCCAGTTCTGCATGATCGCGTAGCGGTCGAACAGCGGCACATCTTGCTGCTGGGCTACCGCGCGGATGTTGTCCAGATAGGGCTCCGTCGCGATCATGGCCTCCATCTGCGGACTGTATTGCAGGTTCATCAGCATCGCGTCCGCGCCGGCGGCTTTGACGCTGCCGACCCCGTCGTCGAGCGCATTGCGAAAATCATCCGGATGCACCGCGCGGATGGCGTCGAACGTGCCGGTCTGCCAGAGCAGCAGATCGGGCTTTCGCTCCGCGACGAGGCCCTTCAATGTTTCGGCGACCTCTTCGGCCGGCTTCTTCGGTTGCAGATGGGTGGTGACGGCGATCGCGATGCCGGGGAGTTTTTCGCGCAGGCTCGCTTCCAGCCGCGCCGGATAGGCGATCGAGGCGCCGTCGGGGCCGGCGAGCGTGGACGATCCGCTTCCCACCACCAGAATGTCGAGTTTTTTGCGAATCTTGATCGCGGCCGAGACCGTTCCAAGCACATTGTCGCCGACGGACATCAGCTCCGGCGGCATCTCGCAGGATTTGGCCGGCTCCTGCTTGCCATCCGCGCCCCCCTTCTGGGCGCAGACCGGCGATCCGGCCAAAAATCCGGCGACCAGCAGTGCCTGGAGGACAATCTTCATGCTGCTCCTGCCGACGATTTCCTCGCCTGATGGGAACCGCTCTTGTCGGCGACGCCCTTGTACCATGAAAGCAGCCAGGCCGTGCCAGACATAATGACGATTCCGGCCGCGCTGATCGCCAAATGTATCCACGGGCCGCCCTGCAACTCAACTATCGCGAAATGGCCGGCGAAGGCCAGAAAGATGCCGACGCAGAAAATTTCCAGCGAATGCTGGCCGCACAGGATCATCGGCCGCAGCCAGGCAGATGTCAGCCCCGGCCAGCCCTTCGGGATAAGATGGATGGTCACCACCGCCAGCGCAAGGAAATGCGCAAATCTCAGCACGTCCAGATCGGTCTTGCTGATCGGATACATCCACCGCGCAAGCATTTTCGGCATCAGGAAGTCGATGCGCGGAAAGTGCCAGGTGAGCACGACGGCGAGCGCGAACACCAGATACGCCGCCGCCAGCGCCAGCGTGATCCGAGACGTCAGGATGCGCGACATCCGCTCCGCCCCGCCCAGCGCGCACCATGCGCCGAACACGAACAGCAATTGCCACGCGAACGGATTGAAGAACCACGTGCCGCTTGGATAGGACGGCAGCGCCAGCTCGAACTCCCACGTCACCGCGTAGAGCGCGACCGACAGCGCCAGCGCCAGATCGGCCTTCTTCCGCAACAGCCAGAGAACCGGCGGAAAGAACATCATCAGCACGATATAGAGCGGCAGCACGTCCATGTTCACAGGCCGGAAGCGCAGCAGTAGCGCCTGAACGATGGTCACATCCGGCTGCTTGAGAAAATCGAGAATGTTCATTTCCTCCGCATAGAGCGGATTGTCGAACCGGGCTGCGACATAGGAAATCTCGGCGAGATAGATCGTGAACAGAAAGATGTGCGCGACATAGATCTGCCAGGCGCGCTTGAGAATGCGCGCGCTGGCGACGAGGAAGCCGCGCTCCTGCATCGCCCGGCCATAGACGAAGGCCGCCGTGTAGCCGGAGATGAAAATGAAAATCTCGGTGGCGTCGCTGAAGCCGTAATTGCGCAGCGTGAACCACGTCAGCACATTGGTCGGCAGATGGTCGATGAAGATCAGCCAGAGCGCCAGCCCCCGGAACAGATCGAGCCGCAATTCGCGTTCGGTCACGGGCGGCGCGACGATGGTCTTCGGAGGCGAAATCTCGGTCTCGGCGGCGGCGAGCGTCATGCGGGACTCGATCGGTTCATCCTGTCCTCGTATCGCGAACCGCGCTTCGGCAACAGGCATGCAAGGGGCGATCACCGAAAATTCAGAACGGCGCCGGCCGAAGCACGCGACTTCATAGCATGGCGATTGTGCGCTATAGTGAGACTTCTACTCAGGAGCGGAATAAGAGGAAGGGCGCGGCAAGGCTTTTCGCCTTTATTCCCTCCCGGACATGAGAATCGATCGAGCGAGCATGTACAAAGCGGTGACGCGCGCCATCGAAGTGAAGGTCGAGCCCCGCTTCATGCCGGACCGATCCTCCGCGGACGAGCACGTCTTCTTCTGGGCCTACCGGATCGTCATCGCCAATCATGGAACCGAGACGGTGCAATTGCGCCGGCGCCACTGGATCATCACCGACGCCACCGGCCAGCGGCAGGAGGTGAAAGGCGAGGGTGTGGTCGGCGAACAGCCGACGCTGAAACCAGGCGAGGTGTTCGAATACACCAGCGGAGTACCGTTGCAGACGCCGTCCGGGTTCATGACCGGGCGCTATCAGATGGTCAACGATCACGGCGAGCGCTTCGAAATCGACATTCCGGCGTTCTCGCTCGACAGCCCGGCCGTCCGCCGGACGCTGAATTGAGCATGATCTTTTCCGAAAACCGGTTTCCACTTTTCGGGATCATGCTCTAGCCGGCCCCAGCCTCTTCCGGCGTGAACTCATAGACAGACGAGCAGAATTCGCAGGTCACGACCACCTTGCCGTTCTCGACCATCTCTGCGCGGTCCTGCGGCGAGAAGCGCGCGAGCATGGCCGAGACCGCGTCGCGCGAGCACGAGCATTTCGCCTGCACCGGCTGCGTCTGGAACACCCGCACGCCGCGTTCGTGAAACAGGCGGAACAGCAGCCTTTCGCCGGACAGTTCGGGATCGATCAGTTCGACATCCTCCACCGTCTGCATCAGCGCCTGCCCCTCGGCCCAGGCATCGTCATCGTCGACCGGGCTCGGCAGCGCACCTTCCGGCGCATCACCCGGATCGAGATCGGCCTGCCGCGCGCGGTCGGAGGATTTCGGCAAAAATTGCAGCAGTAACCCGCCCGCGCGCCAGCGATGGCGCGGGCCGTCCTGGCTGCGCAATTCCTCACCGACCGCGAGGCGGACTCGCGTCGGAATCTGTTCGGAGCGCAGGAAATATTCGTGCGCGGCGGCTTCGAGATCGCCGCCGTCCAGCGCCACCAGCCCCTGATAGCGGCTCATATCGCTGCCCTGATCCACGGTCATCGCCAGATGGCCGCGGCCAAGCAGTTCGCCCGAACTCAGCCCCGGCCGCAGCCGCGTCGCATCGAAGCGGGCGTAGGCGCGCATCCGGTCGGGCGCTGCGAAATTCACCACCAGCATCGAGACCGGACCGTCGGTCTGCGTTTGCAGAATGAAGCGCCCCTCGAATTTCAGCGACGAGCCCAGCAGTGCGGTTAGCGCGATCGCCTCGCCAAGCAGCTTGCTGACCTGCGGCGGATAAGCGTGCTTGCTGAGCAGGTCGTCGAGCGCAGGCCCGAGCTTGACTAGCCGGCCCCTCAGATCGAGCGGCGCGACCTCGAATGGCAGGATCGCATCTTCGAGCGGAGCCGCCGATGGTCCGCGAACCTGTCCATCCGCCATCTCAGGTCATCGCCGCGTTGAGGCACCAGGCCAGAATTCCCTTTTGCGCATGCAGGCGATTTTCGGCCTCGTCGAACACCACCGATTGCGGACCGTCGATGATGTCCGCGGTAACCTCGTCGCCGCGATGCGCTGGAAGACAATGCATGAACACCGCATCGGGTTTCGCCAGCGACATCAGCCTGTCATTGACCTGATAGCGCTTCAGCAGATTGTGACGCTTTTCGCCATCCTTGTCGCCCATCGACACCCAGGTGTCGGTGACAACGCAATCGGCGTCGCGCACCATCGCTTCCGGATCTGTGTGAAGCTGGACATTGGCATCGTTGAGCCTGATCCAGTCCTTCAGCGGCTTCTCCGGCGCGAGTTCCGGCGGCGTCGCCACATTCAGGCGGAAATCGAAACGCTGCGCCGCATGCACCCAGGACGCCAGAACATTATTGGCGTCGCCGGTCCAGGCGATCGTCTTGCCCTTGATCGCGCCGCGATGCTCCTCGAAGGTCATGATGTCGGCCATCACCTGACAGGGATGCGACAGCCGCGTCAGCCCGTTGATGACCGGAACCGTGGCATACTCCGCCAGTTCCATCAGCGCGCGATGGCTGAGAATGCGGATCATGATCGCATCGACATAGCGCGACAGCACCCGCGCGGTGTCGGCCAGCGTCTCGCCGCGGCCGAGCTGCATCTCCGCGCCGGTCAGCATGATGGCTTCGCCGCCGAGTTGGCGCATGCCGACGTCGAACGACACGCGCGTCCGCGTCGACGGCTTTTCGAAAATCATCGCCAGCGTCTTGCCGGCGAGCGGCCGGCTGTCCGGACCACCTTCCAATCCGGCCTTGCGACGTTTCTTCATCGCGATGCCGGCGTTCAGCATGGTCCGCAGCTCCGCCGTCGGCAGCGCGCTGAGATCGAGGAAATGTCTTGGCGGCGCGGTCACGTCAGGCGGCCCCCCGCTTCAGCGACTTGCTCAGCGCGGCGCAGGTCCGCTCGATGCGAGCGACAGCCTCGTCCACTTCCGCCTCGCTGACGATCAAGGGCGGCAGCATCCGCACCACATTCTCGCCGGCGGCGACGGTGAGCAGCTTTTCGTCGCGCAGCGCGTTCGACAGATCGCCCGCCGGGATCACGGCCTTGAGGCCGATCAGCAGGCCCTCGCCGCGCACCTCGCTGACGATGTCCGGATAGCGGTCGCAGATGCTCGCAAGCTTCTGCTTCAGCAGCAACGAAACCCGCTGCACCTGCTCGATGAAGCCCGGCGCGAGCATCACGTCCAGCACCGCGTTCGCAGCCGCCATCGCCAGCGGATTGCCGCCGAAGGTCGAGCCGTGCGTGCCGGCAACCATGCCCTTCGCGGCCTCGGTGGTCGCAAGGCACGCGCCGATCGGGAAGCCGCCGCCCAGCGCCTTCGCCAGCGACATGATGTCGGGCGTCACGCCGGTTCGCTTATAGGCGAAGATTTCGCCGGTGCGGCCCATGCCGGTCTGCACCTCGTCGAACACCAGCAGCAGGCCGTGCTGGTCGCACAATTCGCGCAAGCCCTTGAAGAATTGCAGCGACGGCGCGCGCACGCCGCCCTCGCCCTGCAACGGTTCGATCATGATCGCCGCCGTCTGCGGGCCGATCGCCTTTTTCACCGCCTCGATGTCGCCGAGCGGAACCTGATCGAAGCCGTCCACCGGCGGGCCGAAGCCTTCGAGATATTTCGCCTGTCCGCCGGCGGCGATGGTCGCCAGCGTCCGGCCGTGGAACGCGCCTTCAAAGGTAATGATGCGGTAGCGTTCCGGTTTGCCATTTGCGTGCTGATATTTGCGCGCCATCTTGATGGCGCACTCCATCGCCTCCGCGCCGGAATTGCAGAAGAAGACGACGTCCGCGAAGCTCGCCTCGCAAAGCCTGTTGGCCAGCTTCTCGCCGTCCGGCATCTTGTAGAGATTGGAGACGTGCCAGACCTTGCCGAGCTGCTCGGTCATCGCCTGAACCAGATGCGGATGCGCGTGTCCGAGCGCGTTGACGGCGACGCCGCTGCCGAAATCGAGATAGCGGTCACCATTGGTCGCGATCAGCCAGACGCCCTCGCCGCGCTCGAACGCGACATCAGCCCTTGCGAAAACGGGAAGCAGATGGGTCTGTACGATCTGGCTCATGGTGACCTGCCCAGCAGTGATCCGGCATCGAAGAATGTGTGCATCGGAACGGCCCTGCCGTGAAGCGGCCGGTCCTCGCATCGTAGCGGCGTTCGGGCGGCACAGGCGCCGCGATGCGAAAGCCTGCCCCGGAAACAAAAGTGCCGCCTTTCCAAGGCGGCACCGACAGGCATCATTTTATTACCGGTCCGGATTCTGTCAACCGCCGACACGCGACGAAAGTCTCCGTGCGGAGGCTGACCGAACTGCCACGGAGTCGCAGAAAAAGCCCATTTTGCTGATTTCTACACAGCTCAGATGGTTATTGGCCGGCACGGACTCTTGCGCGTGAGTCAGGCCATATTGTAGCGTTTGGGCCATCAGACACGACATCTCGTGCAGCGGGTCCGCTCCCTTAAGGTCGCTTTTGTTAGGCGTAACGTCCGGATTTTCAACTCGATTCCGGCGAGGGAGCAGGGATTCGGCGGACGGGAGCGGCGAGCGACGCGAGCGGCTTCAGCCGCGCGGGCGAGCGTCCCGCGGCAGAATTAAGGAAGAGGCGATGACAACGATTACCTGGTCGGACGATCGCGTGGAGCAACTCAAAAAGCTCTGGGAAGCCGGCCTGTCCGCCAGCCAGATCGCAGCGGAACTCGGCAACGTCACCCGCAACGCGGTGATCGGCAAGGTGCACCGGCTCGGCCTGTCCGGCCGCGCCAAGAGCCCGACGACCTCGGTGCCGCGGCCGCGCAAGGCGCGCCCGGCGCAACACATCATCCGGATTTCGCGCCCCGTCGCGCGCGGCAACACCGCGCTCGCGCAAGCCTTCGAGGTCGAATACGAAGCCGACCCGATCGCATTCGACAATGTGGTGCCGATGAGCCAGCGCAAGACGCTGCTGGAACTCAACGAGGATACCTGCCACTGGCCGGTCGGCGATCCCGGCAGCCCCGACTTCTTCTTCTGCGGCGGCAAGTCGCTCGCCAACCTGCCTTATTGCGCGCATCATTCGCGCATCGCCTATCAGCCCGCGGCCGAACGGCGGCGCACGCCGGCCAAGCCGCGCTAAGCGCACGCTTCCAGAACGCTCCGTGCTTTAACGAGAACATCGTATGCCGTCATGGCCGGGTTTATCCCGGCCATCCACATCTTGCTGAGCAGAGCCGCCGTTCAGACGTGGATGCCCGGCACGTAAGCGAGCGAAGCGACGCCGTTCTTTGAACGGCTATGGCCGGGCATGACGGAGAATAGACCGGAAAGGTAGTCTCAAGCCTGACGCTACCGCGCCTCGACCTTGCCGAAACGGTCGTCGAGCGCATAGCCCGCGCCGCGCACGGTGCGGATCGGATCGACCGCCTGCCCGGAATTCAGAAGCTTCCGCAGCCGGCCGATATGCACGTCCACCGTCCGCTCGTCGATGTAGATGTCACGGCCCCAGACGCTGTCGAGCAATTGCTCGCGGCTGAACACCCGCCCCGGATGCTCCAGGAAAAATTCGAGCAGGCGATATTCGGTGGGCCCGAGTTCGATCGGCTCGCCGCCGCGCGAGACGCGGCGTTTTTCACGATCGAGTTCCAGATCGCCATAGGTCAGCACGTCCGCCAGACGCTCCGGCGCTGCGCGGCGCAACAGCGCGCGCACGCGCGCGAGCAGTTCCGGTACCGAGAACGGCTTGACGATGTAATCGTCCGCGCCGGTCGCAAGCCCACGCACGCGCTCGCTCTCCTCGCCGCGCGCGGTGAGCATGATGATCGGCAATTGCTTCGTCTCGGGCCGCGCCCGCAGCCGGCGGCAGAGTTCGATGCCCGACAGCCCCGGCAGCATCCAGTCCAGCACTACCAGATCCGGCACGCGCTCCTTCAGGCGGGTATCCGCCTCGTCGCCGCGCGCGACCGTCTCCACCTCATAGCCTTCCGCGTCGAGGTTGTAGCGGAGCAGCGTCGTCAGCGCCTCCTCGTCCTCGACAACCAGAATTCGTGCGTTCATCGCTAACCTTCGGTCTGCTTCATTTCCCCGGCGCGAGCGCCGCGAAACTCGTCATATCGCCCTTCGGCCGCTGATCCTGAATCTGCTGGCCCTCGATCATGTAGAACACCGTCTCGGCAATGTTAGTGGCGTGATCGCCGATCCGCTCGATGTTTTTTGCGCAGAACATCAGATGAATGCAGAACGAGATGTTCCGCGGGTCTTCCATCATATAGGTGAGCAGCTCGCGGAACAGCGAGGTACAGATCGCATCGACCTCCTCGTCGCCCTTCCACACCGCCATGGCCGCCGGCAGATCGTGCGCAGCGTAGGCGTCGAGCACCGATTTCAATTGCGACTGCACCAGCGTCGTCATGTGCTCCAGGCCGCGGATTAGCTTCATCGGATTGAAATCGCCGTCGAGCTGGCTGATGCGCTTGCCGATATTCTTGGCAAGATCGCCGATCCGCTCAAGATCGGTGGCGACCCGCAGCGCCCCGACGATCTCGCGCAGATCGACCGCCATCGGCTGGCGGCGCGCGATCGTCAGCACCGCCCTCTCCTCGATCTGGCGTTGCAACCTGTCGAGTTCGGCGTCGAGCGCCACGACCTGCTTGCCGAGCGCCCCGTCGCGGCGAACCAGCGAATCGACGGAATCGGCGATCTGCCGTTCGGCCAGGCCACCCATTTCGGCGACGAGCCGCGCCAGTTCCTGCAAATCGGCGTCAAACGCTTTTGCGGTGTGTTCCGAAGCCATGTGTGTTCTCCCAACCGCCGCTATCAACCGAACCGGCCGGTAATGTAATCCTGCGTCCTCCGGTCGGAAGGCGAGGTGAAAATCTTGTTGGTGGCGTCGAACTCCACCAGTTCGCCGAGATACATGAAGGCCGTCTTGTCGGAGACGCGCGCGGCCTGCTGCATGTTGTGAGTGACGATGGCGATCGTGTAGTCCTCTTTCAGCTCGCTGATGAGCTCCTCGATCTTCGCGGTCGAGATCGGGTCCAGCGCCGAGCACGGCTCGTCGAACAGGATGACCTCGGGCCGCACAGCCACGGTGCGGGCGATGCACAGCCGCTGCTGCTGGCCGCCGGAAAGGCTGAGGCCGCTGGCGTTGAGCTTGTCCTTGACCTCGTCCCACAGCGCGCCGCCGCGCAGCGCCTGCTCGACGCGCCCGTCCATCACCGACTTCGAAAGCTTCTCGTAGAGACGCACGCCGAAGGCGATATTCTCATAGATCGTCATCGGGAACGGCGTCGGCTTCTGGAACACCATGCCGACGCGCGCGCGCAGCAGATTGAGATCGAGCTTCGGATCGAGAATATCGGTCTTGTCGAGCAGGATCTGCCCTTCCGCGCGCTGGCCAGGATAAAGATCGTACATCCGGTTGAAAATCCGCAGCAGCGTGGACTTGCCGCAGCCGGACGGGCCGATGAAGGCCGTGACGCGGTTGGTGTCGAGCGTCAGATTGATGTTCTTCAGCGCCTTGGTCTGGCCGTAGTAGAAATTCAGATCGCGCACGGTGATCTTCGGCGGCATGTCCGGCATCGCCATCGCCGGCGGCATGGCCTGACGCGGAACGTCGACGGTTGCGTTGAGATTGCTCATGACTTTGTCCTCTCCGCGCCGAGAATGCGCGCGCCGATATTCAGGGTCAGAACCGCTAGCGTAATGAGCAGCGCGCCGGCCCAGGCGAGTTGCTTCCAGTAGTCGTAGGGCGACTGCACGAAATTGTTGATCGTCACCGGCAGGTTGGCCATCGTCCGCGTCAAATCGAGGCTCCAGAACTGATTGCTGAGCGCGGTGAACAACAGCGGCGCGGTTTCGCCGGCCACGCGGGCCGTCGCCAGCAGCACGCCGGTGATGATACCGGCGCGCGCCGCGCGATAGGCGATGCGGCGGATCACGACAGAGCGCGGCAGCCCCAGCGCCGACGCCGCCTCGCGCAACGGCCCCGGCACCAGCAGCAGCATGTCCTCGGTCGTGCGCACGACCACCGGAATGACGATCACCGCCAGCGCCAGCGCGCCGGCCAGCGCCGAGAAGCCGCCCATCGGAATCACCACCGCGCCATAGATGAACAGGCCGATGATGATCGAGGGCGCGCTGAGCAGAATGTCGTTGATGAAGCGCACCACCGAGGTCAGCCGGTCATGCCGGCCATATTCCGCCATATAGGTGCCGGCGAGCAGGCCGAGCGGCGCGCCGAGGCCGACGCCGATTCCCCGTCATGATGAGCGAGCCGACGATGGCGTTCAGCAGCCCGCCGCTGTTGGAGCCGGGCGGCGGCGTCATCTCGGTGAAAATCTGGGCATTGAGCCCGGCCAATCCGTTCCAGAACAGCGTGAACAGGATCAGCGCGAGCCACGTCACGCCGAAGATCGCCGCGCCGACGCAGAGCCCGCGCACGACAAGGTCCATGCGGCGACGGCGGCGGTAGATCGGATTCGGCGGCGGGAGAGTGTCTGCGACCATGGTCATGAGATTATTTCCCGGCCTTCTTTTCGAGGCGCATCAGCATCACCCGCGCCGCCGCCAGTACCAGGAAGGTCAGCACGAACAGCAGCAGGCCGAGCAGGATCAGCGCCGATTGATGCACGCCGTCGCTCTCCGCGAATTCGCTGGCGATGGCGGCGGAAATCGTCGTTCCCGGCGCGAAGATCGACGAGGAAATACGGAACGAATTGCCGATGATGAAGGTGACGGCCATGGTTTCGCCGAGCGCGCGGCCGAGCGCCAGCATCACGCCGCCGATCACACCGACCCGCGTATAGGGAATGACGACGTTGCGCACCACCTCCCAGGTCGTACAGCCGATACCATAGGCGGCCTCCTTCAGCACCGGCGGCACGGTGGCGAACACGTCGCGCGAGACGGCGGTGATGAAGGGCAGCACCATGATCGCCAGGATCAGCGAGGCGTTGAACAGGCTCAGATAGGATGGCGGGCCGGCGAAGATCGCGCCGAGCACCGGCATGCCTTCGAAGATTCCGATCATGAAAGGCTGAAAGGTGTCGGCGAGAAACGGGCCGAGCACGAAGAAGCCCCACATGCCGTAGATGATCGATGGGATGCCAGCCAGCAGTTCCACCGCGATGGCGATCGGCCGGCGCAGCCATTGCGGACAGAGTTCGGTGAGGAAGATGGCGATGCCGAGCCCGACCGGAACGGCGATCAGCATGGCGATGAACGACGTCACCAGCGTGCCATAGACCGGGCCGAGCGCGCCGAGCACCGGGGTCGGCTGCGCCGAGGGAGCCCATCGCTGGGTCCAGAGAAATTCGAACCCGAAGGTCTGCATCGCCGGCCATGCGCCGGCGATCAGCGACAGAATGATGCCACCGAGAATGCCAAGCACCGACAGAGCGGCGATGCGGGTAGCCCAGTAGAAAACCGTGTCGCCGAATTTGAAGGCGCTGAGCGCGCGCGCGATCCAGCGGCTCCACTTCCGATAATGACGGCCCCTGCACGACGATCTCAGCCACGCGACCCCTCACTTCCGACTCTCACGATGCGACGGCAATTGTTACGACCCGAAGACGACGGACAGGAGGAGGAAAGTTGTGCTCGAGCATGACCCGGTCCGAAAACCGGTTACCGCTTTTCGGGATCATGCTTTCCCCTCCTGTCCGATGAACGCCTCAGCTCTTGATCTCGGCGGTCCAGGTCTTGCGGATCAGATCGACCACGCTCGCGGGCATCGGGATGTAGTCGAGTTCTTCGGCCATCTTGCCGCCCTTCTCGAACGACCATGCGAAGAACTTGATCGCCTCCGCCGCGGCGGCCTTGTCGGCGGGCTGCTTGTGCATGAGGATGAACGTCGCCGCGGTGATCGGCCACGAGCCGTCGCCGGGCTGGTTCGTCAGGATCACGCGATAGCCGGGGGTGTTGACCCAGTCGGCATTCGCCGCCGCCGCCTGCACCGACGCCGTCGAGGGCTGAACGGCCTTGCCGGCGGAGTTGAGCATCGCCACATGCGTCAGCTTGTTCTGCTTGGCGTAGGCATATTCGACATAGCCGATCGCGTTCTTCGTCTGCGCGACGTTGCCGGCGACGCCTTCATTACCCTTCGCGCCGACGCCGACCGGCCATTCGACCGCGGTGTTCGCCTCGCCGACCTTCGACTTCCACTCCGCGCTCACCTTGGCGAGATAGTCGGTGAAGTTGAAGGTGGTTCCGGAGCCGTCCGAGCGGCGCACGACCGCGATCGCGGTCGAGGGAAGCGCGAGGCCCGCATTCAGCTTCTTGATCGCCGCATCGTCCCATTTGGTGATCTTGCCGAGATAGATGTCCGCGAGCGTCGCGCCGTCGAGCACCAGTTCGCCCGGCTTGATGCCTTCGAGATTCACGACAGGCACGATCGCGCCCATCACCATCGGCCACTGCACGAGACCGCCCTTATCGAGCTGGTCGGCCTTCAGCGGCGCGTCGGTCGCGCCGAAGGTCACGGTCTTGGCCTGGATCTGCTTGATGCCGGCACCGGAGCCGATCGACTGATAGTTGAGGCTGTGGCCGGTCTCTTTCTTGTAGGCGTCGGCCCATTTCGAATAGACCGGATACGGGAAGGTGGCGCCGGCGCCGGTGATGTCGGCCGCCTGCGCGGTCAGCGCCGTCGCGGCGAGAACGCCCGCCGCAAAAGTGGCTTTCAGGAATTTCACTGTCTCTCTCCATCTGTGGGCGCGCCATTGCCCCTGCAATGACAACGCTGGCCGGGCCGAATGTTGCCCTGCAATGCAGCGGCGGCTCGAAGCGGCTCGTGCGGTGCTTCAGACACCGTTAACTTTCGAGCCACGCGAGCGGTCTAGACCGCGCACGTCATGGATTTATGAGAGTTCGATGACAGTCCGATGACAGGCATCAAGCACCTGACACCATTACTGATTCTTGATATCCGAGGGGATCGGATCGGGGAAAACCGCGGTAAATGTCGCGCCCTTGCCGACCGCGCTTTCGATCATCAGCCGACCGCGGTGGCGGTTCATGATGTGCTTGACCAGCGACAGGCCGAGCCCGGTCCCGCCCTGCGCGCGGCTGTCGCCGGCATTCACCCGGTAGAAGCGCTCGGTGAGCCGCGGCAGATGCTCCGGCGCGATGCCGGGACCGTAATCGCGCACGCTAACGCGCGCCTCGCGGCCGCCCTCACCCGCGACCTCGCTCAGCGTCACCTCGACCTTGCCGCCGGACGCGCCATATTTCAGGCCGTTCTCGATCAGGTTCTCGAACAGCCGCAGCAGTTCCTCGCGGTCGCCGAGCACCTTCACCGGCGCCTCCGGCAGCTCGGCGGCGATGGCGACGCCACGCTCGCGCGCAAGCGATTCCAGCCCGTCGACCACCTGAAGCAGCAGCGAGCGCAAATCGACCTGCTTGTCGGGGCGCACATGCGCGCTGAGTTCGATCCGCGACAGCGACAGAAGGTCGTCGATCAGCCGCGCCATCCGCGTCGCCTGCACGCGCATGATGCCGAGAAACCGCTCGCGCGCGACGGGATCGTTCTTCGCCGGCCCCAACAGCGTGTCGATGAAGCCGGACAGCGCCGCCAGCGGCGTGCGCAGCTCGTGGCTGGCGTTGGCGACGAAATCGACGCGCATCTCCTCCACCCGCCGCTCCTGCGTCTGGTCGTGGAAGGTCATCAGCATGCAGATGTCCTTGCCGCCGAAGCGTGTCGGCACCGCGACCGGGGTGATGACAAGCTCGATCCAGCGGTCGATCGGCGCGCGGTCGACATAGGTCGTGCGCTGCATCTCGTTCGCGAACAGCGCCTGCCGCAGCGTGGCGACGATCTCCGGCGACCGCAGCGCCGACAACGCCGGCTCGCCTTGCCGCAGGGCCGGCGCGAGTTCGGCCGCCGCCGCATTGAAGCAGAGCACCCGCCCGGCGCGGTCCAGCAGCACCGAGGGGTCCGGCAGGCCGGCGACCAGCGCCCGCATCAGCGCGTCGGCCGGGTCGGTCGAAGGCTCGGCATCCCTGGAACGGCCACTGTCATGCAGCTGCCACGGCACCAGCGCCGCGGCGGCGATGCAGACGAACGCCAGCACGGCGCGGGAAAGCCGGAGATCGGCCAGCAGCACCAGCCCGCCAAGAACGATGGCGCTGACCAGCAGGATCACGGCCGCTCGCTTGATGCGGTCGCTCCATTCCACCGAAATAAAGGACGTCTTGGCAGCCAATGTCAGGGTTCCGCCGGGCCTTGCCGCAGCCTCACGCGCTGCGCTCTCCCCGCATCACTGATGCAGCCCTGGCCCTTTCGTCAAGGCTTCCGGATATGACATCGCGGGCCGCCGGCGGATGCTCGGCCGGCGGCGGGGCAGGCGCGCGCCGACCGACCACGACCTCGCGGATCGCAAGCGTCGCCAGCGAGAGAACGAACGGGGTGATGTAATACAGCACGCGGAACAGCAGCATGCCGGCGAGCAGATCCTCGCGTTCGAAATGCGACAGGCCGATCAGCATCGCCGCGTCGAACACGCCGAGGCCGCCGGGCGAATGGCTGGCGAAGCCAAGCAAGGTGGCAGAGACGAAGACCACGGCAACGGTGACGAAGTCGACATGCGGCGTGGCCGGCACCAGCATGTACATCGCCAGCGCGCAGAAGCCGAGATCGATGATGCCGATGACGATCTGCAACAGCGTCAACGGCCCGCCGGGCAGAGTGACAGTCCACTGGCCGCGCCCGACCACGCGCGGCTTGACCCAGACCCAGCAGACATAGGCGGCGAGCCCGGCGAGGATGAGGAAGGCGAAGACCCGGTTGAGCCAGACCGGCAGCCGGTCGATCTCGGCCGCGGCTTCCGGATGGTAGCTGATGCCGAGACCGAGAACCGCTGCGTTGCCCAGCCAGAAGGTCAGCCCGGCGATGAAGCACACCTTGGCGACATCGACCGCGTTCAGCCCCCATGCCGAATAGACCCGGTAGCGCACCGCGCCGCCGGTCAGCGCGCTGGCGCCGACATTGTGCCCGATCGAATAGCTGGTGAAACCGGCCAGCGCGGCGACCCTGTACGGCACCATCCGGCAACCGATGGTCCGCAGCGCAAACAGATCGTAGAAGGTGAGCGTGAAATAGCCGGCGGCGACGAACAGCATGGCGAGAACGATCGACTTGCCGGATTTCGCTTTCATCGCGGTCAGAAGATCGTCGAAATTGATGTCGCGCAGCATGTGGAACAGCACGTAGCAGGCGACGCCGATGATCGACAGGCTGACGACGAAGCCGATCTTCTGCGGAATATTCTTCTCGCGCATGAAGGCGAGCGTCTTTCGCATCGATTCCGGCATCAGCATGTTGAACGCCTTGTGCCGGACATAAGCGGCCTGACCTGCCCTGCTGGGGTTATGCGAGAAGCTTCGACCGGTTCCTAGCAGAATGTTTGCTCGCCCGCGAGCGCGGCAAGGCGACGCTGCGCCGGCCGAAAACCGGCGGCCGACCGGCGACATCCGCATTGCGGTTGCTGAGCCGCAAAAGCTGTGTGGAAGGTCATATAGAAGCGCGGATGCCGCTCGTAAAGACGGGCCGCAAACGTTTCCATAGCGCCTGTTCGAAAGGAGCTTTAACGAGTTCCGGCGCGCCGCCGGCCATGCCGCTCAGGATGCGGAACGTCAAGATGCGGAACGGTGGTCCGCGATCAACAGATCCCGCAGCCAGGCGCCGACCGCGCAGCCGAGAAGATAGACGGCGAACAAAGCGAGGCCGAGATCAAGCCAATAGCCGGCGCGTCCTGGAACGATTCGCGCGATTGCGCAGCCTATCGCCACCAGCAGGATCAGCGCCGCGATCTGCAAGCCGTGCTTCGACAGCCCGCGGCCGCGATGCACCCCCCCGATCCAGCCCATCACCAGCCCGAGCACGCCCGCGCCGGCCAGCCAGCCCCAGTGGTATTCCAATAGGAACATCATGACTGCTGCCTCACGACAAATTCGATGCGCCGGTTCTGCGACTTGCCTTCCGGCGTATCATTGGAAGCCAGCGGCTGCGTCTGGCCGTAGCCGACAGCGACCAGCCGGTCCCGCGACAATCCGGCCCGCAGCATATAGTCGAGCACCGCCTGCGCCCGGCGTTCGGACAGTTGCATATTGGCCGCCTCGTCGCCGTCCGAATCCGTATGTCCGCCGATTTCGATCGTGGCGTTCGGGCATCTCAGCGCGACCTCGACCAGCCGATCCATCAACCCGCGCGAATCGCGGTCGATATCCGACTTGCCGGATTCGAACCGGATTTTGCCGACCGCGAGCAGCTCGGTGAAAAGCTGCTGGCAGACGGTCGCATCCACCGCGCCGGCCGGCGGGCGGGTGGTGATTTCCGGCGCGGCGCGCCAGCCATTCGGCACCTCGCTCGTGAGCCTCGTGCGGATGTCCTCGGTCGCCGCGTCATAGAAAGCGTCGCCGGCCAGTTTGACCTCCCGGTCCGACAGCGTCAGCGAGCCGGTCGACAGCCGCGACAGCGCCTCCAGCGCAACCGTGACCGCATCGATGAAGCCCGCCGGCGCGCCGACGCTCGCTTTCAGATTGTCGACGATCTTCTCGTTGAGGAATTTGCGCTTGACGATCTCGATCAGCTTCGCATGCGCGTCGTTGTCGGGGACGTAGCCGGTCAGCGTCAACGTCCGCGCCACCGGGTCCTTGTTGACCTGGAAGACGTAAGGCGGCGCGGCGATCGAGTTCTCGGCCACCGTAAAACCTTCCGGCAGGTTTTTCAGCGCCGCGGCGATCGCCTCGCGGCCGCCAAGGTCCCTGGCGGTTCCGCTCAGCCGGACGGTGTTGTCGGCGATCGAGACCTTGCCGGTCCGAAGCCGGCCCAATTGTTCCAGCAGCAACCCGGCCGCGGCCTCGAAGCGTGGCGGCGCGCCCCTGGCGAAGCCGATCCGGTCGGACACTTCCTGGCCGCCGGCCGCAGCCCGCGCCGCTTCCGCCAGCCGGCCCCGCGCGGCCGGCAGCGGCACCGAGCCCGACAGGGTCAGACGCGAGACGTCGCGTTCGGCGGTCCAGACATATGGTTTCGCTTCCGCGATCAGCCGGGTCTGGTCATGCACCAGGCGAACGCCGGGAACGGCCTCGACGATGGTCAGTGAACTGCTACGCCCTTCCGCGGAAAAAGCGTCCGCCGACACGGTCAGATCGCGGCCCGAAGCCTCAAGCTGCAATTTGTCGAGCACGCGCTCGCGCAGCGCGCTCGCGGCGCGTTCGGTCAGAACGGCCTCGAAAGCGGAGGTACTGACCCACGCAGCGGCGATCCACAGCGCCGCCAGAGGTATCAGTCCCGGCCACCATTTGCGAACGACCCTGACCAATGTGCGCATATCGAACCCTTGCCCCGCAGTGAGACAAAACAAACCCTCGTGCGGGTGTCAAATGGCAAACGGCAGGTTAACGAAGTCCTCCATATCCGGCTGCCGTCTAACGGTTTTTTCAACGCTTTTCTGCGATGGATTGCCCATGGCCTAACAAGGGCCGCCAGAAAAATCGCCACGGGATCGTCATGAGCGGGTTACGCGACAAGGTCATTCGAGCGGGCCTCGAAGCGCTCTATTTCAGCGGCGCACACCACGTCATGCGGCCCTGGTTCGCCGGCAGCGGCACGATCTTCATGCTGCACCATGTGCGGCCGGCCAGCGGCGATCCGTTCCAGCCGAACCGGCTGCTCGAAATCACCCCGGATTTTCTCCGTATCGTTCTCGCGCATGTGCGCGACCTCGGCATCGACATCGTTTCGCTGGACGAGATGCACCGGCGGCTGAGCGCGCGGGACTTTTCCCGCCGCTTCGCCTGCTTCACCTTCGACGACGGCTATCGCGACAACCGCGATCACGCGCTGCCGGTGATGCGCGAATTCGACGCGCCGATGACGGTGTATGTGGCGAGCGATTTCGCCTCCGGAACCGGCCAATTGTGGTGGGTGGCGCTGGAGCGGCTGGTGCGCAAGGCGCGCGCCATCGATGCTGTGCTCGACGGCGTGCCGACGCGGCTCGATTGCGAGAGCATCGAAGCGAAGACCGAGAGCTTCAACCGGCTGAACGCCTGGTGCCGCGGCATGGATTCGATCCACGACGTGCATCGCGCGGTCGGCATGCTGTGCGCCGCGCATGATGTGGATGCCGCCGGCATCGCCACCGAACTCTGCCTGTCATGGCCCGAGCTGGACTCGTTCGCCGCCGATCCGCTGGTGACGATCGGCGCGCACACGCTGACGCATTGCAATGTGGCGAAGGCGGATGCGGAGACGGCAGCGCACGAAATGGCGCAGAGCCGCGCCGATATCGAGGCCCGGCTCGGCCGCCCTGCACTACATTTCGCCTATCCTTACGGCGACCGCACCGCCGCGGCCTCACGCGATTTCGCGCTCGCGCGCGCGGCCGGGTTCAAGACCGCGGTGACGACCCGCCCCGGCATGATCTTTCCCGAAAACGCCGACCACATGCTGGCGCTGCCGCGCCTCTCGCTCAACGGCAATTATCAGGACGCGCGTTTCCTTAAAGTGCTGACATCCGGCGCGGCAACCGCGATGTGGAACGGCTTTCGCCGCGTCAACGCCGCCTGACGAACCTCACGCCGCGACCTTCGCCTTGTAGCGCGTGCCCTTCGCCGGCGGATCGTTCGGCGGCCCGGCAAAACATTGCGCGATCGCCATCCAGCTTCGCGCGGTGTCGCCCTTCACGACGAGATTGGTATCGGCGATATTGCGCGTCTGCGCGACGACCTGGCAGAACTCGACGGCGTCGCCGGTCACGGATGAATCGCTCGCCGGATCGTTCCACTCCCACATTTCGCCGGACGGGCCGGTGACGCGCACATAGGGCGCTTGCGGCGGCACCGGCAGCTTGCGGTTGGTATAGGTCCAGCCGAACGTCTTGACGCCGATCACGGCGATGTTCTTCAGCCGGTCGTGGAAGACGCGGTCCCTGCCCATCACGTCGTAAATTTCCTGGCCGTGCGCCCAGGTCTCCATCTGCCGCGCGGTGGTGAACATGCGCACTCCCATGCCGGGACCGGCCCAGTTCAGCCGCGCCGACGGGTCTTTCTTCGACAATAGATCGCAGAGCGTTTCGAGCTGCGCCCACCAGCGCGCGGCCAGCGCCTTGCCTTTCAGGTCCGGAAACCGCTGGCGCGATTCGGCGATCATCGACAGGCCGCCCTTGCGCGCCTCCATGATCTGCTGGCGCAGCGCCTCGTATTCGGCCGGATCGCGCACGGAGGCGGCGGCGGAGATGTCGCCGCAATGCAGATGCAGGATGACGTCGTTGACAGTCCAGTCCTTGAACAAGGTCCGGCGCTGAAAATCCTCCTCGCTCAGCGTATCGAGCAGGCCACGCAGCTCCTTGCCCTCGTCGTGGAAGTCGGTGATTTCCTGAAGCATGTTTTCCCTGCCCTGATTGTTATTCCCTACGGCCAAATCTTCGTCATGGCCGGCATAGCCCGTCGAAGACGGGCGTGAACGCCCTTATGCCCAGCCATCTACGTCTTTGCTGATTACATATTCTGTAAGACGTGGATGCCCGGCACAAGGCCGAGCATGACGCTGAAACTAGCGATCGTCGCGCTCCGCGCAATAACCGGAGGGGACGCCCTATAAATCCACCACGACGTAATCGTTCTCGACCGACACCGCGAGCGTTTCGGCCACATACGGGCCCTTCACCACGCTGGCGCCAGCTTCGACATTCACGTCGTAGGCGCGCACGCGAAACTTCTTCGGGTCGCAGTAGGACTGCCCGGTGCGGATGTCGAACTCCCAGCCGTGCCACGGGCAGCGCAGGATTTCGCCGCGCCGCGTATAGGTGATCTCGCCGGGCGTGCTGGACTCCGCAAGCCCGATCAGCGGCCCCTCGCACAAAGCCGCGCCCTGATGCGGGCAGCGGTTCAACAGCCCAAAATACTCGCCATTGACGTTGAAGATCGCGATCGGCCGTTCGCCGATGGTGAGGAATTTTCGCGCCCCCGGCGGCAGTTCGTCCACCGGGGCGATTACGTGCCGGGTCATAGCGGATGCCTGTGTCCGAAGTTCGTAAACACCTCGCCCCACTTTTTCACACGAACTTCGGACACGAAAGGCACCCGCATTTATGATCCTCTTTCTCTAGCGCCGTTTCAGATTTGAAGTTCCTATAGAAAGCACCGCACAAGCTGAGGAACTGCAAATCTGCGGCGCTAGGGTGAAATACCGAACACCTTGCGCGCGTTGCCGAGGAAGAAGGCGTCGCGATTGTCCTTCGATACGCCGGCGGGCAGCACGCGCGACGGCTCGTCGAAATCCCAGTGAGGATAGTCTGTCGCGAACATCAGCCGATCCCAGCCGATCCAGCCGATCACGTCGAACAGATGCTGGCGATCCTCCGGCTCCTCCATCGGCTGCGTGGACCACCACACATGCTCGCGGATGTATTCGGAAGGCTTGCGCTTCAGATGCGGCAACTCGCTGCGCAGGCGGTCGAAATGCTTGTCGAGCCGCCACGCCAGCGACGGCGCCCAGCCGAAGCCGGCCTCGATGGAAATCACCTTCAGCGTCGGGAAGCGCTCGAACACGCCCTCCAGCACCATGCTCGCCAGCGCCGATTGCTGGCACTGCGAATGGCCGACCATCTCCTCGATGTAATAGCTCGGCCAGCCGCCCGAGGTGATCGGATGCCCGCCGAAACCGAACGCATGGATGCCGACCGGCAGGCCGGCTTCGGCGGCCGCCTCATAGATCGGCCAGTAGCGGCGCTGGCCCAGCGGTTCGGTGTTGCGGCTCATCAGCAGCACCTGCGCGAAATTCGGATCGCCCGCGCGCTTGCGGATTTCCTTGGCGCCGGCCGGACCATCCTCGTTCGCGACGACGACGGAGGCTTTCAGCCGCTTGTCCTTGCCGGTCCATTCGGCGATCTGCCAGTCATTGGTGGCAGACACGAGGGCGGCGGAGAGGTCCTGATTGCGCAGACCCTGCCCCGACGGATTGAGCGGGCACAGGATGCCGAGCGCGACATTGTTCGGATCGAGATGCTGCTTCTGCATGAAACTGAGCGAGGAGCCCTGCCGGCCGCCCTCCGGCGGCATCGCGTCGCGACGCGAGGCGTTAGGCTGCGCCTTCGGATAGGCCGGGCCGCCCATCATGCCCTGATAGAGGTGCAGGCCATACGTCTCCATATGCGTCTGCCAGCGCTTCTCCAGGAACGGATAGAGGTCCTTCGGCTCGCGGAAAGTCGGATGGATGTCGCAATCGGCGATCGCCGGCTTGACGACGGCCGCCGCGTCCTTGTTGTCTTCGGGACGGAACTGCATGTTCATGGCGCGTCTCCTGTTCAGCCTTGCAGGCGCGGATAGGTCGCGAGCGGATTGTCGATCATGATCTTGCGGATCAACTCCGGCGACAGCCCCTCCGGCAGCACGGCCTCGCCGTCGAACTGCCAGTGCGGGTAATCGGTCGAGAATAGAAGCAATTCGTCCGACTGCATATGGTCAATAACGCGATTCAACATCGCCGGTTCGGGCGGGCCGTCCACCGGTTGCAGCGAAAATCTTACGTTGCTGCGCACAATTTCCAGCGGCGCGCGGTCCACCCAGGGGGTTTCCATCCGCACGCCGCGCCAGAACTTGGTCAGCCGCCACAGATAGGTCGGCAGCCAGGTGAAGCCGGATTCCAGCATCACCACCTTCAGCTTCGGGTATTTTGCGAACACGCCCTCGATGATGAGGCTGGTCAGCGTCGTCTGGAACGCCTGCGAATTCGCGACGTAATCTTCGGTGTGGTACGAGCCCCAGCCGACCGGCGTCGGCTGGTTGTGGTAGTTGCTGCCGGCATGGATGCCGAGCACGAGGCCGAGCCGCTCGCACGCCTCATAGATCGGCCAGTAGACGCGCCGCCCGAGCGGCTGGTCGCCGGAAACCAGCATCAGCACCTGCACGAACCGCTTGTCGGCGGCGCAGCGCTCGATCTCCGCCACCGCCTTCTCGGCGCTTTGCAAGGGCACGACGATGGAGCCACGCAGCCGCGAATCCTTGTCGAGCCACTCCTTGGCCAGCCAGTCATTCAGCGCCGCGCAGAACGCGACCGTCATGTCCTCGGAAAAAACCATCTGCACGCCCCACAGCGGATTGCAGATGCCGAATTTCGTGCCGTACGGATCGAGCGCGTGCCTGGTCAGATCGGTCACCGCCGAACCCGGCTTGCCGGTCGCGGGCCGCCAATCCGGCCGCGACGTCAGCGGCGAATTCGGCGGATAGGATTGCGAGATCAGATCGGTCATGCCGCGCGTTACGACCTGATCGCTCCAGTAGTCGTTCAGATAGGGCAGCAGGCTCTGGATTCCCGGCAGGGCCGGATGCAGATCGCAATCGATTCCGCCCTGGATGACCGAGGCCATGAACGCTCCACTCCGGAAAGGGCCGGCTTGCCGCCAGCAACGCATTGTTTCCGAACAATTCTAGCGGCGGCGGAACCGGAGAGCAATCAAGCCCGCCGCACGGGAGTCATGCGGGGCGGGTCCCATCTTGCCTCCGAACGCCATTGCCACGACACGACCACATGCGTTGTTAAAGATAGACTTGGAAACTTCGAGGAGAATCACATGCCCGGCACCGTTCGACTGCACCGCGTTCTCACCGCGAAACCCGAAAAGGTCTATCGTGCCTTTGTCGAAGCGGACGCGATGGCGAAATGGTTGCCGCCGGGCGGCTTCACCTGCACCGTACATCAGATGGACGCCAAGGTCGGCGGCGGCTTCAAGATGTCATTCCGCAATTTCACCACCGGCCACAGCCATTCCTTCGGCGGAAAATATCTGGAACTGAAGCCCGGCGAGCGGCTGCGCTACACCGACACGTTCGACGATCCGAATCTGCCGGGCGAGATGCAGGTGACGGTGACGCTGAAGGCGGTTTCCTGCGGCACCGACATCGACATCGTGCAGGAGGGCATCCCGGACATGATCCCGACGGAGATGTGCTATCTCGGCTGGCAGGAAAGCCTGCGCAATCTCGCACAACTGGTCGAGCCGGAGGTCAACCAGTAGCGGCGGGCTACTGCTTGGCAGTTTTCTTCGCCTTCTTCTTCGCAGCTCCAGCCTCCCGCTTCGCCGCACGCGTGCCGGCATTGAGCGCGATCGCCTTGCGCACGAGTTCTGTCAGCGCGGCTTCTTCGAGAGTGTCGCCCTCGAAGATATCGATGGCGCGGCGGACATTGCCGTCGAGACTCGCATTGAACAGGCCGGCGGGATCGTCCAGCGCCGCGCCTTTGGCGAAGGTGAGTTTCACCTTGTCCTTGTAGGTTTCACCTGTACAGATAATGCCGTCGCGCTCCCACACCGGCACGCCGCGCATGCCGTTCGACGGCTTCTTCCACTTCATCTCCTCCGTGATCGCCGGATCGGCCGCCATGATGATTTTGCGCACGCGCGCCAGAATATCGGCCTGAAAGCCGGGCGAATTCGCAGCCTTCGTCATCCCGTCACCCCGGTTCCGATCATGATGCTCTCGCTGCGGCACGCAATACTCGCAGGCCCGCCATGTTCGGGATTCGCATGCCGCAGGACAAGCCGAAAATTCGTCACCATGTCGCGCATCAATATCGTCCGTTCATGTCACACTGGCTGCATCCCGCTCGTCCTGATATCGAGCGGACCGGAGGTCGGTCCGATAGAAGGATGATGACCATGCAACCTCGCCTGAACCCTTATGCCGTTGCCCCCGACGCCATCGCGACCATGCGGCGTATGGAGGACTATCTCCACGATTGCGGCCTCGAACACAGCCTGATCGAACTCGTGAAGATGCGCGCCTCGCAGATCAATGGCTGCGCCTTCTGCCTGCACATGCATTCCATGGATGCGCGCGCGGCCGGCGAAACCGAGGCGCGGCTCTATCTCCTCAACGCCTGGCGCAGATCCCGGCTCTATACCGCGCGCGAGCGGGCGGCGCTGGAATGGACCGAGGCGCTGACGCTGGTGGCGCAGAGCCAGGCCCCGGACGCGGCCTATGAGGCCCTGAAGGCGCAGTTCACACCGAAGGAGATCGTCGACCTGACCATGCTGATCGGTGCCATCAATGCCTGGAACCGGCTCTCCATCGGCATGCGCTCGGTGCATCCGGAAGACTCCAAGCATGCCGCAGCTGCCTGACGACGACGCCGGCATCTTCTCCATCCACCGCCCGCGACTGATCCGCATCGCCTATCGCATGCTCGGATCGGTCGCGGAGGCGGAGGACATCGTGCAGGACGCCTGGCTGCGCTGGCATCGCGCCGACCGCGCGGCGGTCGCCGACCCGCGAGCCTTCCTGACGACGACGGTGACGAGGCTGTGCCTCGACCACCTGAAATCGGCGCGCGTGAAGCGTGAGACCTATATCGGCCCATGGGTTCCCGAACCGATGATCGAACCGCAGGAGGACGAGGGCGACGACATCACGCTGACGCTGATGATGGCGCTGGAGCGCCTGTCGCCGCTGGAACGCGCGGCGTTCCTGCTGCACGACGTGTTCGGACAGGATTTCGAGGCCGTCGCGCGCACGATCGACCGCGATGCCGCCGCCTGCCGCCAGCTTGCGTCGCGCGCCCGCGAGCATGTCCGCGCCGCCAGGCCGCGGTTTCCGATTCCGGCCGAGCGCGGCCTCAGTCTGGCGAAGGCGTTCCACGATGCCGCCCGCACCGGCGAGGTGGCGCAGTTGCAGGCGCTGCTGGCGAAGGATGTCGTCCTCTATTCCGACGGCGGCGGAAAGCGGATCGCGGCGCGCAATCCCTTGTATGGCGCTATCAATGTCGCGAAGTTCTTCGCCGGCGTCGCGCGCAAGACCGCCGCGCAGCCGGAGCCGGAATTGCACGCGGCCATCATCGACGGCCTGCCCGGCCTGATCTATGTCCAGAGCGGCGAGGTGATCCAGACCGTCGCCTACGAGATCGACGACGGGAAGATCACGGCGATCTATGCGGTGCGCAATCCCGACAAGCTGATGCATGTCGGCACGCCGGATGTCCGGCTGAACTGATCGCACCTTCGGAACCGTGTGCGCGTGATGCGCGTCGTCATGTGTGGCGATGCGTCGCACCCTAATCGCAGCGCGCACTCATGCCGCCGTCGAGTACGATCTCGGTACCGGTCACCCAGCGCGATTCGTCCGAGGCGAGGAAGATCGCCGCATTCGCCGTGTCGCGGCCGTCGCCCATGAAGCCGAGCGGGATCCGCGCCTGCCGCTGCGCCAACAGCTTCTCGACGTCGCCGCCGGCGCGCGTCTTCGCCAGCCGCACCTCGACCATCGGCGTATGCAGCTGCCCCGGCACGATCGTGTTCACGCGGATCTTCTTCGCCGCATATTGCACGGCGACGACCTTGGAGAACTGGATCACGCCGGCCTTCGAGGCGGCATAGGCGACCTGCGCCGCACCCGTCCAGCGAATGCCGGAAGCCGAAGCGGTGTTGATGATCGAGCCGCCGCCCTGCGCCTCCATCACCGGGATCACATGCTTGCAGGTGAGGAAGATGCTTTTCAGGTTGAGGTCGATCTGCGCGTCCCACGCCTCCTCCGCCATCTCGACCGGACCGCCCGGCGCGGAGCCGCCGACATTGTTCACCAGCGTATCGATGCGGCCATAATGCGCCTTGCAAGCCTGCACCATCGCCGCCACCGACGACGACTGCGTCACGTCGCACAGATGCGTGGCGATCTCGCCGCCGGCCTCCTTCACCCGCGCGACGGTTTCCTCCATCGGGCCCATGTCGCGATCGACGGCGAAAATCTTCGCGCCTTCCTGCGCGAACAGCACGCAGGCCGCACGGCCATTGCCCCAGCCGGGGCCGACGCATCCCGCGCCGACGATCAGCGCGATCTTGCCTTGCAGACGTCCCGCCATCAGGCCGCCGCCTTCCGCGCGTCGATCCACGCCCGCACCTTCTCCGCCACCAGCGCCGGCGTCTGCACATGCATGAAGTGGCCGCTCTCGATCTCGGCGAACTGGCCGCCCTTCACCTTGGTCGCCATCTGCCTGATGATCGCCGGCGTGCGCAGCGGATCATGCGTGCCGGCGAGGAACTGCACCGGCATCGTCAATTCGCCGAGCCGGCTTTCCAGACCAGACTTGATGAGCGCGTAGTTGCAATAGGCCCAGCCGCGCGGATCGGATTTCAGCATGGTGTCGCGAAAGCGCTCGAAGCGGGCTTTGTCGTAGCGCACGATCTCCGGATAGGATTTCGCCAGCGCAGCGTCGGTGACGACGCCCATGCCTTGCGCCATCGCCAGGTCGGTGCGGTCCCGCATCTCCTTCTGACGCACCGGATCGGGCTGGCTCAGCGCCGCCGACAACAGCGTCACCGAGCCGACCTGCTCCGGATATTTCAGCGCGAAGGCGACCGCGATCATCGCGCCGGCCGCCGCGCCGACGAAATGATAGGGCGGCTTCAGCCCGGTCGCCTTCAACAGGTCGAGCAGATCGACCAGATGGCCGTCCTCGACGGTGTATTCGGCGGGCGGCACTTCCGACTGGCCCGCGCCGCGCAGATCGTAGCGCAGCACGCGGAAGTCCTTCACGAAGGCCGGGACGACGCCGTCCCAGCTCTCCATGCTTCCTCCGAGTTCGTGCAGCAGCACGAGGCTCGGCCCCGTCGTTCCCTCGACGGTGTAACGGAGCTTGACCGCTCCTTGGTGCCAGTCAGTCATATCGACGCCTCGTTGTCCGAGCCTGTTTATTGATCGAGCTTGATGTTTGCCGCCTTCATGACGTCCGACCACTTGCGCGTCTCGTCCGAAATCATTTTCCCGAACGCCTCCGCAGAGCTGCCTTCGGCGTCCGCACCTTGCGCGGCGAGCTTGTCGATCACGCCCTTCGTTGTCACCGCGTCGTTGGTGACCTTGTTGAGCTTGGCCAGAATAGCAGCCGGTGTTTTTGCGGGAGCGACAAAGCCGTACCAGTTTTCAGCGAGCACGTCCGGCAGCCCCTGCTCCGGCATCGTCTTGAGGTTCGGCAGGGCGGGGGATCGCTTGGACGAGCCGATTCCGAGCGCCTTGAAGGTTCCGGCCTGAACATGCGGCAACAGAACGGGGATGTCGGCGAACATCCATTGGACCTGATTGCCGAGCAGATCGTTCACCGCCGGAGCCGCACCCCGATAGGGAATATGCACGGACTGCGCGCCGGATTTCAGCTTGAACAGTTCGGCCGCAAGATGCGGCATACTGCCCGCGCCCGTCGATGCAAAATTGATCGACTCCTTCTTGCTCAGCGCAACCAGTTCAGGGATCGAGGTCGCCTTCACGTTCGAAGCGACAACCAGAATTTCCGGAACTCTTACGACCAGGCTGATCGGCGCAAGATCCTTCTGGACGTTGTAAGGCATCGTGGAGAGAGCCGCCGGATTGATCGCAAGCGCGCCGGGACTCGAAATGCCGATCGTGTAGCCATCGGGCTCGGCCTTTGCCACCGAATCGACGCCGGTCATGCCACCGGCGCCGCTCTTGTTCTCGATGATGACCGGCTGACCCAGCAATTCGTGCATCCGGGCGCCCACGGTGCGCGCGATCGTATCGGCAGGACCACCGGCCGGGAACGGAACGACGAGTTTGATGGCGCGGGTCGGATAATCCTGCGCGACGCTCGCCGACGTCATCAGCGACGCTGCGAAGAGCCCTAGAACCAACCTGCGTGAAACAGCGAACATGGCGATCTCCTCCATTGGAAGCCGGTCTCGGCCGGCCTTTGGCATTCACTTTATCTTCGACCATCGCGCAGGCAATTGACAAAAACCTTTCTGCAATGGCTTCCTATGCCGGATCGGCATAGGAACAGCGAATGGACTTCCGCGAGATCCGTTATTTCGCTCAGGTGGCGACGGCGGGAAGCTTCAGCCTGGCGGCGCAGGAACTGCGCGTGGCGCAGCCGGCGCTGAGCCGCCAGATCCGCAAACTGGAGCAGGAACTGGGCGTCGATCTGTTGGTGCGGCACGGCCGCGGCGTGCGGCTGACTGGCGCAGGCTCGGTGCTGCTCGAACGGGCCGAGCAGATGATCCATCTGCTGCGCAGCACCGGCGATGAGGTTCGCGCCAGCGCCAACACCATCTCCGGCCACGTCTCGCTCGGGCTGCCGCCGGCGGCCGGGCTGCTGCTCGCGCCGCCGATCGTGCGCACCTTTCAGCGCGAATGGCCGCAGGTGGCGCTGCATGTCCGCGACGGCATCAGCAATCTGTTGCAGGAATGGCTGCTCGATGGGCGGCTCGACGTCGCGGTGCTCTACAATCCGCCGCCGCTCGACGCGCTCGAAAGCGAGATCATCATGCACGAGAACATGGTGGTGGTGGAACCGCCAGACCGGCCGGGCCGGCATCCTCGCGGTAAATCGGCGATCGGAACCTGCCGGATTCGCGATCTCGCGGACATGCCGCTCATCATGCCGGGGCTGCCGCACAATAACCGCCGCATCGCCGAGCAGGCCGCGGTCCAGCATGGCGTGCGCCTGCGTGTACGACTCGAGGTGGACAGCGTGACGCTGACAAAGGCGATGGTGAAAAGCGGCCTCGGCTGCACCATCCTCGCTTATGCCGCCGTGCATGACGAGGTGATGCGCGGCGAATTGAAGGTGCGGGTGATCGAGCGGCCGGCGCTGGTTTCCACCGTCGCCATCGCGATGCTGCGCGAGCATCGCACGCACAAGCTGCCGAACGAATTGCGGCAGACGGTGATCGCCGAGGTCAACAAGCTGGTCGCGGACGGCGTCTGGCGGCGCTCGGCTACGCAGTAAACATTCGGCGGCGTCAGCCCGCCGTTGTGCCCGAAACTTACTTCGCCGCCGCCGCGCGCATCGCCGCAGAGATATCCTTGCCGAGCGCGAGGCCGCCCTCGAACGACAGTTCGGTCATCCGGTAGAACATGTTCTTGGTGGCGGCGAGTTGCGCCGGATCGTTCTCCGCCCATGCGGCAGCGATGTCGATAGCCGTCGGCAGCACCGCCTCGGGCGCGACGACGCGATTGGCGAGACCGAGCCGCAACAGATCGTCCGCGCCGAAATTCGCGCCGAGGCTGACCATCTCGAACGCCATCTTCGGTCCGACCTGCTTGATGAGGCTGGTCAGCACCGCCGTCGGCGTCAGACGATGCTTCAACTCCGGATAGCCGAATTTCAGATTGGTCCCGGCCACCACCATGTCGCAGCAGATGGCGAAGGACGCGCCGGCGCCGATCGCCGCGCCATGCACCGCCGCGACGACAGGCTTCGACAGGTTGCGCAGCATCACTTGCAGGCCCGACATCACGGCGGATCGCTGCGCGTTGCGCTTGACCGTGTCCGGCGTCTGTTCGCCGCGAAATTCACCGAGGTCGGCACCTGCCGAAAATCCCCGCCCCTCGCCGGTCAGCACGATGGCGCGCACGCCGTCATCCTGATCGGCGACGGCCAGTGCATCGCGCAGGCCCGTCACCAATGCGGTGTTCAGCGCGTTCATCTTGTCCGGGCGGTTCATGGCGATGACGCGCACCGCGACGTGATCCTGAATGCGCACCACGTCGCTGCCCATTGCGCTGCCTTCCGCCATTTCCCACCCCTGTGATTGCACCCGCGTGGGTGCCAGCATAGAGGTGAAAGATCGGCGCGTCAGCCTCCCGACCGCATCGCAGCGTTGCTACTTCGAGGAAACTGCCGGAGGCTTGATGTTGACGTCGACCGATTTTGAGCCGCCAATATTGCCGTTCAGAAAAAAGAAGCCCAACCCGAGCACGATTGCAGCACCAACAATCACACCAAGAATGCCAATGCCGCCGCTGCCACCCGAATCCGCCATCATTCACCTCCATTGCGAATACCAAGCTCGCCACGAGACCGTGCGAGCGACCAACAACGCAGCCGCGGACTTGAGGTTCCAACGCCTCAGATGACGCAATCCGCCGTTTACAAAGACCGCAACCTGCTTCGCTTCATCTGCACGCGGATGCTGATCGTGCTGGCGATGCAGGTGCAGTCGGTGGCGCTCGGCTGGTTCGTCTATGCGCAGACCGGCAGCGCCTTCAGCCTCGGCCTGATCGGGCTCGCGCAGTTCCTGCCGTCGATCCCGCTGCTGGCGATGGCGGGCTACGCCGCCGACCATTACGACCGGCGCAAGGTGGTGCTGCTGTCGCAGAGCCTGCAAGCAGCAGGTGCGCTCGGGCTCTATGCCTGCGTGCATTTCGCGCCGACGCGGATGCTGCCGATCTATCTGATGGCGATGCTGATCGCGAGCGCGCGTTCGTTTTCGCTGCCGGCAACTGCCTCGCTGCTGCCGAACATCGTCTCGCGGCAGCAATTCCCGCAGGCCGTCGCGTTTTCCTCCTCTTCGATGCAGTTCGCGGCGATGGTGGGACCGGCGATCGGCGGCTTCGCCTATGCGGCCATTGAAGAGCAGATTTTCTTGGCGCTGGTGGCGCTGCCGGCTTCCGCCGCGCTGTTGATCCTCACGGTGAAGGCGCCGCCGGCCACCGAACAGACCGCCAGCGGCTCGGCCTGGGAGAAGGCCATCGCCGGCTTCCGCTATGTCCGCCACAATTCGCTGATCTTGGGAGCGATGTCGCTCGACCTGTTCGCGGTGCTGCTCGGCGGCGTCACCTCGCTGCTGCCGATCTTCGCGCAGGACATCCTGCATGTCGGACCGGGCGAACTCGGCATCCTGCGCAGCGGACCGACATTCGGCGCGTTGCTGGTCGGCATCGCCATGACGCGGCTGCCGGTGAGGCGACATGCCGGGCAGACGATGCTGTGGTCGGTCGTCGTGTTCGGCGCAGCCACCATCGGCTTCGGCCTGTCGACGAATTTCCTGCTGTCGCTTGCGGCGCTGGTGGTCATCGGCGGATCGGACATGGTGAGCCTCGTGATCCGCCAGACCATGATCCAGATGGCCACGCCCGACGCGATGCGCGGGCGCGTCAGCGCGGTCAATTCCGTGTTCGTCGGCGCATCGAACCAGCTCGGCAGTTTCGAGGCCGGGGTGATGGCGAGCCTGCTCGGCGCGACGGCCGCCGCGGTCGTCGGCGGATTCGGAACGCTGATGGTGGTCGCCGCCATCGCCTATCTGTTTCCGGCGCTGCGCGAGGCCGACCGGCCGCATGGTAGTGCTCCGATCGCGGAGAACGAAGCCGCCTCGATCTCGGGCGAGGCCGAAACGATCGCCGCGACCGCCGCCGGCCGACAAAAGAGATAGAGAGATAAGAAGTCCGCGCATGCGTATCTGCGCCAGAGGCAGGCGTTCGGCCGGGCCCCGGACTTGCCTGATTGGATAATTCCACTAACAAGGACGGGCTCGGGCCTTTCGGCCCGCAACGAACCCGTGTGAAGAACCGATAGGGGGAGCCCGATGGCTGAGCCGCAACGCGCGCGTCCGAAAGCGACGCCGGAAACCAAGCACTTCTGGGATGGTGTGCAGGCCGGCGAGCTTCGCCTGCAAAAATGTAACAAATGCTCGAAGGCGTATTTCCCGCCGCGCCCGTTCTGCCCGTCCTGCGGCAACCGCGAGGTGACGGAGTTCAAGGCGTCCGGCAAGGGTTTCCTCTACAGCTACGTCATTCACCACCGGCCCGCGCCGGGCTTCACCCCGCCCTACGCGATCGCGGTCGTGGAGCTTGAGGAAGGCCCGCGCATGATGACCAATATCGTCGATTGCCCGCAGACGCCCGAGGCGCTCCAGCTCGACATGAAGATGGAAGTCGCGTTCGAGAAGATCGACGACAAGACCACGCTTCCGATGTTCCGTCCGGCGAAAGGTTGAGACTCATGCGTAGAAACCAGGTCGCAGTCGTCGGCGCTGCCGAAACCACCAAGCTCGGCGTCATCCCCGATATGTCGCAGATTCAGTTGCACGCGGATGCGGCGCTGAACGCGATCGCGGATGCGGGGCTGACCATCAAGGACATCGACGGGTTCGCCACCGCCGTGGAAACCCCGCAGCAGATCTGCCACTATCTCGGCATCAAGCCGACCTGGGTGGACGGCACCTCGGTCGGCGGCTGCTCGTTCATGCTGCATGTGCGTCACGCAGCGGCAGCAATCGAGGCCGGCCTGTGCAAGACCGTGCTCATCACCCATGCGGAGAGCGGCAAGTCGAATATCGGCCGCACCCCGCGCATGACCGGTCCGGACAGCCTCAACGGCCAGTTCGAGCTGCCCTACGGCGTCACCACGCCGGCCAGCATGTTCCCGATCCCGGTGCTGCGCTTCCTCAAGACCTACGGCATCACGCAGGAGCAGATGGCGATGGTCTCGGTGGTGCAGCGCGAATGGGCGGGCAAGAACCCGCGCGCGATGATGAAGGACCCGATCACCGTCGCCGACGTTCTGAACTCGCGCATGATCGCCTATCCGATGCGCATCCTGCAATGCTGCCTCGTCACCGACGGCGGCGGCGCGCTGATCCTGACCAGCGCCGATCGGGCCAAGGATTTCAAGACCAAGCCGGTCTACATCCTCGGCACCGGCGAAAGCGTGGAAACGCCGATGGTCAGCCAGATGGAAAACTTCAACACCTCGCGCGCGTTCAAGGTTGCGGGTCCGCTCGCCTTCCAGGAGGCCGGCATCTCGCACAAGGACGTCGACCATCTGATGATCTACGACGCCTTCGCGCATCTGCCGCTGTACGGCCTCGGCGACCTCGGCTTCATGCCATATGAGGAGACCGGCAAGTTCATCGCCGACGGCAACACGCGCCCCGGCGGCAAGCTGCCGCTGAACACCAATGGCGGCGGCCTCTCCTACATGCATTCGGGCATGTACGGCATGTACGCGCTGCAAGAGAGCGTGCGGCAGATGCGCGGCACGGCGGCTGCGCAAGTGCCGAACGCGAAGATCTCGGTCTGCCACGGCGTCGGCGGCATGTTCGCAGCCTCCGGCACGATCATCTTCACCAACCAGCCCTGACATTGCTCCGGAAGGGACGCGTGATGCGTCCCTTCCGGTCCTCATCGAAGACCGAACGCCCGGAGCTTGCTCCGGGTTTGTCTTAAGCAGCGGGAGCCTGACAAGATGGCCGACACGACCGCCGACAGCCTTTTCGCGGGATTGAAAGTCATCGACTGTGCGAGTTTCATCGCAGCGCCGGCGGCCGCGACGATCTTTTCCGACTTCGGCGCGGACGTCATCAAGATCGAGCCGCCGGAGGAAGGCGACCTGTACCGGACGCTGCATGTGCGACCCGGCTCGCCGAAGGCGAATGGCGACTACGCTTGGATTCAGGACAACCGCAACAAGCGCGGCCTCGCGCTCGACCTGAAATCGGAGCGCGGCCACGAGGTGCTGTGCCGATTGGTCGAGAAGGCCGACGTGTTCATCACCAACATGCCGTTCCCGGTGCGCCGCAAGCTTCGCACCTCTTATGAAGACCTCGCCCATCTCAATCCGCGTCTGGTCTATGCCTCCTTCACCGCCTATGGCGAAACGGGGCCGGAATCGGAGAAGACCGGCTTCGATTCCACCGCCTATTGGGCGCGCTCCGGGCTGATGGACATGGTGCGCCCCGACGGCGAATCCGCGCCCGCCCGCTCCACGCCCGGCATGGGCGACCATCCGAGCGCGGCGGCCTTGTTCGGCGCGATCATGACCGGGCTGTGGCGTCGCGAGCGAACCGGCAAGGGCGGCATGGTCGGCTCCTCGCTGATCGCCAACGGCCTGTGGTCGAACAGCTATTTCGTGCAGGCGGCACTGATGAAGGCGCAGTTTCCGCCGCGCCCGCCGCGCAGTCATGTGCTGAACCCGCTCAGCAATTCCTATCGCTGCAAGGACGGCCGCTGGTTCATCCTGTCGATGGTCAACGAGGCGCGGCAATACGCGCCCTTCATGCACGCGATCGGCCTCACCGACCTGATCGAGAAATACGCCGTGCAGGCCGACCGCCAGAAGAACTCGCCGGAACTGATCGCGATCTATGACGCGTTGTTCGCCACCAAGCCGCTCGACGAATGGCGCAAGATCCTCGATGACGCCGGCATCACCTTCGGCATCGTCAACACGCTCGACGACCTCCTCACAGACGAGCAGGCGCGGCATGCGGGCGTGATCGTGCCGTTCGCCGACGGCTCGGGCGAAACCGTCAACAGCCCATTCGTCATCGATGGCGAGACCAAGCGCGCGCCGGGGCCCGCGCCATCGATCGGCCAGCACACCGACGCCATCCTGCGCGAGCACGGCTACAGCGACGCGGACATCGCGACCTTGCGCGCGGCGAAGGCGGTCGGCTGAGGCGAACCACAACGACACAAACCAAGAAGACAAAACAAAGAAAAGGAAACCAGAGGATATGTCGGATCAGCTCTTTGCCGGACTGAAAGTCATCGACTGTGCGAGCTTCATCGCCGCACCGCTGGCAGCGACCATTCTGTCGGACTTCGGCGCCGACGTCATCAAGATCGAGCCGCCCGGCGAAGGCGATGGCTATCGCTCGCTGCATTCGCGCGCGGGCCAGCCGCAGGTCGGCATGGACTTTGCCTGGATGCATGGCGCGCGCAACAAGCGCGGCGTCGTGCTCGACCTCAAATCGCCGCAGGGCATCGAGGTCCTGTACCGGATGGTGGAGAAGGCCGATGTGTTCATCACCAACCTGCCACTGCCGGTCCGCCGCCGCATGAAGCTGTCCTATGACGATCTGATCGCGCGCAATCCGCGGCTGATCTATGCGTCGTTCACCGCCTATGGCGAAAAGGGCGAGGAGGCCGACAAGACCGGCTTCGACTCCACCGCCTATTGGGCACGCTCCGGGCTGATGGATCAGGTGCGCCCCGATTCCAGTTCGCCGCCGGCGCGCGCGGTCGCGGGCATGGGCGACCTTCCCTCGGCGATGACGCTCTATGCCGCGATCACCACCGCGCTTTACCGCCGCCAGATCACCGGCAAGGGCGGGCTGGTGCAGTCGTCGCTGCTGGCCAATGGCCTGTGGGCGAACGCCTTTCTCGTCCAGGCCGGCCTGCTCGGCGGCACGATTCCGCCGCGACTGCCGCGCGCTCAATCGCAGAGCGCCACCAGCAACATGTATCGCACCCGCGACGACCGCTGGTTCAACCTGGCGATGGTCAATGACGTGAAGCAGTTCCCGATTCTCGCAAAGACGCTCGGCCGGCCGGAACTGGCGACCGACCCGCGCTTTGCGACCTCCGACGGCCGCCGCACCAATGTCGGCGCGCTGATGGCGATCCTCGACGAGCTGTTCGCGCAGCACGACCTCGCCGATCTGCGCCGCATGATGGACGCCGCCGGCCTCACCTTCGGCTTCGTCGGTACGATCGACGAGGCTCGGACCGACCGGCAAATGCGCGACGCCGGCGCGATCGTGCCGATGGCCGATGGGGGATACGAGACCGTCTCCAGCCCGTTCCAGGTCGAAGGCGCGTCGAAAACCACACCGCGGGGCGCGCCGTCGAGGGGCCAGCACACCGACGAGGTGCTGGCCGAATATGGCTACAGCGACGCCGACATCGCCGCGATGCGCGCCGCTCGCGCCATCGGCTGAAACCGATGACCGGGTCGGCGAGCCGCAGACGAAACAAGCTGTTCAAACGCGCGGCGGCATTGCTGCAATGACCTGCCGCTCGTTGCCACGCATCGCAGGGCATGGTGTGTTGCACGAAAGCAGCCGCGACCGCCGGTCTGCCGTTGGGGAGCCGCGTTCGCGCCGCCGATGAACTACCGATTTGTCATCCCGATGTTCGCGACGTCGTTCTTCGAATTGGCGGTCGTCTCCATTATCCGCGTCACGACATCCTATCGCACGATCGAACTCGGGCTGTCGGCGACCTGGGTCGGCATCCTGACCGCGGCCTTCGCGATCCTGCCGGTGTTCTTCGCGCTGAAGGTCGGCCGTGCGATCGATCGCGGCAACGATATGAAGATGATCTGGGCCGGCACCGCCCTGCTCGTCGTCGCCTGTGGCGGCATGGTCGCCTGGCCGACGATCTATTCGCTGCTGTTCTTCACCGCCGTGCTCGGCATCGGCCATCTTTTTCTGAGCATCGGCGTGCAGGTGCTGTGCGCGCAGCAGACCGGCCCCGGCGTGATGGAGCGGATGCTCGGCAACTACATGATCGCCACCGCGATCGGCCAGGGCGCTGGGCCCATCGTCGGCTGGGTCGGCGGCTCGGCCGCGATCCCGCCGACCCAGCCGCTGTTCCTGATCGGCCTCGGCACCGCCGTTCTCGCCTTCCTCTCCAGCCTGCTGCTGCGCTCGAACCATGAGCGCAAATTGCCCGCGGCCGGAAGCCAGCCGATGCCCGTGGGCGACATCATTCGCAGCCCCGGCTTCAAGGTGATCTTCTTCGTCAGCGTCGTGACCGTGGTCGCGCAGGACCTGATTACGGTCTACCTGCCGGTGATGGGAACCGAGCGCCACATCTCCGTCGACGTGATCGGCTCGCTGCTCGCGGTCCGCGCGTTCGCCGCGGTGGTTTCACGCATGTTTTTCGCACGCCTGCACGCGCTGATGGGCGGCATGCGGCTGATGGTCATCAGCACGCTGGCGGGGGCGGCCGCGTTCGGCTGCCTCGCGGCACCAATTCCGATGTCGGCGATGTATATCGCGATCTCGGTCGTCGGCGGCGCGCTCGGGATCGCGGTGACGACCGCCATTTCCACCCTGCTCGGCCTTGTCGGCAGCGAGGTGCGAGGCACCGCGAATTCTCTGCGGACCGGCGGCACGCGGCTCGGGCAGGTCGTCATTCCGTTCCTCGCGGATTGCTGGCGACGGCGATGGGCGTGGCCAGCGTGTTCCTCGTGCTCGGCGCGTCGCTGGCGATGGCCGCGACCGCTGTCCAGTTCAGCCGACCGAAGTCACCACGATAACTCTCGCGCAGCCTGATCGCGCTCCACATCTCGCAGAGCCCGGATGCCCCGTTTCGCCGCGAATCTGAACTGGATGTTCACCGAATGGCCGCTGGCCGATCGCTTCGCCGCCGCGGCGATGCCGGCTTCGCAGCAATCGAAATGCTTGACCTCTACGAACCGCCGCCGGACCTGCTGGCGGCGAAACTGGCGCGGCATCGCCTCACGCCGGCGCTGTTCAACATGGCGTTCGGCGACCCAATGCCGGCGAGCGCGGCCTCGCCGCCCTGCCCGATCGCTTCCCGCAACTTCAGGAGGCGGTCCGCACGGCGCTCGTTTACGCGCGCGCGACCGGCGCAAAGCGGTTTCATCTGGTCGCCGGCAGGGCGGAGCGGAGCGATCCGCGCGCGGTGGCCGCCCATCGCAAGGCGGTGACCTTCGCCGCCGAAACGCTCGCACAGGACGGGATCGAAGTGGTGCTGGAGCCGATCAACAACCGCGACATTCCCGGATTCTTCCTGAACGATTTCGACTTCGCCGAAACGCTGATCCGCGACCTCGCGCTGCCGAATGTGCGGCTTCAGTTCGACATCTATCACCGGCAGATCCTGCATGGCGACGTGGCGGTGGCGCTGGCGCGGCTGATGCCGCTGATCGGCCATATCCAGATCGCCAGCGTGCCATCGCGCAACGAGCCCGACGGCGAGGAGCTGAACTATCCGTTCCTGTTCAACGAACTCGACCGGCTGGGCTATACGGGGTTCGTCGGCTGCGAATATCGGCCGCGCACGACGACGCTCCAAGGACTGGGCTGGTTCGCGCCCTACCGTCGAAGCTAGCGCAATCGCGTCATCTATGCTCCTCTCTGTCGCGGAGGAGATCACCATGACCACGCAAGCCACGACGCGCGAAAAATCCGGCATTTCCGACATCGTCATGATGGACGCGCTGCCGCTCGGAAAGGCGTTGCGGGCGCGACAACTCTCCTGCGTCGAGGTGATGACCGCCTATCTCGATCACATCGACCGCTTCAATCCGCAGGTGAACGCCATCGTTTCAATGCGCGAGCGCAAGGACCTGCTGGCGGAAGCGGCAACACGCGATCAGCAACTGGCGCGCGGCGAGGATATGGGGCCGCTGCACGGCATGCCGCAAGCGATCAAGGACCTCGCCGCCACCAAGGGGCTGAGGACGACGCAGGGCTCGCCGATCTTCAAGGACACGATACCGGAGGCCGACTCGCTGTTCGTCGAGCGCATGCGCAACGCCGGCGCGATCATCATCGGCAAGACCAACACGCCCGAATTCGGCCTCGGCTCGCAGACCTACAACAAGGTGTTCGGGCCGACGCGCAACGCCTATGATCCGGCCCGCACCGCAGGCGGATCGAGCGGCGGCGCGGCCGTGTGTCTTGCGCTGCGGATGCTGCCGGTGGCCGACGGCGGCGACCACGCCGGCTCGCTGCGCAATCCGGCTGCGTTCAACAATGTGCTGGGCTTTCGCACGTCCTATGGCCGCGTGCCGCAGAACAATGACGACGTGTTCCTGCCGGGCCTCAGCGTCACCGGACCGATGGCGCGCAATGTTCCCGATTTGCAGATGCTGCTCGCGGTGCAGGCCGGCTATGACGACCGCGTGCCGCTGTCGATCGCCGATCCGCACAGCTACGCGACGCCCTCGCTCGACTGCGACGTGAAGGGCAAGCGGATCGGCTGGATCGGCGATTTCGGCGGCCATCTGCCGATGGAGCCGGGCGTGATGGAGCTTTGCCGCGATGCGTTGCGCACCTTCGAAAGCATGGGCTGCATCGTCGAGGAGGTGACGCCGGAGTTCGATCCGGAACGCATCTGGAGCGCATGGCTGGTGCTGCGCGCGTTCCTGCAAGGGACACGGCTGCGCGCTCATTACGAGAACCCGGCGACGCGGCCTCTGTTGAAACCGGAGGCGCAATGGGAGATCGAGCGCGGCATGAAGCTGACCGCGTTCGACGTGATGGACGCCTCCAACGTACGTACCGCGTGGTATCACGTCGTCCGCAAACTGTTTCAGCGCTTCGACTATCTGGCAATGCCGAGCGCGCAGGTCTTCCCCTTCCCGATCGAGACGCACTGGCCGAAAACCGTCGCGGGCAAGGCGATGGACACCTATCACCGCTGGATGGAGGTGGTGATTCCGGTGACGATGTCGGGCTGTCCGGCGATCGGCATGCCGGTCGGCTTCAACGCGGCCGGGCTGCCGATGGGCATGCAGATCATCGGCCCGAACCACGCCGAGCATGCCGTGCTGCAAATCGCCAACGCCTATGAGCAGGCGACGCGCTGGCCCGACAAGGTGCTGCCGCCTCTGCTGCGGAACGGTGGTTAGAATAAAATCGAGAGGCTACGTCTGCGACAGCGCGCCGTCGCCGACGCCCCAGAAGCGGCGCTGGTAATGCACCATGCCGTGGCCCGGATCGCCGAGCAGCGCCTCGGTAACTTCGCCGACGAGGATGACATGGTCACCGCCGGGGAATTGATCCGCCTTCTTGCAGATCAGCGTCGCCAGTGCGTCATGCACGACCGGCAGGCCGTGATGCGAGTCGACGAAATAGCCCTCGACGAATTTCTCCACGCCGCGCTTGGCGAAGCGTTCGGCCAGCTCCTGATGATGCGGCCGCAGGATGCTGATCGCGAATTTCTCTGCGGTGGCGAACACCGGATAGCACTCGGCCGTGAGGTTGAGGCAGGCCAGCACCAGCGGCGGATCGGCGGAAACGGAGGTGAAGGAACTCGCGGTGAACCCGCGCGCGACGCCTTCCTCATCCCGCGTCGTGACGATGACCACGCCGGCCGGATAACGCGCGAAAACTTCCCTGAATTGCACAACCTGCGTCATGAACCGCCGTCACTCCTGAACCGTTCGGGAACTCCCGCATAATATCGTATCATTTGCGGCAGATCGCCAGATCCCGCAAGCACAACGTGCGGGTATCAGCATTGACCGGCCGCGCGATGAAGGTGCTCTTGAGATGCGCTCTCGCGGGCCGCTATTTCCCGGCCGCCTTGCGCAGCGCCGCATTGATGCGATCCTGCCAGCCGGGACCGTCCTGCTGAAAATGTTCCAGCACATCCTGGTCCAGCCGCAGCGTCACCTGCTGGCGTACGCCCGGCACAGCGGGGACGCGATCCGGCGTTTCCACGCGCGGCGCCGTCACCGCCTTGAACGCAGCTTCGGCCGCGCTGCGGGCATCGCCCGATGTTCGTGGCCGCCGGGGCGGTTGTGACATGCGGATCTCCTCAACCGCGAATCGTCGTCAGCCGAGCATAATGGAACGCGCGTGCTTCGCGCTCATCGTTTCCTCGGCCGCGCGAAGAAATCCACATGGCCGACATGGAGCGTCAGGTAGCCGGCGTCGGCGGCGCGGATGCGGCGCGCGTACCAATCCTCCAGTTCCGACCGCGGCAGGCTTTCCATCTCCGCGGCGGCGTCCCGCCAGCCGGTGAGAAGCTCTTTCTGGAATTGCGTATCGTCCGGCCCGGCGGACCAGTCCGATGGCCCCTGCGTCACGGTGTAGCCGAACAGCTGAAAGATACGCTGCGCGGACGCCGCCGCGCGCGGGCCGAGCGCCGGACCGAATCCCTTGTCCCGCCGCTGATGCGCGTTCACCGCGGCGATGACCGCGGAATCCAGATCATCCTCGTCGCCGAAGACGACGCGGCCGTCATAGCTCAACGCCATATAGACCGGCAGCGACCGCGCCGCCACCGCCGCCGCCAGATTGGCGAGCCACGGCTCGGACACCAGATCGAGCAGCGCCGAGGCCGTGACCAGCGCGGTCGAACCATCGAACAGCTCAGTGATGTCGCCGCGCAGATCGAAATGCAGCGTATCGATATCCACATCGCCGGGCCGTGGCGCGGCGGCGGCTTCCGCCAGATGCACCGGATCGTCATCGACCAGCCGCCAGTGCTGCGGGCGCGGGAGTTGGCCGCTCAATGCGCGCAGCGTTGAGCCAGTACCGCTGCCGAGATCGACCACGCAGACCCGATCGTGGCCGGCGAAGGCCGCGGCGACCGCATCGAGCACGGCGCGATTGCGCGCGCGATGGTCAAGCTTCTCGCGCAAGGCCAGCCATTCGGACGAGAACCCCGTCATGTAAGCCGCTCCAGCACGCCTGCGAATATCTCTGCCGATCGCTGCCATTGCGGCAGCCGGTCGCGATGCGCGCGGGCGACCTCCGCCATGCGCCGCCGCGTTTCGTCCGAGGCGATCACACTACGTAACGCTTCGCGCAGCGCCGCCGCATCGCCCGGCGTCGCCAGCACGCCGGCCCCGGATCCCACGATTCTAGACGCCGCGCCGACATCGCTCGCGACAATCGGCAGGCCGTGGACGGCCGCTTCCGAGAGCACCATGCCATAACCCTCGAACCGCGACGCGAGCACGAACAGATCGGCGGCGGCAAACAGTTCGGACAAACGCGCGGCACTGACGGCTCCCGCCATCGTGATTCGTTCTCCCAATTGCTTGCGCTCAATCTCTTCTGCGAGATGCTTGGAAAACTCAGGATCGCGCGAAAAATCGCCGGCGATGGTCAGACGCCATCGCAAATCCGTCAGCTCCGCCAGCGCCGCCACCAGAACATCGTAGCCCTTGCGCGGCGTCACCGCGCCGACAGCGAGCAGTTCGACAGCCCCTCCCGCCCGCGGCGCGTGCTCACGATGCATGACGCGATCGACGCCGGGCTCGACGACGGTGATGCGCGCGCGCGGCACACCATAATCGTCAGCGACGATCGTCGCTACTCCTTCGCCCGGCACGATCACCGCATGCGCGCAGGCCAGCGCCGCACGCTCGCTGTCGCGCAACGCGCTGGCGCGGCGTGGGTCCAGTCCGGTCTCGCACGCAAGCGGATGATGCACCAGCGCGACCAGCGGACCGCGCGCGCTGAGAACCGGCGCTTCGCCCGCCATGACGCCGAAGGCGAGCCCGTCGATGACCAGCGGACAGCCCGGCGCAATCGCCGTCAGCCGCCGCACCGCCGCCGCTCGCGCCTCCGCCGAAGGCTGCGGAAACTCAGCGCCGATATCGATGGCGTCCACCTGCCATCCGGCGGCGCGCAATTCGGCGATGATGCGCTTGTCATAAGCGTAGCCGCCGGTCGGCGTGTCGAGATCGCCGGGAACGGCAAACGCCAGCCGTCTCACGAGAGACGCGCCTCGTACCAGGCGCGCGCGACATGCGATTCCGACAGCGTGACGCGGATCGCCTTGAGATCAGTGGCGGCGCGGCCGAGGCCGCCGTTTTGGGCGACGGCGACGAGATGGTCGCAGATGTGCTTGGTCAGAAATTCAGTGGTGGTGTTGAGGCCCTTGAAGTCGGGCACCTCGTCGAGATTGCGATAATTGAGCGGCGTCAGCACGGCTTTCAGCGCCTCATGCGCGCGGCCGATATCGACGACGATGCCGTTCTCGTCGAGCGCCTGCGCCATGAAGCAGGCATCGACGACGAAGGTCGCGCCATGCAGCGCCTGCGCGGGCCCGAAGACCTCGCCCCGGAATGAATGGGCGATCATGATGTGATCGCGAACCTCAACGGCGAACAAGCGGCCTCCTTAGTAATTGACGAGTTGGCAGAGCACGCCGCTCTGCGGCGCGAGAATGTCGGGAAGCCGCGAAGGCAGATCGCCGAACGCGACCGGCGGCGCGAGCAGAACATCGAGCGCGGGATCGGACAACAGCGCCAGCGCCGCCGCCAGCCGCCGCCGATGCGACCAGCGCGAACGCCGCGACGGCGACACCTGCCCCACCTGGCTCGCGATCAGCTTCAGGCGGCGGCTGTGAAACGCACCGCCGAGCGCAAGCTCCGTGCTGCCGTTGCCGTACCAGCTCAGTTCGACGATGGTCGCCTCATTGCCCGCGGCCGCGATGGCGCTGGCGAGGCCAGCGGCGCTGCCGCTCGCATGAAAGACCAGATCGCAATCGTGTGGGATGGTCTCCGGCGCGGCGAATTTGAGTCCGAACGCGCGCGCGAGATGTTCCCGCGCGGGATTCGTGTCGATCAGCGTCACCTCCGCGCCGGGAAGCCGGCCGCAGAGATAGCCGACGAGGGCGCCGACCACGCCGGCTCCGACGATGGCAATGCGATCCGCAGGACCCGCGCCCGAATCCCAGAGTGCGTTGAGCGCCGTCTCCATATTGGCCGCCAGCACCGCGCGGCGCGGCGCGACATCCTCCGGCACCGGAAGAACCGCGTCCGGCACCGCATCGAAAACATCCTGATGCGGATGCAGCGCGAAGACGACTCGGCCGATGCCATCGGCGGGCCCGGCCTCGATCCGGCCGACCATGGCGTAGCCATATTTGACTGGGAACGGGAACCGCCCGTCCATCGCGGGGCAGCGCATCCGCTCGTGCTCGCTCTGCGGCACGCAACCGGCCTGCACAAGAGCCTCCGTGCCGCGACTGATCCCGCTATACAACGCACGGACGCGCAATGCGTCCGCCGCCAATACAGGCAGTCGTTCCTCGCGAATTTCGGCGCGGCCGGGCGCGACATACCAGAGGCTGTGCGCGATCTCCTGCGGGACGTGGGTCAAGACCGTTCCTTGATTGGACTTCGGAGCCTGCCGCCCCTTATACCTGTCATCGACCGTCCATGATGCCGACCATCCCCGCAGCAGAAACTCCGGACAGCCGAACCCGCGTGCGCGACCATTCGACCTCAACTATAGCAACAACCGGCCACGCCGGGGAAGCCGTCGGCCTGCGACGGGCGATCTTCGGCGCGCTGGTCGCGGCGAGCATCGTCGCCATGCTGGCGCTGTTCGCGCGGGTGCTGTCGCCGGGCGGCTACGGCCTCGCCGACATCGCTCTCATCGTCTGCTTCGGCCTGACGCTGCCCTGGATGGTGGTCGGCTTCTGGAACGCCGCCATCGGCTTCATCCTCGGCCGCTTCAGTGCGAACCCGCTGCGCGCGGTATTTCCGTCGGCAGCGGCCGCGCAATCCGAAAGCCCGATCGTCGAGTCCACCGCGATCCTGCTCTGCATCCGCAACGAGGTTACGCCGCGTCTTGTGCGCAACCTCGCGGCGATGATGGCCGACCTCGCCGCCACGCCCGACGCGCATCGCTTTCACATCTATGTGCTCAGCGACAGCAACGCGCCCGCCATCATCGACGCGGAGGCGACCGCCTTCGCCGCGATGGCGGAGCAATGGCGCGGCCGCATCGCACTCACCTACCGGCTTCGCGCCGACAATGCCGGCTACAAGGCCGGCAATATCGGCGATTTCTGCGCCCGCTGGGGCAACGACCACACCTTCGCGCTGGTGCTGGACGCCGACAGCTTCATGTCGGCGGCTGCAATCCTGCGGCTGGTGCGCATCGCGCAATCCGATCCCCGCATCGGCATCCTGCAAAGCCTCGTGGTCGGCCTGCCCTCCACCAGCGCCTTCACGCGCATCTTCCAGTTCGGCATGCGGCTCGGCATGCGTTCCTACACGCTTGGCAGCGCGTGGTGGCAGGCCGATTGCGGCCCATATTGGGGACACAACGCGCTGCTGCGCCTGAAACCTTTCACACGGTACGCGCAACTGCCCACGCCGCAAAAACCTGAAGACCAGATTCTTAGCCACGACCAGATCGAGGCGGTGCTGATGCGGGGCGGCGGCTCTCATGTGCGCGTGATCGCGGAAGAGTTCGAGAGCTGGGAGGAGAATCCGCCGAACCTCATCGAGTTTCTGCGGCGCGACCTGCGCTGGTGCCGCGGCAATTTGCAATATTGGCGGTTCCTCGCGATGCCCGGACTGAAGCCCGTCAGCCGCTGCCAGTTGCTGTTCGCGATGCTGATGTTTCTCGGCTCGCCCGGCTGGATCGGCCTCATCGTCATCGGCACGCTGGCGCTCGCTCTCACGGACACGCCCGGCGATATGCTCGACATGACCGCCGGCTTCGCCATGTTCGTGCTGGTGCTGGCGATGTGGTACGCCCCGAAGATCGCCACCGTCGCCGACATCCTGTCGCGGAAAGAGGCGCGCGCGGCGTTCGGCGGCACAGCGCGTTTCGCCGCGAGCGTTGCGACGGAAGTTACGGTGTTCATGATGCTGTCGTCGATCATGTGGTTCGGCCACACGCTGCTGATCCTGAGCCTGCCGTTCGGACGGCCGCTCGAATGGGCCGGTCAGATGCGCGACGGCCAGCGCATCCCGCTTGCGCAGGCGATCGCCGCGTTCTGGCCGCATACGCTTTTGGGCATGGGGCTGCTGGCGCTGCTGGGGGCGACGCATCCGGCCGCGCTGCCATACGCGATCGTTCTCGTCGGCGGGCTGGCGCTGTCGATTCCGCTGGCCGTGCTGACGGCGAATCCTCGCTTCGGCCGCTTCGCGACGCGCCTCGGAATCGGCCGGCTGCCGGAGGAAACGACGGAGCCGACGGCGCTGCGCCCGCTCGTCCTTCCCGCGATCGCCGCCGCCCGATCGCGGGCCGCCGAATGACGATGCCGCGCAACGATCCCTGGCGATGGCTGCCGCCGCTGCTCGCGGGCATCGGCTTCGCGCTGACTCTGGCGATTTTCTATCCGGGCATCATGAATTACGACGCCCGCTACGTGTATCTGGACGCGCAGCGCGGCTTCTATGGCGACTGGCAATCGCCGGTGATGACGCTGCTCTGGAAGCTGATCGATCCGGCAGCACCAGGACCGGCGAGCATGTTCCTGCTGATCGCGGCGCTCTACTGGCTCAGCTTCGCCCTTCTGGCTACCGCGCTCGCGCGACGCTCGCTGGCCCTTGCCTGCGCCGCGCCGCTGGTGGCGCTGACGCCGCCGCTGTTCGCCCTTGTCGGCGTGATCTGGCGCGACGTGCTGATGGCGGCGTGCTGGCTGGTCGCCATGGCGCTGGTCTATGCGTTTCACGCACGAGATCGCTGGCTGGCGGCGGCGCGGATCACGGCGCTGCTCCTGATCGTGTTCGGCGTGCTGATCCGCCCGAACGCGATCGCCGCGGCGCCATTGCTGATCGGTTACGCACTCTGGCCGCACAGTTTTTCGTGGAAGCGCATGCTCGCGCTTCTCGTGCCGGCGATGCTGGCGCTCGTGGTCACCGTGCAACTGGTCTATTACGGCGCGCTTCACGCCACCCGCCAAAACCCGCTGCACTCGATCATGGTGTTCGACCTCGGCGGCATCACCTATCATTCCGACGAAAACCAGTTTCCTGCAAAATGGTCGGCGGAGGAAATGGATGCGCTGCGCGGCCGCTGCTACGATCCGTCCTACTGGAACGTCTACTGGAACGGCGAATGCAAATTCGTAATGGCGCGGCTGGAGCATGAGCTGCATCTCTTCGGCACGCCCGCGCTGACCCGCGCATGGGCCGACGCCATCGTCCGGCATCCGCTGGCCTATCTCCAGCACCGCCTCAGCTTCTTCCGCACCTTCCTGCTCGATCCGCAGCTGGTGATGTGGACGACCGATCTCGACAACCCGTCGCAAACGGTGTTCGCGGACCGGCCGGCTTTCATGGCGCTGAAGCGGATGCATGATGTGTTGCAGCCGACGCCGCTGTTCCGGATGGGAACGTGGCTCGCAGCGGCGCTCGCCGTGTTCGCGCTCGGCTGGCGACGGCGACAATCGGCGGACGGCGCGTTCGTGCTCGCGGCGTCCGGCTCGGCGGTGCTCTATGTGCTGAGCTATCTGCCGCTCGGCGTCGCGTCGGAGTTCCGCTACATTTATTGGGCGGTCGTTGCGACCGCCGCGGGCGCGCTCGTTCTTTTTGCACCTCGGCGCGCGCCAGCCGATCCCGTAAAGGATGCGGCAGGCAGCACGCCTTCACAAGCTACCGCATCGTCGGGATCGTGAACTCCGCGCCGCCCTTGGTGCCGGAGGGCCAGCGCGAGGTGACGGTCTTGGTCTTGGTGTAGAAGCGGATCGAGTCGGGGCCGTGCTGGTTCAGGTCACCGAAGCCGGACGCCTTCCAGCCGCCGAAGGTGTGATAGGCGAGCAGCACCGGGATCGCGAAGTTCACGCCGACCATGCCGACCTGCACGCGATTGGTGAAATCCCGCGCCGCGTCGCCGTCGCGGGTGAAGATCGATACGCCGTTGCCGTATTCGTGCTCGGACGGCAGCCGCAGCGCCTCCTCGTAATCCCTCGCGCGCACAACGGAGAGCACGGGGCCGAAAATCTCCTCCTTGTAGATGCGCATGTCCGGCGTGACGTTGTCGAACAGGCTGCCGCCGATGAAGAAGCCTTTCTCATAGCCTTGCATCCTGAAGCCGCGGCCGTCCACCTTCAGCTGCGCGCCTTCCTTCACGCCGATGTCGATGTAGTTTCGCACGCGCTCCACCGCGTCGCGCGCCACCATCGGCCCGTAATCGGCCGCAGCATCGGTCGACAGGCCGATCCTCAGCCCCTCCACGCGCGGAATCAGCTTCTCCACCAGCCGGTCCGCCGTCGCCTGCCCGACCGGCACCGCCACCGAGATCGCCATGCAGCGCTCGCCGGCCGAGCCGTAGCCCGCGCCGACCAGCGCATCCACCGCCTGGTCCATGTCGGCGTCCGGCATGATGACCATGTGGTTCTTGGCGCCGCCAAAACACTGCACGCGCTTTCCATGCGCGCAGCCGGTCGCGTAAATATACTGCGCGATCGCGGTCGAGCCGACGAAGCCGATCGCCTTGATGCGCGAGTCAGTGAGCAGCGTATCGACCGCTTCCTTGTCGCCGTTGACGACGTTGAGGATGCCCGGCGGCAGGCCGGCTTCCAGCATCAGCTCTGCGAGTCGCATCGGCACGGACGGATCGCGCTCCGACGGCTTCAGAATGAAGGCGTTGCCGCAGGCGATGGCGGGCGCGAACTTCCACATCGGGATCATCGCCGGAAAATTGAACGGCGTGATACCGGCGACGACACCGAGCGGCTGGCGCATCGAATAGATATCGATCGCAGGACCAGCGCCCTCAGTATATTCACCCTTTAACAAATGCGGGATGCCGCAGGCGAACTCGACCACCTCGACGCCGCGCTGGATGTCGCCCGCGTCGGGAATCGTCTTGCCGTGCTCGGACGACAGCAGCGCCGCGAGCGAATCCGTTTCCTTGGCGATCAGTTCGAGGAACTTGAACATCACCCGCGCGCGGCGCTGCGGATTGGTTGCGGCCCAGGCCGGCTGCGCGGCCGCGGCATCGGCGACCGCCTGCTCGACCTCGGCCTTCGAGGCCAGCGCCACCTTCGCACGCACTTGCCCGTGTCCGGATTGAATACATCCCGCGCTCCGGCCCGAGCCGCCCTTGACCTGCCTGCCGCCAATAAAGTGACCGATCTCCCGCATCATCTCCGCCCTGCTTCGCTTTTATGATTTCGGCGTGTGAAACAAACGCCGATGCGCCGCGGGCAATGTCGCATGGCAACCGCCGAGCGGCAAATCCGAATTGCCGATGGCTGCGATCCGATTCGTTGCACGATACCGGCGCGCGCGACGGCTTGGCAGGAAAAGGCTTGTCGGCTCAGTCTTTCGCGCGTAGCGCCCGCAGGCTGGCGAGCCACTGTTCCGTATCTTCCAGCGGCGCGAGCGGTGGCGCTGTTTCCGCCTTCCGCTCCGCTTCGGCCCGTGCCGCAAATTCTTCGGCCAGCGATTCGAACAGCGCGCGGACGCGCGGATTGTCGGTGGCGCCGGCGAGCCGCGCCGACGTATCCGCCTTCGATTTCGCGTCCGAGACTATCGTCATGCGGCGAACATACGTCGCGAGCGTTAAATCGCCGCTAACGGACCGGCGTGCCGTTCAGCGCTGGGTGTGCTGGCGCGCGATGAGAAACGCCAGCGCGCCGAAGCCGATCGCCCAGATCAACGCCGTCTGGAGGTTGGTGCCGAGAACAAGGAAGTTGAGGACGAAGATGAAGACGGCCGCGCCGACCGTATGCAGGATCATATAGCGCAGCTTGTTCATTCCCTCGCCCCTCCTGTCGCCGCGATGCGCGGCATTGCCATGACTCGCGTCGCAAAAAGGCCCGGCAGGGGAGAACCTGCCGGGCCGGTTAACCTACTTCGTGATATCCACATCCTTGGTTTCGGGCAGCCAGATCATGCCGACGATGAAAGTGATCGACGCGAAGATGATCGGATACCACAGGCCCGCATAGATATCGCCGGTCGAGGCGACGATCGCGAACGCGGTCGCCGGCAGCAACCCGCCGAACCAGCCATTGCCGATGTGATAGGGCAGCGACATGGAGGTGTAGCGGATGCGGGTCGGGAACAGTTCGACCAGCATCGCCGCGATCGGCCCGTAGACCATCGTCACGAACAGCACCAGCACGAACAGCAGCCCGATAACGGCGGCGACCTGCGGTCGGAAGATGTCGAACGGATGCGACATCTTCACGATCTGCGCGTCGCCGGCCTTCGGATAGCCAGCCGCCTGAAGCGCGGCCAGCGTCGCCGCATTCGACGTCGCGGCGTTGACGTAGGGCACGTCCTTGTCGTTGATCTTGATGACGACGGGCGAGCCCGCCGCCCCCGCGACGGTGTCATATTTCACCGACGACTGGGCGAGGAACGAACGCGCCGTGTCGCAAGGCGCCGAGAAGACGCGCGTGCCGACCGGATTGAACAGGTCGCCGCAGGCTTTCGGGTCCGCGACCACCGACACCTTCACATTCTCGATCGCTCGTTCCAGCGCCGGATTGGCGTGAGTCGAGATCTGCTTGAAGATCGGGATGAAGGTGAGCGCCGCGATCAGACAGCCGGCCATGATGATCGGCTTGCGGCCGATCCTGTCCGACAGCACGCCGAACACGATGAAGAAGCCGGTCCCAAGCAACAGCGACCAGGCGATCAGGAGGTTTGCCGTATAGCCGTCCACCTTCAGGATCGATTGCAGAAAGAACAGCGCGTAGAACTGGCCGGTGTACCAGACCACGCCCTGACCCATCACGCCGCCGACCAGCGCCAGCAGCACGATCTTGGCGTTGCTCCAGTTGCCGAAGGATTCGGTCAGCGGCGCTTTCGAAGCCTTGCCCTCCTCCTTCATCTTCTTGAAGATCGGAGATTCGTTCAGCTTCAGGCGGATGATGACGGAAACGCCGAGCAGCACGATCGACAGCAGGAACGGAACGCGCCAGCCCCAGGCCGCGAATTCGGCCTCGCCGAGAATCGACCGCGTGGCGAGGATCACCAGCAGCGACAGGAACAGACCCAGCGTCGCCGTGGTCTGAATGAAGGAGGTGTAGTAGCCGCGCTTGCCGGGCGGCGCATGTTCGGCGACATAGGTCGCGGCGCCGCCATATTCGCCGCCGAGCGCGAGGCCCTGCAACAGGCGCAGCGTAATCAGGATGATCGGCGCGGCGATGCCGATGGTCGCAGCGTTCGGCAACAGGCCGACGATGAAGGTCGACAGGCCCATGATGACGATGGTGACGAGGAAGGTGTATTTGCGGCCGACCAGGTCGCCGACGCGGCCGAACACGATCGCGCCGAACGGGCGGACGAGGAAGCCGGCGGCGAAAGCCAGCAGCGCGAAGATGTCGCGCGTCGCCGGCGGATAGGCGCTGAAGAACTGCGCGCCGATGATCGCCGCCAGCGATCCGTAAAGATAGAAATCATACCACTCGAAAACCGTGCCGAGGGACGATGCGACGATGACGAAACGCTCGTCCTTCGTCATGCCCCCGGCCCTCCCAGGTGCCGCGGTTGTCACCGACATCCTAATTCCTCCCCATATATTGTTTGTCTGGCTCGCAGCCGCACGATTTCTCGACGCAGCGACGGCTCGGGAAAGAATAACATCGACGGAAAAGCCGCCCCAATACGACTTTCGGCGTTGTCCGCCGCATCGCGTCTACGACCAAAGACGAACATGCGACCGCGCGGGACGATGCGCGCGCGAGGGGCGGGAGCGACGGATGCCGCCTACTCCGCAGGCCGCGCGCGAGCGCCGTCAGGATTGATCCATGCATCGGAGGACCAGCCGTTTTCGTCGTAGTCGGCCATGCACTGATCGACCAGATCGGTCATCTTCTGCATGCTGCCGGAGCGCTGCGCCGACACCAGCGCCTGCAACCGGATCTCCTCATGGTTGCCCGCGTAATTGCGCTCGTAGAGTTCATGCCGTCCGCCGAACTCCGAGCCGATCGCATCCCACAGCAGCTTCATGATCTTGATCCGCTCGCGATGGCCGATGCCGTTCGCGCCGCGCACGAAGCGCGCGAGATAAGGCTCGATCTGCGGGTTGGCGAAATCCTTCGCGGACGACGGCAGGTAGATCAGCGCCGACGCGACGATCTTCTCGACGATCTCCTTGATGCGGCCATAGGCGTCGCCGCCGAACAGCCGGTACGACAGTCCGGCCTCGAGCTTCGGCAGCACCGCGCCGTCCACCCAGGGTTTCGGATCGTTGGCCATCGCATCCGCCAGCGACCAGAACAGATTGCGCCAGCCGACGATCTCACCGAGCATCGCCTGATTGCCGCGGAACACGTCGCCGCCGGTGGTATGCAGCGCCTTGGCAACGAGGCCGGCGATGAAATCCAGCTTCACGGCGTAGCGGATGCAGCCCTGGAAGCAGAAGCCTTCGAGGAATCCCGAGCGCGGGTAGAAGCTGCGGATGCGATCGACGTCGCGATGCACCAGCACGTCCTCCCATGGCACCAGCACGTTATCGAGCACGAAGATCGCGTCGTTCTCGTCGAAGCGTGAGGACAGCGGATAGTCGAACGGCGTGCCGACGGTGCTGGCGATCTCCTCATAGGAATTGCGGCAGAACAGTTTCACGCCCGGCGCATCCATCGGCAGCATGAACATCACCGCAAGGTCGGTGTCGTCGGTCGCTGTCGCCGCGTTCTGGCCGAGAAAATTGTAGTGCGTCAGCGCCGCCGAGGTGGCCACCACCTTGGCGCCGGAGACGACAATGCCGGCATCGGTCTCCTTCTGGATCGTGACGTAGACGTCCTTCACCTGGTCGGTCGGCAGCGAGCGATCCACCGGCGGATTGACGATGGCGTGGTTCATGAACAGCACCGGCTCCTGCGCGCGCTTGTGCCAGGCCCGCGCATTGTCGGCGAATTTGCCGTAGAATCCGGCGTTGACGCCGAGCGTGTTCATCAGCGACGCCTTGTAATCCGGCGTCCGCCCCATCCAGCCATAGGTCTTGCGCGCCCACGTCGCGATCGCCTCCTTCTGCGCCCGCAGATCCTCGCGCGAGCGCGCGGCCTTGAAGAAGCGGTGAGTGTAGCCGCCATTGCCGGTGTCGGTCGGGGCGGTGAGAACTTCGCGCGTGGCGGGATCGTGCAGCGCATCATAGAGCCGCGCGATCGAGCGCGCCGAATTGCGGAAGGCGGGATGCGTCGTCACGTCGCGGACGCGCTCGCCATTGATATAGATCTCGCGCCCCTGCCGCAGGCTTTCGAGAAACTCGGCGCCGGTGAACGGCCGCATCTTGTCCGCCCGGATATCTTCTGGCCGCATCGCCTCACTCCCCGTTCAGCGGACTTTCAGGATCGCCGCCCTATATTGGCCCCAGCATCGTTCGATAAGGCGCCCGGCGGCAAGGCCGGCGACGCGAAAATTCTACCGCCCGACGCACTGTTAACGGAATGCCGTTTTGCGGCGCACAAAGCCTAAGAAAAGATCATGGTTTGTTTGCTATTGCGTCATCAAACCGTAACGGGAAATCTAGACAAGCAGCCTACAGTCCATAATTATTATGGGCAGGAAATCGCATTTTCTGGCCAGAAGCCGAGGAGCCGATGAAGCGCAAGATGCTGCTACTGTCCCTGCTGGGCGCCGCCGTCGCGGCCGGGACTTTCGGCTATCTGTACCTCATCAAATACGAGATCCGGCGCGAAACGCTGGTGTTCCATGATGCATCGCGGAATCGCGACGTTCCGGTGGAACTGGCGATCAGCCACCGCACCGCATTGCGGAAAATGTTCGGCTTCAAGCCGCAGGTGGCGATCGTCAATCACGGCAACACCGTCCCCTATTCGCAATACAGCTTCCTCGGCGACGTGCTCGCCACGCAGGGCTATCTCGTCGCCAGCATCCAGCACGACATGCCGGGCGATCCGCCGCTGTCGATGAAGGGATACCCGTATCTCGGCCGCGTCCCGTCCTACGAAAAGGCCGAGAAGAACATCATCTTCGCTATCGGCGAGATCAGGAAGCGCTACCCGAAGCCGGATTACAGCCATGTGACGATGCTCGGCCATTCGCAGGGCGGCGACATCACGGTGTATTTCGCCAACAATCATCCAGAGATCGTCAGCCGCGTGGTGACGCTCGACAACATCCGCGTGCCGCTGCTGATGTCCGCGAAGGCCAAGGTGCTGTCGGTCCGCTCCGGCAATTTCAGGCCCGACAACGGCGTGGTTCCGACCGACGACGTGTGCGAGGACGAGGGCATTCAGGTGGTCAACACCGAATTCCAGCACGACCACTTCACAGATCACGGGCCGGACGCGGTAAAGTCGAAAGTTCGCGAGGTGCTGGCGCGCTTTCTGGCCGACGACAAGCCGAAGCAGCACAAGCCGCCGCGCTTCAAGCCGATCGACGACAAGTGGACGGCCAATTACAGCCCTGCGCAGTAAACACCGGTCGGCCGGCACGAACAGCAGCCGCGCCGCTCCGCCGAGAAATTACGCCGGCGGCGTCTCGTTCAGCCAGCGCAGCAGCTCCGCATTGATTTCCCGCGGATAGGTGTGGCTGAGATCGTCGATCTCGCGATAGGTGATGCGCGCGCCGGCCTGCGACAGCGCCTGCTCCGCCTGCCGCGCCAGTTGCACCGGGAACATCCAGTCGAGCTTTCCATGCGTGACGAAGATCGGCAGGTCCCTCAGCCGCTGTTCGTCCGCGGCCTCCGCCAGGAACGGATGGAACGACGCCGACACCGGCGCGAGATGCGTGAACGGCGACGTGGCCTCCAGACCGCTCACATAGGAAAACGTGCCGCCGTCGCTCATGCCGGTCAGCAGCATGTGGCCGGCATCGATGTTCCAGCGCGTGCGGACATCGTCGAGGATGCGGAGCAGGTTCGGCGTGTCGCGGTCTTCCTCCATCAGCGCCCAGGTGCCGCCGGTCGCGGTCGGCGCGACCACGATCGCGCCGAAGGAGCGCGCGTCGCGCAGCCAGCTCCAGAGAAACGCCCGGCCGTTGCCGCTGCCGCCATGCATCGCCATTACCAGCGGCCAGCGCCGCTCCGGCGTGTAATATTCGGGGACATACATCGAGAAGCCGCCGCGCGCGCCGGGCTCGCCGCCGCCATGCATGACCCCGGTGTTCTCGGACGGCGCGAGGCCGTCCAGACGGGCGATCAGCGCCGACACATCGCGGACGGACGGATCGAGAAAGAACTGGCTCACCGGCGGCAGGGTCGCCGCCAGCGGATACAGCGCCTCCTGCGCCCGCGGCGCGTGCCGCAGCGCGCGAAACGCCGAGCGGATGCCGTCGGGATCGCCCGGCACGGCGCGCAGTCCGGCGAAACCGGCCAGCGCCTCGTCGCTCGCCGCCTCCAGGCGGGCGCGGACATGCGCGAGTTTTTCCGGCCAGGCGCCGAGCCGCGAGCGCGCCGCCGCCAGCGCCTCGTCCGGCGCGCCGACCGCATCCAGCACCGCCGCATAATCGGCCGGGTTCAGGTGCCGCGCGACGAAGGCCAGCGCATCGATCGATTGCAGGAGCGGCGGCAGCAGCGCCACGATGTCGTCGATTGCCGCGTCGCTCATGGCTTCTCCGCTCGATGTTGCAGGCTTCAGGGGGCGCGCCGTCCACCCTAGCACATCGGAGGTGGCCTGAACCGCCACCGCAGCCGCCGCCCCTCCACGCGACACCGCGGCGCTGGCGATCCGTACTTTTCTGGCCTAGGCTTCGGTCCAGCGCCAACGACGGGACACACCAATGATCCAATGCAGGCGACTGGGATACGCCACGCTGTCCACCAGCGACCTCGACCGGCAGGTTCGCTATTACGCCGACATTCTCGGACTCTTCCAGCTTCGGCGCGATGACGATCACGCCGTCTTCGCCACGCGGCAGGGCCGCGAAACCCTCGTGCTGGTCCGCGGCGAAAGACCCGAACTGTCCGGCATCGCCTTCGAAATCGCGCCGTCGCTGTCGCTGGAAGACGCACAGCAGACGCTCGCGAATGCCGGCGTCGAGGCGGTCCTTCGCGCGGGGCGGACGCCCTGCGTCGATCAGGTTCTGGCGTTCAAGGACCCGAAGGGCACCGAGATCGAGCTGTTCAATTCGCCGCAATTCGCCGAGACCGATCTCGGCGAGCTTGGCGTCAACCCGCTGAAGCTCGGGCACATCGCTTATTTCGTCCGGGACGTTCCGCGCCTGACGGCATTCTACGAAAAGCTGCTCGGCTTCCGCCGGTCGGACTGGCGCGGCGATCAGGCGATGTTCCTGCGCTGCAACACCGATCATCACACGATCAACTTCTTCCAGGGCGAGGAGAAGCTCGGCCATCTTGCCTTCGAGGTGAAGGATTTCGCCGAACTGGTGCGCGCCTCCGACTATCTGGTGCGAAGGGACTTTCCGCTCGACTGGGGACCGGCGCGGCACACGATCGGCCACAACTGCGCCTGCTATCACACCAATCCCGACGGCATCCGCACCGAGCTTTACGCCGAAATGGACCAGATGAACGACGAGGAGCTCGGCTATTACGAGCCGAAGCCGTGGCACGAGGACCGGCCGCAGCGTCCGAAGGACTGGCTCGGCCAATCCGCGCCGCGCAACAAATGGATACCCGGCGTGCCCTGAACCAGAGGCGCTCATCAAGCCGACGAGGGGCCATACGCCCGAAGCAAAAACAGACTCGCGGCCGCAACACACAAGGAAGGGAACGCTCGATGTTCACCCGTCTCGGGTTTCTCATGATGGCGCTCTGCGTCATCGCGCTCGCCGCACCGGTCGGCGAGGCGCATGCGCAATGGCCGGAACGAACGATCCGCCTGCTCATCACCACCCCGGCCGGCGGCAGCCCGGATTATGTCGGACGACTTGTCGCCGACAAGCTCTCCGAACGGCTCGGCAAGACGATCGTGGTCGAGAACACCAACATCCAGGGCCTGCCGGCCTTGAACAGCGTCGTGCGCGCCAGCGCCGATGGCTATCTGTTCGTGGTGCTGACCGGAGGCGTACCGACATTGGCGGCACTCCAGAAGACCATGCCTTTCAGCCTCGAAACCGATCTGACGATGATTACCTTCCTGGTGCGCTATCCGATGGTGGTCGCGGTCGCCAACGAATCCCCCTACAAGACGCTTGGCGAATTGATCGCGGCCTCGAAAGCAAGGCCCGAAGGTCTGACCTTCGCGATGAACCTGCCCGGTTCGCTGCATCATTTCGTCGGCGAACTCATCAACATCGAAGCGAAGTCGAACCTGCGCGGCATTCCCTATCGCGGCTCGACGCAGATGCATCCTGACCTGCTCGCCGGCCGCGTCGACGCGATGATCGACACCGGCACGTCGGCCATCCCGCAGGTGCTGTCGGGCGCGATGCGCGGACTGGCCGTGTCATCGCCGGACCGATTCCCGCTCGCACCGGAAATTCCCGCGATCTCGGAGACGATCAAGGGCGTGGCGGCGACGTCGTGGCTCGGCCTTGCCGGACCGCCGGGCCTGCCGAAGGAGATCGTCGAGCGGATGAACAAGGAAGTCCGCGAGATCATGGAGCTGCCGGACATCCGCGAGAAGCTCGCCAAGACCGGCAATGTGCCGATGGTGTCCACACCCGAGGACATGCGAACGACCATCCTGAAAGAGGTCGCTCAGTGGCAGCGCGTCGTCGCGGAGAAGAACATCGAGCGGCGCTAGGCACGCCGCTCGCTTTGGTATCGTCTCAGAACGTGATCTGTCCGGGTTGCATCGCTTCAACCCCTTACATTTTTTTGAGCATGATCTTTCCCGAAAACCGGTTCCCACTTTTCGGGATCATGCTCAGTCGCGCAGCAACTCGTTGATGCTGGTCTTGGAGCGAGTGCGTTCGTCGACCGTCTTGACGATCACCGCGCAGTAAAGCGACGGTCCCGGCGAGCCGTCCGGCAGCGGCTTGCCCGGCAGCGCACCCGGCACGACCACCGAATATTCCGGCACCTCGCCCATGTGGATCTTGCCGGTGGCGCGATCGATGATCTTGGTCGATGCACCGATGAACACGCCCATCGACAGCACCGCGCCCTTGCGCACGATCACGCCTTCGGCCACTTCCGAGCGTGCGCCGATGAAGCAATCGTCCTCGATGATGACCGGCTCGGCCTGGAGCGGCTCCAGCACGCCGCCGATGCCGACGCCGCCGGAAATATGCACGCGCTTGCCGATCTGGGCGCAGGAGCCGACCGTCGCCCAGGTATCGACCATGGTGCTCTCGTCGACATAGGCACCGAGATTTACGAAGGACGGCATCAGCACGACGTTACGGGCGATGAAGGCGGAGCGACGCACGACCGCGCCGGGCACCGCGCGGAAGCCGGCGTCGCGGAAGCGGTTCGGTCCCCAGCCGTCGAACTTCGACGGCACTTTGTCCCACCAGTTCGCCGTGCCGGGACCGCCCTTGATGACGTCCATGTCGTTCAGGCGGAACGACAGCAGCACGGCCTTCTTCAGCCACTGATGCACCGTCCACTTGCCGTCCGCGCCGCGCTCGGCGACGCGCGCATCGCCCTTGTCCATCAGTTCGAGAGCCGAATCGACGGCGTCGCGGACCTCACCTTTCGTCGATGTGGTGACATTGTCACGGGCCTCGAAGGCGTTGTTGACGGCGGATTCGAGCGAAGCGACAGACATGGAAATCCCCTGAAAAGTCAGCTTGAATGAAGCCGCGTTGTCCGGGTTCGGCCGCGCGGAGTCAAGCCGTTCGGCAGCAGGCGGGGCTAGTTCGATGCAGGGGAGACTTCGATCTGTTCGGCTTTATAGCGACGCGTGAGTTGCCGCGCTTCATCCATCTGCCGCCCGCGGTGCTGATTGCAGTGGAGGCAAGCGGCGGCAAGATTGTCCAGCTTGTCCGATCCGCCGTCCATGCGGGCTTTCTTGTGCTCGATTGTGGGACGGGTGGGTCCATCCGCCGTGAAACGGCGCTTGCAGTAGCAGCACTTTCCGTCTTGGTTTCTGACCAACTCATTGCGTACCCGCTGACGATACGCACTGTCATTGCTGAGACGCGTCATATCCCTGCAAGCTATTTATTGTTACCTGCAAGGAAAACTGAGGCATTTGTCGCCACCTGACAACAAGCCGTCCGCAATCCTGACAGACGACTTCCACGACTGGTTAAGATAGTGAAAATGCCGAGGCTGCTTTTTATGAGCAGCAATCCCTGACATTCGGCATCGGCTCTGGCGATTATGTCAGCGCGCGCAGGAATCCGGTCAGGCCATCGGTGACGTGATCGACGAAGGCGGCGTCGCGCCCCTCCATCTCCCAGTCCTGACGCCCGGTCCTCCGGCCCGCTTCCGGCACCACCAGCACGGTCGTCATGCCGAAACGATGCGGCACCTCCAGATTGCGCGCAAGGTCCTCGAACATCGCCGCGCGCGACGGATCGACGCCGTGGCGGTCGAGGAAGCGCTCATAGGCTCCGGATGCGGGCTTCGGCTCGAACTCCGCCTCGATGATGCCGAACACGCCTTCGAAATGCGGATGAATCTCCAGCCGCCGCAGCACCGCGTCGGCATGTTCGCGCGTGCCGTTGGTGAGGATCAGCTTGCGGCCCGGCAATTGCGCGATCGCGCTGCCGAGCGCGGCATCTGGCTCCAGCGGCGAATGATCGATCGCATGCACGTAGCTGAGGTAATCGTGCGCATCCATGCCATGCTCGGTCATCAGCCCGCGCATCGTCGTGCCGTAGCGCTTGTAGAGATCCTTCTGGATGATGAACGCCTCGTCCGCCGGCAATCTCAGGAATCGCGCGACATAGTCGCGGATGCGGACATCCACCTGCTGCCAGAGATTGACGTGATGCGGATAGAGCGTGTTGTCGAGATCGAACACCCAGGTCTCGATATGGCCGAAGCCGCGCGCCGGTTTCATCATGGCCTGTTCAACCGCGCGACCTGTTCATCCCTAAGACCCCGGACATTCGATTTGCCGCACCTTCACTTGTGGATCAGCGTGCCGATGCCGTGATTGGTGAACAGTTCGAGCAGCACGGCGTGCGGCGTCTTGCCGTCGATGATGACGACGCCCTCGACGCCCTTCTCCAGCGCGTAGATGCAGGTCTCCACCTTCGGGATCATGCCGCCGGAAATCGTGCCGTCCGCGATCAGCTTGCGGGCTTCGGTGATCGAAAGCTCCGGGATCAGCTTCTTCGACTTGTCGAGCACGCCGGGCACGTCCGTCAGCAGCAGCAGGCGCTTGGCTTTCAGCGCGCCCGCGACAGCGCCGGCGAAGGTGTCGGCGTTGACGTTGAAGGTCTCGCCGGTCTTCGAGGCCGCCACCGGCGCGAGCACCGGAATGAGCTCATGGCCGATCAACTGGTTCAGGACGGCCAGATCGACCGTTGAGGGCTCGCCGACGAAACCGAGATCGATAAGCTTCTCGATGTTGGAATCGGGATCGATCATGGTGCGCGTCGCCTTCTCGGCGATCACCATGTTGCCGTCCTTGCCGCAGAGGCCGACGGCCTTGCCGCCCGCCTCGTTGATGTAGCCGACGATCTGCTTGTTGATCGAGCCGGCCAACACCATTTCGACGATCTCGATCGTCGCGGCGTCGGTGATGCGCAAGCCTTGCGCGAATTCGGATTTGATGCCGAGCCGCTTCAGCATCGCCGCGATCTGCGGCCCGCCGCCATGCACGACGACCGGATTGATCGCGGTCTGCTCCAGCAGAACGATGTCGCGCGCGAACTGACGGGCGAGGCTCTCCTCACCCATCGCGTGGCCGCCATACTTGATGACGATGGTTTCCTCGTCGTAGCGCTGCATATGCGGCAGCGCCTCGGACAGGATCCGGGCCTGATCCGGCGGACTGATGGCGGATGAATCGGTCATGAGGCGATCTCGGCTAAGGGACGGTGCGCAACCATGATCCCGAAAAGTGGGAACCGGTTTTCGGACCGGATCATGCTCAAACACACAGTCTCTAGACCAAGCGGCGCGGACTTGGAAACGTCCGCGCGCGGCATGACCGCTATGTGACGGGGCAGTGTGACGGGCCGTCTGACGGCTCAACGGCGGCCGAGCAGGCCGGAGAGGCCGAGCAGCAGCCAGCCGACAATCATCAGCGTGCCGCCCGAAGGCGCGGCCATCGAAAACAATCCCGCGCCGAAATAATGCCGCGCCAAAAGATCGCCGGCGAACAGCGACGCGCCGAGCGCGAGCCCGGCGGCGGCGACCGCTCCGAGATGCCGCTGCACCAGGCCGCGTTCGATCAGAAGCAGCGCCGCGAGCGCGGCCGGCGCATGAAACAGCAGCATCGTCGAGGCGGAGGCGAGGCGCGTGGCGTCAGGCAGATGCGCCGATGCGGCGGCCAGCGCAACGCCGGCCGCGCCCATCAGCCCGGTCCACAAAATCAGAAGCCGCGTCGGCCACGCGCCGGTCATGCCCGTTCTCCTGCGACGCGCAGGATCGCCGCGCGCAGCTCCGGCATGCCCTCGCCGCTTTTCGACGACGTCGCCAGCACTTCGGGGAAAGCGGCCGGATGCTTCGCTAGCGCCGCGAGCGTTTCCGCCACGCGCTCCTGCAACGCGGTCGGATTCACCTGGTCGGCCTTGGTCAGTACGATCTGGTAGCTGACAGCGGCACGGTCGAAATCCTTCAGAACCTCGTGATCGACATCCTTGAAGCCATGACGCGAGTCGATCAGAACATACACGCGCGCAAGATTCGCCCGCCCTTGCAGAAAATCGTGGATCAACGAGGTCCAGGCGGCGATCTTGGATTTCGGCGCGGAGGCGAAGCCGTAACCCGGCATGTCGACGAGGCGCAGCCCGGCGTTGGGCGGGCCTTCGAAGAAGATCAGTTCCTGCGTGCGGCCCGGCGTGTGCGAGGTGCGCGCCAGCGCGTTGCGGCCGGTCAGGGCGTTGATGAGGCTGGACTTGCCGACATTGGAGCGGCCGGCGAAGGCGACCTCGACGCCCGCCATCGGCGGCAGCGATTCGATCGAGGCGGCCGCCCAGATGAACCGCCAGTCGCCGGCGAAGACGCGCCGCCCCTGTTCGAGCAGATCGGCATCGGAAACCTTCGCCATAGGTGGCCTTCCCTGCCGTCCCGCGTCAGCCTTGTCGCGTCACACGCGCAATCAGGTCTTCTGTTCTTTTTTCGAGAACGTCGCCTTGATGTTGTCGAACAGTTCGATCTTGGCGCCGTTCTTCTTCATGATGATGCCCTGCTGGATCACCGACAGCAGGTTGTTCCAGGCCCAGTAGATCACGAGGCCGGCCGGGAACGAGGCGAGCATGAAGGTGAAGATCAGCGGCATCCAGTCGAAGATCATCTTCTGCGTCGGGTCCGGCGGCGCGGGATTGAGCTTCATCTGCACCCACATCGTGATGCCCATGAGGATCGGCCAGATGCCGAGCACGAGGAAATGGCCGACAACCGGGATCGAGGTCGGATCGTACGGGATCAGGCCGAACAGCGTGAACAGATTGGTCGGGTCCGGAGCCGACAGGTCCTTGATCCAGCCGTAAAACGGCGCATGGCGCATCTCGATGGTGACGAACAGCACCTTGTAGAGCGCGAAGAACACTGGAATCTGGATCAGGATCGGCAGACAGCCGGCGACCGGATTGATCTTCTCGCGCTTGTACAGCGCCATCATTTCCTGCTGCTGCTTCTGCCGGTCGTCGGCATAGCGCTCGCGCAGCGCCACCATCTCCGGCTGCACGTTCTTCATCTTCGCCATCGACGCATAGGACTTGTTGGCGAGCGGGAAGAAGAACGCCTTGATGAGCACCGTCACCAGCAGGATCGCGATGCCGAAATTGCCGACCAAACGGAACAGATAGTCGATCGACCAGAACATCGGCTTGGTGATGAAGTAGAACCAGCCCCAGTCGATCAGCAATTCGAAGCGGTTCAGCTTCAGCGTCTTGTCGTAGGCGTCGATCAGCGGCGTTTCCTTGGCGCCGGCGAACAGCCGGGCCTCGGCCTGGCCGCTCGCGCCCGGCGCCACCGTCTGCGCATCGAGGAAATAATCGGCCTGATAGGTCTTCGACGTGCCGACCGGGAACGAGGCGAAGCGGGCCTGGATCGAGGCGGCCGGATCGGGCAGCAGCGTCGCCGCCCAGTATTTGTCGGTGATGCCGAGCCAGCCATTGGTGACCTTGAAGGATTCCGACTTCTTTTCGTCGATCGACTTGTAGCTGACCTCCTGCAAGCCCTTGTCGCCGAGCACGCCGATCAGGCCCTCATGCAGGATGTAGAAGCCGTCGACATGCGGCGTGCCATGGCGCGACACCAGCGCATAGGGAAACAGCGTCACCGGCGCTGCGGTGTTGTTCTTCACGTCGTCCTTGACGGTGAAGAGGTAGTTCTCGTCGATCGAGAAGGTCCGGCGGAAGACGAGACCCTCGCCATTGTCGTAAGTGAGCGTCACCGGCGTCGTCACCGAGAGCGTATTGCCACCCTCCTGCTTCCAGTCGGTCGAAGCATCGGGAAGCTTCACTGTCGCTCCGGTCGGCGCGAACCAGCCGAACTCCGCATAATAAGGGTTCGGCGATCCGGACGGCGAGAACAGCGTCACCGGCGGCGATTTCGGATCGACCGTGACGCGGTACTGGTTCAGCGAGATGTCGTCGATTCGCCCGCCCTTCAGCGCGATGCTGCCGGACACCTTCTGCGTATCGATTTTCACGCGCGGCGAGGCGGCGATGGCCGTCTCGCGCGAAACGGCGATCGCCGGGCGGGCCGGCGCGGGAGTTCCTGCGGGAGCGGCCGCGCCGGGCTGCGCCGGGGTTGCAGTGCCGGGCTGCGGCGTGCCGGGGGCCTGCGGCTGCGTGGCCTGCTGCGCCTGTTGAGCCTGCTGCGCCTTCTGCGCGGCCTGCTGCTTCTCCATCTGCGGCACGACGAAGAAATACTGCCAGCTGATGAGCACCATGCCGGACAGGATGACGGCGAGAATCGTATTGCGGTGATCTTTCATCGGCGTGTCCGCATCATCCTGCTGAAGGTCGGGCCATGCGCCGCGACAATTGGGTCTCAAGCCGGCTCAGCGCGGCCTTGAGATCGCCCCGCATCGTATCGAATTCCCGGCTGAGCGCGGCGCGCCGCCCGACCAGCACATAGTCGCAGGCCTTCCGCAGCGGCGGAAGGCCATGGCCTTTCACAATCGCGCGCAGCCTGCGGCGGACCCGGTTTCGTTCGACCGCCGTGCCGACCTTTTTCGACACGGTGAAGCCGACGCGGGCCGGCCCCTCGTCCTGACGGTCGCGGGCCTGCACCACGAAAGCCGGCCCTGCCACGCGCGGACCTTTGGCGGCGGCGAGAAAGTCGGCCCGCTGCCTCAGGCGCTGCATCGGCACCGGCCTGCTTCGACGCGAATCAGGCGCTCAGACGCTTGCGTCCGCGGGCGCGGCGCGCAGCCAGAACCTTGCGGCCACCGGCGGTCGCAAGACGCGCGCGAAATCCGTGACGGCGCTTGCGCACCAGTTTGCTGGGTTGATAAGTCCGCTTCACGGGTCGTACTCCGCTGGCCGGCGAAATGCCTGAGTTGTGAGATAAGCCCCTGTGGTAACAACCAAATTCAGCCGCAAATTCAATCGAATGGGCCAGGCCGGACGCGCCACGGGACAGTTGCGGCGGCTTATACGGGAGAGGGTCGTTTTCGTCAATCGACCGGCAAAAATCGGCGGCGCATGCGGTTTGCCACGGGATGAAACAGGAAATCGCCGTGTTCGTATCTATATATGCGCTCCCAGGTCCGTTTCGCGTTTCGTTGAATCGTGAAACTGACCTAGGTTTTTGGCTTAGCGCGTTTTCTTCACGCGAACCGGTATCACTTCGCTCGAAAACGCTACAGGAGCGCAATTCGGGGCATTCGGCGCGTGTCATTGATCCAGGACAAAACGGCTCGGGACGAGAGCACAGGCGGAAAGGCCGGATTTCTGTCGTGGCGCAAGCTCGGCCTGTCCGGCAAGCTGCTGCTGCTGACCATTCCGCTGGTGATGATCGCCGAAGTGCTGATCTATGTGCCCTCGATCGCCAATTTCTATCAGAACCGGCTGAACGACCGCCTCGCCGCCGCCAACACCGCCGCCCTCGTACTCGACGCAGCCCCCAGCGGCATGGTGCCGGATTCGCTGGCGCGGCAGATCCTCGACAGCATCGGCGCGCATGCGGTGGCGATCAAGCACGGCCAGCAGCGCCGCCTGCTGGCGATCGGCGACATGCCGGCGGCGGTCGAGCGCGACATCGATACCCGCGCGATGATGATGACCACCGCCATCTATCAGGCGTTCGAGATGATGCTGACGAAGGCCGACGGAACGATCCGCATCGTCGGCCCGACCTCGGCGGGCGGGCAGTTCATCGAGGTCGTCGTCGACGAGAAGCCGCTGAAAAAGGCGATGTACCGCTTCTCGATCAACCTCGTGCTGTTCTCGCTGGCGATCTCGATCCTGACCGCCGGTCTCGTCTATCTCGCTCTGCATTACCTGTTCGTGCGGCCGATGCGGCGCATGACCGCGAACCTCGTCGGCTTCCACGCCGATCCGGAAAACGCCGCCTGGATCATGCGGCCCTCGGACCGCGGCGACGAAATCGGCCAGGCCGAACGCGAACTCTCGGAAATGCAGCGCGACCTCGTCTCGATGCTGCATCAGAAAAGCCGGCTGGCGGCGCTCGGCCTTGCGGTGTCGAAGATCAACCACGATCTGCGCAATCTGCTGGCTTCAGCGCAATTGATTTCCGACCAGCTCGCCACCGTGCCGGACCCGCGCGTGCAGCGGTTCGCGCCGAAGCTGATGCGCTCGCTGGAGCGCGCCATCGCCTTCTGCCAATCGACGCTGTCCTATGGCCGCGCACAGGAAGCGGCTCCCGTCCGGCGCACGCTGGCGCTCGACCCGATCGTCAACGAGGTGCGCGAATCGCTCGGCCTCGGCGAGGAGAGCGACATTGCCTGGGTCGATCATATCGAACGCGGGCTGATGGTCGATGCCGACCCCGATCAATTGTTCCGCGTGCTGCTCAATCTTGCGCGCAACGCGGCGCAGGCGCTGGAGGGGCTGGCCTCGCAGGAAGGCGTGACCATGCAGATCCGCATCGCGGCCAAGCGCGAGGGCAGCGTCGCGATCATCGAGGTCTCGGATTCCGGCCCCGGCGTGCCGCAGAAGACGCGCGAGCATCTGTTCGAGGCGTTCCAAAGCTCCGCCCGCCCCGGCGGAACCGGGCTCGGCCTGACCATCGCCGCCGAACTGGTGCGGGCGCATGGCGGCCATATCCGCCTGGTCGACAGCAATATCGGCGCGACCTTCCGGATCGAGATTCCGGACCGGCCGCTGGAGTTGCACGCCCCGCGCGACCGCGTCAGCGCCTAACTCAATAAAAAGAGGCATGCGCCGGCCGCGAAGCGGGCCCCTCCCGCCATGATCGCGTTTTGATCGGAACGGACGCCTTGCCAATCCGATCTTTAGCCGTTAGCTATGGCCCGCTTTCGACGGACACCGTCGCAAGCCTCGCTGGGGCCGTTCAGGCCCGTCATGCGAAACGCGCCCGTAGCTCAGCTGGATAGAGCATCAGACTACGAATCTGAGGGTCGGACGTTCGAATCGTTCCGGGCGCGCCAGTCTCTTGCCGAAGCTCGGCAGGAAGACCTGGCACAGCCACGGCGCAGCAAACACCCGACGGGATGGACATGAACAGCGCGAGCGACGACTACGTCTATGACGAGACACTCGGCGAGTGGCGGCCGGCTTCGGACGTCGCAGCCGAGAAAGCCAGGGCGGCCGAGGTGCGCGACGCGGCCGGCAACGTTCTCGCGAACGGCGACCAGGTGGTGCTCGTCAAGGACCTCAAGGTCAAGGGCGCAGGCCAGACGCTCAAGCAGGGGACCGTGATCCGCTCGATCCGGCTCACCGACAATCCGGAAGAAATCGACTGCCGCCACGACGCGATCAAGGGGCTCGTCCTGCGCACAGAGTTCGTCCGCAAGCGCTGAGCGACAAGGCGTCATCGGCGTAGGTGTGAAAACTCTCGTTGGTTCAGAAACCGTCGATGTCCCGCGGCAAGCGCGGCGCTTTTCCCCGGAAGCCGCCAAGCGCCGCCAGAACGTTCGTATGAGATCTGGAACGCCGCGAGCGCCTCGGGCAGCGTATTGATCCCGAAATCGGCCTGAATCCCCTCGCAAAAATCCTTCACAAGCGCGTCACGCTCCTTGTAGACTAATCTGGAAAGTTGCCTCCGAATCTCGACGGGAGTCTGGAGCGCCCCTTGAACGCGCACGTTTCACCGAACGGTTTTCCGGCGCTGGTGCTGAACGCGGATTTTCGCCCGCTCAGCTATTACCCGCTCTCGCTCTGGTCATGGCAGGACGCGATCAAGGCGGTGTTCCTTGATCGCGTCAACATCGTCGCGAATTACGAGCATGCGGTGCATAGCCCCTCTTTCGAGATGCAACTGCCGAGCGTCGTCTCGCTGAAATCGTTCGTCAAACCGTCCACGCATCCGGCGTTCACACGCTTCAACGTTTTCCTGCGCGACAGGTTCTCCTGCCAATATTGCGGTTCCGGCAACGATCTCACGTTCGATCACATCGTCCCGCGCTCGAAAGGCGGGCAGACGACCTGGGAAAACGTCGTGGCGGCGTGCTCGCCATGCAACCTGCGCAAGGGCAGCCTGACGACGCAGCAGGCGCATATGTTCCCCACCCAGCACCCCTACCAGCCGACGGTGCATCAACTGCATCGCAACGGCAGGCTGTTTCCGCCCAATTACCTGCACGAGAGCTGGATGGATTATCTCTATTGGGACACGGAACTCGACCCGTAGGGCATACCCGAGAAATTTGCCGTCGACTCGATCGGGATGGGGCCCGGTCTGCGCCTCGCGGACCTTGCAGCGGCAACCTGATGCAACCTGCGCGGATCGCATTCCAAAAGGACCGGCGCTCCGGTTGTTTCAATTGAGAGCAGACCGTTCGTGTTCGCGCGCTGTCCGCAAGCTTTCGGACACCATTTGCGGAGCCTTTCGCCTGGCGCTTCGCGGCGTCGCGCGACCGGTAAAATTCGACGGTTCGTCTGAACGAACCGGTACGAGGTTGCTGTCAGGGTCCCGACATCGAACGAGGAACCGCATGTCCATCAATGACCCGACCAGCCCCCGCAACGTCATCGCTTTCCCGCAACGTCGGCAGCGGCCGGAGGTCAGCACCCGCACGGCCGGCGCGATCGCAAAAATCTGCGTCCATTGCGGTGGGGTGCTTGGCGAGGGCGAATTCGAGGACGAGTGCTCAAGCGCGCCGATGCCGATCCGGCAGAACGCTCCATCGCTGAAATGGCGGAAGCCGCGGAACCGCCTGTCGAACGGCTGAGACGCCGCCGGCAACGCCGTCGGCGGGGCATGACCGGCAGATGTTCCCGCATTGCAGCATGACCGCATGCTCCGGCGGAGCTACCGGCGCGCCGTCCGCCGCTCTAACCTTGCGGCTGTCGAGCGGGCGCGTCGCGCACGCCGGAGCCAGCGCCTTGCATCAGCCTATCCTCAAAACGACTGCCGTCCCGTCTTCGCGCGCCACCTTTCTGCGCGTGGCGGAAGCGCTCGCCATCGGCGCGGGCGGCGGCCTCATCTTCAATTATTTCGGCCTGCCGGCGGGTTTTCTGTCGGGCGCGATGCTCGCCGTCGCCATCATGGCGCTGGCCGGACGGCCGCTGACCATGCCGCAGCCGCTGATGCATGTGATGACCTGCACCCTCGGCATCACGCTCGGCTCGGCGATGACGCCGGAGATGATGCATGGCATGACCGCCTATCCGCTCAGCCTGACGATGCTCGGCCTCGGCACCGCCGCCGTCACGCTCGGCTCGATGCTCTATCTGAAATATGTGCATGGCTGGACGGCGCTGTCCGCCTTGCTCGGCGCAACGCCCGGCGCGCTGTCGCAGATGGTGGCGATGGCGCTCGAAACCCGGTCGGACCAGGTCGGCGTCGCCATCGTACAGACGCTGCGCGTCGTGCTGCTGGCCGTATTCCTGCCGATGACGCTGGCGATGGCTGGCCTGTCGGTTTCCGGTCCCGGAATGTCCCGCCTCGCGGTGGCGGATATGTCCTCATTGCCGCTGCTGATCGGCGTCTCGGTCGCATCCGGCTATCTGTTCCACCGGATGAAGTTTCCGGGCGGCTGGCTGTTCGGAGCCATGGTCGGCTCGGGCGCGCTGCATGCGTTCGGGATCGTCCGCGGCGGCTTGCCGATCTGGGTCATCAACATCGCCATGATCGGCATCGGCTCGATGGTCGGCACACGCTTCGCCACCATCGGCCTGCGCGCATTCATGCAATACCTCGCCGCCGGCATCGGCTCGCTGATGGTGGCGCTGGTCATCATGGCGGTGTTCCTGCTGCTCACCGTCTGGCTCGGCGGCGTGCGGGTTCAGGATGCGGCGATGGCGTTCGCGCCGGGGGCGATGGATGTGATGATGGCGGTGGCGCTGACCTTGCAGCTCGATCCGGTCTTCGTCGGCGCGCACCATCTGTTCCGCTTCATCGGCGTCTCGCTGACGATGCCGCTGGTGGTGCGCACGGTGATGCCGAAGACGAAGGAAATTCCCGAGAACGAGATCTGACCTGGAGCGTGATCCCGAAAAGTGGAAACCGGTTTGCGCTGCGCGGCCCTTCGGGTCGGAAAAGATCATGCTCGAACGAAAGATAAGCGGCGAGGCTGATTGAACGCAGTTGAATCAGTCTCTAGCTCGCCTTCATTGCGCGAAGGCTCCAGAGCGCGATCAGCCCCATCAGGCCGGAAATCAGAAAATTGTAGCCGGCGAGCGAGAGCCCGAGAAAGCGCCACTGCACCTCATCGCAGCGGACGACCTTCACGGTGTCGAGCCGTTGCAGCAGGCTGCCGGCGCTGCCGAGATCGGTGACGGGACCGCTGCACGTGGCGGGACCGGGCCAGAACCCCCATTCGACGCCGGCGTGAAACGCGCCAAAGACGGCGTTGGCGAACGCCGCCAGCGCGATGACGGCAAAACCCACAGCGACGAGCTTGCGCGGCAGCCGGCCGCCGCCGGCCGCCAGCAGAGCCCCGAGCACGATGATGAGGTAATAGGCGTAACGCTGCTCCAGGCACATCGGGCACGGCTTGATGTCGAGCACATGCTCGAAGAACAGCGCCCCGCCAAGCGTCGCGGCAGCGATCGCGGCAATCGTTCCGGCCGCCCATCCCGGCCTTGCTAGCGGCTGTGTCGGCATCGGCAAATGCGTGTCCCCTCGTTGAGCGGGTGGTAGCGCGGCGAAGGGCATGATCCCTAAAAGTGGGTACCGGTTTGCGCTGCGCGGCCCTTCGGGTCGGAAAAGATCATGCCCCAACAAGAATGTCAGGGTTTGAATTGATTCAACCTGAACGGATCAGATTCTGGACCTGTTTGTCGAGGCAAGCGCCGGTCACAAACGCTTGCGGAGCGACGGCAAGCGGCCCGGCGGCCGCGAACAATCGATCGTTTCCGGTGACAGAGACGGCTTTCAAGTTGACCCGCGAGAGCCTGCGGCTATAGTCCGCCCGCTTCGCACAGATGCCGTGACGTGTCCGTCAGGATGCCGATCGCAGCTTTCGCGAATGCCCCTGTGGCGGAACTGGTAGACGCGCTCGACTCAAAATCGAGTTCCGCAAGGAGTGCTGGTTCGATTCCGGCCAGGGGCACCAATCAAGGGCACCAACCGATTTTTCATTCGCTCAGATGACGCAGGAACGGTCAATCGGGCTGATCGTTGTGCTTGTCGGGTTGAAGAACGAGCGTATCGAAACAGCGGCACCGGGGCTGGATGACGATTTTCCTAACGTGCCTGATCGGATGGTTCGTCACCGCCGCGCTTCTTGCCTTCCGTGACGGAGAACGCGGCTACGGCGCCGTCAATTCCGCACTCGCGACCTTCGCCGGCCTGATCCTTTATTTCAGCAACTTCTGAGGCGGCTCGACCAATACCGCAGTCCGATCTGCCGGATTCCGATAGCCTTGGACGATGCGGTATCTTTCGTGCCCGCGAAGCCGTCGCTTTCGATCCGCGCAGGGGCGATGCGGGCCGCTGCGCGGATACATGACAACCGCCTCGTCAAATCTTCCGGACAGCGCCCTTCGCGGCGCTGGTGGCCATCGCCGCATAAGCGCGGAGCGCACCGGACACCGCGCGGGGACGTGGCGCGGCCGGCCGCCATCCCTTCGCCTCTTGCCGCGCGCGGCGCGCCTCAAGCTCGGAATCGTCGATCGCGAGCCGGATGCGCCGTTCCGGAATGTCGATCTCGATCGTATCGCCTTCCTCGACCAGCGCGATCGCCCCGCCCTCGGCCGCCTCCGGCGAGATGTGGCCGATCGACAGGCCGGACGATCCGCCGGAAAAGCGTCCGTCGGTGATGAGCGCGCAAGCCTCGCCGAGCCCCTTCGATTTGAGGTAGCTGGTCGGGTACAGCATCTCCTGCATGCCCGGCCCGCCGCGCGGACCTTCGTAGCGGATGACGACCACATCGCCCGGAACGATCTTGCCACCGAGAATGCCGGAGACGGCCGCGTCCTGGCTCTCGAACACCCGCGCGCGGCCGGTGAAGCGCAGCACCTTTTCGGCAACGCCGGCGGTCTTCACGATACAGCCGTCCTCGGCCAGGTTTCCGTACAGCACGGCAAGACCGCCATCCTGCGAAAAGGCGTGCGCCTTGTCGCGAATGACGCCCTGCTCGCGATCGGTGTCGAGGTCGTCGTAGCGCCGCTCCTGGCTGAACGCCACCTGCGTCGGCACGCCGCCGGGCGCCGCGCGATAGAAGGTCTGCGCCGCCTCGCTGCTGGTGCGCTTGACGTCCCAGCGCGCGAGCGCTTCCCCGAGCGTCGCCGCATGCACGGTCGGCAGGTCGACATGGATCAGGCCGGCGCGATCAAGCTCGCCGAGGATCGCCATGATGCCGCCGGCGCGATGCACGTCCTCCATATGAACGTCGCTTTTCGCCGGCGCGACCTTGCAGAGGCAGGGCACCTGTCGCGACAGCCGGTCGATGTCGTTCATGGTGAACGGCACCTCCGCCTCATGCGCGGCGGCGAGAAGATGCAGCACCGTATTGGTCGATCCGCCCATGGCGATGTCGAGCGTCATCGCATTCTCGAACGCCTTGAAGCTGGCGATCGCGCGCGGCAGCGCATTCGCGTCGTTCTGTTCGTAGTAGCGGCGCGCCAGATCGACGATCAGGTGCCCCGCCTCGACGAACAGCCGCCGGCGGTCCGCATGGGTCGCTAGCATCGAGCCGTTGCCGGGAAGCGACAGGCCGAGCGCCTCGGTGAGACAATTCATCGAATTGGCGGTGAACATGCCGGAGCACGAGCCGCAGGTCGGGCAGGCGGAGCGTTCGATCGCCTTGACGTCGTCGTCGGAAATATTGTCGTCGGCCGCAGCCACCATGGCGTCGACGAGGTCGAGCGCCTTCGTCTTCCCGCCGAGCACGACCTTGCCGGCTTCCATCGGCCCGCCCGAGACGAACACCGTCGGGATGTTGAGGCGCAGCGACGCCATCAGCATGCCGGGCGTGATCTTGTCGCAATTGGAGATGCAGACCATGGCGTCGGCGCAATGGGCGTTGACCATGTATTCGACGCTATCGGCGATCAGTTCGCGCGACGGCAGCGAATAGAGCATGCCGTCATGCCCCATGGCGATGCCGTCATCGACCGCGATGGTGTTGAACTCCTTGGCGACGCCGCCCGCCTGCTCGATCTCGCGCGCCACCATCTGGCCGAGGTCCTTCAGATGGACGTGGCCGGGCACGAATTGAGTGAAGGAATTGACCACGGCGATGATCGGCTTGCCGAAATCCGAATCCTTCATGCCCGTGGCGCGCCACAGGCCGCGCGCGCCGGCCATGTTGCGGCCATGGGTGGTGGTACGGGAGCGATAGGCAGGCATTGGCGAATCCCCTGGTCTTGCGATGTCAGGTGCGGCGGCGATCGGCGCTCAATGACAGATAGTCCAGCCGAGCATCCTTGGCTACCGCTGTCTGGGGGGACCCGGCGCCACGATCGGGCTGGCGACGCACGCAAAAAGGCCCTCTCCATGCGAAAACCGCGCCGCCGGACCAGCGGCGCGGTTCCTGTCGCGGACCGCCGGGTTCCCGGCGGATCAGGTCGGCTGGAGGCCGAGCTGCTTGACGAACTCGATCCATTGCGGCGCTTCTTCCTTGTAGAGCGCCTGCGTCGCCTCGAACGTCATCGCCGGCTCGTCCACGCCATAGGTCTTCATCATCTCCTGAACCTTGTCGCTCTTGCCGGCCTCGACCAGCCAGATCGGAGATCTTCTTGACGACATCCCGTCAGTGCCCGCCGGTACCGAGCAGCTCTGGAAACCCGTGAGCTGAAAGACCTTCGAGGTAACGCCCTGCTCCTGAAAGGTCGGCACGTCGGGCAGCAGCGGATTTCGCCGCCGCGACACCGCGATCGCGCGGCCAAGGCCGCCCTGGAGCACCGCCTGCCCCGCCCCGTAGCTGCCGATCCCGCCGTCCAGCGTCTGTCCGGCGAGATCGGCCCACATCGGCGACTCGCCGCGATAATGCACCGGCTCGATCTTCAGGCCGTATTGCTTGTTGAGTTCGGCGACCGCCATGTGGGCGTAGGAGCCGGCCGCATAGGTGCCGACCGAAACCTTCTCCGTCTTGCGGCAATACTCGACGAATTCCTTGATGTTGGTCGCGCCGGTCTTCTTGGCGGCCACCAGCGGCAGGCTGCCCGACGGCATGATCGAGATCAGGATGAAGTCCTTCTCGGTGTCGTAGGGCACCTCCTTCATCAGCACGCGGTTCATGATGAGCGTGGTCGAGATCGTGAACTGCCACGTGTAGCCGTCGGCCGGCGAACGCTTCACCTCAAGCGCCGCGACCGTGCCGCCCGCGCCGGCCTTGTTCTCGACCAGCACCGGCTGGCCGACCTTTTTGGCGATGTAGTCGCCGTAATTGCGCGCGAAGAGATCGGTCTGGCCGCCGGCGGGGTAACCCGCGATGATCTTGATCGGCTTGTTCGGCCAGGCGCCCTGCGCCGATGCCCGGCTCCCAAGCATCGGAAGCGTCGCTGCTGCCGCACTCGTGGCGAGAAAATTGCGACGGGTGAAATCGAACGTCATTCCTTGTTTTCCTCTCTCGTTTGGTTTTGCCGCTCCTCCTTGAGGAGCGGGTCGCGGGTTTTCCCGTCTTGGTCGCGCAGTCTAGTGAGCTCGCGGCCGGTGAAAAGCACGCAATTGCCGCAGCCGCCTCATTTTCGGCCCCTCACTCTTCCCGGCGCAGGAGGTTGGCATCGCCGGACGGCGATGGCACAGTGGCGGGAACAGACAAACAAGATGCAGGGAGCCTCGCCCAAACATGCCGAACAAGGTCAAAACCCTCTGGGAATCCGGCAAAGCCGTGGTCAATGGCTGGCTGGCGATTCCGTCCGGCTTCTCGGCGGAGATAATGGCGCAATGCGGCTTCGACAGCGTCACGGTCGACCTGCAACACGGCGTGCAGGACTATCTGTCGATGGTGCAGTGCTTCCAGGCGATGCAGGCGCATCCGGTGACGCCGATGGTGCGCGTGCCGTGGAACGAGCCCGGCATCATCGGCAAGGTGCTCGACGCCGGCGCGCAGGGTGTGATCTGCCCGATGGTCAACACGCCGGCCGAGGCGGAAGCCTTCGTCGCCGCCTGCAAATATCCGCCGCGCGGCACCCGCAGCAACGGCCCGATCCGCGCCGGACTCTATGGCGAACCGGGTACCTATCAGAAGACCGCCAACAGCGAGACGCTCTGCATTCCGATGATCGAGACGCGCAGCGCGGTCGAAAATCTCGAAGCCATTCTCGATGTCGAGGGCATCGCCGGCGTCTATATCGGCCCTTCCGACCTCGGCCTGTCCTATGGGCTGCCGCCGATGTTCGACCGCAAGGAGCCGGAAATCCTCGACATCTACGACCGCATCATCCGCGAATGCGGCAAGCGCAAGCTTTTCGCCGGCATTCACACCGGCGGCGCGGCCGACGCGAACAAATGCATCGCGCGCGGCTTCCGTCTGGTGACGCTGACCAACGACGTCAGCCTGATGGCGATGGCCGCACGGAGCGCCGTGGCGCAGACGCGGAAGGATTCGAACGGCGTCGCCGGCTGAGTTCCGAAACCAAGAACAACAACACGCCCCGGCGATCGAATCGGGCGCGGCAAACAGGAGATCTCCGGCATGCAATGGCTACGTCAATCCGCGCTCGCGCTCGTTCTGGTCGCGACGCCGCTCGCAGGGGCGAACGCGCAGACATACCCGAACCGGGCGATCACCTGGGTCGTGCCGTCCTCGGCCGGAGGCGTCACCGACCTCAGCGCGCGGGTGATCGCCAAGCCGCTGTCGGCGAAGCTCGGCGTGCCGGTGATCGTCGATCCGCGTCCCGGCGCGGGCGGCATCGTCGCGACCGAGTTCGTGGCGAACGCCAAGCCCGACGGCTACACGCTGCTGCTGGCGACCTCGGGCACGATCGCGACCAATCCGTGGCTCTACAAGAAGCTCAGCTATGATCCGATCACCTCATTCAAGCCGGTCATCGCGCTGTCTGACGGCATCACCATGCTGCTGGTGCCGCAGGACAGCCGCTTCAAGACGCTGAAGGATCTGATCGATTACGCCAAAGCCAATCCCGGCAAGCTGAATTTCGGCTCGGCCGGCGCCGGCACGGGTCAGCATCTGGCGCTGGAAATGCTGAAAAGCCGTGCCGGCATCGACGTCACCCACGTCCCGTTCAAGGGCGCGACGCCGGCGCAGGCCGCGCTGCTCTCCGGCACAATCGATGCGACCTTCGACTATTATTCGCCGGTGCGCGCCAATGTCGAAGCCGGCAAGCTGCGCGCCCTGGTGGTGATGGGCCCCAAGCGTTCGGCCAACGTGCCGGATGTGCCGACGCTGCGCGAAGCCGGCTACGACGCCAGCCTCACCGGCTGGTCCACCGTCCTCGCCCCGGCGGGCACGCCCGACGACGTTATCAAAACGCTGATCGAAGCCTTCACCGTCGCCTTGAACGACAAGGAATTCATCGACTACGTGGCGGCGAATGCCAGCCAGCGGATCATCCCTGTTGTGAGCGGCGAGGCGTTGAACGAGTTCCATCGCGCCGAGATGAAGAAGATCGGCGACCTCATCAGGCAGGCGGGCATCGAGCAGCAATAGCCGGGGGTCGATCGGGACAGACCAGCCGCCCGCCCGCTTGTTGCGGCCGGTCCAGCGGGCGCGGCCCACGAGAAACGCCGCGCCATGCGCGCTCGCGTTTGCGGATGCCACAAAAGGCGCTTTCCAGACCGAGCCAACAGGAATCCAATGATGGATTGCGCGCTCGGCATGGAGGTTCCCGCATGTTGTCTGATTGGGAAACATTGTTACGGCTGGCTGCCGCCGCCGGCCTCGGCAGCCTGATCGGCTTCGAGCGCGAACGATTGTTGTGGGCGGCGGGCATTCGCACGCACATGCTCGTCTCGGTCGGCGCATGTCTGTTCATGATCGTCTCGTCCTACGGCTTTGCTGAAGCCGTGAGGAATCCCAACGTCGTGCTCGATCCCTCGCGCGTCGCCGCGCAAGTCGTGTCCGGCATCGGCTTTCTGGGCGCGGGCTCGATCCTGCTCCGCAACGAGGTGGTGAAGGGCCTGACCACAGCGGCCAGCATCTGGTCGGTGGCGGCGATCGGCCTCGCCGTCGGCGGCGGCCTCTATTTCGCCGCGGGCGCATCGACGGCCGTGATCCTGCTCATTCTCGCCGGCGTGAAACCGCTGGAAGAAGCCTATCGCGCCCGCAATCAGGCCTGCACCATCCGCATCGGCTGCGAGAAGGCGAGCGACATCACCGCCGACATCGTGCGGCAGGCGCTCGCTCTGCGCGCCAGCCAGATCAAGCGCTTCGTCGTGGAAAGCTACGACCCCGCGACCCTGCTGGTCGAGGTCAACAAGGTGTCGGCCGAGGACATTCGTACCTTTTCAGAAAAGCTGGCGGAGATCGACGGCGTGCGAAAGGTCGACGTCATCAAGGGCCGCAAGGCGCACGCCTTCGACGCGGTTAGTGCGCGCGGCGATTAGCGCGAGCGCGAAGGCAGCGCCCGCACACGCTCCTGCAATTCCAGAATGATCTTCAGCAGCAAGTCGGCCTGCGTCTCCAGCGCCTGCCGCTCGCGGTCGCTTCGCGCATGGGCCGCGTCGTATACGCACTCGCGATAGCGCGCGAACGCAGCTTCCAGTTCGTCGGAATGTTCCGCGCTATTGGTCATGAGTTTGTCTTCGCCAAACAGTCAGCGCGCAGCAAAGACCCGGACCCGCCAAAACACAACAACTCATGAAAAGACAGTGGCGGCGTTTTTCATCGCCGCCACTGATTCTCATCACACTCAAAAAGGCGCTGAAGCGCTTATGCCGCCCTGGCGTTCGCCGTCCAACCGTCGAAGGCCGGGTCGACCGCCTCATTATATTCCTTGCGCAGCCGCGCGACGAATTCCTCGACCGAGACGATGCCCTTGACGCTGCCGATACCCTGGCCCGCGCCCCAGATATCCTTCCACGCTTTCGGCTTGGTCCGCTCGCCGCTCTCGTTCGTGCCGAAATTCATCTGCGACTTGTCGGAGCCCGGCAGCGCGTCCGGATCGAGGCCGGCATTCTTGATCGAGGGCTTCAGATAGTTGCCGTGAACGCCGGTGAAGGTGTTGGTGTAAACGATGTCGTCCGCGCCATATTCGACCACCATCGCCTTGTAGCCGAGCACGGCGTTGGCTTCATGGGTGGCGACGAACGCGGTGCCGATATAGCCGAAATCCGCGCCGAGAACGCGCGCGGCGCGGACTGCGCGGCCGTTGCCCATCGCGCCCGACAGCGCGATCGGCCCCTTGAACCATTCGCGCGTCTCGCTGACGAGGGCGAGCGGCGACGCGCGGCCCGCATGGCCACCGGCGCCGGCCGCCACCAGGATCAGCCCGTCCGCGCCCTTCTCCGCCGCCTTGCGCGCGAAGGTCTGGTCGATGACGTCGTGGAACACGATTCCGCCCCAGCCATGCACCGCCTGATTGATCTCCGGCCGCGCGCCGAGCGAGGTGATGACCATCGGCACCTTGTGCTTCTCGCACATCGCCATATCCGCATCGAGGCGGTTGTTCGAGCGATGCACGATCTGGTTCACCGCGAACGGCGCCGACAGGCGGTCGGGATTCTTGCGGTCGTGCTCGGCGAGTTCTTCCTTGATGCGCGCCAGCCATTCGTCGAGCATCGCCTGCGGCCGCGCGTTCAGCGCCGGGAACGAGCCGACGATGCCCGCCTTGCACTGCGCGATCACCAGTTCGGGGCCGGAAACGATGAACATCGGCGAACCGATCACCGGGATCGACAGCCGGTTCTTGAACAAGGCGGGAATTGGCATCCTGGGAGTCCCCTCTGCTGGCTCGCTGACCGCGCCTGCGGCCGCCGCCGATTGTTGAATAGGCGGCCACGATGCCAGAAAAGCCGGCGGAAGCAATCGCCCGGCCCCGCATAATTTTGCCGTGCCGACCCGAGCCAGACGCAATGATGCGATGACGGACATCATCTCAACTGCGCGCCGGACCGAGCCGCCCGGCGGGTCAGAAGATCACGAAGGCGACGATGAATCCGCCGATCAGGCCGAGGGCGCCGATCGTGACCCAGAACCCGAGCCGCTCCTCGATGATCGCCCGCGCGCTCGGCCCGTAGCGATTCAGCAGGAAGGCCAGCAAATAGAAGCGCGCGCCGCGGGTGATGACCGAGAACAGGATGAACAGCGGCAGGCTGTAGGCGGCGAAGCCCGAGGTGATAGTGACAAGCTTGTAGGGGATCGGGGTAAATCCCTTCAGCAGGATGATCCACGCGCCATATTCGGCATAGGCCGCGCGGAATTGATCGACCTTCTCGCCATAGCCGTAAAGCTGGATGATCCAGCCGCCGATAGAATCGTAGAGCAGCGCGCCGATCGCGTAGCCGAGCACGCCGCCGAGCACCGAGGTGATCGTGCAGACCAGGGCGTAGAACCACGCCTTCTGCGGCCGCGCGAGCGACATCGGAATCAGCATCACATCCGGCGGCACCGGAAAGAACGAGCTTTCCGCGAAGGACACGATGCCAAGCAGCCAGATTGCGTAGGGCTTGTCGGCCGACGCGATACACCAATCGTAGAGTCGTCTCAGCATGTCGCGTTCGAATGTCCGGCAGCGGGCGTTGAAGGGAAGGCCGCGCCTTTTACTCCGGAGCGGGTGGCCCCAGCAAACGGCGGATGGCGACCTGACGATGGGTCAAATGGCCTCAGCGCCGCTTCGGCGCGTGGCGAACCTCCGATATGGCCAGCGGCCGGCGCGTAGGGATAGCCGCTGCCGTTGCCGGCGGCGCGGGCGCAGTCGAGGGCGCGGCTTCCCGGCGCTTTTTGCCTTTCGGCGGCTTCGGCAATTTTTCGGCGATGCCGAGCAATCGCTCGCGCCGATCCATTTCCGCCCAGATGTCGCCGGGCTTGACACCTGAGGCTGCCCAGACCACCGCCAGATTGTAGATCAGGTCGGCGCTCTCGCGGATCACAGCCGCCGAGTCGCCCTTCATGGCGTCGATCACCACCTCGATCGCCTCCTCGGCGAGTTTCTTGGCCATCTTCGCCTGGCCGCCCCGGAGCAGCTTCGCGGTCCGCGACGTCACGGGATCGAGGTCCCGCGCCGCGACCACCGCCTTGTAAAGCCGCTCAACCGAATCAGTCATGGAACCAGCCTAGTGGAAGTTCATGTCGGACGCATTAACGCTGGTGCACGCGGCGCATCGAGGCCGCCGCCGGGTGCGATGGTCGTCACGAGGTCCGGAGCCTGAACGGCTGCTGAACAATGCCGAATAATATTGCACTCCAGAGTGCGACCTTTCGTCAGTGAAGCGTATCGGAACGGCTTTGTTAGTCAAATATTCGCGCAGGCCGCATTCCGTCATCGCAACGTCGGCGATCCTGTGTTTTGATAGCGGCAGTGCCGCTCGCGAGTCGGGCCGTTTCCGGATAGCCGTATGCGTACCCAGTCCCTCAGCCGCCGTCATTTTCTAGCCCTCGCATCCTCGAGCGCGGTCGCGCTGTCCTGCGCCAGACCGGCCCGCGCCGCGACCTCGATCATCCGCCTGGCGCTCGACCGCCGCATCGACGGGGCCACCGCGCCGTTCGCCGTCGCAGCCAGCCGCGGCTTCTACCGCGCCGAAAACCTCGACGTGACGCTGCTGCCTGCGACCACCGCGCAGAGCGCGCTGACCCGCCTTGCGAAAGGCGACGCCGACATCGCACTGTCGGACTTCAACGAACTGGTGCGCTATCGCGACAAGGCGGACGCGCCGGCGCTGAAGGCGGTGTTCGCGTTCTACAACGAGAACGGCTATGCGATCGTCGCCCGCCGCAGCCGAGGCGTCGACAGCGTCACCGACCTTCAGGGCAAGACCATCGGCGTGGCCGACGGCGATCTCGCCATCCGCCTCTGGCCGGCGCTGTCCAAGCGCATCGGCTTCGATGGCTCCAAGGTCAAGCTGGAGAAGATCGGCGCGGCCGTGCGCGAGCCGATGCTGTCGGCCGGACAGGTGGACGGGGTGTTCGGCCTCTCTTACGCCTCGGCGATCAATCTGCGCGACCGCGGCGTGCCGCAATCCGACCTGATGGTGTTCCGCTTCTCGGACTTCGGCGACATGTCCTACGGACAGTGCCTGATCGTGAACCCGGCCTTCGCCTCCGCCAATCCGCAGGCCGTGAGCGCGTTTCTCCGCGCGATCGTCGCCGGCATCCAGTTCAGCCTGAAGGACCCGGCGCAGGCCGTGGACGACGTGATGAGCCAGATGGACGGCGGCTCGCGCGAACTGGAGCTGGAGCGGCTGCGGACGGTACTGCGCGACAACATCGCCACCGCCGACGTGCGGCGCGACGGGCTCGGACTGATTACGCCGGAACGCTTCAAGGAGGCGACCGACCTGATCGCCACCGACTTCAAGTTTCGCAACCCTCCGGCGATCCAGGACATCTATACCGACGCTTTCCTTCCCTCCCCCGGATCGCGTAAGATCGGCTGACGGCCTCGCCTGGAGGCCGAGCGGGGCTGGCGCGCTCTCGTCCTCCCTGTCCGTGCTCCCTGTCCGTGCCGAAACCAGCCCCCCCGATGTCCCTCTTCCGACTTTACGGCCGCGTTCTGCAATCGCTCGGCTCCGAAGCCCGGCTCGGCTGGATGCTTGCCTTCGCCAACGTCCTGCTGGCGGTGGCCCAGTTCGCCGAACCCGTGCTGTTCGGCCGGATCATCGACGCGCTGTCGAACAGCCAGGCGGCCGGCACCAGCGCCACCGTCTCCGCCGCGACCTGGCCACTGCTCGGCGCGTGGGTCGGCTTCGGCCTGTTCACCATCGTCTGCGGCGCGTTCGTCGCCCTTCAGGCCGACAAGCTCGCGCACCGGCAGCGTCAGGCGGTGCTGAGCAATTATTTCGACCACATCCTGCAACTGCCGCTGACCTATCACACGGGCGTTCATTCCGGCCGGCTGATGAAGGTGATGCTGCAAGGCACCGACGCGCTGTGGCGGATCTGGCTCTCCTTCTTCCGCGAGCATTTCGCCTCGATCGTCTCGCTGATCGTGCTGCTGCCGCTCGCGCTCTATCTCAACTGGCGGCTGGCGATCCTGCTGTTCGTGCTGTGCGGCGTGTTCACGGTGTTGACGACCATCGTCGTGCGCAAGACCCACGGCATGCAGAGCGAGGTCGAGGAATATTATTCGACGCTCGCCGAACGCGCCTCCGACGCGCTCGGCAATGTCGCGCTGGTGCAGAGCTTCGTGCGGATCGACGCCGAGGTGCAGGACCTGCGCAACGTCGCCAGCAAATTGCTGTCGGCGCAGATGCCGGTGCTGTCGTGGTGGGCGCTGGTCGCGGTGATGACGCGCGCCTCGACCACCGTGACGATTCTGGCGATCTTCGTCGTCGGCATATTCCTGCACGCGCAGGGCCTCGCCACCATCGGCGAGATGGTGATGTTCGTGAATTTCGCGACGATGCTGATCGCCAAGCTCGAACAGGTGGTGGGCTTCATCAACAGCATCTTCATGGAAGCACCGCGCCTGCAACAATTCTACGAGGTGCTGGACGCCGTGCCGGCGGTGCACGACCGCCCCGACGCGATCGATCCCGGCCGGCTGTCCGGGCTGGTCGAGTTCACCGACGTCTCGTTCTCCTATGACGGCAAGCGCCCGGCGGTGGCGGACCTGTCCTTCACCGCGCTGCCCGGAGAGACCATCGCCCTGGTCGGCCCGACCGGAGCCGGCAAATCCACCGCCATCGCGCTGCTGCATCGCGCCTTCGATCCACAATCCGGCATCATCAAGATCGACGGCATGGACATTCGCGGCCTGACGTTGAAAGGACTGCGGCGGAATATCGGCGTCGTGTTCCAGGAGGCGCTGCTGTTCAACCGCTCGATCGCCGAGAATCTGCGCGTCGGCAAGCCGGACGCGACCGAGGAGGAGATGCGCGACGCCGCCGCCCGCGCGCAGGCGCTGGAGTTCATCGAACGCGGCGAGCAGAAATTCGAGACCAATGCCGGCGAGCGCGGCCGCATGCTCTCCGGCGGGGAGCGCCAGCGGCTGTCGATCGCCCGCGCGCTCTTGAAAGACCCGCCGATCCTGATCCTTGACGAGGCGACCAGCGCGCTCGACGCCGTCACCGAGGCCAAGGTCAACGCGGCGCTGGACGAAGTGATGAAGGGGCGGACCACTTTCGTCATCGCCCATCGCCTGTCGACGATCCGCAACGCGACGCGCATTCTGGTGTTCGAGAACGGCCGGGTCAGTGAATCGGGAACTTTCGACGAGCTGGTCGCCAAGGGCGGACATTTCGCCGGCCTCGCCAGGGCGCAGTTCATGGTCCAGGAGCAGGACCGGAATCAGGGCACGGCCGCGCCGTCCGAATCGGCGATGGAACTGCCGAAATAAGGCGCGATCCGGATTTTCGCCCGATTCCGTGCCGAGAGAATGGTGAACGCCGTTATTCTGAGCTTTCGGGCCGGGATAGTTTTGGTACAATGGTTTGCCGCGTCGCGGTAAAGCCCGTCCGCCTCGACAACATCGTTTGCGAGGCATGCTCACTGCGAGGCATCCACACCGAAAGGCTTGGAGCCTCGAAGGACCGGAACCGATCGTGCATCACCTGCCAAAAGCGGCCCGCCGCCTCTCTTTCCGTTTTCTCGCATTCGCCACGGTCGCGCTGGTCTCGGTTGCGCTGTCCGCGCGGCAGGCCGACGCCGAAGCCGTGATCGTCGTCGAGGCGGATTCCGGCAAGGTGCTGTTCCAGGAGAACGCAACCTATCCCTGGTATCCGGCGTCGGTCACCAAGCTGATGACGATGTATGTGGCGCTGAAGGCGGTGAAGGAAGGCCGCATGCAGCTCGACACGCTGCTCACCGTGTCGCCGGTTGCCGCCTCGCAGGCGCCCTCGAAGATGGGCTTCAAGCCCGGCACCACGCTGACGCTGGAGAATGCGCTGGCGATGGTGATGGTGAAATCCGCCAACGACATCGCCGTGGTGGTGGCCGAAGGCATCTCCGGCTCGGTCGAGAAATTCTCCGACGAGATGAACCACACCGCCCAGCGGCTCGGCATGACGCAGTCGAACTTCGTCAACCCGAACGGATTGCCGGCGGAAGGACACGTCACCTCGGCGCGCGACATGGCGATGCTGGCGCGCGCGATCATCCGCGACCTGCCGGAATACGAATATTTCACCCACATCCCGGCGATCAAATTCGGCAAGCGCGTCACCCGCAACTTCAACAGCCTGATCGGCCGCTATCCCGGCGCAGACGGCATGAAGACCGGCTTCATCTGCGCCTCCGGCTTCAATCTCGTCGCCTCCGCCAGCCGCAACGGACGACGGCTGATCGCGGTCGTGCTCGGCGCGCCGTCGTCGCAGGTGCGCGCCGCCAAGGCCGCGCAGTTGCTGGAGCGCGGCTTCGGCCAGGGCGGATTGACGTGGCTGATGCCCTCCACCACCCTCGCTTCGCTGGAGCCGATCGCTGCCGCGCCGCCGAACCTTCGCGACGACATGTGCGGGCCGAAGCGCAAGCGGCCGGGCATCGCCTCCGACGACGATCATGCGACGATCGCCTCGGGCAATGCCAACAGCGAGACGGGCGATATCGGCTTCTCGCTGTTCGGATCGCCCTCCACGCAGGGGCAGAAGCCGTCGGACATGCTGGCGCTCGCGCCGGCCGCCGCCGAACCGATGGTCGTCTATACCGGGCCGAAGCGTTCGGGCGAGGCGCTGACCGCGGCCGTCGCCGCCGACGAGGCCGGCCAGGCGACGCCCCGCGCCAAGAAGGGCAAGAAGCGCGCCGGCGCGCATGTCGCCGCCAAGCCGAATCCGAAATCCAATCCGAAGGCCGCCGCCAAGCCGACCGCTGCAACAGCCGCCAAACCCGCCGCCCAAAAGCCCGCCGCCGGCGCAGCCAAGCCTGCTCCGAAGCCGACCGCCCAGAAGCTCGCAACCCAGGCTTCGAGCAATTCCAAACCCGCCGCCAAGCCGGTCGCGACCGCGAAGCCAAAGCCGGCGGCAAAAGGCAACTGACGTTAAAGGGCGACTGACGCCGGGCCCTCTCCGGCGAAGCACCCTTCATCCCCGTCAAAACGCTTCTCCCGGTCTGCGTCTCAGACGAAAAGCGCATGCGGCGTGATGCCCGCCCCGGTGGCGGACGCTTGCCACGATCGCCGCCATTCCCGATACTGTCCGCAACACACGAGCGTCGTCCCGAAACGCGGAAAGCGGTTTTCTGGAAATGCATGCTTCGGGCTCGCGTCCGAAGACGTCGCGCTCAAAGAATTCAAGCGGCCCGGTCGATCAAAATCGGCATGCGGCGCATGCGACAAGGGAGTGAGACATGGAGCGCATCTGGCTCAAGAAGTACCCGGCCGGCGTGCCCGCCGACATCGATCCGGCCCTCTACAGTTCGCTCAGCGAGCTGATGGACGAAAGCTTCAAGACATTCGCCGACCGCAAGGCGTTCATCTGCATGGACAAGGCGATCACCTATCGCGAGCTTGACGAGATGTCGACCGCGCTTGGCGCCTATCTCCAGAGCAAGGGCCTGCAAAAGGGCGCGCGCGTCGCCATCATGCTCCCGAACATCCTGCAAAACCCGGTCGCCTCCGCCGCCGTCCTGCGCGCCGGCTATACGGTGGTGAACGTCAACCCGCTCTACACCCCGCGCGAACTGGAGCATCAGCTCAAGGATTCCGGCGCGGAAGCGATCATCATCATCGAGAATTTCGCCACCACGTTGCAGCAGGTGATCGACAGGACCCAGGTCAAGCATGTGATCCTGGCGACGATGGGCGACCTGCTCGGCTTCAAGGGCCATATCGTCAACTTCGTCGTGCGCCATGTGAAGAAGATGGTGCCGGCGTTCTCGCTGCCGCTGGCGGTGCCGTTCAACACCGCGCTCTCCGCCGGTCGCGCCCTGCCCTTCAAGAAGCCGCAACTGACGCACGAGGACGTCGCCTTCCTGCAATATACCGGCGGCACCACCGGTCTGTCGAAGGGCGCGACGCTGCTCCATCGCAACATCCTCGCCAACGTTTTGCAGAACGACGCCTGGCTGCAACCGGCGATCAAGGACATGCCCAAGGACGAGCACCTGATGGTCGTCTGCGCGCTACCGCTCTATCATATCTTCGCGCTGACGGCGTGCTTCCTGCTCGCGGTCCGCGCCGGCGGCTGCAACCTGCTGATCCCCAATCCGCGCGACATTCCCGGCTTCGTCAAGGAGCTGAAGAAATATCAGGTGTCCAGCTTCCCGGCGGTCAACACGCTCTACAACGCGCTGTTGCAGCATCCGGAGTTCAAGGACGTCGACTTCTCCAAACTGCGCGCGGCCAATGGCGGCGGCATGGCGGTGCAGAAGGCTGTCGCCGACAATTGGATGCAAACCACCCGGACGCCGATCATCGAAGGGTACGGCCTGTCCGAAACCTCGCCGACGCTCACATGCAATCCCGCCGACTCCACCGAATACACCGGCTCGATCGGCATTCCGGTGCCCTCCACCTGGATCGCCATCCGCGACGACGACGGCAACGACGTGCCGCTCGGCCAGCCGGGCGAAATCTGCGCCAAGGGCCCGCAGGTGATGGTCGGCTATTGGAACAAGCCGGAGGAGACCGCGCAGGTGATGACGGCGGACGGCTATTTCCGCACCGGCGACATCGGCATCATGGCGCCGGACGGTTTCATCAAGATCGTCGACCGGAAGAAGGACATGATCCTCGTCTCCGGCTTCAACGTCTATCCGAACGAGATCGAGGACGTGATCGCGATGCATCCGGGCGTGTTGGAATGCGCCGTGATCGGCGTGCCGGACCCGAAATCCACCGAGGCGGTGAAGGCGTTCGTCGTCAAGAAGGACCCGAACGTCACCGCCGAGGACATCATCAAGTTCTGCGGCACCCAGCTCACAAACTACAAGGTGCCGAAGCAGATCGAATTCCGTACCGAACTGCCGAAGACCAATGTCGGGAAAATCCTCCGCCGCGCGCTCCGCGACGAAAAGAAGGATTCTCAGGCGGCGGCGTAGCGGGGACTCTCTGACGTCATGCCCCTCCTCCTCGCCATCGATCAGGGCACGACATCGTCCCGCGCGATCGTCTTTCGTGACGACATCACCATCGCCGCGATCGCGCAGGCCGAGTTTCCGCAACACTTCCCCGCCTCCGGCTGGGTCGAGCACGAGCCGGAGGAAATCTGGCGCTCGACGCTCGCCACCTGCCGCGAGGCGCTCGCGAAAGCAGGCGCTGCGCCAAAGGACATCGCCGCCATCGGCATCACCAACCAGCGCGAGACGGTGCTGGTGTGGGACCGCGCCACCGGCCAGGCGATCCATCGCGCCATCGTCTGGCAGGACCGCCGCACCGCCGATTTCTGCGCACGATTGAAGGCCGAGGGCCATGAAGCCGCCGTCACGGCGAAGACCGGCCTCATCATCGACCCGTATTTCTCCGGCACCAAGATCGCCTGGATTCTCGACCATGTGCCGGACGCGCGCGCCCGCGCCGCGCGCGGCGAGTTGCTGTTCGGCACCGTCGACACCTATCTGCTATGGCGGCTGACCGGCGGCCGCGTGCATGCGACCGACGCCACCAACGCCTCGCGCACGCTGCTGTTCAACATCCACACCGGCGCGTGGGACGACGATATGCTGCGGCTCCTGAACGTGCCGAAAAGCCTGCTGCCAGAGGTGCGCGACTCGTCCACCCATTACGGCGACACCGACCCCGATCTGTTCGGCGGCGCGATCGCGATCCGCGGAATCGCCGGCGACCAGCAGGCCGCGACCGTCGGCCAGGCGTGCTTTTCGCCGGGGATGATGAAATCGACCTACGGCACCGGCTGCTTCGCGCTTTTGAACACCGGCGAAAAACCAGTCGCCTCGACCAATCGCCTGCTCACCACCATCGCCTATCAACTCGGCGGCAAACGTACCTTTGCGCTGGAGGGCTCGATCTTCGTCGCGGGCTCGGCGGTGCAATGGCTGCGCGACGGCCTCGGCATCATCGGCTCCGCGAACGAGACCGGCGCGCTGGCGGAGGCCGCCGATCCGTCGCAGGAGGTAATCCTTGTGCCGGCCTTTGTCGGCCTCGGCGCGCCCTACTGGAATCCGGATGTGCGCGGCGCGCTGTTCGGGCTGACGCGCAACACCGGGCCGCGCGAACTGGCGAAGGCCGCGCTGGAGAGCGTGTGCTTCCAGACCTACGATCTGTGGACGGCAATGCGCGCGGACTGGCGCGAGGCGACAGGCGCGACCGCCGTGCTGCGCGTGGACGGCGGCATGACCGCATCGGACTGGACGATGCAGCGGCTCGCCGACCTGCTCGATGCGCCGGTGGACCGGCCTGTGATTCAGGAGACGACCGCGCTCGGCGCGGCCTATCTTGCCGGACTCTCCGCCGGCGTGTTTCCCGAGCCGCAGAAATTCGCCGACAACTGGCGACTCGAACGCCGCTTCACGCCGGCGATGGGCGCGGACACCCGCGCGAAGAAACTCGGCGGCTGGGCGAAGGCGATGAAGGGCGTTCTGGCAAGCGGCTGAGGCGCCCCGGGGCGCAGGCGAATCCTCAAGGATTGCGGTTCCATATTCATGTTCGCATGTCGCGAACAGCGAAGGATCGTCTGATGCTCACCCGTCGCCTCTTTTGCGGCTGCATCGCCACCGGGCTCGCCGCCGGTTTTGCCGCGAGCACAGCGCAAGCCGTCTCCGCCGACTGCGCCGTGATGACGCCCGCGCGGCGTGACGCAGTCGATCCGGATCAGGCCATCGCCCGGCTTCAGGCTGGCAATGCGCGCTTCCTCGGCGGCGCGACCATCAACTGCGACCTCGTGCAGCAGGTACGCGAGACGGCCGCCAAGCAGGCGCCGTTCGCAGCCATCGTCGGCTGCATCGATTCGCGCGTGCCGCCGGAAATGGTGTTCGACCAGCGCATCGGCGACGTGTTCTGCGCGCGCATCGCCGGCAACTTCGTCAACACCGACATTATCGGCAGTCTCGAATTCGCGACCAAGGTTTCGGGCGCGCGCGCCATCGTCGTGCTCGGCCACAGCGATTGCGGCGCGATCAAGGGCGCGATCGACCACGTCGAACTCGGCAACCTCACCGCGACGCTCGCCAACATCCGCCCGGCGGTGGCCGCGGCCAAGGCCGACGGCGCGCGTGACAGCAAGAACGCCGCTTTCGTTCAGGCGGTGGCCGAAACCAACGCGCGAATGGCAGCGGAAGCTCTCACCACGCGCAGCCCGATCCTGCAAGACCTCGTCGCCACTCGCCAGTTGCGCATCGTGGCTGCGATGCACGACATCACGACCGGGCGGGTGACATTTCTGAGCTAGGATTTTCGTTACGCCGCGAGCGCCGCAGTGCCTAAACCGGCGCGGCGGCCTTCGCCGCGGCCAAAGCCTTGCGCAGCTCGCGCAGTTCGGCGAAACGCTCCGTCACGTCGCGCAGGATCGAGACCATGCCGGTCATCGCGCCGGTGCCGTCCTTCAGCGGCACGATCGTGAACTCGATCGAGATGCGCGAGCCGTCGGCGCGCAATGCGGGCACGGCCAGCGTCGCGCCGTCGGCGTAGCGGCTCTTGCCGGTCATCATCACCTCGCGATAGCCGGCCCAGTGCCGCGCGCGCTGGTTCTCCGGAATAATCAGGTCGAGCGATTGCCCGAGCGCCGCTGCTTCGTCGAAACCGAAGATCCGCGTCGCGCCGACATTCCACGCGGTGATGAGCCCCTCGCTGTCAGTGGCGACGATCGCATCGCCCGATGATTGCAGGATGGCTTCGGCGAGCGTCGCTCTGTCCATGGCGCGTCTCCTTCCCTGATCGCTACTCCGAACTCAGCGCACCACCGCCTTCCGCAAGCGCAGATGCGCGACGCAATTGCAGCCGAGCGGATGCGACGTGAGATCGTCGGTGGCCTCCACCTTGATCTCCGGCACCTTCGGCGTGTTGACGTTCGCCGTCGGAATGTAGTTCAGCACCGGCATCAGCCAGCGCTCGGTTTCCGCGACGCTCCAGCCCTTGCGGCCGGCATAATCCTCCACCTGGTCTTTCTCGATCTTGCCGACGCCGAAATACTCCGCCTCCGCATGGCTGAAGTAAAGGCCGGACACCGACGAGCCCGGCCACATCGCGAAGCTTTCGGTCAGCTTCACGCCGGCTGTGTTCTCCGCATCGAGCAGGCGGAACAGCGTGCCCTTCTCGGTGTGATCGGGCTGCGCGGGATAGCCCGGCGCGGGACGGATGCCTTGATATTGTTCGAGGATCAGCTCGTCATTGGCGAGCGCCTCGTCCGATGCGTAGCCCCACAGCTCTTTACGCACGCGCTGATGCATCCGTTCGGCGAACGCTTCAGCGAGACGATCCGCCAGCGCCTTCACCAGGATCGAGGAATAGTCGTCGTTGGCGTGCTTGAAGCGATCGGCAATCACATCCTCGCCGATGCCGGCGGTGACGACGAACGCGCCGATATAATCCGGCACGAACGTATCCTTCGGCGCGATGAAGTCCGACAGCGCGACATTGTGACGGCCTTCGCGCTTCTCAAGCTGCTGGCGCAGCGTGTGGAACGTGGCGATCGCCTGCGTGCGCGTTTCGTCGGAATAGACGAAGATGTCGTCGCCGACCGCATTTGCCGGCCAGAAGCCGACGACGGCGCGGGCGCGGAACCACTTTTCCGCAACGATCTGCTTCAGCATCGCCTGCGCATCTTCATAAAGCGAGCGCGCGGCCTCGCCCTGCTTCGGATCGTCGAGCACCGCCGGGAAACGCCCGCTCATCTCCCATGTCTGGAAGAACGGCGTCCAGTCGATATATTCGGCCAGCTCCTCCAGCGGATAATTGTCGAAGGCGCGCACGCCAAGGAAGGACGGCTTCACCGGCTGCGACGCGCCCCAGTCGATCTTCAGCCCGTTCTCGCGCGCCTGCTTGAGCGAGAGGCGGCGTTTGTCGGCCTGCGCCTTCGCATGCGTGGCGGCGATCTTGGTATATTCCGCGCGCACTTCAGCAGCATAGGCCACGCGCCGCTCCGGCGAGAGCAGCAAGGCCGCGACGCCGACCGCGCGGCTCGCGTCGTTGACGTGAATCACCGGCCCGCTTCTGTAGTTCGGGTCGATCTTCACGGCGGTGTGCACGCGGCTCGTGGTCGCGCCGCCGATCAGCAGCGGCATGTCGAACCCTTGCCGCTCCATCTCCGCCGCCATGTGGCACATCTCGTCCAGCGACGGCGTAATCAGCCCGGACAGGCCGATGATGTCCGCGCCTTCCGCCTTTGCCGTCTCGATGATCTTCGCCGCCGGCACCATCACGCCGAGGTCGATCACCTCGAAATTGTTGCACTGGAGCACGACGCCCACAATATTTTTCCCGATGTCGTGCACGTCGCCCTTCACCGTGGCGAGCACGATCTTGCCAGCGGAGTTGCGGCCGTCGCCGGCGATGCCCGCTTCCCGATTGCGGCGCTTCTCCTCCTCCATGAACGGCATCAGATAGGCGACCGCCTGCTTCATCACGCGCGCGGACTTCACCACCTGCGGAAGGAACATCTTGCCCGCGCCGAACAGATCGCCGACGACGTTCATGCCGTCCATCAGCGGCCCCTCGATCACCGACAGCGGCCGGTCCGCGAGTTTTCGCGCGGCTTCAGTGTCTTCGTCGATAAACTGCGTGATGCCATGCACCAGCGCGTGGCTGAGACGCTTGTTCACATCCCACGAACGCCAGGCGAGATCGGCTTCCTTGGTCTGCTTCTCCTGGCCGCGATAGCTCTCGGCGATCGCCAGCAGCCGCTCCGACGCCTCCGGATCGCGGTTGAGGATCACATCCTCGCACGCCTCGCGCAATTTCGGATCGAGATCGTCATAGACCGCCATCTGCCCGGCATTGACGATGCCCATATCCATGCCGGCCTTGATGGCGTGATACAGGAACACCGAATGCATCGCCTCGCGCACCGGCTCGTTGCCGCGGAACGAGAACGACAGGTTCGAGACGCCGCCGGAGATGTGGCAATGCGGCAGGTTCTGCCGGATCCAGCGCGTCGCCTCGATGAAGTCGACGCCGTAATTGTTGTGCTCCTCGATGCCGGTCGCGACCGCGAAGATGTTCGGATCGAAGATGATGTCCTCGGGCGGAAAGTTCACCTGCTGCACGAGGATGTCATAGGCGCGCTTGCAGATTTCCGTCTTGCGCGCGAACGTGTCCGCCTGGCCGACCTCATCGAACGCCATCACCACCACGGCCGCGCCGTGACGCCGCGCGATGGTCGCCTCGTGGATGAATTTCTCCTCGCCCTCCTTCATCGAGATCGAGTTGACGATCGGCTTGCCCTGAACGCATTTCAGGCCGGCCTCGATGATGTGGAATTTCGAGGAGTCGACCATCACTGGCACGCGCGCGATGTCCGGCTCGCTGGCGACAAGATTGAGGAACGTCACCATCGCGGCTTCCGAATCCAGCAGGCCCTCATCCATGTTGACGTCGATCACCTGCGCGCCGTTCTCGACCTGATCGCGGGCGACCGCGAGAGCGGCGGCATAATCGCCATTGGTGACGAGCTTGCGGAATTTCGCGGAGCCCGTGACGTTGGTGCGCTCGCCGACATTGACGAACGGAATTTCCGGCGTCAGTTCGAACGGCTCCAGCCCCGACAGGCGCAGGCGCGGCGGCACCTTCGCGATCGCGCGCGGCTTGTGCGGCGCGACGGCCTCCGCGATTGCCTTGATGTGCGGCGGCGTGGTGCCGCAGCAGCCGCCCACGATATTGACGAGACCCGCGGCCGCGAACTCGCCGACCAGTCCCGCCATGAATTCCGGGCTCTCGTCATAGCCGCCGAATTCGTTCGGCAGGCCGGCGTTGGGATAGGCGCAAACCAGCGTATCGGCGACGCGGCCGATATCGGCGATATGCGCGCGCAGATCTTCCGCGCCGAGCGCGCAGTTGAAGCCGATCGTGAACGGCGCGGCGTGCTTGACCGAATTCCAGAACGCTTCCGGCGTCTGGCCGGACAGCAGGCGGCCGGATTTATCGGTGATCGTGCCGGAGATCATCACCGGCACGGTGAGGCCGCGCTCTTCGAAGATTTCCGAGAGCGCATAGAGCGCCGCCTTCGCGTTCAGCGTGTCGAAGATGGTTTCGACCAGAAGGATGTCCGCGCCGCCGTCGAGCAGGCCGTTCGCCTGCTCGCCATAGGCCTTGCGCAGTTCGTCGAAGGTAACCGCGCGAAAGCCGGGGTTCGACACGTCCGGCGAGATCGACGCCGTGCGGTTGGTCGGCCCGAGCGCGCCGGCAACGAAGCGCGGCTTGCCGTCCTCCGCCGACACGCGGATGGCGGCGGCTTTCGCGAGTTTCGCGCCCTCGAAATTCAGCTCATAGGCGATGGCTGACAGATCGTAGTCGGCCTGCGCGATCGAGGTCGAGGAAAAGGTGTTGGTTGCAACAATATCCGCCCCTGCGCGTAAATACTGCGCGTGAATATCCTCGATCGCTTCCGGCTGCGTGAGGATCAAAAGGTCGTTGTTGCCGCGCAGGTCGCGGTGAAAATCCTTGAACCGCTCGCCGCGAAACGCCGCTTCGTCGAATTGCAGGGCCTGGATCATGGTGCCCATCGCACCGTCGAGCACCAGGATGCGTTCGCTGGCGAGCTTGCGGAGACGGGCTTCGGTGGCGGAGATTTTGCTGTTCGGGTTCGACATGAATTCGGCCTTATTCCCTCTCCCCGGCAGGGAGAGGGTTAGGGTGAGAGGATCGAAAGGCAGTCGTTAGATCACGCCGCCTTCTTTGCGCCGTTCGCGCGGAAGCCCAGCAGATGGCTCACGGCGAAGACGAGATCGGCGCGGTTCATCGTGTAGAAATGGAAATCGTCGACGCCGTGCTTGTTGAGCTTCTGCACCTGGCCTGCGGCGACGGCGGCGGCGACCAGCTTGCGCGTCTCGGCGTCGTCATCGAGGCCGTCGAATTTCTCGGCGAGCCAGTCCGGCACCGTCGTTCCGGCGCGCGTGACGAAATTCCGCGCCTGCTTGAAATTGTGCATCGGCATGATGCCCGGCACGATCGGAATGGTAATGCCGCGCGAGCGCACGCGCTCGACATAGCGGTGGAACAGATCGTTGTCGAAGAACACCTGGGTGATCGCGCGCGAGGCGCCGGCATCGACCTTCGCTTGCAGCGTGTCGATATCGGCGTCGAAATCCGCGCTCTCCGGATGCTTCTCCGGATAGGCCGACACGATCACGTCGATGTCGGGATAGCGCTTCTTGATGCTGCCGACGAGTTCGGCGGAGGTCCGGTAGCCATCCGGATGCGCGACATAGGGCGTGCCGATGCCGGCGGTCGGATCGCCGCGCAACGCGACGATGTGGCGAACGCCGACCTCGTGATATTGCGCGACGACGTCGTCCACCTCGCCGCGCGAGGCGTTGACGCAGGTCAGATGCGCCGCCGGCGTCAGACTGGTCTCTTTCAGGATGCGGGCGATGGTGGCGTGCGTTCGCTCGCGGGTCGAGCCGCCGGCCCCATAGGTCACGGAGACGAAGGACGGCTCCAGCGGCGCGAGGCGCTTGATCGTGTCCCAGAGCGTGCGCTCCATCTCCTCCGTCTTCGGCGGGAAGAACTCGAACGAAATGTTGGGAAGCTTGCGGGCCGGCGCCGTGTCGGTTCCGTTTGTCTCTCGATCACTCATGTCGCCAAAAACTCTCCGCGCCGCCCTCGGCGCGCCTCGCTCTGATTTTCCATATCAAGGGCAGAGGATACGTGACCGTGCCCACCGGGGACAGTCCATTCTTGAGAAGAAATCGTGGGAAGTTGCCCTAAACCGCCAGATCAGCCATTTTCACCTTAAGAGAACTTTCCGTGTGGGCAGAAAACCTGCACACTATTTTCTCAAGAATAAAGACAAATCAATAGATTACAGACCTACCAAAGACCCTTCCGGCGCATCCAGCCGAATGGGAAACGCTCCCTAATTCCCGAACCTCAAGCCAAATATCCCACTCTCCGCAGAACCCTGCAATGCGGATAATGGGCTTGGTCGGCCGCCCCGGCACCATTAGCCTGCCGGCATGACCGACCTTTCCGTTCTCGACCTGTCGCTCGTCACTTCGAGCACCCCGCCCTCCAAGGCGCTCCGCAACAGCATCGACCTTGGCCGCCATGTCGATATGCTTGGCTATTCCAGATACTGGACGGCCGAGCATCACAATCTGGCCTCGGTCGCGAGCCCCGCGCCCGATCTGTTGATGGGGCAGGTGGCGGCGGCGACCAAGACCATCCGGGTCGGTTCCGGCGGCGTGATGCTGCCCAACCACGCGCCGCTGGTGGTGGCCGAGCGCTTCAAGATGCTGGAGGCGCTGTTTCCGGGGCGGATCGATCTCGGCCTCGGCCGCGCGCCGGGCACCGATCCGGCCACGGCCTATGCGCTGCGGGCGAAGCTCGACGGCCGCAACGGCGACGAGTTCCTGGAGCGGCTGATGGAACTGATGCTGTGGGAGACGCGCAATTTCCCGGAAGGCCATCCGTTCAACAACGTGGTCGCGATGCCGGACGATGTGCCGCTGCCGCCGATCTGGCTGCTCGGCTCCTCCGATTACAGCGCCGCGCTGTCGGCACAGATCGGCATGGGCTTCGCCTTTGCCCATCATTTCGCCAGCCATGACGCGGTGGAGGCGATGACGCATTACCGCGCGAACTTCGCGCCGTCGCCGTCACGGTCGACGCCCTGGGCGATTCTGGCGGTGGCGGTGATCTGCGCCCCGACCGACGAGGAGGCCGAGTATCTGGCGCAGTCGATGGACCTGAACCGGCTGCGCCGCGACCTCGGCCAGTATTTCCCGCTGCCGAGCCCCGAGGAGGCGATGGCCTATCCCTATACGGAGCAGGACCGCATCAAGCTGAGCCGCGCGCGCAAACGTCTGTTCGTCGGCAGTCCGGCGACGGTGACGGAGAAGCTGCAACCCCTGATCGCCGCCTGCCAGGCCGACGAGATCATGGTCACGACCAGCATCTTCGATCACGAGAAGCGCAAGGAGTCCTACACGCTGCTGGCGGAGGCGTTCGGCCTGCAACGGCGCGAGGCGGCGTAGGCACTCACTGCGCCGCAAACGTCTCGCGGAACGGATGCGCCGGGTAGACGCCGATGATGCGAAATTCCTTGGAGAAGAATTTCAGTTCCTCCAGCGCGAAGGCGAGGGCGCGATCGTCGGGATGGCCGTCGACATCGGCATAAAACTGCGTCGCGAAGAAACTGCCGTCGACCATGTAGCTTTCGAGCTTGGTCATGTTGACGCCGTTGGTCGCGAAGCCGCCCATCGCCTTGTACAGCGCCGCCGGCACGTTGCGAACATTGAACACGAAACTCGTGATGAGAGGTCCGGAGTTCTGCGCGGCCCATTTCGGCTCGCGTGACAGCAGCACGAAGCGCGTGGTGTTGTGCTTCTCGTCCTCGATGTCTTCGGCGAGAATCTCCAGCCCGTAGATTTTCGCCGCGAGCCGCGGCGCGATCGCCGCCACCGTGCGGTCGCCGCGCTCGGATACGTCGCGCGCCGAGCCCGCGGTGTCGGCGGCGACCACCGCCTTGACGCCGAGCTTGCGGATCATGCGCCGGCATTGGCCGAGCGCATGCACATGGCTTTCGACCGTCTTGATGTCTGCGAGCTTCGCGCCCGGCAGCGCCATCAACTGGAAGCGGATCGGCAGGAACCACTCGCCGACGATGAACAGGCCCGAGCCCGGCAGCAGATGGTGGATGTCGGCGACGCGTCCGGCGATCGAATTCTCGATCGGGATCATGCCGAGCTCGGCCTCGCCGGAGGTGATCGCGGCCAGCGCGTCCTCGAACGTGGCGCAGGGCAAGGGCTCCGCGCCCGGAAACGCCTCGTCGATGGCGATATGCGAATTGGCGCCCAATTCGCCCTGAAATGCGATTTTCATAATGAAGTCTTCCGGGGGTTATTCAAGGTTTGTCCGCCAGCATGCGCCGCGCAGCATCCAGATCGGCCGACGTATCGACACCGAGCGGCACCGAATTGACGATCGTCACGTCGATCCGCATCCCCGCCTCGATCGCCCGCAACTGTTCGAGCTTTTCGCGCATTTCGAGCACCGAGGGCGGCAACCGCACGAATTTCTCCAGCGCCTCGCGGCGATAGGCGTAGATGCCTATGTGATGGTAGCGCACCCCGTCGCCGTAGGGCGCGGTGGCGCGGGTGAAATACAGCGCCCGCAGCCGGCCCAAGGCGACCTGCGAGCCGACCGCCTTCACCACATTCGGGTTGGTGTGTTCTTCCGGCTCACGGATTTCGGCCGCAAGGGTGGCGATATCCACAGCCGGATCGGCCAGCGGAGCCGCCACCGCGCGAATGTCCTGGGGCGGAATGGTCGGCAGGTCTCCTTGCAGGTTGATGATCGTCCGGACCCGTCGGTCCGGATCAAGCGCCTGCAACGCCTCGAAAATCCGGTCGGAGCCGGACGGGTGGTCGGCCCGCGTCATCACCGCCTCGCCGCCATGCGCGCGGATCGCCTCGGCGATCTCGGCGGCGTCGGTCGCCACCACCGCGCGGCCGGCATTCGCGGTTTCCGCCCGCCGCAGCACCTGCACGATCATCGGCAGGCCGCAAATGTCCTTCAGCGGCTTGCCCGGCAGGCGGGTCGCCGCCATCCGCGCCGGAATCAGGATCAGGGTCGAGACGAGCGACGAGACGGTCGGCGGGACAGACGGCATGGCCTTGAAATGCTTCGGCTCGCACAGATCACCTGCGCGAAACGGACAGAGGATAAGGGCGCGGGGCTTTGGCGCTGCGTATACGGGTTGCCAGAGGCGGGGCAAACCGTTATTCCCTCGCAATGGCCCGGCTCGGCTTTTCAGCTCGGGTATTCGGTTCGGTATTCGGCTTGGGACTGCTGGGAAACATGGACTCCTTCGAACTCAACAAGATTCTCGGCGCGCTTCTGGGAACGTGCCTTTTCCTCCTGGTGATGAACATTACCGCCGGCGCGATTTTCAGCCCGCCGAAGCTCGCCAAACCCGGTTTCGAGATCGCGGTGCCGGATGCGCCGGGCGCCGATGCCGCGCCGAAGGGTCCGGCCGAGCCCGCGAAGCCGATCGAGGAATTGCTGGCCTCCGCAAGCGCCGAAAAGGGCGTTGCCGCGTCGAAGAAGTGCGTCTCCTGCCACACCTTCGAGAAGGGCGGCGCGAACAAGGTCGGCCCGAATCTCTACGGCATCATCGGCAGCGACAAGGGCGGCCACGCCCCTGGCTTCAACTACTCGGCCGCGATGAAGGCCAAGGGCGGCAAGTGGACGTTCGAGGACCTGAACGAGTTCCTGCGCAACCCGAAGGGTTTCGTCCCCGGCACGGCGATGAGCTTCGCCGGCCTGACGCGCGACACCGAACGCGCCGACATGATCGAGTTCCTGCGCATGCATGCCGACGCCCCGGTCGATAAGCCGGCCGTTGCGGCGAAGTAAGACGCTGCGCGGATTTGGTTTCTTAACGCGATTTCATCGAACGGCCGGGGTCTCCCGGCCGTTCGTCGTTTGTGGCGCGACTCTCAGAGCCTCTCCCGTGCCTCAAATCCCGGCAACTCAGTCCGGCGCCTCAACTCCCTGTGAAAAGGGGCGATTGGCCGCAACAATCCGCCGGCCCGTCTGGTGTTCGGGGTCCGAAAACCCGACATAATCGGCCGATACCGTCGAATCGTCCGTCCCGTCCCGCCGTTTTGATCGAGGATCAATGGTCTTGAAGATTTCCCGCAGGCATCTCCTGCAAGCTAGCGCGGCCCTTGCCGCGGCCCCGGCCCTCGGCACCGCCGCGACCGCCCCGGCCTCCGCTCAGGAGCCCAACTGGAAGCACGCCCTCTCGCTGTTCGACGAACTGAAATATCCCACGGGCTTCAAGCATTTCGACTATGTGAACCCGGCCGCGCCGAAAGGCGGCACGGTGCGAATGATGGCGATCGGCACTTTCGACAATTTCAATCCGGTGGTCGGCGGCGTGAAGGGCGCGATCGCCATCGGACTCTCGCTCACCCAGAACACGCTGATGACACCGGCGCTGGACGAGGTGTCGACCGAATACGGCCTTTTGGCCGAAAGCGTCGCGCATCCGGACGATCACGCCTTCGTCGTCTACCGGCTGCGCGCCAACGCCCGCTGGCACGACGGCAAGCCCGTCACCGCCGAGGACGTGATCTTCTCGCTCAACACCTACAAGACGCATCATCCGCAATATTCGGCCTATTACCGCCACGTCGTGAAGGCCGAAAAAACCGGCGAGCGCGACGTGACCTTCACCTTCGACAAGCCCGGCAATCGCGAATTGCCGCAGATCGTCGGGCAGCTTACCATCCTGCCGAAACATTGGTGGGAAGGCACCGACGCGGCCGGCAACAAGCGCGACATCACCGCGACGACGCTGGAAGCGCCGCTCGGCTGCGGTCCCTATCGCATCAAGGATTTCGTCGCCGGCCGCACCATCACCTATGAGCGCGTCGACGATTACTGGGCGAAGGACCTGAACGTCAGCCTTGGCAAGGACAATTTCAACGAACTGCGCTTCGAATATTTCCGCGACACCACCGTTGCGCTCGAAGCGTTCAAGGGCGACGCGCTCGACTGGCGCAGCGAGAACAGCGCCAAGAACTGGGCCACCGCCTACGACTTCCCCGCGGTGCGCGACAAGCGCGTGATCCTTGAGGAATTCCCGATCAACTCGACCGGCGTGATGCAGGCTTTCATCTTCAACACCCGCCGGGCGAAATTCTCCGATCCCCGCGTGCGGCGCGCCTTCAACTACGCCTTCGACTTCGAGGAGATGAACAAGCAGATCTTCTTCGGCCAGTACAAACGGATCGCGAGCTATTTCGAGGGTCTCGAACTCGCGGCGCGCGACCTGCCGCAAGGCCAGGAGCTGGCGATCCTCGAAACCGTCAAGGACAAGCTGCCGCCGGAAGTGTTCACGCAGCCCTACACCAACCCCGTGGGCGGCAGCGCCGAAGCCGTCCGCAGCAATCTGCGAGAGGGCGTGCGCCTTTTGCGCGAGGCCGGATGGGAGGTTCGTGACCGGAAGCTGGTCAACGTCAAGACCGGCGAGCCGATGGTGGTGGAATTCCTGCTGTCGAGCCCGGATTCGGTGCGTTTCGTCGAACCGTACAAGCCGAATCTCGAACGCCTCGGCATCACCGTCACCATGCGCGTCGTCGATGACGCGCAATACGAGAACCGCCTGCGGCAGTGGGACTATGACATCATCACCACGGTCTGGGGCCAGTCGCTGTCGCCCGGCAACGAACAGCGCGGCTTCTGGGGCTCGCAGGCCGCCGACCAGCCGGGTTCGAACAACTATGCCGGCATCAAGAATCCGGCCGTGGATGCGCTGATCGACCGGGTGATCTTCGCCAAGAACCGGGCCGAGCTGGTCGCCGCGACCAAGGCGCTGGACCGGGCGCTGCTCTGGAACCACTATGTCGTTCCGCAATGGACCTATGGCAAGGTGCGCTCCGCGCGCTGGGACCGTTTCGACCGGCCGCAGGTGCTTCCGAAATATGGCGCATCGGCATTCCCTTCCGTATGGTGGTGGGATCAGGCCCGAGCCACGAAAACAGGCGGACGCTCTTGATCGACCCTCGCTTGAACGCCCTCTCCCGCCGCAACGTACTCGTCGTCGCGGCCGGAGCAGCCGTCGCAAGCGCCCTGCCTTCTCTCGCCGCCGCCCAACAGACCGACGCCGAGCGCCACGGCCTGTCGGCGTTCGGCGACCTGAAATATCCGGCCGATTTCAAGCATCTCGATTACGTCAATCCGGACGCGCCGAAGGGCGGATCGTTCTCGCAGATCGGCCCCACCACGCAGTTCAATCAGGGCCTGCTCACCTTCAACACGCTGAACTCCTACATCCTGCGCGGCGACGCCGCACAGGGCATGGGACTGACCTTCGCGACGCTGATGGCGCGCGCCGAGGACGAGCCGGACGCGATGTACGGCTTCGCCGCGCGTTCGGTGCGCATCTCGGCCGACGGCCTCGTCTACCGCTTCGCGATGCGCGACGAGGCGCGGTTCCACGACGGCACGAAACTGACCGCGCAGGATGCGGCCTTCTCGCTGAAGCTTTTGAAGGAGAAGGGCCACCCGATCATTACGCAGCTTCTACGCGATCTCGTCAGCGTCGAGGCCGATGACGACAACACCCTGACGCTGCGCTTTGCGGAAAAGCGCGCGCGCGACGTGCCGCTGTTCGCAGCATCGCTGCCGATCTTCTCGCGCGCTTATTACACCGCAAAATCCTTCGACGAGACCACACTCGACATTCCGCTCGGCTCCGGCGCGTACAAGGTCGGGCGCTTCGAGCCCGGCCGCTATATCGAATTCGATCGCGTCAAGGATTGGTGGGGCGCGACGCTGCCGATCATGCGCGGCAAGTACAATTTCGATACGGTCCGCTTCGAGTATTACCGCGACCGCGACGTCGCCTTCGAAGGCTTCACCGGCAAGAGCTATCTGTTCCGCGAGGAATTCACCTCGCGCATCTGGGCGACGCGCTACGATTTTCCGGCGATGAAGGACGGCCGCGTCAAACGCGACATCCTGCCCGACGACACGCCCTCCGGCGCGCAAGGCTGGTTCATCAACACCCGCCGCGAAAAGTTCCAGAATCCCAAGTTACGCGAGGCGCTGATCTGCGCGTTCGATTTCGAATGGACCAACAAGACCATCATGTACGGCTCTTATGAGCGCACGCATTCGGTCTTCCAGAATTCCGATCTGATGGCGAAGGGTCCGCCCGCGCCGGAGGAAGTGGCGCTGCTCGAACCGTTCCGCGGAAAAGTGCCGGACGAAGTGTTCGGCGAACCGTTCGTGCCGCCGGTGTCCGACGGCTCGGGCCAGGACCGCGCGCTGCTGCGCCGCGCCGGCCAGCTTCTCAACGAGGCCGGCTATCCGATCAAAAACGGCAAGCGCGTCGGGCCGAACGGCGAGCGGCTGACGATCGAATTCCTGCTGGAGGAACCGAGCTTCCAGCCGCACCATATGCCCTACATCAAGAATCTCGGCGTGCTCGGGATCGACGCGAGCCTGCGGCTGATCGATTCGGCGCAGATGCAGAACCGGCGCAACGATTTCGACTACGATCTGGTGATCCAGCGATTCAGCTTCTCGGCGACGCCCGGCGATTCGCTGCGGACGTTCTTCTCCTCGCAGGCGGCCGCCATCAAGGGATCGCAGAACCTGGCCGGCGTCGCTGACCCCGCGATCGACAGCCTGATCGAGCAGGTGATCGGCGCGAAGGACCGCACGCAGCTCACCACCGCCTGCCGCGCGCTGGACCGGATCATCCGCGCGGGACGCTATTGGATTCCGCACTGGTACAAGGGCACGCACTGGGTCGCTTACTGGGACATGTACGACCGGCCGCCGCAGAAGCCGCGTTATGCTCGCGGCGTGCTCGAAACTTGGTGGTTCGATCCCGCCAAGGCGGCCAAGATCGAAAAGCAGGGCTAACAATTCTAGGATCGCGAAACGATGACGGCCTATATCGCACGACGCCTGCTTTTGATGATTCCGACCATTCTCGGAATCATGCTGGTGTCGTTCGCCGTGGTCCAGTTCGCGCCCGGCGGCCCGGTGGAGCGGGTGATTTCTCAACTCACCGGCAACGACACGGGCGCTGCCTCGCGCGTTTCCGGCTCGTCCAGCGGCGACTTCGCCGGCAGAAATCCGGCGAACATGTCGGCCGACGGCGCGACCTCGAAATATCGCGGCGCGCAGGGCCTCGACCCGCAATTCATCAAGAATCTGGAGAAGCAGTTCGGCTTCGACAAGCCGGCCTATGAACGCTTCCTGCTGATGCTCGGCAATTACATCCGCTTCGATTTCGGCAAGAGCTATTTTCGCGACGTCAGCGTCATCGATCTCATCAAGGAGAAGCTGCCGGTGTCGATGTCGCTCGGCATCTGGATGACGCTCTTGTCCTATCTGATCTCGATTCCGCTCGGAATCCGCAAGGCGGTGCATGACGGCTCGCGCTTCGATGTCTGGACTTCCGGCATCGTCATCATCGGTTTCGCCATTCCGGGCTTCCTGTTCGCGATCCTGCTCATCATCCTGTTCGCCGGCGGCTCGTTCCTGAACATCTTCCCGTTGCGCGGACTGACCTCGGACAATTTCGCGCAGCTGCCATGGTACGCGCAGATCGCCGACTATTTCTGGCATCTGACGCTGCCGCTGATCTCGATGGCGCTCGGCGCGTTCGCCACCATGACGCTGCTGACGAAGAACTCGTTCCTCGACGAAATCCGCAAGCAATATGTCATGACCGCGCGCGCCAAGGGATGCAGCGAGAACCGGGTGCTGTACGGCCACATCTTCCGCAACGCGATGCTGATCGTGATCGCGGGCTTTCCCGGCGCGTTCATTCACGCCTTCTTCTCCGGCTCGCTCCTGATCGAGACGATCTTCTCGCTCGACGGCCTCGGCCTGCTCGGCTTCGAAAGCGTCCTCAACCGCGACTATCCGGTCGTGTTCGGCACGCTGTTCATCTTCTCGCTCGTCGGCCTGGTGGTCGGGCTGATTTCCGACCTCGCCTATATGTGGGTCGATCCCCGCATCGACTTCGGGCGCGTGAGGTCTGATGGCGATGGCCGATCCCACTCGCGCGCATGCGCATGCAAGAGAGGCGGTGGAGAGCACCGCTGTCGCCCCGCTCGGCGAGGCCGTGCCGCCCTCGCGCCACCGGCTCGCGCTGTCGCCGCTCAACCAGCGCCGCTGGCAGAATTTCAAGGCGAACCGGCGCGGCTACTGGTCGTTCTGGATCTTCATGGTCCTGTTCGGCTTGTCGCTGTTCGCCGAATTCATCGCCAGCGACAAGCCGCTGATGGTGAAATTCGACGGCCATCTCTACTGGCCGGCCTTCGTCAGCTATTCGGAGACGCAATTCGGCGGCGATTTCGAAACCGAGGCGAATTATCGCGATCCTTATTTGCAGAAGCTGATCGCGGAGAAGGGCGGCACCATGATCTGGCCGCCGATCCGCTATTCCTACAACACCCACAACCTCGATCTGCCGACGCCCGCGCCCTCGAAGCCGACATGGCTGCTCACCGAGGAGCAATGCAAGCCGGTCGTGGAGCGCAAGGGCCTGAAGGGCTGCCGCGATCTCGAATACAACTGGCTCGGCACCGACGATCAGGGCCGCGACGTGGTCGCCCGGCTGATCTACGGCTTCCGCATTTCCGTGCTGTTCGGTCTCGCGCTGACGATCGTCTCGTCGGTCATCGGCATCGCGGCCGGCGGCGTGCAGGGCTATTTCGGCGGCTGGGTCGATCTGCTGTTTCAGCGCTTCATTGAAATTTGGACCTCGATCCCCTCGCTCTATCTGCTGCTGATCCTGTCTTCGATTCTTGTGCCGAGCTTCTTCGTGCTGCTCGGCATCCTGCTGCTGTTCTCATGGGTGTCGCTGGTCGGCCTGGTCCGCGCCGAATTTTTACGCGGGCGCAACTTCGAATATATTCAGGCAGCGCGCGCGCTCGGCGTCTCCAACGCCGTCATCATGGTCCGCCACCTGCTGCCGAACGCCATGGTCGCGACCATGACGTTCCTGCCATTCATCGTCTCTTCGTCAGTGATGACGCTGACGGCGCTGGACTTCCTCGGCTTCGGCCTGCCGCCGGGCTCCCCCTCGCTCGGCGAAATGCTGTCGCAGGGCAAGGCCAATGTGCAGGCGCCGTGGCTCGGCCTGACCGGCTTCTTCTCCGTCGCGATCATGCTGTCGCTGTTGATCTTCATCGGCGAAGCCGTGCGCGACGCCTTCGATCCGCGCAAAACGTTCCGGTAGATCATGGACGCCACAACTCGACCACTTCTCGATGTCCGCGATCTGTCCGTCGCCTTCCGCCAGGGCGCGCGTGAAACGCTTGCGGTCGATCACGTCTCGTTCAGCATCGCCCCCGGCCAATGCGTCGCGCTGGTCGGCGAATCCGGATCGGGCAAATCCGTCAGCGCGCTGTCGGTGCTGCGGCTGCTGCCTTATCCAACCGCGCATCATCCGAGCGGCGAAATCCTGTTCAAGGGCCGCGACGTGCTGAAGCTTGAGGAGCGCGAGCTGCGTGGCATTCGCGGCAACGACATCTCGATCATCTTCCAGGAGCCGATGACCTCGCTCAATCCGCTGCACACGATCGAGCAGCAGATCGGCGAGGTGCTGCAACTCCACACCGGCAAACGCGGCCCCGCCGCACGCGCGCGCATCATCGAGCTGCTCACGCAGGTCGGCATCCGCGATCCGCAAACGCGGCTCGGCGCATATCCGCATCAATTGTCCGGCGGTCAGCGGCAGCGGGTGATGATCGCGATGGCGCTCGCCAACGAGCCGGACCTTTTGATCGCCGACGAGCCGACGACCGCGCTCGACGTGACCGTGCAGGCGCAAATTCTCGAACTCTTGACCGACATTCGCAAGCGGCTCGGCATGAGCCTTCTGTTCATCACCCATGATCTCGGCATCGTGCGGCGCATCGCCGATGTCGTCTGCGTGATGAATGGCGGAAAGATCGTCGAGCAAGGGCCGGTGGAGCAGGTATTCACCGCGCCGAGCCACGCCTATACGCGCGCACTGCTCGCGGCCGAACCGAAGCCCGATCCGGCGCCGCCGCGCCCGGACGAAAAAGTCGTGATCGCGTCCGACGATCTGAAAGTCTGGTTTCCGATCAAGGCCGGCCTGTTTCGCAAGACCGTCGGGCAGGTGAAAGCCGTCGACGGCGTCTCTATCGCGGTCCGCAAGGGCGAAACGCTCGGCATCGTCGGCGAATCAGGCTCCGGCAAGACCACGCTCGGGCTGGCACTGCTCAGGCTGATCTCGTCGGACGGGCCGATCGTGTTTCTCGGCCGCGACATTCAGGGGCTGCGCTTCAAGGACATGCTGCCGATCCGCCGCGACATGCAGATCGTGTTTCAGGACCCGTTCGGCGCGCTCAGCCCGCGCATGTCGGTCGGCGACATCGTCGCCGAAGGCTTGAGCGTGCATCAGCCGAAGCTCTCCTACGAACAGCGCGAGCAGCGAGTGATCGACGCGCTGACATCGGTCGGCCTCGATCCGGCGACGCGGTTTCGCTATCCGCACGAATTCTCCGGCGGGCAGCGCCAGCGCATCAGCATCGCGCGCGCGACCGTGCTCGAACCGAGCTTCATCGTGCTGGACGAGCCGACCAGCGCGCTCGACATGCTGTTCCAGGCGCAGATGGTCGATCTGCTGCGGGACCTTCAGCGCAGGAACGACCTCACCTATCTGTTCATCTCGCACGACCTGCGGGTGGTGGCCTCGCTCGCGAGCCACCTGATCGTGATGCGTCACGGCAAGGTGGTCGAGGAAGGCCCGGCGATGGAGATTTTCAAGAATCCCAAGAGCGATTATACGCGCGCGCTGTTCGCGGCCGCCTTCAAGATGGAAACGGCGGCCGGCGGCGTGGTGGCGCAGTAGCGCAAGTCTTTTCTCCTCCGTCAGGGAGAGGGTAACCGGCGTACGCTCGGAACATCGAGTCCGGTGCCGGAATCCGGCGGCGGGCCTCGACGATCGGCTCGATCGCGACGCACATGTGAAACGCATTGGCATGCACCAGCGTCTCAGCATCGCGCACGATCGCCACATGCCCCTTCCAGAACATCAGATCGCCGCGCCGCAGATCATCGATATCGCCCAGCGGCTCGCCGAGGTCCGGCCCTGCATGTCGCTGTCGCGCGGCGCGGGCATGCCGCACGCCGCAAGCGCAAGCTGAACGAGACCCGAACAATCGATTACGAGACTGCTCTTGCCACCCCACAGATAAGGCACGCCGACGAATTTTTCGGCGACGCCGACGAAATCGTTCTCATAGCGGGCTAGCGGCGCGACATGATGCAGCGGCAGGCAATGCATCTGGCCGGTGATCGCGAACGTCTCGTCCTGCCTGACGATCTCCACCTCCGCGCCGAGCGACAACGCCTCCACCGGCGGCAGCTTGATTGACAGCCCCGGAAAGGCGAACGTCCGCAACGCCACCACGCGATGCGTCGGCGTGCCGCGCGGCCGCACCAGCGCCGAAGCGGGCAGCCAGCCGACATAGCCGTCGCGCTTGAGCTGCCCCCACGACCAGCCCTCGTCGGTCGTGTCATAGATCGTCACGCGCTCGCCCTTCAGCGCCTCGGTGTCGAGCGCCGCGTCGTGCGACGGCTTCTGCCGCACCGGCGCGAGCGCGTCGATCACCTCGAATTCCTCGCCTTCGACGAAGCGGTCCGCCTGCACGTCGCCCTCGAGATGCTTGGCCGCGATGTCGCCGCGCGCGGGCGTGAGACGCGGATCAGCCATAGCGCTCCACCAGCAGCTTGTAGATCGCGCGCGCCGCCTGGCATTCGCCGCCCTCCGGCCGGCCGGGTTTCGCCGACGGCGTCCAGCCGAAAATGTCGACATGCAGCCAGTTGATGTCCGGATCGACGAAGCGGCCGAGGAACAGCGCGCAGGTGATCGAGCCGGCAAAACCGTTGGTCGGCGCGTTGTTGATGTCGGCGGTCTTCGAATCCAGCCACGCATCGTAAGGCTGCCACAGCGGCAGCCGCCAGAGCGGATCGTGTTCGCTGCGCGCGCAACGGCTGACTTCGTCCGCCAGCGCATCGTCGCGCGTGTAGAACGGCGGAAGGTCGGGCCCGAGCGCGACGCGCGCGGCACCTGTCAGCGTGCCCAGATCGACCAGCAGGTCCGGCTTCTCCTCGCACGCCAGCGCCAGCGCATCGGCCAGCACCAGCCGTCCCTCGGCGTCGGTGTTGCCGATCTCGACCGTCGGTCCCTTGCGCGACGGATAGATGTCGAGCGGCCGGAACGCATTGCCCGCCACGGAATTTTCCACCGCCGGGATCAGCACGCGCAGCCGCACTTTCAGGCCGGCATCCATCACCATCCGCGCCAGCGCCAGCACATTGGCCGCGCCGCCCATGTCCTTCTTCATTAGCAGCATGCCGCCGGACGGCTTCAAGTCCACGCCGCCGGTGTCGAAACACACCCCCTTGCCGACCAGCGTGACTTTCGGATGCGCCGCATCGCCCCAATTCAGATCGATCAGCCGCGGCGCGCGCGGCGACGCCTTGCCGACCGCATGCACCAGCGGAAAATTTTGCGCGAGCAGACCGTCACCGACGATGCAGGAGACGCTCGCGCCATAGCGCGCGGCGAGATCGCGCGTCGCCTGCTCAAGTTCCTCCGGCCCCATGTCGTTGGCCGGCGTGTTGATGAGATCGCGCGCGAGCGCAGCGGCGTCTGCGATCCGGCTCAGTTCGGAGCCGTCCTGATCGTTGGCGAGTTGCAGTTTCACGTCGGGCTTGTCCGCCTTGCGATAGCGCGCAAAGCGATAGGAGCCGAGCGCGAAGGCGAGCGCGCCGAGACGCGCGTCGTGCGGCGCGTTGGCGAAGCGGTACGCGCCCGCCGGCAACAGTCCCGGCAATTGTCCGGGACGAAACGGATCGACACTGCTCCCGTCTTCCAACCCGAACAGCACGCGGTCTACGCCGCCCTCGGCCGCTGGAACCAGCACGCACTGCCCGGCTTTCGCGGCGAAGGCGTTGGCTTCGACGAACAGGCGCTGCTCCAGCGACAGTTCGCTCAGCGCCTGCGGCAAGGTCGATTTCGTCACGAAGTGGATGGGTGTGGCCGCGGTTCCGGCCGGAACGTCAAAAACGGGATGCATGTCGCCTTCTACAATCGTTCGAACCATCTGCGCCATGGCGGCCTGCCGCCGCCTCGGCGGAATCGGGCGCAGTTAACCAGACATTAGGGTTAACAGTCTATTGCTCACCCACTGCCGTCCCCGTCATCGCGACTGCAAGCGAGTGTGCCATGCGTGATCGAATGCCCCTCCGACTTCTCCTTTCGGCGAGCATGATCGCGATCGCGGCCATCAGTCTGGGCGGATGTGCAAGCCTGCCGGGCCGCGACGTGACCGGCTCGATCGCGTCAGCTTCCCCCGCCCCGCAGTCGGAGGCCGACTGGCGCAAGGTGATCGAGGTCGACGGCCCGCGTTTCCGCGCCAATCCGAAGGACACAGCCGTCGCGCTGCGTTACGGTCAGGCGCTGCGGGCCACCGGCCAGCGCGCCCAGTCCGCAGCGGTGCTGGAACAGGCCGCGATCGCCAATCCCGGCGAGCGCACCTTGCTCGCCGCCTATGGCCGCGCGCTGGTCGACAACGGCAATTATCAGCAGGGATTCGATACGCTCACCCGCGCGCACACGCCGGACAATCCGGATGGGCATATCCTCTCGGTTCAGGGCACCGCGCTCGACCGGCTCGGCCGGAACGAGGAGGCTCGCCGCTACTACACCCACGCGCTGAAGATCAGGCCGGACGAGCCGACGGTGCTGTCGAATCTCGGAATGTCCTATGTGCTGTCGAAGCAGTTGCCGCAAGCCGAGGAAGCGCTCCGCCGCGCGCATGGCGCCGCGCCGTCGGATGCCCGCGTGACGCAGAATCTCGCGCTGGTGATCGGCCTGCAAGGTCGCGCGGCCGAGGCCGAGACCATCGTCAGCGCCGGCCTGCCGCCGCAGGAAGCCAGCGAGAGTATCGAAGGTCTGCGGGCGATGCTGAGGAACGGCAATGCACGCAGCAGCGGCGGCAGCAAGCAGCGCGCCGAGATTCGCGCGCCCGCGCGGTCGTAGAGAAGCCGACTCAGAATTTGAGTTGGGCAGGTCTTCCATCCGAGACCCGACATACTCCGAGAAAACGGAGTATCCAGTATTCGGGATCAGACCTGAATTTCTCTCACATCTGCCTCGGATACTGGATGCCCGCGTGCGCGGGCATGGCAGTCATCGTGGGACGCATTCACCAGAAAACAAACTTTCGACTAGACACCGAGAGCAACGGATTCACCGTGGCAGCGCCGTCGCGCGCTTACCACATGCCCGAGATGCGGATTCCGGTCGGCCCGAGAATCACCACGCACAGCACCGGCAGGAAGAACAGCACCATCGGCACAGTGAGCATCGGCGGCAGTTGCGCGGCATTTTTCTCCGCCTCGGTCATGCGCGCGTCGCGATTTTCCTGCGCCATTATCCGCAGCGTCGCCCCGAGCGGCGTGCCGTAGCGCTCGGCCTGCGACAACGCCATGCAGACGGATTTGACGCCGTCGAGACCGGTGCGCCTCTGAAGATTCTCATAAGCCATCTTTCGATCCGAAAGATAGGACAACTCTGCGGTCGTCAGCGCGAACTCCTCGGCCAGGGGAATCGATTGCGAACCGATTTCCGCGCTCACCCGGCGGAACGCAAGCTCGACGGACATGCCGGATTCGACGCAGACCAGCAGCAGGTCGAGCGCATCCGGAAACGCGCGCTTGATCGAAAGCTGACGCTTCGAGATCGCGTTCTTCAGATAGAGCATCGGCGCATGCATGCCGAGATAGGCGGCGGCGATGCACAGGCCGATCTTGACCGAGAGCGGCTGCTGCATGTTCACGACCAGGAACACATAGAAGGCCGTCGCCGCGAGCAACGCCAATGGCGAGACCAGGCGGAAGAACAGGAAGGTGATATAGGGCGCCTGACCGCGAAAGCCGGCCTGCACCAGCTTTTCCTTCGCCTCCTCCTGCCCCACCCATTTGCCGAGGTTGAAGTCGTTGACGATCTTCTGCACCATCTGCTTCGGCGACTGCCGCAGCGTGACCTTATCGTTGCGCATGCGCTCGCGCTCACGCTGACGAATGCGTTCGCGCTCGTCCGCCACGGATTTCATCCGCTTGGCGAGGCCGTCGGCCGCGAACAATGGCGAGATCAGCGAGAACACGGTCGCGCTCGCGGCGATGGCCGCGAACAACATCGTCATCAGACGAATATCGTGCATCTTCTCGATGATAAAGTCGACCATCTGAGCCCAATCAAAAATCGAAGTTGATCATCTTCTTCATCACCAGAACGCCGAGCGTCATCCAGATGGCGCTCAGCACGAGCATGAGCCGACCGGACGGCGTGGTCCACAGCAACGAGATGTAGTCAGGGTTGGTGACGTAGACGATGCCCATGACGGCCGGCGGCATCGATCCGATAATCGCGGCCGAGGCCTTCGCCTCCATCGAAATCGCCTTGATCTTCGCCTTCATCTTCTTGCGGTCGCGCAGCACCTTCGACAGGTTGCCGAGCGCCTCGGAGAGATTGCCGCCGGATTTCTGCTGGATCGACACAACGATGCCGAAGAAATTCGCTTCCGCCACCGGCATGCGCTCATAGAGCCGCGCGCAGGCTTCGCCGAGCGGCAGGCCGATCGCCTGCGTGTCGATGATCGCATTGAATTCGCTGCGGATCGGCTCCTTGGCTTCAGCCGCGACGATCTTGATCGAATCGAACAGCGGCAGCCCCGCCCTGATTCCGCGCACGATCACGTCCACGGCGTCCGGCAGGCCTTCCAGGAATTTCTGCTCACGCCGCCTCTTCAACCGATTCAGCAGCCAGCGCGGCACGCCGAAACCGGCCGAAAATCCGAAGGCCAGCGCCACCAGGAGCCCACCGCTCACCATCCATACGATCAGAAAGGCGGAGATGCCGAGCACCGCCGAAATGACAAAGAACTTCTGCTTGCTCCACGAAAGACCCGCCTGCGAAATGCGGCTCGTCAGCGCGATCGCCTTCGATTTCTTCGCGCGGTCCTCCACTTCGCGGAGCGATTCCTCGACCTGCTCGCGCCGCGAGCGCTGGCCGCGATCGCCGCGCCGCGCCGCCGGCTCGCTCCTGGCGAGCGCCTCGCGCCGCTGCACGGCCTGTCGCTCGCCCGACATGATCGGATAAAGGAAAACCCAGGCGACGCCACCGATGGCGACGGCGGCCAGAAATGCGAGCGCCAGCGTCTGCATGGTCATCGTGAGCCGTCCGCCTGTTCGAGCGGCGACACTTCGGCGGCATCGAGCGCCGCCGCGAGGCGTTTTTCCTCGCCATAGTAACGGGCGCGGTCCCAGAAGCGCGGACCCCCGATCCCGTTCGCACGATGCCGGCCGATGATCCGCCCGTTCGCGTCCTCGCCGACGATATCGTAGAGGAACAGGTCCTGAGTGATGATGGTGTCGCCTTCCATGCCCAGCACCTCGGTGATGTGGGTGATGCGGCGCGAGCCGTCGCGCAGGCGCGCGGCCTGGATGATGACGTCGATCGACGAGCAGATCATTTCGCGAATGGTGCGCGACGGAAGCGAATAGCCGCCCATCGTAATCATCGATTCGCAGCGCGACATCGCCTCGCGCGGACTGTTGGCGTGCAGCGTCCCCATCGAGCCGTCATGGCCAGTGTTCATCGCCTGCAACAGGTCGAACGCCTCGGGGCCGCGGACTTCGCCGACGATGATGCGTTCGGGCCGCATACGCAGGCAGTTCTTGACCAGATCGCGCATGGTGATCTGGCCTTCGCCTTCGAGGTTCGGCGGCCGCGTTTCGAGCCGCACCGTATGCGGCTGCTGGAGCTGAAGCTCGGCCGCGTCCTCGCAGGTAATGATGCGCTCGTCGTCGTCGATGTAGTTCGTCAGGCAGTTCAACAGCGTCGTCTTGCCGGAGCCGGTGCCGCCGGAAATCAGCACGTTGCAGCGAACGCGGCCGATGATCTTGAGAATCTCGGCACCCTCGAAGGTGATCGCGCCGAATTTCACGAGTTGATCAAGCGTCAGCTTGTCGCGCTTGAATTTACGAATGGTCAGCGCCGGCCCGTCAATCGACAGCGGCGGCACGATGGCATTGACGCGGGAGCCGTCGGCGAGGCGCGCATCGCAGATCGGCGAGGATTCGTCGACGCGGCGCCCAACCTGGCTGACGATGCGCTGGCAGATGTTGAGAAGCTGCTGGTTGTCGCGGAAGCGAATTCCGGTCTTCTGAATCTTGCCGCCGACTTCGATGTAGACGGTGTTCGCGCCGTTGACCATGATGTCGGCGATGTCGTCGCGCGCCAGCAGCGGCTCCAGCGGACCATAACCGAGAACGTCGTTGCAGATGTCGTCGAGCAGTTCCTCCTGCTCGGCGATCGACATGACGATGTTCTTGATCGCCACGATCTCGTTGACGATGTCGCGGATTTCCTCGCGCGCCGACTCTCCGTCGAGCTTGCCCAGTTGCGCAAGGTCGATCGCCTCGATCAGCGCGCCGAAGATCGTCGCCTTGACCTGATAGTAATTTTCGGACCGCCGCGCATCCTTGACAGGCGGCGCCGCCGGCGTCCGCGCCGGCGCGAGCGACGGCGATGGCATCTCGACGGCAGGGCGCGCCTCGGGCGCAGGCGCCTGCTCAGCCGCCATCGACCTCACACCTTGCTGGTCCGCCTCGACTCCGCTTCGCTTGCCAAACACCGCAGCACTCCAGGGATGACTCTAAGACTTACTTCGAGATCAGCTTCCGCAACATCGGCGCAAACAGGGAGCCCCGCGCCTTCTTCGCCTCCGCGCGGCCGGTCAGCCGCTGCGCCATCTGCAAGAACAGCTCGGTCGTCTTGTGCTTCGCGGCGATCTCCTGGATCATCTGGCCGTTGTTCGCCGCAAGCCCGAAGAGCTGCGGCTCGAACGGAATGATCGCCACGGGATCGGCTTCGATCGCCTTCTTGAATTCCGCCGCCTTGATTTCGGGACGCTTCGGCACGCCGACCTGGTTCAGGCAGTAGAGCGGCGCGTGGTCGTTCGGCCGCGCGGCCTTCAACAGATCGAACAGATTCTTCGTGTTACGCAGGTTCGCAAGGTCCGGCGACGCGACGATCAGGATGTCGTCGGCGGCGATCAGCGCGCGCCGCGTCCAGCCCGACCATTGATGCGGAACGTCGAGCACGATGCACGGCACGGAAGTGCGGAGCGTATCGAAAATTGCGTCGAACGCCTCCGCGCCGAAATCATAGACGCGCTCCAGCGACGCCGGCGCGGCCAGCAGGCTGAGATGATCGGTGCATTTCGACAGCAGCCGGTCGACGAAAGCCGTGTCGATCCGCTCCGGCGACAGCACCGCGTCGGCGATCCCCTGCGTCGGGTCCTGATTGTAGTCGAGGCCGGCGGTGCCGAAGGCAAGGTCGAGGTCGGCGACGACGGAGTCGAGCGCGAGATCGCTGGCGATCGCCCAGGCGATATTGTGGGCGACGGTCGAGGCGCCGACGCCGCCCTTGGCGCCGACGACCGCAACGACACGGCCGACGGGCCTGGCTTCCGGCGTCGAGAACAGCCCGCAGATCGAGCGGACCACATCGAGCGGCGCGACCGGTGCGATCACATAGTCGCTGATGCCGCGGCGGACCAGCTCGCGATAGAGCACCACATCATTGGTGCGGCCGATGACGATCACGCGCGTTCCCGCGTCGCAGGAATTCGCAAGCTGATCGAGGCCCGCCAGAATGTCCTGCCGGCCTTCCGCTTCGATGATGATGACGTTCGGCGTCGGCGCGTTGCGATAGGCTTCGATCGCCGCGACGATGCCGCCCATCTGGATCTTCAGATGCGCCTTCGCCAACCGGCGATCCTCGCCGGCCGATTGAACGGCGGACGCCGTCTCGACGGTTTCGCAAAATGCCTGAACCGACACGCGCGGCGACGGCGCGATGTGCTCCTCAACCGCGGCCGTGGGAGCTTCGTCTGTCTCGGAAGTCTGACGTGCGTAGCTGATCATTGGCCCACATTGCTCACTTTGCCTTTATCCCCATCCGGATAAATGGTCGCCGGCGATTCACCCTTCGCGTATTTGCCGAACACGGTTGAACGACGGTTGGTGTAGGCCGGCGATTCCGGACGCGGCTGAGTCAGGTCGGCCGGATTGGCGACCATCGCAGCCATGTTGCGCTGGGAGGCGCAGCCGAGATTCCAATACGGACGGTTCGACTGATAGATCTGGCTTTTCGCCGACGGCCCGAGATCCTCCGGCCAGAGGCCGCAAGGGCCTGCGTCCGCACGGACCTTCGGGTAATTCAGCTTGATGGTCGCGAACTGCCGCGGGTCCGCGGGCGTGAAGCGACGCACCGAAACGCCGCGCGCCGGCACGCCGCTTGAGGCGAAGATCCCCTGAATATCACGCAGCGACTGCTCGGCCGCACGCGCATTCGGCGTCGCCACCGGCAGATCGACCACGATCGGGCCGGTGCCTTCATTCAACCAGTTCTGTGCATAGGCGGCGACATCGGTCCGCTGCGAGGCGGTCAGGCCGCCGCGGCGAGAGCCGACGAATACGTCGATGCTGTGATCGGCCTCCTGCACGACGACCGGATGCCGCTGCCGGTAATCGTACGGCACGCTGGCCGTCACCTCCTCCTGGGTGTGGGTGCAGGCGCCGAGCATGGCGGCCAGCGCCACCGGCGCAAGCAGCCGACTGCCGAGACGGACGAAGCGCAAACGCATCAGATGAACCATGACTTTGACTTTCCCGCTCACGTCAGTCGGTGATGAACCCGAAGAGACCCGCCTTGCGCGGCCTCGCCGCCGCCGGGCCGCCGCCGGGCCCGCCGTAGATTCGATTGATGGTGCCGGCGATGACCGAGGACGGGTCGGAGGAGTCGGCAAAGCCGTCATCCGGGCGCGACAGGTCCTTCTGGGCGACGGCCCGCACGATGTAGGGCGTGACGATCACCACGAGTTCGCTCTGGCGATTGATGTAGTCGCGGCTCTTGAACAGCGTGCCCAGCACCGGCAACTGCATCATCCCCGGAAGGCCGTTGATCGCCTGCTTGGTCTGTTCGTGGATCAGGCCGGCCATCGCCATCGCGCCGCCCGAGGGAATTTCCAGCGTGGTTTCGGCGCGGCGGGTCTTGATCGACGGGATCGTCAGCGAATTGACCTGCGAGGAGGACACGGCCGCCGTCAGTTGCAGCGAGTTGTCCGACGACAGCTCCGAGACTTCCGTCATCACGCGCACGCTGATGCGGCCCTCGGTCATCACCACCGGCGTGAAATTCAGCGTGATGCCGAACTTCTTGAATTCGATCTGCGTGACGCACTGCCGGGTCACGGGATCGCAGGTATAGCCCTTCGGAACCGGGAACTCGCCGCCCGCCAGGAACGATGCCGACTCTCCGGAGATGGCGGTCAGGTTCGGTTCGGCCAGCGTGCGCACCACGCCGGTCCGCTCCAACGCGCGGATCGTCGCCTCCACGGTCTTGAACCGGCCTGTGATGCCGTTGGATTCGACCAGCGGCTTGCCGGTCATCGAGAACGGACTCGCTTGATTGAAGTTCACCACCGAGGTGCCGAAATTCAGGCTGCCGCTGAGATCGATGCCGAGCTGCTTGATGACATCGCGCTGCACTTCGGCGACCGTGACCTTCAGCATCACCTGATCGCGACCGCGCACGACGATGCTGTTGACCACCTTGGCCGGATCGCCGACGAGCCGGCCGGCGAGATCGTTGGCATGCTGCGCATCGACCGGGCTGTTAACCACGCCGGTCAGCACGACGCCGTCGCCGACGCCCTCGATATTGATGCTCGCATGCGGCAGCGACTGCTTCAGCGCAGCACGCACCCCGTTCAGATCGCGCGTGACGGCGATGTCATAAGCGGCGATCTGCTGGCCATCGGCATCGAAGAAGAAAATGCTGGTCTGGCCGACGGCCGCGCCGATGATGTAGGCGCGCTGCGCCGACCGCACCACCGCATTGGCGATTTTCGGGTCGGCGACGAGCACGTCCTTCACCTCACGCGGCAGATCGACTACCACCGACTTGCCGATGCCGAGCGGCAGATGCTGCGCCCCGCCCCGGACCGAGGCCACACCGCCGGCGCGATAATCGCTCGCCTGCACCGGCGCGCCCGCGGGCGTCAGCGTCAGCAGCGCGGTCAGCGCGAAGGCGGCGGCACAAAGGGCCTGCGACGACGACGCCTGTCGAAAGATTCCCCGCATCATAATCGTCGGTCCCCCGGTCACTTCTGGGTCGCAGTTGTCGAAACGCCGAAGCGGACAACGTTGACGCTGTTGCGGCGTGAATGCTGATCGATCTCGTCCGTCGATGCGTTGGCGTCGGCCAGGCTTCGCAGCGCCAGCGACAGCGTTCCGCTCTGGCGCGAGCGCGCCAGCGTCTCGGCCTGTTCGGGCTTCAGTTCCAGTGTCGCGGTCTTGCCGACCACGACCTTCTGGCCGTTCTGCTCCTCGATCGTCTGGTCGATCGCCAGAACCTTGACGTTGCCGAGAATGATCTCCGAGTTGACGACATCCTGCCCGCCGCCACGGTCCGAATTGCGCTCGCGCTTCGACAGGATCACGTCGACGCGATCGTTCGGAAGAATGAAGCCGCCCGCGCCCGTTTCCGGCGAAATCTCGGTCGAAATCGCCCGCATGCCCGACGGCAGGATCGCCGCCATGAAGCCGGCGCCCTTGACCAGCTTGACGTCCCGCACCGGCTCCCCGGCGAACAAGGAGGAGCGCGCGATCGAGCCGGACAATTCGGCGACCGCTTCGGCGCGATCGCTGCGGCGGATGAAGGAGGAACTGACGGTGGATGCCGGCCAGGTCTGCCACTGGAAATCGTCGGGCGTGACGGTTCGGCCGATGGGAATATCGCCGCGCGCGACCAGCACGTCGACGGTGTCGAGTTTGGGACCGCTATTGCTGACGACGGGGGCCGGATCGGACCCGCTTGCAAGATAGGCTGCGATGCCGCCGGCACCGAGAGCAATCGCAAGAACGACGATACGCGCGGTATTCATACGCTTCACTTTCCACATCACGCCGCGACGTGACCCGCCGCTATGCGGGATTTGACCAGTTAAAGGTCAAAGCATGGTTAATGAGGCGTATCTAAATCGAGTTAACGAAAGCTTCCCGCGATCAGCCGATGTGAAAGCGCGCGAGATCGACGGCCTTCATCCAGATCGTTTCGGGATAGATCATCAGCGCGCCGATCGCGAGCGCGATGCCATAAGGAATGCCAGTGCGCTTGTCGTGCAGCCGCAGCAGCCAGGACTGCGACCCGAGCGGGCGCGGAAGCGGGAACTGGCGGAACTGAAGGATCATGAGCGTCAGCACCCCGCCGATCAGCGAGGCGTAAAGGAGGTAAGGCATCAGATGATCGAAGCCGAACCACAATGCGGTTGCGGCCGCGAGCTTGGCGTCACCGCCGCCGATCCAGCCCATCGCGAAGCAACCGAAGGCGATCACCAGAACCACCGCACCCGCGCCGACATGCGAGAGCACATCCTGCGGACTCATGCCGCCGAAAGCGGCCAGCACGGCGAACCCCGCAAGCAGCAGCAATGAAATCCGGTTGGAGATCGTCATGGTGAAGAGATCGCTCGCGGCGGCAAACGCCATCAGCGCCGGAAACAGCAGCAGGCGAACAACATCGAGGGTCATCGCTTCATTCCATGAACGACACAGCCGCGAACCGTGCGGCGACACGCGCTTTGCGAAAACCTAGGATCGAATGATGAAAAATAGAGAAATGAAAAAGGAAGGATCGGCGACGAAGGCCGTCGTCGAGACGCCGTCGGACCAGAAAATCCTCGGGCCTACTGAACCGCGGTCTTGAACGAATCGAACTTCGCCGACAACGCCAGCCCGAGGCTGCCGACCGCCGCAACGATCGCCATGGCGATACCCGCCGCGATCAAGGCGTATTCGATCGAGGTCGCCCCGGAGTCGTTTTTCAGGAAAACAAAAAGAACTCGCATCGAAATTCCCCCAATTGATTCAATTCGTGAGTACGCCGGCATGGACGCCCAGGAACAAAAAACTCCGGGATCGCGTCCTACTGAATCAAAAGTCCGGACCGATGCCGACGCATCGCAGTCCGGACCTTGATCGCAAAATCCTCGCGCGGCGAGGATTATTAGCCGCCGAGAGCAGACTTGATCTCGTTGAACTTGCCCGTGATCGCGGTGCCGGTGGCGTTCACGGCCGAAATGATCGCAACGGCGATGCCGGCGGCGATCAGCGCGTATTCGATAGCAGTCGCGCCGGATTCATCCTTGGCGAAGCGAGCGAGAAGATTCTTCATGGGTAACTCCGTTTGCTGAAGCTGTGACTGTCGATCTTGAACAAGTGGCCGTAGCGGGGTTGCCCATCGCTCTTGCCATGCGTGGAACCTAGCCCCCGGAAATTTCGCCGTAGTTAATTCGATTGCAGAAAATAGCGGTATTCGCTGCCTTTTGAACCATCGTTAACAAACATTCACCGGGATCGATTCAATTTGCGCAAATGATTCCCGCGGCCGCTTCGCGCGCACGGATTCGTTTGCAGTTCATTCATCAATTAACGTCACATTTGCCATCACGGGCGTCGGCAACGCCGCGTATCGTCTTGCCGGCCAGTCATGCGTCCCGGAGTAGAGTATGTCCGCATTCGTCCCTCGCGCCATCGCGCATCTTCGCACGTATTTCGGATCGGCGGTTCTCGGCGCAGCGCTCGCCGTCACCGCCTCCGCCGCCTTCGCCAATGACGAGATCTCGGTCGTCGTCGACCAGGCGAAACTCGTGAAACTTCCCGCCAAGATCTCGACCATCGTGGTCGGCAACCCGCTGATCGCCGATGTCTCGCTTCAGGCCGGCGGCACGATGGTCGTCACCGGCAAGGGATATGGCTCGACCAATGTGATGGCGCTCGACCGGGACGGCAGCATCGTCGTCGATCGCCAGATTCAGGTCGAAGGCCCGCGCGACAAGCTCGTCACCGTCTATCGCGGGGTCGAGCGCGAATCCTATAGCTGCACGCCGGTCTGCCAGCGCCGGATCACGCTCGGCGACGCGCAGCCTTATTTCAACAACGCGCTGACGCAGAGCGGCGCGTTCGCAACCCAGGCCGCGGGCCTGGCGTCCGCCCCTCCGGGCGAGCCGGTGCGCTGATTCCATCATTGAGCGGAGCGAAACGTCGCTCCGCGCCCTGCGCCACCCCTCCACGGTTGACAATCTCGCGGCAAATGCCGTGAGTTAACGGTTCGCGCGCGACCGCCGCCGGGGGATGTTGAAGCATGCAGATATTCGAGGCCGAGGAGCGTGCCGCTTTGGTCGCCGCCGTGCAGCGGCTGCTTGGCGACAAAAGCGCGGAGGCCGACGTCCGCCGCACGATGGAGACGGAGCGCGGCTACGATCCGGAGCTGTGGCGGCAACTCGCCGGGATGGGCCTCACGGGCCTGATCGTCGATACGGATTACGGCGGCAGCGGCGGCGGTCCGGTCGAACTCGAATTGGTGATGGAGGAGATCGGCGCGGCGCTGCTGTGCTCGCCGTTCCTGTCGAGCGCGGTGCTCGCCCCCGCGCTTTTGAATGCCGCCGACGACGAGGCCGCGAAAAAGCGCCTGCTGCCGGCGCTGGCGAGCGGCGAGAAAATCGCCACCGTCGCGATCACCGGCGAAAAGGGTCTGTGGACGCAGGACGGCATCGATGTCCGCGCGACGCAGGCCGGCAAGGATTGGGCGCTGGACGGCGTCGCCTCCTACGTCACGCACGGACAGGTGGCGGATGTGCTGCTGGTGGTTGCCTCCGTTGGCGGCGGCGATGTCGGCGTGTTCGAGGTTGACGCCGGCGCGAACGGGCTGGAGGTCGCGCCGCTGTCGACCTTCGATCTGACCTTGCGGCTTGCGAGATTTTCCTTCGCCTCGGTCCCGGCGCGCCGCATCGGCAATGCGGGCTGGCATGCTGTGAAGGCGGCGCTCGACGTCGCGCTGGTCGCGCTCGCCGGCGAACAGGCGGGCGGCGCGCGCCGCGCGCTCGACATGACGGTGGAGTACGGCAAGAACCGCATTCAGTTCGGCCGGCCGATCGCCGGCTTCCAGGCGCTGAAGCACATGGCGGCGGATATGCTGCTGGAATCGGAATCGGCCACCTCGGCCGCCCGCCATGCGGCGCGGCTGCTCGCCGACGACGATGCCGACACTGACACCGCGATCAGCCTGGCCGCCTTCGCCTGCGCCGATGCGTTCACGACCGTCACCGCCGCCGCGATCCAGATGCATGGCGGCATCGCCTTCACCTGGGACTATCCGGCGCATCTGTATTTCCGTCGCGCGCGCGCGGATGCGGAACTGTTCGGCAGCCCACCGGTCTATCGCGAACGTTACCTGGCCTCATTGGGAGCCTGACGATGACCGACACGCCGAAGGCTGTGACCGACGAGACGCTGCGTCAGGACGTGCGCGACTGGCTCGCCGCCAACTGGACCATGAAAGTCGCCGACCTGAACGAGTTCAGGACCACGCCGGCCTATCGCGACTGGCTCAACAAGGTGGTTGACGCGCGCTGGGCGGCCCCGCGCTGGCCGGTCGAATGGTTCGGCCGGGCCCTGTCGGACGAGCAGGGCTACATCATCGAGCAGGAGTTCAATCGCGTCGGCGCGCCGGGCTCCGGCATGGACCGCACCCAGCTTTATGCCAACACGGCGCTCGCCTATGGCACCGACGAACTAAAAAAGGCCGTGATCCCCGGCATCCTGCGCGGCGAGATCACCATGTGCCTGCTTTACAGCGAGCCGGGTGCGGGCTCCGATCTCGCCGCCGTGCGCACCCGCGCCGAGCCGAACGGCAATGGCTGGACCGTCAACGGCCAGAAAATCTGGACCTCGACTGCGGCAACGGCCGATTACGGCATGCTGATCGCACGCACCGATTGGGACAAGCCGAAGCACCAGGGGCTCAGCTTCTTCTTTCTGCCGATGAAGCAGCAGGGCGTCGAGGTGCGGCCCTTGCGGCAGATCACCAACGAATCGCATTTCAACGAGGTGTTCTTCACCGACGCAAAAATCCCGGCGGCGAATCTGCTCGGCAAACTGGGCGACGGCTGGAAGGTGCTTCAGACCGCGCTCGCCTATGAACGCTCGGCGATGGGCGAACGCGCGCGCGGTCCGCGCCGCGCGGGCGGCGAGGCCGATTCCAATCTGATCGCGCTGGCGCGCAAGACCGGAAAACTCGCCGATCCGGCGTTCCGGCAGGAACTTGCGCGCACCCTCGCCTACCGCCAGCTCAACGCGCTGAACACCGCGCGCGCCAAGGCCGGGCTTGAGCAATCCTCCTCGTCGTCGATCATGTCGCTCGGCAAGCTCGCGATGTCACGCATCCTGCATGAGGAGGCGCGGCTGCGCACGCGCATGCTCGGAGCCGAGAGCATGCTCCAGGGGCCCGAGCATCCGCTCGCGGACGACGCCAATTTCCTGTCGCTGAACGCCTACTTCACCTCGATCGGCGGCGGCACCGATCAGATCCAGCGCAACATCATCTCCGAGCGCGTGCTCGGCATGCCGAAGGAGCAGGAGGTCGACCGCAACATTCCGTTCCGCGCGGTGCAGACCGAGAAGAGGAAGTGAGATACACGAGCACGATCCCGAAAAGTGGGAACCGGTTCTCGGACGAGATCATGCTCAAACAATAGAGTCACATCGTGCTCTGAACAAAAAGGGCGACCCGCAGGCCGCCCTTTTTTATTTCTGTCGCAGAAAGCCCGCTTATTCAGCCGCCATCCGCACCTCGGGCGCGGCCGCGCGCACGTCGGCATCGACGTGGCTCTCATATTTGGCGAAATTCTTCTGGAACATCGCGACGAGATTGCGCGCGGTCTTGTCGAACTCGGCCTTGTCGGCCCAGGTCGTGACCGGATCGAGAATCTTGGAGTCGACGCCGGGCAGCGAGGTCGGCACCGCGAAGCCGAAATATTTATCGGTACGGAATTCGGCGTTGCGCAGCGAGCCGTTCAGCGCCGCCGTCAACAGCGCGCGCGTGGCCTTGATCGGCATGCGCGTGCCGACGCCGTATTTGCCGCCGGTCCAGCCGGTGTTCACCAGCCAGCAATCGACATTGTGCTCGGCGATCAGCTTGCGCAGCAGGTCGCCATATTCGCTCGGATGCCGCGGCAGGAACGGCGAGCCGAAGCAGGTCGAGGGAATTCGGGCTCGGGCTCGGTCACGCCGCGCTCGGTGCCGGCGACCTTGGCCGTATAGCCGGAGAGGAAGTGATACATCGCCTGCGCCGGCGTCAGCTTGGCGATCGGCGGCATCACGCCGAAGGCGTCGGCAGCCAGCATCACGAGGTTCTTCGGATGGCCGGCGCGGCCGGTGCGCGAGGCGTTCGGGATGGGATCGAGCGGGTAGGCCGAACGGGTGTTCTCGGTCTTGGAGCCGTCGTCGAAATCGACGACGCGCGTGATCGGATCGAACACGACGTTCTCCAGCACCGAGCCGAAGCGCATGCTGGCGTCATAGATCGCGGGCTCCGCCTCGCGCGACAGCTTGATGCATTTGGCGTAGCAGCCGCCTTCGAAATTGAAGACGCCTTCCTTGCCCCAGCCGTGTTCGTCGTCGCCGATCAGCGTGCGGTTCGGGTCGGCCGACAGCGTGGTCTTGCCGGTGCCGGACAGGCCGAAGAAGATCGCGGTATCGCCCTGATCGCCGACATTGGCCGAGCAGTGCATCGGCATCACACCCTGCGCGGGCAGATAGTAATTGAGCGTCGTGAACACGCTCTTCTTCATCTCGCCGGCATATTGCGAGCCGCCGATCAGCACGATCTTGCGGGTGAAATCGATGGCCACCACCGTTTCGGTGCGCACGCCGTGGCGCTTCGGGTCGGCCTTGAAGGAGGGGAAGTCGAGGATCGTCAGTTCCGGCACGAAATCGGCCAGCTCTTTCAGCTCGGGCCGGATCAGCAGCGTGCGGATGAACAGCGAGTGCCAGGCGAGTTCGGTGAAAACGCGGGTCCTGATGCGGAAGGCGGGGTCGGCACCGCCGTAGAGGTCCTGGGCGTAGAGCGATTTGCCTTCGGCGTGCTGGACGAAATCGTCGAGGAGGGTTTTGAACTGATCGGAGGTGATCGACTGGTTGCCACCCCACCACACGGTATTCTCGGTGGTCGCGTCGCGGACGGTGAATTTGTCTTTCGGCGAACGGCCGGTATGCGATCCGGTTTCCGCCGTCAGCGCGCCGCCCGCGGTGATGGTCGCTTCACCGTTCTGGATGGCGAACTCATAAAGCGCGGGCGCACCGAGATTCCACTTCACGTCCTTGAGTTTCTTGAAGCCGAATTTGTCGGCACCGAAAGCGCCGTTGTGAACGCCCGTATTTTTCACGAAGTCTTCCTCCTCGAACCCGCTTTTTCGTTGCGTCAGAGTTGCAAAGCGCCTTTCGCGGGAGCCCGTCGACGAAAATGGTCCGGCTGCTGTCCGGCGATCTAATAGTGGCCAATGCGGGAATTGCCAAGGTGATCCGGATCAAATTGATCGAAACAATTTTGTCCCATGCAGCGGGACATTCTCCCTCGCGTCCAATTTACCCAAATCGCACAAAGGCTTGCTCGAACCGGGATCAGCGGAGCCGCCCTCCGCTGCGCTGCACATAAGAGGCCTGCAAGTGTCGGCGACAGTCATCGACCGAACCGAATTCATCAGTTCTGCGGTGATTCCGATGGCTGGGCGCGCGCGACGCCGACCAGCTTCACCAGCGATTTCTGCAAGGCCATCATCGTTGTCACCCGCTCCGGAAACGTCAGGCGCAGGCTGGCGTCGCCGAGCGCGAGGTCCGCACCTTCCGGATCGAGGCCGGTGATTCGCCAGTCGCCGTCGGCAGCACCGAGCAGCTTCGTCGCATACAGCGCGTTCGCGTCCATGTGGTCGTCGTTCATGTGCTCGACGGCGCCCGCCTCCCCTTCCAGAACCTCCGCCGCGTCGCCGACTTCCGTCAGGATTCTGGCCGCATCGAGCGTGTGAATCCGGCCGAAGCCGGCGACCAGATGGACCTCGCGAACCGCGATCCGGAAGAAGGCGAAATCCGGGAAGTCCACGAACTGCGCGGCGGCCGGATGGCGCGTCAGATAGCGCCGCCGGGCGGCCGCCAGCGCGGCCGGCTCCGTCACTTTCTCCGCCCGGCCGGAAATCATCACCCGCGCGCCCTCCAGCGGATCGCCCGCCCGCCGCTCGTCCAGCATCAGCGAGACGCGCGGATCGGCCAGCAGATTTTTCGTATGGACCGCGAGGCCGGAAATTAGCAGTAGCGGTGAGGAATCCGCCGCTGTGGCGACATTGACCAGCGAGCAATAGGGATCGCCGCCGGAGACTGTCAAGGTCGCCAGGGCTCCCTGTTTCGCGCTTCGGATCAATGACTTAGAGGTTTTGACAGGGTCAAAATCGGCGGTCGGTTGCATTGCTCTTATGCCCTTGCCTCAACGGCGACAAACAGCGAACGGCCGCGTCGCAAACGGATCATGAGCGCCCACTCAAGAGGTTGTCGGCGGCGGATGTCCATCGGCGATATCTGCACGAAAATGGAACCTCTGGAAATCGCGGGTGTTTTCGGTAGATATGGTCACATTTCAGCCCAGCTTGCATTGCTGGCTGCGCGGGTGTTCCCCATTTGATGGCCGGCAGCGTCATTCGCAACCTCGTGGTCGCAACGTGTCGGTCGCAACGTGTCACCTGGATCGTGTCACTCACATCGTGTCGTTAGCTAGCTCCGCCGGTCGCGGCGCCGTCTATTCAGAAAGCAGGCTCAATGCCCACAATCGCCCTCGTCGATGACGATCGCAATATCCTCACGTCCGTCTCGATCGCGCTTGAGGCCGAAGGCTATCGGATCATGACATATACCGACGGCGCGTCGGCGCTGGACGGATTTCGCGGCACGCCGCCGGACCTCGCCATCCTCGACATCAAGATGCCGCGCATGGACGGGATGGAAACGCTGCGGCGGCTGCGGCAGAAGTCGGACCTGCCGGTGATCTTCCTCACCTCCAAGGACGAGGAGATCGACGAGTTGTTCGGCCTGAAAATGGGCGCGGACGATTTCATCCGCAAACCGTTCTCGCAGCGCCTGCTGGTCGAGCGGGTGAAGGCGGCCCGCCGCGCCACGCCGAAGGACCCGAACGCCGCGCCGAAGGAAACCGACCCGAAGGCGCTGGAGCGCGGCCTGGCGGCATGGACCCGGAACGCCACACCTGCACCTGGAAGAACGAGCCGGTGACGCTGACCGTCACCGAGTCCTTCAGGCGCTGGCGACGCGGCCCGGCGTGGTCAAGAGCCGCAACGCGCTGATGGAGCCGCCTATGACGATCAGGTTCATGTCGACCGGCACCATCGACAGCCACATCAAGCGGCTGCGCAAGAAATTCAAGGTCGCCGACGACTGACATGATCGAGACGCTGTACGGCGTCGGCTACCGTTTCCAAGGAAACGATGACCCGAAGCAATCCATTTACATCGTCTTTGCGGATTGCTTCGCTGACCCTGTACTCGGACAGCGCGCCGCGCGCCGGTCCGGGGTGGCAATGACGGCCAAACCGACCTTGGTCTGGAGTCTGGACAGGACGGCCTTTGACCTTGCTCGATCGAACAGAACGAACCCGAGGAACCGCGCGGCGCAGCGACGCCGCCGCGTCGACGACGCCTGCGCCGCAGACAGGCGCGCGGTGCGCCGCGATCTGTCCGCGCGTGGCCATCCCGCCGAGCGCGCGGCTGCGCGGGCCTCCGCAGCCTCGGCGGTTGGCTGACCTCCTGCCGGAGGCACGCCGCACCGGGCAGTACATCGTCCGGCTTCCGACCTTTTCGAGCCTGACGCGCCGGATCCGTCGCTCAACCTCGCCGGCCTGATCGCGCTGCTCAGCGGCGTTCTATCTCTCCCAGTTCCGGTGCCGGCCTGGATCGACGCGCAGGCGCAGAGCCTGCCGGTGCAGGGCGGAAATCATCGCGCGCGATCGCGGCGACCGGACCGAGAACAACGGCATCACCATCGACCCTGACCGGCTGATCGATCTGAAACCCGGAGAAACCTACGGCCCGCTGGAAGACATTCTGTCCGGGCTGGATTTCCGATCGACCCGACCCGCGTCGCGCCGGTGCTGCGCGGGCTGATCTCGCCGACTAAGACGCGCGCCCGCATCTACGACCGCGACGGCGTCCCGCTGCTCGACAGCCGCACGCTCTATGGCCGCGGCGAGTGCTGCGTTTCCCGACCTGCCGCCGCCCGGGCAAGGGAAAAAGCCTTCCGGCTTCGCCGAGCGGACGATGATCGCGGTTCGCAACTGGCCTGCAACTGGCGGCTCCGCTTCTATCACGAGCTGGGGCCGGAGAACGGCAAGGGCTACTACGAGGTCGAGCAGTAGCTGCGCGGCGTCAAGGCGGCGGCCGTGTGCGCGTCAACGACCGCGGCGAGGTGATCGTCTCGGTCGCGGTTCCCGTGCAACGTTTTCGCGTGGTCAACGGCTCGTTGATGCTGTCGACGCAGGGCGACGACATCGACCAGATGGTGACGGCCGAGCGGATCGCCATCCTGCGCGTGTTCGAGTTCGCGGGCCGCCGTGATGATCGTGCTGTCGCTGTTGCTGGCGAGCACGATCGCAGGCCCCGTACGCCGCCTCTGCCGACAGCGCCGAGCACGCCGGGCGGCGGAACAAGACCCGCATCGAGATTCCGGATTTCACCCGCCGGCGCGACGAGATCGCCATCTTTCCGGCGCGCTGCGGGACATGACGGAATCGCTCTACAACCGCATCGAGGCGATCGAGCGCTTCGCCGCCGACGTCGCGCATGAATTGAAGAACCTCGCTGACGTCGCTGCGCTCGGGGCCGTCGAAACGCTACCGCTCGCCAAGAACGAGAACAGCCGCTGCGCGGCTGCTGGCGGTGATCAACGACGACGTGCGCCGGACCGACCGGCTGATTTCGATATTTCCGACGCGAGCCGCCTCGACGCCGAATTGCAGCGGCAGGATGTCGCCCCGGTGGACATGCGACGGGCTGCTGACCACACTGGTGACGGTGGCCAACGAAACCAAGCGCGACAACCAGGTGTCGGTGGAAGTGAAGTTCGAAGGCGCGCCGTTCGACACCTTCCTCGACGCCGGGCCATGATCTGCGCCTCGGTCAGGTGGTAACCTGCTGTCGAACGCCGCCTCGTTCTCGCCGGACCACGGCACGGTGCGCGTCACCTGCCGGCGGGTGCGCAACGAGATCGAAATCGTCATCGACGACGACGGTCCCGGCATCGGCGCCGACGCGCTCGAGAAAATCTTCGAGCGGTTTTACACCGACCGCCCGCATCAGGGATCTGGCCAGAATTCCGGGCTGGGGCTGTCCATCTCCAAGCAGATCGTCGAGGCGCATGGCGGCAAGATCTGGGCCGAGAACCGCGTCGGTTCGCAGCCCTGCGACGACGACGACGAAAATCCGGTTCTCGGCGCGCGCTTCATCGTCCGGCTTCCGGCGATATGACGGTCGCGGCCGACACCGGCGATCGCAGCGTCCATGCCTGGCCGTGACGGTCGGCACCGGCATCTGATCTGGGCCCCTCCGGCGCGGGCAGCAAGTCGCAACTCGCCTTCGATCTCGTGCTCGCCGGCCGCGCGCGGCAGATTCCGGACACGCACCCGGGCGACGACCGGATATTCCCTCAGCCTGACAGGCTGGGCCATGTGATCGCCCGCCCCGCTCCCCCAACTCGCCGGCCTGATCGAGATCTGCGGGCTCGGACTGCGCCGCTGCGATTTTGTCCCGCAGCAGGCCCGAATCGGCCTGGTGGTTTGATCTGGTGGTGACGGCCCGCGTTCCTGAGCCGGAATCGCCGTTAACATCTATTTTGGGTACGGAAATACCACGAATCCCGGTCGGCAACCGCGATCGGGCGCCGCCGCTGGTGATGGCGTGGTTTTGCCGCTGACGGCGTCCATGGGTAGCCGCGTCCCCTGCGGCTTTTCGGCAATTGCCGGAAAGCAATTGCTAACCATATAAGGCCCATTATCTGCCGCGAATTGGCCATCGCCAGATGTATCCCCCGCGCCACGGCAGGGTTGGAAAGCATGATTTGCCCCCTTGCGCCCGGATCGCGGATGGTCAACATGTCGGCCTTTCGTGCAGTGCATCCAAAAAGCACGCACGAGGAGTCTTGAATGATTGGTCTCGTACTTGTGACCCACGGGCGCCTTGCTGACGAATTCAAGGCAGCGCTCGAACATGTGATGGGTCCACAGAAGCAAATCGAATCCATCACGATCGGCGCGGAAGATGACGCCGATCTGTGTCGGAGCGATATCATTGAAGCTGTCCAGCGTGTCGATAGCGGTGACGGCGTCGCGATCCTGACCGACATGTTCGGCGGCACGCCGTCGAATCTGGCGATTTCGTGCATGAGCCGGCCGAAGGTCGAGGTTCTCGCCGGCATCAACCTGCCGATGCTGGTGAAGCTCGCCAAGGTCCGCGACAGCCGGCCGCTGCCCGAGGCGATCTCGGCCGCGCAGGAAGCCGGCCGCAAATATGTGACCATCGCCAGCCGCGTTCTGGCGGGCAAATGATGTCAGTCGCCGACGACGGCACGCCTTACGAAACCTCGTCGGCCGACGGCGCCATCGTCCGTGAAATCCCGATCACCAACAAGCGCGGCCTGCATGCCCGCGCCTCGGCGAAATTCGTGCAGATGGTCGAGCGGTTCGACGCCGAGATCACGGTGACGCGGAACAACGAGACCGTCGGCGGCAATTCGATCATGGGGCTGATGATGCTGTCGGCCGGCCCCGGCTCCAGCATCATCGTCTCGGCGAGCGGCGCGCAGGCGCGCGAGGCGATCGACGCGCTGACGGAGCTGGTGACGACCAAATTCGGCGAGGACGAGTAGCGGCCCCTCCCTGCGTCGTCTCCCGCGAAACCGCGGCCGAAACCCCGACGAATTGCGGCTTTGTCCGTTGCCGCCGCGCAGCGCCAATGTTATCCCGCGCCCATGTCCACCGTCCCGATTTCGAACATCCGCAACTTTTCCATCGTCGCCCATATCGACCATGGCAAGTCGACGCTCGCCGACCGCCTGATCCAGATGACGGGCGGCCTGTCCGACCGCGAAATGGCCGGCAAGGAGCAGGTGCTCGACAACATGGACATCGAGCGCGAGCGCGGCATCACCATCAAGGCGCAGACCGTGCGCCTCGCCTACAAGGCCAAAGACGGCAACAGCTACGTCCTCAACCTGATCGACACGCCCGGCCATGTCGACTTCGCCTACGAGGTCTCCCGCTCGCTCGCCGCCTGCGAAGGCTCGCTGCTGGTGGTCGACGCCTCGCAGGGGGTGGAAGCGCAGACGCTCGCCAATGTCTATCAGGCGCTCGACAACAACCACGAGATCGTCCCGGTCCTGAACAAGATCGACCTGCCGGCCGCCGAACCCGACAAGATCAAGCAGCAGATCGAGGACGTGATCGGCATCGACGCCTCCGACGCGGTGATGATCTCGGCCAAGACCGGCATCGGCATTCAGGACGTGCTGGAAGCGATCGTGCACCGGCTGCCGCCGCCGAAGGGCGATCCCGACGCGACGCTGAAGGCGCTGCTGGTCGATAGCTGGTACGATGTCTATCTCGGTGTCGTCGTGCTGGTGCGCGTCGTCGACGGCACGCTGAAGAAGGGCCAGCGCATCCGCATGATGGGCACGGGCGCGGCCTATGAGGTGGAGCGCGTCGGCTACATCACGCCGAAAATGGTCAATGTCGACGAACTGACCACCGGCGAGATCGGCTTCATCACCGCCTCGATCAAGGAGGTCGCGGACACCCGCGTCGGCGACACCATCACCGACGACCGTCACCCGGTGACGGAGGCGCTGTCCGGTTTCCGGCCCGCGATTCCTGTGGTGTTCTGCGGCCTGTTTCCGGTCGATGCCGCCGACTTCGAGACGCTGCGCGCGGCGATGGGCAAGCTGCGGCTGAACGACGCCAGCTTCACCTTCGAGATGGAGACCAGCGCGGCGCTCGGCTTCGGCTTCCGCTGCGGCTTCCTCGGCCTGTTGCATCTGGAGATCATCCAGGAACGGTTGTCGCGCGAGTTCAACCTGAACCTGATCGCGACCGCACCGTCGGTGATCTACAAGATGCGCCTGACGGACGGCGCGGAGATCGAAATTCACAACCCGGTCGACATGCCGGACGTGGTGAAGATCGCCGAGATCGAGGAGCCGTGGATCGAGGCGACGATCCTCACGCCCGACGAGTATCTCGGCAGCGTGCTGAAGCTGTGCCAGGACCGGCGCGGCAATCAGAAGGAGCTGACCTATGTCGGCGCCCGCGCGATGGTCAAATACGATTTGCCGCTGAACGAAGTGGTGTTCGATTTCTACGACCGGCTGAAATCCGTCTCCAAGGGCTACGCCTCGTTCGACTATCACCTGACCGACTACAAGGCGGCCGACCTCGTGAAGATGCAGATCCTCGTCAATGGCGAGCCGGTGGACGCTCTCTCCATGCTCGTGCATCGCACGCGCGCGGAAGGCCGCGGCCGCGCGATGGTCGAGAAGATGAAGGAATTGATCCCGCCGCACATGTTCCAGATCCCGATCCAGGCGGCGATCGGCGGCAAGGTGATCGCGCGCGAGACGGTGCGCGCGCTGCGCAAGGACGTGACCGCGAAGTGCTATGGCGGCGACATCACGCGCAAGCGCAAGCTGCTGGAAAAGCAGAAGGAAGGCAAAAAGAAAATGCGGCAGTTCGGCAAGGTCGACATCCCGCAGGAAGCCTTCATCGCCGCGCTAAAGGTGGATAGCTGAGACGCTCGCTTCCACCTTCTCCGTCATGCCCGCGCATAGCCGTTCGAAGAACGGCGTCGCTTCGCTCGCCTATGTCGCGGGCCTCCATGTCTTAACTGACTATCGGCAAGAAAGACGTGGATGGCCGGGATAAACCCGGCCATGACGACGGTTCTGTCAGAACGAATAAAAAGCTAAAGCGCATCAACATATTTCGGCACGTCACGATCGATGGCGAAATCGTCGAACCACGCGCGCTCGCGCCCGGCGATGATCTCGCCGATCATCTGCGCGGCAAGGTAGCTGAAGGTGATGCCGTTGCCGCCATAGCCATAGGCGGCGCAGATGCCGGGATGATGCGGCACGCGGCCGATCAGCGGCAATCCGTCGGCGGTCGTGCCGAACGCACCGGACCAGATGAAATCCGCGCTCATGTCAGTGTCGGGCTTCAAGGCTTCGAACCGGCGCAGGATCGCTTCGGCTTTCTCCGGCATCAGCGCGTCCCGCGCTTCCGGCGCGACCGCATTCTCATCATCCTCGCCGCCGACGATGATCCGGTCGTCCGCCGTGGTCCGCGCGTAAAGATAATTCTTCGCCGCTTCCCAGATCAGCGCGCGGCCGCGCCAGAGCGAGGCTTGCGGTTGCGGCGGCGTCGCGATCGCGAAACTCGAAACGATCTTGTGCAGATCGGATGTGACGAAATCCGGCATCACATAGCCCGTCGACAGCACGACGTGGCTGGCCTCGATGCAGTGGCCGCTATCCGTCGCCGTCCCCACCGCGCGGCTGGCGCAATCGTAAGCGATCGCCTCCGCATCGAACAGCCGTGCGCCGCGCGCCAGCGCCACCCGCAACAAGCCTTGCGCGAGCCGCAAGGGATCGGCTTCCGCCGCATCGGGCGAGAGCAATGCGGCTTGCCGCGCAAAACCATATTCACCAAGCAGTTCGGGAAAATCGAGAAACCGGCCGGGCAGACCGGCGCGCGATCGCAGCCGGTGCTCCGCCAGCAACGTGCCTTCACCGTTATCGGGCGAGGCGAGATAGAGCGCATCGCGACGGCCAAAATCGCAAGCGAGGGCAAGATGTTCGATCAGCGCGGCAATGCCGCGCATCGCCTCAAGGCTGCGGCGATAGATCGCTGCGGCCCGGTCGAACCCGTATAATTCCGCCAATTCGCTCAACGAACGGTCGATCTCCCACAGCAGCATCGCCGTTGAGGCCGCGGTGCTGCCATGGCCGGGCCGTTCGCGATCGACGATGACGACGTCATGCCCGCTGCGGGTCAGATGCTCGGCGACCAGCGCGCCGGTGATGCCCGCGCCGACCACCAGAACGTCGCACCGCAGATCGGATTGCAATTCCTGCCGGGGAAGCCGCTGAAACCCGCCGACCCACGGCGTGCGCCCGCCGCGCAGGTCGAGCTGTTCGGTCGTGCGCTCATCAAGCATGTGCAAGCATGTGAATGTCAAAGCCCCGGCAGCCAGCGAGCGGCAACGCGGCGGGCCTTGGAATGTTTCACCATGGCTTCGGATTTTTGCGGCGCTGCATCGCGGCCGCGCCGATTGCGCCGCGCGGCCATCTCTGAAAAGCTGCGGGCCAACCAAGGTGGAAACGAACGGCGGCAGGGCTTGAGACATGACTGATGATACCCGCATTCCCGTGATCGTCGGCGTCGGCGAGATCACCGACAAGCCGGCCAATCCTGCGGACGGCCTCGAACCGCTGGCGCTGATGGCGGAGGCACTGAAGCGCGCCGAGCAGGATGCCGGCGCGAAACTGGTTCAGGACATCGATTCGATCGATCTGGTGAATCTCGTGAGCTGGCGCTACGAGGACCCGGCGCAGCAGCTTTGCGCCCGGCTCGGGATTGCGCCGAAGCGCGCGGTCTATGGCCCGGTCGGCGGCGAAGGCCCGATGCGCTATCTGCACGAGGCGGCGCTGCGCATTCAGCGCGGCGAGAGCGTGGTTGGCGCGGTCTGCGGCGCGGAAGCGCAAAGCTCCGTCAACAAGGCGGAAAAGGCCGGCGTGAAACTGCCCTGGACACCGTTCGCCGAACAGGGCGTGCAGTCGGTCCGCAGCGCGAGCTGGCAGCATCCGATGGCCGTCGCGCTCGGCGTATTCCAGCCGATCACGGTCTATCCGTTCTACGACGCCGCCACCGCCGCCCATTGGGGCCAGACGCCGCGGCAGGCGCTGCGCGAATCGAGCGCGTTGTGGTCGACCTTCTCGAAGGTCGCGGCGCAGAACCCGCATTCCTGGCTGAAGCGCGGCTTCGAGCCGGAGGCGATCATGACGCCGACGGCGGAGAACCGGCTGATCGCCTGGCCCTACAACAAGCTGATGGTCGCCAATCCGATGGTCAATCAGGGCGCGGCACTGATCGTCACCAGCCTCGCTAGGGCGCGCGAGGCCGGCATCCCCGGCAATCGCATGGTGCATTTCCTCGGCGGCGCGCAGGCCGAGGAGCCGCGCGACTATCTTGCGCGCGATCAGTACACCGAGAGCCACGCACAGAACGCCGTGCTGCATGCGGTGATGGACCTTGCCGGCGGCGACGGCACCAAATTCGATGCGATCGAACTCTACAGCTGCTTCCCGTGCGTGCCGAAAATGGCGCGACGAACGCTCGGCTTCGGCGAGGACGTGCAGCCGACCGTGACCGGCGGCCTCACCTTCTTCGGCGCGCCGCTGAACAGCTACATGACGCACGCCGCCTGCGCGATGGTGCGGCGCATGCGCGATGGCGGCAAGCTCGGCCTGCTCTACGGGCAGGGCGGCTTCGTCACCAAGCATCATGCGATCGTGCTGTCGCCGGACGCGCCGAAGGATAAATTGCCGGAGACGACCAGCGTGCAGGCGGTGGCCGACAAGCATCGCGGCGCAGCGCCGAAATTCAATGACGAGGCGAGCGGCACCGGCACGGTCGAGAGCTTCACCGTGATCTATGACCGCAATGGCGAGGTCAATCACGGCGTCGTCATCCTGCGGACGGCGGACAACGACCGCACGCTGGCGCGCGTCCCCGCGGGCGACAAGGCGACGCTGGCGCATCTGTTGAACATGGACCGCACGCCGATCGGCACGAAAGGCGCGATCAGCAAGGCCGGCGACGGCATGCAGGAATGGCGCGCGGCCTGACGGCAACCAAACAATCGACAGAAAAGAAAAAGGGGAGACCACGATGAGCAACGACGCGGTGCAGACCAGGCAGGTCGCCGATCACGTCACCCTCGTCACCATCAACCGGCCCGAGGCCCGCAACGCCGTCAATGGCGACGTGGCGCGCGGGCTTGAGCAGGCGGTGCTCGACACCGAGAAGGACCCGAATGTCTGGGTGGTGATCCTCACCGGCGCCGGCGACAAGGCATTTTGCGCGGGCGCGGATCTGAAGGCGGTCTCGGCCGGCACCGGCGGGCTCGGGACGGCGAATGGCGGTTTCGCCGGCTTCGTGCATCAGCCGCGCACGAAACCGTGGATCGCCGCGGTGAACGGGTTTGCGCTGGCCGGCGGCAGCGAGATCGCGCTCGCCTGCGACCTCGTGGTCGCGATCGAGGAAGCCGCCTTCGGCCTGCCCGAGGTCAAGCGCGGGCTGGTGGCGGCGGCCGGCGGGCTCTACCGGCTGCCGCGCGCATTGCCGAAGGCGATCGCGCTCGAACTGATCGTCACCGGCGCGCATTTCGACGCGAAGCGCGCCTATCAGCACGGCCTCGTCAACCGGCTGGTCGCGCGCGATCAGTTGATGCCCGAGGCGCTGAAGCTGGCGCAGGCGATCTGCGAGAACGCGCCGATCGCGGTGCGCGAAAGCCTGAGCGTCGCCCGCCAGGCGCTCGATCTCGACGACGCGGCCTTGCGCGACCTCAGCGCCGCCGCATCGCGCAAGGTGGCGGCGACCGAGGATTACAAGGAAGGCCCGCGCGCCTTCATCGAAAAGCGCGCGCCGCGCTGGGTGGGACGCTGAAGGCGGCCGGCAAGCTCAGAGGTTGAGTCGCTTCAACCTCTGTTGTTTATTTCTTTGAGCATGATCTGATCCGACCCGGAGGGCCGTGCAGCGCAAACCGGTCCCACTTTTCGGGATCATGCTCCCCGCGCCCGCGCCAGCGTTTGCGAAGGCAGTTCGCCGAATTGCGCGGTGTAGGCCGAGGAAAACTCGCCCAGATGCCAGAAGCCGTAAGCGAGCGCGCAGGATTTGACTTGCAGGCAGGGATCGCCGGTCAGCAGTCTCTGCCGCACCATCCATAGCCGACGCATGCGAAGATAGTTGTGCAGACTGACGCTGCGCAGCCGCACCGTGGCATTGTGCAGCGTACGCACCGACACGCCGGCGGCGGCGGCGAGCGCCTCGCTGTAGATCGGCCGGGCCGGATCGGTCTTCAGGGCGGTATCGATCACGTCCATGATCTGAAGATATTTGCGATAGGACACCGACCGCTCATAACCGGCAAGCTCCGCCGATTCGAGCATCGCGTCCAGTGCCAACAGCAGCGAATCGCGCGCGCTCTGGCCCAGCACGGCCTGAAGCCAGCTGTGCGGCGAGGCACCGGCGCTGACGATCAGCTGCACGATCAGCGTCTTCAGGCGCACCAGTTCGACGCTGCCCGGCGCAAGGCTCAAAAGCCCGCTTTCGACCGAAGGCCAGCCGCGATCCTCCATCCGCGAGTTGAAATGGATCGCGGCACTCATCCGCGCAACCGGCTCGACGATCCGGTAATCGCAAGGACCACGCATGAAGGCGACCAGACCGGGCTGCACGGCGACGCCGTTGAAGGTCGTCTCCGACGCCTCCTCCATGGTTAACAGAATCAAAAGATGATTTTTCGGCACCGACGCATCGATCAGGCGCGGAAAGGCGCGCAGAAAATAGACCTCGCATCCGGGGAGCCGGAGGATCCATTGCGTCGGGGTAACGGTGGCGGTCGAAAGCGGCATCTGCTCGACCGGCATGAATTGAAACGCCTGACGGAAATCGTCGAAGCCCGAATACCGGCGAACCTCAAGCGCCGCTGAACTTGAAAGGTTGGCGAAGGTCATTGCGGGAAGCTCACTCACCAAATCCAGGTACCCAGGGTAATCGAACAGATACCCTATCGCACCTGACTGAAAATTTTGTTTCGGAGAAGGCCCCATCAAAATTCCGTCAGACTCCGCGACAGCGGGGTATCCAATCTTCCGCAACACGAGTGAATTTCCTTCATATCCGCTCCTGCGTCCTGGCTGCCCGCTGGAGCCTGTCATCAGGCTCGCCGGCGGCGAGACCCGCTAGCGGACAGGACGCCCATTGTCCTGCGCATCTGCCGCAAACAGACTTACAGTCGGATACCAAGAACCGATACCTTAACACGTTCGGGCGGCGGTCACATCCGCACCCGGCGCCCCGCAGGTTCCGGCTGATGGACGTCGCTCCGCACGGCTGCCCTGCCGCCGAATTGCTTGACAGGTTTGCGGAAATTCCTAGCCTGACGGCCATCATAACGAAGCTGCGGCTTTAGCGCGCGGCACCTGGTCCTGGGAGGCCCATCATGATCGACGATCTGGATCAGCAGCTCGGTTTTGCGCCCGATTACGATTCCCCCGTTCCCTACATGAAGCGGACGCGGGATTACTATATCGCCATCGGCTACACGACGCCCTACCGATGGGCACACTACCTGGAAGCGCCGTTTCAGCCGCTGAAAAAGCCGCTGTCGCAATCCCGCGTCACCATCCTCTCCACCGCCGCTCCCTACGACCCGGCCAAGGGCGATCAGGGCCCCGGCGCGAAATACAATGGCGGGGCCAAATTCTATCAGGTCTATGACGGCGACACGTCGAAGCAGCACGACCTGCGGATTTCCCATATCGGCTACGACCGCACCCACACCACGGCAGAGGATTCCGGGACCTGGTTCCCGCTGCCCGAACTCATCAAGGCGCAGGCCGCCGGCCGCATCGGCGAGGTCGCCCCGCGCTTCTTCGGCGCGCCGACCAATCGCAGCCATCGCGTCACGATCGAGACCGACGCGCCGGAAATTCTCCGCCGCTGCCGCGAGGACAAGGTGGATGTCGCCGTGCTGGTGCCGAACTGCCCGGTCTGCCACCAGACCACGGCGCTGACCGCGCGCCACCTGGAAGCCAACGGCATTCCCACCGTCGTCATGGGCTGCGCCAAGGACATCATCGAGCACGCGGCCGTGCCGCGCTTCCTGTTCAGCGATTTCCCGCTCGGCAATTCGGCCGGCAAGCCGCATGACAAGGCGTCGCAAGCGCTGACGCTCGAACTCGCGCTGCGCGTGCTCGAATCCGCGTCCGGCCCGCGCACGACGATGCAGTCGCCGTTGCGCTGGAACGAAGACGGCAAATGGAAGCTCGATTACAACAATATCGAGACCATGAGCGCGGAGGAGCTTGAGCGCCGCCGCCGCGAGTTCGATCAGCAGAAGGAAGTGGCGCGCGGCCTGCGCGTGGCTTGAGACCGACCAGACATTATCGAGATTAAGAGGGGCGTTCGTGACCAGACCTTTCGAAGGCGTGCGGATTCTTGACTTTACGCAGGTGCTCGCCGGACCTTATGCGAGCTACCAGTTCGGCCTGCTCGGCGCGGACGTCATCAAGGTCGAGCGGTGCGAGGGCGAGGACATGCGCCGCGCGCCGCTGAGCAAGGAATGGGCGGATCGCGGGCTCCCCCCCGGCTGGCAGGCCGTCAATGGCGGCAAGCGCAGCCTCACGCTCGACCTGCAAAAGCCGGAAGCGGTCGAGGTCGTCAAGCGCCTCGCCGCCAAGGCCGACGTGGTGATGGAGAATTTCCGCCCCGGCGTGATGGACCGGCTCGGCATCGGCTACGAGGCGCTGTCCAAGATCAATCCGCGGCTGATCTATTGCTGCGTCAGCGCCTTCGGCCAGACCGGCCCGGAACGCCTCGGCGCGGGCTATGACGGAAAAATCCAGGCGATGTCCGGCATCATGGCGATCACCGGCCACCCGGAAACGGGACCGACGCGCGCGGGCTTCGCCGTCTGCGACGTGCTGTCGGGCGCGACCGCCGCCTTCGGCCTCGCCAGCGCGCTGTATCAGCGCACGCATACCGGCAAGGGCCAACTCGTCGACGTGTCGATGCTGGAGGCGACGCTCGCCTTCCTGTCCGGTCCGATCGCCGACTATACCGTCACCGGCCACAAGCAGGGCCTGTCCGGCAACCAGGCCGTCAGCCGCAATCCGACCGCCAACCTGTTCAAGACCGGTGAAGACGGCCACGTCCTGCTCGCCGTCAATTCGGAGAAGCAGTTCAAGGCGCTGATGAAGGCGCTGGGCCGCGAGGACGTGCTTGCTACGCCGCTCGGCAATTGGGAACTGCGCCACCAGAACGAGGCCGAATTGCGCAAGGTGATCGAGGATGTCCTCGCCGCGAAGGGCGCACGCGAATGGGAAAAAATCCTCGACGCGGGCGGCGCGCCCTGCGCCAGCATCTGGAAGGTCGAGGAAGTGATCGATCATCCGCAGATTCAGGCGCGCAAGGCGATGCAGGAGATCGACACGCCCTATGGCCGCCTGCGCTTCGCCGGCAACGGCTTCCAGCTTGCCCATGGCGGCGGCCGGCTGGAGCGGATGGCGCCGACGCTCAGCCAGCACACCGACGAGGTTCTCGCCGAGGCCGGCTACAGCAAGGACGAAATTGCCGCGCTGCATAAGGCCGCGGTGGTCTGATCGCGTGCGGCCGTCGCCCAGCGGCGGCCGCTTCGCGGGACGGAAAGGGTTCTCGGGGCAAGGCGCATGGAAGGCTTCGTCTATGTCCTCGGCTGCGCCACCGAACGCCGCTATCTGACCTATGTCGGCTGGACCACCGACGTCGCCCGAAGGCTCGCGCAGCACAATTCGGGGAAAGGCGCGCGGACCACACGCGGGCGGAGTTGGGTGCTGCTGCACAGCGAAGGCTTCGCCACCCGCACTGAAGCGATGCGCCGCGAATGGCACCTCAAGCGCGACCGCAAATTCCGGAAATCTCTGGCGGACAGGGCACGATGACCGACAGCGGCATGGCGACCTCGAAAGAATCGGATCATGCCGCGGCGACAAAGGCCCGCTACGCCGTCGAGGGGCTGGAAGCACCGGCGCAAATCCGCGTCGATCGCTGGGGCGTGCCGCATATCGACGCCGCCTCGCGCATGGACGCCTTCTTCGTACAGGGCTTCAACGCCGCGCGCGACCGGCTCTGGCAGATCGATATCTGGCGCAAGCGCGGACTCGGGCAACTCGCCGCCGATTTCGGCCCCGGCTATCTCGCGCAGGACCGGGCGACGCGGCTGTTTCTCTATCGCGGCGACATGGAGGCCGAATGGGCCGCCTATGGCGTCAGCGATGCGAAAGAGACGGTCGAACGCTTCGTCGCCGGCATCAACGCCTTCATCGACCTGACCCAGCGCGACGCCAATCTGCTGCCGCCGGAATTCGCCGCGACCGGTACAAAGCCCGCGCGCTGGCAGGCCGCCGACGTGGTGCGCATCCGCAGCCACGCGATGGTACGCAATCTCGAATTCGAATTCGGCCGCGCGCGCGTGCTGGCGCATGGCACGCTGGAGCAGGATCGCGCGCGCCGCTGGGTCGATCTCGACCACACGCCGTTCGTTCCGGGCGATATCGACTTCGAAGCCATCGGCGACGACGTGCTGGAGCCGTTCTTTCTGGCGACCGCGCCGGTCACGTTCAGCAAGGAGCGCCTCGCCGCCACACTCGACGATGTCGACAATTGGGCGATCACCGATGAGCTTGGCGAGATCATCGCGGCCGCGCGCGACGAAGGCTCCAACAACTGGGCGCTCGCGCCGGAGCGCTCAGCCACCGGCCGCCCGATCCTCGCCAGCGATCCGCACCGCGCCTATCTGCTGCCCTCGCTGCGCTATGTCGCGCATCTGCGCGCCCCCGGCCTCGATGTCATCGGCGCGGGCGAGCCGGCTTTGCCCGGCATCTCGATCGGCCATAACGCCCAGGCGGCGTTCGGCCTGACGATCTTCCCGATCGATCAGGAAGACCTCTATGTCTATCAGACCCATCCGGACGATCCCGACCTGTATCGCTATGGCGACGACTGGGAACACATGCGCGTCATCGAGGAGCGCGTCGCCGTCAAGGGCCATCCGGACCAGACGCTGACGCTGAAATTTTCGCGGCACGGCCCGATCGTGCATGAGGATACCGCGCGTCACCTTGCTTATGCGGTGCGCACGGTCTGGCTGGAGCCCGGCAGCGCGCCGTATCTCTCCAGCCTCGGCTATCAGAACGCGACGACGGTCGAGGCCTTCGAGCAGGCGCTGCAAAGCTGGTCGGTGCCGTCGACCAACCAGATTTACGCCGATGTCAGCGGCAAGATCGCCTGGATGCCCGCGTGCAAGGCGCCGATCCGGCCGAACTGGGACGGCATGACACCCGTGCCGGGTGACGGCCGCTATGAGTGGGCCGGCTTCCATTCGCAGAAGGAGTTTCCACGTGAGATCGATCCGGCGCGCGGCTATGTCGCCACCGCGAACGAGATGAACCTGCCGGCAGGTCCGGCGCAGCAACTGAACCTCGGCTACGAGTTCACCGATGCGTTTCGCGCGCAACGCTCGCGCGAGGTGCTGGATTCGAAGCCCGTTCACGACCTCGCCGACTCGCGCGCGCTGCAATGCGACGACCTGTCGATTCCAGCGCGGCGCATCTGCGCGCATCTGGCCGGGCTTTCTTCGCCGGACAAAGACACCGCCTTCGCTCTGTCGCTGCTGCAAGGTTGGGACCATCACCTCGCCGACGACAGCGCCGCCGCGCTGCTGTTCGAGGTGTGGTGGATGAAGTTTCTGAAATCCCGCCTTCTCGATCTGGTCTCGACCGATCCGCAAATTCGTCCGCTGCTCGCACCGGGCGATCAGACGACCTTGCTCGACTGGCTCGACAAGGGAACGCCTTTGTTCGGCGACGACGCTCGCAACAAGCGCACAAAACTGCTGCTGGCGACGCTACCGCTGGCGGTCGCCGATTGCCGCGTGCGTTTTGGCGCGGACGCAAGCCGATGGCGATGGGCGGACTGGCATCACGGTCATTTCGAGCACCCGCTCGCCAATGTGCATCCCGACACGCTGCGCGATGTCGGGCCACTGCGGCAGGGCGGCTCGCACATGACGGTGATGGCCAACGGCTATCGCATGAAGGACGGCCGCTGTTTCACTGGCGCGTCATTCCGGATGGTCGTCGATGTCGGCCAATGGGACGACAGCGTGTTCGTCAACGCGCCGGGGCAGTCCGGCGATCCGCGCTCGCCGCATTATGACGATCATGGCAAGCTCTGGTCGGAGCGCGACTATGTGCCGCTCGTCTATTCCGACGAGGCGATCGCGCGCGAAACCACGCTGCATATCATGCTCGAACCAGCGCCGAAGAGTTAGGGAGGATCACCCATGGACGTCACGCAACTGCCGTTCGACACCGACGCGATGCTCGCCGGTCTGAAGCCATGGGTCGAATGCGAGAGCCCGACCTGGGACGCAGCCCGCGTCGGCGCGATGATGGATGTTGCCGCGCGCGACCTCGCGCTGATCGGCGCGCGGATCGAACGGATCGGCGGCCGCATGGGCTTCGGTGATTGCGTGCGTGCCTCCTTCGCCACCGGCGACAGCACCAAGCCCGGCATTCTCATCATGGGCCATCTCGACACGGTGCATCCGGTCGGCACGCTGGCCAGCCTGCCTTGGCGGCGCGAGGCCGACCGATGCTACGGCCCCGGCATCTTCGACATGAAGGCCGGCAATTACATCGCGCTGGAAGCGATACGCCAACTCCTGCGCGTCGGCGCGACCATCCATCTGCCGATCACCTTTCTGCTCACCAGCGACGAGGAAGTCGGCAGCCCGAGCACGCGCGATCTGATCGAGGCGGAAGCTGCGCGGCACGCTTACGTGCTGGTGCCGGAGCCGGCGCGACCGAATGGCGGCGTCGTCACCGGTCGCTACGCCATTGCGCGCTTCAATCTGGAGGCGGTCGGCCGCCCGAGCCATGCCGGCGCGCGCCTCGCGGAGGGCCGCTCCGCCATCCGTATCATGGCCGACATGATCCCGAAGATCGAATCGATGACGACGTCGGACTGCACCTTCAGCGTCGGCGTGATCCATGGCGGGCAATGGGTGAATTGCGTGTCGAGTTCCTGCACCGGCGAGGCGCTGTCGATGGCGAAGAAGCAGGAGGATCTCGATCGCGGCGTCGAGCGCATGCTGGCGCTGTCGAAAGACAACCGCAATGACGGCCAGTTCATCGTCACGCGCGGCGTGACGCGGCCGGTCTGGGAAGCCAATGCCAAGACGATGGCGCTCTACGAGACGGCGAAAGGTATCGCCAGGCAGATCGGCATCGAGCTGCCGCATATGAGTTCGGGCGGCGGCTCCGACGGCAATTTCACCGGGCCGATGGATGTGGCGACGCTGGACGGCCTCGGCGTAAGGGGCGCCGGCGCGCACACGCTGGAGGAGCACATCCTCATCGACAGCCTCGCCGAGCGCGCAAAACTGATGGCGGGAATTTTGATGGCGGCGAGGTAGTAAACCTCGCAGTATCCATTCTCATGATTACCGGCCTCGACCATCTCGTGCTTCTCGCCCGCGACATCGGGCCTGCGATCGCAGCTTACGAAACGCTGCTGTCGCGGAAAGTCGCGTGGCGGACGGCGGGCGACGGCGTCGAGACCGCGATCTTCACGCTGGCCAACATGTCGCTCGAAATCATGGCCCCGTCCGGCGACGGGCCGATGGCCGCGCGCGTGCGCGCGCGGCTCGATGCGGAGGGCGAGGGACTTGCGAGCCTGTGCTTTCGCGTCAGCGACATCGACAGGTTTCAACGCCGGCTGCGGCGGCTCGGACTCAAGCCGGAGGATGTCGCCACCTCCGGCAGCACCAACGCCATCGACGGCGCATCGCTGACATGGCGGCGGACCCGCACGGCGGTCGATGCGACTCACGGCGTCCGCCTGTTCTATCTCGAACCCACGGCCGAACGCCCGCTGTCTGCTTCCGCCGACGCGCCGATCGTCGGCCTCGATCACTTCGTGATCGCGACGCAAGATGCCGAGCGCGCCGCTGCGCTGTACGGCGCGCGGCTCGGCCTCGACATGCGGCTCGACCTGACGCAGCCAGACTGGAATGCGCGGCTGATGTTCTTCCGCTGCGGCGACCTCATCGTCGAAATTGTCCAACGCCTGAACGAGACGCCGAGCAACAAGCCCGACAGGCTCTGGGGCCTGAGCTGGCGCGTGAGCGACATCGAAGCCGTTCACGCGCGGCTGACGGCGGCGGGGCTCGATCTCACAGCGATCGGCGCGGGCAAGCGGCCGGGCACGCAGGTGTTCACGGTGAAGTCGGGAACGCTCGGCGTGCCGACGCTGGTGATTCAGACCGATTGACCAGCGGCGCGCCGGTTCATCTGTTTATTCGAGCATGATCTTGTCCGAAAACCGGCTCCCACTTTTCGGGATCATGCTCAGTTCCGGTCCATCTCCATGAGATCGACCACCACGCGCTCAAGCTGCCGAACGGTCCCGCACGTCCGCATGAACGTGCAGTACGGCTCGTAGCGCGGCATTTCGGAATCGCCCGTGCCCCACGCGAAGCGCGGCTCCGGGTTGAGCCAGATCACGCGGCGCGCGCGCTCGGAAATCCGGCGCAGGATGTCGGTGCGCGGATCGAGATTGTTGGTGCGGCCGTCGCCGAGAATGATGACGGTGGTGCGGTTCGTGACCTCGCTCATGAAACCGTCCTCGAAATCCTCGAACGATTTGCCGTAGTCCGACGAGCCGTAGCCGACGGTCTTCATCACGTCCTGCATCGCCTGGTCGATCGCGTTGCCGTCGAGGATGTCGCTGACATCGACGAGCCGCCCGGAGAAGGCATAGGTGTGAATGTCGGAGATCGCCTCGTTCAGGCTGTACAGGAACAGCAGCAGGAATTCGGCAACGCGCGCGACCGAACCCGAGACGTCGCACAAGGCGATGATCTTCGGCTTGTCGACGCGCTTCTGCTTCCAGACGGTGATGAACGGAATGCCGCCCCAGCTCGCATTGCGGCGGATGGTCTTGCGCGTGTCGAGACGGCCGCGATTCTTCTTGCGGCGCGGCTTGTTGTATTTGTCGCGCAGGCGGCGGGCCATCTCGCCGACCAGCTTGCGCGTGCGCTCGATGTCCTGCCTTTCGAGCCGGTTGAGCGGCACGTTGCGCAGGATGTCGTTGCGCAGCGCCTCGGTGCCCTCGCGCGTGTAGAGCGTGATGGCGTCGTTCACCATGTCGCGCACGGCTTCGCGCAGGCCGTCGCGCGCGTACATCAATCGCTGCGGCTGATTGCCGGCGGCCTGCTGCGCCTCGATGTCGCTTTCGAGCCGCTCCATCCCCATCGCTTCGAGGATGCGGCTGGAGAACAGGCCGCGCTGGGTGAAGAAACGAATTTCTGAAAGTTTCGCCTGATCCGCCGCCGCCTGCATCGCCGACGCGACCGCGCCGCGATCGCCGGACATCAGCAGCTTCGCCAGCTCGCCATATTCTTCGCCGCTTTCGGCGTCCGCGCCATCGCCGTCGTCAGGCTGGCCGCCTTCGGACGAATCGTCGTCGGAGGACTGCGCCTCTTCCAGATTTTTCGGCTCTGGGCTTTTGAAGAAAAGATCGAAGCATTCGGACAGCGCCGCCTTCTCGTCCGGCGTCTTGGCGATGGTGAGCAGCAGCGCGTCGCGCAGCCGCTCCTTGTCGCTGTAGCCGATCGCGGCCACCGCGCTCATCGCGTCCATGCTCTCCGGCGGCGAGATGCGGCAGCCCACACCGCGCGCGGCGCGGAAGAACCGCAGCATCAGGTCGTTGGCAGCCTGCTCGTTCTCAATTCGGGACGAAAGCACGTTCGGCCTTGTCGATCAGTTCGCCGATCTGCGGCGTCACCGTCTCCATATCGACTTCGTATTTCAGCAGCACGTTCAGCGTGTCGCGCACCACGTCATGGTTGAGCGTGGAGGTGTGCAGCAGCAAGAGCACGCGCGCCCAGTCGATCGTCTCGCTGACCGACGGCAGCTTCTTCAAGTCGAGCGTGCGCATTTCATGCACGAAGGCGACGATCTTCTTGCGCAGCTCCTGCGCAACGCCCGGCACGCGCGTCTCGATGATGCGCGCTTCGAGGCGCGGCTCGGGGAAGCCGATATGCAGGTGGATGCAGCGGCGCTTCAGCGCGTCGCCAAGATCGCGGTTGGCGTTCGAGGTCAGGATGACGATCGGCTTCGTCACCGCGCTGATGCGGCCGATTTCCGGGATCGTGATCTGATAGTCGGACAGGATTTCGAGCAGGAACGCCTCGAACTCCGCATCCGCCTTGTCGATCTCGTCGATCAGCAGCACCGCGCCGTCCTTCTGCTCCAGCGCCTGCAACAGCGGGCGGGGCTCGACGAACTGGCGCGAGAAGAAGATGTCTCCGAAATCGTGCAGCCGGTTCAGCGCGGCTTGCAGCGTATCGGTCTGGCCGATGACCTCGCCGAGCTTGTCCTTCAGGATCTGCGTGTAGAGCAGCTGCTTGGCGTATTTCCACTCATACAGCGCCTTGGCCTCGTCGAGGCCTTCATAGCACTGCATGCGGATCAGCTCGATGTTCTGCCAGGCGGCGATCGATTTCGCCAGTTCGGTCTTGCCGACGCCGGCCGGACCCTCGACCAGGATCGGCTTGTCCAGCCGCTGCGCCAGAAACACCGCGGTCGAAATCTGCCGGCTGGCAATATAGCCGGCCTCCGCCAAACCGCGATTGACGTTTTCGATCGCGGTCGCCGGATCAAGAAGACTGTCCATTTGCCCTCGAATGCCTTGAGCCCGTCCCTGCCGGTTCGGCGCGCCGCCCGGCTCTTTTCACGGGGATGAATAGAAGAATTTGCTCCGCCGCGATAGGCTGAAAGGCCCGCGTGCACGCCGTGGCTTCATGCATTTTGACACAAAGCCCATGCGCGAGGCGACACCCGACTCGACAGGCGCACGGCGATGACCTAACGTTTCCTGACTGGAACTAGGGAGACAAACCACAGTGTCAAAAATCACCTTTCCCGTCGAAGCCACGCACATCATGATGTTTGCGCGCGCGATCGGGGATACCAACCCGGTCTATCACGACGCCGAAGCCGCCAAGAAAACCGAGGCGAAGGGCGTTCTCGCGCCGCCGACCTTCGTGCAGGCGGTCGCTCAGTTCGATCCCGACTCTCATCTGCGGCCGAAGCCCGGCCAGAAATGGTTCGGTTCCGCCAAGGGGCCGACCGGCATCGACGGCAAGCCGGCGTCGTCCGGCGGCCTGCATGCCGAGCAGGAATACACCTATCACCGGCCGCTGCTGGCCGGCGAAGTGCTCACCTCCGAGGTCAAGCAGGGCAAGACCTGGGAGAAGGAGAGCAAGCGCGCCGGCAAGCTGATCTTCCGCGAGCGCATCACCGAACACCGCGACGCAAAGGGCGAACTCGTCGTTACCGCGCGCAGCGTCGGCGTCACCACCGAGCGTCCCGTCGGCTCGTAAGGAGAACCAGACAATGGCTTTGAAAGCATCACAATTGAAGGTCGGCGACACGCATTCCGAGCGCGTCTGCGAAAACCTCTCGCGCACGCAGCTCGTGCAATATGCCGGCGCGTCCGGCGACTACAACCCGCTCCACTCCGACGAGGTCTACACGACGCAGGTCGGCGGCTACAAAAGCGTGTTCGCCCACGGCATGCTGTCGATGGGCCTGACCGGCAAGATGCTGACCAACTGGGTCGGCGACGCGCGGCTGAAGAAATTCGGCGTCCGTTTCACCAATCAGGTCTGGCCGGGCGACACGCTGGACGCCAAGGCGACCGTGACCGCGATCCGCGAGGAAAACGGCGAGCACCTGGTCGATCTCGCGCTTTCGACCACCAATCAGGACGGTCAGGAAGTCGTCTCGGGAACGGCGATCGCCCGCGTCGACCCGTAAGCGGATCGGCCTCAAGAGCTACCCGGCGCCCGCATCACCCGATGCGGGCGCTTTTTTGCCCTTTCCATCAGCCGAATTGTCCTTATTTATTCAAAACGATAAGGGCATCTGATCGATGGTTACGCTGAAACAGCTTCGCTATTTCGACGCGGTGGCGCGTGTCGGCCATTTCGGCAAGGCGGCCGAGCAATGCGCGGTAACGCAGCCGGCGCTGTCGATGCAGATTCAGGAGCTGGAGCGCGAACTCGGCGCGCAACTGGTCGAGCGGGACCGGCGCGGCGTGATCCTGACCGACGCCGGGCGCGAGGTCGCCGCCCGCGCCGCGCGCATCCTTGAGGACACGCGCGACCTTGTCGGCTTCGCCCGTCGTCAGGACTCGGTGCTGTCCGGGCCGCTGCATCTTGGCGTGATCCCGTCGGTCGCGCCGTATCTCTTGCCGTCGCTGCTGCCGCGCATCCGCGACGCCTATCCCGATCTGAACCTGTTTCTTCGCGAAACCCAGACCGTGCATTTGCTGCGCGAACTCCTGGACGGCCAGCTCGATCTGCTCGTCCTCGCTCTGCCGGTCGAGCACCCGCAGGTCGAAACCCTGGCGCTGTTCGACGACCGTTTCGTGCTGGCGATGCCGGCAACGCACGAGGTGCCCGATCGCGTCCGCGCGACCGCCGACCTGTTGCAGCGCGACCGCCTGCTGCTGCTTGAGGAAGGTCATTGCCTGCGCGATCAGGCGCTCGCCTTCTGCAATCTCCGCCGGGTCGAGAACATCGACACGTCCGGCGCGTCGAACCTGTCGACCATCGTCCAGCTCGTGGCCAACGGCATGGGCATGACGCTGTTGCCGGAACTCAGCCTCGATGTCGAGGCGCGCTCCGACGGCATCACGCTGATGCGGTTCGTCGATCCGGAACCGCAGCGCACGATCGGCCTCGCCTGGCGCCGCTCGTCGCCGCGCAAGCGGCATTTCGCCGAACTCGGCAGGCTGATCGCGTCCGTGGCGGAGGGCCGAAGCACGTCGCGCTGGCCGGTCTGAGCTTGATCGGCGCCTGCGCTTGGCCGCCGCGCCGAACCTGATATATCCGGCGATCATCATTCGCCCTGTTTTATGGAACCGTCCATGTCCGATACGCCTCCCGACCGTCTCTCCATCAACCCGTCGAGCCCCTGGTACAATGAAGAGGTGCTGTCGCGGGATGTCGGCGTCCGCTTCAAGGGCGTGGACCGCACCAATATCGAGGAATATTGCGTCAGCGAGGGCTGGGTGCGCATGACCGCCGGCAACGCCAAGGACCGCTACGGCAATCCGATGACCATCAAGGTGTCGGGCGAGGTCGAGCCGTATTTCCGCACGAAAGAATAACAACCGCCGGAGTGCGCTTGACGTGGACATCTTCGACCGGCTGAAAGCCGAGGCGGCCGCCGACTGGTCGAGCTATATCGACCAGTCCTTCGTCCGCCAGCTCGGCGAAGGAACGCTGCCTGAGGCCGCGGTCCGCACCTATCTGGTGCAGGACTATCTGTTCCTGATCCAGTTCGCGCGCGCTTATGCGCTGGCGATCTACAAGAGCCGCAACCTCGCCGACATGCGCACCGCCCAGGCCGGCGTCGCGGCGATCCTCGACGTGGAGATGGACCTGCATGTCCGGCTCTGCGGACGCTGGGGCCTGACGCCGGACATGCTGGAGACCGCGCCAGAATTGCAGGCGACCGTCGCCTATACCCGCTTCGTGCTCGATTGCGGCCAGTCCGGCGACCTGCTCGATCTGCATGTCGCGCTTTCGCCTTGCGTCATCGGCTATGCCGAGATCGCGCCAAGGCTGGTGGCGACGAGCCCGCGGCCGATGGCGGATCACCCCTATCGCGAATGGATCGCCGAATATGCCGGCGACGCCTATCAGGCGGTCGCACACAACGCCCGCGCGCATCTGTCGCGGCTTGCGGCTAAGGCTATGACGGAGCAGCGCTTTCCTGAACTCTGCGGAATTTTCGCCAAGGCCGCGCGGCTGGAGGCGGATTTCTGGCAGATGGGGCTCGATCACGCCGCCTAGAAGGCGCGCGGCCAACTCCCCAATCTTGACGACATGATGGCGGCCTGCTGCAATAGCTGCTAGGAAACGCTTGTCATGAAGCTTTGGTTTACGAGGAAAGGTTTTCGGGAGAGTCGCGAGGCGAAAGCCGCGTCCGGCTCCGCCGACGACAAGGCGGCGTTCGACGCCACCGTCGAACAGACGCTGCGCGCCGCGCAGGCGATCAACGACGCGCCGTCCGAGCCTGCGTCCGAAGCCCCGGCACGCGACATTTTCGACATTTTCCGCACCTTGCGCGAGCCAGTGCCGGCCGCCGGCGCAAGCTTTGCGCCGGAGACCGAGCTTCCGCAGGTCGACGCGCTTCAGGTCGAGCCGCAACAGCACGACGAACCGCCAATCGGAACACTACCGCCCGGCCCGGCCGCGCCGACGGCGAGCCGTGCCGTCAGGACCGGCGCAAAACCCGGACCGATGCGCGCGGAGGTGGAGCGGCGTGCGGCGAATTACCGCGCCTTCCAGATCAAGCTGAACGAGGACCGCGAGGCGCGCATCCGCAAGACCATGGCCGATGTGCGCAGCCAGTTGCAGCGGCTCGACAGCCAGGGCCCGCGGCCGCGGCCTTGATACCTCTCCCCTTCATCGATCGAGCATGATCTTGTCCGAAAACAGGCTCCCACTTTTCGGGACCATGCTCTAAACATCTGGAGTTCAGCGATGGCCGAGATCATCGATTTCAAGCCGGGCGATTTCTCGTTTCTGGTCGCGCCGGGCGGACCGTTCTCGGGCGGCGTGCGCGCCAATCCCGGCTTCGCGCTGCATCGCGCGCGCTTTGACAGACCGGTGCCAATGCTCGACGGATTCGCGCGTATAAAGCAGCATCTGGAGCGGATCGGCCGTCCGGTGACGTCGGTCGCGGCCTGCGAACTGCGCTCGCCCGCGCCGATGTCTGTCGCCGAATTTCAGGACTTCAACCGCGAATATCTGAAGACGCTGCACGCATGGGGCTGCCGCGAGGGCGAGATCAACGCCCCGGCGCGCAGTAACATCGCGCCGATGACGGAAGCGCCGTCCGAATCGACCTTCTTCGCCTTCACTTACACGGTGCCTGAAGCAGGCGCGTCCGGCGATTTCGTCATCTCGGGGCTGCCCGAAATCAAGGTCGGAGCGACCGGCAGCGACCGCACCTTCGGCGGCCGGGACGTTTCACTTCGCGGGCTTGATGCAAAAGCGCGGCATGTGATGAGCCTGCTGCGCGCGCGCGTCGATGCGCTCGGCTGCGACTGGAACGGCATCACCGGCTCGCAGGTCTACACCGTGCATGATTTCCGCCCCGTGCTGGAAAACGTCTTCGCCGAATTGAAGCTCAGCCAGATCGGCGTCGCCTGGTATCCCGGCTGGCCGCCGGTGCGCGACATGGAATTCGAGGTCGATGTCCGCCGCGTGCGGACCGAACTCATCATTTGATCCGCGCCCTTACGCGAGGCGGTGACGGAACAGCCAGGCGGCGAGCGGCAGCGTCACCGCGGCGACGGCAAGCAGCGGCACGAAGTTGAAAGCGACGTCGCCAAAGCCAGCGCCTTCCAGATAGACCCTGCGCACCAGATCGACGCCGAACCGCAGCGGGTTCACATAGGTCGCGATCTGGAGCGCGAGCGGCATGTTGCGCACCGGCGTCAACAGGCCTGACAGCAGCATCAGCGGCATGGTCAGCATGAAGGTGTAGAGCATCGCCTGCTGCATGCTGAGCGAGACGGCCGAGATCGACAGTCCGATGCCGACCGACGCCAGCGTGAACATCGTCAGCGCCAGATAGAGCAGCCAGACCGACCCCACCATGGGGATCTGGAACCAGAACAGGATGATGAGAAAGATCAGCGTCGACTGAAACACGCCGACCACCATCGGCGGCAGTGCCTTGCCGATCAGGATCTGAAGCGGTTTCAGGGGCGTCACCAACAGCTGGTCGAAGGTGCCCTGCTCGCGCTCGCGCGCGACCGACAACGCCGCCAGCAACAAGGTCTGCATCATGCTGAGGGCGGCGATCAGAGCCGGCATCAGATTCCAGCGCGATTCGAGATTGGGGTTGAACCAGGCACGCCGCTCGATCGTGACTTGCGGAGTAACGCCTCGCGCGACGTTGTAGGCGGCGACGATCGACCCGATATAGGCGGCGGCCGCCGCCGCGGTCGCCGAATTGCGCCCGTCGAGAACCACCTGCAACGGCGCCTGCTGGCCACTCGTCAGCCGGGATTCGAAATCCGACGGAATGCTGACGACCAGCAGCGCCTCGCCGCCATCGATGAAATCGGCGATCTGCGCCGACGATGTCAACGTCGCGGCGCGCTCGAAAACGCCGGTGCCGTCGAGCCGCGCGAGCAGCTCCGCCGACGCCGCCCCGCGGCTCTGGTCGAGCACCGCATAAGGGACGTGCGTCAGATCGTAGGTCGCGCCATAGCCGAACAACAGCGATTGCATGATCGCCGGCGCGATCAGAAGCGTGCGGCTCGACGGGTCCTTCAGGATCGCCAGCATCTCCTTGCGGATCAGCGCGAACAGTTCGGTGAGATAGCCGACGAAATTTTCCATCGCGTCAATCGAGCCGCTTGCGCAGCGTCCGGCGGGTCAGCGCGATCAGCACCGCCGCATAGACGCCGAGAATCGAACACGCCCGGAAAACCTCCGGCCAGTTGTCGCCGGCCATGAACAGGGTTTTGATGAGCCCCATGAAATGCGTCGCCGGCAGAAGCTGGCTGATCGCCCAGATCGCCACCGGCACGTTGCGCAGGTCGAAGACGAATCCCGACAGCATCATCGCGGGAAGAAAACTCGTCAGCAGCGCCATCTGGCTCGCGGCGAACTGCGTGCGCGTCACGCCGGAGATATACAGGCCGAGCGACAGCGACACGAGGAGATAAAGAAGCGAGGAGACGATGATGACCGGCAGCGAACCGCGCACCGGCACGTCGAACAGATATTTGGCCGCGAGCAGGCACATGACGAGATCGATCGCGCCGACCGCGAGATACGGCGCGAGCTTGGCCAGCACCAGTTCGAGCGGTCGCACCGGCGTGACGAACAGCGATTCCAGCGTGCCGCGCTCCCATTCGCGCGCGATCAGGAGCGAGGTGAGGAACGCGCCGATCAGCGTCATCACCAGCACGATCAGTCCGGGCACGAGAAACCAGGTGCTCTCGCCCGCCTCGTTGAACCAGACGCGCTGCACGAGCGCGACGCTGCCGATGCCGGGAGGCTTGTTGCCGGCGCGGTCCGCCGCCTGCTGGACCGGCACCGCGATCGCGCCGCTGATGAATCCTTCGATGGTCGAGGCCGTGGTGGAATCGATGCCGTTGAGCAGCAATTGCAGGCGCGCGTCGCCGGCGGCGAGGTTTCGGGAAAAATCCACCGGGACCCGCAGGATGGCCGCCATTTCTCCCGAGCGTATCGCCGCCTCGGCCTCCGCCATGCTGCTCATCCATGTCGGATCGATATATGACGAGCCTTGCAGGCCGGCGACGGCGTCGCGCGCAGCCGGCGACGTGTCCTCCATCACCACCGCCACCGGCACGTTCTTCACGTCGAAGGAAATTCCGAAACCGAACAGCAGGATCAGGCCGACCGGCAGCACAAGGCCGACGACGAGATTGCTGCGGTCGCGCAGCATCTGCCGCGTCTCCTTGCGGATCAGCGCGACCAGGCGCGTGGCGAAGCCGGATGCGCTCATGCCGCCACCGTTTTGGCGTGGCGGTCGGCGCGGCCCTGCTCGACGATGGCGATGAAGGCGCTGTCCATGTCGTTGGCCCCTGTCACGCCGGCCTGCTCGCGCACCTGCCCCGGCGTGCCGAGCGCCAGCATTTCACCGGCGTCCTGGATCGCGATCCGATCGCAATATTCCGCCTCCTCCATGAAATGGGTGGTGATGATGATGGTGACACCGTTCTTGGCAAGTTCCGTGACGGTCCGCCAGAAGCTGCGCCGCGCGAGCGGATCGATGCCGCTGGTCGGCTCGTCGAGGAACAGGATGTCCGGCTGGTGCAGCAGCCCGGTCGCGATCGCGAGCCGCTGCTTGTAGCCGACGGGAAGAATGCCGCTTCTGGCCGAAGGATCGAGGCTGAACTGCTCCAGCGACGTTTTTATACGCGCACGCAAAGCCTGCCCGCGAAGACCGTAGGCGCCGCCGAAGAACTCCAGATTCTCCCGCACCGACAGGTCGCCATACAGCGCGAATTTCTGCGCCACATAGCCGATCCGCCGCCGCGCTTCGGCGCGCGCGGTGCGCAGATTGTGCCCCGCCACTTCGAGCTGGCCGCTGGTCGCCGGCAGCAGGCCGCACAGCATGCGGAAGGTCGTGGTCTTGCCCGCGCCGTTCGGCCCGAGCAGGCCGAAAATCTCGCCCTGCACAACGTCGAAGGAGGTGCTGGCGACGGCGGTAAAGTCGCCGAACTTTCTCACCAGATCGCGAACCATGATGACCGGCTTGCCGCCGTTTTCACTGCTTGCGGGGCGCGCGGCAGGCTTCGCAGCGGGGCGCGCGGCAACCGTCTCCCCGAACTCCCGCTGGTGCTGCCGCAGCAGCATCATGAAGGCGTCTTCCAGTTCCTCGGTGCGCGTCTCGCAGGGCGCGCCCGCAAGAATCTCGTCCAGCCGCGCCTGATCCGCGTCCGGCTGGCGAATGAAACGCACCGCGCCACCACGCGGCACCGCATCGATGATGAGATCGGGCGCGTCGATCAGGCGGGCTTGCAGCTCACGCGCCGGCACGCCGTCCGGCGGCGTCGCGGTGAAGGTCAGGCCATGCGCCCGCGTCTTCAGACGATCAGGCGGCCCTTCGGCGAGCAGGCGTCCGCGGTTGAAAACGAACACCTGCCCGCAGCGTTCGGCCTCGTCCATATAGGCGGTGCTGACGACGACGCTGAGCTTCTCGTCGTCGACCAGTTGCTGCACGATCGTCCACAGATCGCGGCGCGACAGCGGATCGACGCCGACGCTCGGCTCGTCGAGCAGCAACAGGTCGGGCGAACGGACCAGCGTGCAGGCGAGCCCGAGCTTCTGCTTCATGCCGCCTGAAAGTTTTCCGGCGGGCCGCTCGGTGAAGCGCGCGAGATCGGTCATTTCGAGCATGCGGCCGAAGCGCGCCGGCCTCTGCGCCTGCGGCACGCCGTGCAGATCGGCATACAGGTCGAGGTTTTCCTGCACGCTCAGATCCTCGTACAGGCCGAAACGCTGCGGCATGTAGCTGATGCGGTCCTGCACCGATTGCGGATCGCGCGCGACATCGATGCCGAGCACCGCAAGCGTACCGGAATCCGGCCGCAAAAGGCCGGCGACCATCCGCAGCAATGTCGTCTTGCCCGCGCCGTCGGGGCCGACCAGCGCGGTCAGCGTGCCGGCGCCCAGCGTCATCGACACGCCGTCCACCGCCGCGATCGGGTTTCCGTCGGGGCCCTTGAAACCCTTTCGCAAATCCCTGGCGGCGATGGTGACGTCCGCGTCGGTCATGGCCGCGCGGCCAGCGGCAGTCGGACGGTGACCGGCTGGCCAAGGCGCAACCGGCCGTCGCTGTCGTTGACGATGACCCGTACCTCGTAGACGAGGCTGGTGCGCAACTCCTCGGTTTGAACCGATTTCGGCGTGAACTCCGCGACCGACGAAATGTAGCCGACCTTGCCGGCCACCGGCCGGTCAGGGAAACTGTCGGCGAACACATTCGCGTCCATGCCCGGCGCGATTTTGCCGAGATCGGCCTCCTTGACGTAGACGCGGACCCATTTCGGATCGACCAGCGCGAGCGCCACCACCGGCCGTTGCGCGGTCGCCATATCGCCGGGCTCCAGCAACCGCGAGCGCACCACGGCGTTCGCCGGCGCTTTCAGCTGGCCGAGATCGATCTGATGGCGAAGCTGCGCCAGTTGCGCTTCCGCCGCCTTGAGCTGGGCGTCGGCGCTCGCGATATCCTCCGCGCGGGGACCGAGTTCGGCGAGGCGGAGCGTGGCGCGCGCCTGTCCTACCGCCGCGCGGGCGGCGTCCGCGTCGGCGCTGGCGTGATCGACAGTCTGCTCGCTGACGACGCCGCCGCCGGCGGCGCGAAGTCGGGTCGCGCGCGAAAAATCCTGGTCCGCGCGCGCGGAGCTGGCCTCGGCGGACTGCAATTGCGCGCGGGCCTGCGCGATCTCCTCGGGCCGCGAGCCGTTGCGAAGACGCAGCAGCGCCTGCCGCTGCGCCTCGACCTGAGCTTCAGCCTGGCGCGCCTGGAGTTCCAGCGTCGTGGTGTCGAGCACGGCGATCACCTGTCCGGCGGCAACCTTGTCGCCCTCCTCGACCCGCAAAGCGGCGATCCGTCCGCTGCCGTCGAAGGCGAGCGAAATCTGCCGGATGTCGACATTGCCGTGCAGCACCAGTTCGGAAGCGTCGGTGGCCGCGCGGCGATCCCACAGGAACCAGCCCGCGGCGGCGGCCGCGGCGACGACGAGCAGCAGGATGAGCGCCTTCTTCATTCGTCAAACCCTTGCACCTGAAAGACTGGGAGGCGGCAAAGCTAAAGTCAAACGCTGCGCCTCGTCAGACAATCAACCCACCCGCTCCGGCAGGAAGCCGCGGCTCGTCAGCCGGCGAAACCGCAGGATCAGCAGCAGCGCGAACACCGCCAGCCCGCAGGTGAAGCCGACCCACACGCCGACCGCGCCAAGGCGCATCGAGAAGCCGAGCAGATACGACGTCGTAAAGCCGATCAGCCAGAAACTGAAGGCCGCGAGCAGCACCGGCACGCGCGTATCGTTCAGGCCGCGCAGCGCGCCGGCCGCCACCGTCTGCATGCCGTCGACGATGAAGAAGGTCGAGCCGACGATCAGAAGCATCGCGACCAGCTCGGCGGTGGCGTGCGCCTCGGTCAGCTTGCCGCCAAGGAAAAACGCCGCGATCTCGAACCGCAGCACAACGACGATCAATGTCATCCCGGCCATGAAGACCGCCGCGAGTCCGACCGCGACATAGCCGGCGCGGCGGACGCCCGCGCGGTCCTCGCGGCCAGCCGCCTGCCCGACCCGCACGGTCGCCGCCGTGCCGATGCCGAACGGCACCATGAAGATGATCGCCGCCACCTGGAGCGCAATCTGGTGCGCGGCAAGTTCGCTCGTTCCGAGCCACCCCATCAGCAGCGCCGCGTGCCGAACAGCCCGTATTCAAGCAGCATCGTACCGGAAACCGGGACGCCGACGATCAGCAATTGCTTCATCAACACCCAGTCGGCATGCCAGAGACGGTTGAGCGGATGGAATTTCCGGAACGGCCGCCGCGTCTGCACCACCCAGAGCCCGGCGAGGCACATGCCGGCGCTGACAATTGCGGTCGCAGCCCGCGCCAAACATCTCCAGCCGCGGAAAGCCGAATTCGCCATAGATCAACGCATAGGCCAGCAGACCGTTGGCCGGGATCGCCGCCAGCGTGATCCAAAGACCGGGCTCGGCCTATTCACCGCGCCCATGAAGCCGCGAATGGCGATGAACCACCATCCCGGCAGCAGGCTGAAGGTCAGGCCGTGCAGATAGCGTGCGGCCAGGGCAGACATCTCCGGCGTCTGCCCGAGCGCGAGCAGGATCGCCTCGCCTTGCAACAGCGCCAGGCTGAGCGGCGCGGCCATGATGAAGGCGATCCACAACCCGGCGCGCAGCGAAGCGGCGCACGGTGCGCAGGCTGCGCGCGCCAAACGCCTGCGCCGCCAGCGGCGCAACCGCCGACATCACACCCATGCCGGCCATGAAAATGGTGAACAGCACGATATGCGCCAGTGAGGCGGCGGCGATCGCCGTATCGCCGAGACGGCCGATCAGCGCCAGATCGGTCGTCATCATGCCGATCTGGCCGAGCTGCGTCAGCGCGATCGGAATCGCGAGCCGGATCGTCTCGATCAACTCGGTGCGAACGGGCCGGGCGGCCGGGGCGGACGCCGAGACGTCCGTGGCGAGGTCGGGGGAGGACATGGGAGGCGCAACCTACGCGGATATATGACGAAAAGAAGCCCTTGCCGCGCCGGGCGGCATGCATATCTCGATAAAGGACGACCATTCCATCGCCGGAGGCTGTCGTGTTCCTCGCAAGTCGTTTGCCCGCAAGCCTGTTGTCAGCGGCCGTCATCATGGCCTGTGCGCCCGCCATGGCCAATGCCGCCGGCTATCTCGGCAATGCCGACCAGCGCGCGGCGCTGCTGTCGCCGGTCCCGCTCGGCCCGCCCGCGTCGTTGGAACAGGTTCCGATCGGAGTTCCGGCTGCCGCGAAGGACGATACGGCGACGCCGCGAGCGCAACCGGCCGCGAAACCGAAGCGCACAGTGGCTCAACCGCGCCGGCCTCGCACCAATCCGCTGGATTCATTCGCCCGCGATACCCGTCCGCCAGCCAAACGCGCTGAAGCCAAAAGTCAGCCCGTCAAACGGCAGCCGACAAAACAACAGACATGGCCCTGCACCGGCGGCGGCATCTGCGCCTGGACGACGCCGCGCTAAATTAGCCATCCAATTCGCGTGAAACGGTGACGCTGGTGCCGTCCGCCGTGCCCCTGCAACGGATGTCCAGCTTGCGGTAACGCGTCACGATGTTCTTGCCGCGCAAAAAGCCGATCCGGTTGGCGCAGCGGGTCGCGCCGCGCAGCGCATCCGATTTCGGAATCGTGAACACGATGGCGGTGGCACTGGCGACGAAATCGAAGAACTCCTTCGATGGTTTGCGGCCGGGGAACAGCGCGAACACCTCGTTCATCTTGTTGCGCGCGGAGCAGCCGAGCGACGCCTGCTTGGCGGAGGGATGCGTCAGATAGACGATGCCGGCCACCGTGCGGCCGACTTTCAGCCCATCGACATTCCGCGCCAGCTGCTTGGCGATATCGTCGCAGCGATCCGCCTGCGCCGGCTGCGCCGCGATCACGGCAAGGAGGGCTCCGAAAACAAACGGCGCTGCAAATTTCACGGTTCTCGGTCTCCCGACTGATAAAGGTTAGTTCCCGATGCCATTAAGGCCTTGAACCGGAACGACTCAACGCCAAATCCTTTATCAATCACACGCGACATTCGTTTCAATGCGGAGTTTCGACATGAAGATCATCACTTTGGTCGCGGTCGCGGCGCTGGCGGCGACGCCGGCCCTGGCCGCCAGCGGCAAGAAGAAGCCGCATCGCCATCACCACCACCAGCGGACCCAGCTTTACGTCACCCAGGATCATCCGGGCTACTGGCGCAACAGCCACAATCAATACCGCTCGATGGACGTCTATTCCTATGACGGCCGGCTGATCGGGCGCGACCCCGATCCGAACATCCGCCAGAGCCTGCGCGACGAGGACTGGTTCTACCGCTACGGCCCCTGAGCGAAACGCATTCCGCCCGGCTCGCGCCGGGCGTTCTTTTATGCAGCCAACCGCAGAATTAGCCGCCGATCCCGTTCTGCCAGGTCGATGGCCGCCCGCCGAAGCCGGCTGACGCACGCTTCTCCAGCCAGTAGCCGTAATTGTCCGGCACGGTTTTGAACGGGTTGCCGACGCCGAGCTTCTCGGCGGCATCGACCGCCCAGTTCGGATTCTGCAAGAACTCGCGTCCGATCGCGACCAGATCGGCGCGGCCATCGCGCAGAATCTGCTCCGCTTGATCCGCATGAATGATGTGGCCGACCGCCATCGTCTTCACGCCGGAGAGTTTGCGGATACCTTCCGCGTAAGGCACCTGATAGCCGTAACCCGGCGGCGTGGCGGGATCGACTACCGAGCCCCCGCTCATGCCGCCGGCCGAACAGTCGATCACATCGACGCCATGCGCGGCTAGCTCCTTTGCAAGTTTGGCCGAATCCTCGACGCTCCAACCCGCCTCGTCCACGGCGGAGACGCGATAGAACAGCGGCTTGTCCGACGGCCAGTTCTTGCGCACGCTTTCGACGATCTCGATGATGAAGCGCATGCGCTTTTCCGGCGTGCCGCCATAGGCGTCGGTGCGCTGGTTCGCCGCCGGCGACAGGAACTGGTGCAGCAGATAGCCGTGCGCGCCGTGAATCTCGAACACGTCGAAGCCGGCCTGATCGGCGCGCGCCGTCGCCTTGCCGTAGTCGTCGACCAGCGCCTGAATGTCGGTCACGGTCAATTCGCGCGGCTGGAAATAGCCGTTGCCTTGCGCGATCGCGCTCGGGCCGATCAGCTCCCACGCCTCGCCATGATCGACGCCGGGATGCTCCGCCATTTGCTTGCGGCCTTCCCACGGCAGTTGATTGCGCGCCTTGCGGCCCGAATGGCCGAGCTGGATGCCGACCTTCGCGCCATGCGACTGGCAGAATTCGACGATCCGCTTCAGCGGCGGAATGAAATCGTCCTTCCACAGGCCGAGGTCCTTTGGCGTGGTGCAGCCGCGCGGATCGGCCTTGGTCGATTCCATCATGATGAGGCCCGCGCCACCTGTGGCGAAGCGGCCGTAATGGATCAGATGCCAATCGTGCGCGAAACCGTTCTTCGCCGCGTAAGTCAGCATCGGCGACACGACGATGCGGTTGCGCAAGCGCACGCCGCGCAAATCCATCGGCGTGAAAAGCAGGCTGTCCATGAATGTCCCCTCGTTTCTTGATTGGTTATCAGCGTCTTCGGTCATGACCCGGCGCTCCGGTTCGCCGCCGCGCCGTTAGGAATTCTAGCCAGCCTTCGCCACCAGCGCCATCAGTTCGCCGACATCCTTGAGCGCGCCGAGATGCGCGGACATCTCCGCCACCTGCTTCGCCCGTTCCGCGCCGATCGCCGGCTCCGCCAGCCCCATGAATTTCTGCGTCAGGCTCGCACCCTGCGCGGCGAGGTCGGTCATCGGAATGCCGACGTCGAACTCCTTGCGCAGCACGCGGCCGTCGTCGAGATGCACCGCCACTTCGCTCAGCGTGTGCGACTTCTTCTTCCAGGTCGCGACCTCGACCTTATCGGTCAGATCGACCAGATCGCCGCGACGCGCGGTCTCGTCCGTGTAGGTCGCGTCGCTGGCGGTGTTCTCGCCCATCAGCGCCAGCGCGTTGGTCGCCCGCAGCGAGAATTTCACCTCCAGCCCGGTCTGCGGCTTCTGGATATTGCAAACCCGCAGATGGCCCTCATCGACGCTGAGAGTCACCTTGCGGATCGCCTTCGCATCCAGCGCGAACTCGCGGCGCAGGCTGTTGCTGGCCTCGATCGAGGAATGCGTCAGGTAGCAGGCGGCGTGATATTTGAAGAGCGTCTGCGACAGATAATAGCCGCCCGGCGGATCGACGAGCGCGCCTTGCGGGTTCGGCGTCGTCGATTGGGTGGCGACAAACCCCTGCTCAACATCGAGGATCGCCGGATTGCTGGTGAAGCCGCGCTGCGCCAGCCGCGCCGCCTGCAAGCCGATCGCCGCCGCGCGGCCGGGATGCAGCGGCTTGCACATCGTGCCGAACACGCTTTTGAGGCCCGCCGCCTGGGTCGCGGCGATGCCCAGCGCATGCGCGGTGGTCGCCGCATCCAGCCGCAGCATGTTGCTCGCCGCCGCCGCCGCGCCGATCGTGCCGACGGTCGCCGTGGAGTGCCAGCCGTGCTGATAGTGCGAGGGGCCGATCAGCCGGCCGATCCGGCATTGGGTCTCGAAGCCGGCGGCGAACGCCTCCACCAGCCGCTTGCCGTCGAGCTTGCGATATTCCGCCAGCGCCAGCACCGCCGGCGCGACCGGCACGGTCGGATGCCCGCCGAGAGCGAAATTCACGTCGTCGAAATCGAGCGCGTGCGACATCGCGCCGTTCAGCAGCGCCGCCTGCTCGATATTGGCGCGCATGTTGCGGCCGATCACCGTCGCCTGCGGCGCGCCGCCATCCTCGGCGATCTGTTCGGCCAGAATGTCGGCGAGCGGCTCGTGCCGTCCGGCGAGCGTGACGCCGAAGAAATCCATGAAGCAGTGGCCGACGATGGTGCGCGCCTCCGGCGTCAGATCCTCGTGGCGCAGCGTCGCCGCTTTCTCCGCGAGCGCGGCGGTGACAAGCAGCGGTTCGGTGGCGTCGGATCGTTCGCTTCTGCGCGCGGCAGCGGTCATGGCGTTTCTCCGTCGTTGCAGGCGTTATCGCGGGCTCGAACGGCCCGGCTGTTGGCGGCGAGAGTAAGGGAGGATTCCGGCACGCGGAAGCTGCATTCTGCGCCGCATCCCAGCGTTGCGTGCGCAAAACGTTGGCGGCCGGAGAATTGCTGCCTTACGATGGCGGCGGAACTCGCAGCCCGACGCGGCGCAAGACCAGAACAAAGACATCGAGCCGGAGGACCGCCATGCCGATCATCGATTCCCAGATCCATGCCTATGAACGCAACCATCCGGGACGGCCGTGGCTGAACGTTCCGAACTGGCCGGCGGAGGTGAACGGCGACCAGATGGTGGCGGCGATGGACGAGGTGGGCGTCGACGGCGCAGTATTCATTTCGGCCTTCACGATGTACGGCTATGATGCGAGCTACGCGCTCGAAGTGCAGCGCAAATATCCCGGCCGGTTCTGCCTCATCAAGCCGGTCGATCCCTCCGACCCCGCCGTTGCCGAGACCATCGCCGACTGGGCCGCGCAGGACGGCACGGTCGCGGTGCGCATCATGGTCGACCGCATCAAGATCAGCGACGGCGCGGATGAAGGCGTCGCCCGCGTGTGCAGGGCGGCGGCGAAACACAATATGCCGGTGAACCTGCTGGCCTGGGGCCGGCTCGATCTGGCGCATGCGATCGCGGCGAACAATCCCGACACCGTCATCATCATCGATCATCTCGGCATCGTGCAGCCGCATGAGCCGCCGGCGCCGAAAGACCCGTGGGGCGATCTGCCGAGGGTGGAGAAGCTCGCGCAGCTCAAGAACGTCCGCATCAAGATTTCAGGCGCGTGTACGCTGTCGCACGAGCCATTTCCCTATAACGATATCTGGGACCCGCTGGCCCGAATCTTCGACGCCTACGGGCTCGAACGCTGCATGTGGGGCACGGACTGGACCCGCACCGCGGCGCTTCTGACCTACCGCGAGGGCGTCGAGCCGTTCCGCCTCACCGACCGGCTTTCGCAGAGCGACAAGGCGATGCTGATGGGCGGCGCGCTGACCAAAATCTACAACTGGTCGCCGAAGAAGGCTTGAGACTTGCCAAATCCGCCTGGGGGAACCCTTGCACCCCGCGCCGGGGCCTGTTCGCCCCCGCCCCTAGCGATAGGCCGCGCCATCTGTAGAATGCCGGCCTGCCCTTCGTCCCCGCGGCGATCAAGATCGCGGGCCGGACAATGAGAAAACGCCGAGGAAACGCAATGACGGTGCTTCAATCACTTCAGGTCGTCGATCTCAGCCACGGCATCGCCGGGCCGCTGGTTGGCATGTTCCTGGCCGATTTCGGCGCGGAAGTGGTCAAGATCGAGCCGCCAGGCGGCGATCCCACCCGCGAGACGCCCGGCTTCTCGATGTGGAACCGCGGCAAGAAAAGCGCCGTCGTGGACGGCGCCGACGCGGCGCAATGCCGCTGGCTCGGCGACCTGATCGCCGGCGCGGACATTTGCATCGTCAAGGACGAGGCCACACTCGAACAATTCGGCCTGTCGCGCGCCGGCCTGATGGCGCGCAATGCCCGGCTGATCGTCGTCGAGCTTCCGCCCTATGCGCGCAGCACGCCCTGGCTCGGCGGGCACGAATCGGCGGCGCTGCTCGGCGCGATCGGCGGCACCGCCTGGCGGCAATCCTCGACAGATGGCGGACCGATCGATTCGGTCTTTCCGCATCTGCTCTATGTCCAGGGCGTATGGGGAACGGTCTGCACGGTCGCAGCGCTGATCGAGCGCGAAAAATCCGGCTTCGGACAGGCCGTGACCGTCACCGGCATCAATGCGGTGATGGAAGCTGCCGTCGGCGCGCTCACCGTCAATCCGGACAATCCGGACCCGAGCACGGCGGTCGGCACCGGCGGACGGCACCCGACCTATACGCGCTACGCGACCAAGGACGGCCAATGGATTTCCTGCGGCGCACTCGGCGGCAAGTTCGAGACCTGGCTCGTCAACGCGCTCGGCCTCGGCGACATGCTGAAGGACGAGCGGATGGGCGGCAACATCGCCAATCTCGTGCTGGCGACCAATGTCGACTGGGCGAAGGACAAGATCCAGAAGGAGTTTCTCAAGCACGACCTCGACGATCTCATCAAGATGATTACCGGGCTCGGCATTCCCTGCGGCAAGATCGGCCCGACCGAGGCGTGGCTGGACCACGAGCAGGTGAAGGCGATCGGCATGCGCGCCGAAGTGAACGATCCGAAGCGCGGAACGACCGCGATGCCGGGCATCCCGATCAACCTGACCAAGACGCCCGGCAAGGTACACGGCCCCGCGCCCGTGCTCGGCGCGGACACCGGCAAGATCACGGTTCGGCCCGCGCCGCCGCGTCCCGACAAGACGCCGCAACTGCGGCCGGGACCGCTCACCGGCTATCGCATCCTCGACATGGGCACCTTCGTCGCCGGCCCCTATTGAGGCTCGCTGTTGTCCGAACTCGGCGCCGACGTCATCAAGGTCGAGCCGCTGACGGGCGACCCGTTCCGCGCAACCGGCTTCACCTACAATCGCGGCATGCGCAGCGTGGCGATGGATTTGCAGAATGAGGCGGCGCGCAACGCCTTCTACGAGATGGTGAAGATCAGCGACGTCGTCATCGACTCGCTGCGTCCCGGCGTCACCAAGAAGCTCGGCATCGATTTCGAGAAGCTGAACGCGCTGAAGCACGGCATGGTCACGGTCTCGCTGTCGGCCTATGGCGAGGGCGGCCCGCTGTCGCAACTGCCGGGCGTCGATATGGTGCTGCAAGCGATGAGCGGCATGATGACCACGCAGGCCGGCGACGACGACCCGGTCGCCAACACCATCGCCATCATCGACGTCACCACGGCGGCAATGTGCGTGCTGTCGAGCGTGCTCGGCATCTATCACCGCGAGCGCACCGGCGAGGGCCAGCGCATCTGGAATTCGCTGGCGGCGACCGCGACCTATCTGCAATCCGAGGAGCTGGTGCGTTACGAAGGCCGGCCGGCACTGGTGAAGGGCAGCGAAAACCATCGCGGCCCGTCATGGCTGGACCGGTTCTACCAGACAAAGGACGGCTGGGTGCGCATCCAGGCCGCCGAGCCGGAGACCGTCTCGAAAGAGACGCTGGTCAAGGCCGGGATCAAGCTCAACGGCACCAATGACCGGATCGCGGCGATGGCGGAGGGGCTCGCGCCGCTCTCCACCGACGAGGCGATCGGCAAGCTCAAGGCCGCCGGCGTCGCGGCTGTCCGCACGCGGCGCGTCTCGGAAGTGCTGCGCGACTCCGAGCTCAACCGGGACGAATTCATCCATGTCCGCGGCGCTTCGGACGGCACCTTCTTCACCACGCCCGGACGCTACGCCACCTTCAGCCGCACGCAGCGCTCCGGGCCGATGCGCGTGGCCGGGGTCGGCGAGCATGCGGTGGACGTTCTCACCAGTGCCGGCCTGTCGCGGGACAAGATCGACACGCTCGCGAAAGCCGGCGCGATCGTCATCGGCGAACCGATGGAGCAGAAGCTGATGCCCTCTATCGCTGATCTCAGAAACCAGCTATCCGAAAGGCGACCACGCTGCCCTCTCCCTTCCAACAGGAGAGGGCAAATAATTTCAAACCGCGTTTTCGGCGGCAGAGCCTTATCCGCCCGGATGCGCAAAACAGGAGCAAAACATGAAAATCGACTACGCGCCCCGCCGGACATCGTACGGATTGACTCCGGGCGACGAGCTCAACGATCTGCGGATGTCCGACGAGGTGCGGCCGCTCTACGACCATGTCCGCAAATTCATCAAGGACACGGTCGATCCGATGACGTCGGAATATATGCGCCTCGGCCAGGGCAAGACCGACCGCTGGGGTTTCGCGCCGGGTCAGCTCGAAGTGCTGCAAAAGGCCAAGGACAAGGCCAAGGAAGAGGGCCTGTGGAACTTCTTCCTGCCGGACGCGCACACCGGCGAGGGCCTGAAGAATCTCGATTATGCCTATATCGCCGTCGAACTCGGCAAGAGCCCGATGGCCTCGGAGACGATGAATTGCGCCGCGCCCGACACCGGCAACATGGAAGTGCTGGAGCGCGTCGGCACCAAGGAGCAGAAGGAGAAATGGCTGAAGCCGCTGCTCGCCGGTGAAATCCGTTCCGCCTATGTGATGACCGAGCCGAACGTCGCCTCCTCCGACGCCAAGAACATCTCGACCACCGCGAAACTCGACGGCAACGACTACGTCATCAACGGCGAGAAATATTTCATCTCCGGCGCCGGCGACCCGCGCTGCAAGATCATGATCGTGATGGCGAAGACCAATCCCGACGCCCCGCCGAGCAAGCAGCAGTCGCAGATCCTCGTGCCGAAGGATACGCCCGGCGTCGAAATCCTCGGCCCCATGCATGTGTTCGGCCACGACCATGCACCGCGCGGCCACATGCACATCCGTTTCAACAATGTGCGCGTGCCGAAGGAGAACATGCTGCTCGGCGAAGGCCGCGGCTTCGAGATCTCGCAGGTGCGGCTCGGTCCCGGCCGTATCCATCACTGCATGCGCACGATCGGCAAGGCCGAGAAGGCGCTCGACATGATGGTGACGCGCGGCCTGACGCGGCAGGCGTTCGGCAAGCAGATCGCGCATCTCGGCGGCAATATGCAGATCATCGCCCAGGCGCGCTGCGAGATCGAGGCGATGCGGCTGATGGTGCTGAAGGCGGCCAAGGCGATGGACGTGCTCGGCAACAAGGAAGCGCGTGTGTGGGTAAGCATGGTCAAGGCGATGGTGCCGGAGCGCGCCTGCAAGATCATCGATCAGGCGATCCAGATGCACGGCGCAACCGGCGTCTCGCATTGGACGCCGCTGGCCGACATGTACACCGACGTCCGCCATCTGCGCTTCGCCGACGGTCCGGACGAAGTGCACTGGATGGTGGTCGGCCGCCACGAACTGAGCATGATGTAAGACGCTCGCGCGTGACATGAATCAAAAGCCCGGCCTCACGGCCGGGCTTTTTGCATTCAGAGACCGGTGGGCACACTGCCGGACGTACGATCACATCTTCTATGACGCATCAATGATCGCAACGCCGTCCTTCATCCGGACGACGCCGTGACATGCCATGTGATATTTGCGGCCGACGACGGGCATCTCGTCCTCCCTGCTGAAGGACGGAACATTCACCTGAACCGCCTTCGCCAGGATTTCCTCGAATCCGGCATCGCTCTCCAGAATCACGCGCCAATGCCATTCTCCGTTCGGAGATTCGGCAGCCATCGTATTGTAGCGATATCGAACAAGTTTCATGGGTGTCCGTTTCAGGCAGGTGTCACGATCGTGAGATCGCGTTGTTTGAACTGTATCATTTCGCCGAAGCATGATTCCGCCAAAAGAACCCGGAGGAACAGATCATGTTCACCGAAAAATAAAAATAGATGACAGATTTTTCCTTACAGCGGGCAGCTCCCGGCACCCGATCCTTCGCCTGGGCGACGTCGCTAGGCGACGTGAACATTCACGGCGTTGACGCGCCAGTCGTCGCCGAGTTGATCGATCCGCGTCAGCGACAACGGATCGATCGCAAAGCGCAGCGCATTGTCGCCGCCGATACCAAGTGCGATCGATAGCGCCGCGCGGATCGTTCCGGAATGGACGATCAAAATTGCATCGCCCGGCGGCAGCGCCTTCAGCGCGATCGCGACCCGCGCGATCTGATCCTCGAAACTCTCGCCGCCCGGCGGGCGGTTTCCTGCCGGCGCGCGCCAGAACTCCGCATAAAGCTCCGGCGATTCCTGCGCGATGTCCCGATGCATCCGGCCGGTCCAGCGCCCGAAATCCTGCTCGCGGAATTTCGCCTCGTTCACCGCCGCGAAACCGAGCGCGCGCGCCGTCTCGACCGTGCGCCGCGTCGGGCTGCAATAGGCGGGACACGCCGCCGGCAACTTCATTCGCAGCGCATCGATGCGGCGCGTGTCGCCAAGGTCGGCGGGCGCATCGAACCCGTGAATGGTTCCGGCGATTCCTGCGACCGGCGCATGCCGCACCAGCCAGAGGCGCTTCTCAGACCTCATCTCAGAACTCATGCACGCCCGCCAGCAAGGTCGCGAGACTGAGGAGAATGACCGCCTCGGCGATTTGCTCCGCCGCGCCGAGAACGTCGCCGGTCTGTCCGCCGATCTGCCGCCGCGCGAGCGAACGAACGGCGACGACGGAAAGCATCGCCCCCAAACTCGCGACGAGCGCGACGCGCCAGGGCAGCGCGATCAGCGCGATCGCCAGCGCCAGCAATGCGGAGGTGACGGCAGTCGCAAAACTCGGACGCCCGGCCGTCGCCGCGAGCCCGTCCTTGCGCGCGAACGGCAGCGAGAGCGCAAGCGCCGACAGCCCGCCCCGCGCGAGCGCATGACAGGCCGCGAGCCCGGCCACCGCAACGAAACCGGAGAGCGTCGACAGAGCCGACGCCTTCACCGTGAAACTGACGATCGTGACCAGCGCGCCGTACGTGCCGAGCCGGCTGTCGCGCATGATTTCGAGCTTCGACTCCTTGTCACGGCCGCCGCCGAACCCGTCGGCCATGTCGGCGAGCCCGTCCTCATGCAGCGCGCCAGTGATGAGTGCGCCGATCCCGAGCGCGACCGCGGCGGAGGCGAGAGCCGGCGCGCCGATCGCCGTCAAGCCCGCATAGGCTAGCCCGACCGCACAACCGATGAGCGCGCCGACCAGCGGCAGCACGCGCTGCGCCCGCAGCAATTGCTCGGGATGAACGGTCTCCATCGGCCGGATCGGCAGGCGCGTGAGGAAGGTGACGGCGATTCGTATATCCGTCAGCAGCTCTCCTATGATACCAGCCATTTCAGCAACTCGAATCTCGCATCAGCACATCGCATGACATTCAACACTCTGGACGACATCCGCGCCTTCTGTCGCGAGTTGCCGCAAGGCAACGAAAACGCCAGGCTGGCCGCGATCCGGCACCAGAAAAATCTCACCAAGCCCGAGGGAAGTCTCGGTCGTCTCGAAGACCTTGCGGTCTGGCTGGCGCATTGGCAAGGGCGCACGCCGCCGAAGCTCGACCGTATCGCCATCGCGGTGTTCGCGGGCAATCACGGCGTCGCCGCGCGCGGCGTCTACGCCTATCCGCCGGATGTGACCGCGCAGATGGTGCAGAATTTTCAGGCCGGGGGCGCTGCGATCAACCAGCTTGCGACGCTCGCGAGCGCCGATCTGCGCGTGGTGCCGATCGAGATCGCGCAGCCGACCCAAGATTTCACGGCGCGGCCGGCGATGACGGCCGACGCGTTCCTGCAAGCGCTGAATATCGGCTATGCGACGGTGCGGCCGGACGACGATCTGCTCGCGATCGGCGAGATGGGCATCGGCAACACGACGGTCGCTGCCGCGCTCTGCGCCGCGCTGCTCGGCGAGGGAGCCGCCGCCTGGGCCGGGCGCGGCACGGGCGTCGACGATGACGGGCTGGCGCGCAAATGTGCGACGATCGACACAGCGCTCGCGCGGCATGCGGCGATTCTTTCGGACCCGTTGCAGGTGGCGGCCGCCTTGGGCGGACGCGAGCTTGCGGCGATGGCCGGCGCGGTCCTCGCCGCGCGGCGCTACAGCATCCCGACCCTGCTCGACGGATTCGTCGCCACCGCCGCGATGCTGCCGCTCGCAAAGCTCTCGCAGGCGGCGCTGGATCATTGCCGATCCGCGCATGTCTCGGCGGAGGCCGGACATCGTCGCCTGCTCGACCATATGGGCATGGTCCCATTGCTCGATCTGAACATGCGATTGGGCGAAGCCTCCGGCGCGGCGGTGGCGATCCTGCTGCTGCGGGCGGCGCTCGCCTGCCACACCGGCATGGCGACCTTTACCGAGGCCGGCGTGAGCGAGCAGAAAAGCCCATGATGCGCGCCGGTTGACCGGCGTGAGCGCGGCAGCTAGCGTGACCTTGATGGTTCTTCCCTGACACGGAAGATGAAAAGGGAAGCCGGTCCAGGATTTGTCCGATAAGGACTCATCCGATTCCGGCGCTGCCCCCGCAACTGTATGCGGCGAGCCCGGCCACTGCCACTGAGGATGTTCCTCGGGAAGGCGGCCAATCGGGCCACGACCCGCGAGCCAGGAGACCTGCCATCGCAACCAGGGTGCTTTGAAGGCGTTTGGGCGGGGTGCCCCGAACGAGAGCGCATCATCGGCCTTGCGCCGACGACCTCGCTTTCCGACAGAGCTTTTCGTCCCTGCCCGGACTCGTGGGAGCGTTGTGATGCGCCATCAGGCGGACCAGACGGAAGCTGTCGAAGCCGAAGGTGAAGGTGAAAGCTCGCCGGGCGACATCGTCGTCAGCGTCTGCACCATCTGCAAATCCGACGATCCCGCCGCCGGCCAGAATCTGCTCGCCGCCACCAGCGCCGCTGTCGGTGCAACCGCGACCGTTCGCGCCGTGCAATGCCTCGGCGTCTGCAAGCGGCCCGGCACGATCGCCGTGACCGCGCCGGATCGCTATACCTTCATTTTCGGCGACCTCGGCGGCGACGCCGGGGCTTCGGCGATCGCAAGTTTCGTTGCGTCGTTCGCGAAGGCCAATCTCGGGCTGGTGCCGTGGCGCGAACGCCCCGAGATCATCCGCCGCGGGCTGATCGCGCGCATTCCGCCCGCGATCTGGTCGCCCGCCGACGGCAAGCCGCCGACATGAGCCACGCCGCTCATACGCTGGTGCTCGGTGGTGCGCGCTCCGGCAAATCCGCCTTCGCGGAAAAGCTCGCGAATGTCAGCGGCCGCGACAAGGTCTATATCGCCACCGCGCAGGCGGGCGACGACGAGATGCGACTTCGCATCGGTCATCACCAGGCGCGCCGGGGCGCTGGATGGATCACGATCGAGGAGCCGCTGCGGCTGGCGGACGCCGTGACGCGCGAAGCGTGCGGGAACCGCGTCCTGCTGGTCGATTGCCTCACGCTGTGGCTGTCGAATGTGATGCTTGCGGATCTCGACTGCGCGCACGAAACCACGCGCCTGATCGAAGCTTTGCGTGCCGCGACCGGGCCGGTGCTGCTCGTCTCGAATGAAATCGGCCTCGGCCTCGTTCCGGAAACGCCGCTCGGGCGCAGCTTCCGCGACGAGCAGGGCCGCCTCAATCAACGCATCGCCGCGGCGGTCGCCAATGTGGCGTTCGTCGCGGCGGGCCTGCCGCTCTGGCTCAAGGGCCAGACGCCACCATGGAGTGTCTTGCAATGACCCGCGTTCCCGTCACCGTCCTCACCGGCTTTCTCGGCGCGGGCAAAACCACGCTGCTGCGCTCGCTGCTGACGCAGACCGACGGCCGGCGCATCGCCGTGATCGTCAACGAATTCGGCGACGCCGGCTTCGACGGTGGCCTCGTCGAGGAATGCGCGGCAAAAGCGTGCGCCGAAGGCGACATCGTCGAACTCACCAATGGCTGCATCTGCTGCACGGTGGCCGACGATTTCATCCCGACCATGGAGACGCTGCTGTCGCGCGATCGTCCGCTCGATGCGATCGTCATCGAAACCTCCGGGCTGGCGCTGCCGCAGCCGCTGCTGAAGGCGTTCGCATGGCCGGCGGTACGCACACGCGCCACCGTCGACGGCGTCGTCACCGTCGTCGATGCGCTGGCGCTGTCGGAAGGGCGCATCGTTCTCGACGAGGACGCGCTCGACACGCAGCGTCAGGCCGACCCGTCGCTGGATCATGACGATCCGATCGAGGAAGTGTTCGAGGATCAGCTCGCCTGCGCCGATCTCGTGGTTCTCTCCAAAAGCGATCTCGTGCAAGACAACGATCTGGCCGCGATCGAGAGCCGCCTGATCACCCTTCTCCCCGACAGGGTGCGAATTGTGCGTTCGCGCGGCGCGTTGCAGCCCGACGTGCTGATCGGCATGAAGGCGGAAGCGGAATCCAATCTCGCCGAACGGCTCGGCCATCACGGCGAGGAGGGGGAGCACGATCACGACGATTTCGAAAGCATCGTCGTCACCGGCGCTCAGACGGCAAGCCTCGACGATCTGCGCCAGCGGATCGCCGACGCGCTCGCGCTCGACGGCATTCTGCGCGTCAAGGGTTTTGCGCGCGTGGACGACAAGCTGTCGCCGGTCGTCGTGCAGGCGGTGGGCGGACGGGTCGAACTGTCCTTCGCGCGGCCGGGCACATCGCCACGCGAACATCTGGTCGTGATCGGGCTCAAGGGTTTCGACGGCGCCGCCGCCCAACAAGCGCTGCGCGGATAACCGGTGCATGCATCTCAAGCTCGCCAGCGAAGGGACGATCGACGACGGAGAGATTGCGCGGGATCTGGGTCAGGAGCCCGCGGACATCGTCATTCTCTCCGCCGCCGACAGCGACCTTGCAACCTTCGCGGCGGCCTGGCGTCAATTGCCCGCCGGCTTTCCCAGCCTGCGCCTCACCAACCTGCTGGCGCTCGGGCATCCGGCGTCCGTCGACGCCTATGTCGAACGCACGCTGAAAACGGCGAAGATCGTCATCCTGCGCATGCTCGGCGGCGAGGCGTATTGGCCTTACGGCGTCGAGAGCCTTCGCAGCGACGCGGCGAGACGCAAAAGCCTGCTCGCGGTTCTGCCGGGCGAACTGACATGGGACGCGGCGCTCGCCGCGCGCGGAAACGTCACGCCTGAAGCGGCCGAAACGCTCTGGCGCTATTGCTCGGAAGGCGGCGTCGAGAACGCCATCGGCGCGCTGAAATTCGCGGCACATGTGATCGGCCATGGCGACGCTCCGCCGCCGCCGAAGCCGATGCCGGCCGCCGGCTTCTGGCGCAGCCCCGCCGCGGGACCGCAGCCGAACGTGCCGATCATCTTCTATCGGGCGCTCGCCGCGAGCGGTGACACCGCTCCGATCGAGGCGCTCGTTGACACGCTGGACGAATCCGGCCTCAAGCCGCTGCCGATCTTCGTCACCAGCCTGAAGGACGCACGCTCGATCGCGTTTCTCGGCACGGCGCTGGCTGCCTATCCGCCCGAGCTGATCGTCAATGCGACGGCCTTCGCCACCGCGACGACGAACGATCTCGACGGCCTGCTCTCTTCCTATGACTGTCCCGTTTTGCAAGTCGCGCTCGCGGGCACGTCGATCGCCGCATGGCGCGCAAGCACGCAGGGGCTCTCGCCGCGCGACCTCGCGATGCATGTCGTGCTGCCGGAAGTGGACGGCCGCATCTTTGCGCGCGCGATCGCGTTCAAGGAACGCGCGCAAGCCGATGCCTCCGGCTTTGCCGCGACGCGCTTGCAGCCGGTGCAGGACCGGATCGACAGTCTCGCCGAACTCGCGCGGGCGTGGATCAGGCTGCGGCAATGCCAGCCGGATCAGCGCCGCATCGGCATCGTGCTCGCGAATTATCCGAATCGCGACGGGCGGCTCGCGAACGGCGTCGGACTCGACACGCCGCAAAGCCTGGTCGATGTTCTCGCCGCTCTGCGCAACGCCGGGTACACGATCGGCGATGCGCCCGCGACCTCCGCCGAACTGATGCATCTTCTGCAAGCGGGGCCGACCAACGCGCTTGTCAGCCGAAGCGAGCGCACCGGCGGCGTGCGCTGGCCGCTCGCGGATTATGCGGATGCCTTCTCCCGCCTGCCGAAAAGCATCCGCGACGCCGTCACCCGCCGCTGGGGCACGCCGCAGGACGACCCACATGTCGTCGGCGACGCTTTCGCGCTGGCGCTGCATCGTTTCGGAAACATCGTCACAGGCATTCAGCCCGCGCGCGGCTACAACATCGATCCGAAGGCGAGCTATCACGATCCGGATCTCGTGCCGCCGCATCACTATCTGGCGTTCTATCTGTGGCTGCGCACCGCATTCGGCGCGCACGCGATCGTGCATCTCGGCAAGCACGGCAATCTGGAATGGCTTCCCGGCAAGAGCAGCGGCCTGTCCGAGGACTGCTTTCCCGACGCGGTGCTCGGCCCCGTGCCGCACCTCTATCCGTTCATCGTCAACGATCCCGGCGAGGGCATTCAGGCGAAGCGCCGCAGCGCCGCCGTGATCGTCGATCACCTGACGCCACCGCTCGCGCGCGCGGAGTTGCATGACGGGCTTGCCGCGCTCGAAGCGATGGTCGACGAATACGCGCTGGCCTCCGATCTCGATCCGAAGCGCGCCAGCGTCATCGCCGGCGAAATCCTCTCGATCGCACAGGCGCAGCGGCTCGACTCCGACATCGACATCGCCCCGCAGACGCCTGTAGCCGAAGCGCTGCGCGCGCTCGACGCGCATCTGTGCGACCTGAAGGAAATGCAGATCCGCGACGGCCTGCATGTGTTCGGCGCGACGCCGCCGAAACCGCAGACGACGAATCTTCTGGTCTCGATCGCGCGGGTGCCGCGTTCGGACCTGCATCCATCGGATGCATCATTGCATCGGGCGCTCGCCGCCGATCTCGGGCTCAAGGATTTCGATCCGCTGACGCCGCATCTGGCCGAGGATTATCGCGGCCCGCGGCCGGAGTTGTTGCAGGCGATGAGCGAGCAGCCATGGCGCAGCACGGGCGACACGGTGGAGCGGATCGAGATGCTGGCTTCGAGGCTCGTCGCCGGCGACATCCCGAAGCCGGACGGCCTTCCCGCCGCCAGCACGGTGCTCGACTGGATCGCCGACCGGCTCCGCCCCGCGATCGAGAAGAGCGGCGGCGCGGAAATGCAAGCGCTGCTGAACGGTCTCGCCGGCCGCTTCGTCGCGCCCGGTCCTGCCGGCGCGCCGACCCGCGGCCGCCCCGACGTGCTGCCGACCGGCCGCAATTTCTTTGCCGTGGATGTTCGCGCCGTGCCCTCGCCCTCCGCGTGGAAGCTCGGGCAGCTCGCGGCCGAGCGCGTCGTCGAAAGCTATTGGCAGGAGGCGGGCGAGTGGCCGCGTTCGATCGCCCTGTCGGCGTGGGGCACCTCCAACATGCGCACCGGGGGCGACGATATCGCGCAGGCGCTGGCGCTGATCGGCGCGCGGCCGACATGGGAGCCGTCGTCGGGCCGCGTGACCGGCTTTACGATCACCCCTCTTTCGGAACTGAAGCGCCCTCGCATCGATATGACGTTTCGCGTGTCGGGCCTGTTCCGCGACGCCTTTCCCATGCAGATGGATCTGATCGACAGCGCCGTGCGCGCGATCGCGGCGCTGGATGAACCCGACGAGGCCAATCCGCTCGCGGCGCATGCACGCGCCACAGCGCTGAAACTTCGGCGGGAAGGCGCAAGCGCGGCGGACGCCGAACGGCGTGCGGCGACCCGCGTGTTCGGCGCGAAACCAGGCGCGTATGGCGCGGGCCTGCAAGCGATGATCGACGACCAGGGCTGGAGCGATCGCGGCGACCTCGCCGGCGTCTATCTGAGCTGGGGCAGCTACGCCTATGGCGGCGGCGCGATGGGCGCGCCCGCGCGCGACGATTTCGTGCAAAATCTTTCGCGCACCGATGCTGTCGTGCAGGCGCAGGACAATCGCGAGCACGATATTCTCGACTCGGACGACTACTATCAGTTCATGGGCGGGCTCACAGCCACAGTTCAGCATCTGCGCGGCACTGCGCCGAAAACATTCCACATCGATACGTCGCGGCCCGAAATGCCGGTGGCGCGCCCGCTCGCGCGCGAGATTTCACGCATCGTCCGCGGCCGCGCGACCAATCCGAAATGGATCGCCGGCGTGATGCGACACGGCTACAAGGGCGCGTTCGAGATCGCCGCGACCGTCGACTATCTGTTCGGCTTCGCCGCCACCACCGACGCGGTCGGCGACCACCATTTTGATCAGTTGTTCGCGGCCTATGTCGAGGACGACGCCGTGCGCGCCTTCATGCTTGAGGCAAATCCCGCGGCGTTCGACGAAACCGTCGATCGCTTCCAGGAGGCGATCCGCAGAGAGCTCTGGCATCCGCGATCGAACAGCGCGGCGAGCACGCTCGCGCGTCTGTCCCGCCAATCCAGGAACCGGCAAGGAGAAACCGCATGACCGCGCAGACGGGCGACATCAATGAGCGCCACACCGAAAAGATGCGCAAGCACAAAGCCGCGCGCGACAAGATGATGGCGACGAAAAGCGGCGAGAAGGGCCTCTTGATCGTCAACACCGGCACCGGCAAGGGCAAGACCACGGCCGCCCTCGGCATGGTGTTTCGCCATATCGGCCATGGCTGGCCGGTCGGTGTGATCCAGTTCATCAAATCGCCGACATGGAACACCGGCGAAGCGAAGCTGCTGGCGAGATTTCCAGAACTCGCGAGCCTGCACATCATGGGCGAAGGTTTCACCTGGGAAACGCAGGATCGCGAGCGCGACATCGCCGCCGCGCGCGCAGCCTGGGAGCGCGCGAAAGATCTCATTCTCGACGATCGCCACCGCCTGGTGCTGCTGGACGAACTGAACGTGGTGCTGCGCTACGAATATCTGCCGCTTGGCGAAGTCGTGGCCTTTCTCCGCGACGAGAAGCCCGCCGACAAGCATGTGATCGTCACCGGCCGCCACGCAGCAACCGAACTCGTCGAGATCGCCGACCTCGTGACCGACATGACGCTGGTGAAGCATCCGTTCCGCCAGGGCATCAAGGCGCAGCAGGGCATCGAGTTCTGAGCATGCCGACGCCGGCCATCATGATTCAGGCCACGGGCTCCAACGCCGGCAAGTCGACCATCGTCGCCGGCCTCGCGCGGCTGCTCGCCCGCCGGGGCCTCCGCGTGCGGCCGTTCAAGCCGCAGAACATGTCGAACAACGCGGCCGTCACCGCCGACGGCGGCGAGATCGGCCGCGCCCAGGCGCTGCAAGCGCGCGCCGCTCGCGTCCCGCCGAGCGTTCACATGAATCCGGTGCTGCTGAAGCCCGAAACCGACACCGGCGCGCAGGTGATCGTTCACGGCCAGCGTCGCGGCACGCTGAGGGCCGCGGAGTATCGCACCGGGCGCGCGCAACTGCTGGACGCGGTGCTGCACAGTTTCAACATGCTTTGCGCTGAAGCCGACATCGTGCTGGTCGAGGGCGCGGGCAGCCCCGCCGAAATCAATCTGCGCGCGGGCGACATCGCCAATATGGGATTCGCCGAAGCCGCCGACGTGCCGGCGATCCTGCTCGCCGATATCGATCGCGGCGGCGCGATCGCGAGCGTGGTCGGAACGCACGCCGTGCTGAGCGCGAATGAGAAAGCACGCATTCGCGGATTCCTCATCAACAAGTTTCGCGGCGATGCGCGCCTGTTCGATGCGGGCCGCGATGCGATTATCGCCGCCACCGGCTGGCCGGCGCTCGGCATCGTGCCATGGCTGCCGCAGGCGGCATGGCTGCCGGCCGAGGACGCCGTCGATCTCAACCGGACGTCCCGGCGCACCTCGCGACCCTTGACGATCGCCGTGCCGATCTTGTCGCGCATCGCCAATTTCGACGATCTCGATCCGCTCGGCATGGAGCCATCGGTGGACCTGCGCTTCGTCAGGCCCGGCGAAGTAATTCCAACGGAAGCAGACGTCGTGATCCTGCCCGGCACCAAATCGACGCTGGGCGATCTGGCGTTTCTGCAAGCGCAAGGATGGGACATCGACATCAAGGCGCATGCGCGGCGGGGCGGCCACGTTCTCGGGCTGTGCGGCGGATATCAGCTTCTAGGCAAATCCATCAGCGATCCCTCCGGCGCGGACGGTGTGGCTGGAGCTGCGAAGGGGCTCGGGCTGCTCGACGTGGACACCGTGATGACGGGAAGCAAAACCACGCGCGCCATTCGCGGCATCCATCATGCCAGCGGCGAGACCATCGAAGGCTACGAGATTCATCTCGGCGAGACGCAGGGGCCGGACTGTGCCCGGCCGATGCTTCGCATCGACGGCCGCGACGACGGCGCGATATCGAAGGACGGTCGCGTGCAGGGCACCTATGTTCACGGACTTTTTGCCGGCGACGCCTTTCGCCGCGCATGGCTCGCCGGCTTCAACGCCGCGTCGAGCCTCGCTTACGAGCATCAAATCGAGCAGGCGCTCGATGCGCTCGCCGATCACCTCGAAGCCCATGTGGATATCGACGCGATTCTTTCAATTTCCAGACGTCGCTAGGACAATAGCTGCGCCCGCATAAATCGCCGCGTGAAGGATGCAGGCGAGAACGAGGATTCTCAGCGCGCGGGAAATGTCGCCGGCATTCGCGTCGCGCCGGCCCTCTTTGTTAAGGAACGGATCGTCGACGATCCGCGCGCCATAGCGGCGCGGCCCCGCCAGCGCCAGGCCGAGCGCTCCTGCCATCGCGCTTTCGGGCCAGCCGGCGTTCGGCGAGCGATGCAACCCGGCGTCGCGGAGCGTCACGGCGAACGCGCGGCGCATCGATCCCGCCACAACCGGCGCGCCAGCCGCGACCAGCACGGCACTCAATCGCGCCGGCAGGAGATTCAACACATCGTCGAGCCTTGCGGCCGCCCAGCCGAAGGATTCGTGCCGCGCCGTGCGGTGCCCGATCATCGAGTCGGCGGTGTTGGTGATCTTGTAGATCAACAGTCCCGGCCAGCCGAGAATCGCGAACCAGAACGCCGGCGCGACGACGCCATCCGAAAAATTCTCCGCGCAGGATTCGATGGCCGCGCGGCTGATGCCCGCCTCGTCAAGCACGGCGGTGTCACGCCCGACGATCATCCCGACGGCTTTGCGGCCCGCATCGACTCCGCCGCCGAGCAGAGCACTGCGAACATCGGCGACGTGCTCATAAAGACTCCGCTGCGCCAGAAACACGGAGCCGAGCAGCGCCGAGACGATCCAGCCGCCGGTGACGCGGGCGAAAATCCATTCGAGCAGAAGTCCCAGCACCGCCGCGCCAGCGACAAGCACCACCATCGCGATGACACCGTTCGTTTTCCGGCGAGTTGCTGAATCATCCTCCCGATTGAAACGACGATCGAAAAAGGAGATCAGCCCGCCGATCAGCGTCACCGGATGTGGCGCGCGCGTCCAGAGCCAACGCGGATCGCCGAGAGCCGCATCGAACGCCAGCGCCAGCAGCAGCACGAACGGCAACGAACTCCAGACGTCGCTCATGGCGCGACCCGACGAAGCTCCGCGCTCAGCCGGTCCAGCGCCTCGGCCAGCATCGGCCCGCCGCAGACCGTCAGCCGCTCGGGCAGCACGAGCCGCCGCGACGGCGGATAAAGCCGCTGCAAGGCCGGATGCAGCAGAAACGCTTTGCCCTGATCCTCGGCGCTGTTGCTGTCGTCCGACAACAGCAGCAGGTCGGGCTTGAGCTGGACGATGCTTTCGAGCGACGCGAACCCGCCGCCGCGGATGCCGATCCGCGATGCCGCATTCGAAAGCCCGACCTCGGCGAGCAGCGACGTCGTGAGGCTTTCGCTGCCGGAAACCCAGCCGCGCCGCGACACCGAAAGCACGCTCGGACGCCTTTGCGTGGCGATGCTTTTCGTGCGCGCGACGGCGGCATCGAGCCGCGCGACCTCCCGCTCGGCCCGCTCCGGATGCCCGACCAGGTCGCCCATCTTGCGAATCTGCGATCGGACGTTGTCGATCGAGCGGGCGATATCGAACTCGATCACCTTCACGCCCTTGTCCTTCAGGAGTTCGCGGGTCGCGCGGCGCGTAAAACGGCCGCCGACGACGAAGTCCGGCTTCAGCACCAGAACGTCCTCGGCCTCGCCCGACAGCTTGCGATATTTCGAAGCCTCGGCGGCGGCCCATGACCGCGCCCCGTCGCGCGAATACGGGCTGAGACCGAGAATCTGCTCGGGATCGGCGAGGGCCAGCAGAAGCTGGTCGGTGCAGACATTGATCGAGGCGATGCGCGGCTGCCGCGCGCTCGCCGTCGCCGCGAGCATCGTCGTCAGCGCGAACACCAGACACACGACCGCAAGCCTACGCTCGCGCGCAGTTCGAATCGATGGCACACTGATCGCATGCAACATGGCGGCGACCTCTTTGACGCGATAAACGAGTTCGGCGGCGAGGCCGAAGCATGGCTCGATCTCTCGACAGGCATCAATCCGACGCCGTGGCCGATTCCGCCAGCGTTGCTCGCAAAACCCCTGTACCGGCTGCCATCGCGCGCAGCCGAGCAAGCTCTGCTCGACGCGGCGCGAACAGCCTATCGCATCCCTCCCCGCGCGGCGCTGGTCGCCGCCCCCGGCACGCAGGCGCTGATCCAGTGGCTCCCGCATCTTGCGTACCCCGGCGCGGTCGCCATCGATCGTCTCACATATAACGAGCATGGTCGTGCCTGGTCACATGCGGGGCATCGGGTGCTGTCCGTCGACAGCGTCGATGCGCTGCCGAATGACGCCACCCATGCCGTCATCGTCAATCCGAACAACCCGGACGGCCGATTGCTGCCGCGCGACGCGATCGCCGCCGTTGCGGCAACGCTCAAAGCGCGCGGCGGATGGCTGGTGGTCGACGAAGCGTTCGTCGACGTTCATCCATCCGCTACCGCCGCCGATCTGTGCGTGGAATTGCCGATCGTTCTCCTGCGCTCGTTCGGAAAATTCTACGGCCTGCCAGGCCTGCGGCTCGGCTTCGCGATCGGCGCGCCGGAGATCATCGCGAAGCTGCGCGACGCGCTCGGGCCATGGTCGGTCGCCGGTCCGGCGCTCGCGATCGGCGAGGCCGCGCTGCGGGACGAAGCATGGGCGGACACCATGCGCCGCCAGCTTCAGCATCAGGCGGATCGCCTCGACCGGCTGCTGACTGCAAAGGACTGCGCAATCGTCGGCGGCACCACGCTGTTCCGGCTGATCCGTCATCCGGAGGCGGCTTCCCTGCACGCGCGGCTCGCGCATCATCGCATCTGGAGCCGGAAATTTCCGGCACATGGCGATCTGCTTCGTCTCGGCCTGCCGCGCACCGATGGCGATTTCACGCGCCTCGCCGCCGCTCTGGCATAGCACGCCGCTCATGCCTCGCTCCACGGCAGGAGGATCGGCTCGCCATCGGCGGAGGCGCGGAACGCCGCGACACGAAACACGTCGCGCAGGATGTCATCGGTGAGCGCGACGTCCGGCGCGCCATGCGCGACAAGGCGGCCATCGGAAACGACAAGCACCTCGTCGGCGAAGCGCGCGGCCATGCCGATATCGTGCGTCACGACGACGATGAGCGCGCCCGCATCGGCGGTCTTGCGCAACAACCGCAGCACGTCGATCTGGTGACGCGGATCGAGCGAGGCGGTCGGCTCGTCCGCGAGCACGATCGGCGCGTTGACGGCGAGCGCCCGCGCCAGCGCGACGCGGCTGCGTTCGCCGCCCGACAGCTCCGTGACACGGCGATCCGCCAGTACCAGCACGTCGGCGGCGGCCATCGCGTCTTCGACAATGCGCGCATTGTGCTCGCCCAGCCGGCCGGGGTCGACAGCTCCATGCGGAAAGCGGCCGAGCGCCACCACGTCCCGCACCGGCAACGGCCAGTGGACGACATGGCCTTGCGGCAGATAGGCGATCTTTCGCGCGCGCGCCTCCAGCGGCAACGTCGCCATCACGTCGCCGTCGATGGCGATCTCGCCGCGCGACGGGATCAGGCCGCAGATCGCTCTCAAGAGCGTGGTCTTGCCCGCACCGTTCGGGCCGACCAGCGCGACCACGCCGCGCGACGGCAGAGCGAAGGTGAAATCGTGCAGCACCCGCCGCCCCGCCAGATCGACGCCCACATCTTTCGCGGTGAGGAAGGCGGCGCTCATGATGCGCTCGCGCCGAGCGAGCGCCGCTCGCGGAAAATCAGATAGAGGAAGAACGGCACGCCGACCAGCGAGGTGAGCACGCCGACCTTGATATCCGCGTTCGAGGGGATCAGGCGTACCGCGATGTCGGCGGCGAGCAGCAGGGCCGCTCCCATCAGCGCGCTCGGCACCAACAGCCGCGTCGGGTCATAGTTGACGAAGGGCCGCACGAGATGCGGCGCGACCAGGCCGATGAAGCCGATGGTGCCGGCCACCGACACCGCGCCGCCGACGCCAAGCGCCACGCCAGTAATCACCGCCAGCCGCAGCCGGCCGACATCGACGCCGAGGCTTTGCGCGCTCTCCTCGCCAAGACTCAACACGCGGAACGAGTGCCGCAAGGACAGCAGCACGATTGCGCCGGCCGCGATGAACGGCAGCGCCAGCATGACGTGTCGAAAACTGCGATCCTCCAGCGAGCCCAACAGCCAGAAGGCGATCTCCAATGTCGCGAACGGGTTCGGCGACAGGTTCATCGCCAACGCGGTAAGTGCGCCAGCGAGACTCGAAAGCGCGAGCCCTGCAAGAATCAGCAGCAGCAATCCGGCATTGCGGCCTGCGATCGCCAGCAGCGCAAACACCGAGCCGAACGCGAACACGATCGCCACCACCGGAAGAAGGAACGAGCGGACGTCGGCAAGTCCCGTCGCGATCACCAGCACCGCGCCGAGCGCGGCCGATTGCGGCGCGCCGAACAAGGACGGCGAGGCCAGCGGATTTCGCAACAGGCCCTGCAACGCCGCGCCCGACAATCCGAGGATCGCGCCGATCGCCAGTCCGAGAATGGCGCGCGGCAGACGGATTCCCTGCACGATGATGCGCTGCTCCTCGGTGCCGCCGCCGAACAGCGCCTGCACCACCGTCAGCGGAGGCAACCGCACCGGCCCGGTGCCGAGCGAGGCGGTCGCGAGCGCGGCAACCAGAACGACCAGCAGCGCCACCAGCGGCGAGAAGCGCAACGAAACAAGGGACCGCGTTACCATGTGCCGCTCACTCCGGCATAGAGCGCGGGTCCGGTCGTGCCGTAATTGAGCGTCTCCTGATAGCGCGCGTTGAGAATGTTCTCGCCGCGCAGATAGGTCTTCCAGGTCGCGTCGATGCGATACTCGGTATACAGATCGAGGCGCGCATAGGCCGACAGGCGTCCGTTCTCGTTCGCGCTGTTGAAGCGGTCCGATACCAGCAACAGGCGCGGCTCGATCAGCCAGCCGGGCATCGGCGTGAAAGCGAGCGCGATCGTGCCGACATGCTCCGGCCGTCGCGCCAGCGTCAAGTTGGTGGACAGATCCTTCGCGCGCAAATTCGTGTAAGCCAGCCTGAGCCGCAAATATCCCGGCAGCACCTCGGCGTCGGCGCTGGTCTCCACGCCCGAGGTTTCGGCGCGCGCGACGTTGAAATAACGCATCGAGGCGGCGTTGAATTCGATGAGCTGTTGCAATTCGCTCTTGAACGCGGTCACCGAGACCCGCAGCCGGCCGTTCAGGAAGCTTTGGTCGATGCCGGCATCGTAGCCGAAACTCTGCTCCGGGCTGAGCGTCGGATTGCCGTAAATCGGCGCGTAAAGCTGGAACAGCGTCGGCGCTTTCGCGCCGGTGCCGGCGCTGGCGCGAAGCTTCGTCCCGGTCTCGACGATGCGATAGGCGGCGGTCGTGCGCCAGGTCTCGAAGCGCGCGACGCCGGCGACATCGTCGATCCTGCCGCCGGCCGTGACGTCCAACCGCTCGCCGACCGGAAGTTGCCACAGCGCGAAGACCGAGCGCGTGTCCTGCGACGCCGCCAGCGTCGATCGCCTGTTGCCGGGCACGGGCGACAGATTGGTCGCAAGGTGTTCGCCGTTTCGCGCTCGGCCTTCGCGCCATAGACCAGCGAGCCGAGCGTGCCAGCCTTCCAGACCGACTGATATTCGACGCCGACGCGATCGCCGACAAAATCGGAGACGATGCGCGTGGTGTTCGCCGGCGCAAGATTGAGGCGATAGGTCGTCTCGTCGAAGCGGCGATCGTTTCGGTTCGCGAACACGTTCAGGCTATGGCTCCAGCGGCCGTCCAGCGCGTCAACTGATGCGCGCGCATTGACCTGACTGTACCACCGCTCAGCGAAGGACGGCGTGTCGGGAAACGCGCCCGTCGCGGCGTCGAGCCCGCCGCGCATGAAAGACGACAGCGCGCCCGCGTCGAATCTAAAGCCCTCGCCGGAATCGTACCCGACGCGCGCCGACCCGGCGAGACGCGAAAACCCGTCCCGTTCGAGATTCGGAAATCTCGCCTCGATCGCCGGGATGCGATAGCCGTAGCGCGAAAAGCCGTCGTTCTTCTGCACCGCGCCGGAGGCGGCGTAGCTCCATTTGCCGTCGGAGCCGGAGATCGCGCCGAGCCCCGACATCAGCCCGTAGCTTCCGCCTTCGAGCGTCGCGCTCGCGCGCATCGGGCCGCCGCCGCGCTTGGTGATGATGTTGACGACACCGCCGATTGCATCGGAGCCGTACAGCGCGCTCTGCGGTCCGCGCAGCACTTCAATCCGCTCGATCGCGCCCGGCGGAAACATCGCGAAATCGAAATCGCCGCTGGCGTTCGAGGGATCGTTCGCCCGCACGCCGTCGATCAGCACCAAGGTCTGGCCGGTGCTGCTGCCGCGCAGACGCACATTCGCCGTCGCTCCAGGACCGCCGCTTTCGGTGATGTCGAGGCCGGGCACCGCGCGCAGCGCATCGACCAGCGAGGTGGGATTGGTCGCGGCGAGATCGTCGCCGCTGACGATGCTGATCGCACTGCCCGTCCGCTCGATCGGCCCCGGCACGCGATCGGCGCTGACGACGATTTCATCTAGGGACGACACATTGGTCTGCGCCGCCGCCGGAACGATCGTCCCGACGACGAGCCACGGCCCGGCAACCGCCGGCCAGAAGCTACGCCCTTTCGGTCGCCGCATGGTCATACGGACGCAGGTCGCATCGACCCCGAGACAAACCGAACACGCATCGCAAAACCTCGACGGGCTAGCCGGCCTGGGTGAGACGCGGCTGCAAAACCGAACTGCCCGGCATGGCGTGGATGGTTTTCGCAACCCACAGCACAGCGATATCGGCGAGCGGCTCGATCAGGATCACCGGCAGGTAGGCGAGCGTGAAATGCGCGAGCGATTCGAAACTGTCGACCGCGACGCCATTGCCATACAGCACCCAGAACACCACCCACGAGACGATGCCGGCCTGAAAGACGGCCGACAATGCGAACATCTGCTTGTAGTCGATGTCGACATAGCGCGTCTCGCGCGGGATGACCCGCTGCGCCAGCGCGCTCACGGCGAACAGCGGCACGAGCAGCGTCGTGACGTTCGCGCCATATTGCGGAAGATCGGCGGGTGCCATCAGCAGACCTTGCAGCAGCAGCCCAAGCGCGAGGCCGAACGCGGCAGGCGCGGTGCCGAGCAGCAGGAAGATCGTTGAGCCGAAGATGAAATGCACCTCCGAGACGCCGGCGGAGAAATGCGGCAGCACCTCGAAAAACACGAACACGAACGCCGTCGCGATGAGTGTCCGCGCCAGCAGCATGCCGACGCCGGTCCGCCTGGCTTCGCCGGCCGCGTGCCAGAACGCGTAGGCACCGGCTGCGGCCGCCGTCGCATAGCTCAGAACGATCTTTGTTTCCGGAATCAGACCTGGTTCGATGTGCATCGGACTTTCCCTACAGGAAGCCGCCCTTACAGGACGACAACCGCGCGCGAGCGCGCCGCGCTCACGCAGAAGAATTGAATCGCAGAGCTATCAATAAACATCGCGCGCGCAAAGCCGTCCAATAAAATTGCCTGCCCACGATCGAAGACGCTCGGATTGTTGGGATACAAAGCCGCGCGAACCGACGCTCATCCTCGCGACGCCGCGTTGACTCTGCGTTCGGATTGAAATTACTTTGGCCGCGACGGTTCCCTTCGGGGATTAAAACGGGAATGCGGTGAGGACGTTCACGTCCGGTTCCGCAGCTGCCCCCGCAACTGTAAGCGGCGAGTCTCGCATCATCAGCCACTGGGCCTCGGCCTGGGAAGGCGATGCAAGGCACCGACCCGCGAGCCAGGAGACCTGCCGTCAGTCGTGGTCACACGCGAGCGCATTGGGCGGGGTGTCCTGATGGAGTCGATGCCTCCTCTCGCCGAGGAAGCCGAACACTCAAGCTTGCGGTGACGTGCCACGTTATCGCGAGCCTTTGCAATGACCTCCGCCATCCATTCCGGCTTCAAACGCCGCCATACCCTTCTCTTATCCGCCGCAGCCTCCTGCCTGCTCGTCCCGTCGGACGGCTGGTCGCAGAGCGCGCAAGGCAACCGGATGCTCGATCCGGTCGAGGTGGTGCAGCCGACCGCGCGCACCGCGCCTGTGCGGCGCGCCACCCGTCCGAGCGCCAGCCGGACACGGCAGCAGCGCGTCGCAGCGCCGAATCCGAACGCGCCCGCGGCTGCGCCCAGCGAGACGGCGCTCGCCGCACCGACGCTGAATCTGACGTCGCAAAGCTCCACCGGCAGTCGCCTCGGACTGACGCGCTTGCAGACGCCCGCGAGCGTCGAGGTGATCTCCGCCGAAACCATGTCCGAACGCGGCCAGCAGAGTGTCCTCGAAGCCGTGACGCAAAACGCGACCGGCTTCACCGCAAGCCCCTCGCCCGGCAATGGCAGCCTGTCCTTCGCCACGCGCGGCTTCACCGGCAACGGCTCGGTGATGACGCTGTTTGACGGTACGCGGATGTATGTCGGATCGGGAACGCTGACATTCCCGTTCGATACATGGTCCGCCGAACGCATCGAGGTGCTGCGCGGCCCGGCCTCGGTCATGTACGGCGAAGGCGCGATCGGCGGCGCGGTCAATGTCGTCTCGAAGATGCCGCTCTGGTTCCCGCGCAACGAGGCCGAAATCTCGATCGACACCAATCTGAACCGCCGCATCGCGGTGGACAGCGGCGGGCCGATCAACTCGAACGTCGCCTACCGGTTCGCCGCGACCGGCAACCTGTCCGAAGGCTGGGTCGACCGCAACAAAACGTCGAACGTCGCGCTGCACGGGGCCATCCAGATCAAGCAGAACGAGGACATCACCTGGACGATTTCGTCCGACTATGGCGACCGCAGACCGTCGCGCTATTTCGGCACGCCGCTCATCAACCGCCAGCTCAACGAAGCGCTGCGCTTCCAGAACTACAATTCCGGCGACAGCAGCATCCGCTATCAGGACAGCTGGAATCAGGTGAAGACGGAATGGCAGGTCGCCGACGGCATCGCGATCCGCAACACGCTGTATTATCTGAACAGCCAGCGGCACTGGCGAAACATCGAGAGCTACGCCTTCAACCCGGCCACCGGCCGCGTCAACCGCAGCGACTATATCGAGATCTTCCACGATCAGCAGCAGATCGGCAACCGGATGGATACGACCTTCCGCGGTCATATCTTCGGCATGAAGAACGAATTCCTCGCCGGCTTCGATGTCAACCACATCGATTTCACCCATACCAACAACTCACCCTATGGCGGCTCCTCGTCAGTCCCGCTGTTCGACTTCGATCCGGGCTCGTTCAACAGCCCGAACGCGACCGTCCGTTCGTTTACCACGCGCACCAACCAATACAGCCTGTTCGCCGAGAACCGGCTGTCGGTGACGGAGCAGGTCTCGGTGGTCGGCGGCATCCGCTATGACGATCCGACCGTCAACCGCACCGACTACCTCAATCCCGCCAATGGTTTCGAGAAATCGTATCCGGCCACGAGCTGGCGCGTCGGCGCGGTCTATTCGCCGGTGAAGGACCTCTCCTTCTATGGTCAGTATTCGGTCGCGGTGGACCCCGTCACCAACCTCATCACCATGTCGGCGGCGAACCGCAATTACGAGCTGTCGACCGGCAAGCAGATCGAAATCGGCGTCAAGCAGTCGTTCTGGGGCGGCCGCGGCGAATGGACCGTCGCCGGCTACGAGATCGTCAAGAACAATCTGCTGGCGCGCGATCCGGACCGGCCGACGGTCACGGTGCAGGTCGGCCAGCAATCATCGCGCGGCATCGAGGCCAGCATCGGGCTCGCGCTCGCCTATGGCTGGCGCATCGACGCCAACACGGCGATCCTGCGCGCCAAATATGATGACTTCGTGCAGTCGGTGGGCGGCGTCGCGGTGAACTATGCGGGCAGCGTTCCCGCGAACGTTCCGCAAAGCATCTCCAACATCTGGGCGACCTGGGCGTTCGCGCCGAACTGGTCGGCGAATGTCGGCGTGCAGTTCGTCGGCAGCGTCTTCGCCGATGCCGCCAACACGCTGGCGCGGCCGTCCTACAATCTCGTCAATGCCGGCCTGCAATGGAAGCCTTACGCCAACACAACTCTGTCGCTGCGCGTCTATAACGTGTTTGACACGGTCTACACGACATCGGGCGGCACCGGTCAGTGGATGCTCGGCATGCCGCGCACCGCGCAACTGGCGGCGAACGTCAAGTTCTAGGCATGCGCCGACTGACCAAAACGGCAAGGCGGTGGCTGTATATCAGCCACCGCTGGATCGGCATCGTCACCTGCCTTCTGTTCGCCATGTGGTTCATTTCAGGCGTGGTGATGATGTATGTCGCGTTTCCGAGCCTGTCCGAAAAGGAACGGCTCGCTTCGCTGCCGGACATCGCCTGGGACAACGTCAGGCTCTCGCCGGACGCCGCGATGAAAGCGGCGGGCCTCACGAAATATCCGCGCGACCTGCGTCTGACGATGCTGGCGGACCAGCCGGTGTACCGGCTGGCCGAGTGGGACGGCAAACGACACGCCGTTTCCGCCGTCGATGGGCGGCGGATCGCGGACATTTCAGAGCGGACGGCGCTCGCGGTCGCCGCGCATCATCCCGCCAGCACCACGCCGAAACTCGCCGAGATCGTCGACCGCGACCAGTGGAGCGTGACCGCGCGCTACGATCCGCTGCGGCCGCTCTATATGATCGAGCTTGGCGACGATGCCGGCACGAAACTCTATGTGTCGTCACGCTCCGGCGAGATCGTGCTCGACACCAACCGCACCGAGCGCGTCTGGAACTGGCTCGGCTCGATCCCCCATTGGATTTATCCGACCGTGCTGCGCAAGGACGGGCCGCTTTGGCGGCAGGTGGTGCTGTGGCTCTCCGGCATCTGCCTGATCGTCTGCGTCACCGGCATCTGGATCGGAATTTTGCGTGTGCGCCTGCGACGGCGCTATGCGAGCGGCAAGGTCACGCCCTATCGCGGCTGGATGGCCTGGCATCACATCACGGGGCTGATCGCCGGCGTGCTGGTGCTGACCTGGATGTTCTCCGGCTGGCTGTCGCTCAATCCCGGCGGGTCCTTCACCGGCCGCGCGCTCCAGCGCGAGGCGTTGCAGCGTTACGCCGGCCACGACATGCCCGATATCGCGAGCAGGCTGACGCCGCCGCAAGCCGCCTCGGTCGAGGCGCGCTTCGTCTGGCTCGACGGCAATCCGTTGATGGTCGTCGCATCGCGCGACGGGACGCGGTCGCCGTTCGATCCGGCGACGGGCGAACCGATCCGGCTGAGCCTCGACCAGCTCGCGACCGCGGCGAAAAAGCTCATGCCGCAGGCGCGCCTCGCCGGCTGGACCACGCTGACCGACTACGACGCCTATTGGTACGCGCATCACCGCGAACGTGAACTTCCGGTGCAGCGGGCGATCTTCGACGACGAGGCGCGGAGCTGGGTTCATATCAGCCCGATCACCGGCGACATCGTCGGCCAGACCGACATCAGCCGGCGCACCTATCGCTGGCTGTTCAACGCCCTGCACAGCTTCGATTTCAAGCTGCTGCTGATGTACCGGCCGGCATGGGACATCGTCGTCTGGGTCTTGTCGATCCTCGGAACGATCGTTTCGGTGAGCGGCGTCGTCATCGGCTGGCGCTATCTGCGACGCTGACGCTTGCCGCGCCATCCTCGCTCCTTACAACGACAACGGCCGCATCACGATCGAAGGCAAAACCTCATTGCTCCTGCCGCGCGCATTTGATGCACAATGCCGCCTCCGGGCGGACCTCCAGCCGCTTGGGCGAAATCGGTTCGCCGCAGCGGACGCACTCGCCATAGGTGCCGTTTTCGATTCGCAGCAGGGCCCGCTGCACCGAGGCGATCTCGCGCGACAGAAGCGTCGCCTGCCCTTCGAGCGGAACGTCATCCTCCGTTTCGACCGCCTGTTCGGACGAGTCAGGGTCGAGCGGCGTGGCCAAATCCTCTACGATCCGACCCTGCCGTCCCTTGAGTTCGACAAGCTGGGCTTCAAGGCGAGCTTTCGCCGCCGCGCTATCGGCCATCACAACCTCCTTCACTGAACGCGCAGCATCTGCGCAGAAAAACATACGCACGAATTGACGCAAATCAACGAGGCGGCGGCGCTCGGCTTCCCGGCCGACCGAATGCCGTTCGATCATCCTCGCGGCGCTGGCCGGCGCTTCAGCATCACGTTAAGCTCGCCACAGAACAAAGTGCTAGGACAGAATGAATGGCCATCCGCCTGAGCTTTCACGGCGCCGCCCGGTCGGTGACCGGGTCGTGCTTTCGTCTTGAAACCGATCGGTCCCAGATTTTGATCGACTGCGGGCTGTTTCAGGGTTCGAAGTCGGAAAAAGAGCTGAACTACCGTCCGTTTCCGTTCCAGCCGAAGGACATCAACGCGGCCATCCTCAGCCACGCCCATATAGATCACAGCGGACTATTGCCGAAACTGGTGAAGGCGGATTTTCGCGGCCGCATCTATGCGACGCCGGCGACGGCCGATCTCGCCAATGTCATGCTGCTCGATTCCGCGCACATTCAGGAGACGGAAGTCGAGCAGCTCAACACGCGGACGGCGCGCCGCCGCCACGGCCGCGTCGAGCCGATCTATCGGGCTCAGGACGCCATCGCGTGCAGCGGCCGGTTTCAGCCTGTCCGCTACTCGACATGGTTCGACGTCGCTCCCGACATCCGCGCGCGATTCTGGAACGCCGGGCATCTGCTCGGCTCCGCCTCCATCGAGGTCGAGGTTCGCGAGACAGATCAGGACCGACCGCGGCGCATCCTGTTCTCGGCGGATATCGGACCGGACTTCAAATTGCTCCAGCCCGACCCGGAAGGACCGCACGATCTCGACTACGTCATCTGCGAGGGACTTACGGCGCGACCGATCGCGCTGACGCCTCTGAAGAAGCCCGCCGGGCGCTGCTGCGCGAAGTTCTCGCCGCGCAAAAGCCGAACGGCGCGCTGCTGATCCTTCCTTCGCGGTCGAGCGCTCGCGAAGGAACTCATCGGCGATCTCGTCCGGCTGATGGACGAAGGCAAACTTCCGGTGATCCCGATCTATGTCGACTCGCCACTCGCCACCAAGGCCACCGCCGTGTTCGCGCAGCACATGACTTGCAGGACGGCGAAACCTTCGTCCGCAGCCTGAAGGCGAGGAACGTTCATTTCACCGAAAGCGTCGAGCAGAGCAAGGCGCTCGATCGCGTGAACGGCTTCCACATCGTTATCGCCGCGAGCGGCATGTGCGAGGCCGGGCGCATTCGCCATCGCCTCAAGAACTGGATCTGGCGCGACGATGCGACGGTTCTCCTGGTCGGCTTCCAGGCGCAGGGAACGCTCGGACGCATCCTCGCCGACGGCGCGGCAGCGGTGCGAATTCAGGGCGATGAATTCCAGGTCCGCGCGCGGATCAGGTCGATCGACCTCTATTCAGGCCATGCGGACGGACCGGAGCTTGAAAACTGGGTTCTGCAAGCGGCTGCCGATCCGGCATGGCGTCTTTCTCGTTCATGGCGAGGAGCCGGCCCTGAACGGTCTTCAGGCGCGCTTAAGCGGCCTCGTCGATCCGCAGCGGATCGTCATGCCGACCATCGACCAGACCTTTGAACTGACCGATACGGCGCGCGGCCGGTCGCATCCCCCGCAGCGCCCCGCATCGACAGGCAGAAGGTCGCAGCATCTCGACTGGCACAACGACGTGTCCAAACTCATTCTCGACATCAACGATGCGCTGACGGCCTCGACCGACGAGCGATCGCGCGGCGTGCTGATCCGCCGCTTGCGGCGGGCGCTGGAGGAGAACCCGCCCGCGCCATAAACTAGCGCTTCGCGACCGATCGATTCATGCCCATTCCGGCATCCGATTGAAGGACGAGTCCGGCCTGAAATCTTGAAATGCTCCAGATTGTCCCTCCGAGCCTTCCGACTCCGGCCTCGTTCTGCATAGAAGATGGGGATGAAAACAAAGAAGATGATCGACAGGTCCAAACTGATCGAAATGCTGGCTGATCTCAACGGCGCAAACGAGCGGCAACTCTCGATCCAACAGGTCGGGGACGCGGGCGACTTCACCTTTCGGCTTGAGGGGTCCGTCACCGACGGCCAGCGCAAACACATCGAACTGATCTGCGAGCAGCTCCGCGCCGTCTACGGATTCCGCCGAAATAAGGCCAGCGCAGGCAGCTTGCTCAGCTTTGCGGCTTCGGAAGTTTACCCTTACGGCCTTGAATATCTGCCACCCGAAGCGGAGGCAGAGGATGGCGGTACGTGAGGGATACTGATGAGCACTACGTTGCTCCATAGCCCTCCAAATGACCCATGAAAATCGGCCGGAATTTGCTGAAATCTCGCGGGTTTCCGGCCGCTCGCAGGTCAGACTTTCGCGCCTGACTTTTGCGACAAGCTTTTCCCTAAAGATCAGCAGTGATTTCGTCCGGGAACTCAGGAGTTGCACGACGCTGCAAGGTAACGACGTATCAAGCCTTAATTCTTTGGGTTCATGACTGTGGGCTTGTCTCCCAAGGTGTTTTGGAACCTCTCAATGGTTAGAAGAACTAAAGCCCGCCCCACGACTCCCCTGGCGAGTGTTGTTATCCTTCAGAGCCGTCGGGGTGGTTACTCATGTTGACGGTGCTCGGGTGCATCACCCACGAACACGACCTTTCTCTGGTCATCCTTGCCGCCCTTGTCTGCGGCTCTGGATCTTGGGCGACCATACGCCTGTTTCGACGCGCAATCGCCACGACATCAACGGAAAGACTCGCTTGGCTCGTCCTGACAGCGATGGTCGCGGGTGCGGCGATCTGGTGCACGCACTTCATCGCCATGCTCGGCTATCAGTCAGGCGTGCCGATCGGCTTCGGATCCGGTACTGACGATCGTTTCCCTGCTGATCGCCATGGCCGGCACGCTGTTCGGTTTCGCCATCGCAACCGGCCGACGCATGCGGCTGACCCCGGCGATCGGGGGCGCTGTCGTCGGCTTGGTGATCGCAGCCATGCACTATACTGGCATGATGGCTTATCGCGTGCAGGGCGTTGTCTCATGGGACACGTCCTATCTCGTGGCGTCGATCGTGCTTTCAGTCACCCTCTCGGCTCTTGCATTGCGCTTTGCGAGCCGCCGGAATGAACCGGCAGGCAGCTATCGCCACTGGAATTCTGGTGCTGGCCATTGTTAGCCTCCATTTCACCGGTATGACGGCCTTCCGCGTCGAGCCGCTTCTCGTCGATGGCAATTTCTCCAGTCCCGAGGCGCTGCGCGCCCTTGCCCTTGCCGTCGCAGGCGTTGCAGTTCCCATCGTCGGCGCGGGGCTTGCCAGCCATCTCATCGACAATCGCGCACGCACGGAAGCCTCCGAAGCCCTCAGCAACATGTCGAACGGCCTCGTCATGATCGCCGGCAACGGCACGATCCGCCTTTTCAACGACCGCGTCCGGAACATGCTCGGCCTGCTGCCGGAGCAGCTGCGCGTTGGCATGAGCATCGACCAGCATGTCCGCAATATCGGCTTCAATGAACAATGGGACGAAGCCGATATGGAGCGGATCATTGCTGATATTCACTCATGGTTGACACAGAAATCTAAAAGCCGCGTCGAGCATCATTTCAGCAACGGCACGATCCTGAGCATTTCATACCAGCCGATGCCCGATGGCGGCGCGATCCTGACCTATGACGATGTGACGGAAGCGCGCCACGGCCAAAAGCAGATCACCCACATGGCCTTCCATGATGCTTTGACCGGACTGCCCAACCGGCGCAGCTTCTCCGACCAGATCGCCATGCTGTCGAAGAGCGACTCCTTCGTCATGCTGATGCTCGATCTCGACCGCTTCAAGGAGGTAAACGACACGCTCGGTCATGCGGTCGGCGATGCGCTTCTGGTCGAATCCGCCCGCCGGCTACGTGATAATTGCCGTCCGTCCGACATGCTGTTCCGTCTGGGCGGTGACGAAATGGCGATCCTTGGCAAAATGACACAGGACCAAGCCGAGACACTGGCAGATCGCCTGATCGAGTCGTTTGCGCGTCCATTTGAAATTGGTGAGCATACGATCACGATTGGTCTCAGCATCGGCTTGGCCATGGCCAATCGGGGCAACGATCCCGAATTCGTGCAGCGCATGGCGGACCTCGCGCTCTACAAAGCCAAGGGAGACGGACGGGGCCGGGCCGAAATCTATCGTGAGGGCATGATCGAGGAGGCCGCGCAACGCCACCAACTGGAGAAAGATTTATACCTCGGCGTGGAGTCTGGCCAATTCGAGCTGCACTATCAGCCGCTCTACTCGCTTCCCGGCCGCGAACTCACCGGGTTCGAGGCTTTGCTTCGCTGGCATCACCCTGAGCGTGGCATGGTGCCGCCCTCCGAATTCATCCCGGCTGCCGAGCAATCCGGCGCGATCACCGATATCGGAGCCTGGGTCATCGATGAAGCCTGCCGTCAGGCCGCTCTATGGCCCGACAACCTTTATGTCTCGATCAATGTCTCACCTGTGCAACTGCGTTCGGTGGATACGCTTCGACAAATCGCCGACGCATTGGCCAAGCACAAACTCATGCCGCGGCGCATCGAAGTCGAGATCACCGAGACGGCAATGGTCGAAAACAACGAGCAGATTGCGATCGCTCTTGCCGGCCTTAGAGCACTTGGCGTCAGGATCGCCATGGACGATTTTGGCACCGGTTATTCTCGCTGTGCACCTGCGCGAATTCGAGTTGACCGGATCAAAATCGATCGCAGTTTCATCAGTGCGTCGCACACGGATTCCAACGCTGCCGCTGTCGTGCGCGCCATCACCATGATGGCGAAAGAGATGGCGATTTCAACGACCGGGGAAGGTGTGGAGACTGAAGATCAGCTTTCGCGGCTGGTCGAATGCGGATGCGGGACCGTCCAAGGCTACCTGCTTGGCCGCCCGGTCGATGCCCGAAGCGCCTCAGTGCTGGCAGGCGGAAGGCCTGATCTTGCGCCTAGCGCTTTACGGATCGCAGGGTAGGGCATGCGAGAACCTCTGCCCATAAGGTCAACCGCCGGAAGACGCTATCCATTTGATGATTAAAGATATGGATGGCCAATTTGTGCGGCGATCGGTGGGGATTGGCGCGCCCGGAGGCGGACCGAAATGGCGGAGAGGGAGGGATTCGAACCCCCGATAGGCTTGCACCTATGCCGCATTTCGAGTGCGGTGCGTTCAACCACTCTGCCACCTCTCCGAAGGGGCGAAGCAGGCGGCGGGACCGCCCGGTTGCGAGGCCGTTCATAAGCGAGACTCGCACAGGAAACAAGGGTGGTTCAAAGGGCGCCAAGACGAGGGTTCCGGATCGAGAGGCGCCGCAATCGCTTCACCGACCGGATTTAACGCGGTTTCGGTTTTTCGCGACCGGCCGACCCGCCAGAGTGCTTGCGTTTTCGGCCGCCTTCTGCAACGCGAGCCTCCGGACAGTTCTGCGGAAAACGCGAAGCGCTGAGAGAAGCGATCCAGCGCCGCGCTCAGGCTTTTTCCTTATCCTTCTTGTCCCCGGTCTTTTCCTTGGCCTTTTCCTTGGGCTTGTCTTTTTCCTTGCCCTTCTTCTCGTCCTTGTCCTGGTCGCGCGTCCGGGGTGTGGTCTTGCGCATCGTGAAGCGGGCGTTGCCGAGGCCGGTGCCGATCGTCAGAACGCCCCAGCGCTTGAACGCCTGCATAAACGGCACTTCACTGAGGCCCTGCGTCACGCCGTCATTGTGCATCAGCACCGTGGTGTCGTGGCCGCCGATCTCCGGGATCGCCGCGGTCAGTTCGGCCGGCAGGTTGAACTTGCTGCTCTCCCAATTGCCCGGCAGGTTCTGCGCGCCCTTCTCGATCCGTCCGTCCGCGTCGATCACGCCCGGACAGGACACGCCGATGAAGGGAGCGAGCTTGAAGCCCTCCTCCTCCGCCTCGGCGATCAGCTCCTTCAGCATCTTGGCGAGCTTCTTCACCGCGCCTTCGCGCGTCGGCTCGTCGTCGGCATGCCGCCAGAGTTCGGACTTCCAGACATTGGCCTTGGACAGATCGGATGCCTTCTTCCACTTCGATTCCACCACGCCGCAGCGGATATTGGTGCCGCCGATATCGACGGCAAGAATTGAATCGTGCGCCTCGAAAATCCAGGACGGCGCCAGATGCAGGCAGCCGATCAGGCCGGCCTCGTCCGGATGATGGCGGATCGGCACCAGATCGACCTTCTCGCCATTCGCCTTGAGGATGATGTCGGCGCGCGCGATCGCGATCTCGCCGATCCGGCCGAGCCGGAAGCCGCCGCCGACGACGATCGCCTCGGTGGCCTTCCAGGCCTTGGTCCTCATGAAGCGCTGCGTCACATGCGCCAGCTCCTGCGCATATTCCTCGATCGTGCCGAGCACGAGCGCCGCGGCCTTGATGTCCTCGCCCATCAGGACGGCCTCCAGCTCCTTCTTGCCGATCTCGTTCGACGGCGCGTCCCCGAACGGGTCCTCGCCCACCTTGCGGAGCGGCTTGCGCCAGGCTTCCAGAATGTCCTGAAAGGCGCCTTTGCTGGCGCGGTCGCCGAGAAAGCCGTCCTCGTCCCTCAGTTCGATGTTGTAGCTGTCGATATCGACGGACGGCAGCCGGTCGGCCCCGTGCTTGCCGATGCCGGCCGTTGCTGGTTCGTCAGCCATGATGCCCCCTTGCCTGCCATTTGGGACGGAACAACCCCGAGGAACCGGTTTGGTTTCAAATGGATAGCCTCTCCCCGCGACGGCGAGGGCCGCACGGCGCGGAAACGGCTAAATCGCTCATTTCACGAGCGTTTCGGGCCGGATATGCTTGACTCTAGGGCCACCGCGGCTATAAGTCCCGCAACCCGGCGCGGGATTTCTCGCGCCGTTTGTTTTGGCCGAGCCCGACCCGACAAGAACGGGCCGCCGAACACCCGAATATAACCGACTGAAAAGAAGCCGCACCGGGTCCGCCCGAGTGACGGAATTTGAACACGAAGGAAAACAACGATGTTCGCAGTCATCAAAACCGGCGGCCGGCAATACCGCGTCGCTCCGGATGATGTGCTTGAGATTGGTAAGATCGCCGGCGATGTCGGCGCGATCGTGCAACTTGGCGAGGTTCTGGTCGTGGGCGGCGATACGCCGGTGCTCGGCCTGCCGACCGTGGCCGGCGCGTCCGTGGCGGCCGAAGTGCTCGACCACAAGCGCGGCCCGAAGGTCATCGCCTTCAAGAAGCGCCGCCGCAAGAATTCGAAGCGCAAGCGCGGCTATCGCGACGAAATCACGGTGATCCGCGTCACCGAGATTCTGACCGACGGCAAGTCGCCTTCGGTCGGCCCGCGCCCGAAGCGCGAGAAGAAGCCGGTCGAGGCCGCGGCAGGCGAAGCGGCCGGCGCCTGAAGCGCGCCGCCGCAAAGAAGCCTTCGAAAGAAGGCTCCTTCTGACCAGAAATGAAATGATTCCGTCAAGGAATCGGGTTATGACACAGACGAATTCGGAGACGGGCAATGGCTCATAAAAAGGCAGGCGGCTCCTCGCGCAACGGGCGCGACTCAGCCGGCAAGCGCCTCGGCGTTAAGGCTTTCGGCGGCGAAATCGTCGTTCCGGGCAACATCATCGCGCGCCAGCGTGGCACCCAGTGGCATCCCGGCCAGAACGTCGGCATGGGCACGGACCATACGCTGTTCGCCAAGATCGAAGGCCGCGTCGAATTCCGCGCCAAAGGCAAGGGCCGCACTTACGTATCGGTTCTTCCGATTGCGGAGGCGGCTGAATAAGACGGTGGAGACATTGTGTTCCGCCGGGTCCTGTTGAAACCGGCGGAGCCAAATCGGGCTCTTGAAGGGGGAGACGGGAAACCGGCTCCCCCTTTTGATTTTGCGGCCGGAGAGAGGCGCGGACGAAACGCAGTGATTTCGCCCGAATCTCACTCCGAGAATACGAGAATTGACCACGTTCATGACTCCGGATCGACGTGATCCGCAGCCATCGTGATCCGGAAACGCCGATAACGGAGCCTGAAAATGTTGCTGGAAGAAAGAGAATATCTGCCAGGCGGAGAGAGTCGCGTCGTCCTCGAGACCGAACGGCTTGTGTTGCGCAGGCCGTCGCTCGCGGACGTAAAAGCAATCGCGCGCCTCGCCAATGACCGCCGCATTGCGCAGAATACCGCCGCCATTCCGCATCCTTTCAAGGTCAGCGACGCCGAAGCCTTCGTGCAGAGCACGATGAAGCCGTCGCGCGAACACGCCTTCGCGGTGACGCGCGATAACGACATCATCGGCATGGTGTCGGCCGGCTTGCGCAAGCTCGACGTTCCGGAGATCGGCTACTGGCTCGGCGTTCCGTATTGGGGCCAGGGCTACGCGACCGAGGCCGTGCGCGCGGCGATCGACTTCGCCTTCGAGGAATTCGACTGCGGCGAAATCCGCGCGGGCGCGCGCGTCGTCAACACCGCCTCGCGCCGCGTGCTGGAGAAATGCGGATTCCAGTGGACCGGCGTCGAACTGCTGCGCGTGGTCTCGCTCGGCGGCTCGGTCCCGGCCGACCGTTTCCGGCTCGATCGCGGCGTCTGGTCGTCGCTGAAGCAGTGGCGCGACGCACGGCGCAGCTAGAGCATGATCCCGAAAAGTGGGGACCAGTTTTCGGATCAGATCATGCTCAAAAGCATACCTTCCTCGCGCCGCAGTCACGCCGGCTGCGGCGTCACAACCGGCTCGGCGCGCGACAGCTTGCGTTCGCGCATGAAGATGTACAGCCCCGAACTGACGATGATCGCCGCGCCGATGACTGTCGTCAGCGGCGGCACGTCGCCGAAGGCGAGATAGCCGAACGCCGCCGCGAAGAAGATCGCGGTGAATTTGTACGGCGCGAGCACGCTCGCCGGTGCCAGCGTCAGCGAGCGGTTGGCGCACAAGAGCGCCGAGACGCTGACGATGCCGGCCAGCAGGAAGATGCCGACATGCGTCCATTGCGGCGTCACCCACTGGAACGGCGCGACCACCGCGCCGAACAAGAGCGTGCCTATGATCTGGCTGAAGGCGAGAAACGTCTGCGACGTGCCGCGCAACTGCCGCGTCACGATCATCAGCAACGCCGAACAGAATGCGCCGGCGATTGCGATCAGCGCGCCCCACGAGATCGAGGATGTCGACGGCCGCATGGCGATCAGCACGCCGACAAAGCCGACCAGCACCGCCAGCCAGCGCCGCCAGCCGACTTTCTCGCCGAGGAAAATCGCCGACAGCGCCACGACGATGATCGGCGCTGAGAGATAGCAGGTGATGGTTTCGGCCAGCGGCAGATAATAGATCGCGGTGAAGAACAGCATCACCTCGGTGATCGACAGCACCACCCGCACCGCCTGCAGGCCGGGGCGCGGCACGTTCTTCAGCGCGGCGAAATTGTTGCGCGCGACGAAAGGCAGCAGCACCGCGACCGACGTGGTGCTGCGGATCAGCAGGAATTGCGCCGCGCCGTAGATGGTCACGGTCCATTTCGCCAGCGCGTCCAGCGTGGAGTAAAGCGTGATGGCCGCGAGCATGAACAGGATGCCGGCCGTTACGGTGGAGCGCGCGGCGGCCGCCACGGCGGTTTGCGCTGAAATCGACGTCATGATGATTGCGGCCCGGCCATTCGTCCCTACATCCGCAGGAACTTGGCGTGAGGCTAGGGTTAACCCCGGCGCGCCGCAAGCCTGCCGCCCGCATAGGAAACAGTTGCCGCACGAATAGCCGTGCGATACGCCTCAATCATGAAATTTCTCGACGAAGCCAAGGTTTACATTCGCTCCGGTGACGGCGGAAACGGCTGCGTGGCATTTCGCCGCGAGAAGTTCATCGAGTTCGGCGGGCCGAGCGGCGGCAATGGCGGCCGCGGCGGCGATGTCGTGATCGAAGCCGTGGACGGCCTCAACACGCTGATCGACTATCGCTACCAGCAGCATTTCAAGGCGCAGAAGGGCGTGCATGGCATGGGCAAGGACCGCCATGGCGCCAACGGCAAGGATATCGTGCTGAAAGTCCCGGTCGGCACGCAGGTCTTCGACGAGGACCGCGAGACCATGCTGTTCGACTTCACTGAACTCGGCCAGAAATTCGTCATCGCCGAAGGCGGCAATGGCGGCTTCGGCAACGCCCATTTCAAGTCGTCCACCAACCGCGCGCCGCGCAACGCCAATCCGGGCCAGCCCGGCGAGGAGCGCTGGATCTGGCTGCGGCTGAAGCTGATCGCGGACGCCGGCCTCGTCGGCATGCCGAACGCAGGCAAGTCGACCTTCCTCGCCGCCTCCAGCGCGGCGCGGCCGAAGATCGCCGATTATCCGGTCACCACGCTGCATCCGCAGCTCGGCGTCGTCACGGTCGACGGCCGCGAATTCGTGCTGGCCGACATTCCGGGACTGATCGAGGGCGCGCATGAAGGCGTCGGTCTCGGCGACCGCTTCCTCGGCCATGTCGAGCGCTGCCGCGTGCTGCTGCATCTCGTCGACGGCACGAGCGAGCATGCCGGCAAAGCCTACAAGACCGTGCGGGCGGAACTGGAAGCCTATGACGAAGGTCTCGCCGCCAAGCCCGAGATCGTGGCGCTGAACAAGGCCGACGTGCTTTCGCCGGACGACCTCAAGCAGCAGCTCGCGCGGCTGAAGCGCGCGGCGAAGAAAACGCCGCTGGTCGTGTCGGCCGCGACCGGCCAGGGCGTGCCGGAGGCGTTGCGCGCATTGCTGGCCGTGGTCGGCGACGCCTCGCGCGCGCCGAAGGCGAAGAACGCCGCCGAAGCCGCGCCGTGGTCGCCCTGAGGGCGGCCGCGGCCTCCTAACGAAAATCAAACAAAGAGGAAACACATGGCCACGATCCCCGACACCGGATTGCAGATCCGCTCGCTCATCAAGAAGAGCGGCGAACTCGAACTGACGCTCGCCAACGTCAAGGTGCCGGAGCCCGGCGAGAAGGAAGTCGTGGTCCGCATCGAGGCGACGCCGCTCAACCCGTCCGACCTCGGCTTGCTGTTCGGACCCGCCGACATGTCGGCTGCGAAATTCTCCGGCACGGCCGAGAGCCCGGTGGTGACGGCGCCGGTGCCGCAGGCTGCTCTGCCCGGTCTCGCCGCACGCCTCGATCAGCAGATGCCGGTCGGCAATGAAGGCGCGGGCGTCGTCGTCAAGGCCGGCGCCGCCGTCAAGGACCTGCTCGGCAAGACCGTGTCGATGATCGGTGGCGGCATGTATGCGCAGTATCGCTGCCTCAAGGCATCGGACTGCCAGGTGCTCCCGGAAGGCACGACGCCGGCGGACGGCGCGTCCTGGTTCGTCAATCCGATGACTGCGCTCGGCATGACCGAGACGATGCGCCGCGAGGGCCACACCGCGCTGGTGCATACGGCGGCGGCCTCCAATCTCGGGCAGATGCTGAACAAGATCTGCATCAAGGACGGCATCGCGCTGGTCAACATCGTCCGCAACGACGAGCAGGCCGCGATCCTGAAAAAGATCGGCGCGAAATACATCATCAATTCGTCGTCGCCGAATTTCATCGAGGAACTGACGCGCGCGCTGGCGGAGACCAAGGCGACCATCGCCTTCGACGCCCTTCGCGGCGGCCGGCTGGCGAGCCAGATTCTTTCATCGATGGAAGCCGCCGCCAATCTCGATGCGAAGACCTACAGCCGCTACGGCTCCGACGTCCGCAAGCAGGTTTACGCCTATGGCCGCCTCAACACGTCGATGATGGAGCTTGGCTCGGATTTCGGCTTTGCCTGGAGCGTCAGCGGCTGGCTGCTCACGCCGTTCCTGCAACAGATCGGCCCGGCCGACACGCAGCGGCTGCGCGAGCGCGTGGCGCGCGAACTGAAGACGACGTTCGCGAGCCACTACGCCAAGACGATCTCGCTGCGCGAGGCGCTGACCAAGGACGCCATCGCCGTCTACAACAAGCGCGCCACCGGCGAGAAATATCTGATCGACCCGACCAAGGGATGAGCGTTGCGCTTCCCTCTCCCGCATGGAGAGGGAAGCGGCCCCTCGGCCGTTTCGGCTCAGTGAATCTCCGCCGATTTCGCCATCGCCGCCTTCAGCTTCTCGATCGAAAAATCCTTCGAGCGCGCGATGGTGAGGATCACCTCCTCCCGCCGCGCCAACAGCTCCGCCGCCGCCGGCAGTTTTGCCGCGTATTCGAGCGGAATGACGATCGCGCCATGGCGGTCGGCATGCACCAGATCGCCGTCGCGCACGCTCATGCCGGCGACAGACACAGTCTCGCCGAAGCCGGCCAGATGCACATGCGCGTGCGACGGGCCGATCGAGCCGGCGAGCGCCTGAAAGCCCGGAGCCCATTGGGGAATGTCGCGGATCGAGCCGTCGGTGATGACGCCGAGGCAGCCGAGCGCCTTGTGCACGGCGCTGTTCACCTCGCCCCAGAACGCGCCATATCCGACATTCGCGCCGTCGAGATCCTGGATCACGCTGATGCGCGGACCGGGCCCGGTGCCGACATATTCGTAATAGGCGGCGCGCTGGTCGCGCGAGGCCGCGCCTTGCAGGCTCGACGTCGCGGTCGAGCGCATCGTCGCGGTACGCGCATAGCCGACGATCGGCGGTAGATCGGGAAACGGGCAGACCAGCGGCTTCACCGTGTAGCCGATCAGGCGGCGTTCCGGCGCGACGATCTCCATCGCGTTGCAGATGGTCGGCGTGTCGAAAGCCTTCAGCGCCTCCAGCACGGAGGCGGGCAAGGGCGCGTCTGCCGGATGGGTCACGGTCGTTCCTCCAAATAGCCGGGTCAATCGGCGATGTGGTCTTGTGCCTCCTTCGCGGCGAGGCGGCAAGGGCGAGCGGCGACCCCATCCGGACGGCCGCCAAAACCCTTGCGGTCGCACCTGCCGTATGTTGAGAGGGGGCACGCCGCGACGACCTCGCGCCTCCTCCCAACCCGACCGTCTCAAGCATGGCCCAACCCGCTCTTTCGGACTTCAAGCGCATCGTCATCAAGGTCGGCTCGTCGCTGCTGGTCGATTCCGCCGCCGGCCGCCTGAAGCGCGCCTGGCTGGTGGCGCTGGCCGAGGACATCGCCGAACTGCATGGCGGCGGCCGCGACGTGCTGGTGGTTTCGTCCGGCTCGATCGCGCTCGGCCGCAGCCGGCTGAAACTGCCGCGCGGACCGCTGAAGCTTGAGGAGAGCCAGGGGGCCGCCGCCGTCGGGCAGATCGCGCTGGCGCGCATCTGGTCGGAGGTTCTGGGCCATCACGGCATCGAGGCCGGACAGATACTCCTGACCTTGCAGGACACCGAGGAGCGCCGCCGCTATCTCAACGCGCGCTCGACCATCGCAAGGCTGCTCGACTGGCGGGCGGTGCCGGTCATCAACGAGAACGACACCATCGCCACCAACGAAATCCGCTATGGCGACAACGACCGCCTCGCCGCCCGCGTCGCCTCGATGACCAGCGCCGACCTGCTGATCCTGCTGTCGGATATCGACGGCCTGTACGACGCGCCGCCGAATCTCAACGCCGACGCCAAGCTCATTCCGCATGTCGCCGCGATCACGCCGGAGATCGAGGCGATGGCCGGCGCGGCCGGCTCCGAACTGTCGCGCGGCGGCATGCGCACTAAGATCGAGGCCGGCAAGATCGCCACCGGCGCGGGCGCGCATATGATTATCGCCTCGGGCAAGATCGATCATCCGCTGCGCGCGATCATCAATGGCGGCCGCTGCACCTGGTTCATCACATCCGCCAATCCCGTCACCTCACGAAAACGCTGGATCGCCGGGTCGCTGGAGGCCAAGGGCATCCTGACGATCGACGCCGGCGCGGTCGCGGCGCTGCGCGCGGGCAAGAGCCTGCTGCCGGCCGGCGTGATCCGCGTCGACGGCCCGTTCGCGCGCGGCGACGCGGTGATCGTGCGCGGCCCGGATACGCGCGAGATCGGCCGCGGCCTCGTCGCCTATGACGCGGACGATGCGGAGAAGGTGAAGGGCCTCTCCTCCGGCGACATCCTGAATGTGCTCGGCATCAGCGGCCGCGCCGAAATGATCCATCGCGACGATCTGGTGATCGGGGCGCAGCCGGAGTGATCCGGCGGTCGCCATAAGCCCGTCGCCGAGGCAATGGAAAGCTTGAATTTCCTGTGCTAGGACACGACCTTAAGCAGGATATTGCCATGACCGCGACGCTCAAGGCCATCGAGGGTTCCGACGATCTCGCCGCGCTGATGCTGGACATCGGCCGCAGGGCGCGCGCCGCCGCGCGCGTGCTGGCCGTGACCCCGCCGGGACCGAAGAACGAGGCTTTGGCCGCGATCGCCCGCGCGATCCGCGCGGATGCGCCCGCGATCATCGCCGCCAACGCCGAGGATGTCACTGAGGCGCGCGCCAATGGCGCGAACGCGGCGTTTCTCGACCGGCTGACGCTGGACGCCAAGCGCGTGGAAGGCATCGCCCTGGCGATCGACGCGATCCGCAACATCCCCGATCCGGTCGGTGTCGTCACCGAACGCTGGACGCAGCCGAACGGCATGACGATCGAGCGCGTCCGCGTGCCGCTCGGCGTGATCGGCGTGATCTTCGAAAGCCGTCCGAATGTCGCGGCCGACGCCGGCGCGCTGTGCCTGAAGGCCGGCAATGCCGTGATCCTGCGCGGCGGCTCGGAAAGCTTCCGCTCCTGCCGCGCCATTCACGCGGCCATCGTCGCCGGGCTTCGCGCCGCCAACCTGCCCGAAGACGCGATCATGCTGGTGCCGACGCGCGACCGCGCCGCCGTCGGCATGATGCTCGCCGGACTCGACGGCGCTGTCGATGTCATCGTCCCGCGCGGCGGCAAGAGCCTCGTCGCACGCGTGCAATCGGAAGCGCGGGTGCCGGTGTTCGCGCATCTCGAAGGGCTGTGCCATGTCTATGTCGATGGCGCGGCCGATCTCGACATGGCGAAGGCGCTGGTCGTCAACGCCAAGATGCGGCGCACCGGTGTCTGCGGCGCGGCCGAAACGCTGCTGGTCGATCGCCCTGCGCTCACGACCCATCTGAAGCCGCTGATCGATGCGCTGATCGATGCGGGCTGCGAAATTCGCGGCGACAGCGCCGTGCAAGCCACTGACGCGCGTACAAAGCCCGCGACGGAAGAGGACTGGAGCACCGAATATCTCGATGCGATCATCGCCGTGAAGGTCGTCGATGGCGTGGATGGCGCAATCGCGCATATCGCGCGCTACGGCTCGAACCACACCGACTCGATCGTCACCGAGGATGCGGCGACGGCCGAACGCTTCCTTGACGAGGTGGATTCGGCGATCGTGCTGCACAACGCCTCGACGCAATTCGCCGATGGCGGCGAGTTCGGCTTCGGCGGCGAGATCGGCATCGCCACCGGCAAATTCCACGCGCGTGGGCCGGTCGGCGCGGAGCAGCTCACCAGCTTCAAATATCGCGTGCGGGGCAGCGGCCAGACCCGCCCGTGACAGCGCCCGCGCGGATCGCGTTTCCGCCGGTCGCGGCGGGCTTGCGGGTCGGCCTGCTCGGCGGCTCGTTCAATCCGCCGCATCAGGCGCATCGCGCGCTGAGCCTGTTCGCGCTCAAGCGGCTGCAACTCGACCGCGTCTGGTGGCTGGTCTCGCCGGGCAATCCGCTGAAGGACACGCGCGGACTTCCTCCGCTCCAGGCGCGCATCGCCGCCGCGCGCGCGGTCGCGAACGATCCGCGCATCGTCGTCACCGGGCTGGAGGCGCTGATCCGCACGCGCTACACGATCGACACGATCGCGGTGCTGCGCTGCCGCTTTCCGCAGGTGCGCTTCGTCTGGCTGATGGGCGCCGACAACCTGTCGCAGTTCAACCGCTGGCGGAACTGGCAAGGAATCGCGCAGGAAATTCCGATCGCGGTGATCGACCGTCCGTCCGATAGCCTGCGCGCCCTCGCATCGCCGGCCGCGCAGGCGCTGTCGCGCTATCGTCACGACGAGGCGGCAGCATCGCTCTTGGCGGATCGGCCGCCGCCCGCCTGGACCTTCCTGCGCGGGATGAAATCCACGCTGTCGTCCACGCAACTCAGAAGTCACACTCCGCCTGCAAGTTAAGCACCACGGAACGGGGTTTCGCACTGGCGCATTGAAAATAATGTTCCTAGATGGGTAGAATCCGATGCGGATGCCGACGGATTCGGCGTCCCTGGCAGTGAAAGGATAAGGTCCCTGACAACACGCCCTGCTGCTTCCTCAACGACCAAATCCGCAAGCGCCAAGAAAGCTGGGGTCAAGAAAGCCGCCGTCAAAAAGGCCGCTGTCAAGAAAGCCGGCGTCAGGAAGGCTGGCGTCAAGGCCACCGCAGCCAAAAGCGCCGTCGCCGAAGCCCCAGCGGCCGCCGAGATTCCAGCGACCGTTCAAACGGCCCATCCCGAGACCGAACGCATCCTGAAGCGCATCCTCGACCGCCTCGACGACATGAAGGCGGAGGATACGGTCAGCATCGACCTTCGCGGCAAATCATCCATCGCGGACTATATGGTCGTCACCACCGGCCGGGTGAACCGGCATGTCGGCGCGATCGCGGAGAATGTGGTGAAGGATCTCGGCGAGATTGGCCTGAAAGGGCTTCACGTCGAAGGGCTGCCCAATTGCGACTGGGTGCTGATCGACACCGGCGACGTGATCGTACACGTGTTCCGGCCCGAGGTCCGCAGCTTCTACAGTATCGAGAAGATGTGGATGCCGGCTCCGGCGGCGGCGGTGACGAAGGCAAGCTGAGCATGCGCCCGAAAAGTGGGAACCGGTTTTCGGACCAGATCATGCTCAAACAAACAAGATAGGCCCGGAGTCGCGGAACGGCCCTGCGGAAGGCGATCATGCGCGTCATGGTGATTGCTGTCGGCCGCCTCAAGAGCGGGCCCGAACGGGAACTGGTCGATCGCTATAGCCAGCGGTTCCTCGATCTGTCGCGCCGGCTCGGCTTTCGCGGCCTGGAGATTCACGAGGTTCCGGAGAGCCGCGCCCAGGACACGCCGGTGCGGATGGCAGAGGAAGCCGCCGCGATCGCGCGCCTGATCCCCGACGATGCCGTCGCCATCGCCCTCGACGAAAAGGGCAAGACGCTCGCCAGCACCACTTTCGCCGAACAACTCGGCCGCTGGCGGGACGAATCAACGGCGAACATTGTATTCGTGATCGGCGGCGCGGACGGACTTTCGCCCGAATTGCGGCGCAGGTTGCAGATGACACTCGCGTTCGGATCGGCGACCTGGCCGCATCAAATGGTGCGCATCATGTTGCTTGAGCAGATCTATCGGGCGGCGACCATTCTCGCCGGGCACCCTTATCATCGGGCGTGAAGCGGACTGACGCATGCAGGCTGACAGCTCAACGCGGCGATCGATCCCAGCGTTTTTCGCGCAACGTTTTGCATGCGGAACGTTGACCGTCGCAGCGCTCGGCCTCGCCCCTCTCGCGGCGCTCGCGCAACAGGAGCCGTCCGTCGTGCCGGCTTCGCCGACCGCCTCGATCGAAAACGTCATCAAGAAGCACGAGCAGGAGCTCGAACAGGCGCGCGCCCGGCAGCGCGCGGCCGCCGAGGCCGAGACCAGACTGAAAGCCGACCTCGCCGCCATCGGCCAGGACCGCAACAAGCTCAATCAGCAATTGATCGACGTCGCCGCTCGCGTGCGCCTTGTCGAGGGACGGATCGCCGATACCGAAAGCCGCTTGCAGGTGCTCGACCAGCGCGAGGAGACGATCCGCCGTTCGCTGGAGGACCGCCGCAGCGAAACCGTCGAGGTGCTCGCCGCGCTTCAGCGCGCCGGCCGCCGCGCGCCGCCGGCATTGATGGTGCGGCCGGAGGATGCGCTGCAATCGCTGCGGACGGCGATGCTGCTCGGCGCGGTCGTGCCGGAAATGCGCGCGCGCGCGGAACGGCTGATCGCCGATCTCGGCAATCTGGTGACGATCCGCAAGGAGACCACCGAGCAGAGGCAGCGGCTGCTGGCCGACCGCGACAGCCTCACCACCGACCAGCGGCGGCTGACCGCGCTGATCGCCGAGCGGCAGCGCCAGCAGGCGGACGCCGAAAAGGACATGGACGCGGAGCGCCGCCGCGCCGCCGACTTGTCGAAGCAGGCCGACAATCTGCGCGACCTGATCGCGAAGATGGAACAGGAACTGAAAAGCGCCGCGAAGGCCGCCGCCGCCGCGAATCTGCGCGGCTCGCCGAAGGCCGCCGGCAAGAACCTCGCGACGCTGCTGAAGGACCCCGGCCGGCTCAGCCCGGCGATCGCTTTCGGCTCGGCCAAGGGCATGCTGCCGATGCCGGTGAACGGCTCCCGGATTCGCGGTTTCGGTCATTCCGACGGCGCTGGCGGCCTCGAAAGAGGCATTTCGGTGGCGGCCCGCGCGGGCGCGCAGGTCACAACTCCGTGCGATGGCTGGGTCGTCTATTCAGGCCCGTTCCGCAGCTACGGACAACTCTTGATCCTGAATGCGGGTGGCGGGTATCATGTCCTGCTTGCCGGGATGGAACGGATTTCAGTCAATATCGGCCAGTTCGTGTTGACGGGCGAGCCGGTCGGGACCATGGGGACTGCGGCGCGCGTGGCGTCGATTTTGCCGACGACCGCGAGCCAGCCGGTCCTCTATATCGAGTTTCGTAAGGACAACACCCCAATCGATCCTGGTCCATGGTGGGCCGCAGCAAGTGAAGGCGAAAAGGTTCGCGGATGATGCGCAAGACTTCCCTGGTTCTTCTCAGTGCGGCGGCCGGCGCCGCCGCGACGCTGCTCGTCACCCAGCCGCGCGTGGCGCTGATCGGCTCCACCGCGAGCGCCGCCGCGTCCGACACCTATCGCCAGCTCAACCTGTTCGGCGACGTGTTCGAGCGCGTCCGCACCGACTATGTCGAGAAGCCGAACGACGGCAAGCTGGTCGAGTCGGCGATCAGCGGCATGTTGCAAGGGCTCGATCCGCATTCGAGCTACATGGACGCCAAGAGTTTTCGCGACATGACCGTGCAGACGCGCGGCGAATTCGGCGGCCTCGGCATTGAGGTCACGATGGAAGACGGCCTCGTCAAGGTGGTGTCGCCGATCGACGAAACGCCGGCGGCGAAGGCCGGCATTCTCGCCAACGACCTGATCGTCTCGCTCGACGACGAGAACGTGCAGGGCCTGACGCTGAACCAGGCCGTCGAGAAGATGCGCGGCAAGATCAACACCAAGATCAAGCTGAAAATCATCCGCAAGGGACAGGACAAGCCGATCGAGGTGACGCTGACGCGCGAAAACATCCGCGTCCGTTCGGTCCGCGCCCGCGTCGAGCAGGACGACCTCGCCTATATCCGGATCACCGCCTTCAACGAACAGACCACCGAAGGGCTGAAGCGCGAGGTCGCCAATCTCCAGAAGCAGATCGGTGACAAGCTGAAGGGCTACATCATCGACATGCGCAACAACCCCGGCGGCCTGCTGGAGGAAGCGGTGACGGTGTCCGACGCCTTCCTCGATCGCGGCGAAATCGTCTCCACCCGCGGCCGCAACACCGAGGAAACGCAGCGCCGCAGCGCCAAGTCCGGCGACCTGACCAAGGGCAAGCCGGTGGTGGTGCTCATCAATGGCGGTTCGGCCTCGGCCTCGGAAATCGTCGCCGGCGCGTTGCAGGACCACAAGCGCGCGACGCTGATCGGCTCGCGCAGCTTCGGCAAGGGCTCGGTGCAAACCATTATCCCGCTCGGCCAGGACAAGGGCGCGCTGCGGCTGACCACGGCGCGCTATTACACGCCGTCCGGCAAATCGATTCAGGCCAAGGGCATCATCCCCGACATCGAGGTGTTGCAGGACGTGCCGGACGAGTTGAAGTCGCGCACCGACACCCGCGGCGAAGCCTCGCTGCGCGGCCACCTGAAGGCGGACGGCGATGAGCAGACCGGCTCGCAGTCCTACGTTCCGCAGGACGCCAAGGACGACAAGGCGCTGAAGGCCGCCGCCGATCTGCTGCACGGGCTGAAGGTCAACGCCTCGACCACGCCGGCAGCGCCGCCGGAAAAGGCCGCGAACTGAGGTCTTGGGTCAGACTTGATTGCAAAGGGGCGGCCTCGTGCCGCCCTTTTTTGTGGAGCGGGCCCGAGTTCCAGCCTCACACGCCGGTATGATCCGCGCCGCCTTCAGCCTGCCATCATCGCAGCCGGCCGTGGTATGGTCCGACGCATTGATTCGCGGGACCATGCAGCCCTTGTCGACGGACGATCTGACCGCACCTCTCGGACAGGCCAAGCCGCGTAAGCGGCGCTTCCGGCTGACCTTGAACTGGATGCATGCGGCGGCGGCCGTCGTCGCCGTGTTCCTGCTCGGATTTCTGGGCTTCGTCCTGTTCAACGACAATCCGCTCGGCGGCGAGCCGATGGCGCGCGTGGCCATCGACGCCGCATCAGTGCCCGCCGCTCAAGCGCCCGCGCAAACGCAAACCCCACAGCCTCCCGCCAAGCAGGCCACGGCTCCGGCCAGCGCCAGCGGCGACCAGCACACCATCACCATCATCGACGGGTCGAGCGGCGCACGGCGCAACGTCGTCGTTCCCGGCAGCGGCGCCGGCGGCGAGACGCCGGCCGCTGCCGCGAGTTCGGCCGGCAGCGTCAGCGCCGGCGTCAATCCGCGCCTCTTGGAATCCTCGCGCTACGGCATGATCCCGGTGATCGCCGATGGGTTGAAACCGTCGAACGCCTATGCCGGCGGCGACGACACCCTTCGCGCACGCGCCGTCACGATGCCCTCGATCGCGATCGTCATCAGCGGCCTCGGCGTCGGCGCGGCCAAGACCAACGACGCGATCACGAAGCTGCCCCCCGCGGTCACGCTCGCCTTCACGCCCTACGGCTCCGATCCCGCGCGGCTCGTGGCGCTGGCGCGCACGCGCGGACACGAGGTGATGCTGCAAGTGCCGATGGAGCCGTTCGACTATCCCGACAACGATCCCGGCCCGCAGACGCTGCTGACCTCGCTGCCGGCGGAGCAGAATCTCGACCGGCTGCATTGGCATCTCAGCCGCATTCAGGGCTATGCGGGGCTTGCCAATTTCATGGGCTCGCGCTTCGTCGCCACCGACGCGGCGATGCAGCCGCTGATGCGCGAGGCGGCCAAACGCGGCCTCGCCTGGTTCGACGACGGCAGCGCCGCCCGCAGCGTCGCCGGCACGGTCGCCAAGGGCCAGACGGTGCCGTTCGCGCGCGCCGACCGCGTCATCGACGCAGTGCCGACGGCGACCGAAATCGACCGCGTGCTGTCCGATCTCGAAACCACCGCCCGCCAACGCGGCCTCGCCGTCGGCGTCGCCTCCGCGCTGCCGATCTCCATCGACCGCATCGCCGCCTGGACCAAGGTGCTGGAAGGGCGCGGCATCCTGCTGGTGCCGTTGACAACAGCGATGCAGAAATCAAAATCCGGCTGAACGAATTTTTGGTGTCTTGCCGGGTCCCCTTGCCGGATCTGTCGGCGGACGCCGCTTCGGAGCGGCGGCAGGCCGTCCGGAAAAGAAAGGCTGTCGGGATGGCGCGCTATGAGGACCTGCCCTACCGGGCTTGCGTGGGAGTGATGCTCCTCAACAGAAACGGCATGGTGTTCATCGGCCGCCGCGCCGGCGGCATCGAACATGTCGACGACCTGCATGTCTGGCAGATGCCACAAGGCGGCATCGATCCCGGCGAGGACGCCTGGACCGCCGCCCGGCGCGAACTGACCGAGGAGACGAACGTCACGTCGATCGAAAAGCTCGCGGAGGTCAGCGACTGGCTGAGCTACGACATTCCCCGCACGGTGGCCGGGCGAACCTGGAAGGGCCGCTATCGCGGGCAGCGGCAGAAATGGTACGCGATGCGCTTCATCGGACAGGACGACGAGATCAACGTCGTCAGCCCGGCCGGCCACAAGCAGGAATTCGTCTCCTGGCGCTGGGAGCCGATGCAAAATCTCCCCGAGTTGATCGTGCCGTTCAAGCGCCCCGTCTATGAACGGGTGGTGCAGGAATTCGCGCATCTCGCGAAACCATGACGAGTGCGCTGCCTTATCGCCCCAATGTCGGCATCGCCTTGTTCAACGCGCGCGGCGAGGTGCTGATCGCGCGGCGCTTCAAGGATGACGGGCCGGAGATCATCCTGCCCGGCCTCGAATGGCAGATGCCGCAAGGCGGCATCGACCCGGACGAAGACCCGCTTCCTGCCGCCATTCGCGAGCTTTACGAGGAAACCGGCGTCACCAGCATCGCCTATCTCGGCGAGACGCCGGACTGGCTGGCTTACGAGTTTCCTCCTTACGATGGGCCCACGCATCGCTTCTCGGCGTTCCGCGGGCAGCGGCAGAAATGGTTCGCGTTCCGGTTTCTGGGCGACGATACGGAGATCGAACTGCTGACGCCGCGCAACAACATGCCGGCGGAGTTCGACGCCTGGCGCTGGGAGCGGCTGGCGCGCGTCGCCGACCTTGTGGTGCCGTTCCGCCGCGAGGTGTACCTTGCCGTCGCGCGAGCGTTCGCGCCGTTCGCTGATGCCTGATGGAGCGGGATGAGGAAAAGTGTGCAGCGGTTTTCCGCCCGCATCCCGCCCAACAATATGAGTGGAGCAACCTCATGCCCTTGCGCGCCGTGTTTTTCGATGTCGGCGAAACGCTCATCAACGAGACGCGCCTCTATCACGGCTGGGCCGACATCATGGGCGTCGATCGCGATGAATTTCTCGCGGTGCTCGACGACGTGATCGCCAGCGGCGGACCGCACCGGCAGGTGTTCGACCGGCAGCGGCCGGGCTTCGACGTCCGCGCCGCCGCCGAAGAACGCCGGCGGGCCGGCAAGGATTTCAGGATCGAGGCGCGCGATCTCTACGAAGATGCGCGCCCCTGCCTCCAGGCGCTCGCCGGACAGGGCTGGTATATCGGCATCGCCGGCAACCAGCCGCGCTCGGCGCGGGCGACGCTGGAAACCTTCGATCTCGGCGCACGCGTCATCGCCACGTCGGCGGAACTCGGCGTCGACAAGCCGTCGCCGGATTTCTTCGGCCGGATTTCGGAGCTGGCCGCGATCGACCCGACGGACATTCTCTATGTCGGCGATCGCGTCGACAACGACGTGATCCCGGCGAAACGGTTCGGCATGAAGGCGGTGCTGCTGGAGCGCGGACCGTGGGGCCGCAATCACGCGCGGCTGCCGGACGCCTCATTGGCCGATTACAGGATCAAGCACCTGTCGGAGCTGCCGGCGCAGCTCGCGGGCTTGCTCGGTTAGATCGCAACGACAGTCCAACGGGCTTTGCCTTATCGAAGGACATCACGTCGCACCGGCATTGCGATCGGAGCGTCGAACCTCGATCTAACAGCAAGCTCACCAGAAGAGGTTTTGACGAATGTTCGATGCGAAGCGCCTGCTCGACCAGTTTCTCGGCCACCAGGGCGGTTCCCGATCGCCGCAAAACCAAACGCCGTGGGGCGACCTCGCGCAAACGGCCAACGACATGCTGGGGCGCAACAGCGGCAATCTCGGCAACATGCTCGGCGGCTTCGGCGGCGGCGCTCTTGCCGGCGGCCTGGCATCGGTGCTGCTCGGATCAAAGACAGGCCGGAAACTTGCTGGTAACGCGCTCAAACTGGGTGGCATGGCCGCCGTAGGCGCCATAGCATACCACGCCTATCGAAACTGGCAGGCGGGGCAGGCTCCGGAGGCAGCACAGCAGGGATCCGTGCCGATGCTGCCGCCCCCGAGCGATACGGCCTTCAGTCCTGCAACGGAAACCGATCAGCAGTCACTCGGTCGCAATCTGCTGCGCGCAATGATTTCCGCTGCAAAGGCCGACGGGCATGTGGATGCCGCCGAGCAGGCAAACATCTTTGCCCAGATGGACAAAATGGCGCTCGCTGCGGACGACAAGGCTTTCGTCATCGATGAAATTCGCAAGCCGCTCGACATCGATGCGGTCGCTCGTTCCGCGCGTTCGCCGGAGGAGGCCGCCGAACTCTACGTAGCGTCGCTGCTGGCCCTGAATATCGACCATCCGGCAGAGAAAGCCTATCTCGACATGCTCGCCGCACGAATGCAACTCGATCCGCAGCTTGTCGCGCATCTGCATGCGACGGTGGAAGGCGCAACGGTGCCGGCAGGCTCTTCAGTGCATGCGGCCTGACGGAATTTACCTTCCGAAAGCAAAAACGGCCGGCGCGAGTCCGGCCGCTTGAACGTGGCAAGGAGAGCGGCCGAAACCGCGTCAATGCATCGCCGTGCCTTCGAGGTGCTGCTGCACGGTGCGGAAATGATCGAGCCGGGCGATTTCCTTGTCCAGCTCGGTGCCCTGCGCCATCTGCGCGATGGCGGCCTCCATCTCCTTCACCGTCTTCGCGAACGCCGCGCGGTCGATGTCCTCCACCGAGGTCGCGATATCCGCGAGCACCGTCAGGCCCGTGGCCGACACTTCGGCGAGGCCGCCGAGCACGACGACCTTGGTCTGCCTGCCATTGGCGGTGACCGTCATGATGCCGGGGCGAATGGCGGCGACCACCGGCGAATGGCCGGCGAGCACGCCGAAATCGCCTTCGGTGCCGGGAATATCGACCTGCTCGACCTCACCGGAAAACACCAGTCTTTCGGGAGACACGAGATCGAATTGGAACGTTGCCATGGTCACTTAGCGAATAGCGAACAGCGAATAGCGAATGAAATCCGCGCCTCGTTAGTCACTACCCCTATTCGCTACTCCCTCTTCGCTATTCGCGCTGAACTTAAGCCGCTTCGGCGGCGAGCTTCTTGCCCTTCTCGACCGCCTCTTCGATGGTGCCGACCATGTAGAACGCCGCTTCCGGCAGATGGTCGTACTTGCCTTCGCACAGATCGCGGAAACCCTTGATGGTGTCGGCGAGGTCGACGAACTTGCCCGGCGAGCCGGTGAAGATTTCGGCGACGTGGAACGGCTGCGACAGGAAGCGCTCGACCTTACGCGCGCGCGCGACGGTGAGCTTGTCCTCTTCGGAGAGTTCGTCCATGCCGAGAATGGCGATGATGTCCTGCAACGACTTGTAGCGCTGGAGCACCTGCTGGACCATGCGGGCCGTGGCGTAATGCTCCTCGCCGACGATCAGCGGCGACAGCATGCGCGAGGTCGAGTCGAGCGGGTCCACCGCCGGATAGATGCCCTTTTCCGAGATGGCGCGGTTGAGCACCGTGGTCGCGTCCAAGTGCGCGAACGAGGTCGCAGGCGCCGGGTCGGTCAAGTCGTCGGCCGGCACGTAAATCGCCTGCACCGAGGTGATCGAGCCCTTGGTCGTGGTGGTGATGCGCTCTTGCAGCGCGCCCATGTCGGTGGCGAGCGTCGGCTGATAACCCACCGCCGACGGGATACGGCCGAGCAGCGCGGACACTTCGGAGCCCGCCTGCGTGAAGCGGAAGATGTTGTCGACGAAGAACAGCACGTCCTGGCCCTGGTCGCGGAAATATTCCGACAGCGTCAGGCCGGTGAGGCCGACGCGGGCGCGCGCGCCCGGCGGCTCATTCATCTGGCCGAACACAAGGGCGCATTTGGAGCCTTCGCCGCCGCCCTTCTTGTTCACGCCCGATTCGATGAACTCGTGATAGAGGTCGTTACCCTCACGCGTACGCTCGCCGACGCCGGCGAACACCGAGTAACCGCCATGCGCCTTGGCGACGTTGTTGATGAGTTCCTGGATCAGCACGGTCTTGCCGACGCCGGCGCCGCCGAACAGGCCGATCTTGCCGCCCTTGGCGTAAGGCGCGAGCAGGTCGACGACCTTGATGCCGGTGACGAGAATTTCCGCATCCGTCGACTGCTCGGTATAGGCCGGCGCGTCGGCGTGAATCGGGCGCTTGCTGTCGGACTTCACCGGGCCCGATTCGTCGATCGGCTCGCCGATGACGTTGATGATGCGGCCGAGCAGGCCGTCGCCGACCGGCACCGCGATCGGCAGGCCGGTGTCGGTGACCTCCTGGCCGCGCACCAGACCTTCGGTGACGTCCATCGCGATCGCGCGAACCGTCGACTCGCCGAGATGCTGCGCGACTTCCAGAACCAGGCGGTTGTCGCCGTTCTTGGTCTCGAGCGCGTTCAGAATTGCCGGCAGGTGTCCTTCGAACTGCACGTCGACGACGGCGCCGATCACCTGGGTAATGCGTCCAACCTGATTGGCTGCTGTGGCCATTGATCCTTCTCCTTCGAATGCGATCAGACGACGGTCAACGTGACGGGTACGTTGTTGCGCGTCGCCCGTGAATAGGGGCAAATCCTGTGAGCGTCTTCGAGCAGCGCCTTGACCTTGTCCTTGTCGGCGCCGGGAATGCGCAGCGACAATTCGGCCTTCAGCGCGAAGCTGACGTCATCCTTGTCGATCGTGACGGTGCAGCCGACTTCCGCCGCCTGCCCGTCGAGACCGTGTTTCTTGGCGAGCGCGAGCACGGCCTGACCGAAGCAGGACGACCAGCCCAGCGCGAACAATTGCTCGGGATTGTGGCCTTCGCCGTTCCCGCCCATTTCCTTCGGCAGACCCATCGCCAGCGCAAGACCGCCATTGTCGAGAATGGCGCGGCCGTTCCGTCCGCCCTTTGTCGTCGCTTTGGTCGCGTAAGCCATGGCACTGCCTCCGTTTCGATGACGTTATTAAACGGCCTCGGCGCCGGAGATGATTTCGATCAGTTCCTTCGTAATCATCGCCTGACGGGTGCGGTTGTAGGTCAAGGTCTGCTTGCGGATCATCTCGCCCGCATTGCGGGTCGCGTTGTCCATCGCGCTCATCTGCGCGCCGTAGAAGGAGGCGTTGTTCTCCAGCAGCGCGCGGAAAATCTGCACGGCGATATTGCGCGGCAGCAGGCTGCCGAGGATCTCGTCCTCTGCCGGCTCGTAATCATAGGCTGCGGTTGAAGCTGCGGCGTCGCCGGCCTGAGCCTCGACCACCAGCGGAATGATCTGCTGCGCGGTCGGGATCTGCGCGATCACCGAGCGGAAGCGCGCGAAGAACAGCGTGCAGACGTCGAACTCGCCGGCGGTGTACAGCGCCAGCACCTTCTGCGCGATCTCCTCGGCATTGACGAAGGAGAGCTGGCGGACGCCGCGCAGGTCCATGTTGGCGATGATCTGCTTGTCGAAATTCCGGCGAAGCTGCTCGTAGCCCTTGCGGCCGACGCAGAAGAATTTCACGGTCTTGCCTTCGCTCATCAGCCGCAGCGCGCGCTCGCGCGCGAGCCGCACGATCGACGAGTTGAACGCGCCCGACAGGCCGCGCTCGCCGGTGCAGACCAGGAGCAGATGCGTCTTGTCATTGCCGGTGCCGGCCAGCAGCGGATTGCCGTTGCCCGATCCCGCCGCGGCGCCGGCGATCTTGCCGATCACCGCTTCCATCTTCTCGGCGTAGGGACGCGCCGCCTCGGCGGCGGTCTGCGCGCGGCGCAGCTTGGAGGCCGCGACCATCTGCATCGCCTTGGTGATCTTCTGCGTCGCCTTGGTGGAGGCGATGCGGACGCGCATGTCCTTGAGGGAAGCCATTCTTACAGCCTTACCGAGCGATCTCTGTCCTGGTCATGCCCGGCCTTGTGCCGGGCATCCACGTCTTTAATCCTGCCCACGCCCGAAAGCGTGGATGGCTGGGACATAGGCGTTCTTCAAACGGCTATGCCCGGCCATGACGCATTCAATCAGGCGAAGCTCTTCGCGTAGCCGTCGACGACATCCTTCAGCTTGCCGGCCGTGGCGTCGTCGAGGTCGCGCGAATCGCGGATCGTGTTGAGGATATCGACATGCTTGCCGCGCAGCAGCGACAGCAGGCCGTCCTCGAAAGCGCGAACGCGGTTCACCGGAATCGGATCGAGATAGCCGTTGACGCCGGCATAGATCACGACGACCTGCTCTTCCATCTTCAGCGGCGAGAATTGCGGCTGCTTCAGGAGTTCGGTCAGGCGCGAGCCGCGGTTCAGGAGGCGCTGGGTCGAGGCGTCGAGGTCGGAGCCGAACTGCGCGAACGCCGCCATTTCGCGGTACTGCGCCAGTTCGCCCTTGATCTTGCCGGCGACCTTCTTCATCGCCTTGGTCTGCGCCGCCGATCCGACGCGCGACACCGACAGACCGACGTTCACCGCCGGGCGAATGCCCTGATAGAACAGGTCGGTTTCAAGGAAGATCTGGCCGTCGGTAATCGAGATGACGTTGGTCGGGATATAGGCCGACACGTCGTTCGCTTGGGTCTCGATGACCGGCAGCGCGGTGAGCGAGCCTGCGCCCAACTCGTCGTTCATCTTGGCGGCGCGCTCCAGCAGACGGGAGTGCAGATAGAACACGTCGCCCGGATAGGCTTCGCGGCCCGGCGGACGGCGGAGCAGCAGCGACATCTGGCGATAGGCGACGGCCTGCTTCGACAGATCGTCATAGATGATGACCGCGTGCATGCCGTTGTCGCGGAAATACTCGCCCATGGTGCAGCCGGTGAACGGCGCGAGGTACTGCATCGGCGCCGGGTCGGAGGCGGTGGCGGCGACGACGATGGAATATTCCATCGCGCCCTGCTCCTCGAGCACCTTCACGAACTGCGCGACGGTCGAGCGCTTCTGGCCGATCGCGACATAGACGCAATAGAGCTTGATCTTCTCGTCGCCGGTGGCGTTGAGCGGCTTCTGGTTCAGGATCGTGTCGAGCGCGATCGCGGTCTTGCCGGTCTGGCGGTCGCCGATGATCAGCTCGCGCTGGCCGCGGCCGATCGGGATCAGCGCGTCGACCGCCTTCAGGCCGGTCGCCATCGGCTCATGCACCGACTTGCGCGGAATGATGCCGGGGCCTTGACGTCCACGCGGCGACGCTCGGTCGCCTGGATCGGGCCCTTGCCGTCGATCGGATTGCCGAGCGCGTCGACGACGCGGCCGAGCAGACCCTTGCCGACCGGCGCGTCCACGATCGCGCGGGTGCGCTTGACCGTCTGGCCTTCCTTGATCTCGCGGTCCGCGCCGAAAATCACGATACCGACATTGTCGGTTTCGAGGTTCAGCGCCATGCCGCGCGTGCCGTTCTCGAACTCGACCATCTCGCCCGCCTGGACGTTGTCGAGACCGTAGACGCGCGCAATGCCGTCACCGACGGACAGCACCTGCCCGACTTCCGTAACCTCGGCCTCCTGACCGAAATTCTTGATCTGGTCCTTGAGGATTGCGGAAATTTCCGCGGCGCGGATATCCATCAGCCTGCCTCTTTCATCGCGTTCTTGATCGAGTTGAGTTTGGTACGGAGCGAGGAATCAACCATCCGGCTGCCGAGCTTGACGATCAGCCCGCCGATGATGGCCGGATCGACCTTGATGTTAAGGTCGACGTCCTTCCCCGTGACGTTCTTGAGAGCACCCTTCAGCGCTTCGAGATTCTTGTCGTTGAGCGGCTCGGCGACGGTGACGTCGGCCGAGACCTCGCCCTTGAAGCGCGCGACCAGCGTCCGGAACGTGCGGATGACGTCGCGAACGGCGAACAGGCGGCGATTGGCCGTCAGCACCTTCAGGAATTTTGCCGCGATGCCGCCGATGCCGGCTTTCTCCAGCACCGCCGAGAGCGCCCGCGTCTGCGCGTCGGCCGCGAACACCGGGCTGCGCACGAGGCGCGCGAGATCGGCGCTCTCCGCCATCATCGCTTCGAATTTATCGAGATCGGCCTTGACGGCGTCGACGGATTTCTCGTCGCGGGCCAGTTCGAACAAGGCCGTCGCATAACGACCGGCTACGCCCGAGACGTTCGGATTTTCATCTGCCACGAAAGCGCTCTTTAAAGCTTGCTGAACCGCCAAGGAGCGCGCTGCCGAAAGCAGCATTAAGTCCTTGGGAATTCAAAAGGATCTTTGACTTCTAGCAGGACACGGAGCCCCAACCCGCTGAAAATCGCCGGTTTGCTAACATAGGCAAGCCACTGGCGCAACATGGCCCGGCCGCACAGGGACCCGCTGAATCGCGGCATCTCGCATCGGCTCGGTATCGGCGCGCCCCGAATCCCGGTCTTGCGCCGCGCAAGGAGGCACGCCCGGCCGCGATCCGCGCTGACCGTGCGACATATTATTAAGTGAAGTCAGAGAAGCGGGGCCGAAAGACGCACCCATCCGCATCGACGACGACGCCCTGCGCCGGATTGCCGCACAAAGTTTGGAAAGCGTCGCAAGAGCGAGCCTTGCCGGGAACCCCGGAGTCACACCTGGGCAGGTTTTGACGGAGACCGACATATGTCGGGGAGAGCCGGCGCATCCGTTCGTCGGCCGGGCAGCTTTTACCCCTGACCGGGAACATCGCACTTCAGCGCACACGGGGGTTGAGAAACCTCTGGCTGGCGCCTTCGTTCCGCGCCGGCTGCCCGCTCAGGTCAGAGAGCCAATCCCCCAGCGCATGGATGGGGGACTCATCCGTTTTCTTTTAACCCCGACCCCAAAACTTGGTTCAACAGTCTATCGTGATTTATCAACTCTTACTCCAAGTAGAGATCAAGTAAAATACGTATACTTTTGAACCTTGCCCTAATTGCCAAAGATGATCCCGCCCATCCACGCGGTCACTTTTACGCCAGATTCAGACGCGAACTCGCCAGCCGCCTCGGGGCGGGGCGTTTAATCAGCCGCGAGAGCTGTGTTTTGTGTGTAAGGACAGGTGGATGCTTGGTATGACTATTGGGGTTAGTGCGCGTAAGACTGCAATTCGTTCAATCTTCACATTCGGTATCGCGGCGGCCATGCTGACCGCGAATGCCGGGACCGGCGAAGCCAAGTCCCGGAAATCCTGGCGGGATGCAAATGCCGCCTACGCCACCGGCAGCTTTTCCGGCAAGGCGTCCTATTACGGTCCGGGCTTTGCCGGACGAAAGACGGCCTCCGGCGCCCGTTTCGCGCCGATGGGCATGACGGCCGCCCACCGCACGCTGCCTTTCGGAACGCGGCTCAAGGTCACGCATCGCGGCCGCAGCGTGATGGTCACCATCAACGATCGCGGCCCGTTCATCCGTGGCCGGGTGCTCGACCTCTCGCAGGGCGCGGCGCGGGCCATCGGCATCGGCGGCGTCGGCCATGTCACGGCGGAAATCCAGGGCCGTGGCAACACTTTCGCCCAGGCGGACTGATAAATTCGCCGATCGCGTTAAATGAAAAGGGGTGGCCTGCACGGAGCGGCCACCCCTTTTCTTCACGGCATGATCTGGTCCGAAAACCGGTGCCCGCTTTTCGGGATCACGCTCTACAGAAAACTCTGCGGATCGACATCGACCTCAAGCTTGAGGTTGCCCTTGGGTTTCGGGCCCGCCGCCAGCCAGTCGCGCAGATAGCCCGACAGGTCGAAGGCGCGCGACGACTTCACCAGCAGGCGGTAACGGTAGCGTCCGCGCACCACCGCCAGCGGCGCTTCCGCAGGACCAGCACCTTCGCATCGTCGTCCACCGGTGCAGCGGACGCCAACGCGCGTGCAAAACCTTCGGCGGTGGCGCGATCGCCCGCCGAGACGATCAGGCTCGCCAGCCGGCCGAACGGCGGATAGCCGGTGCGCTCGCGCGAGGCGATCTCGCTGGCGTAGAACGCCTCGCGGTCGCCGCTCAGCAGCGCGCGCATCACCGGATGCTCGGGCTGGTGCGTTTGCAGATAGCCGACGCCCTGCCCCGCCTCACGGCCCGCGCGGCCGATCACCTGATTCAGCAACTGGAACGTCCGCTCCGCCGCGCGCGGATCGCCATTGCCGAGCCCGAGATCGGCGTCGATCACGCCGACCAGATTCAGCCGCGGGAAATGGTGCCCCTTCGCCACCAGTTGCGTGCCGACGATGATATCGACGCGACCTTCGGCGATTTCGTTCAGTTCGCTGCGCATGATCTCGATCGAGGTGATGAGATCGCTCGACAGCACCATCGTCCGCGCCTCCGGGAACAGCGCGGCGAGTTCCTCCTGCAACCGCTCGACGCCGGGGCCGATCGCGACCAGCGAGTCCTCCGCGCCGCATTGCGGGCAGACATGCGGGCGCGGCATCGAGAAACCGCAATGATGACAGACCAGACGCTGGCGGAACCGATGATCGACCAGCCATGCGTCGCAGATGTTGCAGGCGAAGCGATGGCCGCAGGCGCGGCACAGCGTCAGCGGCGCATAGCCGCGCCGGTTAAGGAACAGCAGCGCCTGCTCGCGCCGCTCGATCGCGATGCGCACGGCTTCCGCCAAGGGCGGCGAGATGAAGCGCCCGCGCGGCGGCCCCTCGCGCCGCAGGTCGATCGCCTCGATCCGCGGCAGATATTGTCCGCCGAATCGTGACGGCAGCGCGATCCGGCCGTAGCGGCCCTTCCGGGCGTTCACCTCGGTTTCGACCGAGGGCGTCGCCGACGACAGCACCACCGGAATTTTCGCAATGCTTGCGCGCACCACCGCCATGTCGCGCGCGTGATAATGCGTGCCCTCGTCCTGCTTGTAGGCCTGGTCGTGCTCCTCATCGACGACGATCAGGCCGAGATCGGCGTAAGGCAGCATCAAGGCCGAGCGCGCGCCGACGACGACATGCGCCTCGCCGCCAGCAACGGCCGCCCAGTTGCGCGCGCGGGTGCGGGGGGTGAGTTCGGAATGCCATTCATGCGGCCGCACGCCGAAGCGCGCGGCGAAGCGGTCGAGGAACTGGCCGGTGAGGGCGATTTCCGGCATCAAGATCAGCGCCTGACGGCGTTTGCGGATCGCCTCCGCCACCGCCTCGAAATAGATTTCGGTCTTTCCCGATCCTGTGACGCCGTCGAGCAGGGTGACGCCGAAATTTTCGCGCGCGGCGAAGGCGCGCATGTCGGCCGCAGCCCTCTGCTGATCGGGCGAGAAATCCGGCGGCGCGAAATCCGGATCGGGAAAGGCGTCCGCTTTCGGCTTCGGCAGCGGCACCACCTCCAGCGTGCCTTCATCGACCAGCCCGTCGATGACGCTGGTGCTGACCCCCGCCTCGGTGGCGGCCTCGGATTTTCCGCGCAGAAATCCGTCCGAGAGCAGAGCCACCACGCGGCGGCGGGCCGGCGTCATCCGCTGCGGGACCGCTCCGACCATCCGCACGCCGAGACGCACGCGCTCGGGGCCGAGATCGCCCATCCGCAGCGCCATGCGCAGCACCATGCCGCGCGACGACAGCGTGTAATTGGCGATCCAGTCGACGAAGCTACGCAGCTCGGATTTCAGCGGCGGCAGGTCGAGCTTGTCCGCCACGTCCTTCAGCCGGTTATGCAGCCGCGGTTCCGGCGCGGCGTTTTCGTCCCAGACGACGGCGGTGATGGTGCGAGCGCCGAGCGGCACCGACACAATGTCGCCCGCCTTCAGGTCGAGATTCGGCGGCACCCGATAGGAATAGGTGCGGTCGAGCGCGACCGGCGAATGTCGGCTCACGAGGCGAGGCGTCAGGTCAGTCTGAACGATTCCAGAGCTTTAAGGAAGGTCCGAACCGCTTCGGGTCATTTTGCCGTCATGCCGCCAACCGACTCCAGCCTCACCTGCATCTCCCCCGATCTGGCGACCGACATCGGCCGCTGGCTGACGCATCTGCGCAGCGAGCGCCGGCTCGCGGCGAAAACGCTCGAAGCCTATGAGCGCGACCTGCGCCAGTGCCTGGTCTTTCTCAGTGGCCATTGGGGCGGGCCGGTGACACTGAGGCAATTCGGCAAGCTCGAAACCGCCGACATCCGCGCCTTTATGGCGATGCGCCGCGCGGACGACATCGGCGGCCGCTCGCTGATGCGGGCGCTGGCGGGCCTGCGGTCCTTCGCCCGGTTCATCGAACGCGAGGGCAAGGGGCAGGTCGGCGCGCTGGCGGCGATCCGTGCGCCGAAGGTCGGCAAGACCCTGCCGAAGCCGCTCACCGTCCAGCATGCGCGGCAGCTCGCGGACGCCGACATCCGCGCCGGCGAGGATCGCGAGCCGTGGGTACTGGCCCGCGACGCCGCCGTCATGGCGCTGCTCTACGGCTCCGGCCTGCGCATCTCCGAGGCGCTCGGCCTGAAGCGCCGCGACGTGCCCGCGCCGGGCGCGGGCGACGTGCTGGTCGTCACCGGCAAGGGCAACAAGACGCGAATGGTGCCGGTGCTGCAAAACGTGCTGGCGCTGATCGCCGATTATGTCGCGATGTGCCCCCACAATCTGCCGCCCGACAAACCGATATTCGTCGGCGCGCGGGGTGGCCCCTTGAGCCCACGCATCATCCAGCTCGCGATGCAGCGGCTGCGCGGCGGCCTTGGCCTGCCCGACAGCGCCACGCCGCACGCGCTGCGCCACTCCTTCGCCACCCACCTGCTCGGGCGCGGCGGCGACCTGCGGGCCATTCAGGAACTGCTGGGCCACGCCTCGCTGTCGACGACGCAGATCTATACGGCGGTCGATACCGAGCGCCTGCTCGACGTCTACAAGACCGCGCATCCGCGCGCATAAAAAACCCTGTCGATCGCCCCAAGCGGCCCCTTGCGTCCCCGTCTTCCTTGGTGAAACGTCCGGTATCGGACAAATCAGGGGGGTCTCGTGGGCGCACATGAAAGCATCGAGCATGCCGAACACGCCGAGCATGCCTCCGGGCACAACAAGCAGGTGGCGCTGCTCATCGCCGTGATCGCGCTGTTTCTGGCGTTCTCGGAAACGCTCGGAAAAGGCGCGCAGACCGACGCGCTGAGCCACAATATCGAGGCGTCGAACCTCTGGACGTTCTTTCAGGCCAAGACCATGCGCATGACGACCCTGCGCACGGCGGCCGAGAGCTTACAGACGCAGATCGAAAAAGAGAGCGATGCCGCCTTCAAGACGGCCGCCGACAAGCGCATCGACACCTGGCAGAAGACCGCGCAGCGTTACGACGACGAGCCCGAAACGAATGAGGGCCGCAAGCAGCTCATCACGCGCGCGAAGAAGGCGGAGGAGGCCCGCGATACGTCGCTCGCGAAATATCATCACTTCGAGATCGCCTCCGCCCTGTTCCAGATCGGCATCGTGCTGGCGTCGGCGACCATCATCACCGGCATCGCCGCGCTCTCCGTCGGCGCGCTCGCGCTGGCCGTGATCGGCGTCGGCTTCACCGCGATCGGCCTGTTCGCGCCGCATGCGGTGCATCTGTTCTGAGCTGGAATTGACCGGATGGCCACGGCGGATATTCTGGCGGAAACAAGAAGAACGGAGAGAGCCCATGATTATCGCGATCAACGCCAACGGCAACGTCTCGCTCGATGAAGCCACCGACTTCAAGGGCTTCAAGGTGACGACGCCGAACAGCGACGCCGCGTTCCTGACCAAGGCGCTGGCGGCGGCCGGGCGCTATGACGGATCGCATGCGTGGATTTCGCAAGACTGGCTGACCGCGCAGGGCGCTGCGCACGGCCCGGCCTGGCGCGAAGGGTTCGACAAGATGGCGGCTTATGCGCAGTCGAAAGGCTGGATCGAGAACGGCGCGATCCGCGCGCATGTGGAGACGGCGGGGTAACCGTCACGGTTGCTCTTCATGTCTCCCCAGCGTCCGGGCGTCAGACTTCGGACGACAGAATTTCGCTACAGCGCCAGTTCGTCAAGACACCTCGGGAGTTCACTCGACCGGAATTTACCAGATTAGTGATCCGGTCGAAAATCTGTCCATCGGTGATCGTGATTCCTTGGTCTTCGCAGGCGTGAAGCACCTTCGCGATGACAAGCGCGGTCTTGCACCAATCATTCGCCAGCGCGGAAAAAATTGCGCTGTCCAGTTCTGATTGCGACAAAGCCGACAATGCCACCTCCGCAAGTTACTTCCTGAGGATGAGAGCCTGCTTCCTCACACCTCGATGATCCGACCCGGATTGAGGATGTTGTGCGGGTCCATCGCGCGCTTCAGCGTGCGCATGGTGGCGAGTTCCTCCGGCGTGCGGCTCATCTTCAGATAAGGCCGTTTCAGAACGCCGATGCCATGCTCGGCCGAGATCGAGCCGTTGAACTCGCCGGTGATGCCGTACACCAGCGCCGTAAGCTCGTTATACTTCTCCGGCGTGTCGTGGTGATGCACGCCGACATGCAGATTGCCGTCGCCGGCATGGCCGAACACGATCGCGAACGCATTCGGATCAACCTCGCGGATGCGCGCGCGGATCGTGTCGGCATATTCCTCCATGCGGTCGATCGCGAGGCTGACGTCGAAACTCAGCCGCGCGCCGGCGCCGAATGTCCGCCCCAGTTCGACGCTGGAATCGCGGATGCGCCACATCGCGGCGGCGGACGCATGCGAGGTCGACATCGTCGCGTCAAGGATCAGTTCCTCGCCCATCGCCGCCTCGAGCAGCTTCTCCATGTCGTCATGCACGCGCTCGGCGTCGCCGCCGGACACCTCGAACAGCACGTAGAACGGATGGCTGGTCGGCAGCGGCCCGGAAACACCCTGCACGCGCTCCACGACGAAGCGATAATATTCGTTCCACATCACCTCGAATGCGGTCAGCCCGCCGCCGAGACGCGCGCGCGCAAGCTTGAGAAACGCCGCGACCTTCGGAAACGAGTCGAGCGCGCACAGCGCCACCTGCTGCTCGGCCGGCGCGGGGAAAATCCGCAATGCTGCGCGCGTCACCACGCCGAGAATGCCTTCGGTGCCGATGAACAACTGCTTCAGATCAATGCCGGTGTTGTTCTTGATGTATTTGCGCAGACCCTTCAGCACCGTGCCGTCGGCGGTGACGACCTCAAGCCCAAGGATGAGATCGCGTGTCATCCCGTAGCGGATGACGCGATTGCCGCCGGCATTGGTCGAGATGTTGCCGCCGATGGTGCAGCTTCCGCGCGAGCCGAGATCAAGCGGGAAGATGAAACCGTCCTGCTCGACGCGCTCCTGGATTTTCTGCAACGGCGCGCCGGCCTGGGCGACGGCGACGCCGGTCGAGACGTCGATCTCCTCGACCGCGTTCATGCGCTCCATCGACAGCACGACTTCGCCCGCGTTCGGCAGCGCGCCGCGCACCAGCCCGGTCATGCCGCCCTGCGTCGTCACCGGCACTTTTTCGCGATGGCACAGGCGCAGCACCGCAGAGACGTCCTCGGTCGATTTCGGCCGCACGACCGCGCGCGGCTGCGGCACCGGCTTGCCGGCCATGTCATGATAATAGCGCGCGTCGATCTGTGCGCCGGTCAGCACCGCGTTCTTGTCGAGCGCGCCGCGCAATTCGTCGATGAAACGATCGGACATGTCCCCTCCCCGCTCTGTCTTTAGAGCATGATCTGATCCGAAAACCGGTTTCCACTTTTAGGGATCATGCCTTCGGAGCTGGGACAATCCTTACATATGAATCGCGCGCTTGGCGACGTTCATCGCCGCTTCCTTGACGGCCTCCGAGCGCGTCGGATGCGCGTGGCAGGTTCGGGCGAGGTCTTCCGACGAGCCGCCGAACTCGATCAGCACGGTGCATTCGTGAATCATCTCGCCGGCCTCCATGCCGACGATATGCGCGCCGAGCACGCGGTCGGTCTTGGCGTCCGCCAGAAATTTCACGAAGCCGTCGGTCTGCTGATTGGCCTTGGCGCGGCCGTTCGCCATGAAGGGAAACTTTCCGATCGTATAGGCGATGCCGGCGGCCTTCAGCTCTTCTTCCGTCTTGCCCACCGAAGCGACTTCCGGCGAGGTGTAGACCACGCCCGGAATGGCGTCGTAGTTCACATGCCCGGCCTGGCCTGCGAGAATTTCCGCGACCGCGATGCCTTCGTCCTCGGCCTTGTGCGCCAGCATCGGTCCGCGGATCACGTCGCCGATCGCATAGATGCCCGGCACGTTGGTGGCGAAATGCCCGTCCACTTCGACGCGGCCGCGCGCATCGAGCGCGACGCCGGCCTCCTTCAGCCCGAGCCCTTCGGTGTAGGGCACGCGGCCGATCGCCACCAGTACGACATCCGCTTCGATGATCTCCGTAGCCCCGCCCGCGGCGGGCTCGACACTGGCCTTCAGCGTCTTGCCGGAGGTGTCGACGCCCGTGACCTTCGCGCCGAGCTTGAACGCCATGCCCTGCTTTTCCAACAACCGCTGGAATTGCCGCGCGACCTCGCCATCCATGCCGGGCAGGATGCGATCGAGAAACTCGACCACCGTCACCTGCGCGCCGAGCCGTCGCCACACCGAGCCGAGTTCGAGCCCGATCACGCCGGCGCCGACGACCAGCAGCTTGCCGGGCACCTTGTCCAGCGTCAGCGCGCCGGTGGATGAAACGATACGCTTTTCGTCGATCTCGATGCCTTTCAGTTTGGCGACATCGGAGCCGGTGGCGATGACGATGTTCTTCGTCTCCAGCACTTTCGTGGTGCCGTCATCGGCCTTCACCTCGACCTTGCCGGGGCCGACGATGCGGCCCGTGCCCTGATGCGACTCGATCTTGTTCTTCTTGAACAGGAACTCGATGCCCTTGACGTTGCCGTCGATCGCCTCGTCCTTGAACTTCAGCAGCGACGGCAGGTCGAGTTCAGGCTTGCCGACCTTGATACCCATTTTCGCGAAGGCATGGCCCGCTTCCTCGAAGCGCTCGGAAGCGAACAGCAGCGCCTTCGACGGGATGCAGCCGATGTTCAGGCAGGTGCCGCCGAAGGTCGGTGACTTCTCGACCACGGCGACCTTCATGCCGAGCTGCGCCGCGCGGATCGCGCAGACATAGCCGCCGGGGCCGGTGCCGATAACGATGAGATCGTAGGGCGTCATTCGACCAACTCCAGTTCACAATCACCGAGGGAAAAAGACTTGCGCCACCACAAGCACGATGCCGATCGAAGCGAGCTGCCAAAGGACGGTTCGCGCATACGGTATCGCAAAAGCGTAGGCCGGCAGATAGAGGGCGCGGGCCACGAGATAAAGGCATGAGCCGGTGAGACTGAGCCTCCCATTGCTGCCGCTTGTCTGAACGATCAGAACGGCCGCCGCCAACAGCGGGAATGTCTCGAGATAATTGCGGAGCGCCCGCTCCAGGCGACCCGCCATCTGCTCGGGTCGCAAGTTCGCGTCGCGTGGCCCCGTCGTGTAGGCGTTACCGACTTGAGCCTTGAACGAAAAGCTCTGGGCACCGACGTGAACGAAGCCGAGCAGAACCGCGCCGGCGAGAAGCCACAGCTCGATGGTCATCGCGCTTCTCAGCAGCTTCTAAAGATCCAGCACGAGCCGCGCCGGGTCTTCCAGGCTTTCCTTGACGCGCACGAGGAACGTCACGGCTTCCTTGCCGTCGATCACGCGGTGATCGTAGGACAGCGCCAGATACATCATCGGGCGGATTTCGACCTTGCCGCCGACGGCCACCGGCCGCTCCTGAATCTTGTGCATGCCGAGAATGCCGGACTGCGGCGCGTTCAGGATCGGCGTCGACATCAGCGAGCCATAGACGCCGCCATTGGAGATGGTGAAGGTGCCGCCCTGCATCTCGTCGATCTTGAGCTGACCATCGCGCGCCCGGCGGCCGAAATCGGCGATGTCCTTTTCCACCTGCGCGATCGACTTGCGGTCGCAATCGCGCACCACCGGCACGACGAGGCCCTTATCGGTGCCGACCGCGACCGCGATGTGGTAATAGTTCTTGTAGATGAGGTCGGTGCCGTCGATCTCGGCATTGACGGCGGGCACATCCTTCAACGCCTGCACGCAGGCCTTCACGAAGAAGCCCATGAAGCCGAGCTTCACGCCGCTCTTCTTCTCGAACAGATCCTTGTACTGCGCGCGCAGCGCCATCAGGCTGCTCATGTCGACCTCGTTGAAGGTCGTCAGCATCGCAGCCGTGTTCTGAACTTCCTTCAGGCGTCGGGCGATGGTCTGGCGCAGCCGCGTCATCTTCACGCGCTCCTCGCGCGAGGCATCGTCCGGCGCGGACGGGGCGCGCACCTGCACGGCGGCGGCGGGCTGATCGACCGGCGTCGGCTGCGACGCGGCCTTCTCGATCGCGGCCAGCATGTCGCCCTTGGTGACGCGGCCGTCCTTGCCCGAGCCCGGCACGGTGGACGGATCGACGCCGCTCTCGGCGGAGAGCTTGCGCACCGACGGCGCGGGCGGCGCATCGGCCGGGGCGCTCCTGGCCGGTGCGGGAGCGGCGGCGGCAGGCGCGGCAGGCTTTTCGGCGGCCGGCGCTGCGGCGGGTTTCGCACCGGCGGCGCCTTCGGTGATCTGCCCGAGCAGCGCGCCGACCGCGACCGTGTCGCCATCCTTCGCCGCGATCTCGCCGAGAATGCCGGCGGCCGGAGCCGGCACCTCGATCGTCACCTTGTCGGTTTCAAGCTCCACCAGCGGCTCGTCGACGGCCACCGGATCGCCAGGCTTCTTGAACCATTTGCCGATGGTGGCTTCGGTCACGGATTCGCCGAGGGTCGGCACGCGGATATCGGTCATCTCATCGTTTCCTCTTGAAATCGTCCCCGTCATCGTCCGCGAAGCGGACGTTCAGCCATCCCTGCGGCAATGATCGAATATGCTTCGGGATGACCGGATGCCCGCCTTCGCGGGCATGACGGCCTTTAATGGCTCAGCCCAGCGCCTCTTCGAGAAATGCCTTGAGCTGCGTCAGGTGGCGGGACATCAGGCCCGTCGCGGTCGCGGCCGATGCCGGGCGGCCGGCATAGCGCGGCCGCTTGTGCGCGGCGCCCGCCTGGTTCAGCACCCATTCGAGATAGGGTTCGATGAAGTGCCACGCACCCATATTGCGCGGCTCCTCCTGGCACCAGACGATCTCCGCCTGCTTGAAGCGGCTGAGGTCCTGCACCAGCGTCTTCATCGGCACCGGATAGAGCTGCTCGACACGCAAGAGATAGATATTGTCGATGCCGCGCTTCTCGCGTTCCTCATAGAGATCGTAATAGACCTTGCCGGAGCACAGGATGACGCGGCGAATCTTGTCGTCGTCGACCAGCCGGATCTTCTCGTTCTTCAGCATCTCCGCGTCATCGTAGAGAATGCGATGGAACGAGGTGCCGGGACCGAGCTCCTCCAGCGTGGAGACGGCGCGCTTGTGGCGCAGCAGCGATTTCGGCGTCATCAGGATCAGCGGCTTGCGGATTTCGCGATGAAGCTGACGGCGCAGGATGTGGAACAGGTTCGCCGGCGTTGTGCAGTTGGCGACCTGCATGTTGTCTTCGGCGCACATTTGCAGGAAGCGCTCCAGCCGCGCCGAGGAGTGTTCCGGTCCTTGCCCCTCATAGCCATGCGGGAGCATGCAGACGAGGCCGGACATGCGCAGCCATTTGCGCTCGCCGGACGAGATGAACTGGTCGAACAGCACCTGCGCGCCGTTGGCGAAGTCGCCGAACTGCGCCTCCCAGATCGTCAGCGCGTTCGGCTCGGCCAGCGAGTAGCCATATTCGAAACCGAGCACCGCTTCTTCGGAGAGGCTGGAGTTCAACACCTCGTAGCGCGCCTGCTCGCCGCCGAGATGGTTGAACGGCGTGTAGCGCTCCTCGTCTTCCTGATCGAACAGCACCGAATGCCGCTGCGTGAACGTGCCGCGCTCGGAATCCTGTCCCGACAGGCGAACGCGATTGCTCTCCTTCAGCAGCGTGCAGAAGGCGAGCGCCTCGGCGGTCGCCCAGTCGATATCCTGGCCGGTCTCGATCGCCTTGCGCCGGTTTTCGAGGAAGCGCTGGATCGTGCGGTGGACGCGGAAACCGTCCGGCACCGACGTGATCTTCGCGCCGATGTCCTTCAGCTTCGCCAGCTCGACGCCGGTGTTGCCGCGGCGCGGGTCCTCCAGCAGATCGGCGGCCTTCAGGCCCGCCCAGCGGCCGTCGAGCCAGTCCGCCTTGTTGGCCTTGTAGCCGGTGCCGGCCTCGAACTCCGCTTCCAGCCGCGCGCGCCAGTCGGCCTTCGCCTTGTCGACCTCGCCTTCAGTGACGACGCCGTCGGCGACCAGCTTCTTCGCATAGATATCGAGCGTCGAGGCCTGCGAACGGATCTTCTTGTACATCAGCGGCTGGGTGAAGCCGGGCTCGTCGCCTTCGTTGTGACCGAAGCGGCGATAGCAGAACATGTCGATGACGACCGGCTTGTGGAATTTCTGCCGGAACTCGGTCGCGACCTTGGCGGCGAACACCACCGCTTCCGGATCGTCACCATTCACATGGAAGATCGGCGCGTCGATCATCTTGGCGACGTCCGACGGATAGGGCGAGGAGCGCGAATAGCGCGGATAGGTGGTGAAGCCGATCTGGTTGTTGACGATGAAATGCAGCGAACCGCCGGTGCGGTAGCCCTTCAGGTCCGAGAGGCCGAAACATTCGGCGACGACGCCCTGGCCAGCGAACGCCGCGTCGCCATGCAGCAACAGCGGCATCACGGAGATACGCTGGTCCGGCGGATCGCCGTGCTGGTCCTGCTTCGCCCGCACCTTGCCGAGCACCACCGGATCGACGATCTCCAGATGCGAGGGGTTCGCCGTCAGCGACAGGTGAACGCGATTGCCGTCGAAATCGCGGTCCGACGACGCGCCGAGGTGATATTTCACGTCGCCCGAGCCTTCGATCTCGTCCGGCGTCGAGGAACCGCCCTTGAATTCGTGGAACAGCGCGCGGTGCGGCTTGGCCATCACCTGCGTCAGCACGTTCAGCCGGCCGCGATGCGGCATGCCGATGACGATTTCCTTCACGCCGAGATTGCCGCCGCGCTTGATGATCTGCTCAAGCGCCGGGATCAGCGATTCGCCGCCGTCGAGACCGAAGCGCTTGGTGCCGGTGAATTTCACGTCGCAGAATTTTTCGAAGCCTTCGGCCTCGACCAGCTTTTGCAGGATCGCGCGCTTGCCTTCCGGCGTGAAGCTGATCTCCTTGTCCGGCCCCTCGATGCGCTCCTGAATCCACGCCTTCTGCTGCGGGTTCGAGATGTGCATGAATTCAACGCCGAGCGTCTGGCAATAGGTGCGCTGGCAGATCGCCACGATCTCGCGCAGCGTGCCGAAATCCAGGCCCAGCACATGGTCGAGGAAGATCTTGCGGTCGAAATCGGCGTCGGTGAAGCCGTACGAGCGCGGATCAAGCTCCTCGTGATCCTTCGGCGCTTCGAGGCCGAGCGGATCGAGATTGGCGTGGAAGTGGCCGCGCATGCGGTAGGCGCGGATCAGCATCAGCGCGCGGATCGAATCGCGCGTCGCCTGCTGGATGTCGCCCGCCGACATCTCGACACCCCTGGCCTGCGCCTTGGCGGCGAGCTTGGTGCCGACCGTCTTCTCGATCGCGACCCAGTTGCCGTCCAGCGCGGCGATGGTCTCATCGGACGAGACGACCGGCCAGTTCGGCTTTTCCCAGGACGGCCCCTCCGCGCCGCGCTTCACGTCCTCCGGAGCGTCCTTCAGGCTCGTGAAGAAGTCCTGCCACTCGCGATCGACCGAAGCCGGGTCCTGCTCGAACCGCGCATACAGCTCCTCGATATAGGGACCGTTGGAACCGTACAGAAACGAGGATCGGGCAAAAGCGGCATTCGCGTCTTGGCGAGACATGAGCGCATCCTGATTGGAGGTCACGAAAATACGCAACACGCCCCCGGAATCAGCACGATCCGGGTGCGTCGGCTCACTCTACCCTATTTTTATCTCGTTGGGGTGACGAAACGTACCAAATTATGAATCAGGATTTCAAAACTTCAACGAGGGTTTTGCCGAGCCGCGCGGGCGACGGCGACACCCTGATGCCGGCCGATTCCATCGCCGCGATCTTCGAATCCGCACCACCCTTGCCGCCGGCGATGATCGCCCCCGCATGGCCCATGCGGCGGCCCGGAGGTGCCGTGCGGCCGGCGATGAAGCCGACCATGGGCTTTTTCCGGCCGCGTTTGGCTTCGTCCCGCAGGAACTGGGCCGCATCCTCCTCGCCGGAACCGCCGATTTCGCCGATCATGACGATGGATTCGGTTTTTGGATCGGCCAGGAACATTTCAAGAATTTCTATAAACTCGGTTCCCTTGATCGGGTCGCCGCCGATTCCGGCCGCCGTGGTCTGGCCGAGACCCTCGGCGGTCGTCTGATAGACGGCCTCATAGGTCAGCGTGCCGGAGCGCGAGACGATCCCGACATTGCCCGGCTTGAAAATGTTTCCCGGCATGATGCCGATCTTACATTCGCCGGCCGTCATCACGCCCGGACAGTTCGGGCCGATCAGCCGCGATTTCGAGCCCGACAGCGACCGCTTCACCCGCTCCATGTCCAGCACCGGGATACCCTCGGTGATGGTGACGATCAGCGGGATTTCCGCGTCGATCGCCTCGCAGATCGCATCCGCGGCGCCCGCCGGCGGCACATAGATGACGCTGGCGTCCGCGCCGGTCTTCTCCCGCGCTTCGGCGACCGTGTCGAAGATCGGCAGGCCGAGATGGGTGCCGCCGCCTTTGCCGGGCGAGGTGCCGCCGACCATTTTGGTGCCGTAGGCGATCGCCGCTTCCGAATGGAAGGTGCCATTCTTGCCGGTAAAGCCCTGGCAGATGACCTTGGTGTTCTTGTCGATCAGGATGGACATTGAAACTACCTTTCCGGCAATTCTGAACCTCCCCCTGCAAGGGGGAGGTCGGCGCGATCGCCGCCGAGTTTACGCCGCCAGCGTAAACCCGGCGGAGCGCGCCGGGTGGGGGTCATCCTCAAGTGTCGCTGGCGAGCAATCTCAGCGACGATCGCTTCGAGCACTCCCGGCAGATTCTCGTTCACATCGGAATTCCAAAACCGCAAAACGGATACCCCATGTTTGGATAGCCAACGGGTTCGTTCCACATCCTTTGCCAATGCAGCCGCTTCAGCGTGCTGACTGCCGTCCAGTTCGATCGCGAGACCAAGCGACGCACAGTAAAAATCCAAAACATAGGGACCGGCCGGATGCTGCCGGCGAAAGTCAGCGCCAAGCGCTCTTCGCCTCAGACGCTGCCAGAGCCTGACTTCAACGTCCGTGCCGGCGGCTCGCAGTTCGCGAGCGCGCTTCGTTTTCGTCGGCGTTCGGTTGAATTTCGTCGCTCCGACTCCCACCCGACCCGCTTCGCGGGTCGACCTCCCCCTTTCAGGGAGAGGTGAAGGTGAGGCTGCCGATCCGTTCTCGATCATCGCAAATGCCTGGTTTGAACCTAGCCGGCTTCCTTCACTGCCTTGACGATCTTCTGCGCGGCGTCGTCGAGATTGTCGGCGGGCACCACGTTCAGACCCGATTCCTTGATGATCTTCTTGCCGAGATCGACATTGGTGCCTTCGAGCCGCACCACTAGCGGAATCTTCAGGCCCACCTCGTTGACGGCCGCCACCACGCCCTCGGCGATGACGTCGCATTTCATGATGCCGCCGAAGATGTTGATGAGGATGCCCTTCACCGCCGGATCGGAGGTGATGATCTTGAACGCCGCCGTCACTTTTTCCTTGGTCGCGCTGCCGCCGACATCGAGGAAGTTCGCCGGCGCCATGCCGTACAGCTTGATGATGTCCATCGTCGCCATTGCAAGGCCGGCGCCGTTGACCATGCAGCCGATCGAGCCGTCCAGCGCGACATAGTTCAGGTCGAATTTCGACGCCTCGATTTCCTTCGGGTCCTCCTCGGTCTCGTCGCGCAGCACGACGATGTCCGGATGACGGTAGAGCGCGTTGGAGTCGAACGAGATTTTCGCGTCGGGCAGAGGAGCTTGCCGCCCTTGGTGACCAGCGGGTTGACCTCCAGCATCGACATGTCCTTGGCGCGGAAGGCCGTATAGAGCCTCGTCACCAGGTCTTCGGCCTGCTTCGCCAGATCGCCGGAAAGATTTAGCGCTTTGGCGACGCGGCGGCCATGATGCGGCATGATGCCGGTCGCCGGGTCGACGGAGAAGGAGACGATTTTTTCCGGCTTGTTGTGCGCCACATCCTCGATGTTGACGCCGCCCTCGGTCGAGACCACGAACGACACGCGCGAGGTTTCGCGGTCGACCAGCGCCGAGAGGTAGAACTCCTTGTCGATGTCGGAGCCTTCCTCGACATAAAGGCGGTTGACCTGCTTGCCGTCGGGGCCGGTCTGCACCGTGACCAGCGTCGCGCCGAGCATCTGCTGCGCGAAGGTCTTGACCTCATCGACCGACCTGGCGAGGCGGACACCCCCTGCCGTGCCGGCGGAGGCTTCCTTGAATTTTCCCTTGCCGCGGCCGCCAGCGTGGATCTGGCTTTTCACCACCCACAGCGGCCCGCCGAGTTCTTTGGCGGCGGCTTCCGCGTCAGCCGCCTTGAGCAGGGGCACGCCGCGCGAGACGGGCACCCCGAACTCCTTCAAGACCGCTTTCGCCTGGTATTCGTGGATATTCATTCGAGTGCCCCCCGAGCTTCAATTTCCACGCATCATCGTTGACGCGGCCGTCCGAGCGTATTCCCCAAAAGTCGATAGCCGTCCTTCAGTCGAACACGCTCGGTATCACTTGACGCTTACTTGCCGAGCAGGTCGGGCGCGATCTTCTTGCAGGCGTCCATCAGGCCGACCACGGAGGCGACCGACTTGTCGAACGCTTCCTTGTCCTTGCCGAGATCGATCTCGACCACGCGCTCGACGCCCTTCGCGCCGATCACCACCGGCACGCCGACATACATGTCCTTGACGCCGTACTGGCCGGACAGATGCGCGGCGCAGGGCAGCACGCGCTTCTTGTCCTTCAGGTAGCTCTCGGCCATCGCGATCGCCGAAGAGGCCGGCGCATAGAAGGCCGAGCCGGTCTTCAGCAGGTTGACGATCTCCGCGCCGCCATTGCGGGTGCGGTCGACGATCTCGTCGAGGCGCGCCTGCGAGGTCCAGCCCATCTTCACGAGGTCCGGCAGCGGAATGCCGGCCACGGTGGAATAGCGCGTCAGCGGCACCATGGTGTCGCCATGGCCGCCGAGCACGAACGCGGTCACGTCCTCGACCGAAACGTCGAACTCGTCCGCCAGGAAGTAGCGGAAGCGCGCCGAATCGAGCACGCCGGCCATGCCGACCACCTTGGCCGGCGGCAGGCCGCACGCCTTCTGCAACGCCCAGACCATCGCGTCGAGCGGGTTGGTGATGCAGATGACGAAAGCGTCCGGGGCATACTTCTTGATGCCCGCGCCGACCTGCTCCATCACCTTCAGATTGATGCCGAGAAGGTCGTCGCGGCTCATGCCGGGCTTGCGCGGCACGCCGGCGGTGACGATGATGACGCTCGCGCCCGCGATCGCCTCATAGGAATTCGCGCCCGAGAATTTGGCGTCGAACCCGTCGACCGGCGACGATTGCGCGATGTCGAGCGACTTGCCCTGCGGGATGCCTTCGGCGATGTCGAACATCACCACGTCGCCCAATTCCTTGAGACCGACGAGATGGGCGAGCGTGCCGCCAATCTGGCCTGAACCGATCAAAGCAATCTTGTCGCGTGCCATGAAGCCTGTCCTTCTGAGAACCCGAGCCTTCTGAAAATCCGAGGAAGACGGGAAGGCGGGAATTGAGGGAAACCTGCCCGGTCGATAAACCTTTCGCGCCACCCGTTCAAGTCGCCTCGATTCAATTCTTGGCGCGGCATGACAGGGCTGGCGGCTGTGCCGTCAGCTCTCGACCAGGCAGCTTCCTTCGAATCGCTGGCGAGCTGCTGCTCGCGATTGCCGTGCGGCAGCGCCAGATAGGATTCCGAGCCCATCTCGATCAGCCGCGAGGAGGTGCGCTTGAACTCGTTCATCTCCACGCCCTCGGTCGCGCGGTAGAGCGTGATCGGATCGGCGTCGGCGGAGGCGACCAGCTTCACGCCGTTGTCGTACAACGTGTCGATCAGCGTGATGAAGCGCTTGGCGAAATTGCGGTGCTCGTATTGCATGACGGGGATGTGGTCGAGCACCAGCGTATGAAACTCATGCGCCAGCCGCAGATAGTCCGACGCGCCGAGCGGCGTCTCGCACAACTCGGCGAACGTGAAGCGGGCGACGCCATGCGCCGCGCGTGGGACATGAAACTTTCGGCCGCCGTGACGATCAGGTCGAGCGGCTTGCCGACGGCGCCGCCGGTCAGCTTCTGCCAGGCGCGGTCGAGCGCGGCATCGGCGTCCTTGTCGGCCGGCACATGCCACATGCGCACGCCGGCGAGCTTTTCGAGGCGGAAGTCGGTGCGCGCGTCGAGCCGCAGCACGTTCATCCGCTGTTCCAGCAGTTTGATGAAGGGCAGAGACAGGCCACGATTGAGGCCGCCTTCGTAAGATCCTCCGGCGCGACGTTCGACGTCGCCACGACCACGATGCCAATCGAAAAGCCGCGTGAACAGCCGGCCGAGGATCATCGCGTCGGCGATATCGGTCACATGGAATTCGTCGAAGCACAGCAGCCACGCCTCGTCGAAGATCGTGCCCGCGAGTCGGGATCACCGGGTCGCTGTCCGTGATCTCCCCGCTGAACTCTTCTGGCGGAAGGCATGCACGCGCGCTCATCACGTCGGCCATGAATTCGTGGAAATGCGCGCGGCGTTTGTGCTTCTGGGGCTCGAATGGAAGAACAGGTCGGTCCCAGCATGGTCTTGCCGCGGCCGACCTCGCCATGGATGTTGCAGCGCTGATCCCGGCTCGCTTTGCTTGCCGTTGCCGAGGAAACCTGCTGAAGAACCCGCTCTTGTGCGCGGCTGGCTGATAGCCGGCGAGCCGCGCCTCAACCTCGAGAACGCCTCGACCGCGCCGGCCTGGGCGGGATCGGCTTCGATCTCGCCGGCGGCGATCAGCGCCTGATATTGGGAACGGAACGAGGCGGGCTTGGCAGCGGACATCATGCTCTAACGTCGCAAAATCGCGACAAATGCAAGGGCAAAAACAGCGATGCTGCGCGATTATTTCACGCGCTCAGCACGCCGACGTCTCGACGATATACGGCCCGCCGCCGACAGAAGCGCGCGAGGAAAACAGCACGAAGCGGTCCACCGTGAAAGCGCGCGTCGGAAAAATAGCCGCGCACCGACAGGTAATCTGCCACGTCACGATTTGAAGCGTCGCGCAGCCGCGCCAGCGTCACATGCGGCGTGAATTTGCGCCCTTCCGGATCGAGCCCGACCCGCTGCATCAGCCGCTCAAGCTCCGCCTGCAACTCCATCAGCGGCCGGCACGGCGCGACCGAGGCGACCACCGCGCGCGGCTTCTTGCCGCCGAAGGACGACAGCCCTTGCAGCTTCACCTCGAACGGCGCGCGGCGGACGCGGAACAGCAGCGAGGCGACCTCGTTGGCGGAAACGCCGTCGATGTCGCCGATAAAGCGGAGCGTGACGTGATAGTTTTCCGGGGCGATCCAGCGCGCTCCCGGCAGGCCCCCTCGCAATTCGGACAGCGTGTGGCCGATGTCCTCGGGGATTTCCAGACCGGTGAACAGACGAGGCATCGCACACTCCTCGATGCGGGGCATGATCCCGAAAAGTGGGCACCGGTTTTCGGATCAGATCATGCCCGAAAACCGACGACGACGAATCGCCGATGGTTCTTGATAACAAAACGGGCGCACGCTGCGAAGCGCTGCGGCCCAAGAGTTTTGTGACTCTTTTATGTTTAGCCACACTTTGCTTATTTATTCAGCGCCGCGCCGCTGAAACCTTGCTCAGGAATTGCTCCACCGCGGGCAGAATGCGCGCGACGATGACGTCGACGCCCTCGGCGGTCGGATGCAGCCCGTCCGGCTGGTTGAGTTTCGCCTCCGCCGCCACGCCGTCGAGGAAGAACGGATAGAGCGGCACGTCGAACGCCTTCGCCAGCTCCGGATAGATCGGATCGAACTTCGCCGCATAGTCAGTGCCGTAATTACGCGGCGCGTACATGCCGGCCAGCATCACCGCGATCTTGCGCGCCTGAAGTTTCCTGATGATGTCCTCAAGCGCCGCCCGCGTCACCGCCGGATCGAGCCCGCGCAGCGCGTCATTGGCGCCGAGCTCCACGATCACCGCCTCGGTCCCCTCCGGGATCGACCAGTCGAGCCGGTCGCGGCCGCCGGAGGCGGTGTCGCCGGAGACGCCAGCGTTCAGCACGTCCACCTTCAACCCTTTTTCGCGCAACGCTTTTTCCAGCCGGACGGGAAACGCCGCTGTCGCCGGCAGGCCGTAACCGGCGGTCAGCGAATCGCCGAGAACCGCCAGCTTCAGCGGCGTCTGCGACAAACAGGACTTGCCGACATCATCACCAACACAATTCCCGCCATGATGGCGCGCGACAACATTTGCGTGAACCCCTCGACCCACGGCCCGAAATGTCCCATATGACGGATTCATACGGACAGTCTCACCGATCCTTCGTTGCGCGCCGGCCCTACGGACGCCATTTCCCTCGACAACGTCAACCTTTCGCTCGGCGCAGGGCCTGCGCGCGTGCATATCCTGAAAGGGATCAGCCTGCGCATCGCCCAGGGCAGCGCGGTCGGCATGATCGGCCCTTCGGGCTCGGGCAAGTCGACCCTCCTGATGGTGATGGCCGGTCTGGAGCGCCCCGATGCCGGGCAGGTAGTCGTGGACGGCACCTCTTTCAACGATCTCGACGAGGACGGGCTCGCACGTTTTCGTGGGCGCAGCATCGGCATCGTCTTTCAATCCTTCCATTTGATCCCGACCATGACGGCGCTGGAGAACGTCGCGGTGCCACTGGAACTGGCGGGCGCGGCCGACGCGCATGAGCGCGCCGCGCGGGAACTGGCCGCCGTCGGCCTCGGCGACCGGCTGCATCATTACCCCTCGCAGCTTTCCGGCGGCGAGCAGCAGCGGGTGGCGCTGGCGCGGGCGCTCGCACCGGACCCGGCGATTCTCCTGGCCGACGAGCCGACCGGCAATCTCGACGAGAAGACCGGCCAGCAGATCGTCGATCTTCTGTTCGCCAAGCATGCCGAGCGCGGCATGACGCTGGTGCTCGTGACCCACGACAACAGCCTTGCGCAACGCTGCGAGCGCGTCGTCCGCCTCCGCTCCGGCCGCGTCGAGCAGCCGGCCGCCGCCCATGCCGCGATGGCGTGACGCATGACATCACTTGCCTCAGAGATTCCGGCCGCCGGTGAGAAGCGCCAGCGCGACCGCGCCGCGGCGCAAGCCTTCCGCTACGCGCTGCGCGAACTACGCGGCGGCCTGAGCGGCTTCTATGTCTTCATCGCCTGCATCGCGCTCGGCGTGTTCGCGATCGCGGGCGTCGGCACGCTGTCCACGAGCCTGACCGACAGTCTGGAGCGCGAGGGCCGCACGCTGCTCGGCGGCGACGCCGCCTTTTCGCTGATCCAGCGCGAGGCGAGCGCGGCGGAACTCGCCTTCCTGCGCACGCAGGGGCAGGTGTCCACCGTCTCCACCATGCGCGGCATGGTGCGCGCGCAGGACGGACGGCTTGCGCTGGTCGAACTGAAGTCGGTCGACGACAATTACCCGACCCTCGGCAAGATCAAGGCGACGCCGGATTTGCCGATGCGGCAATTGCTCGACCGGCGCGACGGCGCGTTCGGCGCGGCCGCCGACGGCGTGCTGCTGGCGCGGCTCGGGCTGATCATCGGCGACCGCGTCACGGTCGGCACCGCCACTTTCGAGATTCGCACGCTGCTGAGTTCGGAGCCGGACAAGCTCGCCGGCGGCGTCGGCCTCGGGCCGCGCTTCCTCATCGGCGAGGAAGGTCTTCGCGCGAGCGGGCTGATCCAGCCGGGCAGCCTGATCCGCTGGATCTATCGGGTGAAACTGCCCGACAATGCCGCGAGCGAGGCGGCGGTCGAGAAGCTGACGAGCGCCGTTCGCGCCGAACTGCCGGATGCGGGGTGGGAAATCCGCAGCCGCGGCAACGCCTCGCCGCAACTGGAGCGTAACATCAGCCGCTTCACGCAGTTCCTGACGCTGGTCGGCCTCGCCGCGCTCTTGGTCGGCGGGGTCGGCGTCGCCAATGCGGTGAAAAGCCATCTCGACCGCAAGCGCGACGTGATCGCCACGCTGAAGGCGCTGGGCGCGACCGGCGACGGCGTGTTCACGATCTACCTGGTGCAGATCCTCGTCGTGGCCTTGATCGGCGCGCTGATCGGCCTCGCCATCGGCGCGATGCTGCCCTTCGCCGTGGTCGGCGCCTTCGGTTCGCTGCTGCCGCTGCCGATCGAGCCCGCCGTGCATCCGACGGACCTGCTGCTGTCGCTGGTTTACGGCCTGTTGACGGCGCTCGCCTTCGCGCTGTGGCCGCTCGGGCGGGTGCATGACGTGCCGGTCGCGACGCTGTTTCGCGAAACCACCGGCGCGGAATGGTCCTGGCCGCGCCGGCGCTACCTCGTGATGATGGCGGTCGTGCTGGCGCTCTTGATCGCCATCGCCGTTACCCTCGCCTATGACAAGCGCATCGCGCTGATCTTCATCGGCGCGTCGGCTGCGGTGTTCCTGCTGCTGCGGCTGATCGCCCTCGGCGTGATGGCGGGCGCGCGCCGCCTGCCTCGCCCGCGCATGACGCTGCTCCGCATGGCGATCGCCAACATCCACCGGCCCGGCGCGCTGACGCCCTCGGTGATCCTGTCGCTCGGCCTCGGCCTGACGGTGCTCGTCACCATCACCCAGATCGACCGCAATTTGCAGCGGCAGTTCACGGCGTCGCTGCCCGAGCGCGCGCCGTCGTTCTTCTTCGTCGATATCCCGTCCGCCGACGGCGACCGTTTCGACGCCTTCCTCCGCACGCACGTCACCGACGCCAAGATCGAGCGCGTGCCGATGCTGCGCGGACGGATCGTCGAGGCGCGCGGGCTGAAGCCGGAAGAGCTGAAGCCCTCGCCGGACGCGGCCTGGGTGCTGCAAAGCGACCGTGGCCTCACCTACACGAGCGAGATGCCGGCCGGATCGAAGCTGGTCGAGGGCGAATGGTGGGGGCCGGACTATCGCGGAGCCCCGCTGGTGTCGTTCGAGAAGAAGCTTGCCGACGGGCTCGGGCTGAAGCTCGGCGACAGCGTCACCGTCAACGTGCTCGGCCGCAATGTGACGGCGAAGATCGCCAATATGCGAACCGTGGACTGGCAGAATCTCGGCATCAATTTCGTGCTGGTGTTCTCGCCCGATGCGTTCCGCGGCGCGCCGCACACCCATATCGCCACGCTGACCGAGCCGACCTCCACGGCCGAGAGCGACGCGGCGATCATCAAGGCGGTGGCCGACGCCTTCCCGAGCGTCACCAGCGTGCGGGTGCGCGAGGCGTTGCAGATGGTCGGCGACGTCGTGACAAATCTGGTGCTGGCGATCCGCGGCTCCAGCGCGGTGACGCTGCTCGCCGCCATTCTGGTGCTGGGCGGCGCGCTCGCCGCCGGGCACCGCCACCGCGTTTACGACGCCGTGATCCTGAAGACGCTCGGCGCCACCCGCAACCGGCTGCTGGGGGCCTACGCGCTGGAATATCTGCTGATCGGCCTCGCCACCGCCGTGTTCGGCGTGCTGTCGGGCTCGGTCGCCGCATGGCTGATCGTCACAAGGCTGATGAATCTGAGCTTCGCCTGGGACGGGGTGAGCGCCGCGCTGGTGGTCGCCGGCGCGCTGGCCGTCACCATCGGCATTGGCCTCGCCGGAACGCTGCTGGCGCTGAACCAGAAGCCGGCGCCCATCCTGCGGAATTTATGACAATTTGTAGCAGCCAATAGCCGCCAAAACGGGGGCTTCGCGACATTCAGCCGCGCGCCGAATATTGCGGCGGATGTGTTAGTTTCCCACATACTGATACGGGTCGAACGCCGTTTCGATGCAGCCCGAAATGCTGTAAGGATCGAGCGTTCGGATTAAATTCGAGCCGGCGACGCATGCCCTTTGCGCCGAACCGGACAACATTCGGGATTTCGACAATGTCGGACTTGGACCGCAACTACGCATCTCCCTTCGGCCGGGCTGCCACGCGCGCGGATGCCGCGGCGGTGGATGCCGGTTTGCGCGCGCACATGCTGCGCATCTACAACTACATGGTGATCGGCCTGGCGATCACCGGCTTCGCGGCGCTCGGCGTCTACATGGCCGCCGTCACCAACGGCGCGGCTGGCGCGGCGGGCCGGATCGGCAACACCTATCTGACCTCGTTCGGGGTCATGATGTTCGCCAGCCCGCTGAAATGGCTTTTCGTGCTCGCCCCGCTGGCGATGGTGTTCGTCATTTCCTTCGGCATCCAGCGGCTGAAGCCGGCCACGGCGCAGATGCTGTTCTGGGCGTTCTCGGCGCTGATGGGCGTCTCGCTGTCGTCGATCTTCCTGGTGTACACGCACACCTCGATCGTGCGGGTGTTCTTCATCACCGCCGCCTCGTTCGGCGCGCTGAGCCTGTACGGTTACACCACCAAGCGCGACATGACCGGCATGGGCTCGTTCCTCATCATGGGCCTGTTCGGCGTCATCATCGCCAGCCTGGTGAACATCTTCCTCGGCTCGTCGATGCTGCAATTCGTGGTGTCGGTGGTCGGCGTGCTGGTGTTCGCGGGCCTGACCGCCTGGGACACCCAGCGGCTGAAGAACGAGTACATCTACGGCTATGCCGGCGAAGGCGAAATGGCGGAGCGCTCCGCCATCCTCGGCGCGCTGTCGCTGTACCTGAACTTCATCAATCTGTTCACGCTGCTGATGCAGCTGCTCGGACAGCGCGAGTAACCGCCTCGGCGCAGGCAAATCGAACAAGGAACGGCCGCATCCGAGAGGGTGCGGCCGTTTTCATGTCCGCATTAGACTGACCTGTCTCTGTCATCCTGAGAGTCTGACTCGAACTATAGCAAGCAGACTCAACCAACCTTGGCGTCGTCCCTGCCTGCGCAGGGACGACATTTTCTTGCGGCGAATCCGACAGCAAAACGAATTTCCGGTCAGCACCTCAGGGCGGAGAAAGCTATCGCACCTCAAACAAAAGGCCCCGGCGATGCCGGAGCCTTTTGAGCACGATCCCTCGGATCAACGCCCGATCGGTCAGGCCGCCTTCTTGTTGATCTTGCTCTCCGCAAGCTGCGTCAGCTTCTGGTCGGTCTGCTTCTCCTCGTCCAGCGTTTGCTGAAGCACCGAGGCGCAGTCGTCGCGGCCGAGCCGTTTCGCCCACGCGACCAGCGTGCCGTAGCGGTTGATCTCATAGTGCTCCGCCGCCTGCGCCGCATTGATGAGGGCTGCGTCGAGCACCTCCTTGTCCGCGATCTCGCCCGCCGTTTCGTTGGCTTCCTTGATGATGCCGTCAATGGCCGGACAGGTGACGGCCTTCGCTTCGGCGTTGTGCATCTTGAACACCTTTTCCAGCCGCGCGACGTGGCCCTTGGTCTGCTCCAGATGATCGAGGAAGCCTCGCTTGAGCTGGGCGTCGGTTGCCTTCTCCGCCATCTTCGGCAGGGCGTTCACCAATTGCTTCTCGGCATAATAGATATCCTGAAGCTGATGCACGAACAGATCGTCGAATGTCTTGATGTCCTTGCTGAACAAACCCATGAAATCCTCCATTTGGTCCGGGTTCGTTGAGAACGGACCGTGCAGAGGTATGTTCCGGGAACTCCCGCGAATCTGACGGCGCACTGATACAGCGCAAGCGGCCGCCCGGTCTGCGGCGCGATCCGGAACATCGATAAGCGGCGGGAAAAACTGGCGATCCCGGGAAGACTCGAACTTCCGACCTACGGTTTAGGAAACCGCCGCTCTATCCGGCTGAGCTACGGGACCGCGCGCGGGCAAACTAATCGGAACACGCCGCGGATGACAGCGGAAATTTGCGCTTCTCCAACGTCAGACGCCTTCGAGAATCACCACCGTCGGCGTTTTCGGCAAGCTCTCCAGCGAGACCGAAAACGACCGCCCGGCCTTGATCTCCACCTCGAACTGGCTTCCCACCCGCCGCACGAAATCCTCCAACGGCGTGCCGAGCCGATGCATCGGCAGCACGATCGAGGATCGCAGTTTCCTGGTGATGTCCGCCATGCCGTCGATGGTCATGGTCACGCTGTCGTCGACCGGAACCATCAGCACGTCGAGCCGGCCGATCGCCGCGATATGGCTGTCGTCGAGCTTATGATGCAGATGGCCGAGATGGCCGATGCAGAGGCCCGCGACCTCGAAGATAAAAATGGAATTGCCGTCCTTCACCATCGGCAGATTGAGATCGCCGCGGCCGACGCCGTAGGAATAGCCGTAGCGATAGTCGCGGATGTCGGTCGGCACGTTGCGGATGAACACGTCGCCGACCGTCACCGCGTGATGCGCCGCGCCGCTGTCGGCCCAGCCATGCAGCACATGCGCGATGCGTGGGTCGGGATTGAGCGTGTAGTGCGTGGAGTGCGCGCGGTTCATCGTCACCACGGTCGGCAGCCGCGGCGGCTTGTAGACGCCGTTATAGTCGGTGGCGATCACCACATCGCCCGGCGTTTCGATCTGATAGGTCGAATGCCCGACATAGGTGATGGTGACGCTGGATTTCGTCACCGCCGCCGTCCCGAAGCTCGCATAGACCACGCCCGGCAGACGCTGCGCCACCGCGAGACATTCGCTGACCTGACGTTCGGGAAACTTGCGCTCCTGCGCGACCGCCGGCTTCGCGCCGACGAAAGCGACAAGCGCGGCCGCGGCAACAATCATCGAGACGGACAATCGCGACATGATCTGCTCCGTGCGGACGGCCGAAGCATGCCTCGCAATGCGCGCATCTTCAATCCCGCATGCGCGCAAGCTTGTCGCAATTGCCTTCGAACCTGCCACGGCTATGATGCGGCGAGCGCCGGACGGAACCGGCTCATGCAAAAGAAAAGGGAGACTATCGATGGCAGTGCTGCAACCGGCCGACTGGCCCAGACCTCGCGGATTCTCCCATGGCGTCACCGTCGATGCACCCGGCCGCTGGGTGGTGCTCGCCGGGCAGACCGGCCACGCAGATGACGACAGCTACCCCGACGACATCGCCGCACAGATCAAGATCGCGCTGGAACGCATCGTCCGGCTGCTGAAAGAAGCCGGCGGCGGGCCGGAACACGTTGTGCGGCTAGTGTGGTACATCACCAGCAAGAGCGAATATGAGGCGGCCGGCGCCGGCATCGGCGCCGCGTGGAAGGAAACGCTCGGCAAGAATTTTCCCCCCTCCACGCTGCTTTACATTTCGGGCCTCGTCGATGCCCGCGCCAAGGTGGAGATCGAGGTGACGGCGTTCGTGCCGAAAGGCTAGAGTGTGATCCGTTCAGGTTGAAAAAACCCTGACCTTCCTGTTGGAGCATGATCTGGTCCGACCCGAAGGGCCGCGAAGCGCAAACCGGTTCCCACTTTTCGGGATCATGCTCCTGCCTGAAAACTATCCGCCCGCGCCATCGCCCATGCCTCGCGAAAGCGCGGGTCGGACGTCCCCGCGATCAGTTCGCCCGGCTTCAAAGCCGGATAAAGCCGCTGGAACGACATCACCTCGGTGTTCGAGACGCGGCGACTGAAATGCACCGGCCTCATCTCGCTCGGATGCGAAAGTCCCGCCGCCGCCGTCAACTCCGCCAGCGCATGCAGCGTGTAATGATGGAAATTGTAGACGCGCTCGGTCTTGTCAGGGACGTACAGCGCGCGCGTGCGCATCGGGTCCTGCGTCGCGACGCCCGTCGGGCATTTGTCGGTGTGGCAGCTCAATGACTGGATGCAGCCCAGCGCGAACATGAAGCCGCGCGCGGAGTTGCACCAGTCCGCGCCGAGCGCGACCGTCCGCGCGATATCGAACGCCGTCGTGATCTTTCCCGCAGCGCCGATGCGGACGCGGTCGCGCGCGCCGATGCCGACCAGCGCGTTATGGACGAAATTGACGCCCTCGCGCATCGGCATGCCGAGATAGTCCATGAATTCGAGCGGGGCCGCGCCGGTGCCACCCTCCTTGCCATCGACGACGATGAAATCGGGATAGACGCCGGTCTCCAGCATCGCCTTGCAGATCGACAGAAACTCCCACGGATGGCCGATGCACAGCTTGAAGCCGACCGGCTTGCCGTTCGACAGCCGGCGAAGCTCGGTGATGAAGCCCATCATCTCGATCGGCGTCGAAAACGCGCTGTGCTTCGGCGGCGAGATGCAGTCCTCGCCCATTTCGATGCCGCGGATCGCGGCGATTTCCGGCGACACCTTCGCCGCCGGAAGCACGCCGCCATGGCCGGGTTTCGCGCCCTGGCTGATCTTGATCTCGATCATCTTGATCTGATCGTTATTCGCCATCGCTGCGAATTTCTCCGGATCGAACTTCGCATCGCGCGTGCGGCAGCCGAAATAGCCGGAGCCGATCTCCCAGATCAGGTCGCCGCCGTTTTCCCGATGATAGGGACTGACGCCGCCCTCGCCGGTGTCGTGCGCGAAATTGCCCTTCTTCGCGCCGCCATTGAGCGCGCGGATCGCGTTGGCGCTGAGCGAGCCGAAACTCATCGCCGAGATGTTGAGGATCGACGTCGAATAGGGCTTCGCACAATCGGGCCCGCCGATCTTGATGCGGAATTTCTCGCTGGCGACCGGCTTTGGCGAAATCGAGTGTTGCAGCCATTCATAGCCGTCCTGATAGACGTTGAACTGCGTACCGAACGGCCGCTTGTCGAGATCGATCTTGGCGCGCTGATACACCAGCGCGCGCGCATCGCGGCTGAACGGCGTTCCGTCCTTCTCGCTCTCGAAGAAATACTGCCGCATTTCCGGGCGAATGCTTTCCAGCACGAACCGCAGATGCGCGGTGATCGGATAGTTGCGCAGCACGGCATGGCGCGTCTGCAACAGATCGCAGATACCAATCAGTGTCAGGACGCCGAACAAGACCAGCGGAATGAGAGCGATCTCGAAAGCCCGGCCGCCTTGCAGCGCGATCGCTGCGAGAATGACGGTGAGCAGCGCGCTGGCGGTCAGCGCGACATAGCGGGGCGTGAAAGGGAGAATCAGGGTCTGCATGTCAATCCACCTGCCGGCACAACAACCGGCTCGCATCGCATTCGGCGAAACCTAACCACGGCAATGAAGATAGGAAGACGCGGCTTGTGCGACAACCGAACGACAACCGGCCGCCTTGATGCTATCACGCCGTTCTCGTCCGACAAACGCCGCACAGACCGCCAAGACCGGGCTTGATCGAAACCGGCAACCGCCCGATGATGATGCCAGCAATCGACAAAGGGCGATGCGGCCACCGCGCGCGATCATCACAGGAAACGCCATGAAAAGAGCAATCCCCGTTCTCGTCGCCATGCTTGCTCTGATGGCGGCGCCTCCCGCGCTGGCGCAATATCCGGCCAAGCCGATCAATATGGTGGTGCCGTTCGCGGCCGGCGGGTCGAACGACATCGTCGCGCGCGCCATCGGCAAGAAGCTCGGCGAAGCCTGGGGACAGACCGTCATCATCGACAATCGCGCCGGCGCGGGCGGCGTGATCGGCGCGGCCCATGTCGCCAACGCCGCTCCGGACGGCTACACGCTGCTGCTGATCTCCTCGACCTACACGATCAATCCGGCCGTGAAATCGAACATGCCGTTCGACACCTTCAAGGCGTTCGATCCGGTCGCCTTCATCGCCAGCTCGCCGCTGCTGATGGCCTCGGCCAACAAGCTGCCAATCACGTCCGCGAAAGACCTGATCGATCTGGCCAGGCGCAAGCCCGGATCGATCAACTACGCTTCCGCGGGACCCGGCAGCATCAACCAGATCGCCGCCGAGATGTTTGCCTCCGCCGCCGGTATCAAACTCCTGCATGTGCCCTACAAGGGCGGCGCGCTGGCGGTGAACGATCTCGTCGGCGGCCATGTCGATCTCTACATTTCGAGCATGCCGCAGATCCTGCCGATCGCGAAGACCGGCCAGGTGCGGCCGCTGGCGGTGACCGGGCTGAAGCGCTCGCCGAGCCTGCCGGACGTGCCCACCCTCGATGAAATCGGCCTCAAGGGCTACGAGGCCTCGTCATGGTGGGGCATCGTCGCCCCGGCCGGCACGCCCGCCGAGATCGTCGCGAAGCTGAATGCCGAGATCAACAAGACGCTCGGCAGCGACGAGATGAAGCGCTTTCTCCAAGGCGAGGGCGCGGAGGCGCGTGCGATGACGCCGAAGGATTTTCGCGACCTTATCGAGACCGAAGGCAAGCGCTGGGACAAGGTCGCGAAAGAGGCCGGCATCCGCGCGGATTGACCGCGCCCCGCGCCTTGTAGCCGTCATCTTGTAACCGTCATGGGGCGGCATTAGGTTGATCGCGGGCCGGGCGATGACAGGAGACGGACGATGGGCTTGCTCGACATTCTCAACGGCATGCAGAACGGGCCGCGCGGACCCTCGACGCCATCGCAGGGCGAGGACAAGGGCGGCATGTCGCCGATCACGATGGCGATCCTCGCACTGCTCGCCTACAAGGCGATGAAGCATATCACCGGCGGCCAGAGCGCGCCCGCGCCGGCCCCTTCGGGTGGGACCAAGCCCAGCCTGGATCAAGCCTCGCTGCCGGGCAGTGGCGGACTTGCTGGTGGTGGACTCGGCGACATTCTCGGCAGCGTTTTGGGCGGCGGCAGCGCCGGCAGCGGCAAGGCTGGCGGCGGCGGACTTGGCGGCGCGCTCGGCGGTGGAGGTCTTGGCGACCTGCTGAAAGGCGGGCTCGGCGGGCTTCTCGCGGGCGGCGCGGCCGGCAGCGTGCTCAGCGGCGGCCTCGACGATCTGTTGAAACAGCTTCAGCAAGGCGGGCAGAAAGATGTCGCCGATTCCTGGGTCGGCAAGGGCCCGAACAAGCCGGTCGATCCCAACGACCTCGCCGGCGCGCTCGGCGCCGACCAGATCGGCCTGATGATGGATCAAAGCGGCCTGTCGAAACAGGAACTGCTCGAAGGGCTCAGCAATTATCTGCCTCAGATCGTCGATCAACTCACGCCGGACGGCCGCATGCCCTCGGAAGACGAACTGCGCCGGCTGCTCTGACACACAGCCGGCGTCACCCCGACAATTTAAACGAGGAGCCGACCATGAGCGGAATTTTGTGGATCATCATCGTCGGCTTCGTCGCCGGAATGATTGCGCGCTGGCTGTCGCCCGGCCCGAACAACCCGTCCGGATTCATCCTGACCTGTGTGCTCGGCATTGCCGGCGCGTTTCTGGCGACCTTCATCGGCCAGACGATCGGCTGGTACAGTTCCGAGCAGGGCGCGGGCTTCATCACCGCCACGATCGGCGCGGTCGTCGTCCTGTTCATCTGGAATCGCCTTGTCGCGCGCGGCGTGGTGTCCGACCCGAGCAACAAGGTCTAGACCGGCTCTTTGTTCTGACGCGTTTTCTTCAAGCGAACCGGTATCCATTTCGCTCGAAACGCTATGGAGCAGGTTCGTTCAGATCGCATCGACGGCCGATGGCCGGGCTTGTCAGTCCGGCCATTCGCTTGTCGGAATTGCTGAAAGAGCGTAGCGATTATCGGTTTCCCTCCCTCTTACCTTCCGGTTGTTTTCATCCATGCTGATCGCTCAAATCTCCGACACGCACGTCGAACTCGCCGGCAAGATCGTTCACGGCCAATACGACCCACATGCCAACTTCGTCGCGACGCTCGACAAGGTCGCCGCCGTCGCGCCGCGGCCGGACTTCCTGCTGCACACCGGCGACATCACCCATCACGGCAATGCCGAAATCAATCGCGAGGTACGCACGCGGCTGGATGCTGTGGGCATTCCCTACGCGGTGATCCCCGGCAATCACGACGAAATCGAAACGGTGCGCGCGGTGTACGGCGACAAGCCGTGGATGCCGAAAAGCGGCTTCCTTCATTTCGTCATCGACCTGCCGCCGGTGCGCATCATCTGCCTCGACTCGACGATTCCCGGCAAAGTGGAAGGCACGCTGTGCCCCGAGCGGATGGCCTGGCTCGCCGCCCGCCTCGCCGAGAAGCCGAACGCGCCGACGATCATCGCCATGCATCATCCGGCGTTCCGCATCGGGCGTACCACCAGCGATATTCGCCCGTTCGGCAGCGCGAAGGAATTCGCCGAACTGTTGGCGAGATATCCGAACGTCTCGTTGGTGACCGCCGGTCACGTCCATTGCACGTTGCAGTCGCGGATCGGCAACGCCGTGGCGCTGGCCGTGCCGAGCAGCGCCTATCAGTTCGCGGTGAACCGGATTCCCGAGGCGCCGCTGTCGCTCATCAATGAGCCGCCGGCATATTACCTGCACGACTGGTCGGAAGGCGCGGGCTTCACCTCCCAATGCGTGCTGGTCGGCGACTACAAGGCCACGCCGCACTCGCCGCTGGGCAAACCTGCCACCTGATCCCGAGCAGCGGGGAGGCAGCGGGGAGTATCCTTAAAAAGCAGAGCCCTCGGGATTCGCATCTCGAGGGCTTCTTTCTGACAAGAGAAACTGACTGCGCCTCTTATTCCGACTGGATGCCGGCCGCCTGCTTTCAAGATATCGGAGCTGATATCCGATTCCGGCGTGGGCTCAGACGAAGCCCGTCGCCGAATTCGTGCGGGGCCCGAACAGAATGTCCGGCGTGATCTCGTCGACCGTCTTGCAGCCGCAATAGACCATCGTGTTGTCAAGCTCCTTGCGGATCACGCCGATGGCCTTGGCCGCGCCCGCCTGTCCGGCGACCGAGGTGCCGTACAGCGTCGCACGGCCGGTCAGCACCGCCTTCGCGCCCAGCGCCAGCGCCTTGGCGATGTCGGAGCCGCGGCGCACGCCGCTGTCGAGCAGCACCGTCGCCTTGTCGCCGACCGCTTCGGCGACCTCCGGCAGCACGTCGATCGAGGCGACGGCGCTGTCCATGTTGCGGCCGCCATGATTGGAGACGACGATGCCGTCGCAGCCATATTCGGCCGCCTTCAGCGCGTCGTCGGGCCGGTTGATGCCCTTCACCATCAAAATGCCCGGCCACATCTTCCGGAAAATCTTGATGTCCTCCCACGACAGGCTGTCGCGCCGCATCACCGCGTTGACGTTCGGGTCGGTGCGGATCGAATGCTGGAGGTGCTTCGGATAGTTCTCGTATTTCGGCAGGCCGCCGTTCATCGCGTAGCGCGCCAGCACCGACGCCATCCAGCGCGGCCGCGTCAGCATGTCGAGCGTCGCCTTCGTCGTCATGCGGAACGGCTGATGGAAGCCGTTCTTGGCGTTGTATTCGCGGTTCGGCGACACCGCCGTATCGACTGTAACGATCAACGCCTCGAAGCCGCAATTTTTCGCACGGTTGATGAGTTCATAGGAGAGTTCGCGCTTCTCCCAGACATAAAGCTGCATCCACAGCCGCCCCGGCGCCTTCTCCGCGATCTCCTCCATCGGCGTCATCGAGCCGGTGGCGAGCGTGAACGGAATCTTCGCCGCCGCCGCCGCCTTCGCCAGCTCCAGTTCACCATGATACCAGCACATGCCGGCGACGCCGGTCGGCGCGATCGCCATCGGCATGCTGATCGGCTTACCGAACAGCGTCGTCTCCATCGAGCGATGCGTCATGTCGATCAGCGCGCGATGCTTGAGCTTCAGCCGCTCGATCGCCGCGCGGTTGTTGTGCAGCGCCACCTCGTCCTCGGTGCCGCGATCGAAGAACTCGAACACGCCTTTCGGCAGGCGTTTGCGCGCCGCCTCGCGCAGGTCGAAGACATTGTAGCAATCGTCCAGGCCAGCCATGTGCGTTTCCCCGATTTTACAGGCTATTCAGCCGCGTCCGCCTTCAGCGCGCCGAACACCTCGTCATTGTGTTCGCCGACCTTCGGAGAGTCGCGATAAGGATGCGGGCGCTCGCCGTTGAACTGAATCGGCAGCCCGATGACCTTCGCATTGCTGCCGGGCAGCGTGCGCACGATATCCATCGCCTTCAGCTGCTCGGATTGCGACAGGTCGACGACGCTGTTGACCGGGCTGTTCGGCACGCCGACCTTGGTCAGTTCGGCAAGCCAATGCTCGCGCGGCTTTGTCCGCAGCACCGGGTCCATCAATGCAATCAGCTCGGCGCGATGCGCATTGCGGTCGGGGCCGGTCTTGAAGCGCGGATCGCTCGACCATTCCGGATGCCCCATCACCTTCGCGCATTTGTCGAACAGGCGATTGTTGCCGGCGGCGATGCAGATCGGATGATCGGCCGTTTCGAAGGTCTGATACGGCACCAGCGTCGCGCTCGCGCCGCCGAAGCGCTGCGGCGGCTTGCCGGAGAGGTGGTAGTTGTTGAGCGGACCCGCCACCCAATGCACCGCCGATTCGAACAGCGAGGTGTCGATGGTGCAGCCCTTGCCGGTGCGGTGCCGCTCCTGCATCGCCGCCAGAATGCCGATCACCGACCACATGCCGGTCGAGACATCGTTGATGGCCGGCGCGCAGAAGGTCGGCGGATCTTCCGGGCGGCCGGTCAGCGTCATGACCGCGCCGTAGGCTTGCGCCAGCGGATCGAAGCCCGGCGCGTTGCGCATCGGTCCCTTGTTGCCGAAGGCGCCGACCGAGCAATAGATCAGCCGCGGGTTCACCTCCCGCATGACGGTCGGGCCGATGCCCAGCTCCTCGGCGATGCCCGGCCGCAGGTTTTGCAGCATCACGTCGGCATCGCGCACCAGGAGCTTGAGCTTGGCGACGTCGTCCGGATTCTTGATGTCGACCGTCACCGAGCGCTTGTTGCGATTGGTGCCGTGGAACATCATCGAGGATTCGTCGACGAAGGGAGGTCCCCACATGCGCGCATCGTCGCCGCCGTCGGGCTTTTCCACCTTGATGACGTCCGCGCCCATGTCGGCCATGATCGCGCCGCAGAGCGGACCGGCCAGCGCCTGCCCGACCTCGATCACCTTCGATGCCCGCCAATGGTCCAGACTGTCCGGTCATGGCTGTCCTCCCTCTTTCGTTTCGACTGGTTCGTTGACACTATCGCTACCGGAACGGCGAAAGCCTGTCACCGCCGCAACGCCCGCCGCTGCGGAATACACCATATGCACGGGGCGGGCCGCAAATCCGGCAATCGCGCATGGACTTCCCACGCGCGAAGATGTGAAACTGCGGCCAGCAACAGTGCCGGCCCGGCAAGCACGGCCACAAAAACGCGCCTGCGCAACAGCGCGCGCCCTGGGAGAGATGACGATGAACCGCCCCGTCAAGCCGCCCGCCGAGGAAACCGGCTGGCAGAAGGAACTGGACGAACTCGCCGAACGCCAGCGGATCGCCCGGCAGATGGGCGGCCAGGAGCGGGTGGACCGCCAGCACGCCGGCGGCCGCTACACGGTCCGCGAGCGCATCGACCGCATTCTCGACCCGGACTCCTTCCGCGAGGTCGGCTCGATCGCGGGCAAGGCCACCTATGATGCCGACGGCAAGATCAAGGAATTCACACCCGGCAACGGTGTGTTTGGCCGCGGGAAAGTCGATGGCCGCAACGTCTTCATCTTCGGCGACGATTTCACCATCCGCGGCGGATCGGCCGACGCCTCGATCCGCATGAAATATGTGATGCCCGAGCAGCTCGCCGGCGAGTTCCGCGTGCCGCTGATCCGCATCATCGAGGGCTCCGGCGGCGGCGGCTCGGTCAAGACCATCGAGACCAAGGGACACGCAAACCTGCCGGGCGGCATCTCCGCCAATACCGGCTTGCAGATTTGCGCGCAGAATATGGGCCGCATTCCGGTGGTCGCGCTCGGCCTCGGCTCGGTCGCGGGACTTGGCGCAGCCCGCCTCGCCGCCAGCCATTATTCGCTGATGGTGAAGGAGAAGTCCGCCGTGTTCGTCGCCGGACCGCCAGTGGTCGACCGGCTCGGCGAAAAACGCACGAAACAGGAACTCGGCGGCTACAAGGTGCAGCTCGCGGCCGGGACCGTGGACGATGCGGTCGATTCCGAGGACGAGGCGTTCGAGCGTGCGCGAAAATTCCTGTCCTACCTGCCCTCTTCGGTGTGGGAGCTGCCGCCCCGCGCCCAGAGCTGGGACGATCCGAACCGCCGCGACGAGGAGCTGGCCTCCATCATTCCGCGCGACCGCCGCAAAGCCTATCAGATGCGGCGCGTGATCGCGCATGTGGTCGATCGCGACTCGTTCTTCGAGATCGGCCGCGGCTTCGGCAAGGCCATCATCACCGGCTTCGCCCGGCTCGACGGCTGGCCGGTGGCCCTGCTGGCCGGCGATGCGCTTTACAATGGCGGCGCGTGGGGCGCGGCCGACTCGCGCAAGATCACGCGCTTCGTCGATCTCGCGCAGACGTTCCACCTGCCGGTGGTCCATCTGGTCGACTGCATGGGCTTCGCCGTCGGCCTGCATGCGGAAACCACCGGCACCATGCGCTTCGCGGTGCAGGCGGTCAGCGCCATCCATCAGTCGACCGTGCCGTGGTGCACCGTCATCGTCTGCAACGCCTTCGGCGTCGGCGGCGGCGCGCACGGGCCGCAGAGCCACTCCTCTTTCCGTTACGCCTGGCCGTCCGGCAATTGGGGCTCGCTGCCGCTCGAAGGCGGCGTCGAGGCGGCCTATCGCGCCGAGATCGACGCTTCCGACGATCCGCAGACCAAACTCGCAGAGATCGAGGCGCGGCTCGAAGCGTTGCGTTCGCCATTCCGTACGGCGGAGTATTTCAACGTCGAGGAGATCATCGACCCGCGTGACACGCGCCCCTTGCTGTGCGAATTCGCCAGCATGGCCGCGCCGCTGCGCGAACCGGGCCAGTCCTTTTCACGATGCGTCCCTGACGCAAACACCACCGACAATACGCGGCCTGCGCCGCCAAGGAATTGAAGAAGCGATGTCCATTCCCTTTGAACCCGGCGCGATCCGGATGCTCGCCCAGCTGATGGCCGAAACCGGCCTCACCGAAATCGAACTGGCCGAGAAAGACCGCCGCCTGCGCGTGGTGCGCGGCCATGCGCAGATGCCGATGCAGCAGGTGGTCGTGCCGTCCGCCGCCCCGCAGCAGGTGACAGCTGCGACCGCGCCGGCGATCGCGTCGTCGGTCGATCCCGATGCGGTGCTGAGCCCGATGATCGGCGTCGCTTATCTGACGCCGGAGCCGAATGCGCCGCCCTTCGTCGGCGTCGGCGCGCGCGTCGAGGCCGGGCAGACGCTATTGCTGATCGAGGCGATGAAGACCTTCAATCCGATCACCGCGCCGAAGGCCGGCACGGTGACGAAGATTATGATCGACTCCGGCGACTCGGTCGATCAGGGTCAGCCGCTGGTGGTGATTTCCTAGCGGCGCGATGTGGGCGCGGTGAGGCTCGCCCCATTTTGGCGAGTTCATCACGCAACGTTTTACGACGACTCAATCGGGGAATTGAAAGGCCCCGCGCCCACAGTCGCAATTTGCAGCATGAGGGGCTATGGGAACATATTCTGAATACTTTGCAACGTTGCCGGCTGACGTCACTGGCTATATCGCGAGCGACACAGCAACCGCAATTGCTGCTTGTCTCTCCGTGCAGGACGCCCATGAGATTCGGGGAAGCATTGCGGAAATCGGCGTTTATCACGGAAAGACGTTTCTCGGCTTGGCCCGCGCCACACGACCAGATGAGACCATTGTCGGTGTCGACACGTTCTCATATGGGCAGGAACACTTCCGCCAAAACTTTCAAGCCAACACTGAAAAACACCTGACACGAGAGCAACGCGAACGGATCCGTCTTTACACAGGGCTCTCTCAAGAACTACGGCCGATCGGTTGGCAAGACTTGCTACAGCGTCCGGCGCGGCTGGTTCATATCGACGGAGGCCATTCACGGGAAGCCGTTCTTCATGATTTCAGACTGGCGGTCAGTTTTCTCGCCGAAAAGGGCATCATCGTATTCGACGACTTTTTCAACTGTCCCTTTCCAGACGTAACGACCGGAATAATCGATGCCCTCAGAAGCACGCCTGCAATCCGGCCGATCGCCATTATTCCTGGCCCCGCAGAAGCCAAGATCGGTTCAGCCAAATTGATCGCCGGACATGTTGGAAGCGGCCTGGCCGTTTACGAGCAAGCCTTGGTTGACAGACTTAACCTGCGTCACGCACGCAGACCTTTCGCGGGATCGGAGAATGTCTGCTGCTTCGTCCGCTTGTAAGCCCGGCCCGCGCCGGCCTACCCCCATCAGCTACGACCACACTGCATCGTAGAGACAGCTTGCTCCGCAAGGTTCAAGCTGCCGCTACTGATCCTGTTGTATCCTAGCCGTTGGCGCCCGAAGGCCGGGTCTGCCCATATTGGCTTTGCGGAATGATGCGCCTAGCGCTTGCCGAGATGCGCGCCGCCGTCCATGCGGACCGACTCGCCGCTCATATGCGCCGACGCCGGGCTCGCAAGGAACGTCACGAGCTGGGCGATGTCTTCCGCCTTGGACGCGACCTTGAGCGGCGTCGAGTTGCGGACCGCCTCGCGCAAACGGTCGGCCGATTCCTGACCGCGCCCCTTGGAGAACCAGGGCGTGTCGATGAAGCCCGGACACACGGCGTTGACGCGGATCAATGGCGCGAGCGCGCGCGCCAGCGACTGCGTCATCGTAATCAGCGCGCCCTTGCTGGCCGCATAGGCGACCGACGAGCCGATGCCTGCGATGCCGGCGACCGAGGCGATGTTCACCACCGCCGACGACTGGCCGGATGCCTGCGCGCCGGCCTCGAGCAGGCTGCGCGCCGCCCGCACCATCTGGAAAACGCCGATGACGTTGACGCCGTAGAGCCGCTGGAAATCCTCCGCCGACAATTCGTCCATCTTGCTGTGATCCGGCACATGCTTGGTGGTGCCGGCAGTGTTCACCAGCGCATCGAGACGGCCCCAGGGCGCCGCGGCCGCGGCCAGCTTCCTGCAATCCTCGTCCAGCGCGACATTGCCCTGCACCACCAGCACCTCTTTCGCGCCGGCCTTGCGGCACTGCTCGGCCACCTCCTCCGCCTCGTTCTTGCTCGACGAGTAGTTGATGATGAGCCGCGCGCCGTCCCTGGCGATCTGCCGCGCGGTCGCAGCACCCAGCCCCGACGCCGACCCCGTAATCAGCACGTTCAACCCTGCGAAAGACATCCGTTTCTCCCTATTGTCCCGTTGTTGGAATTCGAAGCGGACGGTAGCAACAGATGGCGGACGCTGCCAGCGGATATCGAACCACCACACGAGCGCCAATGACCGCAGCGCAGACGCCCCATGACCGCACGGCGCTTGACGCCCCCGCAGATATTGCGCCTATGGCAGGCACCTGAAATAGTTGACCGTCATCAAGACCAACCAGACCTAAGGGATGAGACGACATGGCCCGTTTGTGTGAGGGAAGAGTTGCAATCGTGACCGGCGCAGGCCGCGGCGTCGGCCGCGAGCACGCGCTGATGCTGGCGGAGCACGGCGCGAAGGTCGTCGTCAACGACCTCGGCGCGTCGGTGGACGGCACCGGCGCCGACGCGGGCCCCGCCAATGAAGTGGTCGAGCTCATCAAGAAGAACGGCGGCGAGGCGGTCGCGAACGGCGACGACGTATCGAGCTGGGACGGCGCCAAGAACATGATCGACCAGGCGGTCAAGACCTTCGGCAAGCTCGACGTGCTGGTGAACAATGCCGGCATCCTGCGCGACCGCATGCTCGCCAACATGACCGAGAAGGAATGGGACGACGTCATCAAGGTGCATCTGAAGGGCACCTTCTGCCCGACCCGCCACGCGGTCGAATACTGGCGCGCCAAGAACAAGGAAACCGGCAAGCCGGTGAACGGCCGCGTCATCAACACGTCCTCGACCTCGGGCCTGTTCGGCAATATGGGCCAGACCAACTACGGCGCCGCCAAGGCCGGCATCGCCTCGTTCACCATCATCGCCGCGCGTGAGCTGCGCCGCATCGGCGTCACCGTCAACGCGATCTCGCCGAGCGCCGTGACGCGCATGACCGAAGGCCTGCGCGAGCGCACCGAGGAACAGATCGCCGCAGGCAATCCGAAGTGGATCGCGCCGGTCATCACCTACCTCGCCAGCGAGGATTCCGAGGACATCACCGCTCGCGTGTTCTACATCGGCAACGGCGTGTTCTCGGTGATGGAAGGCTGGCATCGCGGCCCGCAATGCGACCCGATCGCCGATCCGGTCGAACTCGGCCCGATCCTGAAAAAGATGTCGCACGAAGCCCGCCGCAATGGCGGCATGGATTCGAAGGACCTCGACTAAGAGGATTTCGACGGACCGTCGTAATTTATTTCAAATGCTGGAACGGCTCCGGAAACGGAGCCGTTTTCATTTCTGCCGCTGCGTTTGCACTGCAATCCGCGCCGGTCGCCTGACCAACAATGCGACTTGCCATCGGCCGGCGTTTTTGACCATCATCCCCGCCAACTGAAGCAAGCCGACAAGAGGAACGCCGTGAGTGAGAGTGGCAACATCGTCGTCGAGACGGCGGAGAAGATTTTCGCTGATCTGTGCGACCCGCAGACCGTCAACAGCGCCCAGAACGACGCCTGGAAGACCGCTCTCTGGAAGGCATTGACCGAAAACGGCCTGACGCTGGCCTGGGTTTCGGAGGAGCATGGCGGCTCCGGCGCGAGCCTCTCCGACGGTTTCGAGCTTCTGAGCGCGGCGGGACGTTTCGCCGTGCCGGTGCCGCTGGCCGAGACCATGCTCGCCGGCTGGCTGCTGTCGCAGGGCGGGATCGCCTCGCCCGAAGGCGCGATGTCGGTCGCGCCGGTGCAGCCGAAGGACAAGATCACGCTGAACGCCGACGGAACCCTCTCCGGCCGCGCCCGCGGCGTGCCGTTCGCGCGTGAAGCGCAGCATTTCGCCGTGCTCGCGCAGGGCCCGAAGGGCGTGACGACCGCGCTGGTCGCAGCCAAGGATTGCCGCCGCGACGAAGGCGTCAATCTCGCCGGCGAGGCGCTCGACGCGGTAATCTTCGACAAGGCAACCCCGCTGAAGACGGGCGCTGCACCGAAGGATTTCAGCCAGACCTCGCTGATGCTGATGGGCTGCGTCGTGCGCGCGCAGCAGATTGCAGGCAGCCTCCAATACATGCTGACCCGCAGTGTCGATTATTCGCAGGAGCGCACGGCGTTCGAAAAGAAGATCTCAAAATTCCAGGCGGTGCAGCACAACCTCGCCAAACTCGCCGGCGAGACCGCAGCAGCCGTGGCGGCGGCCGGCTCCGCCGCCGACACGCTGTCCACATCCGACACATGGGACGACGCGACGTTCCTCGAAGCCACCGCGGCCAAAATCCGCTGCGCGGAGGCCGCCGGCACGGGATCGGCGATCGCGCATCAGGTGCATGGCGCGATCGGCTTCACCGAGGAGCATGTGCTGCATCGCTTCACGCTGCGCGCGATGGGCTGGCGCGACGATTTCGGCAATGAAAGCCATTGGGCGGTCGAACTCGGCAACATGATCGCGGCGCGCGGCGCCGACGAGCTGTGGCCGCTCGTCGCATCCCGCTGATCCTTCACAGACAAGAATAAAGGACGAGACCTGTGTCCTCAGCACTCACTTTCGATCCCGTTCGCCTTCCCGAAGCCTGCCAGGCGCTGCGCCGCGAAGCCCGCGCTTTTCTCGCCGAGGAGATCGCCAAAGGCACCTTCGATCCCACCGACCCGCACAAGGGCGAGAACAGCGCCAACGCCAAGGAATTCGCCAAGCGCGTCGCCGCCAAGGGCTGGATCGGCATGACCTGGCCGAAGAAATATGGCGGCCGCGAGCGCAGCTTCCTTGAGCGCTATGTCATCACGGAGGAATTCCGCGTCGCCAATGCGCCGACGCGGGTCTACTTCACCGCCGACCGCCAGAGCGGCCCGACCATCATCAAATATGGCTCGGAAGCCATCAAGCAGGCGATCCTGCCGAAGATCGTCGCGGGCGAGGCGTCGTTCTGCATCGGCATGAGCGAGCCGAATTCGGGCTCCGATCTTTATGCGGCCAAGACCAAGGCCACCAAGGTCGACGGCGGCTATCTCATCAACGGCACCAAGATCTGGACCTCGAACGCGCACCAGTCCGATTACATGATCGGCCTGTTCCGCACCTCGCCGCCGACCAAGGAGAACCGCCGCCACGGCCTTACCTCCTTCGTCGTCGACATGAAGACCAAGGGCATCACCTGCAAGCAGATCCGCCAGATGAGCGGCGAGCGCGAATTCAACGAGGTGCATTTCGAGGATGCGTTCATTCCCGAAGGCAATGTGCTCGGCGAAATCGACGGCGCATGGAAGCAGGCGGCTAGCGAACTCGCCTACGAGCGCTCCGGCCCCGAACGCTTTCTTGAGACCTATTACGTGCTGACCGAACTGGTGCGCGCCCTCGGCGACAAGCCGGACGCGCGCGGCGCGGAAGGCGTCGGCCGTCTCGTCGCGCAATTGCACACCATGCGCCGCATGTCGGTGTCGGTCGCGGGCATGTTGGAGGCCGGCAAGGACCCGACGGTGGAAGCCTCTATCGTCAAGGACATCGGCACGCTGTGGGAGCAGGCCCTGCCGTCGCAAGTGCGCACGCTCGCCGCCTTCATCGACGAGGAACCCGGCAACAAGCGGCCGCTCGCCGAAAGCGTCGCCTATGCGCAGAAGGTCGCGCCGAAACTCACCATCCAGGGCGGCACCACTGAGGTGCTGCGCGGCATCATCGCACGCGGTCTCGGACTGCGCTAACCAACACCAGAGAAAGGACTGACATGACCACCTACAAGGATATCGGCGTCACCAAGGACTCGAATTTCGTCGGACAGATCGAGATCCAGCGGCCGCCGCACAATTTCTTCGACATGGCGCTGATCCAGCAGATCGCCTCCGCCATGGAAGAGTTCGACAAGGACGACGGCGTGCGCGCGGTCGTGCTCTGCGCGCAGGGCAAATCGTTCTGCGCCGGCGCCAACTTCAACGATCCGAAGCAGGACGACTCGCCCGGCAGCAACAACGTCGGCGGCCAGCCGATCAACCATCTGTATCAGGAGGCGGTGCGCCTGCTCCGCACCAAGAAGCCGATCATCGCCGCCGTGCATGGGGCTGCCATCGGCGGCGGCCTCGGCGTCGCCTGCGCGGCCGATTTCCGCGTCACCTGCCCGGAGGCGCGTTTCGCGGCGAACTTCACCAAGCTCGGCTTCCATCCCGGCTTCGGCCTGACGGTGCTGCTGCCCGAACTCGTCGGCAAAAATCAGGCGGAGCTGCTGTTCTACACCGGCCGCCGCATCGGCGGCGAGGAAGCGACCCGCATCGGCCTCGCCAATCTGTGTGTGCCGCAGGACCAGGTGCGCGCGGCGGCGACCAAGCTCGCGGTCGAGATCGCCGAAAGCGCGCCGCTGGCGATCGCCGCCACCCGCAAAACCATGCGCGGCGACCTCGCCGACCGGGTGAAGGCGGCGACCGATCACGAACTGAAGGAACAGAACTGGCTGCGCGCCACCGAAGACTTCAAGGAAGGCGTGAGGGCCACCGCCGAGCGCCGCGTCGCCAACTGGAAGGGCCGCTGACGCGCGCCTGGTCGTCCGTTGCTCCATTCCTCGTCATGCCCGGCCTTGTGCCGGGCATCCACGTCTTACGGTGGCTCCGCTCAAGTAAGACGTGGATGGCCGGGATAAACCCGGCCATGACAACGCGGCGCGTTTGCGTCAAAATCTGATAAGAATGCAGCGGCCTTGCTTCATCTGCCGTATCAGCTAGATCGCCTTTTCGGACCTGCGCCATGCCCTCCGCCGCCATGACCGCCGTCGATATCCGCCCCGCGCTGCCGGCCGATCTTCCCGCCATCACCGCCATTTACGGTCATGCCGTGCGCACCGGCACCGCGACGTTCGAACTCGATCCGCCGGATCTGACGGAGATGACCCGCCGCTACGAGACGCTGACGGCGAACGGCTTCCCCTATCTGGTGGCGGCGCTGCAAAGCGTCGTGCTCGGCTACGCCTATGCCGGGCCGTACCGGCCGCGCCCGGCCTATCGCTACACCGTGGAGAACTCGGTCTATCTCGATCCGCAGGCGCAGGGGCAGCGGATCGGCACAAGGCTGATGCAGGTGCTGATCGCCGAATCGGAAAAGCGCGGCTTCCGCATGATGATCGCCGTGATCGGCGATTCGGCAAATCTGGCCTCGATCGGCGTGCATACGCGCGCTGGCTTCCAGATGGTCGGCACGCACCGCAATGTCGGCCTCAAATTCGGCCGCTGGCTCGACACGGTGATGATGGAGCGCCCGCTCGGAGAGGGCTCCGCGACGATTCCGCAAGCCTGAGCGGCAGCGCGCGACTAGATTCCCCTCACACCACCGACAGCTTGCGGTCGATCACCAGCAGCACGCGGTCGAGATCGTGGCCGCGCCGCAGGATCAGGCCGCCGGCGGAGACGACGCTGTAGACGCCTTGCTTTCGCGCCAGCCGCGGGTCCTTGACGATCCGGTAGAGCGGCATTTCCGACGCGCGGCGGAAAATCGAAAACACCGCCTGGTCCTTGAGAAAGTCGATCGCGTAATCGCGCCACTCGCCATCGGCGACCATACGGCCGTAGAGGTTGAGGATGCGGTTCAGCTCGAACCGGTTGAACGTGATGCGCGCGGAGCCGAGCGCGTTGCGCTCCGGCCCCCGGCTCTCGCTGGGATCACCATCGCCGATCGTCAGGCTCATGCGGCGCCTCCATACCTCGATATCTCGATCTCGAAGCATGAGGATAGCCTGCGGGCGGGTCTTCGCAAGCGTTACATGACAGCGGCAAGACCTGCGCAAGCGAGGCCGGCGCGCACGCTCACGCGATCGTTAGCCAAACCATATTGCTGCCCAATTTCGGTCAAGCCCGCGCCGCCGACGTTTGCGAAACAACAATCTCTGCGTTGGCCCGATCCTTCTGGCTCCGGATTCCTCAGCCCCCAGCCCCCCGGACCTTGAGGGTCGGGCCTGTACGCAGAAACATCGGAGGATGAAAATCATCTGGTGGAGGCCGGCGAAAGCCGGTCTTTTTTTGTGCGTTTATGCGCACAGACGCAAAGGACCACGCATCCCGAGTCGTCGATTGATCGCGTTACACGCTAAAATTTAATGCAATTATCATTCGTCGTCGCCGGGCTTGTCCGGCCATCCACGTCGCGTGGATACCCGCACCATCCGGTTCGACAGGATCGGAAACAACTTTACCGCAGCGACGAATAGACCGCGCCGAGCATCGCGCCGGGCTTGTCGCGGTTGCCTTCCTGAACGTAAACAACCGTACCGTCGACGCCCTTGCTGCTCAGATTCTCGATCGGCACCGACCAACTCGCCTGCTTGCCGGTCCAGTCGCCGACCTTCAGCCAGTTGCGCACCACATTGTGGTAGACGATCTCGCGTCCGCGATTCTCGCCGCGACCGATTGCCACCGGCATCGATTTCGCCACCGCGCAAATCCAGACTTCCGCCGTGCGGCTGCCGACATTCGAATCGGGCACCGAAACGTTGATCTGTCCGCCGCCGACGGAGACTTTCACCGGCACCGACATCACGCCGTTCTTGCCGGTGCTCTCGTTGATGGCGCGGTCGATGCTGGCGCGATCGCTGCCCAGCGCATGCAGCCGGCCATTGACGACGACCTGCGGCGTATAGACCTGCCGGTCGCCGCGAATCTTCGCATACGCCTTCTGCCGCGCGGTGAATTTCGGGTCCGCCAGCGTGTCCTTCCAGCCGAGATAGTCCCAGTAATCAATCGGCAGGCTGACGGCGATAACTCTCTTGTCCTTGGCGATCTCACCGAGCAGACGGTCGGCTTCCGGGCAGGACGAGCAACCCTGGGAGGTGAACAATTCAAGCACCGCGCGCGGCTCCGCGCGCGCCGATGTCGCGAGCAGCAAGCCGACGCCGGCGGCGATCACAACCGAAAGCTGCCGGCGCGCGCCATTTCGCTCACGCGCCTCCACTGCATCGATGTCCTGCGTACCGATGTGCTGAATGTCCATGCTCAATCCGGGCCTCACACGCCAGGGTCTGCTTCAACTCATGTCGAAATAGACCCGTCGCTTGTCTTCGTGCTGGAGCATGATTTTTCCGAAAGCCGGTTCCCCATCCCGGATCAAGTCCGAGGGCAAGCTTTTCGCGGATCATGCGCCAACCATCTTCACCTCAAGAAAAAGGCGGCCCACATTTATTAGGCCGCCTTTCCATCACTGACATCTCACATCGCGGTGAGAGATCGCATGCCGCCGCGGATCAGGCCGCGAGCTGGCGCAGGACGTAGTGCAGAATGCCGCCATTGCGGAAATATTCCAGCTCGTCGAGCGTATCGATGCGGCACAGCAACGGAACCTGCCGCGCCGCGCCATTGCCGGATGTGATTTCGGCCGTCAGCGTCTGACGCGGACGCAGGTCCCCTTGCAGGCCGCGAATCGTCACCTGCTCGTCGCCCTTCAGGCCGAGCGACTCCCATGACGTTCCCGCCTCGAAGGTCAGCGGCAGCACGCCCATGCCGACGAGGTTGGAGCGGTGAATGCGCTCGAAGCTCTGGCAGACCACCGCGCGCACGCCGAGCAGGCGCGTGCCCTTCGCCGCCCAGTCGCGCGACGAGCCGTTGCCATATTCGGCGCCGGCGAAGACGACCAGCGGCACCTGTTCCTGCTGGTACTTCATCGCCGCGTCATAGATCGACATCTCTTCCCCGTCCGGCCAATGCTTGGTCATGCCGCCTTCGGGGATGTTGCCGTCCGCGCCCTTCATGATGAAGTTCTTGATGCGGATGTTGGCGAAGGTGCCGCGCATCATCACTTCGTGATTGCCGCGGCGCGTGCCGTACTGGTTGAAGTCGGCGGGGCGCACCTGCCGCTCGGACAGATAGCGGCCCGCGGGCGAGGTCAGCTTGATCGAGCCGGCCGGCGAGATGTGGTCGGTGGTGATCTTGTCGCCGAACAGCGCCAGAATGCGCGCGTCGACGATGTCGGTCACCGGCTCCGGCTCCATCTTCATGCCTTCGAAGTAAGGCGGGTTCTGCACATAGGTCGAGCTCATGTTCCAGCGATAGGTCTCGCTGTCGGTGGTCTTGATCCGCCGCCAGTTCGGATCGCCCTTGAACACGTCGGCGTAGCGCTTCTTGAACACCGTCGCCGTGACGTATTTCTTGATGAAGGCGTTGATCTCCTTGGTCGTCGGCCAGATGTCCTTCAGATACACCGGCTTGCCGCCCTTGCCCTCGCCGATCGGCTCCTCCGCGAGATTCTTCGTCACGCTGCCGGCGAGCGCATAGGCGACCACCAGCGGCGGCGAGGCGAGATAGTTGGCCTGCACGTCCGGCGACACGCGGCCCTCGAAATTGCGGTTGCCCGAGAGCACGGCGGCCGCGACGATGCCGTTGTCGTTGATCGACTTGGAGATGTCCTCCGGCAGCGGTCCCGAATTGCCGATACAGGTCGTGCAGCCGAAGCCGACGAGGTTGAAGCCGACCTTGTCGAGGTCCTTCTGCAAGCCCGAATTGGCGAGATATTCAGCCACCACCTGCGAGCCCGGCGCGAGCGAGGTCTTCACCCACGGCTTCGGCTTCAGGCCGAGCGCGGCCGCCTTGCGGGCGAGGAGACCGGCGGCGATCAGCACGCTCGGATTGGAGGTGTTGGTGCAGGAAGTGATGGCGGCGATCACCACGTCGCCATGGCCGAGATCGAATTTCTGGTTCGGCACCTCATAGCGATGCGCCGCGTCGTCGCCCTTCTTGTATTCGCCGACCATCGCGGTCGAGAAACCCTCCGCCACGCTCGGCAGCGCGACACGGCCCTCGGGACGCTTGGGACCGGCGAGCGAGGGAACCACGTCGCCGAGATCGAGAGTCAGAATTTCGGTGAACACCGGGTCCGGCGTCTTGGAGGTGCGGAACATGCCCTGCGCCTTGGCATATTTCTCGACCAGGCCGACTCGCGCCGAGGCGCGGCCGGAGGTCTTGAGGAATTGCAGCGCCTCCTTGTCGACGGGGAAGAAGCCGCAGGTCGCGCCATATTCGGGGGCCATGTTGGCGATCGTCGCCTTGTCGGCGACCGAGAGGTAATCGAGGCCGGGGCCGAAGAATTCGACGAATTTGCCGACCACGCCCTTCTTGCGCAGCATCTGCGTGACGGTGAGCACGAGGTCGGTCGCGGTCACGCCCTCTTTCAGCGCGCCCGCCAGCTTGAAGCCGATCACCTCCGGCAGCAGCATCGACAGCGGCTGGCCGAGCATCGCCGCTTCCGCCTCGATGCCGCCGACGCCCCAGCCGAGCACGGCGAGGCCGTTGACCATGGTGGTGTGCGAATCGGTGCCGACCAGCGTGTCGGGATAGGCGACCTCGAAGGTGCCGGTCTTGCGGCCGACCGTCATCTTCTGCTTCTTGGTCCAGACCGTCTGTGCCAGATATTCGAGATTGACCTGGTGGCAGATGCCGGTGCCCGGCGGCACCACCGAGAAGTTGGAGAAGGCGTTCTGGCCCCATTTCAGGAACTCGTAGCGCTCCTGGTTCTGCTTGTACTCTTCCGTGACGTTCTTCTTGAAGGCGGAATTGTCGCCGAAGAAATTGACGATCACCGAGTGGTCGATGACGAGATCGACCGGCACCAGCGGGTTGATCTTCTCCGCGTCGCCGCCGAGCGCCTGCATCGCGTTGCGCATGGCCGCCAGATCGACCACGGCCGGAACGCCGGTGAAATCCTGCATCAGCACGCGCGCCGGGCGGAAGGCGATTTCATGCTCGAGCTTGCGCGTCTTCATCCATTTGGCGACGGCGACGATGTCTTCCTTCTTCACCGTCCGCCCGTCCTCGAACCGCAGCAGGTTCTCCAGCAGCACCTTCATCGAGAACGGCAGCTTCGAAATGCCTTTCAGGCCGTTCTTCTCGGCCGCGGGCAGGCTGTAATAGACGTAGGTCTTGGCACCCACCTTGAGGGTTTTGCGGCTTTTGAAGCTGTCGAGCGAGGTCATATGAGAAATCCCGATTGAAACGCGAACGATACCCGGCGCGAGGGCATCAAAACACCTTCCGTCAGCAGGGAAGGCTCTGCGACTCAGCGCCGACGCGGCGCACCATCGCGTTCCGTTTATAATGCTTTTAAACTCGCCGCCAAGCCTCTCTGCAAGCCTTGTGGGTCACGCCTGCTTCGCAATTTTGCCGATGATGACCGCCGCCGCTTCGCATTGCGCCGAAACCGGCTAAAAGAACTTCGGTGCGGGGTAAGATGCGACTTTCAGGCAGCGATTTGACGTGCGTCCGTGGCGGGCGCGAGGTGTTCGCCTCGCTCGATTTCGCCGTGACGCAAGGCGAGGCGCTGTGCGTCACCGGGCGCAACGGCGCGGGCAAATCCTCGCTGCTGCGGATCATCGCCGGCCTGCTCGCGGCCACCGCCGGCACGATCCGCCTCGACGGCGGCGACGCGGAGCGCACGCTGCCCGAGCAGTGCCATTTCCTCGGCTACCGGGAGGCGCTGAAGCCGGCGCTGTCGGTGCGGGAAAATCTGCGCTTCTGGCAGGATTTCCTCGGTGGCGGGACCGGCGAGTCCTGCGCCGGCAGCCTGTCGGCGGTGGGGCTGGAGCGGCTGTCGGAGCTGCCCGCCTCCTATCTCTCCGCCGGTCAGCGGCGGCGGCTGGCGCTCGCCCGCCTGATCGCCGTGACACGCCCGATCTGGCTGCTCGACGAGCCGACCGCGGCGCTGGACGCCGACGGGCAGGCGCTGCTGACCGGCCTGATGCGCCGGCATCTGCAAGCCGGCGGGCTGATCGTCGCCGCGACCCATGATCCGCTGGACATACCGGCGCGGGAATTGAGGCTGGAACCATGAGCGCCCTCGCCGCCCTGATCCGGCGCGATCTGCTGGTGGCCTGGCGCGTCGGCGGCGGGGCGCTGATCGGCGCGCTGTTTTTCCTCGGCATCGTCGTGCTGATGCCGTTCGCGGTCGGCCCCGATCTCGTGCTTTTGAAGAAGATCGGCCCGGCGATCCTGTGGATCGGCGCGATGCTGGCGAGCCTTTTGACGCTCGACCGGCTGTTCGCGGCCGATCTGGAGGACGGTTCGCTCGACCTGATCGTCATGAGCCGGACGCCGCTGGAACTCGCCTGCCTCGCCAAGGCGCTCGCGCACTGGCTCGCGACCGGCATCCCGCTGGTCCTGATTGCGCCGGTGCTGGCGCTGATGCTGAATCTCGACGGGCCGGCGATGCTGGGCGTGGTGCTGACGCTGCTGGCCGGCACGCCGGCGCTGACCTTGCTCGGCATGATCGGCGCGGCGCTGGCCGTGACGTTGCGGCGCGGCGGGCTGCTGCTGCCGATCCTGGTGCTGCCGCTGTCGATCCCGACGCTGATCTTCGGCGTGATCGCCGCCAATCAGGCGGCGGATGGCGGGTCGGCCTTCGGGGCGCCGTTCTCGATCCTCTGCGCGCTGTCGCTGTTCGGCCTCGTGGTCGGCCCGTTCGCGGCGGCGGCGAGTCTCAGGCAGGGGCTGGATTGAAGACCCATGCGCAGGCCCGGCCGTCGCTCCCCGGCAATGACAAAGATCAAGGACCGCACCCGTTTCAACAATAGGTGCGTGCCGTCGGCCCACGTTGCTCCCATCGCGCGAGCCCGGTAAAAGCCCCGCAATGTCCCTGATCGACCTTGCAAATCCCTCGCGCTTTCTCGGCCTCGCCACGCGGCTGATCCCGTGGCTCGCGGCCGCGACGCTGATCGCGGCTGTCGTCGGACTTCAGCAATCCTTCGCAGCTCCCGACGACTACCAGCAGGGCGCGACGGTGAAGATCATGTTCATCCACGTTCCGAGCGCCTGGCTCGCGATGTTCGTCTGGGGCGCGATGAGCCTCTCGGCGCTCGGCACGCTGGTCTGGCGGCATCCGCTCGCCGACGTCGCCGCCAAGGCGGCTGCGCCAATCGGCGCGGGCTTCACCCTGCTGGCGCTGGTGACCGGCTCGTTGTGGGGCCGACCGATGTGGGGCACCTATTGGGAATGGGACGCGCGGCTGACCTCGATGCTGATCCTGTTCCTGATGTATCTCGGCATCGTCGCCTTGTGGCGGGCGGTGGACGATCCCTCGCGCGCCGCCCGCGCGGCCGCGGTGCTGACGCTGGTCGGCGCGATCAACCTGCCGATCATCAAATTCTCGGTCGATTGGTGGAACACGCTGCACCAGCCGGCCTCGGTGCTGCGCGCCGGCGGCCCGTCGATCCATCCGAGCCTGCTGACGCCTTTGCTCGTCATGGCGGCGGCGTTCATGCTGCTGTTCGTGACGCTGCATCTGGCGGCGATGCGCAACGAAATCCTGCGACGGCGCGTGCGAACGCTGCGGCTTTTGCAAGCCTCAAGCGCGCAGGGCTGATCCGGAGCACATCATGGAGCTAGGTCCGCACGCTGCCTTCATCGTCGGCTCCTACGCCGCCGCCGCCCTCATCGTGCTGGCGCTGGTCGGCTGGGTGATCCTCGACCATCGCGCCCAGACCAGGAATCTGCGCGACCTGGAGGCGCGCGGCGTCTCCCGCCGCTCGGCGCGGCAGGCCGGCAAACCCTCATGAGCGACGCCGACGCCAATCCTCCGCCGATGCCGCGCAGGCGCTGGCCGCTTCTGCTGCCGCTGTTCGCCTTCACGGCGCTCGCGGCGCTGTTCTTCCTGCGGCTGGGCTCGGGCGATCCTTCGACGATCCCGTCGGCGCTGATCGGACGCCCGGCGCCTGTCACGACGCTGCCGGCGCTGGACGGCCTCAGCGACAAGGGCCAGCCCGTTCCGGGCCTGACGCCGGACACGCTCAAAGGCAAGGTCAGCGTCGTCAATGTCTGGGCGTCCTGGTGCGTGCCCTGCCACGACGAGGCACCGCTGCTCCACAAGCTGAGCGCCGACACCCGCTTCCAGATCGTCGGCATCAACTACAAGGACGCCACCGAGAACGCGCGCCGCTTTCTCGGTCGCTACGGCAATCCGTTCACCGCCGTCGGCGTCGACGCCAATGGCCGCGCCTCGATCGAATGGGGCGTCTATGGCGTGCCGGAGACCTTCATCGTCGGCCGCGACGGCCGCATCGCCTACAAGCTGATCGGCCCGATCACCCCGGCGAATTACGAGACCGTGCTCAAGGCCGAGATCGAAAAGGCCCTTCGCGCGCCCGCGCCGCCAAGCTAGAGTCTGCTATTGTTTGAGCATGATCTTGTCCGAAAATCGGTTCCCATTTTTCGGGATCATGCCTAGCCATTGCTCACAAAAATATTTTCTGCATTTATCTGGCGTTCATTTGCCGGACACGGGTCCGCCATGAACGACGCGCTCAATCCGACCCGCGCCATCGCCTCGATGGCGATCACGATTGTCCTTGGAGGGACACCCATGCGCCATTTCACGATTGCAGCATTGACCGCCATCGGCCTGCTCGCGGCAGCCCCGGCGCTCGCGCAGACCCCCGCGCCGGCGACGGGAAGCAACACCAGCACGATGCAGAAAGCACCGAAAGCTCCGCCGGTGATCGACGGCGTGCAGAAGGCCCCGGCGAAGGCCGCGACCACAAGCGCCGCCAAGCACACCGAGTTGATGGACATCAATTCCGCCACCGAGGCCCAGCTCTCGACGCTGCCCGGCATCGCCAAGGCGCGCTCGGAAGCGATCATCAAGGGCCGCCCCTACAAGGGCAAGGATGAACTGGTCTCGAAGAAGATCATCCCGCAGAACGTCTACAACGAGATCAAGGACAAGATCATCGCCAAGCAGAAAGGCTGATCGCGGTTCCAATCGCGCGGTCCTGACCGAGCCCCCTTTTCAGGATTCCGCGCGCGAATCGCATATCGGCTGAGTATGCCGACGGCGCACCGGTCGCCCCGACCGGCGCGTCGTCTTTTCGCGTCTGATGGGGTTCGCTTGCGCAACGCCCCGGCGTCGTCCACGCGAAATCTCACACCTCGCCGCGTTCTGTGTCGCTCGCATCCGCCGTCGCCGGCTGGATGCTGTGGCGATTGATGAGCGGCATTTGCGCCATCGCGAAAATCGCCGTGATCGGCAGCACGCCGAACGCCTTGAAGCCCACCCAGAAATCCGTCGTCTGCGTGCGCCAGATGATCTCGTTCAACACCGCCATCGCGATGAAGAACAGCGTCCAGCGCAGCGTCAGCGCGCGCCAGCCGGCCGGCGTCAGGTTGAACATCTGGTCGAACATGACGGCGATGAAGGATTTGTGGAACAGCAGTCCGCCGCCGAGGATCAGGCCGAACAGGCCGTAGATGATCGTCGGCTTCACCTTGATGAAGGTCTCGTCGTGCAGCACCAGCGTCAGCGTGCCGAACACCAGTACGATGACGCCGGAGACGATCGCCATCATCGGCACATGCCGCATCACGACATAGGAGACGACGATCGAGGTGACGATCGCCACCATGAACGCTCCGGTGGCGACGAACAGATCGAACTTCGCGTTCGCGAAGAAAAAGATCAGCAGCGGCCCGAGTTCGGTTGCGAGCTTGAACAGCGGATGCGGCACGGCCTTGTTCATGATCGAAGATTCTCCGGCCTCAAATATCCCGGCGTCATGCCGCGCTTGCGTCGATGCCGGCGATCGCCTGCGCGAAATCCTTCGCCGTGAAGGCTGCGAGATCGTCGACGCCCTCGCCGACGCCGATGAAATGCACCGGCAGCTTATGCTTCGCCGACAGCGCCACCAGAATGCCGCCGCGCGCGGTGCCGTCGAGCTTGGTCATCACCAGCCCGGTGATGCCGGCGGTCTTGTGGAACGCCTCGACCTGCGACAGCGCGTTCTGGCCGACGGTGGCGTCGAGCACCAAGAGCACCGCATGCGGCGCGGTGACGTCGACCTTCTTCATCACGCGCACGACCTTTTCCAGCTCGCTCATCAGCTCGGCCTTGTTCTGGAGGCGGCCGGCGGTGTCCATCAGCAGCACATCGCTGCCTTCCGCCTTCGCCGCCGTCAGCGCGTCGAAGGCGAGGCCCGCCGCATCCGAGCCCTGCGTGCGCGCGATCACCGGCGCGCCGGTGCGCTCGCCCCAGATTTTCAGCTGCTCGATCGCGGCGGCGCGGAACGTGTCGCCCGCCGCCAGCATCACCTTGCGCCCCTCGCTGCGGAATTTCGACGCCAGCTTGCCGATGGTGGTGGTCTTGCCGGAGCCGTTGACGCCGACCACGAGAATCACAAACGGCTTTGCGCCCTCGATCGCGAGCGGCTTCGCCACGGGCGCGAGCACCTTCTCGACTTCGCTCGCGACCACCGCCTTCACTTCATCGGCCGAGATCGCCTTGTCGTAACGCCCCTCGCCGACGGCGGCGGCGATGCGGGCGGCGACGTCGGAGCCGAGATCCGCGCGCAGCAGGACATCCTCGATCTCGTCGAGCATCGCGCGGTCGAGCTTGCGCTTGGTGACGAGATCGGCCACCGCCTGGCCGATCGAACTCGAAGTCCGCTTCAGCCCGTCGGAAAGCCTGCGCCACCAGCTTCGCTTGGGAGTGCTGTCATCCATTTCGGCCGTGTGATAGCCGTTCCCGCATCATGACGAAAGCCGCAAATGCGCCGGGAACGGCCCCCCTCGACATCGTGTCGCGTGTGCTCCATCGCGACGGGCTGATGCTGGTGATCGACAAGCCGGCCGGGATTCCGGTGCATCGCGGCCCGCGCAACGCCCGAGACAAGAGCGGAACGGCGCTGGAGGACACTTTCGACGCCCTGCGCTTCGGCCTGCCGCGCCCGCCCGTGCTGGCGCACCGGCTGGACCGGGACACCTCCGGTTGCCTCATACTGGGACGGCACCGCAAGGCGACTGCCTCGCTCGGGCTGCTGTTCAAGCACAACCGCATCTCGAAGACCTACTGGGCGGTCGTCGAGGGCAATCCGGAGGGCGACAGCGGCACGATCGACATTCCGCTCGGCAGGCTGAACGAGGAGCGCGGCTGGTGGCAGAAGCCGGACCCGAACGGACTGCCCGCCACCACGCACTGGCGGGTGCTGGGGCGTTCCGCCGCGGCGGACGCGCCGCTGACCTGGCTCGCGCTGGAGCCAGTGACGGGGCGCACGCATCAATTGCGCGTGCATTGCGCGGCGATGGGCTGGCCGATCGTCGGTGACAGCATTTACGGCCACGCGCCGCGCGACGGCGGGCCGATGCTGCATCTGCATGCGCGGGCGATTTCGATTCCGCTGTCGAAGAACAAGCCGCCGGTCGATGTGACCGCGCCGGTGCCGGAGCATATGCGCGAGCGCCTCGCCGCCTGCGGCTGGCGGGAGCAGGACATTTTATGATCCGATCACGTGTCGTTTGTCTTTTTGTTCGAGCATGATCCTGTCCGAAAACCGGTTCCCACTTTTCGGGATCATGCTCTACACCAGCAATTGCCGGCCGTCCTGCGCCGCCACCCGCAGCGTCTGCACCGAGCCGACAGCAAAAAAGCCGGACACCGCCACTGGCAGGTAATGCTCGGTGCGCCCCTGCGCCGGGCTTTCGATCAGCACGTTGCGCGTCGTCCCAACTTCAGCCGCCAGCCGCCGGCGTAACGCCGCCTCGCCCCGCTCTCGCAGTTTTCGCGCACGCTCCCGGATCACCCCCGCGCGCACCTGCGGCATCCGCGCGGCCGGCGTCATCGGCCGCGGCGAATACGGAAAGACATGCAGGAAGGTGAGGCCACAATCCTCGACCAGGTCGAGCGAGCGCGAAAACATCTCCTCGGTTTCGGTCGGAAAGCCGGCGATGATGTCCGCGCCGAATGCCACATCCGGCCGCAGCCGCCGCACCTGCGCGCAGAACTCCACCGCATCGGCGCGCAGATGCCGCCGCTTCATGCGCTTGAGGATCAGATCGTCGCCGGCCTGCAACGACAGATGCAGATGCGGCATCAGCCGCGCGTCACCGGCGATCACGTCGAGCAGGTCGCGGTCGGCCTCGACCTGATCGATCGAGGACAGGCGCAGCCGCTTCACCTCCGGCACCTCCGCCAGAATGCGCTTCACCAGCGCACCCAGTTTGGGCGCGCCCGGAAGATCGCCGCCATAGCTGGTCAGATCGACGCCGGTCAGCACGATCTCGGCATGGCCCGCTTCCGCCAGCGTCCGCACATGGGCGATCGCGGCTTCAACCGGCGCGGAACGCGAATTGCCGCGCCCATAGGGGATGATGCAGAAGGTGCAGCGATGATCGCAGCCGTTCTGCACCTGCACGAAGGCGCGCGGCAGCCCGCCCCGGAATCCGTCGGTCAGATGCGGCGCCATCTCGCGCACCGCCATGATGTCGGATACCGCGATCTTCGGCGACTCGGCCTCGCGCGGCGCATTGCGCATCGCCTGCCATGTCCGCCGATGCATCTTGTCGTCATTGCCGACGACACGGTCCACCTCGGCCATACCTGCGAACATCTCCGGCTGCGTCTGCGCCGCGCAGCCGGTGACGACGATGCGCGCCTCGGGCCGCTCCCGCTTCAGCCGGCGGATCGACTGGCGCGCCTGCGCCACCGCCTCGTTCGTCACGGCGCAGGTGTTGACGACGATGGCGTCGGCGATTCCGGCCTGCTCGGCCTCGCGCCGGACGACATCCGACTCGGCCGCGTTCAGCCGGCAGCCGAAGGTGAGAACATCGACGGTCATGCCCGGCTGCGCTCACGCGACACTGGCGAACAGCGCGGGATCGAAACGGCCTTCATATTCAAGCTCGGTCGGGCCGGTCATCAGCACATGGTCGTCGTTCTCGCGCCAGTCGATGACGAGATCGCCGCCGGGCGTCGTGATCGTCACCTTGCGGTTCGCGCGCTTCAGCCGCGCGGCCGCCACCGCCACGGCGCAGGCAGCCGAGCCGCACGCCTTGGTCAGGCCCGCGCCGCGCTCCCAGGTGCGGATGACGATGTGATCGCGATCCACAATCTGCGCGAGCGAGATGTTGGCGCGATCCGGAAAGATCGGATGGTTTTCGAGCAGCGGCCCGAAGCGGCCGAGATCGTAGGCCTGCACGTCCTCAACCCAGAACACCGCATGCGGATTGCCCATGCTCACCGCCGACGGCGTATGCAGCACCGGCGCGTCGATCGGCCCGATCTGCAATTCGATCATCCGTGTGTCGCGAAACTCCTCGGCGAGAGGAATCTCCTGCCAGCCGAATTTCGGCTTGCCCATGTCCACGGTTAAGACATCCGCCTGGTCCGTGCGCCAGCAATTCAGCAGCCCGGCGCGGGTCTCGAAGGTCAGCCCTCGCTCTGCACTGCCCGAAAACATCTGCCGCGCGACGCAGCGCATGCCGTTGCCGCAGGCGCCGGCCTCCGAACCGTCATTGTTGTAGATGCGGATGAAGGCTGCGGTGCCGTCCAGCTTCGGCGGATACAGCGCCATCAATTGATCGTACGGCACCTTCGCCGCGATCGCCCGCGCGGCGTCCGGGCTGATGACAACCTGCGACGCACGCAGATCGACGACGACGATCTCGTTGCCGGCGCCGTTCATCTTGGCGAAGCTGTGATTTGCGAGTGACGTCATTTCGGGCCCCGTATGCCGCCTTATATGGCGAAAGCGCATGGCTTTGCCAGTGGCCGCCGTTTCGCCTGCGTCTTGAATGCCTTCAAACCATCACGATCGCTGTCGATGATCCGATGCGAAGCGGCCGGTGCTGTGATAGAGACAAGCCGCCGGCCTTGAGGAACTCGCGAGGCTGCCGCCCTGCCGATGGAGATTGAAATGATTCGCCCCGCGCTTTGCCCGTCGCGGCTTGCCCTTCTGAGCCGTCGCCGGCGAGGCGCAGCCTCCGGCGCGCTGATTTTGGCGACGCTTTTGGGCGCGACCGCTCTGGCGCAGACACCTCCCGCTCCGGCAACGCCTGCCCCGCCCGCTCCGCCCGCGGCCACAGCCCCCGCGCCTGCGCCGGCCGCTCCCGCCGAAACCCCGCCGGCAACACCTGCCCCCGCGACCCCGCCGGCTGCTCAAGCCCCGGCCCAGCCTCCTGCGGTGCAGACCGCCGATCCGTTCGGCGAGGAACTGACGCTGACGGCAAAGACCGTCGTCATGCTGAAGGGCAACGCCAAGTGGGATTCCGCCTTCGAGACGATCACCGCTTCGCTCAAGACGCTGGGAGAGGCGCTCGACAAGCAGGGCGTTAAGCCGGCCGCCGCCCCCTTGATCGTCTACACCGCCACCGACGATGCCGGCTTCGTCTTCCAGGCCGAAATTCCCGTGGACGAAGCGCCGAAATCATCGCTTGGCAAGGACATCACGGTCGGCAAATCGCCCGAGGGCAAGGCGCTGAAATTCGTCCATCGCGGCTCCTACGACAACATGGACAACACCTATGAGGCGATCACCAATCACCTCGACGAGAAGAAACTCGAAGCCAAGGATTCCTTCATCGAGGAATATGTCACCGATCCGCTGAAGACCGCGGAAGACAAGCTCATCATCAACGTCTACGTGCCGCTGCGATGACTATCTTGACCCGCACTCTCCTTCTCTCGCTTTTCTCCGTTTGGGCCGTGACGGCCTACGCCGAGACCCCGCCGCCGGCGATCACCGTCAGCGGCGAGGCCAGCGTTTCGGTCGCGCCGGACCGCGCCGAGATCGATGGCGGCGTGACGACCGAGGCGAAAACCGCGCGCGAGGCCGGCGACGCCAATGCCAAGGCGATGACGGCCGTGTTCGCCGCGCTCAAATCCGCCGGTATCGCGGATGCGGACATCCAGACTTCGCGCCTGTCGCTGCAACCGCAGATCTCCGCGCAAAAGCCCGGCGGGCCGACCCAGATCACCGGCTATCAGGCGAGCAACCGCGTCACCGTCCGCCTGCGCGACGCGGCCAAGGTGGCGAGCACGATCGACGCACTTACCGGCGCGGGCGCGAACGACATCGGCGGCATCCGCTTCATCGTTTCGCAGGAATCGAAGCTGCTCGACGAGGCGCGCGTGCAGGCGCTCGCCGATGCGCGGCGCAAGGCGGAGATTTACGCGAAGGCGGCGAATGTGCGGATCGGTGCGCCGCTCAGCATCGCCGAGGACGGCGCAAACAGCCCGCCGATGCCGATGCGCGCGGCCTACCGGGCTGCTGCCGCCACGCCGGTCTCGCCGGGCGAGGAAACGCTGCGGGTGACGGTGACCGTCGCCTACGAGATCAAGCCGGCGACACCCTGACGCTCGCAATCGGCCTCGCCCCACCTCCCCCTTGAAAAGGGGAGGTCGGTTTGCGCCAGCAAACCGGGTGGGGATCATCTGCTCCACCACCCCATTCCTCTGACCCACCCCAACCCTCCCCTTGCAGGGGGTGGGGTGCGCTGTGCGTGCAGATCGCCTACAGCGCCACCACTTCGCCCGGCTTCAGCACGCGAAATTTTTCAGCAGGCACGTTCGCCGCGCTCAATGCTTCGGCGAGCGCGAGCGGCGGCGCGTCGATCGGCTCGTTGGTGAGCTGGAACGTGCCGTGATGATGCGCGAACGCCATCTCGGCTCCGCAATCGGCAAGCGCCTGCACGGCATCCTGCGGATTCATGTGCTGGTCCTGCATGAACCAGCGCGGCTCATACGCGCCGATCGGCAGCATCGCCGCGCGGAATGGGCCGTGCCGCTCGCGCGCGCGGCGGAAATGCACGCCGGTGCCGTAGCCCGAATCGCAGACGATGTAGATTTTGCCGGCGGGCGTTTCGAGGATGAAACTCGCCCACAGCGCCCGGTTGCGATCGAACAGGCCGCGCGCCGTCCAGTGCCGCGTCGCCACCAGCGTGACGGCGACGCCATTGCCAAGCTCGGCGCGCTGCTCCCAGTCATACGCCTCGGCGCGAATCGCGCCGTCATGCGCTTTCATCGTCAGGTCGTTGCCGAGCGGCGTGACGATTCGCGGCGCGAACGCTTGATGCAGCTTCGACAGCGTGGCGATGTCGAGATGATCGTAATGGCCGTGCGAGACCAGCACCGCGTCGATCGCCGGCAGCTTCTCGAAGGCAATGCCCGGATCGTTGACGCGCTTCGGGCCGGCAAACGAGACCGGTGAGGCGCGCTGCGACCAGACCGGATCGACCAGAATGTTCAGCCCCGCCGTCTGGATCAGCCATGAAACATGCCCGACAAAGGACAGACGCACACCGCTCGTCACGCGCGCCGGCGGCACATCCGAAAACGGTGACGGAGCCCATGCCGGCCATGCCGCCCTTCCGCCTTCCCACTGCCAGCGCAAGAGGTCGCCTCGCCCCTTCGGCGGCGCGCCGTCCGGATCGAAGAAGCGTTCGCCGTCGAAATGATCGGAAACCGGGCCGACATAGCGGACATTGGGCATGATTCGGGACCAGTAGGCTGAAGCGCCGGCCACGGTCGCGAGACCGGCGGCAAGACCAAGAAAGCGGCGGCGGGTGAAACGCATGGGACTCTCAGGCACCGATCAGCGCGACGCCTTCGGTGGCGGCCGCGCGCGCCAGCGCATCGTCGAGTGTGGCGAGCGGACAGTCCTCACGCCTTGCAAGTTCAAGATAAGCAGCATCGTAGAAGGTCAGACGATGGCGCTCGGCAAGCGCAAAAAGCTCCGCATCGGCAGGTATCGGATCGAGTGCGATTCTCAACAGCAACAAATCCGACAGAAACGAGCCGACCGCCTGATCGGTCACGCGCTTGCGGCGTAACCCCGTGGTCATGGCGTTGCGGATTTCGAACCACCAGATTGCGGGCATAATCGCTGAAGAATCCTCCAGCATTAGCGCCGCAGCCCGCTCAGCGATCGGGTGACTCTCGTCCTTAAAGCACCAACAGAGTGTCACGGATGCGTCGAGAACCAACCGCATTCAATACCGACGCCCTTCGTCGCGCCATTCGAGTATTTCTTCGACGGTGGCGACAGGGGCAGTCTTCCGCGCCTCCATAATTCGTTGCATGGCTTCCCGTGCGGCCGCTTTCGCTTTGTCGGACACAGCAGGCTCGATCCGCGCGATCACCTTCCCATGCCGCGTAATCATGATCGTCTCGCCACGCTCGACCTGATCCAGGAGTTCCGAAAATTTCGCTTTTGCTTCAGAGGCTTGGATATGTTTCATCATTTTGACCGGTCAAATTGACCGGTCAAATATAATCAGACCACTCTCGATTTTCAATGAGCCGAGTCCCCTCGGCCCGCCCGCAACCGGGCTGGGCCGGTCCGAACCTTAGTCAGTTCTGATTGACTCGCGGCCATAATGGCTTATGTCTGCCGCACTTCTCGGAAAGGCTTTCTTTTCGAACCGCCGACCGGTCCTTGAGGCCGGAGGTCAACGCCCGACAGCGCGATGCGCCCTCGGGCGCAAAATTGTTTTGTGCAGCGGCCGTCCCGGCGGCCTTGGGATTGAGCGATGTTCGACAATCTGTCGGAAAGGCTTGGAGGCATTCTCGACCGGCTGACGCGCCGCGGCGCGCTCACCGAGGCCGATGTCGACGCCGCCATGCGCGAGGTCCGCCGCGCGCTGCTTGAGGCGGACGTCGCGCTCGATGTCGTGCGCGAATTCACCGACAAGGTGCGCGAGCAGGCGATCGGCGCGACCGTCGTCAAATCGGTGACGCCGGGCCAGATGGTCGTGAAGATCGTCCACGACCAGCTCGTCGAGACGCTCGGCTCCGACAGCCAGGCGATCGACCTCAACGCGCCCGCGCCGATCGCCATCATGATGGTCGGCCTGCAAGGCTCCGGCAAAACCACCACCACCGCGAAACTCGCCCGCCGCATGACCGAGCGCGACAAGCGCAAGGTGCTGATGGCCTCGCTCGACACCCGCCGCCCGGCGGCGATGGAGCAGCTCGCCGTCCTCGGTCGCGACGTGAATGTCGAGACGCTGCCGATCATGCAGGGCCAGACCCCGCCGCAGATCGCGCAGCGCGCGTTGCAGGCCGCCAAGCTCGGCGGCTACGACGTCGTGCTGCTCGACACCGCCGGTCGCACCACGCTCGACGAGGCGATGATGGCGGAAGCGGCCGAGGTCAAACCTCCGCGCAGCCGCATGAGGTGCTGCTGGTCGCCGATTCTCTGACCGGTCAGGACGCGGTGAATCTGGCGCGCGCGTTCAACGAGCGCGTCGGCCTCACCGGCATCGTGCTGACTCGCGTCGACGGCGACGGCCGCGGCGGCGCGGCGCTGTCGATGCGCTCGGTCACCGGCAAGCCGATCAAGCTGATCGGCACCGGCGAAAGACCGACGCTCTCGAAGACTTTCATCCTCGCGCATCGCCGGGCGCATTCGGCATGGGCGACGTGGTGTCGCTGGTCGAGAAGGCCGCGGCGAACATCGATGCCGAGCAGGCCGCGCGCGTCGCCGAGAAGATGCGCAAGGGCAAGTTCGATCTGGCCGATATGCGCCAGCAACTCGCGCAGATGCAGAACATGGGCGGGCTTGGCGGCTTGATGGGCATGATGCCCGGCGTCGCCAAGATGAAGAACCAGATCGCCAATGCCGGCCTCGACGACAAGATCCTCAAGCGCCAGATGGCCGTGATCGATTCGATGACGCGCGAGGAGCGGCGCAATCCGGAGCTTTTGAAGAACAGCCGCAAGAAGCGCATTTCCGCGGGCTCAGGCGTGAAGGTCGGGACATCAACAAGCTGCTGAAGATGCACCGGAGCATGGCCGACATGATGAAGGCCATGGGTCAGGGCAAGCGCGGGCCGATGGCGGCGCTCGGCAACATGATGGGCTTTGGCGGCGGCGGCGCGCCCTCGCCGGAGCAGATGAAGGCGCTGGCCGAAAAGATGCCGGGCGGCCTGCCGCAAGGGCTGCCGAAGGATTTCCCCGGCGCACTGCCGGGCGGCGGATTGCCGGGCTTCCCGGCGGACTTCCCGGCCTTGGCGGCAAGCCGACGCCCCCGGCCTCGGCGGCTTCCCCGGACCGGGGAAGAAGAAGTGAAAATATTCCGGACTTTCCGTTGTCCTGAGGTGCGCGCAATGCGCGGACCTCAGGATGACGGATCGAATTTCGCAAACCTGAAACAACCATAGACACTCCCAGGAGAACCAAGAGAATGTCCGTCGTTATCCGCCTCGCGCGCGCAGGCACCAAGAAGCGTCCGTTCTATCACGTCGTCGTCGCCGATTCGCGCTATCCGCGCGACGGCCGCTTCATCGAGCGTCTCGGCTTCTTCAACCCGCTGCTGCCGAAGGACAACGAGACCCGGCTGAAGCTCGATCTCGACAAGGTCAAGGACTGGATGGCGAAGGGCGCCCAGCCGTCCGACCGCGTGATGCGTTTCCTCGACGCCGCCGGCGTCGCCAAGCGCACCGCGCGCAGCAACCCGCAGAAGGCGGTGCCGCGCAAGGAGCGCAAGGCCGCCGAAGCCAAGTCCTGATCCGATAGCGGGCCTCCGTCGTGAGCGCGCGCATCTGCGTGGCGAAATTCGGCGCGGCCCATGGCGTGCGCGGCGAGATTCGCATCTGGCCGTTCACGGAGGAGCCGCTCGGCGTCACAAGCTACGGGCCGCTCGAAACGCAGGACGGCGCGCGGCGCTTCGAAATCATTTCCGCGCGCGCTCAGAAAGATCATCTGGTTGCGCGTGTAAAAGGCGTCGAGACGCGTGAGGCTGCCGAGCTGTTGAACGGCCTCGATCTCTATGTCGCGCGCGATAAATTGCCGGCGACCGAGACGGACGAGTTCTATCACGCCGACCTGATCGGGCTCGCTGCCGTGACAACCGGCGGCGATGCGGTCGGCCGCGTCGTCGCGGTGCATAATTTCGGCGCGGGCGACATCCTCGAAATCGCGCCGGCCAAGAGCAGCGACAAGAGCGGCGAGACCTTGATGCTGCCGTTCACCAATGCGGTCGTGCCGACGGTGGATCTGAGTGCGGGCCGCGTCGTCGTCGTGCCGCCCGGCGAGGTCGAGGCGCGCGACGAACCGGACGCCTGACGATGTGGCGTGCGACCGTTCTCACGCTGTTTCCGGAGATGTTTCCAGGCCCTCTCGGCGTCAGCCTCGCCGGCAAGGCGCTTAGTGCCGGCCTGTGGAGCCTCGAGGTCCGCGACATCCGCGATTCGGCCACCGACAGGCATCGCAGTGTCGACGACACGCCGGCCGGCGGCGGCGCGGGGATGGTGCTGCGGGCCGATGTTCTCGCCCGCGCGATCGATGCTGCATCGGACCAGCCCCGCGGCGAGAGCGGAAACCACTCCGGCGGCCCTCCCCGCCCGCGCCTGCTGATGAGCCCGCGCGGTCGGCCATTGACCCAGCAGCGCGTTGCCGAACTGGCCGCCGGCCCCGGCCCGATCGTCATCTGCGGGCGGTTCGAGGGCGTCGACCAGCGCGTGATCGAGGCCCGCAATCTGGAGGAAGTCTCGATCGGCGACTACGTCCTGTCCGGCGGCGAGATCGCGGCGATGGCGCTGATCGATGCCTGCGTGCGGCTGCTGCCGGGCGTCATGGGCAACGCAACCTCTTCAGAATCCGAGAGTTTTTCCGACGGCCTCTTGGAATATCCGCAATATACGCGGCCCGCGGAGTTCGAGGTCCGGACGATTCCGGACATCCTCACCTCCGGCGACCACGCAAAAGTCGCCGCCTGGCGGCGGGCCGAAGCCGAGCGGCTGACGCAATTCCGGCGTCCCGACCTCTGGACCAGGCGGGCCGAAAAGACACCGCCGCCAAAACAACCAAAAAGCAAGACAGACGGGTGACAACCGCGCGCCGATCCCGTATAGGAGCGGCCGAACAATCCAAATTCGCTGGATTTGCAGATTTTCGCGCAGCCTCGCATCCCCTGGCGCGCCGCCGATGGAGATTTGACGATGAACATCATTCAGACGCTCGAAAAAGAGCAGGTCGAGAAGCTGTCGGCCGGCAAGACGATCCCGTCCTTCGGACCCGGCGACACCGTGATCGTCAACGTCAAGGTGAAGGAAGGCGAGCGCACCCGCGTTCAGGCCTATGAGGGCGTCTGCATCGGCCGTTCCGGCGGCGGCCTCAATGAAAGCTTCACCGTGCGCAAGATTTCCTATGGCGAGGGCGTGGAGCGCGTGTTCCCGATCTACTCGCCGATGATCGACAGCATCAAGGTGGTGCGCAAGGGCAAGGTCCGCCGCGCCAAGCTGTATTACCTGCGCGGCCGCCGCGGCAAGTCGGCGCGTATCGTCGAGAAGGTCGAGAAGCAGCAGGACAAGCAGGCCGTCGCCAGCTGATCCTGCACCGACAAAGCGAGATTCACGACAGGCGCGGGCTCCGGCTCGCGCCTTTTGTTTTGGCCCGCCCGATCCTATCTCTGCCGCGAGCAGAGGATGCGGCGTCATGCATGTCCGCCGCGCCAACCGCTCGATTGTCGCAACGGTTTCGTTTGTGGTACAAAGTGGAATGCTTCCAGATCGCACAAAAGCGCGCCAGCGCGGCCTGAGGATCGTGCTCGACGATCGCAGCCGGCTGCCGGGCCGCTTCCATGGCCGCTACACGGCCTCGCTCGCGGCCGGCCTTTTGCGCACGCGCTGATTTTTGTGCGCCCGACACGGGCACGCGCCAATCTCTCAAGCTCCAATTCCAACGACCCGAGGCTTCACCATGCCCGCATCGAAACCCACCACGCTCTACGACAAGATCTGGAACGACCACCTCGTCCACGAAGCCGAGGACGGCACCTGCCTGCTCTATATCGACCGCCACCTCGTGCATGAGGTGACGTCGCCGCAAGCCTTCGAGGGCCTGCGCATGAGCGGCCGCAAGGTGCATGCGCCGGAAAAGACGCTCGCCGTGGTCGACCACAACGTGCCGACCACCGACCGCAGCAAGCCCAATCCGGACCCCGAATCGGCCGAGCAGATCAAGACGCTCGCCGACAACGCCCGCGATTTCGGCATCGAATATTACAACGAGTTCGACAAGCGGCAGGGCATCGTCCACATCATCGGCCCCGAGCAGGATTCACGCTGCCCGGCACCACCATCGTCTGCGGCGACAGCCACACCTCGACGCATGGCGCGTTCGGCGCGCTCGCGCACGGCATCGGCACCTCCGAGGTCGAGCATGTGCTGGCGACGCAGACGCTGATCCAGTCGAAGGCGAAGAACATGCGCTTCAACGTCGACGGCAAGCTGCCCGAAGGCGTGACGGCGAAGGACATCATCCTCGCGATCATCGGCGAGATCGGCACCGCCGGCGGCACCGGCCACGTGCTGGAATTCGCCGGCGAGGCGTTCCGCGACCTGTCGATGGAAGGCCGCATGACGGTCTGCAACATGACGATCGAGGGCGGCGCGCGCGCCGGCCTGATCGCGCCGGACGAGAAGGCGTATGAATTCCTGAAAGACCGGCCGAAGGCGCCGAAGGGCAAGGCCTGGGACGACGCGCGCCGCTACTGGGACACACTGCGCAGCGACGAGGGCGCGCATTTCGACACCGAATATCGCCTCGACGCCGCCAAGCTGCCGCCGATCGTCACCTGGGGCACCTCGCCCGAAGACGTGATCTCGATCACCGGCAAGGTGCCGAACCCGGCCGACATCGCCGACGAGGCCAAGCGCCTGTCGAAGGAGCGCGCGCTGGCCTATATGGGCCTCGCCGCCGGCACCAAGATCACCGACATCCGGCTCGACCGCGTGTTCATCGGCTCCTGCACCAATGGCCGCATCGAGGACCTGCGGGCAGTGGCGAAAATCGTCGACGGCAAGTCCGTCAACGGCAATGTCAGCGCCATGATCGTGCCGGGCTCGGGCCTCGTGAAGGAGCAGGCGGAGGCCGAAGGTCTGCACAAGATCTTCCTGAAGGCCGGCTTCGAGTGGCGCGAGCCGGGCTGCTCGATGTGCCTCGCCATGAACCCCGACAAGCTGCGCCCCGAGGAGCGCTGCGCCTCGACCTCGAACCGCAATTTCGAGGGCCGTCAGGGATTCAAGGGCCGCACCCATCTGGTGTCACCCGCGATGGCGGCGGCGGCGGCGATCGCCGGCCATTTCGTCGACATCCGCGACTGGCACTGATCTGCGTTAGTTCCGGCCGATAAAACGGCGGCGGAACGTCTGTTCGCCTTATTTTTCTGCTGCTTACGGCGACGTGAGGGGCCTATCGGAGATATGTTCGGGCGGTTCCCTGCTGGAACCGTCCGCGACTTGCGGCGTTTTCCTTACGACATTTTTACTGTGCTTTTATTCAAGGTCCGGGAGTGCTTTTTGCGATCTCATCTGCGGCAGACAACGGCCGCCGCCCACGCCCAACTGGACGCCATCGTCGGTTCGTTCGTCAGCCTTCAAGACTACGGCCGCTATTTGCAGCATCTTCTGGCGTTTCGCGAACCGATCGAGACGGCCGTGCTCAGCGCCCGGCCGCTGGAAAAGCTGAACTTTCATTTCCACCCGATCGCGAGCGCGATCCGCGCGGACATGATCGATCTGGGACTGCCCGCGTCTCCTCCCCGCCAGGTCGATATCGCCCAACTTGCCGTCACCGACACGTCGGAGTTGCTCGGCACGCTTTACGTGCTTGAAGGGTCGGCGCTCGGCGCTCGCGTGCTCTACAAACGCGCGCAGGCGCTCGGCCTTTCGGCGCATCATGGAGCACGCCACCTCGCGCTGCAGGCCGAAGACCGAACGAGCTGGCCCGCGTTCCTTGCGATCCTCGATGCGCACGATCCGTTGGAGACGGAGCGAACGGCGGTTGCTTCGGCTGCTGCGTTCGATCTCGCTCTTGCGGCATTCTCGGAGTCATCCCCATGAACGTCGCCCAACGCATCGACCTCACCAACTGCGACCGTGAGCCGATTCATATTCCCGGCAGCATCCAGCCGCACGGCTGCCTGCTGGCCTGCGATGCGATGGCGCGCACCGTGCTGCGCCACTCGCAGAATGCTTCCGACGTGCTGGAATGCACCGGCGAACTCATCGGGCAAAAATTGGAGGCCATTCTCGGCGAGGACGCGGTACACACGATCCGCAACGCCATGCCGCGCTCGACCGATGCTTCGCGCCCAGCACTGATCTTCGGGCTCGCGCTGCCCAATGGCCTCAATTTCGACATTGCAGTGCATGTCTATAAATCGACGACGATCATCGAAGTCGAGCCGGCGCTCGCAGACGCCTCGCATCCGCTGGAGCTGGCGCGCACGCTGATCGAGCGCATCATCTCGCTCGACACCATCGAACGACTGACGCGCGATACTGCCCGGCTGCTTCAAGCCTTGCTGCGCTATGACCGGGTGATGGTCTATCAGTTCGCGCATGACGGCGCGGGAAAGGTCATCAGCGAGTCCCGGCGTGGCGACCTGGAAAGCTTCCTCGGCCAGTACTTTCCCGCGAGCGACATTCCGCAGCAGGCGCGGGCGCTGTATCTGCGCAACACGATCCGCGTCATCTCCGACGCAAACTGCATTCGCATCCCCATTATCCCGGAAATCGACGCATCGGGCGAGCCGCTTGATCTGTCTTACGCGCATCTGCGCAGTGTCTCACCGATCCATTGCGAGTATCTGCGCAACATGGGCGTCGGCGCTTCGATGTCGATCTCGATCATCGTCGACGGCGAGTTGTGGGGATTGATCGCCTGCCACCACTACCAGCCCCGCACGCTGACGATGACCGAACGGGTCGCCGCCGAAATGTTCGGGCAGTTCTTTTCGCTGCACCTGTCCTCATTGCGACAGAAGCAGAAATTGCAGGCCGCTACGCGGGCGCGCCAGTCGCTCGACCGCTTCCTGCGGCTGACGGCCCGCGCGGCCGACATCTCGGAGGTGCTGCGCGACAACCTTCCTGAATTCGCTTCGCTGGTCCCCTGCGACGGCGTAGGCATCTGGCTGCGCGGACGATGGTACTGTACCGGGGCAACGCCGCCTGAATCGGAAATAGGGCAACTGGCGGCGCTGGCGGAGACGGTAACAGGAGGACGAGTCTGGGCGACGCACAGGCTGTCCGGCTACATCCTGGGCGCGGATGCGTATGCCGATCAGGCATCCGGCGTGCTGATGATCCCGTTGTCCCAGCAGCCGCGCGACTATCTATTTTTCTTCCGCAAGGAAATCGTTCAGACGCTGGATTGGGCCGGCAATCCGGAGAAGCTGTACCAGAGCGGCCCGCTCGGAGACCGGCTGACGCCGCGCAAGAGTTTCGCCATCTGGAAGGAAACCGTGCGTCGCCAGTCGGCACCGTGGACCGAGGCAGAGCGCGAGATCGCGGAGGCGACCCGCGCCGCCCTGGTCGAGGTGGTTTTGCATCAGAATGAATTGCTTGAGGACGAACGAACCAAAGCGGATGTCCGCCAGCGGATGCTGAACGAGGAGTTGAACCATCGCATCAAGAACATCCTCGCCGTCATCCGTTCGCTGGTCACCGCACCGAACCACGCCGGCCAGAACATCGAGAGCTATGTCGACACGCTGCGCGGTCGCATTCAGGCGCTGGCCTATGCACACGATCAGGTGTCGCGCGGCGATGGCGGCGGCGCGTTTGGCGACCTGCTTCAGGCCGAACTGACGCCTTATCGCACGGCCGAGGCCACGATTAGGATGGAAGGTCCGCCGGTGTGGCTGGACGCGCGCGCTTTTTCGGTGATGGCGCTCGTACTGCATGAGCTCGCTACCAACGCCGCGAAATACGGCGCACTCTCCCGCGCAGGGGGCGAATTGGCGGTACGCTGGCGCTCGAGCGATATCAGCGGCTGCGAGATCGAGTGGGTGGAGAGTGGCGGACCGCGGGTGACGCCACCAAGCCGACGCGGCTTCGGCACTGTACTGATCGACCGTAGCGTTCCTTACGATCTCGGCGGCGACAGCAATCTCAGCTATCTCCCTGAAGGACTCCATGCCAGCTTCCGCATTCCGGCAAAGTACGTCGCTGCCGGTTCAGCTTCACCGGCCCGTGCGCCGCGCCGCCCGCAACCCGGCGAAGCGACTCTCGCAGGCCGTGACTATGGCGAAGCGCGTGTGCTGATCGTCGAGGATCAGATGCTGATCGCGATGCATCTGGAGGAAATCCTCGCCAAGGCCGGCATTCGCGCGATTGACACGGCCGGCTCCTCCGTCGAAGCCATGGAAAGGTTGCGCTCGGCTGCGCCGGACATGGCCATCCTCGACGTCAATCTCGGCACCGAAACGTCCGAAGCGTTTGCGCGAGAGTTGCGCCGCCGTGGCATCCCGTTCGCCTTCGCAACGGGTTACGGCGATACGACGACGGTCGCCCGCGCGTTTCCGGACGCGCCGGTGGTGCGCAAGCCCTACGAAGCGCCGAATATCGTCGCCGCGCTCGACCGGCTGCTCGAAATGGCAAGGCCGCAACTAGACTCACCCGCGCCGTAAGAAACAGGCCCGGTTTCGCACGCCCCGCCCGAACGGGACGGAAATCCGTTACGCCCGTCCCCGGATCGCTTTAAACTGGCGACCATGACTCAGCCTGCCAGCCCGATCCCCGTTTCCGCCGAGGCCGCGCGCCGCATCTGGCTGCACGCGCAGAGGCTCGATACGCGCGAGCCCTTCGGCGCGGGACCGCAGGCGGTGGCCGAGGCGGTACGCCATCTCGGTTACGTCCAGATCGACACCATCAACGTCATAGAGCGCTGCCATCATCACATCCTGTTCTCGCGCATTCCCACCTATCGCCGGGTGGATTTGCGGCAGGCTCAAAGCGGCGACAAAAGCGTGTTCGTTCACTGGACGCATGCGCTCGCTTACGTGCCGGCGCAGGATTTTCCGCATTTCATCGCCGACATGCGGCGCATCCGCCGCGCCGGCCATCGCTGGCTGCAAACCGTGACGCCGGCCGATCTGCGCAAGGTGATGCGGCTGGTGCGCGAGGCACCGCTCTCGATCCGCGACATCGACGACGACGTACTGCGCGAGAAGGATCACGCCTGGGCGAGCCGCAAGCCGTCACGCCGGGCGCTGCAACTCGGCTTCTTTTCCGGCGCGCTGACGGTCAGCGAGCGCAACGGCATGCTGAAGATCTACGATCTGACGCAGCGGCATTTCGGCTGGGAGCGATGGCCGCGCGCGGCGACGCCGGCCGAGACCACCGCCTATCTTCTGGACCGCGCCTTGCGCGCGCAAGGCATCGTCAGCCTCGATTCGATCTGCCATCTCGACGCGCCGCGCAAGGCTGCGGTGGCGAAGCTGATCGCCGCCCGCGTGCGGCGGGGCGAACTGGCGCCGCTGGCGCTGGAGGGCGCGGGCGCAGGTCTGGGCGCGGCCCGAGACGCTGGAGCTTCAATCGGCCCCGCCCTGCGACCTCGTGCATATCCTGTCGCCCTTCGATCCGCTGATGATCCAGCGCAAGCGGACCAAGCTGATGTTCGGCTACGATCACAAATTCGAAGCCTATGTGCCGAAGGACAAGCGCCAGTTCGGCTATTTCGCGCTGCCGGTGCTGGCCGGCGAAAACATCGTCGCCGCCATCGACCTGAAGACCGACCGGGCCGCCGGCTGCCTGCGGATTCAGCAATGGAGCTGGATCGGCGATGCCGGAAAGCGGAGCGAGGCGGGCCTTCGCAAGGTTTTGAAGCCGCGGCATCGAGGAAGAACGCACCGGTTCGAGCGGTTTCAACTGGCGATTGACGGCCGGACCGCGCGATGGTCCGAGGCTTTGGGCAGAGCGGCCATGCCGGTCGATTTTGCATGTCAACGGCTGCCTGCGCGAGAAAAATGCGCATGAATTCCCCCTGCATCAGATCATCGCGGGCGCCACGCGGATCAGGCTCAAGAACCGGCGCGCAGGATACTGAGATCGAGGATATTGAGACCATGAAAGTCGGCGTTTTCCTGTTTCACGAGTCCCGCGACCCCCTGCTGGACGGCCAGACGATCCATGAGGCGATCCGGCGAGGCGCAGCTCGCCGAGGAGCTGGGCATGGATGCGGTGTTCCTGGCCGAGCATCATCTCTCGACGGCAACTGCGTCTATGTCGATCCGCCGGCCTCGCGGCGGCGCTGGCAATGGCGACGAGCCGCATCAAGCTGGCTTCGCGGTGCTGCAAACCTCGCTCTACCATCCGCTGCGCATGGCCGAACAGATTTCGCTGATCGACCAGCTCAGCCGCGGCCGGCTGATCGTCGGCCTCGGCCGGGGCAGCCTCGTCAACACCCACGAATACACCGGCTACCAGATCGACCCGGACTCGGCGCAGGAGCGTTTCGAGGAGATCGAGCAGATTCTGCTGAAATGCTGGAACGGCGAGAAGGTCCAGCACGCCGGCAAATACTGGAACTTCGAAATTCGATGCTGCGGCCGCGGCCCTTCCAGTTGCCGCATCCGCCGCTGCTGCGCTCCGTTGCCTCGGAAGCCTCGCTCTCGGCGCAGGCGCGGCAGGGTCGCCCGGTCATCATGGCGGCGGCCACTGCGAAGGGCGCTGCGCGCAACATCGAGGTCTATCGAAAGGCCGCGAGCGAAGCCGGCATCAGCCCGAGCAAGACTGACGAGGCGATCGCGCAGTGCTGGGTGGCGCGGACCGTCGCTCGCGCCGACCGACCAGGAAGCCCACGATGTCGGCATGCCCTATTTCCGCGCGATGCAGACCTATCGCGCGGCGCAGAGCACGGCGGCGTTCGAGGCCCGCGCCGCCAAGGCCAACGCGCAACCGAACCTGCCGGTTCTGGTCGGCGCGCTTCGGAAACCATGCTTGAGGACTTCACCTCGCTGGCGGCGACCGAATCGGCGGCTGCATCGTCCGCTTCAACCGGCCCGATGCCGGCCGAGTTCTCCACGCGCGCGCTGAAGCTGTTCATGCAGCACATCGCGCCGGAGATCACCAAGCAGCGCGTGCCGGCGTAAGTTTTTATTGGAGCATGATCTTTTCCGAAAACCGGTTTCCACTTTTCGGGATCATGCTCTGCCGGCGCACGCCTTCTTCATCAACAGAGCTGAAGGCTCACGCAGCCTTCAGCCTCAGGCGTCCCATGAAATCCCGCCGACCGGCACGCCCTTGTGCCGCAGTGATGTCGTAGGCGGTGTGGCGTGGAAATAGAAATTCGGCAGCGAGAACGACATCAGGAACCCTTCGGCCGTGAACGGCATCGAACGGTCGCCGATCCTGAACACGATATCGCGGCCGGCCAGCGCATTGACCTCGTCCGGCTTCAGCGCCGACAGCGCCGCGCTCGCATCGTCCACCAGCTTCTGTAGCGCCGCGTAATCGAGCGCCGGATCGACCACCGGCGGCCTGAACTCGCCCTTCTTCACCCCCTCGATCGCGCCCAGCGAGTGGTGCGCGATGGAGACGACCTGGCTGCGCAGCGGCCACATGTCGCCCGCGAGCCGCGTCTCGACGATCGTCTCCGGATCGACGCCGTTTTCGCGGAAATGCGCCAGGCCCTTGTTGAGGTAGCCGCTGACGCCGCCGAGGATTTGCAGATAATTCGCGACGCTCGCATCATAGAGCGTGAAAGCCATGGATCGTCTCCCATAAGCATGTTGTTGCCGCGACAAGGTTCCCACACGCCGCGACAATTGCAACCGGCAAGCTGCGGCATGCGTGCAATCTTGCATCCGCGGCAACCTCGCGCCATATTATGCGAACCGTCAACAACGAAAGGAGGTGATCTAGTGTCTCATTCGAAACGCTGTCACCTCGCTGGGGTCGCCTGATAAGTTCGACTGAACTTCTCTTGGCGCCTCAGCGCCAGGACCAGCGAGTTTGAAGGAAAGGCGCATCGGAACTTCCGGTGCGCCTTTCTGTTTCGCGAAACTTGGCTGTGCGTGCGCAACGCAAATCCACCACAAGCATTGCCGAAACAGGCGAGCGTGATAAAAGGCGCGGCCTTGAAGGAGCATCGCTTGGCCAGATCGACGACACGAAAAGCTGCAAAGGCAAAACCCGCAAAGCCCGCCGCCGCGAAGAAGACCGCGCGCGCCGTGGCACGCCCTGCCGCGAAGGCTGCGAAGAAAAGCGCTTCGCCGGCGAGAGCCAAAGCGGTGAACGCGAAGGCGTCCGCAGGAAAGCCGCTCGTCGAGAAGACGACCCGTGCAAAAGCCGCCCGTGTAAGCACCGCGACCGCAAAGAGCACAAGCGTCAAGCCGGCCGCGGCCAAATCCACCCGTTCCAAATCCACAAGCGCCAAGACTGCGAGCATCAAGACTGCGAGCATCAAGGCGGCCAGCGTCGGCGCTGCGGCGATCGAAGCCGTTCGCTCCGCCGTCGCTGAGAAACCAGCGGCTGAACCTGTCGCCGCGCCTGCGCCGACGCCGATCGTCCGCAGCATGAAGCAGCCGGACGCGCAGCCCCTGAGCCTGCCGGAAAAACCTGCTGCCACAATCGCCAAGCCCGCATCGAAGCCGAACATCGTCAGCGCAAAGCCGCCGCCGCCCCGCGCGGACATTCCGCCGACGGAAGGCTTCACGCTTCTCGTCGACGGCCATTTCAAGAACCAGTTCGACGATCTCGCCCGCGCAAAGGCCGCCGCCTGCGATCTGCTCGGCCGCTTTCCGATGCTCCGGGTCGAGGTTTACGACGCAGCCAGCAAGACGCGGCTTCCGGTCTGAATTCCCGATCCGGTCGCGATGATTCGAGACAGTTTCGTTACCCCTCGTTCATAAAGCTGGCGCACCATCGCGCGCAGGCGTCCTTGTCCTAAGGAGCAGCGCATGACAGAGAAGCCGACCTTCGTCGATACGATCCGGGAAGCCACCCGCCAGAACCGGCGGCGGACCCTCATCCGCGCGCCCCAGCCTTCGGAGGAGGATCGGCCGCGCATGAGCCGCTGGCCGCCGCCGCGCCAGAAGGAATGGCGGCTGGCGATGCTGAAGCCGTGGAAAGACCGCGACTGACCTCGGCGGCCAAACCTCGTATCAAGACAGCCTCCCATCAAGACAAGCCTCGCATGAAGAACAGTCCGGGCATGGACGGCGACCCTCCGTCCGTGCGAATGTGACCGCGCGCAACAAGCAAGAAAACCCCCGCGCCCGGAACGCCCTGCTCTTCTGCCGAGGTCCCATTCATGTCGATCAAGAATCGTGCGTATATCGCCGGTGCGTTCGAGCACCCGACCCGTCACGCCCCGGATAAATCGCTGGTCCAGCTGCACGCCGAATGCGCCATCGGCGCGCTCGCCGATGCCGGTCTCAGCAAGAATGACATCGACGCCTTCTATTACGCCGGCGACGCCTCCGGCATCAGTGCGATGTCGCTAGTCGATTATCTGAACCTGAAAGTCCGCCATGTCGACGGCACCGAGACCGGCGGCACCTCCTATCTCCTTCACGTGTCGCATGCAGCCCAGGCGATCGCCGCCGGCAAATGCAACGCCGCGCTGATTACGCTCGCCGGCCGTCCGCGCTCGGAAGGCCACAGCGGCGCGGCCCCGCGCGCAACCGAGGCGCAGGTGCCCGAATCGCAGTGGGAATCCCGTTCTCGGCCACCACCGTCAATCTCTACGCGCCGTGCGCGCAGCGGCATATGTATGAGTTCGGCACCACGCCGGAGCAGCTCGCCTGGGTGAAGGTCGCCGCTTCCCATCACGCGCAACACAACCCGAATGCGATGCTGAAGAACGTCGTCACGGTGGAGGAGGTGCTCGCCTCGCCGATGGTGTCGTCGCCGCTGCATCGCCTCGATTGCTGCGTCGTCTCCGACGGCGGCGGCGCGCTGATCGTCACAAGGCCGGAAATCGCCAGATCGCTGAAGCGGCCGCTGGTTTCGGTGCTCGGCGCGGGCGAGGCGATCAAGGGCCAGAATGCCGGCGAGATCGACCTGATGCATTCGGGCGCGGCGATCGCCGGGCCGATCGCATTTGCCGAGGCGGGCGTGACGCCGGCCGACATCAAATATGCGTCGATCTATGACAGCTTCACCATCACCGTCATCATGCAGCTCGAAGATCTCGGATTCTGCAAGAAGGGCGAGGGCGGAAAGTTCGTCGCCGACGGCAATCTCATTTCCGGCGTCGGCAAGCTGCCGTTCAACACCGACGGCGGCGGATTGTGCAGCAACCACCCCTCGAACCGGGGCGGCATGACCAAGGTCATCGAGGCGGTGCGGCAGTTGCGCGGCGAAGCGCATCCGGCGCTGCAAGTGAAGAATTGCGATCTGGCGCTCGCGCAAGGCACCGGCGGGCGGCTCGGCAGCCGCCACGGCAGCGGCACGCTCATCATGGAGAGGCAGTAATCATGAGCAAGATTCCTTCACCCTCCGTCACCGCAGAGACGAAGAATTTCTGGGCGCTCGCCAATGACGGACAGCTCACCGTTCCGCAGTGCCGGGCTTGCGGAAAATTCCACTGGTATCCGCGTGCCAATTGCCCGTTCTGCTCCAGCAACCAGATAGAATTGAAGCCCGCCAAGGGCACCGGCACAATCTACAGCTACAGCGTCTCGCGCCGCGGCAAGGATTCGTCCTACACGATCGCCTATGTCACGCTCGACGAGGGGGTGACGATGATGACCAACATCGTCGGTGGCGATCCGTCGAAACTCGCCATCGGCCAGAAGGTGCGCGTAACGATGGTCGAATCCGAGGACGGCCAGCGCGTGCCGATGTTCGAGCCAACATAACCAGAGTTCACGGCGCCTCCTCGCCCGGCTCGACGATCGCGAACCAGAACTCGAAGCGATCGAGCATCGACAGCAGGTCTGCGAAAGGCCGGCTGTCGCCCTCGACCCGCACGCGGCCGTCCGACATCGCCTGATCGAGCGGCAGATCGCCGACCGCGAGATCGATCAGCGTATCGCGGCTGAGATGAACCACGGTGGCCGACAGGCCACGAATGCCGGGCTCATGATGCAGCACCGCGTTCTCGACGCTGACGCGCCACAGTTTCTGCGAGCCTTCGAACTGAAGGTCGAGCGCGAGGCCGCGCGCGCCGGCTTTCGTTCCGTTCAGGCGCACCGAGAACGCATCCAGCAATTCCTCTTCCGGCAACGCCCGCAATTGCGCGCCGGCGGGACCACGGCGACGTTGCGCGCTCGGCGCTGTCCGCAATTCCTGCGCACCGGTGAGGAAGATCGCCCGCCAGGGCCCTGACTCGGCCTGATAGCCGAGCTGTTCGAGCGCGTCGGCCTGCAACGCCCGCGCGTCGAGATTGCCCGGATCGGCGAACACCAGATGGTTGACCAACTCCGCCACCCATCGATAGTCGCCGCGCGCAAACGCCTCGCGCGCCTTGGCGAGCAGTGCCTCCGCGCCGCCGGCCAACTCGACATAGCGTCGCCCGGCCTCGACCGGCGGATGCGGATAAAGATGCGCCGGATTGCCGTCGAACCAGCCGAGATAGCGCTGATACACCGCCTTGGCGTTGTGATTGAGCGTGCCGTAATAGCTGCGCGTGTGCCATTCGCTTTCGAGCGTCGGCGGCAGCCGCAGCACCTCGCCAATCTCGATCGGCGTCAGCCCGTGATTGGCGAGCCGCAGCGTCTGGTCGTGAATGTATTTGTAGAGGTCGCGCTGCTTGGTCAGAAATTCGACGATCCGCTTGCCGCCCCAGCGCGGCCAGTGATGGCTCGCGAACTCCACATCCGCCTCGCTTGCGAACAGCTTGATCGCTTCGTTGATGTAGCGGCTCCAGCCCTTGGCATCGCGCACCCAGGCGCCGCGCGCGGCGTGTAGAGATTGTGCAGATGGCAGGTGCAGTTCTCCGCCATGCACAGCGCCCCGAACTGCGGAAAGTAGAAATTCATTTCCGCCGGCGCCTCGGTGTCCGGCGTCAGCTGATAGACGATCTCGACGCCGTCGATGGTGTGGCGGAAGCCAGTCTGGGAAATGCTCTCGGTCGGCGGAACCAGGCTGACGCTGCCTTGCGAGGTCGCCTTGCCGAGCCCGGAATCGACATGGCCGCGTGGCCCGCGCGGCAGCAGCGAGCCGAACATATAGGTCGCGCGGCGGCCCATGGCGTTGCCGGCGAGGATGTTCTCGGCGACCGCGGCCTGAAGGAATCCTTCCGGCGCGATGATGCGCAGGCCGCGCTTGATGTCCTCGTCGGTCATGACGCCGCGAATGCCGCCGTAGTGATCGACATGGCTGTGCGTGTAGATCACCGCCGTCACAGGCTTGTCGCCGCGATGCTTGCGCATCAGAGCCAGCGCCGCCGCCGCCGGCTCCGCCGAGGTCAAGGGGTCGACGACGATATAGCCGGTCTTGCCCTCGATGAAGGTGACGTTGGAAATGTCGAAGCTGCGCACCTGATAGATGCCCGGCGTCACCTCGAACAGGCCATGATGGTTGTTGAGCTGCGCCTGCCGCCAGAGGCTCGGATTGATCGTGTCCGGCGGCGGATTGCCTTGTGCTTCGAACGCATAGGGCGCCATGTCCCACACCACGCGGCCGCCGGCTGCCTCGACGCGCGCATCGGGGATCGTGCCGATGAAGCCGCGTGCCGCATCATCGAAATCGGCGCGATCGTCGGGCGGCAGGGATTTCGCGAACATCTCGTGAAACCGGCGCGTTGCGTCCGTCGCATCCTTGGGTTGCTGCATGGGAGGCTGCTGCATGGGTCGATCCTCATATCTTTTGGCGCAGCATTGCCAGCCGATGCGCGCAGCGCAATAGACTTCGTGCATCTCTGGACAGCAAAAGGGAGGGATGCAACGATCGCCGAAGCGTTTTCGAGCGAAGTGGATAACCCGCTCGCGTGAAGAAAACGCGACAGACCAAAAACCTGGATTAGTTCTGCGATTCGACGAAACGCAAAGCTGATCCAGACATGACATCAGCGAGCAAGCCGTTGCGCACCTCCTTCGAAGACTGTCCCTTCCCCGTCGAACCGTTCCGCCTCGCCGTTTCCGACGAGGTCCTCGCCGATCTGAAACAGCGGCTGTCGCGCACGCGCCTGCCGGACACCGAGCCGGCCGGCACGCCGTGGCGCTACGGCACCAGCCTCGCCTATATGCGCGATGTCGTCGCGCATTGGCGCGACCGTTACGACTGGCGCAAATGGGAAGCGCGGATCAACAGCTTCCAGCATCATCGCGTCACGATCGGCGGCAAGCGCGTGCATTTCATCATGGAGCAAGGCTCCGGCGACAACCCGATGCCGCTGCTGCTGACGCATGGCTGGCCGGGCTCCTTCGTCGAATTCCTCGACATCATCGAGCGGCTGGCGCATCCGGAACGCTTCGGCGGCGACGCGCGCGACGCCTTCACGGTGATCGCGCCGAGCCTGCCGGGCTATGGCTTCTCCGATCCGCCCGACGCACCGATGGAGCCGCGTAAAATCGCGGCGCTCTGGCGCACGCTGATGGTCGACGTGCTCGCTTGCGACAAATACGTCGCGCAGGGCGGCGACTGGGGCGCGATCATCACGTCATGGCTGGCGCTCGACCATCCGCAGAATCTCGCCGCCATTCACCTGAACATGCTCGGACTGCGGCCCGCGATCGCCAAGGACGCTCCACTCAGCGCGGACGAACAGGCATGGCTTGAGCGCACGCAGGCGCGCCGGCCGCAGATTTCCGCCTATCAGCAGATTCAGGGAACGAAGCCGCAGACGCTCGCTTATGGGCTGACGGATTCGCCGGTGGGACTCGCCGCATGGATTCTGGAAAAATTTCACGGCTGGACGATCCCGGACGAGGACGCCCCGCCACCCTTCGATCTCGACAAGCTGCTCACCAACATCATGCTGTACTGGATCGGCGGCATCAACGCCGCGAACTGGATCTATGTGTCTATCGCGCAAGGCACGTCGGCCGCGCTGAAGCCGGGAGAGTTCGTCCAGGTGCCGACCGCCGTCTTTCTGTTTCCGAATGACCTGTCGTCGCCCGCGCCGGAGGCCTGGATCAGGCGCTCCTACAATCTGGCGCAGCGGCATGTCAGCGATCGCGGCGGGCATTTTCCGGCGATGGAAAACGGCGAGATGCTCGTCGCCGATATGACGACATTCTTCGCGCGCTATCGCTGAGGAATTTACGCCGGCGGCGCGCCCTTGTGTGAAATCTCGATCAGCAGACACGCGCCGACGCAGGTGGCGGCGCTTCCGATCATCAGCGGCGTCGCGCTGCCGTCGAACGCCTGACTGATGCCGGAGGCGATCAGCGCCGAAATCAGCGTCGTGCCTGCGCCATAGATCGACGATGCCGTGCCGGCGATCGCGCCATGCGGAGCCATCGCCATCGAGGTGAAATTGGCCGAATTCATCAGCAGCAGCGAATTGAGAATAAAGAAGGTCAGCATGAACAGCGAGAAATTCAGCGCGCCGGCGAGTTGGAGCGCACAGGCGAGAACCGCAACGCCTGCGCAGATGGCGAGGCCGCCGCGGGCGATCCGCAGCATTCCGAGCTTGGCGACGAGCCGCGAATTGTAATAGGCGGCAAGCCCCATGGTCACGGCGACGGCGCTGAACGCGAAGGTGAAGTTATGGCCGAGCCCGTAGGACTGGCCGATCACTTGCGGTGAGGCGACGAGAAAACCAAGCAGGCAGCCGGAGCTGAGACCGGCAGCGAGCGTGACGAACGCGCTCTGCCGGTTCGACAGAAAGGCGCGGCAGCCTTCGGCGATCGGCCCGAGCCGGATCGGGCGGCGCTGTTCGGCAAGCTGCGTTTCCGGAAAACGGATATAAGTCCAGACCAGAACGATCAGCCCTTGCACAAGCAGCACGACGAACAGCGCTTGCCAGTGGCTCGCCATCAGGATGAAATGCCCGATCGTCGGCGCCGCCACCGGCGCGATGAACAGCACCGTCATCACCAGCGACATCACCCGCGCCATCGGCGCGCCAACATAGCAATCGCGCACCGACGACACCGTGACGATGCGCGGGCTGGCGGACGCCATGCCCTGCACCAGACGGGCGGCGATCAGCATCTCGAAGGAGTTCGCCACAACGCAGATGGCGGTGGCGAGGATGTATAGCGCGATCCCGCCAATCAGCGTCGCCCGGCGACCGAAACGATCCGCGATCGGACCGACGAACACCTGGCCTGCGGCGAACCCCATGAAGAACACGGTCAGCACCAGATGCTGCTTGTTCGGATCGCTCATTTTGAAGAAATCGGCGATCTGCGGCAGCGCCGCCAGCATGATCGACGTACCGAGCGAATTGATCGCCATTGCCAGCGAGCAGAAGCCCACGAATTCCGGCGTCCCCATCGGCCGGTGTCGGAGGGATGTGTCTTCCGTTGCGGTTGCCATTGTCATCGCGTTTCCTCGGGTGCAGACTGACGTAAATGACGCATGCGTCAAGTTGCAACAAATAAAATGCGGAGGACAGGTCCATGCCGATATCTCCGGAACGGTCGCGGACGCATCGTCTGATCGTCGAGAGCCTCGCGGCCGCGACCGCGCGCGTGCCCGATCTGACGCCGGCGGTTTACGACAGGCTGTTCGCACTCCGCCCCGAGAGCCGAAAGCTGTTCAGGGCCGATCCGGGCAACGTCATCAAGCGCTCGATGCTCGAACTGTCAACTGACGCGATCGTCGATTTCGCCGGTGAAAGAAAGTCGGCGCACCGGCTGGTGCTGTGCGAGGTGCAGTCGCACGATTGCTATGGCACCACGCCGGAACTGTTCTGCGAGTTCTTCAGGGTGATCGCCGACGAGGTGCGCGAGACGCTCGGAGACGAATGGACCGACGACCATCAGGCGGCGTGGGATCAACTGGTCGCGGAACTGCTCGCCTATGCGGCCGAAGGTGTCCGGCGGATGGCCTGAGCGGACCTTCGCCCGCCGCCGGCGTCGTGGACGGCCAGCCACGCCGCGGTCATGAGCACCGCAAATGTTCCGAAAATTCGGCCGCGCAGAGCGCCCCTTGCGCGGCCGTTTTTATGGCTGCGCGACGTTAGGCAAAGAAACCAGCATTGACGGCGCCAGCGGCGATTCCGATCAGTTCGATCGTGCCGCCGGTATAGCTGACGATCGCACCGTTCGCGCCTTGCGCAACCTGGTAGTTCTGTCCGAGCAGATCTAGACGGTCGCCCTCGGCTTGATTGAAACCGAATATGCGATCGGCGCCGTCGTTGGGATTGAAGACGAACCGGTCCGCGCCGAGATTGCCGTACAGAACGTCGCTGCCCGCGCCACCGAAGATCAGATCGTCGCCCTGGCCGCCATAGATCGTATCGTCACCCTGTCCGCCAAAGATCGTGTCCGCGCCGAGATTGCCATACAGAACGTCGCTGCCCAGATTGCCGACGACCAGATCCTCGTCCTGACCGCCGGCGATGAAATCGTCGCCCTGGCCGCCATACAGCAGGTCCTTGCCGGCGTTGCCGAACAGATAGTCGCTGCCCTGATTGCCGAAAACGGTGTCGGCTCCGGGACCGGCCGTGACGCTGTCGTTGCCGGGACCGGCCGCGATCGCGTTTTCATCGTCGGCATTGTTGCGGGCTTCGATCAGGTCGTTGCCGGCGAAAAGAATCTCGTGCCGCGCTTCCATTGTGGGGGCTGCGTTCAAGGCGGCGACGTCGTACGCGACGTTACTGAGCGAGATCAAGGCAACGCCATTCTGCAGATACGTCATGCCGGTGATCGTGCCTCCGACCGGGGCATTGTGGGGCCCGCCATAGACGAGACCGAGGCCGGTGTATTCGACTGAGTATTCGCCCTCGGCGGCATAGAATCGGGTCGGTTGTCGCTGAATGGTGGCGGCACCCTCGAAATTGAGGCCGCCGAATCCGAACAAAAGATCGATTGCGGTCGTGGAGCCATAGAGGCCGCTCGCGCCGAGAAATAGGTTCGCCATTTTTCTCTCCTTGCTGTCAGCAAAACTAGACGCAGAACAGCGACGTTGCAAAGTTCCATTGCTCGCATGCTGGCTTCGGCGTCAAGGAAGACGGTTGCGAGAAGCCGCCGTCATCAAGGGCGCTCGTCGTATTCGGGGAACGCCCCCGGACAATCGTTCTCACGCCCGAAACCGCAGCGTCTCCACCAGCAGCGTGAATGCGGACGAAGCATGCCTGCGGTGCGGATAGTAGAGGTGATAACCGGGAAGGTCGGGTGTGAACTTGCTCAGTACCCGCACCAGCCGGCCTTTATCCAGATAGCTCTGCGCTTGATCCAGCGGCAGATAGGCCAGCCCATGGCCGTCGAGCGCGGCATCGAGGATCAGGTCGATGGTGTTGAGGATCAGCGGTCCCTCCACCCGCACGCGCACGTCGCGGCCGCCGCGCTTCAGCCGCCAGCTATTGAGCGTGCCCGAGGTCGGCAGTCTTAGATTGATCGCGCGATGATCGATCAATTGCGCTGGCGACGTCGGAACGGGATGCGCGCGGAAATAATCCGGCGTGCCGACGATCGCCATCGGAATGTCAGGCCCGATGCGCATGGCGATCATGTCCTTCGCCATCTCGCCGCCGAGACGAACGCCGGCGTCAAAACGATCGGCCACGACATCTGCCAACCCGTAGTCGATGGTGATCTCCACGGCGATGTCGGGGTTGCCAGTCAGCAGCCGCTTCATCGCGGGCACGAGGATGGTCTTGGCGGCGTGTTCGACGGTCGTGATCCGGATCGTGCCGGACGGGCGGTCGCGCAGTTCGCTCAGTGAGGCGATCGCTGAATCGAGATCATGCAGCATTGGACCGAGCGTCGCGAGCAACCGTTCGCCGGCATCGGTGGGCGCAACGCTTCGCGTCGTACGCGACAGCAAACGCAGCCCCAGCCGCTCCTCGATCCGCCGAACGATCTGGCTCAGCGCGGATTGCGCCATACCCAGGCGGGCCGCCGCCTTGGTGAAACTGCGCTCTTCGGCGACCACAACGAAGGCGGCCAGATCGGCAATCTCGTCGCGGCGCATTCATCACCTCAATGATAAGCCCAAGACAAATTACCTGTCTAATCGGAGCAATCTTTCTGACCTAGATTGCGTTCATCAGCAAGGGGACTTCCCCAAAGCACGGCAACCGGCCGCGAAACGGTGAACGGAAAGGAACCGGATCATGGGCAAGATCAGCTTCGCCAATTCGAACAACAAGACCATCGCCATGTCGGCTGTGATCGACTTCCCCGCGGACTTCGACGAAAAGAAGAGCTACCCCGCCATCGTCGTCTCGCATCCCGGCGGCGGCGTGAAGGAACAGACCGCGGGCATCTATGCCAAAAAGCTCGCCGCGCAGGGCTTTGTCACTATCGCCTATGACGCCTCCTATCAGGGCGAGAGCGGCGGCGAACCGCGCCAGTTGGAAAACCCCTATATCCGCACCGAGGACGTCAGCGCCGTCATCGACTACCTGACCACGCTGCCTTACATCGACAAGGATCGCATCGGCGCGATGGGCATCTGCGCCGGCGCCGGCTACACCGCCAACGCCGCGATCCAGGATCGCCGCATCAAGGCGATCGGCACGGTCAGCGCCGTCAATATCGGTTCGATGTTCCGCAACGGCTGGGAGAACAACGTCAAGTCGATCGATGCGCTACCGCTGGTCGAGGCCGGTTCGAACGCCCGTACCTCGGACGCCGAAGGCAAAGGATACGCGACGATGCCGCTCGCGCCGCTGACGGAGAAGGATGCGCCGAACGAGGAACTGCGTCAGGCGTGGGAATACTACCATACGCCGCGCGCCGAATGCGCCACCTCGCCCGGTGTCGCGACACTGCGTAGCCTGAACCAGATCATCACCTACGACGCCTACCACATGGCCGACGTCTACCTGACCCAGCCGATCCAGATCGTGGCCGGCAGCAAGGCCGGCAGCAAATGGATGAGCGACGACCTGTTCGACCGCGCCGCCAGCACCGACAAGTCCTTCCACACCGTCGAGGGCGCCAACCACATGGACCTTTATGACGGCAAGACGTTCGTCGATGAAGCGGTGTCGGTGCTCGCTCCCTTCTTCAAGACCAAGCTGAAGGACGCAGCCGTGAAACAGGCGGCCGAATAACAAGATGCTCCTATATGGAAGCCCATGCTTCCATGTTAGCCCAAAAGGAGAACTTCATGGAAACCGGCGAGAAACGAGGCCTGCCGCTCCCCGGAGCTTGGTGGGCAGCTTGCTGTTCATCATCTTCAAGCCGATCACGAGCCTGCCCATGTACATGCGTTGGGTGATGGCCATACCAAGATCGATCTGATCAGTTCGCGATTGCGGTCCCGAGCGCCGACGATGGAAGTTGTGACCCGGCGCCAGGCTACGCGTCTGGCACGATAATCGCCCGGCTTGTTGGCAAGAATGCCTACCCTTCCGTACGGGCGGTCATTTGTCCGGGGATTACGCGATACCGACGGCCGCCTTTCGCGGAAGAGTGGTAGGCACACCTCGCGGCAGGCGGCGCAGTGTTGATGCCGGGCCCGCATCCAATTTCTTTCATCAGACGAAAAGGACGTCCAGTTGACGACCGATATGCGTGCGCTCGCATCACATAGTTGCGGTTTGAATTTCGTCCGGCGGGCCGAGAACGATGAAACGGAGAACTACGTCTACGCTATAGCCCTCGAAAATGATTGATGAAAGCGGACCCAGCGCAAGAGCGCCAGGACTGTTTCGGGCGGCCCTCCGGCTCACTACCGGCGCAATGTGGAGCGCGTTCGCCTCCCTGCGCAGCTTCGCCGAGGCCGAGAAGATCAACCCGTCCTATATCGCCCGCGTTTTGCGCCTGACTCTGCTCGCTCCGGACATTGTCGAGGTGATTCTCTACGGGCAGCAGCCGGCGGGCTCCAATTGGACGACCTGCTCACGCCATTTCCGGTGGAATGGGAGCGGCAGAAGAGGGTTTCATGCGTCCCAACACCCACAAAAGTCGTGGAGACCACTAGCCTTCTCTGGTGGAGTCTGGCATCTGTTGCCAACCCTTGACCTGAGGCTTGGCAGATGCCCGATGAAATTCTGACATTGCCGGAAGTGGCTGTCCTGCTGAAGGTCGCGGAGAAGACCGTCTACACGATGGCTCAACGCGCCGAGATTCCGGCGTTCAAAGTCAGAGGGCAATGGAGGTTCAAGCGGGTGGATCTCGATAGCTGGATCGAGGCGCAAAAGGCCTCACTTAATCCAGCGACAGTTCAAAATGAGGCGCTGCCTTCCGATACGGCGGTGGACAGTGGTGGGAGGCAGGATGATCACTGACTTCCATGCAAAGTATATTGCCCACGAACTCACCAAACGATGCGCCCCAGATAGTTCCGAGCGTTTGGCAGGAGCGGTCGCGGGCGCCCAGGTCGATTTGAACCCGCATCAGGTTGATGCGGCTCTGTTTGCCTTCGCGTCGCCCCTCTCAAAGGGCGCATTGCTTGCCGATGAAGTCGGCCTTGGAAAGACAATCGAAGCTGGGCTCGTCATCTCCCAACGATGGGCGGAGCGGAAACGTCGTATTCTAGTGATCACGCCATCGAATTTGCGCAAGCAATGGCACCAGGAGTTGAACGAAAAATTCCTGCTTCCTTGCATTATACTGGAATCGAAGTCTTACAACCAGTCCATTCGCGAGGGGCATTTCCAGCCCTTCGACGTCAAGGATACGATCGTAATTTGTTCATACCAGTTCGCTCGATCGAAAGCGTCGGACGTCCATCGGCTCCCCTGGGATTTGGTCGTCATCGACGAGGCTCATAGACTTAGAAATGTGTACAAGCCATCGAATGTTATTGCGAATACACTAAAGAATGCGCTCTCCCAGAAAAACAAACTGCTCCTGACCGCAACCCCCGCTCCAGAATTCGCTCTTGGAGCTGTATGGCCTCGTCAGCTTCATTGACGAGCATGCTTTCGGCGATGTCAAAAGTTTCCGCGAGCAATTCGCGAATTCCGGTGACAAACGCAATTTCGAGGCGCTGAAGGAGCGTCTAAAGCCCATTTGCCACCGCACTCTTAGGCGCCAGGTAACCGCATACATCCCCTACACGCGCCGTCTTCCCCTGGTCGAGGAATTCACACCGGCCGACGGCGAGGACCGCCTCTATCAGCTCGTCTCCAACTATCTGCAGCGTGACAATCTACAGGCCTTGCCGTCCGGGCAACGCTCGCTGATGACGCTCGTTTTGCGGAAGCTCCTAGCATCCTCGACATTTGCGATCGCCGGCGCCTTGAACTCGATTTCGCAGCGCCTGCAGGCGAAGTTGGACGCTCATCCTGTTGCGACGCCTTTGGAGGATGATCTTTCCGAGGATTTCGAGGCTCTCGAAGCGACGGCGGAGGAATGGCCCGAAGACCAAAATGATGAACCGCTGACGGATGCGGACCGAAAAGCTATCGAAGCGGAGATTGCTGATCTGGAGTCGTTCGCCAAATTGGCGACTTCGATCGAGCACAATGCCAAAGGCAAGGCTCTGTTGAAGGCCCTCGACGTGGCGTTCGCAAAGACGCGCGAACTCGGCGGCGCTGAGAAGGCGATCATCTTCACCGAGTCGCGGAAAACCCAGGAATATCTTCAGCGGGTTCTCGCCAGCAGCCCGTATGCGGGCGGCATCGTTTTGTTCAACGGCACGAACACCGATCCCCTGTCCCGCGAAATCTACGGGCGCTGGGTCGAGAAACATGCCGGATCGGACCGGGTCACGGGGTCGAGAACCGCAGACATGAGGTCTGCACTGGTCAACTATTTCCGCGACGAGGGCCGGATCATGATCGCGACGGAGGCTGGCGCCGAGGGCATCAACCTCCAATTCTGTTCGCTCGTCGTGAACTACGACCTGCCGTGGAATCCACAGCGCGTGGAGCAGCGGATCGGTCGCTGCCATCGATACGGCCAGAAGCACGACGTGGTCGTCGTCAACTTCATCAATCGGAAAAACGAGGCGGATCAGCGCGTCTATCAACTTCTGTCAGAGAAGTTTCGTCTCTTCGAGGGGGTATTCGGCGCGAGCGACGAGGTCTTGGGGGTAATCGAGTCGGGGGTCGATTTTGAGAAGAGAATTGCCGGCATCTACCAGGAGTGCCGCCAACCCGAACAAATCCGGGCGGCCTTCGACCAATTGCAATTGGAACTGAGCCTCGAAATCGATGCGGCCATGACCCAGACGCAGCAGAAGCTTCTCGAAAAATTCGATGACGAGGTCCGTGAGAAGCTCCGGATCCGAGACGAGGATGCAAAGGTTCATCTCGACCGCTATGAGCAGTGGCTGATGCGTCTGACGCGCCATGAGCTCGACGGGTTGGCGACGTTCCACAACAGCTCGTCGTTCACATTGCCCGCACGGCCAGGCTGGGCAAATGGCGCCGCCATTCCGCCCGGACTCTACGAGTTGCCGCGACGGTCCGGCGAGGCACACACTTATCGGCTCAATCATCCCCTCGGCGAAGCCGTTGTCACTCGTGCGAAGGAACGCCCGCTCGCGTCGGCGGAGGTGCGTTTCGATTACGCCAATCACTCCGGCAAGATCAGCATTCTGGAGCCTTTTATCGGGAAGGCCGGCTGGCTGGTCGCATCCCTGATGACGGTCGAGGCCCTTGACGAGGCGGAGGATCACATCCTCCTTTCAGGGCTGACCGATGAAGGCGAATTGCTCACCCGCGAGGTCTGCGATCGCCTTCTGACGATTCATGGCACGCGTGGACAGGATGTCACCCCCGACGCCGCGGCCATGATGCGGCTTGATCGATATTCACGCGAGAGCCAGGCGCTGATCCGCAGAGCGGTCTCGGAACGCAATGCGCGGTTCTTCGAGGCTGAGGCAGACAAGCTCGATGGCTGGGCAGACGATCTGAAGGTCGGGCTCGAACGCGAGATCAGGGAAATCGATCGACTCATCAAGGAAGCCCGTCGCGCTGCCACCACGGCGCTGACTCTGGAGGAGAAGCTCGCGGGGCAGAAGCAGATCAAAACACTTGAGGCGACGCGCAATCAGAAGCGGCGCTCGCTCTTCGACGCGCAGGACCAGATCGACCGCCAGCGCGCCGATCTCATCGCCCAGATCGAATCCAAACTCGAACAGAAGGTCGAGGTTGAGCCCCTTTTTTCCATCCGCTGGGCATTGGATTGAGCCATGCCCAACGCTGCGGAGAAAATCGCTCACATCGAAGCTGCGCTCCGGCGCCGGTTCTTCCCGCTGGTGCCGGAGCGCACCCAGAAATGGACGGCTGACCAGCACGAAATTGATCGTTGTTCACGCTCCCTCGCAGCCTATGCGCTGTGCGGAATGTGCGGGATAGCTGATGCGACGGCCGCTGGCGCACTGGTTGATGGCGGTGATGATGGCGGGATCGACGCACTCCATTTCGATTGCGCGAAGCAGCGCCTCATTGTTATTCAATCCAAATACAAGCGGCCAAACAACGCTGAGAATCCGCAGGGAACAGGTCCAAACCAGGCGGAAACACTGAAGTTCATCAATGGCACCAAGGCGCTCATGGAGCGGCGCTTCGACGGGTTCAATGCGGCGGTCAGGAACCGCCTGGATGAAATCGAGGAAGCGCTCGACACGCCAGGTGTAAAAATCTGCCTCATTTTACCATTCCTCGGCGAGGCGCTGGACACTCATGCGAAGGCGGACCTCGACGCCTTCGTCGCTCAGTGCAACAGCCTTTCGGACTGCATGAGCGCCACCGTTGTCGGCATCACGCAGACCTATGACTGGATGGTCGCTGAGCAGGCAAACCAAGCCGTCGATGTCCGTCTCACCCTGGAGAAATGGTCGAGCGTGACCGCGCCGCGGAAGGCGATCTATGGGCTGGTGAAGGGCCAGGACCTTGCGGCTCTTGTGACCGAGCATGGGACCGCGCTTTTTGAGCGCAATATCCGGCACTATCTGGGCTCGGTGGGCGTGAATGTCGCGATCGAGGAAACCGTACGGCGGCGGCCGGAGGATTTCTTCTACCTAAACAACGGCATCACGGCTGTCACGTCCGCCATAGCGCAAGCTCCGGGCTCGCCCGACCGTTGCGTGTTCGGGCTCACGGCTTTCTCGATCGTCAATGGCGCCCAGACCGCGGGCTCCATCACGACGGCGTCGCTCGCGGCAGCTATCTCTGAAAACGCCAAGCTGCACATTACGATCATTGAGGTTCCGGATCCGGCCGACGATTTCGCAGTGCGTGTGACACGGGCGCGCAACTACCAGAATCAGGTGCGCGGCGTCGATTTCGCGGCGCTCGACCCCAACCAGGAGCGGATACGACAGGAGCTCGCGGCTGTCGGCATTCGTTACCATTATCGACCGTCGGCGGAATCCCGGATCAGGCAGGACGATGCATTCACGCTTGAAGAAGCGGCCCTCGCTCTTGCGTGCCTCGCGTTCGCCGTTACGGACGGGCAGCGAAGGGGCCACAGGGGGCCGAACGCGGTCGATTTCGTCGTGATCGCCAAGCGTGAGATCGGTCGCCTATGGGAACAGGACGGCGCGATCTACTCCCAGCTCTTTCCGGCATCGATATCCGGCGTGCGGATTTGCCGGCTCGTTCGCATTTATCAGTTCATCGACCGCATTCTGGCCGGGAGTGAACGGGCGGAGACAGCTTACGACCGCCGGATGTTCTTCCGCCACGGCCGCTACTTCATCATGGCGTTCGTCGCCCATCGTCTGCCGAAGCTCGTCGGCAAGGCGCAACGCCCGTTCTCACCGCCGAGGAGAAAGCGAGATATCGCGGGAGATCAATCACCTCTCGAGGTGATTTTCGCGACCTCGAAGGCCATGCAGGTCGATCGCGGCTTTCTGGCCATCTTCCGAAATCTCACCGATGCGCAGCCGCTCGCAGAGAAGGTCCTCCTTCGTCTGGCCGAGCTGGATGCCGCTCAAAATACACCGGCACCTGCCAGCGCGGCCGCGCCGGCGATCGCCGCAGCCGCAACGGACCAACCATGACGAAAAAAAAGCAAAAACTCGAACTCACCTGGGTAGGCAAGGAGAACCGACCGCGGCTGGAGCCGCGCATCCTGCTGGAGGATCCGGAAAAATCCTATCACGCCAAGCATCGCGTGAGCGACGAGGACATTTTCGACAATCGGCTGATCTTTGGCGACAACCTGCTCGCGCTGAAGGCGCTGGAGCAGGAGTTCGCCGGAATGGTGAAATGCGTCTTCATCGATCCGCCCTACAACACCGGAAGTGCCTTTGAGCACTATAATGACGGGGTAGAGCACTCGATCTGGCTTGGATTGATGCGTGACCGTTTGGAGATCATTCGGCGTTTGCTGGCCGATGACGGCTCGCTTTGGATCACTATAGACGACAACGAAGCTCACTACCTAAAAGTAGTCCTTGACGAAATATTCGGAAGAAACTCATTCATCGCGAACATCGTTTGGCAGAAACGAACCTCAAGAGAGAATAGAGCTGCGATTGGCTCCGCTCACGATCATATTCTTGTGTATTCTCCTCAAGGTCCTCAGAGGTGGAAGGATACGCGCAACCGTCTGGGCGATGAAGGAGGATATACTAATACTGACAACGACCCAAATGGGCCTTGGCGCTCTATTCCGTTTAGCGCTCAAGGTTATCGCGCCAATCAAATGTATGACATCGTGACGCCCTCCGGCGTTGTTGTTCAGCCGCCTACAGGACGGTGTTGGGGAGCGACGGAGCCTGTTTTCCTTCGATATCTATCGGAAGGGCGAGTTTATTTTCCGAATAATGGTTCAGGCAGACCACGCATCAAACAATACAAAGGGGAAGAGATAGGTTTAGCGCCATGGACATGGTGGGATGCTGCACTTGCAGGGGATAATCAAGCGGCAAAGAAGGAAATCTTATCCTTATTCGGCGCAGATATATTCGACACGCCCAAGCCAGAGAAGCTCCTCCACGTCATTCTACACATCGCCACCAATCCCGGCGACCTGGTCCTCGACTCCTTCGCTGGCTCCGGCACCACCGGCGCGGTCGCCCACAAGATGGGGCGTCGCTGGATCATGGTGGAGCTGGGCGAGCACGCCCACACCCACATCATCCCGCGCCTGACGAAGGTCATCGACGGCGAGGACAAGGGTGGCGTGACCGAAGCGACCGGCTGGCAGGGCGGCGGCGGTTTCCGTTATTTCAAGCTCGCGCCGTCCCTCCTGGAGGTGGACAAGTGGGGACGCGAGGTCATCAGCAAGGCCTATAATGCCGAAATGCTGGCGGAGGCGCTGTGCAAGATCGAGGGCTTCAACTACGCGCCGAGCGACACCGTCTATTGGCAGCAGGGCACTTCCACCGAGCGCGACTTCATCTATGTCACGACCCAGACGCTCTCGCCGGAGCAGCTGGACGCCTTAAGCGAGGAAGTGGGGCCGGATCGTACGCTGCTCGTGCTCTGCTCGGCCTTCCGCGGCAATGCGTCCGCCTGGCCCAACCTGACGGTGAAGAAGATTCCGAACCACATTCGCGAACGCTGCGAATGGGGGCATGACGACTACAGTCTCAATGTCGAGAACCTGCCGAAGGCGCCGCCCGCGCCAAAGGCCGCCGACAAGGCATCGCCTCGTTCCGCCTCCCAGCCGGGCCTGTTCGATCTCGCGGGAGACGACCAATGAACCGTCACGTCAACGCCATCGCCGGCCGTCTCAGCCTTCGCGCTCCGCAGCGGCAATCGCTCGAAATCCTCGACCGCGTCACCGAACTCGTGCCGCCGCGCAAGGGCGCCGACATCGAGGAGGCGCTTGCGGCGATCCGGACCGAGTTTCCGAGCGTCACGGATTTCGAGCGCGATTTCCCGAGCCTGTGCTTCGCGCTCGCGACCGGTGTCGGCAAGACCCGGCTCATGGGCGCCTTCATCGCCTACCTGCACCTCGCGCACGGCCTCAACAATTTTTTCGTGCTCGCGCCGAATCTGACGATCTACAACAAGCTGATCACCGACTTTACGCCCAACACGCCGAAATACGTGCTGAAAGGGATCGCGGAGTTCGCGATCTCGCCGCCGGTCATCACCACTGGCGACAATTTCGAGCGGCAGATCGCCAGCGGCGGCAATCTGTTCCCGGTCACCATCAATATCTTCAACATCTCGAAGATCAATTCCGAGGTTCGCGGCGGCCGAAGCCCGCGCATCCGCAGCTTCAGGGAAGAGATTGGAGACAGCTATTTCGACTATCTCGCGGCGCAGAAGGACCTCGTCCTGATCATGGACGAATCCCATCGCTATCGAGCTACCGCCGGTGTCCGCGCGATCAACGAACTGAAGCCGGTCATGGGGCTAGAGCTGACCGCCACGCCGTTCGTCGAGACGACGCGCGGCCCGGTGGCCTTCCAGAACGTGATCTTCGACTATCCGCTCGGTCGCGCCATGGCCGACGGCTTCGTCAAGGAGCCTGCCGTCGTCACCCGCGAGAACTTCGTCTCCGTAGGCAAATCGCCGGAGCAGTTGCAGCAGATCAAGCTGGAGGACGGCGTTCGCCTGCATGAAAGCGTCAAGGTTGAACTGGAAACTTATGCACGCCAGGTCGGGGAGCGGATCGTCAAGCCCTTCATGCTCGTGATCGCCCGCGATACCACGCATGCCGGGGAACTGATGGCGCTGATCAAGTCCAACGCTTTCTTCGAAGGGCGCTATGCGGACAAGGTCATCCAGGTCGATTCCAGCGTGAAGGAAGAGGAGACGGTCGAGAAGCTCCTGAGGGTCGAAAGCCCTGACGAACCGACCGAGATCGTCATCCACGTCAACATGCTGAAAGAGGGTTGGGACGTCACCAATCTCTACACCATCGTGCCGC
>JAWKWT010000006.1:0-290351 GCA_041397365.1 Xanthobacteraceae bacterium
TCGCCCTTCCCCTCACATCCCGCGCCGGCCTCGTCGATCGGCTTGTCCGATCGATGGCATCGGCAGCAGACGCCGGCGAGGCGGATGGCGTGCTTCTCTCAGCTCTTGAGCGTGAGCAGGAGGTCCTTCGACGCCAACAGGTGCCACAGGAACGTATCGATGACCGCTTGATCGAACTCGCGCGCGCGGTTCGCGCGCGATTGTGGTCCGAAATACTTCTTCGGCCCGGCCGGCCCGGCGGTAGCACCGCATGAGTGTCCTATCACCCCGGGTAAAAACGCAGGCAGCTAGTTCCGGCGATGTTACAAATTCTTCATCGGTAATCTCGCCGGTGCGGGCGTCGTCGCTATCTCGGCGCGCAGCCTTCCAGCGCGAGTTTGTCGTATCTAGTTTGCTTCCACGCAGTACCGTCAGCGGGCTGGTCGCAGATGGTGGTGTCGGCAAAACGACCATCGCGCTACATCAGGCAGTTTGCATCGTCCTCGGGCGCCCATGGCTAGAGCTCCCAACTATCCAAGGACCCGTCATTTTTCTGAGTGCTGAGGATGATCTAGAAGAATTGCATCGGCGATTGGAATTGATCTGTGTCCGCGAAGGTGTGCTTCTCTCTGAGCTTCGCGACCTCATCATTATTCCTTTGGCTGGACGTGATGCGCTCTTAGCAACTCCTGACTTCCAACGCGGAGGAATGAAGCCCACGGAGCTTTGGCGTGAGCTTCGGACGACACTGGCCTCAATCAAGCCGATCACGCTAGTCTTAGACACGCTGGCCGATGTGTTTGGTGGCAACGAGATCGATCGGTCCCATGCCCGATCGTTTGTCGGAATGCTGCGAGGTCTTGCGATTGAGTTCGAATTGTCGGTCCTGGTCCTTTCGCATCCATCCGTTTCCGGAATGACGAATGGGCGAGCGACATCCGGTTCAACGGGATGGGCCAATTCGATGCGATCGAGGCTTTACCTAGAACGACCATCCGTCGGAAAAGACGATATAGCCGACCAAGACGCTCGCGTACTGAGCGTTAAAAAAGCCAATTACGGGCCAACCGGACTGTGTATTCGGCTACGTTGGCATGCCGGTGCTTTCGTCCGTGATGACGGTGAAATAGCAGCCGAGCGCGAACAGGAGAGCGAAGCTAAGGCATCAAAAGTCGACGACGTTTTTCTAAAGCTCCTCGGGACGTTCACCCAGCAAAACCGGCGAGTTGGATCAACGCCGTCATCGATCTACGCGCCCAAGGTCTTCAAGGACCTCCCGGAAGCGTCCGGTTTCTCGAAGAAGCAATTGCAAGACGCGATGGAGCGGTTGCTACGCATCGGAGCGATCCATGTGGCTGAGCGAGGTCCGCCCTCACATCGGCGGAGCTACCTGTTGCCTGGAGCTCCACCACGTCCGCTGCAATGTTCTGAGCCTTCCAACCCTCTTCCGACCCCGAAATGATGCCTTCCAACGACCTTCCAACCATAGGCAAAAGCCCTTCCAACCACCCTTCCGACCTATGAAAATCTGTTCCAACTGGCTTCCAACCCCCCTGTGTTCCAACCCCCTAATACCCCCAAGGTCGGAAGCCGCCCTTGCGGGGCGGCTCCAACCTACAAGAGGACCCCTAAGGTCATCGAAACAACGAACACAGCCTTTCGTTGACAGCCGGCCGCGCTTCAGCGCGCCGGCCCGCTCTGGTACCGGCACAGTCGCTTTGTCGGGCTCACACGCCGCTGATCTTTTCAGAACCGCAATGCCGCAGACAGCGCCAGCCGCCTCGCCACGGGCCGCCTCTGCGCCGGCAATCGGCCTTCCTTGGGAAGTGGTTAGGGACCGTATGGGCGACCGCGAGGGGTGCGGCGGCGCTGCGGCCCGGAATTTGCGAAAAACTGGCGAATTGAAATCGCCGTTTTCGTTCCGTTTCAGGAGGAAAAATGGCTGCAAAATCTGAGAATTCGGCCGGGATTATTGACAGCGAGACCGCGGCCAAGCTCCTGATGCTAACCGCTCACCGTGTCCGGCAGCTCGTTTCCGCCGGCTGGATCAAAAAGGTCGGCCGAGACCGCTACCGCGTCGTCGACGTTGTGCAGGGCTACGTCGGCTTCCTGAAAGACGAGGCCCGCCGATCCTCGCAATCGGCCGCGGCTTCGGCCGTCCAAGAGGCCCGTGCCGAAGAAATTCGCTTGCGCACAGCCGACAAGCGCCGCGAGCAAGAGGCCAAAGGCCAAGCCGCTGCACTCGAGGCAATCGACACCGTCGCCGGCCCACTTAAGCCAGACGTTCTCGCCATTCTGCCCCGCCTGGTGAAGGATCTGGCGCTCCGCCGCCAACTCGAAGACGCGATCGACGATGCATTTGCTGCCATGTCGAAGCGAGCAGCAACCGTCGCAGGTAAGCTTGAGCGACAAGGCCACGCTCAGCCGAAAGTCCGAAAGGCACGCTCGAGGAAATGACGCCGGACGTTCAGCGAGCCATTGCTGAGCTCAGCGCCGAGCGGCGCCGGCGGCACGCTGAGGTTGACCTGGACTGCGATCGTAAACTTGCGGCCATCCTCCAGTCGAACCAAGCCGCCGCGGCAGTTAGTTCGTTCTCCACGCTCAAGGCAGCGGCGATCGAACTGGGAGTGTCCGAGAAAACCGCAAAACGGTACGCTGTCAAATATGGCGCTGGATCCCATGACAGTCGCGGCCATTGGAGGATCAATGTGCCACTGATCGCATCCTCGATCGAAGAAGAACATCGATCGAGTGCCGCTTTTGCCGGGTAACATGCCGGATTTGCCGGCTGCCGCGCGCGTCAAGCGCGCGCATGCTAGCCGCCATGAGCAAACAGTTCACACCCGAGCTGGACGTCCGAAGCGAGACCGTCACCATCGCCGTATCGCGCGCGATGAAGCAGACGGTTGAAACGACGGCGGCGCTCAATAACGAAAGCGTAGCGGCGTTCTTCCGCAAGGCCGCGCTCGAGCGGGTTGCCGAAATCTTGAATCCGCCCTCGCCGCGGGGCCGCCGATGACGCACCTCGCGAGGATCGCCGCGCTCGTCACGAACGTGCCTTTGATGATCCAGCCCGCGAAGCTTGCGGTCATCGCGTCGATCCTGGATGGCAGGATCGGCATTGATGCGGCCGTGCTGCCGGCCGACATCGCGGCGAAGGCACCGTCGGCGCCGCAGAGTAATCGGTACGTCGGCCAGTTCGAGCTTAACGATCCGCACGATCAGCGATCGGGCCGCAAGCCCTACCGCACCACCAGCAACGGGGTCGCGATCATTCCGGTGCTCGGCTCGCTCGTAAACCGCGCATCGTATCTCGACGCGATGTCGGGTTTGACGAGCTACGAGACGCTGAAGCATCACATTCGGCTCGCCGCCGCCGACCCTGACGTCGCCGGGATCGTGCTCGACATCGATAGCCCCGGCGGCGAAGCGGTCGGCGCCTTCGAGGTCGCGGACGTAGTTGCCGCGGCGAGATCGATTAAGCCTGTGATCGCGTCGGTGACGGGGCTGTGCTGTAGCGCTGCATACGCGATCGCCTCGGCATGCACCAAGATCGTCGTCTCACCGTCATCCGTTACCGGTTCGATCGGCGTCGTGATGTTGCACATCGATCGCAGCCGGCGCATGGACACGGCGGGGCTGACGCCGACACTCATTCACGCCGGAGCGCGCAAGGTTGATGGTCATCCTTACGGTCCACTGACCGACGAGGTTACCGGCCACCTCCAGGCCGAAATCGATCGTTTCCAGGATTTGTTCGTCGCGACCGTCGCGCGCGGCCGCGGATCTCGGAGAAGTCCGTCCGGGATACCGAGGCGCGCACGTACATCGGCGCCGACGCCATCAACGTCGGCCTCGCCGATCAGGTCGGGAGTTTTGAAGACTTCGTCGCCGAGCTCGACAGAGCGAGCCCTATCGCCGCGAGGCTCGCCGAGCGCCGGAAGCCGCGCGCCGTCTCCTATGTCCGCAAGCCGCTGTGAGGGTCGATGGCAGATCCATTGACCATAGCAAAACAGATCGGTGCTGGTGACTTCGACATGACGTTGGAGGCAGCGATTGCGGCCGGCGCCCGCGCCGAGCGCGAGCGCATCAAAGCGGTCATGGATATGCCTGAAGCCGCTGGCCGCGAAGGTATCGCGCTTCAATGTGCGCTCACCGGCGACATGCCGGAGCAGGCAATTCGGTTTGTCCTGTCGACTGTCCCTCGAGCTGCGCAGCCGATCTACTCTACCCGCAAAATCATGCCGCGCCACCTTCGCCTCGCCGCGAGCGCTAGCCTCACGAAAGGATCCTGATCATGATCGCTCTCCGACGAGAACGGCAATCCCTGCCTGAGCCGACCTCGCTATCGGGCGCGCTCAGGCTTGCGCCGAAGCGCGCGCGGCCTTCGACGCCTTAAATAGCGGGGACGCCGCGCCCTCGTCGGTCGCCCAGGCAAAAGCCGCTCTTGCCGGTGCCGAGCGCGCGCTGAGTGCGAAGCAAGTCGAAGACACTGCCCTTCGCCGCGTCGGCCGGTCGGTGCCGGATGCCGAGATTGCGACCCTTCAGCGTGAACGCGACGAAGCGAAAGCTGCGCTCGACGAAGCCCAGCGGTTCGCCGAAGGCCGTGAACTCGCGCGCGAAGCGCTACGCACCGAGTTGAATGCCGCACATGAAAGGCTGAGTGCTGCGGTCGCGGAAGCAACAGCGACGTTGCGGCGCGAAGCCGAGGTGAACTTTCGTGCGGCGATTGAGCAGCTTCGCGACAGCATCCACGTCATCGATCAGCTCGAAAACACATTCCGATCTGACAAGGTCAAGCTCCCGGAAGTCGGGCAGCCTCACTTTTGGCACTCGATGAAACCGTCGCCCGAAATTTTGGCCCAGCTCGAGCCGTATCTTCCCGCCCTACGCGAGCGCAATATCTCGCTGGCCCGATTGCTCCGTTAAATTCGGCGTCGCGTCAGCCGACCGGCCGGCTCGATCACCTTGGCGGGGATCGGGCCGGCCAACCGCCTAGGAGATTTCAATGCAAACGACCTCACAATTGATCGATGAACTCCGCCGCCGTGCTCGCGAGCGCGACATCGCGGCGAAGGTCCGGCCGTTCGAGCTTTTGCCGGAGCAACGCGCCAAGCTCGCAAGCCTCCTCACCATCATCAGGCCGGCGCGTTCGCCGGCGCGCACCTCGGAGATCACGCCACAATGACCCGCCTGACCCTCAGCCGAAAAGTGTTCCACGACAACAAAGAATTTGAGACGCTCGACATCGACGAGCCGACGGTCGGAGGCATCGAAGCGTTCGAGCGCGCCAAGGCCAAGGGCGAGACCGACACGACGGCGACGATCGAGATGCTCGCGGTCGACACCGGTTGGCCGGTCGAAGCGATCCGCAAGATCCGGGCGAGCGATCTCGTAAAAATCTCGGATGCCATCGCCCCTTTCGTCGACGCGCTGACGCCGGTTGGTGGCCCCACTGGCGCGTGATCGCCGCAGACGTCGCGCATGTCCTTCACACACCGGTGAGCGATCTGCGCCGTGAACGATGGATCGATCTCATTGCGTGGCATCGCCACGCCCGGCGGATCGGCAAAGCGATCGGCATTCCGATCGTAAACTTGGAGGCAGAGGACGATGGCTAATCTCACGAGCAAGTTGATCGTCTCGCTCGTCGACCGTGTGACCGGGCCGGCGAAAGGCATTGCCGCATCGGTGCGCGGTCTCGACAACCAGTTGACGAAGATGCGGGCGGCCAACGCCCGCTCGCTCAGCCGGCTTCAATCGCAGATGTTCGGTGCCGTCGCCGCGGCGTACAGCTTGCAGCGCGCATTGTCGTCGCCGCTGAAGGCGGCGGCGGACTTCGAGACCGCGCTGCTCGACATTGCGCAGAAGGCCGATCTTGGCGACAGCGCGATGAAGTCGCTCGGCGACCGCATCCGCAAGCTCGCGCCCTTGCTCAATCAATCCGCCGGCGGTGTTGCCAAGGGCGTCGATTTTCTCGCCGGCATGGGCCTCGACCCTGATCGTGCCATGACGCTGATGGGCCCGATCGGCCGGGCTGCCACGGCCTACAAGGCCGAGATCGAGGACCTGGCGAAGTCCGGCTTCGCGGTTCTCGACAATCTCAAGGTGAAGGCCGATGACTTCGGCCGCGCTCTGGACGTCATGGCGCAGAGCGGCAAAGAGGGAGCGTTCGAGCTGGCCGACATGGCGCGGTTTTTTCCATCGCTGACGGCCGCGGCTCAAGCGTTGAAGATCACCGGCGTTGACGGCGTCGCCAAGCTCGCCGCGGCGCTCCAGATCGCGCGCAAAGGTGCCGCCGACGGCTCGGAGGCCGCGACGAACGCGGCGAACCTGATGCAGAAGATCGTCAGCCCGGAGACAACGAAGAAGTTTCAAAAACTTGGCGTCAATATCCGCAAGGAGCTGAAGAAAACGCAGGATAGCGGCGGCGACGTCTTCGAGATGATCGCCAAGCTCACGGACAAGGCGCTGAAAGGCGACATGTCCAAGTTGGGCGACTTGTTCGAAGACGCGCAGGTTCAGAAATTCCTCCGGCCGCTGATCGCGAACCTCGAGTATCGCAAGATCCGCGACAAGTCCGGCGGCGCGAAGGGCGTCGTTGATCAGGACTTTGACCGGAGAATGAAGACCGCCGTCGCGCGCACGGCGGCGTTCACCAACCAGATGAACGATCTCGCCATCACGATCGGCAACATCCTGCTCCCGGCAATGAACAGCCTGCTGGGCAAGATCAATCCGATCGTGAAGTCTTTCGAGCGGTTCGCGGAGGCGAACCCCGGCCTGGTCGGCGGGGGCATCAAGGCTGCCGCCGCGCTGATCGCGCTGCGGATCGCGGCCATCGGCGTCAGGTTCGCCATGGCGTTTATGGGTGCGGCGATGCTCACCGCGCTCGCGCCGATCCAGCTCTTCCCGAAGGCGCTCGCGCTTATGGGCGCCGGCATCCTGGCGCTGACGCGCCCACTGCAACTGCTCAAGCTTGCCCTGCTTGGCACCGGCATCGGCGCCATCCTGGTCGGCATCGGAACCGCGGCGGTGTTCCTGGCGAACAATGCAAAGGGGATCACTGCGTTTTTCTCGTCCATGACGACAGCGCTCAAGGAAGGGCTACAAGGCGATCGGTTCAAGTTCATGGTCGAAGGGCTGGAGCGAATCGGTAATCTGTGGAAGTCGATCACGGGCGAGATCGCGACGTCCAACTGGGAAGCCTGGGGATCGAGCACCGGCGCCAGTCTGGCTCAATCCATCAACAGCATCGCCGACGCCCTCGATCGCGTGATCGCGAGCTGGGAGAAGCTTCAGTCAATCTGGAACAGCACGGTCGGCTTTGTCACCAACACGGAGCCGGCGACTGGGCTGCCGGCAAGCACCAGCGAGACCAGAAAGCAGCGGTGGAGGGATCGCGGCAAGCTTCCCATGATCGGCGCGCCGGCCGGCGGTGGCGATGCCTGGTCTTCGGGCGCAAGCCCGTTCCGCAGTTTCGACGGGTCGGGCCAAGCCTCCGGCGCGGGCAAACAGACCGCGGCAGCCTACAAGGCGGCTCTCGCCGCAGAGTTTCGCGCGGTCGATCAGATGGTGTCCGAGGCGGTTCAGCGCTGGACCGGGATGTTGTCATTCAGCGCTTCGCCTTCGGTTAGCCCGAAGTTCGGCCCGATGCCGGCGACATCGCCGACCGGCCTCAAGACCGGCGCGGCCGATGTCATCAAGCAGAAGCAGCACGCCATGTTCGCCGACTACGGCATGAACACGGCCTGATCGGCGGAGGATTGCGATGCTTGTCGTAGTGCCGATCTAATGTGCTCAGCGAGCAATGAGGTGTCGGCTGCCTAATTCTGTCACCGAACTCTTCGCGGTGCCGGAGGACACAACTCAGCTATTTTCTGGGTGCACTCGGCTTTGGTTTTATGTGGGCCGGTCACGAAGGTACCGCTGACTTTGGTGCTGTACCAACCGGATTCAACGCCCAGCCGCTTTGACTCTTCGATCTCTACATGTCGTGGCGATAGAATATGCATTCCGAACCGTCTTTCCTGAGTTTGGCAACCCCGAATTGGGCGCGCATTCCGCGTAAAATCGTTGTTTGCAGCTAGGCTTCGGCGCCAAGGCGCGTAAAATCCGCAAGGACAGCCTCAACAAGCGCGCGATGCTGCGAGTCTTGCGGGCTGAGCAGCTTAAGATATAGATTCAAGATGTAGCGCGCCTTCGCAGCGGCGTCTGGCCAGGTCTCAGCCGGCAAAGCCAGAAGTCGTTCTTCCAATTCGCGCTGACGCTCGCGAAGTTCCACGGCATTTGCCTCAACGTCCGCAAGTATACGCCTGAGGTCAGTTGCCTTTTGTGCGGCCATTCCGCGATGCTTGTCGAGATCGATCGGAAGATCTTTCATCGCGCCGTCGCCGCATCGATACGTTGGGCATCCGCCAGTTCGACCGACCCAATTGAAATCATTTCCATCGAGGCCTGATAAGGCGCTTCTGCGGGAACCATGATCGTCGTCGCTACACGTCGATAGCAAGGGAAAGACAGACCTTCGATCAGTTCCTCATCGGTCGTGACTTCATAAGTTCCGGCCGGCAGCGTTCGACCGACCGACTTCATCCGGAACGGGCATCTGAAGACAACTGTCACTCTGCGTGAACGTAAGGGCATCATCGCGCGATCCCGCGCTGAAGCGGAAACGCATCATCATCGTAAAGCGCACGAATCCCAGCAGGACCAAACCGTTCATCATTCACCTCAAGGGATGCGCCGGCAAGCTGATCGGCCGGTAGCGCCTCGACGACGAACAAAATCGCGTCCGATGCCCGAGAAAAGCGCTGATAGCCAATCCTGCTGCGTGCTTTCAGTCCAGAGCGCCTGGAATACAGTTCAGCGGCCGCTTCATAATCGAACATCGTTCAACCATGCGCCCCTTCCCCACCAATAGCCAACACATTCTTTGCAGATAGTCGTCGATCTATTTTGTCCGACACCTTGCATTCAGACTCTCAGTCGCCAGTTGCATAGAGATGCCCGAATATCTTTTCCGGCAGAATGTAAAGGATACCCGATGTCGAGCGCACCCAGCATGGCTCCCGAAGCCGCAAAGCCTGTTGCACCGGACAGCACTGTGAAGCCCGCCCCTCAGCAGACCCAAGAAAACAAGCAGGCTCAGGAAGGCAAGCAGGACGACAAGAAAGCGAACGAGCAGCAGAAGTAATCAGCGAGCGGCAAGGGCCCGGCTCACTGCCGGGCCTTATTCTCCGCGGCTGCGCCCCGCTTCCCGCTCACTCGGTATCCGTCAGCAGCGGCATTGAACCCTTGGCCACGACAGTGCGCCGACAGCTGTGTTGATACAACCAATAATGCATTGGCAAGCGCCTGAGCGGTTTACCCCGCCCCACGTCCTTCGCGCGCTCGACCGCCGGCGCGGCGAATGGGCCACCGACCGAGGGCAGCTTCTATTTATTTGCGCTCATGCTGTATGTTTGCCTTCTCGGCATCTAGTTCCGCTATGCCCGCCCTGATGTTGCGGATGGTGACTGAATCAAGAGCAAGGTCTAGCAAACGGCGAAGGCGGCTGAGAGTTCGGTCTATATCGGCACATCGTTGACACATCTGAACATGCTTCTACGCTTTGGAGGGCGGGAGCACAGTCGTGTCTCTCAGTCACCGAGGCCGGAGATCGGTTGGCGATGCGCATCAACGCATGGGCAACTCGAAAGGTACCATCTTATCCGTGAGATTATTTCTGCTTACTCATGTCGGATCGCACATGGTTGATCATTTTCCGATACTGGGGAGCCATTCGCTCAAACGCGGCTCGCTTTTCTTGGTCAATGACCAGCTTTGCGACCAAATCGCACTCGGCAGCTTCGGACTTCATTTCTCGATCCGCGCTTCTAAAATCCCTCATGGCTCGCTCTGCGGCTGTCTGCCGCTATTCAAAATTTCTCACGGCAGGAGTTAAGCCGTGACCTGCACCCCTGATTGCCCTCGTTTATAAGTAGACTCTGTTCTGGTTTTCGTCCCTGTTTGAACGGTTGGCAAACTCGCTTGGTGTGAGCCCGTTGAGGCTCGTATGCGGTCGGTTGGTGTTGTAGTCGATCCTCCAGTCCTCGATGATCTGACGGGCCTCGTTGAGGTTAGCGAACAGGTGTTCGTTGAGGCACTCGTCGCGCAGGCGACCGTTGAAGCTCTCAACAAATCCATTCTGCATCGGTTTGCCCGGTGCGATGTAGTGCCACTCGATGCCCAGTTCCTCCTGCCAGGCCAATACGGCGTTCGACGTGAACTCGGTGCCGTTGTCGCTCACGATCATCCGAGGGCAGCCTCGGCTCTCGATGATCTGATCGAGCTCGCGCAGCACCCGCCGAGCGGTCAGCGATGTGTCGACGACAAGGCCCAGGCATTCCCGGGTGAAGTCATCGACCAGAGTCAGGATACGGAAGCGCCGACCGCTGGCAAGCGTGTCCATCACGAAGTCGAGCGACCAGCGCAGGTTCTGATCCTGCGGGATCGTCATCGGTGCCCGCGTGCCGAGTGCCCGTTTGCGGCCGCCGCGCTTGCGCACTGAGAGCCGTTCTTCCCGGTAGAGCCGATACAGCTTCTTGTGATTGATCCGCACGCCTTGCCGCGCCAGCAGCAGGCCCAAGCGACGATAGCCGAACCGCCGTCGTTGCGAAGCCAATTCCTTCAGCTTGGTCCGCAAGGCTTCGTCATCGGATCGTGTCGACGCATACCGATAGGTCTTCGGTTGCAAGCCGACCAGATCGCAGGCCCGCCGCTGCGAGTAGCTCTTCTCACTGACCGCCCAGGTCACAGCACGTCTCCGCAAGCTGGGCGTCAGAAGTTTTTTCCGAGCATCTCCTTCAGCGTCGACACGTCAAGCATCGACTCTGCCAGCAGCTTCTTCAGCTTGCGGTTCTCTTCCTCCAGCGCCTTCAGCTTGCGCGCCTCGGAGATCTCCATGCCGCCGTACCGCGAACGCCACTTATAGAAGGTCGCATCACTGATGCCGTGCTTGCGGCACAGATCGCTCGCTGATGCACCGGCGGCGTGCTCCTTCAAAACCCGGATGATCTGCTCTTCGGTAAACCTGCTCTTACGCATCGTCTGTCTCCTGGCTGGAGAACAGAAATCCTAACTCAAAATCGGGGGCGTTTCAGGGGTGCAGGTCATCACGAAGATGAAAATAGATGGCATTTAGCCAGAGGCGACGCTTAGGCCCAGGCGGCCAAGCCGTCTTGTTACATCAAGTATTGTCTGTTAACGGTTCTCGCGTTGGCAAACAACTTTAAAAAACATCAGAAAAGGAGAAACGATGTTTGGTAGAATTCTGAGTCTTGGTCTTGTGCTGATGGTGAGCACTCCAGCCGACCTCTCCGCGCAGTCCTACCCCGACAAGCCTATCCGTTTGATCGTCCCGTTCACGCCAGGCGGTTCAACCGATGCGACTGCTCGGATCGTCGGTGAAGCGATGTCCGAGGTTCTCGGACAGCCCGTCGTGATCGAAAATCGACCTGGCGCCGCGGCCACGCTCGGTATCGACCTCGTCGCCAAATCAAAGCCGGATGGCTATACTCTCGGAGTTAGCGGGGTCGGCGCCACCGCGATCATTCCGATCATCGATGCGAAGCTTCCCTATCAGCCTGCGCGTGATCTCGACGTCATCGCAGGTCTCAACAGCGTTTACGGTGTTCTTGTCGCCCGCCCGGACTTCAAGTCCAACAACATTGTCGAAGTGCTGGAATATGCAAAAGCCAATCCCGGCAAGGTGACCTTCTCGACCGCAGGCATCGGTGGGCCGTCTCACCTGAACATCTCTTACCTACAGAAGCTTTCGGGAACGGAAATGTTGCACGTTCCGTTTTCGGGAGACGTTCCCGCAATCACTGCTGTTCTGACCGGCGACGTTGATTTTGCAAGCGTTGCGACAGCCTCCGCTACGCCATTTCTCACTGACGGAAAGCTGAAGGCTTTGGCTGCGAATGGCCCCGGCACGTCGCGCATGAAGCTCAAGCCCGACCTGCTGTCCGTTCCTGAGCAGACTGGGTACAAAGACTACGATCCGCACACATGGAGTGTTCTTGTATCTGCGAAAGGCACTCCGCCAGAAATCATCGAGAAGTTGAACAAGGCTGCGAATGAGGCTCTCTCAAAGCCTGCCGTCATTGATAGGCTCGAGAAGCTGGGATTGAAGCCCCTGACCGGCGACGTGAAGTGGGTTCAGGAGTTCGTCAAGAAGGAGATCGCCGACAAGAAGCGGGTGATCGAACTGATCGGGCTTAAGCGAGAGTAACGTTCCGCGAAATCCCACTATGCACCTGGCGAACGGACGCCTCTCGCCGAGGTCTGTTTGTATCAGTGCCCGTCTCCGTGATGCCGAGACGGGCACATTTTTCAGATGTCAGCGGCAGACACGGACATACCGAATGATCGGCAGGCCATAATGCCGCGGCGTCACGATGCGGCGGTTGTAGCAGTGACGGTGTCGCTTGATGTGCCGATGTGGCCGATAGTGTCGATGTGGTCGATACTGGACACTATCGATCATGGAGGTATTGCCGCCGCTCAACCCAGCAACTGGCATTGCAGCAGAAGCCGGTGTTGAAGCAGAAGCCATGCCAAGAGCAGATGCGACGATGGCAGCGAACAGCAGCTTTTTCATTTCACGATCCTCTTTCATCGGGTGAATCCTACCCTCCAAAGGAACACCATCGCGGCTGAAAGTTATCTGAACTAAGTGAATGTAATGTTCCGTGGCGTTGAACGATATCAAGTCTCCCGGCTCAACGCTCGATCCCGAGCATCGTACGGTCGGGCCCGCGCGGCCGAAGGTTATCGGCTCGAAGTATCTCGGCGGATAGTTTGCCCCACCGTGGTGCAACCCCAAGAGACTTTCCTGCGTCCAGGTCAATATCGTCGGAATGGAAAGCCGAGCGTCCGCGCCTGATGCGCGAGGTTCTTGTCGATGCCTTGTGAGGCCAACGTGGGTTTTTCATCAACCCGCGTTGGCACTGCTGCGCCACGGTTAAGGCCAATCGTTTCCTTCTGCGCCTGCCTCAACTGGTCCAGTCCTGTCGCCAGCCAACGAAACGCCGGTGGCTCGGACACTTTCGGAGCATTGTTCTGTTTGGGAACATTGCTAACCCGATCGCCACCGGGGCGTTGAACCTCACCCCGCTCCTGCGCCGCGTAGTACTCGTCGGCGAGGCGCAGCTTCGCGTTATTTAGACGCGCGCATCTCTCCTTGCATTACGCAAACGGTGTAGCCGCCACTGGTGACTATCGACTTCGTGAAATCACAGACGCGAGCGACCACGTCGCCGTCACCGGCCGGGATGATAATCGTGTCGCCTCGTGCACATTTCGCCAGGCCAGCTATCCCGGCGGCCTCGCTCCTTTGAAATCCGGCGGACCCGGCGGCGCAATACGACGATGTTGGCGTTGCGGGCGCTCCCGACGAGGACGTGGCTTGCGGCTGTGCGTGTGCGGCCGCAGCGGTGAAAATCATCATCGTGACGGCAGCTGTTGCTCTCATAATCTCCCTCGTTGCCTGGTGGCAGCCTATCGCTGTTTGTGAACGCGCGAAAGCGCCCTCGAAGGGGTGGATTTTTTAGCAAATCAGGGGCATCGTGTCCGTGGGCGTAGAAACCCGGACCTGAGCTATAGCCGCGCCATTCTTGGTCAGAATTTCCCGTTCGATTGGCGTCGACGGGAAGCGGCAGAACGTAGGTAGCGCATTGGCGTGCGCTCCAACCGGGCCATTATGGCCGGGAGGGTCGCGCCATGTCCAGAGGGGCAACCCTTAAAAGCGCCGCCGCCAGTCGCTCAGGCTGGTTTCTACCTCCCGGCTGCCGGTCCGCCACCGGCAAGCAGGCCGTAGAAAGCCTAAATCTGAGCAACCACCATGACCAAGAAACTGCCTGGAAGCGCCGCGGCGACGCGGCGGCAACAACGCGCGTCGAAGCGGCGCGAGAAGACGATACGGAGGCGGGTGAAGGGCCTCTACTATCCGACGGGTGTCACGCCGGATGATTTCTTAAACGCTATTGGCAAGCTCCGGAAGGAAGCCGAGATCGAAGTCGACCGGCTCCTCTCCTTCCTCGACCACCTCGACGAGGCCGAGCTTGAAGTCGACGCCGACTTCGAGCCGACGCTGGGCAGCGCGATCAGCGGCTACGGATCAGAGGCTTACGATCAGGAAGAATGGGGACACTCCGATGACGCGGACGAACGCGAAGGAAGCGATCCAGACCTAGAGCCGAGCCTTGGCTGGACCGCGACCGGAGCGCACGGGACGGATGACGATCGGGAAGACGAACACGACGACAGCGAGCCATTGCTCGGCGCCACCATATCCTTCGACCAAGACGACGCCTGGCGCATGCCCGATCGGATCGACGCGAATGCTTTTGAGCCGGAAGCCGATGTGCTCGACAATGGCGAGCACGACGACGCCGAGCACGGCATCGGCGACAGCGATGGCGTCCTTGAGCAGTGGGGCTTCAGCGGATCCGGCATCGGCTCCTCAGGCTTCTGCTCGCACGTTGAATAGGCAACGATCAGGCGGCGCCTTCGGGCGCCGCTTCGCTCAGCGAGGTAGGTTGCTATGTTGTTCAGCAATGTGACTACAGAAAATGATGCGCGCAAACTGATCTGGCGACTTCCGAATAGCGAGCGCGGTGATGCGGCGCTTGCGTTGTATAACCGTCGGTCGATCGTCGGTCCTAACGTCGTTCTTGCTGGCTTGCTCAATGCCTGGGACCACGATCACGGTTGGGTGCTATCGGCATTCGGTTCAGAACAAGCATTTGCAGACGCAATCCGGTTGGTTGCGCCACCAACAAAAAGAACTACGCCTGTAAGGGCATGGCGAGGAGTATCACGCTTAGAGTACGCAGACGGAATATCTTGGACAACGGATAGAGATTGTGCGTGCTGGTTCGCGCTGCGATTTCCAGATCCTGACCACAATCCACTGGTGTTTGTCACTGACGTTCACCCATCCGCCATTCTCGTCGAACACGGAGAGCGCAACGAAAGTGAAATCTTAGTCGATCCAGCTCTGTTGGCCTGGCACCGCATCGTTTTGGATGACGGGCGTCCGGACGAGTTGGCATTCGAACTTGGAGATATTGACGCCGATGGCGGTGGTTGCGTGCTTCCTGAAGGGATCGTCGATTGGAAAGAGGCGAAGCAGCGACACATACTCCGCAGGATCGAAAACGAGAAATCGACTTTAGGGCGTGCGCCGTGAAACCCGCCTCTTCCGCAGTGATGGGCGAACGCAAGCGGAAGCGCGCTCATATCGCGATGCTCCGCGATCGCGCGATTGCGAGGCTGAAACGCGACGGCCGCATCTGCGGCAACGTGAAGCTCGACGGGCTGCTCTATCGCGTTTGGGAGCTCAACAAATGGCCGTGGATGATCGAGATGTTCATTCCGCGGCATCCGGACGAGTTCGACTACCCAGAGCTGTCATCGACCCTCACCGTGCGCTTCAAGGGCGAGCGCGTGCTCAAGGTCGCCTTCGATGATGAGCGATCGAAGCTCTCGACTTATCAGCATGGCGCGTGGGAAACGCTGATCTGATATTAGCGCGACACCAGGGGGCCTTTACGCGCGAAACAACGCTAGGAGCCAACAATTCTGGTGAAGGCCCGCGCGATCGCGTCGGCATCCGTCGGCCGCACCAGACGCTCCACCTCGCGGCCGTTCTTCAGAAATATAAGGGTCGGCCACAGCTTGACGCCGAACGAGCGTCCCAATCGCCGTCCGCTCGCATCCGCCACCCGGATATGGCCCACCTCGGCATGCGACGCGAGGCCGCTTTCAGCAGCGGCTCGGTTCTTCGGCAATAGCCGCACCACGCATTGCCAAACTCGAGCACGGCGGGGCCTTCGAGACGCTCGACGCTCTCACGCGATGGATCGGCGTCGGAATAGGTGTCGGTGAAAGCCATTGCGGCGATCCTTGCTCAGACAGAAATTACTTGCGAGCGTCAGCGCCTCCGCCAAGCGGTGGTGAGAGGGCCACGGCGGCCATAGAGCGGATCAGCGCTCGGCCGCTTCGTCTTGGCAATCCGCTTGACGGCCTTGGTCCTATCCCGCGTATCGGTGCACTCGTCATAGACGCCGTCTTGCGGATAAGCGCCGACAACTGGGAAATTGCGGCTGCTGTCGATCAGCCGATGGCCCGTGCCAGCGGGCAACACCAGCACGTCCCCCGCCTTCACCTCGAACTTCGCGCCGTTTATTCCGCCGCATTCCACCACGGCCGTTCCTTTGGCGACGCCCAGCACCTCGTGAATTTGCGAATGGTAGTGCACGAAATCATAAATGGTGTCGCGCCACGAGCGCCGCCAGCCGTTGCGCGCGAACACCGCATCGATCATTGCGGCGGAGTTTCGCGCATCGAGACGGATCGCGTCTCGGTAAAGCAGAAGCGGCCAGCGCGGATGATTGGGGACGATGCCATCATCCTCAAAAAGGATGCAGCGGGGCTTTCGCGCACGCAGCGCACGGTCCATTTCCGACGGATCGGGTCCGGTTTCGATGAGCTTGCGGGCGGAATTAACGATCTGGTCCTTGAGCGGCATGTGGCGCAGTTCTGTCTTGCGATTGGTCGGCGCGAGCGCGCCGCCAAAACAATCGCTGTCCGCGCGGGGAGTTCCGTCCGGTCGAATCTGCGGACCGCGGGTGCGGGCAGTTTCGAAGTCGATAAGCTGCGCCCCCTCAATCTAGATTGCCCCATCTCGCGATCTTGAAGCCGACGCCGTTGAAATCCGTATGCGCGCGACGCGCCGGCTGGACCAGTTGCGGCAGGCGCAGAAGGAAACGGTCGGGCTCTCTACAGGGGTGAAGATGGCAGGAACAGTCTCGGCGGGTTTGCCAATAACCCACCGAGACGAACGCCCCACGCTCGCCTCCCAAGGCATCGACAAGAACCTCGCGCATCAGGCGCGGACGCTCGGCGCTCTCTCAGAGGAGAAGTTTGAACGCGCTGTTTCCGATGCTCGCACCGCCGTAAGGCAGGCCGTCAAGACCGTCGTGCGCGGGGCCGCAGGCACCGGCGACGAGTGGCAATCCATCGACAGTGCGTTTTGTCGCACTTCGTTGCATTTCTCCAATTTATCACTAGATCGTAGTCATGCTCTAGCAACGTCGCATTTACGACGACGTTCGATATGTTGAAAATCAAGAGCTCAACTCCCTGTTCAAAAGAACTGGAACGCTGCCACGGCGATGAAATCGCGTCGGGGCGGCGCAAGATCGTGCGAGGTGAACCGATGATGCTGATGAGTATTGGAGCAGTACTTCTTGCCTGGGCCGCCTTCATTCTATTCTACGAGCCCGATGGCCGCCGGAAGCACTCGCGTTGATGTCGCGGCAGGACAGAGTGGAGATCTAGCGAAGAACAACAGGAGAGATGGATGATTAACGGATCGCAGTGTCGCGCAGCTCGCGCGCTCGTGGAAGTTTCGCGACGCACGCTTGCCCGGCGCTCTGGGGTTGATCTTGAGGTGCTAGAGCGCTTCGAAAATCTTGCCGGCTCGCCGGAGCGCAATGAACTTCAAACGATCCAACAGGCGTTGGAGGCGCTCGGTGCGGTGTTCATTCCGGAGAACGGTGCCGGCTATGGCGTGCACCTGAAGTTCAGCGACGCCGAGGCTGAGCGGATCGCCCGCCTAGAGTGTGAGGGTGGCATTGTTGCGAGTGACCGCGTTCCATAGAGTATACTAAATCGCTCTTCTGATGAGCGACGCAGCGGATCACGGATGTACTGACCGCTGCAAGCCCCGCCAGGAATGGCGGGGCCTTTTGTTGGCCTCTCGCGACGAGGCATCGACAGGCGATTGCAAAGCCCGGCGCGCGGTGGTGCTTTTTGGCGATAGGACGCAGCTAAGCTGCGCGTTCTGTACCAGTGGCAGATTTGGGAGCATTCAAAATTATCGGGAAAGTCGAAGCCGAAAGCTCGCTCACCGTGCGCTCCTCTTCCGCCATCCGTCGCTTGATGAAGCTTCTTTCAAGATGGGTAAGCTGCGTTTGCAGTAGGCGCTGATAGCGTCGAATGTTGCTACGGCATGCGCGAATACGTGCAAGTTTCTCATCAAGCATCATCGTCGTCTCCATGACGGTCTTCCCGATTTCCTCGTGCAAGCTCGGCAGAATTGCCGAGCTCCGAGATAGGGTCGCAGACGCCAACGTCAAGAAGCACAACGCTGGAGATCCATTTCAAAACGAAGCGCCCCGATTGGAGCGGGGCGTACTTCCGCAGCTCAAATTTACCGCGGGGCGGCCTTGCCTTGCCGGCCGCCCTCAGAAGCGGCTCAGGAGGCGGCAGCCACACCCCTTGCTCTCCTCTTAGTTGCGCTTGAATTACAGCCGGGTCTGGGGAGGCTCAATTCTTCCGCTAGCGCACGCTCAGCACGATTTTCTGCGCAGTAGAGCCCGCTTGCCAACCGTCGGAATGCGATCCCCTCCACCGCGCCCGCTCAAAACCGTGCGCACAGCCCTTCGCGCGCGGTTTAGTGAAACGTGGGGGTGGCAATATGGCTGATGGCTATCAATCCGAGATACGCGACAGCGTAATCCGCAACCTCCTTGCCAAAGTGAAGGACGCAAAATTCGGCAACTACCTGCGGCGGATGAAACTTAACAAAATTCGAGCGTTCGAAGGCGAAACGGTCGACTTTGAGTTTCCTGTGACGGCTCTGATTGCGGCAAATGGAGGCGGAAAATCTTCGATCCTTGGTGCCGCTGCGCTCGCCTACAAGAATACAAGACCGGCGATATTCTTTCCCAAAAGCAGTTTGGGCGACGACTCGATGGCGAATTGGGGCGTTAGCTTCGAGCTAATCGACAAGGCGAAGAACCCAACTCAACTTGTCGCTAAGTCCGCCCGCTTCAAGAACGCAAAGTGGGCGAGAGACGAAGTCCTCGAACGCCACGTACTCTACTTCGGGATAACTCGGACAGTCCCAGCTGGCGAACGCGCCGAATTCAAGAAGTTAGCCACGGTAAAGTATCGCCACAGCGGCCAAAAAATAGCGGTATCGCCGAAAATCATTGAGCAAGTTGAGAGGATACTCGGCAAGGATATTTCTAGCTTCCAGATGACGCAACTACAGTCAGGAAAAGAATTCTATATCGGCGGCAATGGGTTGATTTCGTACTCCGAATTTCATTTTGGCGCCGGGGAATCGTCCATTATCCGGATGGTTTCAATGATCGAAAATGCGCCGGAAAATTCGCTGGTGCTTATCGAAGAGATAGAAAACGGATTACATCCTATCGCTGTGCAACGGATGGTCGAGTACCTCATTGAAGTCGCCTCCAGAAGGTCCGTTCAATCGATATTCACCACCCATTCAGAGGATGCTTTGGCCCCGTTACCGAGCGAAGGGATCTGGTATTCAATCGAAGGCAAAGTGCGACAGGGGCGCATTTCGATCGAGGCCTTGCGAGCCATGACGGGTCGCGTTCAGCAAGGTCTCGCTATCTTCGTCGAAGACGAATTCGCAAAAGAGATCGTTGAGGTGATCATCCGAAAATACCTCTCAGACATTTTTGACCGAATAGGAGTATATTCTGTTAGCGGTCAGAATCAGGCATATGCCATTCATAAGCATCACATGCTGGATCCGTCAGTGGCCGACAAGATCAAGTCCCTATGCATTTTAGACGGAGATTCTTCTATCGAGTCATCACCCAGCGAGAATGTAATAAAGCTGCCGGGAAGTGTGCCCGAGACGGAGGTGTTCAATTACGTCCACGCGAACATTGAAAAGTTATCGATGCTGCTGGCCGCCGGTCTGCATTTGGAGCCCGAAAGGATGGTTGGGTTGCAAAGATAATCGGCGATGTTGCAATGAGTAACCGCGATCCTCATTTGTTGTTTACGCAGGTCGGACAACGAGCCGGTTTAATTGCCAGTAGGATCGTGTCATCGGCCTTCATCAGCTTATGGCTTAGCGGAAACCCCACAATTGGAACCGAAATCGCTGGCAAAATAAAAATGGCGCTTGAAGACTAACCGGCCTCCCCTGTGGCTATAGCGGCGGCTTCGCGAGCGGTCCCAACCTACACCACCCCTTGTCACTCCCCGAACCGCTCCCAGCCCGGGTTCGGCTCGTCTCGGCATGTGGTCCGGGCGATCGCCTTGGCAAGCCGCAGGCTGAAATGATCATGAACGTTCGGGGAACATCTTTGCTACCATTTTGCTACCCAACTCGCCGGGAAGCGCTCGGACTGACTGGGATGAAATGCCCGCCGGATGGCGGAAAAGCCCAACATATACGGACTAAATCGAATTAGAACGGATGCGAACGCTTGCCCCTGTTCGAATTTCAAGACCGGTGCCTTAAACCACTCGGCCACCCTTCCAAGCCTCTGACATCGTGTAGCTTTTGTATATTCACCACATCATGAAGGCGCAGTTTGCCACTGCTTTGCTGCCCGATGTCACTTCCGCGCTTCTCTATGGCAGCTTTCAGCGCTCCGTCAACGCGGCCGATCAGCCGGCAACTCGCAAAAGAGCATTCAAGGCCCATTGCCACCGACCGATGCCGAAATACAGCATGCGTGTCCGGCTCCCCGCCAGCTGGCTCCGCATGCGCGTCAGCATCTCTCGCTGACGCAAAAAAAAAGCGCCCGCCTGAAGGCGGGCGCGCGCTCGTTAGCAGGAGCCTTTAACGACCGTAGAGTTTCCGCTCCGCTGCGACCTGGTCCGCAGTATAGGATGGAGCAGACGTATCGAATTTCTGCCAGCCTGCCTTCCGATATGCAGCGCCTCGATCGCGAACATTTACGGAAGCACGATCGAGAATGGCATCGATACGTGCCCGGTCGTTATCGGCAACCCGCGCAGTCACCAGCGTTCCGCCGCGTCGTACACCTTCCGCATAGACGTGAGCATCCTCCTCGGACACGCCGGCTTGCGTGAGGGCTCCGATAACGCCGCCGGTTGCGGCGCCTGCGGCCGCGCCCGCAGCGGTGGCCGCCAGCCAGCCTGCGGCGACCACGGGACCAAGACCGGGAATGGCCATCAGACCCAAGCCAGCCATCAGGCCAGCCGCGCCGCCGAGACCTGCGCCAATGCCGGCACCCTTGCCGGCAGCTTCCGCCCGATCATCGACGCCGTCGCGATCGCGATCGACGCGTTTGTTGTCGTACCAATTGTCAGAATTGTTCGCGACGATGCTGATGTCGGAATGCGGCACTCCCGCAGCTTCAAGATCCCTAACCGCCTGCTGGCCATCAGAGTAGCTGTCGTAAAGCCGTGAAACAGTCGTAGTCATTGAGGTGTACCTTCAGTTCGCGTTGACGTTGCCTTGGAAGTCGACGCTGACGTTCTGCGTAGTTCCGCCCTTTGTGGCTCGTCCGCGCCACACGCCCTTGTCGTCCTTCTTCAGTTCGGTGACGTTGGCAAAGCCAGCCTTCTCGATACGGCTTCGTGCCTGTCCTTCTGTGAAGCTGTTCGCACCCTCCACAGGAGCGGCGGAGTTGTTCTGACCCGGACTATTGATCGCGCTGTTGCCTGGCGCGTCCCTCGCCGGTTGCTGGGCAAGCGCCGCCGAAGCCACCATCGCAAATGCGACAGCAGCAGCTAGTGTATTCCTCATTGTTGAAGTCCTCCTGTTGGCCTCACGTAACAAACGGCAACAGGCGATGTTCCTTCAGAACTCTTGCGTTAAACCGGCGCCCTAACCTGTGTTAGTTTTGCTGAAGGTGCGTCCGGAACTGTGCAGGCGACGTGTCGTTGGCTCGCAAACCTAAAAGGCAGCCACATGACATCGGAACACGACTACCGCCGGCTTTTGAAGAAAGCACAAGACTGTACGGATGATATCGGCGGTTTTGTCCGTGCAGTTGAAGCGGCTCCGCATGTCGATGCTCGCACGCGCGAACTTTCCAGAACTACCATGACCACGCTACGTGACCTAGACCGCAGGATCGAACAGCTTTGGGATCATTTTAAGCGATTGCCGCCAAGTTGAGGGCAAGTCTCAAAGGTGCGATTTGATGGCCTGCCTGGCGATCGCGATTCGTCGAGGGCATTGATGGCAGCGCCACCGCGAGGCCGGAGGAACGAAAGCAACTACGGCGCGTTACGCTTCGATTCGCCCGCATCGAGGGACAACACATGGCGCCTCGCTCGTTCTGGAAAGGATATCTCAAGCTCTCGCTTGTGACGTGTCCGGTTGCGATGACGCCGGCGACCAGCGAAAGCGAAAAAGTCCGTTTTCATACATTGAACGAGAAGACCGGCAACCGCGTGGTCAGTCAATATGTCGATGCCGTCACCGGCAAGCCGGTCGACGAGGACGACGAGGTGAAGGGTTATCCGCGGGGAGACGACAAGTTCGTCCTCCTTGAGGACGACGAATTGGACGCCGTCAGCCTCGAAAGCGCGCGCACGATCGACATCGACATGTTCGTGCCGGCCGATAGCATCGAATGGATATGGTACGACAAGCCGCATTATCTCGTCCCCAACGACACGGTTGGCGAAGAGGCGTTCTCGGTCATTCGCGATGCGATGGACTCGACGGGCATGGTCGGCATCTCACGGCTCGTTCTTTACCGCCGCGAGCGCGCCGTCATGCTTCAACCGCGCGACAATGGAATCGTGCTGTGGACTTTGCGCTACGGAGATGAGGTGCGGGACCCGGCCAACTATTTCGGCAAGATAGGAAGCGCCAAGGTTGCTCCCGATCTGATGAAGCTGGTCACGCGGTTAATCAAGGAGCGCAGCGCGGTCTGGGACCCGGATATGGTCAGCGATCCCGTGCAAGCGAGGCTGCTCGATATCATCGCCGAGAAGAAGAAAGGCCGTAAACGCCCCGCCAGGTCAAAGTCGGAAGAAGCTCCGACGCCGCCGAGCAATGTCATAAACATTATGGACGCCCTGAAGAGGAGCATCGCCTCCGAGAGCAAGGCGCGCCGCCGATAACGTACCCCGGACGCTTCTAGGCTGCCTTTCTTCGCCGAGGACGACTCCCTTCCAACGGGGCTGCGGCAGCTCGAAAATCCCGCCACGGATCGGCCGCCAGCGCAGCTATCCGCGTCGGCAGATTGTCGACGGTAAAATAGGCCGGTCCGATGCCGGGGCCGAGTTCGTCCCAGCTCAGCGGTGCTGAAACTGCGGCTCCGGGTCTGGCGCGTGTCGAATAGGCGGCGACCGCCGTCGCGCCGCGCTGATTGCGCAGATAGTCGACCAGTATCTTGCCTCGCCGCTTCGACTTGGCGATCGTCGATACGAACCGGTCCGGATTGTCTGACGCCATCGCATCCGCAAGACCTTTGGTAAAGGCTTTGACAGCCAGCCAGTCGGCTTTCGGCTTCAACGGCGATACGATGTGCAAACCCTTGCCGCCCGATGTCTTTACAAATGCTGCGAGCCCCGCATCCGACAGCCGTTGCTTGACTTCGTGCGCCGCGTCGATGACCGCGGGCCATGTGACCTCGTCGCCGGGATCGAGATCCATCACGATCATGTCGGGACGCTCCCAGTCTCCAACCGTTGAGCCCCAGGGATGGATCTCAAGCGCCGCCGACTGGACGAGGCCGAGCAGTCCGTCGAGATCATTGATGCTGATCGACGGTTCTTCCGCGGGCTTTTTCGGATCCTTGACCAGCACGATGTTCGGATTGACGCCCTTCCACGCATGCTTCTGGAAGAATTTCTCGCCCGTGATCCCGTTCGGGCAGCGAAGCAAAGCGAGCGGGCGACCGACGACAAACGGCGCCATATGGCGCCACACTTCGGTATAGTAGTTCGCGAGCCCTTCCTTCGTGATCCCTTCGTCCGGCCAGTAGAGACGGTCGGGGTGCGTCAGCTTGACGGTCCGGCGCTGTGGCGGCGGTGCCTTAGCGGTTGGTTTTGGACTCTCCCGGACGATTTCGCTCGCCGCCTTGTCCTCGCGCACGCCGCGGAACGAGGCATGACGCAGATGGCCGTCCGCCGTCCATGCCCTGAATTCCACCTCGGCCACCAGTTCGGGCCGGACAAAACGCACCTGCCTCGCCTCCTCTGCGGTCAATCGGCCGTCGAACGGACTCGCTGTCACCCGGATGCGATCGAGCTTGCGAAAGAGGCTTTCGGCGACGGTGCCGGTGAATCCTGTCCCGACCCGTCCGACGTGCCGAAGCTTGCCGCTTTCATAGACGCCGAGCACGAGCGAGCCGATCGCCTTGCGCGACACAGAGGACGGCACGAAGCCGGCAATCACGAACTCCTGACGGGCCGAGCATTTCGATTTCAGCCAGCTCTTGGTGCGGCCCGACCGGTAAGGCGCATCACGCGACTTTGAAACGACGCCTTCCAGGCTGAGCCGGCAGGCATGACGCAACACCAGCGCGCCGCTTTCCTCGAAATGATTGCTGTAGCGAACGATGCCATCATCAGCCGCGACCAGTTGTGCCAGCAGTTCCTTGCGTTGGAGCGTCGGCAGCGCGCGCAAATCGAAGCCATCGAGATAGAGAAGATCGAAGACATAAATCACGAAGCGATCGTTTCGTCCTTCGCTGAGATCGGCTTGCAGCGCCGAAAAGTCCGAAGCGCCGGCGTCGGTTTCGACGACCAATTCACCGTCGATGATCGCCGTTCCGAGCGGGAGATCCTGGAGAGCCGCCGGCACGGCCTTGCCGAATTTCTTCGTCCAGTCGAGACCACTGCGCGTCAGCAGCTTGACGCGGCCGGCCTCGACACGGGCCTGGAGGCGATAACCGTCGAACTTGATTTCGTGCAGCCAGCGACCGCCCGGTGGCGGCGCGGCGGCAAGCGTCGCCAGCATCGGTTCGATGAAGCCGGGCATGCGCGCCTTTTTCGCGCCCTTGATGTGCGACGGATCAGGGAGCGCGATCTGTGGCGGCTGCGATGTCTCTGGGGTTGGCTTGTCTCTTGCGGGCTGTTTCTTTGACTTGCCGATGCGTCCGGTCTTGGACGACCATCCGGGGGCTTCACCGGCAACCTCGGCGACCTGACGTCCCGTTTTTACGGACTCGGGCCGCTTTTGAAGAATATCGCCGTCCTTCCCGGTTTGTGCGAACGCATCGTCGCCTTTTATAAGTAACCAGTTCTCGCGCTTCTCGCCGGGCTTGCCGTGCATGCGCACCAGATGCCACCGACCGCCGAGCTTCTCTCCGTGCAGTTCGAAATCGAGATGTCCCTTGGCGTAGCCCTTGCGTGCGTCGCCAATGGGTGACCAGGTGCCGCGATCCCAGACGATCACCGTACCGCCGCCATATTCGCCCTTTGGAATCGTGCCTTCGAAGCCGCCATACTCCAGTGGATGGTCCTCGACATGGACGGCCAGACGTTTTTCGCCGGGGATCAGGCTTGGTCCCCTCGTCACGGCCCAACTTTTCAGGACGCCATCCATCTCCAGCCGAAAATCATAGTGCAGCCGCCGCGCGTCGTGCTTCTGGATGACGAAGCTGTTGCCGCTCTTGTTGCGGCTCTTGCTCGCGCGCGCGCCCTTCGGCTCCGGAGTGTTCGAAAAATTCCGCTTTTTCCGGTATTTTTCGAGCGCCATCGTCAGCTTGCCTTTCGGCGCGGTGTTGCGGCGCGCGATTTGGTGGCTGCCTTTTTCTTGGAACGTGATCTGGCCGCGGGCTTCTTGCGGCCGACGCCTGCGCTGACGGAGTGCAGCCATCAGATCGACGACCTTCTCGCTTTTCACGTCCTCGCGGCGCTCGATCGTCTTGCCTTCAAGCTTTGCCTTGACGAGTTCGGCCAGCGCGTGCTCGTAGCGATCGTCAAATTTCGAGGGATCGAATTTCCCCCTTTTGGTCTTGATGATGTGCTCTGCGAGGTCGAGCATCTCTCCCTTGACCTTCGTTGCGCGAATATCGCCGAAAGCTTCCTTGGCGGAGCGGACCTCGTAATCGAAATTCAGTGTCGTCGCGATCAATCCGTCGTCATAGGCCCGGATCAGAAGGGTTCGGACACGCCGAAACAATACTGTTTGCGCGATCGCCGCGACTTTCTGCTTGCGCATCCCTTCGCGGATAAGTGCGAACGCTTCCGCCGCCATCTTGTCTGCGGGGGCGATATAATAGGGCTTGTCGAAATAGACATCGTCGATATCGCCACATGCAATGAAGGCGGATATCGAAAGGGTTTTGTCGCTGTCGGGCACGGCGGCAGCCACTTCTTCCGAGTCCAGAACCACATACTCGCCCTGGCTCACCTCGTAGCCCTTGACCTGGTCTTCCTTTTCTACCGGCTTGCCGGTCTCGCTGTCGACGAATTGGCGTCGCACCCGATGACCGGTGGCGCGATTGATGGTGTGGAAGGCGATCCGCTCAGAGGTTGAAGCTGCCGTGTAGAGGGCGACCGGGCAGACCACTTCCGCGACCATGAGAAATCCCTTCCAGTTCGCTCTTGGTACCACCCCAAGCCTCACAAATAACGACGGATAGATCAGGCACACCGCCCAGCAAACATTGCCGGCTCATATCGACAAACGGAACTGCTTGATGTCCGCGGACGTTCCCATGACATGAGAATGATAGTCGCGGGTATTGGTTCCTGCTGCTTCGGCATAATTGCTGAGCGGTGCTTCCCCCGCTCCGCCACCCGTTTGCACCGCCGGCGCTATCGCGAGATCGGGCTCGCATATGGCCGCTCGACAACATTCCGACGCATGAACATAGATATCTAAACTTGCGGGACGAGATGCCACGCACGAACCCATGCAAACCGGAACGCCCAGCCTTCTTGTCCGTTCACTCCGCATGGCCAGCTCAACCGAAGTCCCGCAGCCCGAAAACCCGCAACCCCAGCCGCCGCCGATCGGCGTGCCGCCGGTCGTGCCAGACAGCACGCCGCCTGTCAGAGAGAACCCGGCGAGGCCGGATCAGCCAAAAGAAGCCCCGCCCGCGTCGAAGCCTGACGAGGTGCCGAAGACCTAAACCCGCCGGCTGTCCGGCACCTGAAACCGCTCCCTGTCCGGAGTCGGCTTCATCGTCGGCATGATCCGGGCGATAGCGCCGCGGCTGACTGCATCCCCTGCATCGAAATCGGACACCGCCTCACCGCGACGTTAGCTTCTCGAACGTGCGACGAACAAACAGAGTCCGAATCGGAACTGGTGTTCTGGCGCGCTCGATCGGTTAAGATAAGATGATCGAACACCGAAAAAGCCCGCGATGATCGGAGCAACAGAAATCCTGCAAACGATGGCTGCGGCCGCAGGCGCCATATCGAAGTGCTGCGCGGACCGACGGACGAATACATCACCGTCTGCCGTCCCGAGCGCACCGCCCTTCTTCAAGGCTTGCTGCCGCGCGCGATCCTGGATGATTTCCTGAACGCGCGGCTCGTCAGGCAGGACGGCCCGGAAGACGATCGCCGCGTTACGTTTTTCCGCCTCACCAATGACGGCCGCATGCAAGGCCGGTTGCGCGGCTGAGGCGAGCGTCTGGCACAACCTGGATGTGTCTCATGCATGAGTGTCGGAACCTTCGCGCGTGCTCTGCCGCGGCGTTTTCCTGCTACCGTTGAACGATTCCGGATGCGATCTGCCGCCGACGATTAGTCAGGAAAGCATCGGGTGGGCGGGAGCGAATTGCGCAAGCAGCCATCGGCGTTTCGTGCCGGTTCGGGACCCCGATAAACAAAAAACGGAGAACGAGCATGATCACACGCAGGAATTGCAGTCCTCGGAGCGGGTGGATTGCTGGCCGCAAGCGGTACCGCTGCATTCGCTCAGGATTATCCTAACCGCCCCGTTACGCTGATCATTCCGTGGGTCGCGGGCGGCCCCACCGATATCGTCATCCGCGCGGTCGCGGATCGGCGCAAAGCATCTCGGCAGCCGATCGTGATCGAGAACAAGGCGGGTGGCGGCGGGTCCGTCGGCCCGGCGCAGATGGCGGCGACCGCGAAGCCGGACGGCTACACCATTTCGCAGATGCCGGACGCGGTGTATCGCGTCCAACTCCAGCAGAAGACGACTTACGATTCGCAGACCGATTTCACCTACATCATCCAGCTCACCGGCTACGCTTATGGCGTCACCGTGCCGGCCGACTCGCCGTTCAAGACCTGGAACGATCTCGTCACCTACGCCAAGGCCAACCCCGGCAAGGTGAATTTCCGGATCGCCGGGCGCCGCCAGCACACCACATATCGGCATGGAGCGGATCCAGAAGCATCTCGGCATCAAGCTGGTGCATGTGCCGTTTAAGGGTGCACAGGAGGTCAACATCGCGGTTGCCGGTGGCCACATCATGGTCGGCGCTTCGGGCACCAGCGCAAACCCTCGCCGACGCCGGCAAGCTGCGCTTCCTCAACATCTGGACACCGGAACGGCTGAAGATGCTCCCCGACGTTCCGACCTTGCGCGAGCTCGGATTTCCGTTCGATGTCGAAGGGCCGATCGGCCTGGCGGGGCCGAAGAACATGGACCCGAAGGTCGTCGCGACGCTGCATGATGCGTTCAAGAAAACGCTCGACGATCCGAGGGTTCTGGAGACGCTGACCAAGATGGAGCTGGTGCCAGCTTACAAGAACGGTGCGGACTACAAAAAGATGCTGGCCGAGAACATGGAGATCGAGCGAGGCATCCTGACCGAACTCGGAATGGTTCGGAAAGATTGAGCGTTCGATCCGTCCTGGAATGCCGCTCGCATCCGGCGGCCATTTTCCGCAAGCTGCCGTCGCACTTTCCCGGCGCCTCACCTGATCTTGCCTGTTGATCTTGCCTGAACGATCGGTCCAGACTGTGAGGCCGAATTTTCGGCCACAGAAGCGGACGCCGATCAACGGCGCATCATAACAGGCGCGCACAGCGCGTGCTCAGGGAGGCTTATCGATGCGACTTCTCGCAACCCTTGCGGCTGCGGCACTGTTCGCCGTGTCCGCCACTTCGCTTCAGGCTGAGGACTTTCCCACCAAACCGATCACGCTGGTTGTGCCCTTCCCGGCGGGCGGTGCGACCGATCTATTGATGCGTGCTTTGGGCGAAGCCGCGTCGAAACATCTCGGCCAGCCCGTGATCGTCGATAACCGCGCCGGCGGCGGCGGCGCGATCGGTCCCGGCACCATGGCCGTCACCGCGAAACCGGACGGCTATACGATCGCGCAGATTCCGATTCCCGTGTATCGGCTGCCGATGATGCAGAAGACGGCGTGGAGCCATAACGACTTCAGCTACATCATCCACCTGACAGGCTACACCTTCATGTTCGTGGTCGGCGCGCAGACGCCCTTCCACAAATGGCAGGATGTGGTCGACTACGCCAAGGCCAATCCCGGCAAGATCACTTACGGCACCTCAGGCACCGGAGGAACGCCGCATCTTGGCGCGGAAATGATCGCGGAAAAGGCCGGGATCAAGATGACCCATGTGCCGCTGAAAGGTTCGGCGGAAGCCGATGTGGCGCTGCTTGGCGGTCATGTGATGATGATCGTCGGCGGCACCAACAACAAGCCGCATGTCGAGGCCGGCAAGGCGCGTTTCATGAACATCTGGACCGCCAACCGCAGCAAGGAAGCTCCCGAAATTCCGACGCTGCGGGAACTGGGGTATCCCTACACGATCGACTCCTCGTTCGGGCTTGCCGGACCGAAGGGCATGGATCCCAAGATCGTCGCGAAGCTGCACGATGCGTTCAAGAAGGCCATGGACGACAAGGCCGTCGTGGACGTGATGGAACGATTTTCCATGGTGCCGAACTACAAGAACTCGGCTGACTACACGAAATACATCACCGAGCAGGTCAAGTTCGAAGGCGACCTCTTGAAGCGGCTCGGTCTCTACAAGAAGGACTGAGCGGCAGACGCGGACTGCGGCGCGCTACGTTTTGAGGGACGCCTCGTAGCGCGCCTTGGTCTCGGCGTTCATCGGATAGAGGCCCGGCAGCGCAGCGCCGTTGTTCACCTCGTTGACGATCCAGGCTTCCTGTGCCTCCTGCGCCGGCCCAGCGGTGAGAACATGATCCAGCATCGCCTGCGGGATGACGACCGCGCCGTCCTTGTCGGCGACGATGACGTCATCCGGAAACACCGCCACGCCGCCGCAGCCGATCGGCTCGCCCCAGCCGACGAAGGTCAGGCCGGCGACCGAGGGCGGAGCCGCCGCGCCGTCACACCAGACCGGTAGGCCGGTTCCGAGGACGCCTTCGAGATCGCGGATCACGCCGTCCGTGACCAGCGCCGTGACGCCGCGCTTGACCATGCGCGCACACAGAATGTCGCCGAAAACGCCTGCGTCCTTGACGCCCATCGCATCGATCACGGCGATGCAGCCTTCCGGCATTGCCTCGATCGCCGTGCGTGTGGAGATCGGCGACGCCCATGAGGCGGGTGTGGCGAGGTCCTCCCGCGCCGGAACGAAGCGCAGCGTGAACGCCCGCCCCACCAGCCGCCCGGTCTCCGGCCGCAGCGGCCGCGAACCGCGAATCCAGAGATTGCGCAGCCCCTTGTTCACCATGACGGTGGTGATGGTGGCGGTGGAGACGCCCTTCAGCGTTTCGATGGCGCTTTGGTCGAGCATGCCGCACAAACTCCAGGCAATTGATTTTGGGAATGGAACAGACAGCCCGCACACTTGCGGCCTCGGCCGCGCGCCGTCAATGCTATGCTCGCCCACCGCCAACCTTTCGCCCGCGAATTCGATCGCTCATGACAGCCACTTTCCCCCGGATTCTGCCCTGCGGCGACGCTGCGCTGATGTTCGAATTCGGCGACACGGTCGATGAAGCCGTCAACGCGAAGGTTCTCGCTCTCGATGCGGCGATTGCGCGCGCGGCCATTCCCGGCCTGATCGAAGCCGTTCCGACCTATCGCTCGCTGCTGGTGCATTACGATCCGCTTGCGATCGATTTCGCCACGCTCGGCGCCCGGCTGTGGCCATTGGCCGAAAACCTGCAAGCCGCGACCGGCCGCCGCCGGTGCTGGCGCATTCCGGTGGTCTATGGCGGCGAGTTCGGCGTCGATCTGGAAGCGGTTGCGAAACGCCACGGGCTATCGCCGGACGAGGTCGTGCGCATTCACACGAGCGGACGTTATTACGTGGCGATGCTCGGTTTCATGCCGGGTTTCGCCTATCTCGCTGGGCTCGACGCGCGCATCGCCACCCCGCGCCGGGACGAGCCGCGCACGATGACGCCCACCGGCACGATCTCGATCGGCGGCGTACAGGCCGGCGTTCAATGTCTCGCGGCGCCGAGCGGCTGGAACCTGCTCGGCCGGACGCCGGTGCGAACCTATCATCCACTCCGCGACCCTGTGTTCGTGATCGAACCTGGCGACGCCGTCGCCTTTTATGCCATCGACGAGAGCCGCTGGCATGACCTCGATCTGGCGGCGGCCGAAGGCGAGCCGGTCGCGGAACTGGTGCCGGCATGACCGCGCTGATCGTCGCAAGCGCCGGTCCTCTGACGTCCGTGCAGGACGCGGGACGCTTCGGCGCGCAGCGATACGGCCTCACCACCAGCGGCGCGATGGATCGCTTCGCGCTGGCCTGCGCCAATATTCTGGCCGGTAACAGCGCCACGACGGCGTCGATCGAGATCGGCCCGTTTCCCGCGACCTTTCTCGCGTGGGACGGCGATGTCCGCATCGCGGTCGCGGGCGCTGGCCGCGACCTCCGGATCGGCGACCGCCCGCTGCCGATGATGCAGAGCGCGATCGTTCCCGCCGGCGAAAGACTGAGGATCGGCCCTGCCCGCGACGGCGTGTTCAGCATCCTCGGCATCGAGGGGGGAGTTGGCGGCACGCCGATTTATGGAAGCCTCAGCGTCACCGCAAGGCTTGGCATCGGTAGCCCGTTTCCCCGTCCGCTACAGATAGGTGACGAACTCTCCGTGCAAGCGGCGAGCGCGCGCGACGAGCGCCGTCTCGACCTTTCGCCGCCTGTTGCCGCGCCGATCCGCGTGGTGGCGGGACCGCAGGACGACGAGTTCACCGCCGAGGCATTGCGGCTGCTGTTCGAAAGCGACTGGCGTGTGTCCTCCGCGTCGGATCGGATGGGCTATCGGCTCGAAGGCCCCCGCCTCGTTCACACGAAGGGACACAACATCGTCTCGGACGGTACCGTGAACGGCAGCATTCAGGTTCCCGGCAACGGACAGCCGATCGTGCTGCTCGCCGATCGCGGCACCACCGGCGGCTACCCGAAGATCGCCACCGTCATCGGCTCCGATCTCGGCTCCTCGCGCAGAGGCGGGCCGGAGAAATCGTGACCTTCGTCGCGATCGACATTGCGCAAGCGCAGCTTGAGGCGCGACGATACGCGGAGATGATAAACGGGCTTTCCGCGCGGTTGCGGCCGGTCACTGACGCGAACGTCAGTCTCGATGCGTTGGTGAACGCCAATCTCGCCGGCGACGCGGTCAACGCAACCGATACGGCGACGTGGCAGACATCTCCCTTGCGCAAGGATTGAAGACCCCATGACCAACATCGATCTGAACAGCGATCTCGGCGAAGGTTTCGGCGCATGGACCATGGGCGACGACGCGGCGATGCTGGATATCGTTACCAGCGCGAATGTGGCTTGCGGATACCACGCCGGCGATTCCGACATCATGCTGCGGACGGCGACGATCGCAAAGGCCAGGGGCGTGGCGATCGGCGCGCATCCCTCCTATCGCGACCTGCACGGTTTTGGCCGGCGTCCGGTCGCCGGACTGACATCGTCGGAAATCGAGACGATGGTGGCTTACCAGATCGGCGCGCTACAGGCGGTCGCCGCCCTCGCCGGCCACAAGGTGACGCATGTGAAGGCGCATGGCGCGTTGTCCAACGTGGCCTGCGCCGATCCGATGACCGCGCGCGCGATCGCTGCGGCGATCAAGGCTGTCGATCGCGATCTGATCTGGGTGGTGCTGCCGCGATCGGAAATGGAGCGCGCCGGCGAAGCGGCGAACCTGCCGCTGGCACGCGAGGTGTTCGCCGACCGCGCCTATGAGGACGACGCTTCGCTGATGGCGCGCGGCAAGCCCGGCGCGGTGCTGCATGATCCGGCAGAGATCGCCGAGCGCGTATTGCGGATGGCGGGCGATCAGGCCGTCGTCAGCGCATCCGGCAAAATCATCGGGATGCCGATCGATACGATTTGCGTGCATGGCGACACGCCGGGCGCGGTCGGGATCGCGCGGCAGGTGCGCGCCCGCCTCGAAACGGGCGGCTTTACCCTGTCCCCGCTCGACAGGACCCTCAGGCGGTGAGCGGGAAATCCCTTGTAATTCAACCGAATAAGGGCTAGCTCCAGCAGCCTCAAACGGACATGGATGAAATGGAACAAGGCCGCGCGCCGATTGTCAGCTTTGTGTCGCTTGGGTGCCCGAAGGCGCTGGTGGATTCCGAACGGATCATCACCCGGCTTCGCGCCGAAGGCTACGAGCTTGCACGCAAGCATGACGGCGCGGACCTCGTCATCGTCAACACCTGCGGCTTTCTCGACAGCGCCAAGGCCGAGTCGCTCTCCGCCATCGGCGAGGCCATGGCCGAGAACGGCAAGGTGATCGTCACCGGCTGCATGGGCGCGGAGCCGGAAGCGATCCGCGACGCCTATCCGGGCGTGCTCTCGATCACCGGCCCGCAGCAATATGAAAACGTACTGGAGGCGGTGCATCGCGCCAAGCCGCCGCAGCACAATCCGCTGGTCGACCTGCTGCCGCCGCAAGGCATCAAGCTGACGCCGAGGCACTACGCTTACTTAAAGATTTCCGAAGGCTGCAACAATCGCTGCACCTTCTGCATCATCCCGAAACTGCGCGGAGATCTGGTCTCGCGCACGACGGATGACGTGCTGCGCGAGGCCGAACGGCTGGTGAAGGCGGGCGTCAAGGAATTGCTGGTGGTGTCACAGGACACCTCCGCCTATGGCGTCGACATCAAATACGCTGCGAGCCGCTGGAAGGACCGCGAGGTTCGCGCGCGCTTCTACGATCTGGCCAAGGAACTGGGTGAACTCGGCGCGTGGGTGCGGCTGCAATATGTCTACCCCTACCCGCATGTCGATGAAGTCATCGGCCTGATGAGCGAGGGGAAGATTCTCCCCTATCTTGACATCCCGTTCCAGCACGGCAATGCCGAGGTGCTGAAGCGCATGCGCCGCCCGGCCGCACAGGACAAGACACTCGCACGCATCGCCAAGTGGCGCGACGAGTGCCCCGAACTGACGCTGCGCTCGACCTTCATCGTCGGCTTTCCCGGCGAGAGCGACGCGGAGTTCGAGGACCTCCTGCAATGGCTCGACGAAGCGCAGATCGACCGTGTCGGCTGCTTCAAATACGAGCCGGTCGCAGGCGCGACTTCAAACGCCTTGGAAAATCCAGTGCCGGAAGAGGTGAAGACACAACGCTGGGAACGGCTGATGGCGCATCAGCAGAAGATCTCCGTGCGCCGCCTGAAGCGGAAGGTCGGCACGCGCCAGCAGATCATCATCGACGAGGTCGGGCCCACGGTCGCCAAGGGCCGCAGCAAGGGTGACGCGCCGGAGATCGACGGCACCGTCTATGTCTCCAGCCGCCGTCCGCTGCGCCAGGGCGAGATAGTCACCGCGAAGATCGAGCGCGCCGACGAATACGACCTGCACGGCACGGTCGCGGGATTCTAAGGCGCGTCACGCTGTCGAACGGCTTCAATTATTCTTGGAGCCTGACCCGACGTTCGTTTTGCGGGCGGATTCTCAGCACGAAAACGTCGTCCCTGCGCAGGCAGGGACGACGCCGAGGTTGTTGAGCCTGCTCGCGACATTCAAGTCGGACTCTCAGGCAATCTGCGGACCCAGGTGCGGGACAGCATCACCGGATGAAAACCCAGACGCGCGTAGAGACGCTTGGGCGGTTCAGTGGCGAGCGCGCCGAGGAAGATCGTGTCGCAACTCGCTGCGCGCAGCCGATCGACAAATGCCGAGATGATGGCGCTGGCAATTCCCTGACGGCGGGCGGACGGCAGCGTAAACAGATCCTCGATCATGCCGACGCCATTGGGCGCGACCGCGTAAGCGCCGTACGCGACCGGCACGCCGTTCCGCATCGCCAGATGGAAATGATACCCGCAGCTTTTGGCACGATAGCCGGCGACCAAGCCAAGGCTCACCTCCGGCGGCACATCCAGGCCACTGCTGCGCCGGCCCTCGGCGTGATCGGCGAGCACGAGCTGGAGCAGTGCCTCCCAATCCGCATCGCAGGTGACAGGGCGCAACGCGATAGCTGAACAGCGTGCGGAAAGATCACCTCGCAAAGCCATCTGGATGGTGGCGGGGCGTTCTTCGAAATCGTCCAGCGCGAGACGGGCGAGAAACGCATCCGGGGTGAAGCAATCGGTATGGATCACGCGCCATGCGGTGTGCGCGAGATATTGATCCATCGCCGCGAAAACTGCGATGATCTCCGCGTCGGTTCGCGCCGTGACCTCGTCGGCATGGTTCGAATCCCACACATCCGGATGCGCCGGATCGACCACGAGGTGGCAACCCGGCGCTGCGATCTGCGTATTGCCGAGCCGCCGCTGCCACCGATAAGCCTCGGCGATCCTGCGGGTCAGATCAGCATTCATTGATCTCGCTTTTTGGGTTTCAGCTCGGCTTGATACCGAGACCGGCCGTCAGTTCGCGCCAGACCGGGCCCTCCTCGACAATCCATTTTTGCAGTTCCTGCCGGCTGATCGGTCTTTGCTCCGCGCCGACAATCATAAATTTCTTCCAGGTCGCTTCGTCCTGTCCGGCCTCGACCATGGCTTGCGAATAGACCTCCGCGATCTCCGCGGGCATCCCGATCGGAGCCATCATGCAGGTATGGCCCATCAGCGACAGTCCGCGCTCGGTTCCGCCGAGTTCGGCGAAGGTCGGCACACCCGGCATTTTCAAAAGACGGCTGCGCCCCTGAATGGCAACGGCCACGGCCTTGCCCATGTTAACGACGTTCTCGCTGCCTCCGCCGCCGCCGATCGCCGCGTGGATCGAGCCGCCGGCGATATCGGCGAACATCGGCGCACCGCCGCGATAGTGAACGGCCGTGACGGACACTCCGTAATTCTTCTCGAACGCCGCGATGCCGATATGCGCCAGCGAACCCGCGCCATAGGTGCCGATGCTGGTCGGATTCTTGCGGGCGTATTCGACGAACTCCTTGAGGTTGGTCGCACCGGTCGACTTGTTCACGAACAGCACCAGTCCCGCGACCGGACACGAGCCGATCGGCTGGAAATCCTTGTCGGTATCGTAAGGCAGGTTCTTGTAGAGAACCTTCTGCGTCATCAGCGCCGAAGAGACGATGTACATCAGCGTGTAGCCGTCGGGCGCGACATTCTTGAACTCGGTCGCGGCGACGACGCCGTTCGCGCCGGGCTTGTTGTCGGCGATGACAGTCTGGCCGAATTTTTTCGACATGTATTCGATGAAGACGCGGCACACCTGATCGGTGCCGCCGCCCGCCTGGTCCGCAAGAATAATGCGGATGGGCTTGGTGGGACGCCAGCTGCCGACTTGCTGCGCGAAAGCGGGCGCGGCTAACAGGGAAGCCGCAGCAGCTCCGGCTCCACTCGCAAGTAATCGACGACGGGTTATAGGCCGCGGCATTTCCAATCTCCCAATGTATCCCTGTCTGCGCAGGGGTCCGGAAAGGCTACGCGCCAAACCGGAGATTGTCCATTTGGAAGATGCCACCGAGACGACGTCCACCGAGGGGGCAAGCGGCGGTCAGTCGCCGATGATCTTCTGGAAGCAGATCGACTTCGTGTCGCGGTAGCCGAGCTGTTCGTAGAAATGGCTCGCTGCCGCGTTGTCGGCGCGCACCAGCAATTGCACTTTCCAGATTCCGCGCTCACGCAGCCAGTTCTCGGCCGCCTGCATCATGACACCGCCGAGCCCCTGCCGCTGGCGCTCCGGCGCGACGGCAACGTAATAGACCCAGCCGCGATGACCGTCCTCGCCGACCATGGCGGTCGCGACCAGCTCGCCTCCGTCACAGGCGACCAGCACGGTCGAATGCGGCTCCGTGCGCGCGAACGCGATGTCCTTCGCCGGATCATTCCACGGCCGCACGACACCGGCGCTGTGCCAAAGCGCGATCACGCGCGCGATGTCGGCATCGACGATCTCGCGAATGGTGGGAGCGCCGCTCACGGCTTCAGGATCGACGCGCCCGTGGTGGCGCGGCTCTCCAGATCGCGATGCGCCTTGGCGGCATCCTTCAGCGCATAGGCGTGATGGATCGGCACCTGAAGGCTGCCGCTGATGACGGCCGCGAACATCGTGTCGGCGGCGGCCAGAAGGTCGCGGCGCTTGGCGATGTAGTCGTTGAGTGTCGGCCGCGTCGCGAATAGCGATCCCCGCCGCTGCAACTCGCCGAGCGAGAACGGCGGCACGACGCCGGACGCATTGCCGAAGCTGACGAACATTCCGCGAGGGCGCAGGCAGTCGAGCGATCCGGGAAACGTATCCTTGCCGACGCCGTCATAGACGACATGGCACAATTCGCCGCGCGTGATCGTTTTCACCCGCGCGGCAAAATCCTCCTGCTTGTAGAGAATGACGTGATCGCAGCCATTGTGGGTTGCGAGATCGGCCTTCTCCTGCGATCCGACCGTGCCGATGACATTCGCGCCCAGCGCCTTCGCCCATTGGCAAGCCAGCAAGCCGACACCGCCGGCGGCGCGTGAATGAGAACATTCTGTCCGGGCTCGACCTTGAACGTCTTGTGCAGCAGGTAATGCACGGTCAGGCCCTTGAGCATCAGCACGGCGGCCTGCTCGTAGGTAATCATGTCCGGCAGCTTCACCAGCCGCTCCGCCGGCATGATGCGCTCGCTCGCATAGCCGCCGAGGCCGGTCGTGTAGGCGACGCGATCGCCCGGATGAAAGCCTGTCACGCCTGCGCCGACCTCGATCACGTCGCCGGAGGCTTCGTTGCCGGCGACGAACGGCAGCGACGGGGCCTTGTAAAGCCCGGTGCGGAAGTAGACGTCGATGAAATTGACGCCGCAGGCGCGCTGGCGGATGCGAACCTCGCTCTTTCCGGGCGCGGCCACCTCCACCTCCTCATAGGTCAGGACCTCGGGACCACCGGTCTGATGCACGCGCACGGCCTTGGCCATTTGTCTCTCTTTCTGCTGCGTCTTTTTGAAATTTTAGGCTGGCCGCGAGATCAGAACAACCCTGCCGCCCCGCTCCGTCAAACCTGTCGCAGCCACCGAACCAATCGGATGACCGCGTCGCCGAACAGCACGTAGAGGCCGATCAGGCAGAGGATCGCAGGGACCGGCGGCGGCACGTCGAAGTCGAGCCAGACCGCGAGCGCGGCCAGCACGCAGCCGAAAATGACGATGGCGAGATTGAACATCCGCCAGCGTTGAACCCGCACCGGATGCAACGCGTGGAACGGCAGGAAGGTCGCGATCACCAGCAGGCCCATAAAGGCGGTGGCGATCCACGGCGAAGGCTTCAGCAGGAACAGATAGAACGCCGCGGCATTCCACAACGTCGGAAATCCGCGAAAGTGATTGTCGTCGGTCTTCATCCGCAGATCGACGAAATACAGTGCGCCCGACATGACGATGGCGATGCCGAGCGGCGCGGCGAGCGACGGCACGATAAAACCGCTGGCTGCGATCGCATAGGCCGGCACGAACACGTAGGTCGTGAAGTCGACGACGAGATCCAGCGTATCGCCCGACCAATGCGGCAGGATCTCCTTGACCCTCATGGTCCGCGCGATCGGGCCGTCGATCGCATCGACCAAGAGCGCCACGCCGAGCCAGCCGAACATCGCGCCCCAGCGGCCCTCCGCGGCTGCGAACAGCGCCATCAAGGCGAGCCCCGCGCCGGTCGCGGTCAAAAGATGAACCGAGAAGGCGCGCAGGCGTCGCGACAAGCCGGGCGGCTGTTCAATCATCGCCTGCGACTATCAGATTCTGAGCGACCGCGCATTGTTGCCCGAACCGCCGCCGATGCCTATGTTCCGGGGCAAGCTTGCGCGCCGAACAACCGTTTGGAGTAATTCGTTGAGTGAAATCCGCGATCCGGCCGCCGGCCGATCCGAAAGCTTCGATGTCGCGGTGGTCGGCGGAGGACCTGCCGGCCTCGCCGCTGCGATTGCGATCGCGGCCGGGGGCGCGCGCGTCGCGTTGGTCGCGCGAAAAACACCTTACCGCGACAACCGGACCACGGCGCTGCTCGACGCCTCCGTCGAAATCCTTCGCGACCTTGAGGTCTGGGACCAGTGCGCCGAGCACGCGGCTGCCCTGCGGCGGATGCGGCTCGTCGACGACACCGGCCGGCTGATCCGCGCGCCCGAAGTCCACTTCGATTGCGACGAAATCGGCTTGGACGCCTTCGGCTACAATATCGAGAACCGCATCCTCGTCGAAACGTTGGAAAACCGCGCCAGCGCCCTGCCGGGCCTGATCCGCTTCGACGATCATGCCGCCACGATCGAGACGGACGCCGCCGCCGGCCGCATCGTCACCGGGCAAGGCTCGCGGATCGAGGCGGCGCTGATCGTCGGCGCCGACGGGCGGCAATCGCCCTGCCGGACGGCCGCCGGCATCAGCGTCCGTTCGCGCGCGACGCACCAGAGCGCCATCGCCTTCAACGTCGCCCATGACCGTCCGCATCATGGCGTTTCGACCGAGTTTCACACCGCGGCCGGGCCTTGCGTCTTCGTGCCGCTGCCGGGCAACCACTCCAGCGTCGTCTGGGTGATGCGCACCGAGGACGCGGAACGCACGATGTCGCTGCCCGACGACGCGTTCACCGCCGCCATCGCGCGCCGGTCGCACTATCATCTCGGCCGGCTCACGGCCGACCCGAGCGTCATGTGTTTCCGCTCGCCTTCGAGCAGGCGTCTTCGCTTGCGGCCAACCGCATCGCGCTGGTCGGCGAGGCTGCCCATGTGCTGCCGCCGATCGGCGCGCAGGGCCTCAATCTCGGGATTCGCGACGCAGCGGACGTCGCCCGCGTGATCGACGAGGCGCGCGCCTTCGGCGACGACCCCGGCGCGGAGGTGTCGCTTGCGCGCTATCGCAACCTGCGCCGCTTCGACGTGCAGGGGCGGATGACGGCGGTCGGCATCGCCAACAGTTCGCTTCTGTCGGATTTTCTGCCCGTTCAGGCCGCCCGCGCCTTCGGCATGCAACTTCTCCAGCAGGTCGGCCCGCTGCGCCGCTTCGCGATGCGGCAGGCGATCGCGCCGTCGGCCAGGCCCTGATCGAAACCGATTCTAACCTCTGCGAGCGGGATAGACTGGAGTACAACTACGTACTTTTCCGGGTCCCGCTCTAGCATCGGCCACAATCATGGTCTATTCGACAGGTGCGATGAAGACACGAACCGCCAAGTTTCAGATCGGGCAGATCGTCCGCCACCGGATTTTTGCGTTCCGGGGGGTGGTCTTCGACATCGACCCGGAATTCAACAACACCGAGGAATGGTGGCTGTCGATTCCTGAGGAAGTGCGGCCGCACAAGGACCAGCCGTTCTATCATCTGCTCGCGGAGAACTCCGAAAGCGAGTACATCGCCTATGTGTCGGAGCAGAACCTGTTGCCCGACAATTCCGGCGAGCCGGTCCGGCATTCGCAGATCGCCGAGATTTTCGTGCGCGACAAGTCCGGCGGCTACCGCCAGCGCAATCTCTCGCTGAACTGATTTTTTTCCATTCTTTAAGAGAAGCCTTCATACCGGGCATAGCCGTTCTAAGAACGCTCTCCTATGGTCCCAGCCATCCACGTCTTCGCGGCATCGGCTTCCGAACTCTCAAACGCAAAGGCGCGCATCGCTGCGCGCCTTTGTTCGTTGGCCGGTTAGGAAAATAGCTTACTTCGCGCCCGCAGCCGGCTGCTGAGCCTCAAGCTTCTTGCGGGCCTCTTCCGCGCGCTTCTGCAATTCGTCCTGCAATTTCTTCTGCTGTTCCTCGAACACCTTCGGATCGGTCGGCGGACCATCATAGGCTTTGGCGAAATCGCCGAGCGGCAGCGGCAGCGTCAGCGGCTGGCCATTGGCGTTGATCGCCTGAATCACGAGATTCTGGCCCTTCTTCAAGTTCGCCAGTACGTCGGCGGTCGCCTCATAGTCCGACATGCAGCCATTCGCGAAGCAGATCACGTAAGGGCTCTGTTGCGGCTGGTTGGAATCGATGATGACGCGGGTGCCGTGAACGAGTTGCATGCCGAGCGGCAGCGTGACGCGCAGCACCTTTTTCGGCTCGCCTTCCGGCTCGATGATGACGGCGGCGACGACCGGCTGGCCGGATTCGATGCGGCCGTCCTTGCCGGTGAAGCAAACCTGCTTGGCGCTCGCGTCCTGCCCCTTCAGGCAGAATTTGGTCCAGGGCGAATAAATGAGCTGCACCTGTTCCTGCGGCTGCGCCGGCTGGGCGGCGGGCTGCTGCTGGGCAGCGGCCGGCGGGTTCTTCGCCGGAGCCTTCGGAGCGGCCTTCGGCGCCGTCTTCGGATTCTGCTGAGGCTGCTGAGCAAAGGCCGGCGCGCTCGCCAGCGTCACCACCGCGGCGGCGGCAACTGCCGAGGCGAACGGTCGGCGCGAGGCAACCAGTGCCGACAAAAGACGGCTATTCATTACGGAAATCCCTTTCCTGGACCGATAATCGTCGCGATCGGATCGCGGAAGCTGCCGGCTGTCTCGTCGCCAAATGGGGCGGCAGCGTGACCGGAACCGAGCAGTCCTGTTCGAACCCGCTTTCAATACAGCGCCGGGCCAAAAGATCAATGCCGCCAAGCCGAAAGGTTGTTTGATCCCGGCATCCAGGAAGCCCTGTGCTAGGCTCGAACGCATGGATTTCGTGCGAATCATTGCACCTGCGACGGAACGGCCGGTGACACTGCGGCGGCGGTCGTTTTCGGCCCCGCTCGCGCTGGCCGTCTGCGCCATGTTCGCCGGCTTTGTCCTCGGCGATCCGACCGGGGCTCTCGCCGCCGGCAAGGGTCCGATGCCGGCGATCGCCATGCACGGCGAGCCGGCCTTTCCGGACGGGCGGATGCCTTACGTCAACGCGGACGCGCCGAAAGGCGGCCGGCTGGTGTTCGGCGTTCTCGGCACCTTCGACAGCCTCAATCCGATGATCGTCAGGGGCATCCCCCTGCCCCAGATTCGCGGCTACGTCGTCGAAAGCCTGATGGCGCGCGGCCATGACGAGCCGTTCACGCTTTACGGCCTGCTCGCGGAAAGCATCGAGACCGACGATGCGCGCAGCACTGTCACCTTCCGCATCCGCCCCAACGCGCGGTTTTCTGACGGGAAACCCGTGACGGCCGAAGATGTGCTGTTCTCCAAGGAACTGCTTCAAGCCAAGGGCCGCCCCAACCATCGCCTGTTCTATTCGAAGATCGTCAAGGCCACGGCGCTGGACGAACGCACGGTCCGCTTCGATCTCGGCGACGCTGGCGACCGCGAGCTTCCGTTGATCCTCGGGCTGATGCCGATCCTCGCAAAGCACGCCACCGATGTTGACACTTTCGAGGAAACCTCGCTGACCGCGCCGCTCGGCAGCGGAGCTTATCGCGTCAGCCATATGCGGCCGGGGGCCAGCATCACACTCGAACGCAATCCGGATTATTGGGGCCGCGATCTGCCGATCAATCGCGGGCTCTGGAATTTCGACGAGGTGCGGTTCGAGTTTTTCCGCGATGCGAACACCTCGTTCGAGGCGTTCAAGCGTGGCCTGTATGATTTCCGCGTCGAGCCGGAACCGCTGCGCTGGAGCACCGGCTATGATGTTCCGGCGCTCCGCGACGGCAGCCTCGTCAAGGAGGAACTGCGCAACGGCCAGCCGCAGCCGTCTGACTTTCTGGTATTCAACACGCGCCGGCCGCAGTTCGCGGACGTGCGCGTGCGCGAGGCGCTGTCGCTGCTGCTCGATTTCGAGTGGATCAACCGCAACTATTTCTTCGGCCAGTACCGGCGCTCGGGCAGCTTCTTCCCCGGCTCCCGCCTCTCCGCCTATGGCGGGGCGGCGAATGAGACCGAACGCAGGCTGCTGAAGCCGTTCGCTGGCGAAATCCGCGACGACATCTTGAACGGCACATATCGCCTGCCGACGAGCGACATGTCCGGACGCGACCGCGAATTGCTGCGCCGAGCGATCCGGCTGTTCACTGATGCCGGCTATCAGCTCTCCGGCAATGTCATGCGCGAGCGCGTAACCGGAAAACCGTTCGAATTCGAAATCCTGACGACGACACGCGACCAGGAGCGCATCGCGCTGGCCTTCGTGCGCGATCTGAAGCGCGCCGGCATCACTGCCACCGTCCGCGTGGTGGATGCGGTGCAGTTCGACCAGCGCCGCATCGCCTTCGATTTCGACATGATCCAGAACCGCTGGGACCAGTCGCTCTCGCCGGGCAACGAACAGGCGTTCTATTTCGGCAGCGAAGCTGCCGACGCCCAGGGCTCGCGCAACTATATGGGCGTGAAAAGCCCGGCGGTGGATGCGATGATCCGCGCGCTGCTCGGCATGCGTGATCAGCCGGATTTCGAGGCCGCGGTGCGCGCGCTGGACCGGGCGCTGATGTCCGGCTTCTACGTCATTCCTGTGTTCAACGTGCCCGCGCAATGGGTTGCGCGCTGGACACGCATCGCGCGTCCGGAGAAAAACTCGCTCTCCGGGATTCTTCCGGAAACCTGGTGGCACCGTCCCGATGCAAAGCCCCGACAATAGCCGGACCACGTCCGATGGCGCGGCGCGCGCGCCCTCGCTCGACGATCTGTTCCGCCGCAGCGTCGCCCGCCGGCCCGAGGCCGAGGCGCTGATCGATCCGCAGGATAAGGCGCGCGTGACCGGCGGCGAACCGTTGCGCCTGACCTATGCGGAGGCCGACCGCGCCATCGCCAATCTGGCTGCGCATTTTGCCGAAGTGCCGCTGCCGGCCGGATCGACCGTTGCCATTCAGCTCCCCAATACGGTGGAAATGTTTCTCGCCGTGCTCGCAGCGATGCGCGCCGGCCTGAACGTCGCGCTAATCCCGCTGCTCTGGCGCAAGGCGGACCTGACAGACGCGCTGAATCGGATCGGCGCGCGCGCGATTCTCACCATGAGCCGGATCGACGGCGTCGATACGACCGCGCATGTGATGGACGCAGCGGTGGACGCCTTCTCGGTTCGGCATATCGGCGCGTTCGGCGCGGATGTCCCGGACGGGCTGGTGGCGCTGGACGAGATCGCTTTCGGCGATGGCCATGCTGACCGGCCCTTGTCCTCGCGCGACGCGCAGCGGGCGAGCGTCATCACCTTCGACGTGACGGCGGCGGGCCTCGTGGTGGTGCCGCGCACGCAGGTGCAACTGATCGCAAACGGGCTCGGGCTGACGATGGGCCTCAATCTGCCCGCCGAGCCGCGCATCATGTCGGCGATCATGCCATCGAGCGCCGCTGGATTTTGCCTGTCGGGAGTGGCGTGGCTCATCTCCGGCGGCACGCTGCTGCTGCACCATCCGTTCGACGAAAGCGTGCTGCTGAACGCTCTGGCGGACGAAGGCTGCACGGATTTCGTCGCGCCCGCGCCGCTGGCGCTGCGGCTTGGCGAAAATCCGGAATTTCTGGCGGCGTCCGAACTGGGTCAGGTGGTCGGGCTCTGGCGCAATCCCGATCAGGCGCTGGGCTCCTCGGTCTGGACCGGCCCCCAGGGCTTTCACGACGTGCTGGCCTTCGGCGAGGCCGGCTTCCTGACCACGCGGCGCGACGAGACCGGCGCGGCCACGCCGATCAACATCAGATCCGATGCGATTTCCGCCTCCGTCGGCGAGATCGTCGTGACGAATGCGGGGACGCTGGGCCTGCGCGGCCCGGTGGTGCCAAGCCTCGCTTATGCCGACGATCGCGACGGAAGCGGTTTTCGCCCGCCTGCCCCTGCCGACATCATCGACACCGGCTTCGCCGCGCGCCACGACACGGCGACCGGCACGATCCATCTGACCGCGCCGCCGGCGGGTCTCGTCGGTGTCGGCGGTTATCGTTTCCGCGCCGACGATCTGGAGGACTGGTCGTATCGTCTGCCGCAGGGCGGCCTCCTGACCGCGCTGCCGGACCGGATGACCGGCCATCGCCTGGCGGGGCGCACCGTCAACACCGCGGCCGCGCGCGGATTCCTGAGCGAACTCGGCCTCAACCCGCTGGTCGGCGAGGCGTTCCGCGATCGCTCATAAGCGAACCGATCCGTTGACGCGGTATTAAGTCTGACCGTCTAGCCTTCGTTGTAAACAATCATTTTCCTGTTTGCATACCATGTCCCATCAAGGTCCCGTTCTTGTCGTTTCGCCGGACGGCCGTCCGGCGTTGTCCGACATCCTTTGCGACCGCTTTTCGTTTCTCATCGTCGACGCTACCTGCGAACGCGCCGCCGCGGCCTTCGTCGAGCATCGGCCGGCGGCTATTGTCTTTGATTTTTCAGAGCGATGCGCAGAGAATTTGATCGAGCTTGCGAGCGTCGTCCGCGATTGCGAAATCTATACGCCGGTCATCTCCGTCGGCGCGCAGACGCTCCCGCCAGAAAACGTGCTGGTCTGCGACGTCACCGACGACACCGAATTCAATCGTCTCGCCGCGCGCCTGACGGCGGCGTTGCGCGTGCGTACCCTGCACGAAACCGTGCAGCGCCGGCAAAGCGAAACCACGCTTCCTTCCCGCCCCGAAGGAGATCCGTTGCAGGACGCCACCGCTTTGCTGGTCGGCCGCAGCGCCACCTATCCGGCTCTCTCGGTCGCAACCGGACAGCGCGTCGGCGTCGTCGGGGCGCTCAGCATCGAGGCCGCCGCGCGCCACCTCAATGTGCGCGACATCGACGGCATCATTCTCGGCGAGGGTTTCAGTGCGCGCATGACCGATGCGTTTCTGACCGTGCTCACCGAGGATGCGCGCTTCCGCACCCTGCCGGTGGTGATCGCCAGCAGCGCGGGAAATGCGAAATTCACGCATGACCTCGCCAATCTGGAAATCGCCCAAGGCAGCGCCGACGAGATCGTCGCAATCGCGCTGCCGCTGATCCGCCAGCACGCGCTGGAAGCGCGGCTGGGCCGGAGGCTGAAATCGCTCGACGCCGGCGGCCTGCTCGATCCGCGGACCGGCCTGCTCACCAACGACGCCTTCGACCGGACTTTCGCCAAGACCGTCAGCCAATCGCTCGAAACCGGCAGCGGCTTTTCGGCCGCCCGCTTTGTCTTCGACGGCGTCGAACCGCGCGCGCTATTCGACGCCGCGCGCATCCTCAGCCGGCTGATGCGCAAGATGGATTTCGCCTCGCTGCGCGAGGACGGCTCGATCGTCGCGGCCTTCGCCGAAACCGAACTGCGCAAGGCGCATGTGATTGCGCGTCGGCTCGCCAGCGTGCTCAAGCACACGATGCTGTCGGACGGCGACCGTTCCGCGATCGACCCGCAGGTCACGCTGGCGACGCTGCGGCACATCGATTCAGTCGAGAGTTTTCTCGGCCGTTTGCGATATACCGAGCAGCGCCAGGCGTCTTAGAGCATGATCCCGAAAAGTGGGAACCGGTTTTTGGACCAGATCATGCTCAAGCAAAAAGTAAGCGGCGAGGCTGATTCAACGCAGTTCTAAGGCAGCGCGAACTCAGGCGGCCTTGCGCTTCTCCGCGAGTGCCGCGAGCTGGCGCAGGATGTCGGTCGCGCCCTTCACGCGCTCGTCGACATTCGACCACTCTTCCAGAAAAACGACGCGCATGTCCGGGCGCACCTTCGCCGACGGCCCCTGCTCGCGAATGAAGGTCACGAGCCGGTCCGGATAGGCGAAACTGTTGTCGCGGAAGGTCAGCACCACGCCCTTCGGGCCGGCGTCGACCTTCTCGACATTGGCGCGGCGGCAGTAGCCCTTGATCGCCGCAACCTTGAACAGATAGCGCACCTCGTCCGGCAGCGGTCCGAAGCGGTCGCGCAGTTCCGCGCCGAAATTCTCGATATCGTCCTCGTTGTCGAGATCGCCCAGCCGCCGGTAGAGCGAGAGCCGCACCGAAAGATCGTTGACGTAGCTTTCCGGGATCAGCACCGGCATGCCGAGCATGATCTGCGGCGACCAGCGGTCGGCGACCGGCTGCGCGACACCGGCCTTGAGGTTGGTGATCGCCTCCTCCAGCATCGACTGATAGAGTTCGAAGCCGACTTCCTTGATGTGCCCGGACTGTTCCTCGCCCAGAAGATTGCCGGAGCCGCGAATGTCGAGATCATGCGAGGCGAGCTGGAATCCCGCGCCGAGATTTTCCAGCGACTGAAGCACCTTCAGCCGCCGCTCCGCCTGCGGCGTGATCTTGCGCTGCGCCGGCAGCGTGAATAGCGCGTAGGCGCGCAGCTTCGAACGGCCGACGCGGCCGCGCAACTGATAGAGCTGCGCCAGGCCGAACATGTCCGCGCGATGCACGATCAGCGTATTGGCGGAGGGAATGTCGAGGCCGGATTCGACGATGGTGGTGGACAGCAGGATGTCGAACTTGCCGTCATAGAAGGCGGACATGATGTCCTCGATCACGGCCGGGGGCATCTGGCCATGCGCCACCGCCACCTTCATCTCCGGCACATGCTTGTCGAGAAAATCCTTGGCTTCCGCCAAGTCGTCGATACGCGGGCACACATAGAATGCCTGTCCGCCGCGATAGCGCTCGCGCAGCAGCGCCTCGCGCACCATCAGCGGATCGAACGGCGCGACGAAGGTGCGCACCGCAAGCCGGTCCACCGGCGGCGACGCGATGATCGACAATTCGCGCACGCCGGTCAGCGCGAGCTGAAGCGTGCGCGGGATCGGCGTCGCGCTCAGCGTCAGCACATGAATTTCGGCGCGCAACTGCTTCAGCCGCTCCTTGTGCGAGACGCCGAAATGCTGCTCCTCGTCGACGATCAAGAGGCCGAGGTCCTTGAATTTGATGGTCTTGCCCAGGAGCGCATGCGTGCCGACGACGATGTCGATGCTCCCATCCGCGATGCCCTTCTTGACCTCAGTGGCGTCTTTCGCGGACACCAGCCGCGAAAGTTGCGCGACTTTCACCGGAAAACCCTTGAAGCGCTCCGTAAAATTCTTCGCATGCTGGCGCGCGAGCAGAGTGGTCGGCACCACCACGGCCACCTGCTTGCCGTCCAGCGCCGCGGCGAACGCGGCGCGCAAGGCGACCTCGGTCTTGCCGAAGCCGACATCACCGCAGATCAGGCGATCCATCGGCCGCCCCGCTTCGAGGTCTTTCAGCGTGGCGTCGATGGCGCCGAGCTGATCCTCCGTTTCATCGTATGGGAAGCGCGCGCAGAACTCGTCATAGTGCTCCGGCTGGACCGGCAGCTTCGGCGCTTCATGCAGCACGCGCTCGGCCGCGATCTTGATGAGATCGCCGGCGATTTCCTGAATCCGCTTCTTCAGCTTCGCCTTGCGCGCCTGCCAGCCGCTGCCACCGAGCCGATCGAGCTCGACGCCGGTCTGTTCGGAGCCGTAACGCGACAGCAGTTCGATGTTCTCGACCGGCAGAAACAGTTTCGTGTCGTTCGCGTAATGCAGTTCGAGGCAGTCATGCGGCGCGCCGGCGACATCGAGCGTCTGCAAGCCGACGAAGCGGCCGATGCCGTGCTCGACATGCACGACGAGATCGCCGGTCGTAAGACTCGTGACCTCGGAGATGAAATTTTCAAGCTTGCGGCTGGAGGCGCGGCGCGGCCGCACCAGCCGGTCGCCCAGAATATCCTGCTCGGTGATGACCGCGGCTTCGCCCGTCTCGAAGCCCGCTTCGAGGCCGACGATCGCCAGCGTCACCTGATTGCGCGGCGTCGCCTGCACGGTGCGCCAGCTTCCGACGCTGACCGTATTGAGCAGCTTGTGGTCCTTCAGCACATGCGCCATGCGCTCGCGCGAACCTTCGCTCCACAGCGCCACCGTCACCTTCTTGCGCGCCGCTTGCAGCGCCTGAATATGCGTGACGACGGCCTCGAAAACATTCGCGGAGGTGTCGGCGCGCTCTGGCGCGAAATTGCGGCCCTGCCGCGCGCCGGCGTCGATCACGCCGGCATCCTCCGGCACAGCGAACGGCGTCAGACGCACCAGCGCGGACTCCTTCAGCGCCTTGCCCCACTCGGCCTCGGCCAGATACAGTCGCTCCGGCGGCAGCGGCTTGTAGATCGCGCCGGAGCCTTCCTGCCCCATCGCCTCGCGGCGCGCCTCGTAATAATCCTGAATCTGTGCGATGCGCTCGCGCGCGACCTCCTCAGCCTGCGCTTCGAGCGCGATCGCCGCCTCGCCGAGATAGTCGAACAGCGTTTCCAGCCGGTCGTGAAACAGCGGCAGCCAGTGCTCCATGCCGGGATGCCGCCGCCCCTCGCTCACCGCCTCATAGAGCTGGTCGTCACGCTCCGGCGCGCCGAAGGCCTCGACATAGCCCATGCGGAAACGGCGGATCGTCTCGGTCACGAGCTGGAATTCCGACACCGGCATCAGATCGAGGCCGCGCATGTCGAGCAGCGTCCGCTGCGACTCCGCGTCGAAGGTGCGGATCGACTCCAGCTGGTCGCCGAAGAAGTCGAGGCGGACCGGCTGATCGAGCCCGGCCGGAAACAGATCGAGAATGCCGCCGCGGACCGCGTATTCGCCGCTCTCGCGCACGGTGGAGGAGCGCTGATAGCCATTGTGCTCCAGCCATCCCACGACACCATTCATGCCGATGACATGACCAGGCGCGATCGACAGCGCCTGCGCCGCCATGAACTGCCGCGCGGGCACGCGCTGAAGAATGGCGTTGACGGTGGTGAGCACCAGAAGCGGCTTATCGCTGCCCTTCAGCCGCGACAATCGCGCCAGCGTGGTCAACCGTTGCGCGAGAATGCCGCCATGCGGCGAGACGCGGTCGTAAGGCTGGCAGTCCCAGGCTGGAAACTGGAGGATGTCGATATCGGGCGCGAAGAACTCCGCCGCGCGCGCGATCTGCGCCATGCGCTGGCCGTCGCGGCAGACCAGCGCGAGGCTGACGGGTCCGAGCTTGTGCTTGGCGGCGATGGCGCGCGCAAGATCGGAGACGATCAGCGCTTCCGCCCCGTCCGCGACATTGGCGATCGTCAGCGCCTTGCCGGGTGCAAGGTTCTCTGCCGGCGATTTCAGCGAGGGACCGGCTTTGCTCATAGGCCGTCCGCGGGGCGGAAATCACGCATCCGCTCGAACATCGCGCCTTCGAACTCCGCCGGCAGCGGCCGCGCGCCGGTGAGTGCTGCATAGAGGTCCGGGTCCGGCAGATCGATCAGACGCTCGAACTCGTCGAGTTCGGCGTCGGACATCGCGGGCAGATGCGCGTCGGCGAAGCGGCCGATGAGGAAATCCATCTCGCGGGTGCCGCGATGCCAGCAGCGAAACAGCAGCCGCTTGCGGCGCGGATCGAGACCGTGGCTGGTCAGAGTGGTTCCCGTCATGAAATATTCCAAACATCGAAGATGAGACAACGCCAAAAGCCCGGACGTGCCGGGCGGCCGTGATATAGCGGTCTGCGGCGTTGCTGTCAGCCCTGCGCAGATGTCATCCACTGCGGGCAAAAGCCATCCACGGGGCGACTTGACCCGGCGGCGCAAACCGCATGTGAATCCGCCGCGATGCGTCCGAATCTTCTCAATCCACTGTTTTCGCCGGTGACCACGCTGACAGGCGTCGGTCCGAAACAGGACAAGCTGTTTCGCTACCTGCTCGACCGCGAAACCACGCCGCGTCTGGTCGATCTCTTGTTCCATCTGCCGGCCGGCGTGGTGGACCGGCGCGCGAGGCCGAAGATTTCCGATGCGGTTCCGGGCACCGTCGTCACGCTGTCGGTGACGATCGACCGCCACCGGCCGCCGCCGTCGCGGCATTCGCGCGCGCCCTATACGATCATCGCCAGCGACGACACCGGCGACGTCGTGCTGACTTATTTCAGGGGCGACCGCTCCTATCTGGAAAAGCAGATGCCGCTCGGTGCACATCGCTATGTCTCCGGCATCGTGCAGATGTTCGACGGCACATTGCAGATGGTCCATCCCGACCGCGTGGTCGACGAGGCCGGACTTGCCAGCATGCCGTCGATCGAGCCGGTCTATCCGCTGACTGAAGGTCTGGCGCTGGGCTCGCTCCGCCGCGCCGTGCAGCAGGCGCTGCCGCGCATTCCGAAACTGCCCGAGTGGATCGATCCGAAGATTCTATCACGCACCGGCTTTCCGTCCTTCGCGGAAGCCTTGACGCATATCCACGCGCCCTCCGTCCCCGAGGACATTCTCCCCGAAAACCGCTACTGGAGCCGCCTCGCCTATGACGAACTGCTCGCGGGGCAACTCGCCCTCGCTCTGGTCCGCTCGCAATTGCGGCGGCCGGCGGGTGTTCGCAATGCGGGCGACGGACATCTGCGGCGGAAGATCATCGATGCGCTTCCTTACGCGCTGACGTCGTCGCAGCAGGATGCGGCGGCTGCGATCGCCGCTGATCTTGCTGAGCCGCTGCGGATGCTGCGGCTGCTGCAAGGCGATGTCGGATCGGGCAAGACCGTGGTCGCGCTGCTCGCCGCAGCCACTGTCGCCGAGACCGGCCGGCAGGCGGCACTGATGGCGCCGACCGAAATTCTTGCGCGCCAGCATCTGAAAACCATCGCGCCGCTCGCCGAACAGGCTGGGCTGCGCGTCGCCATCCTCACCGGCCGCGAAAAAGGCAGGGAACGGCGCGAGATTCTGATGCGGCTGGCCGCGGGCGAACTCGATCTGCTGGTGGGAACGCACGCGATCATCCAGCCCGACGTCGTGTTCAGCGCGCTCGCGCTCGCCATCGTCGACGAACAGCACCGCTTCGGCGTGCGCGAGCGGCTGGCCCTGACAGATAAGGGCGAGGCGGTGGACATGCTGGTGCTCAGCGCGACGCCGATCCCGCGCACACTGGTGCTGACCTATTTCGGCGATATGGATATCTCCGAGTTGCGCGAAAAGCCCGCCGGCCGGCATCCGATCGACACCCGCGCGGTGCCGATGGAGCGGCTCGGCGAGATGATCGACGCGGTCGGGCGCGCGCTTGACGCCGGACGGTTGGTCTACTGGATCTGCCCGCTGGTGGAGGAGTCCGAGAACGTCGCGCTCACCGATGCGGAGCAGCGGTTCAAGGCGTTGCAGCAGCGGTTCGGCGATCGCGTCGGCCTCGTCCATGGCCGGATGCGCGGCCCAGACAAGGACCGCGTGATGGCGCAATTTTCCGCGCGCGAGATCGGACTTCTGGTGGCGACCACCGTCATCGAGGTCGGCGTCGATGTGCCGGACGCGACGATCATGGTGATCGAGAACGCCGAGCGGTTCGGGCTCGCGCAACTGCATCAGTTACGCGGACGGATCGGGCGCGGGCGCGACGCCTCGACCTGCATCCTGCTCTACAAGGAGCCGCTCAGCGAGATGTCATCCGCGCGGCTGAAAGTGATCCGGGAGACGACCGACGGCTTTCGCATTGCCGAGGAGGATTTGAAGCTGCGCGGCGAAGGCGACGTGCTCGGAACGCGGCAGAGCGGCATGCCTGGCTACCGGCTCGTGAGGCCGCTGGTTCATGCGCAGCTCATCGCCCAGGCCCGTGAGGAAGCCACGACGATCCTGCGCGACAATCCGAAGCTGTCCGGCGAGCGCGGAAAGGCGCTGCGCGCGCTGCTGTATCTGTTCGAGCGAGACGATGCGCTGCCGCTGCTTGGCGCGGGGTGATTTACGACGGCGCGTCGGTTTTCTTGGCGTTGGCGGCTTGCGCCAGACGCGCCGCCTGCGCCATGTCGGCGAGCGCGACGACGTTCTTCTTGCTGTCCGCCGCAGCGCCCGGCTGCACCACGCCGGCCGACATGATGAGCGTCGCGGCCTGCTCGGCGTTCATGTCGATCTCGATGACCGATTTCTTCGGCACGTAGAAGAAGAAGCCCGTGGTCGGGTTCGGCGAGCATGGCAGGAACACCGACATGTATTCGGTGCTCTCGGGCAGACGTCGCGAGACGTCGGCGCTCGGCGGCTGCGAGATCAGCACGATCGACCACATTCCCGGCGCCGGGAATTCGACCAGCCCCACTTTGCGGAAACTCGATCCCTTCCCCGAAAACAGCGTCTCGAACACCTGCTTCAGGCTACGGTAGATGGCGCGCACCACCGGCATGCGGCCGAGCACCATCTCGCTCAGCTCCAGCACGGTGCGGCCGATCAGGTTCGCCGTCAGGAAGCCGAGCAGAGTGAGTGCGAACACCGCCACCACCAGCCCGGAACCGGGAATCGGGAACGGCAGATAGGTTTCCGGCCGATAAGCGACCGGAACCAGCGGCCGCACCAGATCGTCCACCCAGGTAATGAACGACCAGGTCAAATAGGCCGTGATCGCGACCGGTCCGGCCACGACCAGCCCGGTGAGGAAATAGGTCCGCAGACGGCCCGCGAAGCTTTGCTTCACCGAAGCAGGCGGCTGCTCCGGTGGGACGAAATCGGTTTCAGTGTTCATTCAGCGCCCGTCAGTCCGTCTGCCGCTCGTTTCGATCTCCCGTCGCCGGGAACGATCTTTTTATCAGAAGTTCGGCGCGAAAGGCGAACCTTCTGTGAGCGGTCCTGCCTATTCGACAGTCACGGATTTCGCCAGATTGCGCGGCTGATCCACGTCCGTGCCCATCACGACGGCGGTATGGTACGCCAGCAGCTGCACCGGAATGGCGTAGACCAGCGGCGTCACGGTCGCCGGCATCTCCGGCAGGATCAGCGTCACCAGCGATTCCACCGACGCCTGCTCCGCGCCTTTCGGGTCGGTCATCAGGATGATCCGCCCGCCGCGCGCGGCGACCTCCTGCATGTTCGAGACGGTCTTCTCGAAGATGCGATCGAATGGCGCGATGACGACAACGGGCATGTTCTCGTCGATCAGCGCGATCGGCCCGTGTTTCAGCTCGCCGGAGGCGTAGCCTTCGGCGTGGATGTAGGAAATTTCCTTCAGCTTCAGCGCGCCCTCCATCGCCAGCGGATAGGAGGTGCCACGTCCGAGATAGAGCACGTCCTTGCTCTTGGCGATGTCGCGCGCGAGCCGCTCGATCTGCGGCTCCAGCGTCAGCGCGGCGGCCATCAGGCGAGGCACTTCCGCCAGCGCGCGGATCAGCCGCTTCTCGTCATCGGCGTCGAGCACGCCGCGCGCCTTGCCGGCGGCGACGGCCAGCGCCGCCAGCGCCGTGAGCTGGCAGGTGAACGCCTTGGTCGAGGCCACGCCGATTTCAGGCCCGGCGAGCGTCGGGATCACGACATCGCTCTCGCGCGCGATCGTCGAGGTCGGCACGTTGACGATCGACAGGATGTGCTGGCCCTGCTCCTTGGCGTAGCGGAGCGCGGCCAGAGTGTCGGCCGTCTCGCCCGACTGAGAAATGAAGATCGCCAGATCGCCCTCGCGCAGCGGCGCTTCGCGATAGCGGAATTCGGAGGCGATATCGATATCGACCGGCAGCCGCGCCAGCCGCTCGAACCAGTATTTCGCGATGCTGCCGGCGATACAAGCCGTCCCGCACGCCGAGATCGAGATGCGTTCCAATTGAGCGAAATCAAACGGCAGCGCTGCGGGCAGCCTCACTTCCTCGGTGGCGAGATCGACGTAATGCGCCAGCGTGTGGCCCACCACCTCGGGCTGTTCGTGAATTTCCTTCGCCATGAAGTGGCGATAGTTCGCCTTGTCGACGAGGAAACTCGACGCGCCGGATTTCTGGATCGGCCGCTGCACGATCGTGCCGCGCTCGTCGCGCACCATCGCGCCCTGGCGCGTCAGCACCACCCAGTCGCCGTCCTCAAGATAGCTGATGCTGTCGGTGAACGGGCTCAGCGCGATGGCGTCCGAGCCGAGATACATCTGGCTTTCGCCGTAGCCGATCGCCAGCGGCGCACCTTTACGCGCGCCGATCATCAGATCGTCCTCGCCGGCGAACACAAAGGCGAGCGCGAACGCGCCGCGCAGGCTCGGCAGCGCCGCCTTCACCGCATCGATCGGCTTCAGCCCTTTCTTCAGGAAATCATCGACGAGCTGGACCACGATTTCGGTGTCGGTCTCGGTCACGAATGTCGCGCCGCTCTTTTCCAGCGCCTCGCGCAATTCGCGAAAATTCTCGATGATGCCGTTGTGGACCACGGCGACCCGCTCGGTCGCATGCGGGTGCGCATTCTGCTCGGTCGGACGGCCATGCGTCGCCCAGCGGGTATGGCCGATGCCGGTCTGGCCTGCGAGCGGCTGCCGCTCAAGCAGGGCTTCGAGATTCTTGAGCTTGCCCTCGGCGCGCCGCCGCGTCAGGCGTCCGCCCTCCAGCGTCGCGACGCCCGCGGAATCGTAGCCGCGATATTCGAGACGCTTCAGCGAGTCGACAAGATGCTCCGCGACAGGTCCCTGCCCCAGAATTCCAATGATGCCGCACATAGGGTTGCGCGTCTCCGGTCCTTCAGAATCGAAGGAGTGTCATAGGCGGGCGGATGTTTACAAGTTACTCAAAATTTGTTGCGGATTGAGACACGGTTAAGGATGCCTCACTTCGCCTGCGCCTTGCCGGCCTTTTTCAGCGACATCACCTCGCGGAACCGCTTCGCCCAGCCGTCCTTGGTCGTCTGCTCAGAGCGTTCGATCCGCAGCGAATCCACTGGCACGTCCTTCGTCACCACCGAGCCGGACCCGATATAGGCTCCGGCTCCGATCGTGACCGGTGCGACCAGCGCCGAATTGGAGCCGACGAACGCGCCTTCGCCGATCTCGGTGCGGTATTTGAAGAAGCCGTCATAGTTGCAGGTGATGGTGCCCGCGCCGATATTCGCATTCGCGCCGATATGCGCGTCGCCGATATAGATCAGGTGATTCACCTTCGCGCCGGCGTCGATCCTCGCTTCCTTGGTCTCGACGAAATTGCCGATGCGCGCGCCATCGCCGAGCACGGTGCCGGGCCGCAGCCGCGCGAACGGCCCGATCGAGACGTCCTTGCCGATCTTCGCCTGCACCACATGCGAGAACGAATGGACCACCGCGCCGTCCGCGACCGAAACGCCGGGCCCGAACACGACGAACGGCTCGACCACCACATCCTTGCCGAACATGGTGTCGGCGGACAGATACACCGTCTCCGGCGCGACCAGCGTGACGCCAGCGTCCAGCGCAGCCTGGCGGAGACGCTGCTGCATCACCGCTTCGGCTTCGGCGAGTTGCGCCTTGGTGTTGATGCCACGCACTTCGTCCTCCGTGGTTTCGATGAACGTCGCCTTCAGCCCCATCCGGTTCGCGATTTCGATCGCGTCGGGGAGGTAATATTCGCCCTTGGCGTTGGCATTGCCGATCTGGTCGAGGATCGCCAGCGCCTTGCGGCCGTCCAGCGCCATCACCCCGCCATTGCAGAGATCGATGTTTCGTTCGGCCGCGCTCGCGTCGGCATGCTCGCGGATGGCGCTCAAATTGTCGCCATCGACGATCAGCCGGCCATAGCCGGTCGGATCGGCCGCGCGAAAGCCGAGCACGACGATGGCGGCGTTCCGCGCGAGCGGCGCGCGCAGCCGCTCCAGCGTCGCGGCCGAAATCAGCGGCGTGTCGCCGAACATGACGATCAGATCGTCCGCGCCTTGCGCGAGCGCGTCGCGCGCCGCCAGCACCGCATGCGCGGTGCCGAGCCGTTCGCGCTGCACGAAAATCCGCGCGTCGGCGCGTGTGCGCTTCACCTCGCCGCCGACATCCTCTCGATCCGGGCCGATGACCACCGCCAGCGCGTGGCCTTCGCCACGCGGCGCTGCCGCAAGCACATGCGCAAGCAAAGGCCGCTGCGCGACGGGGTGCAGAACCTTCGGCAGCGACGAGCGCATCCGCGTTCCCTCGCCGGCCGCGAGCACGATGGTGAGGCTGGTTCTGGCGGTCATTCAAATTTTCCTGCGGCGTCCGGTCCCTCTTAACCGAGCCCTTTGCGAGAACAAAGAGGCTCAGTGCAACGGCATGCCGCTCACGATCCTGTTAGGTTTATGCATTGATTCTGCGCGTGATCCGCGTCTCCATCCGGCTTTGGGGCGACCGGGAAGGACATTTCGACTTGTCGGATTCGAATCCGAAAAATGATGGCGGCCGGCGAGGCGGCGCCATCGCCGACGAAGAGCGGCTGGGCCGCCGCGACCTGCTGCGCCTTTTCGCCTGGGGGTTTTGCGCCGTGCTGGCGGTTGCGGGCGTCGCCAGCCTGTATCGAAGTCGGACCCCATCGAACGTTCCGGCGAGACGGCGCAGATTCTGGTGACCCGCACCATCCAGGCGGAACAGGCAGCAAAAGCAATGACCTCGAAGCGCGGCGGCTGGCGGCCGCCATCGCAACGCTGAACAACGACCGCGACCGGCTGTTCGACCGACTGGCTTCGCTGGAAACGGCACTGGCGACGGCGACCGACTCCATCCGAAAGCTGGAGACCGCTAAGACGGAGACGTTGCCCGCCGTTTCCGCCGTGCCGGACCCGCCCTCCCTGCCGGCCGTCTCCGCAGCGCCGCAGACCACACGCGCGGCCGAGACAACGCCACCTACGCCTGAGGCCACCGAACCGCCGGTTGAGACGACCGCGAGCATTCCGCCGCAACCTATCGCCGCTGCGCCTTCTTTGGTTCAAACGCTGCCGATCCCCGACGCCCGGTTCGACACCAACGGTCAGGTCGAAACCCTGGCGCCGCAGACCGAATTCGGCCTGGAACTCGGCAAGGCCGCGTCGCCGGACGGCTTGCGCGCGCTGTGGCGAAAGCTGGCGCGAAAACACGCCTCCGAACTGGAGGGGCTCGGGCCGATCGTCGTGGTGCGGGAGCGCCGCGGCGGGTTCGACCTGCATCTCGTAGCCGGTCCGATCCGGGATGCGGCGACCGCCGCGCGCCTGTGCGCGTCGCTGATCGACACCCGGCAAGCGTGCCGGACCACCGTGTTCGACGGCCAGCGGCTTTCGCTAAGCGGCGAAACCACGCCTGAAAAACCCCGACGTGCCCGGCGCAAATCCACGCAAGCCCCGCAATTGCCGGCGGCGCGGCCGGCATCCTCGATCGCCTCGATGATCGGGTTTCAGTGAGGTCGCAAACAAAGTTGCGACCTTGAATTACGCGGCGGCGCGGACCATAGTCCGCGCATGAAAAAAGACCCGTTCCGCTTGAGCGCCTTGCAGGTGCAGTGGCTTCTGATCGTCGGATTCGTCAGCGTCGGCTACGCGCTGTATCTGCGCTATTTCGCGATCGAAACCTCGCAGGTCGCGCTCGCCTGCGACGCCGGCCTGCAAACCTGGCTCTGCAAGACGCGGCTCGCCGCGACATGGCTGTTCCGCCACTCGGTGCTCGGCGGCGCGGCGCTGGTGATCGCGGTCCTGCATGTCATGCGGCCCTCGATCGTCACGCTGACCGCCGGCCTTGCGGTCGCAGGACTCGGCATCGTCCTCTACAACATCGCGTTGTCGGGCCTCGCGATCGGCCTGCTCATTCTAGGCTTCGCGCGACCCGCACCCGCCACATCGTGAGCGCGAGCCCGGCATAGACGGCGCAGGTCCACACCGACTGCCAGTTCTTGAACGTCTCGTTAACGACGATGTAACCCGCCGACAGGATCAGCGCGACGGCGAAGACCGCTTCGGCGATCGGCCGGCTGCCGTCGCGCGGGCGGTTGAGCAGCGACAGCAGGAACAGCGGCAGCACCGCCATCGTCAGCGAGGCGAACGGAAAGTCGCGGTAGCGCGGATCGAACACGAAGCCGAGCGCGGTCTGGAGCGCGGTAACGGCCGTCACCGCCGCGCACAGGCCGAGCAGAACTCCCACCGCAGAACGTTCGCGATCCTGCCGCGGCCCGATGACGCCGACGAAGCCCGGCAAGGCGCGACCGGACATCAAGGCGACGCCGGCGAGCAGTGGCGCGGTGACGCCGGCGGCGAACATCGAGCCCCAGAGCAGCCAGCCGCCGGCGCCGCGGCTTTCCAGCAGCACCTTTTCGGCCGCAACGCCCAGCAGCACCCCACCCGCGGTCGCGCCGAGACCGACCGCCACCCACGAGGTCCAGCGCGGCGACCACGGCTTTCGCCGCTGAGTCATGAAGGCCGCGAAAAACACAAGCGCGGCATAGGCGAGGCCCGCATACCACTGCATTCGCCAGAACGGAAAATTGTTGATCGGCTGCCCGGCCGGATATTTCAGCTCGCGCGGATCGTCGCCGAACAGCCCCCAATAGCCGCCGACCGTGCCTTCCAGTTCACGTTTCCAGGGCTGGTCATACGCCTCGATCAGATTGACATGGTATTTTTCGCGCCGCGCAAGTTCGAGCACCTCGGACACCACGCGCGCCTGATTGGTGCGCGACGGCAACGCCCCTTCCCGCATCCGTCCGGCGCTGGGCCAACCGGTCTCGCCGATCAGGATTTCCTTGTTCGGGAACGCGATCGCCATCCGCTTGCGGATCGAATCGACATGCGCCGCCGCATGCCGCGCCCGAATCGGAAAATCCTCCCAGTACGGCAGAATGTGAATGGTGACGAAATCGACCGCATCGTAGATTTCACGGTGGCGCAGCCAGAACTCCCAGACGTCGGCATAGCTCACCGGAATGCCTTTGACCTCGGCCTTCACCTGCCGGATCAGCGCCGCCAGATCGGCGGCCGTCATCTCGCCGCGCAGCAGCACCTCATTGCCCACCATGATCGAGGAGATCACGCCGGGATATTCCTTCGCCAGTGCGATCGTGGTCTCGATCTGCACGCGGTTCTTCAGCCGGTCGCTGCCGATCCAGATGCCGTGAATGACCTTCAGCCCGGCCTTCTGCGCCAGAGCCGGCACCTGATCCAGGCCGTTGTCGACAGAATAGGTGCGAACGCAGCCGGTGACGGTCGCGAGCTGCTTCAGGTCCGCCGCGATCTGCTCTGCGCTGATCTGCAAGGTGGAATTCAGCGGGCTCTGCGCCCCGCGGAACGGTGCGTAGGAGACGCAGTCGAGTTTCTGGGCGGGATCGATCGGCGCGTGCCGCAGCGAGACCGGCGTGGCGAGCCACCACCACACGGCGGAGATCGCGGCGAGCGAAACGACCAGAAAAGCGAGGGGAATGCGAAGGGCGGTCAGGTGAACCTCCAGAAAACAGAGCCGCTACCTTTAGCTGCGCCGCCGCCAACGCACAAATTGAACTTCGCCAGACTCAACTCTGCCAAGTCGTCGCATATTGCGTTGTTGCTGGACAATTCGCGGAATCTGCTCCATTTGATTCTTCTGCATGACCTCGCCGCATTGGGGACCCATTTCGGCGTCATGAGGGGTTTTTGGGCGGTCAGCGGGAAGATTAAGGAACGTTATGCGCGTCAATGGAAAGCCGATTCGTCTGCGTGCGACTCCTCCTCTTCGCGCGGTTCCTGTGCGTTCAGTTCCTCTGCGTATGACGGCGGCATTGCTGGGTTTCGGTCTTCTGCTGGCGGGACATGGCGTTGCGTTCTCGCAAAGCGGCGATGTCCGGCCGCAGGATCAATCCAAGCAGGGCGCGACCGCCACGCCGGACGCCGCGCGCGACAATCAGCGCAAGGTCGATGAATTCGCCGAAGCCGCACAGGCGATCAATGGACCGGCCGGCAATCCGGAATGCGTCTGGCTCGGCCGCCGCGTCGTCGGCCTGATGTGGCGCGACGATCTGGACACCGCCTTTCGTCATCTCGACCTCTATGACCGTTTCGGTTGCCCCGGCGGCCATGTCCAGGCGGCGTTCCGCTGCCTCACGCGTTTCGGCGCGTTCGATCCGAAGGCTCCCGAAACGCTGACCGGCCGCGTTCATGCCTGTTGGGTGAATCCCGCCGTGCAGCCCGCGCCGCCTGCCGCTGCTGCCACGCCCGCAGGCCAGCCGGCCGCGAACCCGTCTGCGGCACAAGCTCCCGCGCCGGCCGCAACGCCGACTCCGCCGCCGGCAGCCGCCCCCGCCGCGCCGCCCGCGGCCGCGAAGTAAGGGCTTCGACCACCCGGAACGCTGAACGGACGTTCAGGATTTTTCGCAGATTTGCTGACGAAAAGTCTTTGAAACGACACAGCTTCATATGAGTTGTTAAATCGTGCGGCTTGGATAGACTTCGCAGCCGCAGCCTTCAGCGAGCCTTGCAGCGAGCCTCGGGGACGGGTTCGCTCAAGCGGCACAATCGGCCCCAATTAGGTCTGGGTGGAATGCGCGCGGTTGTTGCCGTTCTTGTTTGCGTTACCGCGCTTCACGCGGGAATTTGGGCGCTCCTGCGGGACGAGCAGCCGGCTCCGGATTTCCGGGGCACGCTGCCGAGCGTTTCCTACGCGCCATTCGAAGGCACTGGCCATCCCGACGTCGACAATTTTCCGACTCAGGAAAAGATCCGTGCCGACCTTCGCACGCTCGCGCCGCTGACTCGCGCGATCCGCCTCTATTCGTCCACCGGTGGTGTCGAACTGGTGCCGCCGATCGCCAATGAGGTCGGGCTGAAGGTCACGGTCGGCGCCTGGATCGACAAAAATGTCGACCGCAACGAGCGCGAGATGCAGGCGGCGATTCAGCTCGCCCGCCGCAACGGCAACGTCAACGGCATCGTCGTCGGCAACGAGACCATTTACCGTGGCGAGCAGAAGGTCGAAGACCTCATCAAGCTGATCCAGCGGGTCAAACGCCAGACCGACGCGCCGGTCACCACCGGCGAGATCTGGAACATCTGGATCGAGCACCCCGAACTCGCCTCCTCGGTCGACTTCATCGCCGCGCATATCCTGCCCTATTGGGAAGGATTTTCGGAGAAGCAGGCCGTCGATCAGGCGATGATCATCTACGACAAGCTGCGCACCACGTTCCCCGGCAAGCGCATCGTCATCGCCGAATTCGGCTGGCCGAGCGCCGGCTACAATCTGAAAGCCGCCAATCCGGGCTCGTTCGAACAGGCCGTGGTGCTGCGCGATTTCGTATCCCGCGCCGAGAAGGTCGGCATGGAGTACAACATCGTCGAGGCGATCGACCAGCCGTGGAAATTTTTCGAAGGCGGCGTCGGTCCTTACTGGGGCATTCTTGACGCATCGCGCGAACCGAAATTCGCCTGGACCGGCCCGGTCGTGAACGAATCCTACTGGAAGATCGCGCTGATCGCGATCCTGGTCGGCGTACTGATGTCGCTGCCGATCCTGCGGTTGCGGCGGCCGACCGTGATGCAGGCGTTCGTGCTGGCGGCTGCTTCCTGCGCGGTGGGAAGCTGGGTTGCGACCATCTTCGCCTACTGGAACACGCACTATTTCCTGTTCGGGTCCGGCTTCGCCCTCACCCTCGGCGTGCTGCTGCTGATCCCGCTGATCTTCATTGCCATGGCGCGGATCGAGGAAATCGCCACCATCGCCTTCGGCCCGCCCCCGGAACGGCTGATCCGCAAGCCGCTGCCGCAGCCCGCCGCCTGGGGCGATGCCTCGCCAAAAGTGTCGATCCACATTCCGGCCTATTTCGAACCGCCGGAGATGCTGAAGGAGACGCTCGACGCCATCAGCCGGCTGAATTATCCGAATTTCGAATGCGTGGTGATTATCAACAACACGCCCGACCCGGCGTTCTGGCAGCCGATCCAGGACCATTGTCGGGCGCTCGGCGAGCGCTTCATCTTCATCAACGCGGAAAAAGTCTCCGGCTTCAAGGCCGGCGCGCTGCGGCTGGCGATGGCGCGGACGGCCGCCGACGCCGAGGTGATCGGCATCATCGACGCCGACTATGTGGTGCAGCCCGACTGGCTGAAGGACCTGATCCCGGCCTTCGCCGATCCGCGCGTCGGCATCGTCCAGGCGCCGCAGGACCATCGCGACGGCGACCGGTCGCTGATGCACTACATCATGAACGGCGAATATGCCGGCTTCTTCGACATCGGCATGGTCGAGCGCAACGAAAGGATTCCATCATCGTCCACGGGACGATGTGCCTGATCCGCCGTTCGGCGATGGAGGCGTGCGGCGGCTGGGCCGGCGACACGATCTGCGAGGACACGGATCTCGGGCTCGCCATCATCGAGAACGGCTGGACTACGCAATATACGAATACGCGCTACGGCCACGGCCTGCTGCCCGACACCTATGAGGCTTTCCGCAAGCAGCGTCATCGCTGGGCGTATGGCGGTTTCCAGATCGTCAAGAAGCACTGGCGGCGCTTCCTGCCCGGCGCTAGCAAGCTGACGCCGGACCAGAAGCGCGAGTTTTCACTCGGCTGGCTGAACTGGCTCGGCGCGGAAAGCCTCGGCGTGCTGGTGGCGCTGCTGAACCTCATCTGGGTGCCGATCGTCGCCTTCGCCGACATCGCCATTCCGGACAAAATCCTGACGATCCCGATCATCGCCGCCTTCGTCGTCTCGCTGACGCACTTCCTGACCCTGTACCGCCTGCGCGTGCCGGTGAAATTCGGGCAGATGATGGGGGCCATGTTCGCGGCGATGTCGGTGCAATGGACCGTTTCGCGCGCGGTCGCCAACGGGCTCATCACCGAGCACCTGCCATTCGCGCGCACCTCCAAGGGCGGCCTGTCGCGGATGTCGGTGGAGTTCCAGGCGTTCTGGGAAGCCGTGATCGGCGTGCTTCTTTGGGTCGGCGCGGCGGTGCTGGTGATGACCAACGTCAAGGAAGTGCGGGAAATCTACGTCTTCGCCGCCGTGCTGATCCTGCAAAGCCTGCCGTTTTTGTCGGCGGTCGCCATCGCGCTGTTGGAGAATTCGCGGATCAACGATTTCGCCTTCTGGCGCAACGCTCGCACCTACACGGCTGAGCTGATCGGCATCCGCCCCGTCGGGATCGGCCGCCGCCTGCCGAGCCCGCAGCCTTTGCCGGCGGAGCACCGGCAGGACGCGGCGTCTTAAGCAGAATGCCCGCGCCGCGCTTCGCCAGCGCCATCCGGGGTGTGGCATCGAAACGGCTTGAACAGATGCCGGCATCGGCCTGCGAACAATCGCAGATCGGCCGAAATTCGATCGCCGCCGGATGCAACGGCTTACTTGACCCATGCCCCCGCGCCCCCTACACAGCGCCTCGAGTGAGCGCGTAGCTCAGGTGGTAGAGCACGTGACTTTTAATCATGGGGTCGTGGGTTCGAGTCCCACCGCGCTCACCAATCATGATGACGATACGGCGATAGAGGCTGCTGCTCTGGCGCCGCGTCGATCCGAGCCTGTGCCGGTTTACCGGAACCGCGTGTCCGGTTAAGAATTGCACTCGGGACATCGTGGGACAATGCGCAACGGCCTCTATTCCATCCATGTCGGACTGCTGGACGGCCGGACCGGCCGCGGCAGCGGCGTGGTTGTGTTCCGCGACGGCCATATTCGCGGCGGCGACGCCTATCTCTATTACACAGGCTCCTACGCCGTGCAGGAGAGAAGACCGGGACGTTCCGCGGCGAGGTGATCCGTCAACCAGCACACGCGCAGCACCTATAGCGAACCACTTCTGATCACGGCGGCGGCGGATCAGCATCGGTGTGTCGGCACCGCTGCCGATACCGGGCGATGAACGGTGTCGCCCTGGTCGGCAAACAGAGCCCCTGACGTTCCCGCGCCACCCTGCGAAAGCATCCGGGACGGACTGACGCATTCCCGGACATGGCATTGCCGGTGGCATTGTGTTCATGTCTGCTCCCGTCACTTGAGACAAGCCCCGAAGATCGCCGTGCCCTCACTGGATATTCTCGCGCGCCCGTTCTGATGTGCTGCGCGCTGTTGTGTTGGGTCAGCCGGGGCATGAGCTGGAGCGCGCCTCATCGTGGCCGCGGTCGCTCGCCGTCGTCGTGGCGGTCGTCACGATCGAACGGACGGGAATTTGGCCGGATCGGTTCCCGGAACTGAACCTGCCTCTGAGCTATGTGACCGAGATCACCGACGCGGCGGCGCGTCCGAAATATTCCGCTATCGTGCGATCCTTTCAACCAGGCGGAGTGCAGCGGTGAATGACAGACAGACCAAGTTCGCGGCCGAGGGTTTTTACGCGGCCGCAGCGGCAGGTTTCCTGCTCCTCAGGCTCAACGCAGCGCCGGCACAGCGCAGGACGCGAAATACAACTCGATTTCGACACCCGAACAGCGGCGCGCGTGCGCCCAGACATCTCGGCTGTGCGCCGGCGAAATACCGAGCGTGACGAAGATCACCATGCGGCGGAACAAGGCCAATCTGAGCGGAGCCTGCGAGGCCAGTGCATTCGACCAGTAAACGTTGAAAGCCGGCCTGCAAAACAGGCCCGGCACATTCTCGTCAGGAAATTCCGAGGAGCGAGCCAGGTTTCTCCCTCTATCGGCGCGCGCGCTTGCGCTTGACCTTGCGGCTTCCGCCGCCGGTGTCGATCATGCTCATCATCTGCGGAAGCATCGCCGACCATGCCGCTGTTGCCGAAACATGCCATGAAATCGCCACCGCCGCCGCCGAGATCGCCAAATCCACCGCCGAGACCGCCACCAAGGCCGCCTCCGCCGAGCATTCCGCTAAGGCCGCCACAAGGCCGCCGCCTGCCTTCCATCATGTTGGACATCATCCCCGCCGTCTGCATCAGCATGGCGAAACGCTTCTTGCCCATCTTGGCTTTCATCATTTCCAGCATGGGCGCGAACTTGGCCATGGTGTCCTCGTCGCCGCCGCCGAACTGAGCCTTCGCAGGCGCAGCCGTCACGACGGCCAGCAGCAAGGCCACGGCGCCTGCCCGGCACATCGCCTTCATCGTGCCTGTCATTCCCATTCTCCTGTCATGCGCTGCGTCGCGACGCGCGCACACCTGAACGCATCGAACCGACGATTAGAGAGACTGGACGTCAAGAACTGTGATATGGATCACTCAAAGCAGGATGTTAGCCGAAGGCGGCCGCCGATCCAATCGGACCCGCCGATTGCGAAGGCGCGGCCACATTGCTACCTCCCGGGCAGGGAGAGTTCACGATCATGCTGAGCGGCGAAGCACTGGATATGGCTTACATCCTGCGTGAGCAGGTCGGCGGTCTGACGCAGGGCGACGGCCCGCCGCTGGCGGTCCTGCGCGAACATACGCGCCTGCCTGAGGCAGAGTTCAACCACGCCCTCGACGAGTTGCGGAGCGTCGGTTTCATTCAAATCCTCGATGGCCCCGAACGGGCCTCGCCGACGGTCGCGGTTCTTGCACCCCTGCAAATCTATCTCGACGACCTCGAAAACCAGGGAACCGACGAAATCTGACCGGCGGGGGTCCGCCACCCCGCATCCCCCGGCAAATACCGGTTCCCGATCCTGTTGCCGCTTGCAAATCAGGGCGCAAAGCATTGTAATCGTTCTAACGTGGCGCCTTGCGCGAATGATAACGCATCATCCGGAGCCACGAAAACGGATGATCGCCAGCGGAGCAAACGCCATGCATGGCACGATCAGGCCGATGGACGAAGCGCGCGAACGCGCGTATGCGACACCGCTCGACAAGATCGATGTCGGCGATCCGGCGCTGTTTCAGAACTACGAGTTCTGGCCCTACTTCGAACGCCTGCGGAAAGAGGACCCGGTCCACTTCTGCGAGAACGGCATGTTCGGCCCCTATTGGTCGGTCACCAAGTACAACGACATCATGGAGGTCGAGACCAACCACCAGGTGTTCTCGTCGGCGACCGATCTCGGCGGCATCACCATCCGCGACATCCCGATGGAGCTTCGCCGCGAAAGCTTCATCGCGATGGACCAGCCGCGGCACGGCCCGCAGCGCAAGACCGTCGCGCCGATGTTCACGCCGACGCATCTGGACAATCTCGCTATCGCCATTCGCGAGCGTTCGGCCTCGTGCCTCGACAACCTGCCGAAGAACGAGACCTTCGACTGGGTAGACCGCGTCTCCGTCGAGCTGACCACGCAGATGCTGGCCGTGCTGTTCGATTTTCCGTGGGAGGATCGCCGCAAGCTGACGCACTGGTCCGACGTGTCGACCACGATCCCCGCGCCCGGCCAGCTTGTCGAGACCGACGAGGAACGAATGGTGGTGCTGAACGAATGCGCGGCCTATTTCTCGCGGCTGTGGAACGAGCGCGCCAAGCTGCCGCCCAAGAGCGATCTGTTATCGATGATGGCGCACAGCGACGCCACCAAGAACATGGACCCGAAGAACTTCCTCGGCAACCTCGTGCTGCTGATCGTCGGCGGCAACGACACCACGCGCAACACGCTGTCCGGCAGCATCATGGCGCTGAACGAAAATCCGGACCAATACAAGAAGCTGCGCGAGAATCCGGCGCTGATCGAAAGCTTCGTGCCGGAAGTGATCCGCTGGCGAACCTCTCGCACATATGCGCCGCACCGCGCCTTTCCGATTACACGCTTGGCGGCAAGCAGATCAAGAAGGGCGACAAGGTGGTGATGGTACGTCTCGGGCAACCATGACGGCGACGTCATCGAGATCGAGACTCCTTCATCATCGACCGCAAGCGGCCGCGCGCGCCATATTTCTTTCGGCTTCGGCATCCACCGCTGCGTCGGTTTTGCGGCTGGCCGAGTTGCAGTTGAAAGTCATCTGGGAGGAAATCCTCAAAGCGCTTCGACAGGATTGAAGTGGTCGGCGAGCCGAAGCGGCCCTGTTCAGGCTTCGTCAAGGGCTACGACACCTCCCCGTCAGGATTGCCGCCTGAGGAAAACGCAATCGCGGCGTCCGCCTGGTGCGGACGCCGTTGTTTTTACACCGAGGATAAGCGCCATGCACGGCACCGTTCAGGCATTGGATCAGGCACGGCTAGAGGCCTATTCGATGCATCTCGACGACATCGATGTGAGCAAGCCCGAGCTGTTCCGCTCCAATACGATGTGGCCCTATTTCGAGCGGCTGCGGCGGGAGGATCCGGTGCATTACTGCCCGCAAAGCCGCGGCGGCGCCTATTGGTCCGTCACCAAGTACAAGGACATCATGCAGGTGGAGACCAGCCATTCGCTGTTCTCCTCCGACATCCAGTTCGGCGGCATCGGCATTCAGGACGTGAAGCCGGTCTATCGGCGCGAAAGCTTCATCTCGATGGACGAGCCGAAGCACAGCGCCCAGCGCAAGACCGTGCAGCCGATGTTCATGCCGCAGAATCTCGCGAAGCTCGCCGAGACCATCCGGGTCCGCGCCTGCGAAATTCTCGACAACCTGCCGAAGAACGAGACGTTCGATTGGGTCGACAAGGTTTCGGTCGAACTGACCACGCAGATGCTGGCCATCTTGTTCGACTTCCCCTGGGAGGAGCGTCGCAAGCTCACGCGCTGGTCGAACGTCGCCACCGCCGCGCCCGGCAATCGCGAGATCATCGCCTCCGAACAGGCGCGCGAGGCGGAATTGCAGGAGTGCGGCGCCTATTTCGCGCGGCTGTGGGAAGAGCGCGCAAAGCAGCCGATGAAGACCGATCTGTTGTCGATGATGGCGCACAGCGAAGCTACCAGGGATATGGACCCGAGAAACTTTCTCGGCAATCTGATCCTGCTGATCGTCGGCGGCAACGATACAACCCGCAATTCGCTGAGCGGCAGCGTCTATGCGCTGAACAAATTTCCGGACCAGTACGAGAAGCTGCGAGCCAATCCGAAACTGGTCGAGAACCTCGTGCCCGAAACGGTGCGCTGGCAGACGCCGCTCGCGCATATGCGCCGCACGGCGCTGGCCGACACCGAGCTTGGCGGCAAGCAGATCAGGAAGGGCGACCGCGTGGTGATGTGGTACGTCTCCGGCAATCGCGACGAGGAGATGTTTCAGAACGCCGACGATTTCGTCCTTGAGAGGCCGAACTCGCGCAACCACATTTCGTTCGGCTTCGGCATCCACCGCTGCCTCGGCCTGCGGCTGGCGGAATTGCAGTTGCGCATCGTCTGGGAGGAAATCCTGAAACGGTTCGACCGGATCGAGGTGCTCGACGAGCCGAAGCGGGTCTACTCCAATTTCGTCAAGGGCTACGAGTCGCTGCCGGTGCGCATCGTCGGCTGACGAGGCTAAAGGGACGCGGGCTTCCGATGGGTCGGGTCGCAAGGCGCACCTTCCCTCCTCGGCGTCGATCCGTTCCGCTTCACGAAACGCCATGCGCGGCCGCGTGAGGGGTACGCGCCGCCGGCAGTGCTCTCTTTCGCGGGAATGTCTTAAGCACGGTGCTCGACAGGCGGAGCAACCGTCAAGCGATGCAGCGCGAACAATTGATTGCCGTGATTGTCGCCGTCGCCCTGTTCATGGAACAGGTCGACGCCACCATCATTGCCACCGCCCTGCCCGCGATCGCCGCTGACCTCGGCACGACGCCGCTGAAGCTCAACGTCGCCGTCACTGCCTACCTGCTGGCGCTGGCGATCTTCATTCCGGTCTCGGGCTGGTTCGCCGACCGTTTTGGCGCGCGCAACGTTTTTCGCGGGGCGATCGTCGTCTTCATGGTCGGATCGGTACTGTGCGCGCTGTCGACATCGCTGCCGGCCTTCGTCGCCTCGCGCATCCTGCAAGGCATGGGCGGCGCGATGATGACGCCGGTCGCCCGCCTCATCATCGTGCGGACCGTCGACAAGCAGCAATTGCTCAAAGCCATGGCTTTCATGTCGATTCCGGGTCTCGCCGGACCGCTGTTCGAGCCGCCGCTCGGCGGGCTGATCGTCACCATCGCCACGTGGCACTGGATCTTCATCGTCAACATTCCAATCGGCCTGCTCGGCATCGTCATGGTGACGAAGTACATTCCCGATGTCAGCGTCGCAAAGGCGGCGCGGTTCGATCTCGTCGGCATGCTGCTGATCGGCTTCGGCCTCGGCGGCCTCGCTTTCGGCCTGTCGATGACGCGCAACGCCGCCGTGCCGCTGCTCGTCGATCTCGCCCTCGCGGCCGCAGGCGCGGTACTGATCGCGCTCTATGTGGCGCATGCGCGGCGCATCGCCAATCCCGTGCTCGATATCGGGCTGCTCGGGCTCCGCTCGATTCAGGTCAGCGTCTTCGGCGGCTTCCTGTTCCGCGCCAGCCTCGGCGCGATGCCGTTCCTGCTGCCGCTGATGTTCCAGCTCGGCTTCGGCATGTCGCCGCTCCAGTCCGGCTTTCTGGTGATCTCGACTTCCGTCGGCGTGCTGCTGGTCAAGCCGTTCGCGCCGGCGCTGCTGAGAATTCTCGGCTTCCGCAATTTGCTGCTGCTGAACGGGCCGCTGGTCTCGCTCACCTTCGCGATGTTTGCACTGCTCACGCCGGAGACGGCGCTGTGGGTGATCGTGCCGTTCCTGATTTTCAACGGCTTCATCCGCTCGATGCAGTTCACGACCTACAGCGCGATCACCTTCGCCGACGTGAGCCCGGCGAAGATGTCGCATGCGACCTCGCTGCTGGCCGTCTCGTCGCAACTGTCGATTTCGACCGGCGTCGCCATCGGCGCGCTGGCGGTCGAACTCGCCATGCAATGGCACGGACATACGACGCCGACCGCGACCGATTTCGGCCCGGCCTTCATCGCCATCGCGCTGGTGACGGCGATGTCGTTCTTCGTCAGCCTGCGGCTGCCGGCCGATGCCGGCGCGGAAATCGCCAACCGCGCGCCGACGCCTGTGGCTCCGCCCGAGGATCAGACGAAACCGCAAGACCCGCCGCAGCGGAAAGTGGGTTAAATTCCCTCGAACAGCACCGTCGACAGATAGCGTTCGGAGAAGGACGGCACGATCGCGACGATGGTCTTGCCGGCGGCCTCAGGGCGCTTGCCGATCTCGATCGCAGCCGCAATCGCCGCGCCGGAGGAAATGCCGCCCGGAATTCCTTCGGTCCGCGCCAGCGCCCGCGACGTTTCGATCGCCGTCGTGCTGTCCACCCGAACGATTTCGTCGATGACCGAACGATCCAGAATATCCGGCACGAAACCCGCGCCGATGCCTTGAATCTTGTGCGGCGAGTGCAGACCGCCGCTCAGCACCGGACTCTCTTCCGGCTCGACCGCGACCACACGCAGCGAGGGCTTTCGCGGTTTCAGCACCTGGCCGACGCCGGTAATGGTGCCGCCAGTGCCGACGCCCGCGACAAAATAGTCGATATTGCCGCCGGTGTCGTTCCAGATTTCCTCGGCGGTCGTGCGGCGGTGAATCTCCGGATTGGCGAGGTTCTTGAACTGCTGCGGGATGACCGAATTCGGCGTCGCGCGGTTCAGTTCCTCGGCCATGGCGATCGCGCCCTTCATGCCCTGCGCGGCCGGCGTCAGCACCAGTTCGGCTCCGAGAAAAGCCAGCATCTTGCGGCGCTCGATCGACATCGAGTCCGGCATCACCAGTTTCAGCCGATAGCCTTTCGCAGCAGCCACGGAGGCAAGCGCGATGCCGGTGTTGCCCGAGGTCGGCTCGATCAGCACCGTGTCGGTATTGATGATCCCGTCCCGCTCCATCGCTGCGATCATCGCAGCGCCAATACGGTCCTTCACGCTTGAAGCCGGATTGAAATATTCGAGCTTGGCGAGAATGGTCGCCTTTGCGCCGCGCTGTTGCGGCAGCTTGTTCAGACGCACCAGCGGCGTGTCGCCGGTCGCGTCAGTGATGCTGTCATAGATCCTGCCGCGGCCGGGGGCGCGGGATGATGTCGTCGACATGAGACCTCCTCAAAAATATCCAGTGATCCGGTTTGCGGCGCGAACGAGTCATACCGGCCGCACCGGCGCTGCGTCATCCTCGATCGCCCGCTGCACGTCCTCGTCTGACACCTCGCGGCCGCTTTCTCGCGCCTGCTCCGCCGCATTGCTCAGCAGCAGATGACGCCCGGCCATCATGCCACCGCCCACCATCTGCAATTCGAAACGCTGCGAGTCGCGGTCGCGAACGCCTTCGATGACGTCAGCGGCCTCCTCCTGGTTTGCGCCGAGCAGCTTGATGACCTCCTCGCCGAACGTCAATGCCGACTCCAGCACCTCGCGTATCTGGTAGTCGACGCCGGCCTTCACAAGCTCGATCGCATGGCCGCGATCGAACGCCCGCGCCATCACCTTCACCAGCGGGAACTCGTGATGGATGAGTTCCGCGATCTTCGTCGTTTCCTCCTTCTTGTCGGTGCAGATCAGGATCACATCCGCCGTCCCCGCTCCAGCCGTGCGAAGCACGTCGAGCCGGGTGCCGTCGCCGTAATAGACCTTGAAGCCGATCTGCGAAGCCGGGCGGATCATCTCCGGATCGTTGTCGATGATCGACACCGAATGGCGCATCGCCAGCAGCGGCTGGCTGACGATCTGCCCGAACCGGCCGAACCCGATCATCAGCACGCGGCCGCTCAGATTCTCGGCTTTCTCGATCCCCTCGAACGACACCACAGGTTTCGGCATAGCAAACCGCATGGCGATGATCGCCAGCGGCGTCAGCACCATCGAGATAATGACCGTCGCGGTGAAGATCGCATTGGTCGGCCCGTCGATGATCCCGGCCGACACCGCCGTCGTATACAGCACGAAGGCGAACTCGCCGCCCTGCCCCATCAGCACCGCGCGCTCCAGCGCCGTGGCGTGGCTCGATTTCAGCACCCGCGCGATCAGATAGATCGCGACGCCCTTCACGAGCATGTAGGCGAGCACGCTGAGCGCGATGATCCGCCAGTTCGCCATCACGATCCTGACGTCGAGCGACATGCCGACGGCGACGAAGAACAGCCCGAGCAGGATGCCGCGGAACGGCTCGACATCCGCTTCCAGTTGATGACGGAAGGTCGAGGTCGAGAGCAGCACGCCGGCAAGGAACGCGCCCATCGCCATCGACAATCCGCTGACCTCGAACAACAGCGCCGCGCCGAGCACGACCAGCAGCGCCGCCGCCGTCATCACCTCGCGCAGACGGGTCGAGGCCAGCAGCGCGAAGAACGGATTCATGATGCGCCGGCCGAGGAAGATCAGCAGCAGCACCGCGCCGAGCGCGCCGGCGATGCTCGCCATGCGGGCTGCGAAATCCGCCTTCTCGCCCGTCACCGGCGCGAGAATGGCGACGACCGCGAGCAGCGGCACGATCGCGAGGTCCTCCAGCAGCAGGATCGAAACCATCCGCTGCCCGTCATCGGTGGCAAGTTCGCCGCGTTCGCCGAGAATCTGCATGACGATCGCGGTGGATGTCAGCACGAAGCCCATGCCGAAGATGAACGCCACTACCGGCGTGAATCCGAGCAGGACGCCGACGCCGGTCAGCAGCGCGCCGCATGTGGCGACCTGAATGACGCCGAGGCCGAAAATCTGCCGCCGCAGCGACCAGAGCTTGGCCGGCTCCATCTCCAGGCCGATGATGAACAGGAACATCACAACGCCGAGTTCGGCGATGGTGAGAACCGACTCCGGATGGCTGATGAGCCCGATCCCCGACGGGCCGAGGGCAAGGCCGGCAGCGAGATAGCCGAGCACCGACCCCAGTCCGATCCGCTTGAAGATCGGCACCGCAATAACCATTGCCGCCAGCAGGGCGACCACAGGCACCAGATCGACGCCATGGGCCGCCGCGTTTGCCGCCTGCCCCGCTGCTTCAGCCGCCACAGAATTCTCCGATTCAAAAAGACTTTGTTCGCCGAGCGACTTAACACGCCACCCGTCCGCCACCGCCACGCACGGCGGATGGTTGCCGCGATCCCGACGATTTCAATCAAGTGTGAATGGCCGCGTGCAATGCCGCAACGATTTTCCCGGAATGAACACAATTACGTCGCTGCGCTGTCAAGCAAAGCGGTGTAGGGTGGCCACAGTCAAGCACGGAAAATGAGCTGACGAGACGATACGAAAACTGCACAACAGAGGAGGTCTCGATGCCGATTGCGACGCAAATCCAGTCATCCGACATGCCTCGTGCGCTGCCCCGCGCGAATGACGGCCGCCAGTGCCCGGTCTGCGCGGATACGTTCATCGCCGCGGAAGGTTCAACGCTCGAAGCCGACGGCCACGTCTGCTATCTCTGGAGTTGCGAGACCTGCGGCTACGGTTTTGTCACCCGGCACGACATCAAGCGATACGCCTGTAACTAACTCGTCAGCAGGGCGCGATATCGCCCCCGGCCCATTGCTCGCGCGTGGCCGTCCGAAAAGCATCGAACGCACCGCCGGAGATCGCTTCGCGAATGCCGGCCGTCAGCGCCTGATAATAGGCGACGTTGATCTCCGACAGCAGCATCGCGCCGAGCGCCTCGCCCGATCTCACCAGATGATGCAGGTAAGCCCGCGAATTGTTACGGGCGGCATCGCATGGACTCTCGTCGTCCAGGGGCCGCGGATCGTCGGCATGCCGCGCATTGCGCAGGTTGACCGGCCCGCGCCGCGTGAAGGCGACGCCGTGCCGGCCGTTGCGGGTCGGCATCACGCAGTCGAACATGTCGACGCCGCGCGCGACCGATTCCAGAATGTCGTCGGGCGTGCCGACGCCCATCAGATAGCGCGGCCGATCCTCCGGCAGATGCGGCGCGGTCGCCTCGATCATCGCCAGCATCACCTCTTGCGGCTCGCCGACCGCGAGCCCGCCGATGGCGTAGCCATGAAAGCCGGTGTCGACCAGCGCCCGCGCGCTCACCTCGCGCAACGCCGGAACGTCGCCGCCCTGAACGATGCCGAACAGCATGTAGCCTGCCGGCGCGCCCTCGAGCGCGCTTGCACCGCTCCGCCCAGCGCAGCGACAATTGCATGGCACGCTCGATGTCGGCGCGCTCGCCGGCAGCCTCACGCACTCGTCGAGCTGCATGGCGATGTCGGAGCCGAGCAGCCGCTGCACCTCGATCGCACGCTCCGGCGACAGCACGATCTTCGCGCCGTCGATATGCGAGCGGAAGGTGACAGCCTGCTCCGTCACCTTGCGCAACTGCGCCAGCGACATCACCTGGAAGCCGCCGGAATCGGTCAGCATCGGGCCGTTCCAGCCGGTGAACTTCTGCAAGCCTCCGAGGGCCGCGATGCGCTCCGCGCCGGGCCGCAGCATCAGATGGTAGGTATTGCCGAGCACGATGTCGGCCCCGGCCGCGCGGACGTCGCGCCAATGCAGGCTCTTCATTGCACCCGCCGTGCCGACCGGCATGAAGGCCGGCGTGCGGACGACGCCGTGCGGCGTGGTCAGCCGGCCGGTGCGGGCCGCGCCGTCGGTCGCCAGCAGTTCGAAATGATTGGGCAGGCTCATGCGGCGCTTATTGCCCAGCCTTACGCCCGAAACAACAGGCTGGCGTCGCCGTAGGAATAGAAGCGATAGCCGCCCGCGATGGCGTGCGCGTAGGCCGACTGCATCGCTTCGAGCCCGCTGAAGGCCGAAACCAGCATGAACAGCGTCGAGCGCGGCAGGTGGAAATTGGTCATCAGCAGGTCGACGGCGCGGAAACGATAGCCCGGCGTGATGAAGATGGAGGTCTCGTCGGCAAAGGGACGGATCGTGCCGTCCTCCGCCGCCGCGCTCTCCAAGAGCCGCAGCGAGGTGGTACCGACCGCGACGATGCGGCCGCCCTGCCGCCGCGCCTCGTTCAGCCGCCGCGCCGTCTCCTCGGAAACCGTTCCGAACTCCGCATGCATTTTGTGCTCCGACGTGTCGTCGGTCTTGACCGGCAGGAAGGTGCCCGCCCCCACATGCAGGGTCACGCGCTGGATCTTTGCGCCGGCCGCTAAAACAGCCGCCTCCAGCGCCGGCGTAAAATGCAGGCCGGCGGTGGGGGCCGCGACCGCGCCGTCCTCGCGCGCGAACATGGTCTGATAGTCGCTCGCGTCCTGCTCGTCGGGCGCGCGCTTGCCGGCGATGTAAGGCGGCAGCGGCGTCTCGCCCATCTCGGCGATCGCCTGGTCGAGCGCCGGCCCGTGAAAGGTGAAGGCCAGCGTTACCTCGCCCGCCTCGCCCTTCGCCTCCACCGTCGCGTCGAGCTGGCCGAGGAAGCAGACGCGCCCCTCCGAGCCGAACCGCACGACGTCGCCTTCATTCAGCCGCTTGGCGGGTCTCGCCAGCGCCCGCCAGCGTGAGCCGTCCAGCCTGCGGATCAAGGTCGCGTCGATCCGCACCTCAGGCTCGCGTCCGATCCGCCGGCCGCTGAGCTGCGCCGCGATCACCTTGGTGTCGTTAACGACGAGCTGATCGCCGGGCCGCAGAAACGACGGCAGGTCGCTTACATGCCGGTCCTCGACACCCGTGCCGGGACGCACCACCAGCATCCGCGCGGCGTCGCGCGGGTTCGCCGGCCGGAGCGCGATATTGTCCGGAGGAAGCTCGAAGTCGAAGAGATCGGTGCGCATCTCTTTCCCTCTCCCGCGTGGAGAGGGATCAAGCCTTCGCCATGTGCGCCTTGACGATCTTGTCCGGATTTGACACCGGCTCGCCGCGCTTGATCTTGTCGACATTCTCCATGCCGTCGGTGACTTTGCCCCAGACCGTGTACTGACGGTCAAGGAAGCGGGCGTCGTCGAGCAGATGAAGAACTGGCTGTCGCCGGAATTCGGATCGGCCGCGCGCGCCATCGACACGGTGCCGCGCACATGCGGCTCGGCGTTGAACTCGGCCTTGATCTTCTTGCCCGAGCCGCCGAGTGCAGTGCCCTGCGGGCAGCCGGTCTGCGCCATGAAGCCGTCGATCACGCGATGAAAGACGATGCCGTCGAAAATCCGTCATTCACGAGGCGTTTGATCTGCTCGACATGCAGCGGCGCGAGATCGGGCCGCATCTCGATGGTGACATTTCCTTGCGTCGTCTCAAGGATCAGCGTGTTTTCGGTAGCCATTTCAGTTTCTCCCTGTGACGTTCGTTACTTCACGTCCGATGCGACCTGCATTCTTCACCATCTTGTCCGGATTGGTGACGGCACCGCCGGGCGAGCCAGGCGGAGCCTTCTTCAGCTTGTCGACGACATCCATGCCGGACACCACCTCGCCGATCACCGTGTACTGTCCGTTCAGGCTCGGCGCTTCGCCGAACATGATGAAGAACTGCGAATTGGCGCTGTCGACGCTGTCTCCGCGACGGGCCATCCCGACCACGCCGCGCTTGAACTGAACCTTGGAAAATTCCTGCTTCAGGTTCGGGTATTTCGAGCCGCCGGTGCCGTTGAAATTCTGGCCGTCGCCGGTCTGCGCCATGAAGCCGTCCATCACCCGATGGAACGGAACGTTGTTGTAGAACCCTTCGCGTGCCAGCGTCTTCAGCCGCTCGGCGTGGCCGGGCGCCAGATCGGTGCGCAGCTTGACGACGATGCGGCCCTTTGTCGTGTCGATGACAAGCGCATTGGCCTTGTCGAGATTGGCAGGAAGCGGTTGCGCCAGCGCCGGCACGATGGCGAACAGCGTGGCGACGAGTGCGAGAAAGCGGATCATGAGGACTCCGGAGAGGGATGAATCTGCCGAAGGTCGTCAGGCCGAGAGCTTGGCCTTGAGCGCCTTGGCGACCGAAACGGGCACGAACGGCGTCACGTCGCCGCCCATCCCCGCTATCTGCCGGATCAGTGTGGCCGTGATCGGGCGGACGCCGACGGAGGCCGGCGTGAACACGGTATGATCTCCGGGGCCATGGTCTCGTTCATGCCGGCGATCTGCATCTCGTAATCCAGATCGGTGCCGTCGCGCAGGCCCCGGATCATGATGGTCGCGCCGACCGCTTGCGCCGCGGTGACGGTCAGATTGTCGTCAGGTCGAGCACCGAACGCGCAGCCGGCCTCTTTGGCGACCGGGCCAAACACCTCGCGCACCATCGCGAGGCGCTCCTCGGTGGTGACAACAGCGGCTTCTTGCCGGGGTGAATGCCGATCGAGACGATCAGCTTGTCACAGAGGTGAACCGCATGGCGCACCACGTCGAGGTGGCCATTGGTGACGGGATCGAACGACCCCGGATAAAGGGCGATACGTGGCATGAGGATCGTCTAACCCGCCGCGAAGTGCCCCGCAAGCGCAGCCGGTTCCCGCAAAAAATGCGGGCCGGGACAAAAATATTTCGCATCTGGCCGCAGAACCAAAACCCGGTCTCGCGCGTCTTATCTCACGAGCGGGACAATTCATTGAAATCATGGCGTTTTCGGACGCTTTGTTTCGTCGGCCCGCTCCCGATGAAACAATTCTCGCCGTGGATGAAACCATTTTTTGCCGCGTGACGCAGACGTCCGGAAACGGGAGACCGGTACGCATTGCATCAATAACGGGCGTAAACGACAGGCCGAATGGCCTGAAGATAACGGGGACCAACATGATCAAGGCTCTTTCAGCGATCGCCATTGCGGCTTTCTGTGCAGCCGCGCTCACCGTTCTCCCGGGCTTCGCCCCGCAGGTCGAAGCCAGCGTCACGTCATCCATCGTGCTTCAGAAGGCCGACCGGCTCGATTACCGCCCGCTCGGCAAGGATTGCTCGCAGCAGGCGTGGCCGAATTTCGAGGCTTCCTGCCTGCGCAACGCCGGCACCCGCAATGCGCCGGTCCAGGTTCGGATCATCCCGGTGGTGCAGCGCTAGATTGTTTTAACGCGTTTTCTTCACGCGAACCGGTGCCCACTTCGCTTGAAAACGCCTTGGTTTGTTTGACCTGACGCGCGGCCGTTGATGCCCCTTCGGCCCCGCGAAAACCTCCAAATTGCTCACGTCAAACATGAACGGCGCCTTGCGGGCCGCCGTTTCGTTTGAGCGCCAGGAATTTCTTAAGTGCTTCGAGAGCCCCATCCGCTTATGGCACTTCATCCCCTAACTGCCGTTGTTCGCCTTGCACGGGTTTCGATCTCCCGATCCGCACTCGAGGAGGCGCTCGGATTGCCGTTGGACCGGTACGAGGAAGATGCCGAAAACGGTCACTATGCACAGATTGACATAGACGACGACGCCGATATCTGGCCCGCGGTTTCACATTTGTTGGATATCGGCGGAACTCAAATCCTCAACCTTACCGAGAAAGGCGCGATAGCAACCGCCTCGCTGAATATTGCAGTCGTCTTCCGCCACCGTGTTATGGCAGCGTCCTGCATCGTTCCTCGATCGGTTGTCGAAGCAGCCGGTCGCGCAGGGATGCAGCTTGAAGTCTCGATCTACCGAGGAACTTAACTCTCCCCGTTCTCGCCGTCCTCGCCGAGTTGGTCGACCGAGACGACGCGCTCGCCCTCGGCGGTGTCGAACACGATCACGCCCTGGGTGGAGCGGCCGGCGACGCGAATGCCGTCGACCGGACAGCGGATCAGTTGGCCACCATCCGTTACCAGCATGATCTGGTCGGTATCCTCGACCGGGAACGACGCCACCAGCTTGCCGTTGCGGTTGTTCACCGACATCGCGACGATGCCCTTGCCGCCGCGGCCCGTGGTCCGGTACTCGAAGGACGAGGTGCGCTTGCCATAGCCGTTCTCCGAGATCGTCAGCACGAACTGCTCGGCCGCCGACATCTCCACATAGCGCTCCTGCGTCAGCGCAACGCCGGAGGTTTGCTCCTCCGCCTCGTCCACGCTGTCCTCGGCAACCGTCTCGCCGCTGACCGCCCGCCGCATCTTCAGATAGGCTATGCGCTCGTCCGAGGTGGCTTCGAGATGCCGCAGGATCGACAGCGAGATCAGCCTGTCGCCCCCCGGCAGCGCGATGCCGCGCACGCCCATCGAGGTGCGGCCCGAGAACACGCGCACATCCGGCACCGGGAAGCGGATGCACTGGCCGCCGGCCGCCGTCAGCAGCACGTCGTCGCGCTCGGTGCAGATCTGCACGTCGACGATCGACTCGCCCTCCTCCAGCTTCATGGCGATGATGCCGGAGCGGCGCACGTCGGCGAAATCCGATAGCTTGTTCCGCCGCACCGTACCGCTGGTGGTCGCGAACATCACGTCGAGTTCGGCCCAGCTCGCCTCGTCCACCGGCAGCGGCATCACGGTGGTGATGCGCTCGCCCTGCTCCAGCGGCAGAATGTTGATGAGCGCCTTGCCGCGCGCCTGCGGCGCGGCCTCCGGCAGCCGCCAGACCTTTTCCTTGTAGGCGCGTCCGAGCGAGAGAAGAACAGCACCGGCGTCTTGTTCGTCGCGCTGAACAGTTTCACGACGAAATCCTCGTCGCGCGTCTGCATGCCCGAGCGTCCCTTGCCGCCGCGTTTTTGCGCGCGGTAGGTCGACAGCGGCACGCGCTTGACATAGCCGGCGTGCGAGACCGTGACGATCATGTCGAGATCGTCGATCAGGTCCTCGTCCTCGATCTCGCCTTCCTGCTCGACGATCACCGTCCGCCGCGGCGTCGCGAACTCGGCCTTCACCGCTTGCAACTCGTCCTTGACGATTCCCTGCACCCGCGCCCGCGAGCGCAGGATGTCGAGATAGTCGGCGATCTCGGCCGCGAGCTTGTCGAGTTCGTCGGAAATCTCGTCTCGGCCGAGCGCCGTCAGGCGTTGCAGCCGCAGATCGAGGATGGCCCGCGCCTGCTCGAACGACAGCCGCGCGGTGCCGTCGGCGGCAAGCCGATGGCGCGGATCGTCGATCAGCGTAATCATCGTCGCGACGTCCTGCGCCGGCCAGTCGCGCGCCATCAGCGTGTCGCGCGCGGTGGCCGGATCGGGCGAGGTGCGGATGACGCGGATCACCTCGTCGATATTGGCGACGGCGATCGCGAGGCCCACCAGGATATGCGCGCGGTCGCGGGCCTTGTTCAGCAGGAATTTGGTCCGCCGCGTCACCACCTGCTCGCGGAAGGCGACGAAGATCGTCAGCAGGTCCTTCAGGTTCATCACCTGCGGCCGGCCGGCGTCGAGCGCCACCATGTTGCAGCCGAAGCTCGTCTGCAACGGCGTGTAGCGGTAGAGTTGATTGACGACCACCTCCGGCACGGCGTCGCGCTTCAGCTCGACCACCACGCGAAAACCGTCGCGATCGGATTCGTCGCGCAGATCGGCGATGCCGTCGATCTTCTTCTCGCGCACCAGTTCGGCGATGCGCTCGACCATCGTCGCCTTGTTCACCTGATAGGGAATTTCGGAGACGACGATCGCCTCGCGATCCTTGCGGATCGTCTCGATCTCCACCTTGCCGCGCATCACCACCGAGCCGCGGCCGAGGTGGTAGGCGGAGCGAATGCCCTGCCGGCCGAGAATAATGCCGCCGGTCGGAAAATCCGGTCCGGGGATGATCTGGATCAGATCGTCGATGGAGAGCGCCGGATTGTCGATCAGCGCCACGCAGGCGTCGATCGTCTCGCCGAGGTTGTGCGGCGGAATGTTGGTGGCCATGCCGACGGCGATGCCGCCCGCGCCGTTGACCAGCAGATTGGGGAATTTCGCCGGAAGAACCGACGGCTCGCGCTCGCTGCCGTCATAGTTCGCCTGGAAATCGACGGTGTCCTTGTCGATGTCGTCGAGAAGGTGCTGCGCGATCTTGGTCAGGCGCGATTCGGTGTAGCGCATCGCCGCCGGCGGATCGCCGTCGACCGAGCCGAAATTGCCCTGCCCGTCGATCAGCGGCACGCGCATGGAAAAGTCCTGCGCCATGCGCACCAGCGCGTCATAGACCGACTGGTCGCCATGCGGGTGGTACTTACCGATGACATCGCCGACGGTGCGCGCCGATTTCCGGTACGGCTTGTTCCACTCGAAGCCGTTCTCGTTCATCGCGAAGAGAATGCGGCGATGCACCGGCTTCAGGCCGTCGCGCGCATCCGGCAGCGCCCGCGACACGATCACGCTCATGGCGTAATCGAGATAGGAGCGCTTCATCTCGTCGAGGATGGAAACGGGCTTGATGTCCGAGGGTGCGGACGGCTCCCCCGGCGTCGTGTCGTCAGTGTCGGACAAGGTCGATTCCAGCGCAATTTCAGCTTGGAATCATATAGGAGATTCACCGCGCAAAACCAACCAAAACAAGGTTTTGTCCGGCGCTATTCAGCCTGATTTTCGAGCTGTTCCGAAGCTGCGTTTCAGGGTCCGATCACCACGGCGTGCATCAGGCGCCCCGGCACGAATGTGAACCCGCCCGCTATCACGAGGCCGCCGATAAAAACGCCGATCACCGTGAGCGCGTGTCCCCTCACATTATGCCGATGCGCGTGCCAGACCGCGAGCGGCACCATCAGCAGAACGAAAATCGACAGCAAATGGATCGGGCTCCACGGCCCCCAAAGACGTATCCCATGAATACGAAACGAACTGGCGGCCACGAGAATCATCAGCGCCATCCAGACGAACCCCAAGGTCCGGTGGGGCAACGTCCCTTTCGGCGCCGCGAACTGGACAATCCCCAATACGAACGCCGCCATCGCGGCAAAGGCGTGCGCCTGAATCTCCCAGGAGGCGTTCAGAAGCGGCGCAAGCGACATGATCCGATCTCCAGTGGCCCGATGTAAAGATAATCAACATTAAATCTTTTCACTGTCAAGATTACTTGTCGAAAATCTTTCCGCGCTTAAGCGGGATCGAACGCTACGCTACCCCGGCAGGAATCGCAGCGACGGGATGGGCGGATGACGGAAAATCTTGTGCCCGGCACGGAAGGCTACGCAGAGCATGCGGAGGCCCTCGCCTCACGCTGGGATGCGATCTCTTTCGCGGAGCTGCACGCGCCGATCCTTGCCCTGCTGCCCGCTCGGTCCGCCCGCGTGCTGGATATCGGCGCTGGCTCAGGGCGCGACGCGGCTGCGTTCGCGGGGATGGGATATCAGGTGGTCGCGGTCGAACCGGTGGCGGCCCTGCGAAGCCGCGCAGCCGAACGCCATTCGTCACCCCGCATCGCATGGGTGGACGACAGCCTGCCGCACCTGGCGACGCTGACCGGAGTTGCCTTCGATGTCGTGATGCTGACCGCCGTGTGGATGCATCTCGACGCGCCCCAGCGCGCGCAAGCGATCCGCCGCACCGCCTCGCTGATTGCTCCCGGCGGGCTCATGAGCATGTCATTGCGTCATGGGCCGCTGCCCGGAAACCGCCGGATGTTCGATGTTTCCGCCGACGAAACGGTCGCGCTCGCTATGGCGCACGGACTGAATGTCTGCCTGCAATCGACGAGCAACTCGGTCCAGCGCGCCAACCGCGACGCCGGTGTAACCTGGACGCGGCTGGCGTTCAGGAAAGCCTAGCCGCACGTCCTGCCTGCGGCGTGACATGCGGCATCGCGCGATATTGCTGGCGGACTTCGGACAGAAGAACCAAAGACGCCGGCCGTGAGCCCGCCGGCGCAACCGTTCTCAGAACGGAATCTCGTCGTCCATGTCGCGACGGCCGCCACCGCCGCCTCCGCTCGCGACACGGCGTTGGCCACCTCCGCCGCCGCCGAAACCGCCGCCGGACGATCCGCCGAAGTCGCCACCGCTGTCATCGCCGACATAACCTCCGCCGCCGCCCGCGCCGCGGCCGCCGTCAAGCATCGTCATCACCGAATTGAAGCCCTGAAGCACGACCTCGGTGGAATATTTCTCGATGCCCTGCTGGTCGGTCCATTTCCGCGTCTGGAGCGCACCTTCAATGTAAACCTTCGCGCCCTTCTTCAGATATTGCTCGGCAACCTTGCAGAGTCCCTCATTAAAGATGACGACGCGATGCCACTCGGTCTTCTCCTTGCGCTCGCCGGTCGCCTTGTCGCGCCATGTTTCCGACGTTGCGATCCGCAGATTCGCGATTGGACGCCCGTCCTGCGTGCGACGAATTTCAGGATCGGCCCCGAGATTACCGACCAGAATGACCTTATTGACGCTACCTGCCATGACTCTCTCCACTCCGCGACACGAGCGCCCGGAAAATTAAGCTGCCGCTAACCCTACAACGCGAGGGCGCGCCCCGCATTCAGGTCGGATGCTTATCCACACGCGCGCCGGGCTGTCGCTCTGTTCTTAATATGTTCGCATTGGCGGCCCAGCACAAGCCTTCCAGCGGCACTCCGCGCGTGACGAAAATTTCGGCACTCAGATCAAAATTTCATCAATCAAATCAAACACGAAACAATATGTCACGCAGCGTACAAAAGCGACCGTTTAGACGTCTTCTTTGTGGCGACGGTGTGGCGTTATGGAACCGTTAACCTCTTGGGTTCCCTTGCGAATTCACGCTTTCGCGAGCCGCGTTTGCTTCTCAGTGTGACTTTTGGGAGACGGCATTTCGAAACGGAATCGGTATAGTCCTTTCATCACGGGGACGGTGGGTGCTCAGAAACGAGCAACCGGGACACCTCAGAAGAGAGGTCGCCAGAGTGAGCGACCGCGTACTGGAGACGAAGATGAACAAGTTTTTCCTGGGCACTGCCGCTATCGTCGCTCTCGCGATCGCGACGCCGGCTTCCGCGGCCGACCTTCCGGCTCGTTATCCGACCAAGGCTCCGCCGATGGTCGCGCCGATCTGGAACTGGACCGGCTTCTATATCGGTATCAACGGCGGCTACGGCTGGGGCCGCAGCGACTGGACCGCGACCTCGGTTCTCGGCGCTCCGATCGCTCCGGTTCGCGAAGGCCGCTTCAGCACCGACGGTTTCACCGCGGGTGGTCAGATCGGCTACAACTGGCAGGTCAGCCAGTGGGTGTTCGGCCTCGAAGCTCAGGGCAACTGGGCTGACATCAGCGGCAGCCGCACCAGCCTCGCCTTCCCGGCGTTCACGAACCGCACGCGTGTCAACGCTTTCGGCCTGTTCACCGGTAAGATCGGTTATGCCTGGGACAACGTGATGGTCTACGCCAAGGGCGGCGCGGCCATTCAGGACATCGACCACACCTACTTCGTGACGGCGACGAACATTGTCGGCGGTCGTGCGAACGAGACCCGCGTCGGCGCTTCGGTCGGTGCAGGCTTCGAAGTCGCCTTCGCTCCGAACTGGTCGGCTGGCCTCGAGTACAACCACATGTTCATGGGCCGCGACAACATCGCGTTCACCCCGGCTCCGAACTCCACGGACCGTATCCGTCTGGACACCGACATCTTCACCGCGAAGATCAACTATCGCTTCGGTGGCCCGATGGGCAGCCGCTACTGATCTCCTGCTTCAGGACATCAACGGAAGGGCCAGCGAAAGCTGGCCCTTTCGTTTGCGGAGGCTTCTCCTTTCCCGGAATGTCTGCCGCATCGACGCTGATGTGTCGCTGCTGACATTTTCTGACACTTGTACCCCATCAAGCGGTTGATGACGGCGGTCAGGCTCTGGAAAAGCTCCGCCGTTCTTCCTACGTTCCGTAACATTGTCCTGTCAGCAGCCTGAACGTGCGATCGGCGCGCTCGGCTGTGCGCGCCCGTTCCCGGATCGATCGATGGATGAAGTGCTCAAAGCGAACCGCAAACAGCAGGCCGCGGGTGGCAGTCTGCGCCACATCACCATTCGCGGCGCGCGCAGGCACAATCTGAAGGGGGTCGATCTCGAAATCCCGCGCGACAGGCTGGTGGTGTTCACCGGTTTGTCCGGATCGGGGAAATCCTCGCTCGCCTTCGATACGATCTATGCCGAGGGGCGGCGGCGCCACGTCGAGTCGCTTTCGGCCTATGCCCGGCAGTTCCTCGAAATGATGCAGAAGCCGGACGTCGACCAGATCGACGGCCTATCGCCGGCGATTTCGATCGAGCAGAAGACCACTTCGAAGAATCCGCGCTCCACGGTGGCGACCGTCACCGAGATCTACGACTACATGCGCCTGCTTTGGGCGCGCTCCGGCGTGCCCTATTCGCCCGCCACCGGGCTGCCGATCGAAAGCCAGACCGTGTCGCAGATGGTGGACCGCGTGCTGGCGCTGCCGGAAGGCACGCGGCTCTACCTGCTCGCGCCAGTGGTGCGCGGTCGCAAGGGCGAATACCGCAAGGAACTGGCCGAATACCTGAAGAAGGGCTTCCAGCGGGTCAAGATCGACGGCAGCTACTATGAATTGTCGGACGCGCCGGTGCTCGACAAGAAATTCCCGCATGACATCGACGTGGTGGTGGACCGCATCGTCGTGCGTGCCGATATCGCGCAGCGGCTCGCCGAAAGTTTCGAAACCGCGCTGAAGCTGGCGGACGGTCTTGCCGTGGTCGAATTCGCCGATGCGCCGGCCCCCGCAGACGCGCCGCCCGAAAAGAAGGCGGACAAGAAGACCGCCAAGATTCATGCGCAGCAGGACGGCCCCGAGCGACTGATGTTCTCGGAAAAATTCGCCTGCCCGGTGTCCGGCTTCACGCTGCCGGAGATCGAGCCGCGGCTGTTTTCCTTCAACAACCCGTATGGCGCGTGTCCGCAATGCGGCGGCCTGGGCGTCGAGCAGCACATCGACGCCGATCTCGTCGTGCCGGACAAGGAGCTGACGCTGCGCAAGGGCGCGATCGCGCCATGGGCGAAATCGTCCTCGCCCTATTACGTGCAGACGCTGGCCGCGCTCGGCAAATTCTACAAATTCACGCTCGACACCAAATGGAAGGACCTGCCGAAGAAAACGCAAGCCGCGATCCTGCATGGCTCCGGCGACGACGAGATCAAGTTCTCCTATGACGATGGCATGCGCTCCTACGAGACCAAGAAGCCGTTCGAGGGCATCATCACCAATCTTGAGCGCCGCTTCCGCGAGACCGAGAGCGAATGGGCGCGCGAGGAGCTTGGCAAATATTTCACCGACATTCCTTGCGCGGCCTGCAACGGTTACCGGCTAAAGCCCGAGGCATTGTGCGTAAAAGTCGGCGGCAAGCACATCGGCGAAATCTCCGAACTCTCGGTGAAGCGCGCGGCCGAATGGTTCGAGGCGATTCCGAAGAAGCTCAACAAGCAGCAGAACGAGATCGCGGTCCGCATTCTCAAAGAGATCCGCGACCGCCTGACCTTCCTCAACGATGTCGGCCTCGATTACCTGACGCTGTCGCGGTCCTCCGGCACATTGAGCGGCGGAGAGAGCCAGCGCATCCGCCTCGCCTCACAGATCGGCTCGGGGCTGACCGGCGTGCTCTACGTTCTCGACGAGCCGAGCATCGGCCTGCACCAGCGCGACAATGCGCGGCTGCTCGATACGCTGCGGCGGCTGCGCGACCTCGGCAACACGGTGATCGTCGTCGAGCATGACGAAGACGCGATCCACACCGCCGACTACGTTGTCGATGTCGGCCCCGGCGCCGGCGTGCATGGCGGCCGAATCGTCGCGCAGGGCACGCCCGACGACATCATGCGCAATCCGAAGTCGCTCACCGGGCAGTACCTCACCGGCGAGAAATTCATCGCGCTACCGGAACGCAAGCCGCCGAACCATCGCCGCACGATCAAGGTGGTCAACGCGCGCGGCAACAATCTGAAAAACGTCACCGCCGAAATTCCGCTCGGCCTGTTCACGGCGATCACCGGCGTCTCCGGCGGCGGCAAGTCGACGCTGCTGATCGATACGCTCTACAAGGCGATCGCGCGAAAACTTAACAACGCCAGCGAAGGCCCTGCCCCGCACGATCGCATCGAGGGGCTGGAGCACATCGACAAGATCATCGACATCGACCAGTCACCGATCGGCCGCACGCCGCGCTCGAACCCGGCGACCTATACCGGCGCGTTCACGCCAATCCGCGAATGGTTCGCCGGCCTGCCGGAGTCGAAAGCGCGCGGCTATGAGCCGGGCCGCTTCTCGTTCAACGTCAAGGGCGGCCGCTGCGAAGCCTGCCAGGGCGACGGCGTCATCAAGATCGAGATGCACTTTCTCCCCGACGTGTATGTCACCTGCGACACCTGCAAGGGCAAGCGCTACAATCGCGAGACACTTGAGGTCTTGTTCAAGAACAAGTCGATCGCCGACGTTCTCGACATGACGGTCGACGAGGCGGCGGCGTTCTTCTCCGCGGTGCCGCGCATCCGCGACACGTTCCAGACCTTGCAGCGCGTCGGCCTCGGCTACATCCATGTCGGCCAGCAGGCGACGACGCTCTCCGGCGGCGAAGCACAGCGTGTGAAGCTGGCGAAGGAATTGAGCAAGCGCGCCACGGGGCGCACGCTCTATATTCTCGACGAGCCGACCACCGGCCTGCACTTCCACGACGTCGCAAAACTTCTCGAAGTGCTGCACGAGCTGGTGAACCAGGGCAACACCGTCGTCGTCATCGAGCACAATCTCGAAGTCATCAAGACGGCGGACTGGGTGATCGACCTCGGCCCTGAAGGCGGCGACGGCGGCGGCGAGATCGTCGCCTGGGGCCCGCCCGAAGACATCGCCAAGGCCCCGCGCAGCTATACGGGGAAATTCCTCAAGCCGGTGCTGGCGAAGAAGCTGGGCGGGAGTGGAAAGAAGGCGAGTTCAGAAGCGGCGGAGTGAGCGAGCGCACACACTTGCGCCCTTCGCTTATGAGCAGGGTGTTCGACCTTTCACCCCAGGAGTCTGACTGAAAAATTCGTTTGGGATCGATCTATACAACAGTGTTGGTCATGCCCGCGCGAGCGGGCAGCGGTCGGGGCCCTGAGGTGTCTGACAATCGACGACCTCGCCTTCATCTCAACCCCGTCCCCTTGCATCGCTGACATTTCACCACGCGGTCGCCTTTCTTCAGGAGACCCTTGCCCTCGCAGTTCTTGCACTTCTGCTTCTTCTTGATGTTCGGCCCTTTTTCATTCGACATGCGTTCTTCCAAATCTTGCGTTTCATGCGTCACCGCTCGGTATGGCGGTTAGTCCCTGTGGCGGTCGCGGACAGTTTCCAAACTGTCCCTTAATCATCACCCTCCCTTAATCATCTTTGTCAACGCAGATTCCAAGCTCTCGTTGACGGCGTGGCCGCGGACCATAAAGTGAAGGACAGTCAGCGGCGCGCAGTGCGTCGCGTTTATCGTTTCCAGCGAGTAAAGATCATGTCCCGCGTTCTTGCCGCCGCCATTCTCGTCACCGCCGCCGCCGCGGTCGCTCCCACCGCCGCCTCCGCAAGCTGCTATAATTGCTACGCGCCGCCGCAGCCCTGCGGCGCCTGCTATCAGCCGCAATACCAGCAGCAATATGTTCCGCCGCAATATCGGGCGGTGCAGGAAACCGTCATGGTCGCGCCCGCGCGCGTGGTCGCGCATCGCACGCCCGCGCAATACAGAACCGTCATGGTGCCGAAGACCGTCATGGTCGCGCCGGAAGGCGTGCAGTACGAGCAGATCCCGGCGCAATACGCCACGCGGCAGCGCGTGGAGATGGTGGCGCCGGCTCAGACCTATTACGTGCCCGTGCAGCCGAGCTACGTGATGCAGCCGAGTTGCAACAGCTGCGGCTGGTAATTTTCAGATAGCCTGCCTCACATGGCTTAGCACCATGGCTTGACGCCGCCCCTGCCTCCCGTCTCAATGCGACAAGCAACGAACGGGAGGAACGACATGCGCGCGGCGATCTTCAGACAGGGCGAAATCGTCGTCGATACGCTGCCGGAGCCTGTTCCGGGCGCAGGACAGGTGCTGGTCAAGACGCTGGCCTGCGGCATCTGCGGCTCGGACCTGCACGCGCGCAAGCACGCGCACCGGATGGCGGACATGCGCCGCTTCCTCAGCACCAACCGCAAGCCGATGGACCCGTCGCGCGATGTCGTGTTCGGCCACGAATTCTGCTGCGAGGTGATCGATCACGGTCCCTCGACGCAAAAGCGGTTCAAGCCCGGCACGCGCGTCTGCTCCGTGCCCGGCCTGGTGTCGGCGGAAGGCCCGCAGAGCATCGGCTATTCCAACGAGAATGTCGGCGGCTATGCCGAGCGCATGCTGCTCAGCGAGGCGTTGCTGCTGGAGGTGCCGAACGGCCTGCCGGCGGAGCACGCGGCACTGACCGAGCCGCTGGCCGTCGGCATTCATGCGGTTGAGAAAGCCAATATTCGCGGCGACGAGGTGCCGCTGGTGATCGGCTGCGGCCCGGTCGGCCTCGCCGTGATCGCCGGGCTGAAGCTGAAAGGACTGCACCCGATCATCGCCGCCGACTATTCGCCGGCGCGGCGCGCGCTCGCCGAAAAGATGGGAGCCGACATCGTTATCGATCCAGCCAAAGCCGCGCCGTTCACGACGTGGGCGGAGCACGCGGCGATGACGGCGGAGCAGAAGGCCGCGCGGCCGCCGGCGCAGATGTGGCTGCCCGCGCTGAAGCAGGCGCTGATCTTCGAATGCGTCGGCATTCCCGGCGTCATCCAGTCGATCTTCGAGGGCGCGCCGCGCGATGCGCGCATCGTTGTGGTCGGCGTCTGCATGGAGACCGACACGAGCGAGCCGATGCTCGGCATCATGAAGGAGCTGAACGTCCAATACGTACTCGGCTATACGCCCGCCGAATTCGCAAGCTCGCTGCGGCTGCTCGCGGAAGGCAAGGTCGATGCGGCGCAGCTCATCACCGGGACGGTCGGTCTCGACGACGTCGCGCAGGCATTCAACGATCTCGCCAATCCGGAGCGGCACACAAAAATTCTCATCGCGCCCTGGCGATAGTTAAATTGCCGTGACCTTCACCGAAATGCAACGCTCGCTGCGCGTTCTTTACCAGGGATCGACACCGCGCGGCATTCGCTTCCGATACGGCCTGCTCGGCTTTGATATCGTCACGGTGCTTTTCATCATCGCGACGTCGTTCCTGCCGTCGCACAGAATTACGGAATTCGTCGACATAGCCTTCGGCGTTGCGATCCTTACCGACTTCGCGGCCCGGCTCATCATCAGCCGCAATCCCTTTCGCGAATTCCGACATGTTTCGACATGGGCGGACCTCGTCGCAATCGTCTCCTTTCTTGCTCCACTGGCCGGCGAAGCGGGTGGATTTCTGCGCATCCTGCGGACGCTGCGGCTCCTGCGCGACTATCAGATGCTGGCGCGACTGCGCACGGACTTCCATTTCTTCAAGCGCAACGAAGACGTCATTATCGCCGTCACGAATCTCGCCGTCTTCATCTTCATTATGACTGCCATCGTCTACGAGACGCAGAAGTTCAGGAATCCTCAAATCGGCAATTACGCAGACGCTCTGTATTTCACGGTGACTGCACTGACCACCACGGGATTCGGCGACATCACACTGCCCGGAACCACGGGCCGTCTGATCTCGGTGGCCATCATGATTTTCGGCGTCACGCTGTTCTTCAATCTGGCCCGCGCGCTGCTCTCGCCGCACAAGGTGCGCTTTCCTTGCCCGACCTGCGGACTACAGAGGCATGACAGCGACGCGGTCCATTGCAAGGCGTGCGGCACGCTGCTGAACATTCCAGACGAGGGCCTCCGTTGACGCGCCGCTCGTCTGGCAACTCGTCCACTTGCGCGCGTCACCCCGCATAGGTCGAGCGCGCCTGCACGGCCCAGCGTCCGTCAAGCTTCGCAACGATCCAGAGCGAACGATAGCTGCCGATCGCGGACCCGCTCGTCCGATAGCGCGTGAACTGCACGTCGAGGTGAATCTTGTCCGCGCCCGCGGCGATGACGTTGCGGAAATCCCAGAGCGTATGGCTCCAGTCGTCCGGCACGCGCTTGAAGAAATCCGCGTGATAGGTGTCCGGCGTCTCCCACACCTGCATCTTGCCTCCGGCCAGCCGGTAGTGCGGAAAGTGCAACGTTGCGCAGAGGCGGTCGCTGTCGCGGACATTCAGCGCCGCCATGTGTTCGTCGAGGACGGCCATTGCCGCATCAAGATCATCACTTGCCGTCGTCACGTTCAACCTCCGATGCATGGAATCCCGAATACGGATGGAAGCATGTGCCAAATCCCTCCAGGAGACAACGCACGCCGAGCCCTTTAACGGTCGCCGCAAACCGCCTATCTTCGGACAAAGGGAGTTTTGGACCGATGCAAAAAGAATCCTCAAGCGCCGTTCATCACCACACCAGCGATCACCGTTTCGAACTGAATGTCGACGGCGCGACCGTCTTCGCCGAATATAAGCTCGCCCCCGGAACGATCATTTTCGATCATACGGTGACGCCCGGCGCGTTGCGCGGCCGGGGACTCGCCGCCCGCGTCGTCGAGGCAGGGCTGAATTATGCGCGCGCCGAGCATCTGAAGGTGGTGCCGCAGTGCTGGTATGTCGCCGACTACATCCGCAAGTACCCCGCCTTTCAGGATCTGCTCGCGACGCGCGCCTGATGCAGAGCAGCCTTCACACCATGCGCATGCCGAATGGAAGGCATGAGCCCAACAGCGGCATGCACCCTTTTACATTTCTGCGTGAGGACTAAGCTCGGCGGCGTGCGCAGATACAAAAAGCCGCGCGCAGGATCAAGACAAAGGATCGACGCCATGCCGAACACATTCCGCAACAACCAATCAAAAAACAGGTTCGAGCTGGAAATCGACGATCATCTTGCTTTCGTCGATTACGAAATGTCGCCGGGGTCGATCGCGCTGACTCATACGGAAGTGCCGAAGGAACTCGGCGGCCGCGGCGTCGGCTCCATTCTCGCAAAAGCGGTGCTGGAGAACGTCCGCGCGCAGGGCATGAAGGTCGAGCCGCGCTGCGAATTTCTCGCCGGCTACATCAAGAAGCATCCGGAATTCGCCGATCTGGTGAACTGACATTTCGCGGCGCATGACGCGCCGCCCCTTGAAAGATTTCGCGCGCGAAAACAAAAAAGCCCGCCACAACGGGCGGGCTTTCCCGCGGCCCTGCGGCCGATCTCAAGACGCCTTACTTCAGATCGTCCGGAACGACGCCGCCATTGGCGGCGAGCTTCTGCATCACCTGCTTGTGCAGCCAGATGTTCATCGCGGCGGAGTCGTTGGTATCGCCGGTGTAGCCAAGCTCCTTGGCCAGTTCCTTGCGCGCGCCGAGGCTCGAATCGAGATCGAGCACCTTCATCAGGTCGACGATCGACGTCCGCCAGTTCAGCTTCTCCTTCTTTGCCGCCGCGGCCTTTTCAAGGACCGGCACGACATCGATGGTTTGCGCCGGCGCACCACCGGCCGCTGCGCCGCCGCTCGCCGGCGAGCCCGCAGGAGCTGCTTCCGCGCTGTTGCCGAAAATCGCGCCCATGATTTTTCCGAAGATGCTCATTGGTCTTCCTCCACTTCGATGGGTGGTCCGCACCGCGCGAGCCCCTCCCCAGCCAGTCCGCAAGACTAGACCGCCCGCCGGGCAATGCCAATGTGCTGCACTGCGACGAGAACCGGCAGTCTCGACGTAGAATTGTGACGGAATGGCGACAGGCTCGGAACCTCCTGTAGACAAACGCCCTGCGCCTTAGCTCCGGTGTTCGCCGACGCGAGCCCCTCACCGAAGAGTGAGAAGGGATTTGTGCATTCGGCGGTACTGTGCGGTGACAGGTCGCGGCCCGCCCATGCGGACACTGCTCGCGCTTGGTTGAGGTCGCGTCCGGAACGATTGTCCGGACCGAGAGGCGTTCGCGCCACTCTCCCCGGATCAAAGGGAGATAACGATCATGACCGATTCCCTGTCCAACATTCCCTCCTACTCCGGCGATCGCGCCGCCAGCGACACGCCCGCCATCCGGAAACTCCAACTGTCCGATATCGGCGTCGCGCTGCGAAAGGGCTTTGACGACTTCATAGACCTTCCGAGCCACGCCGTCGTCCTGTGCGTGATCTATCCCGTAATCGGCGTGATGCTGGCGCGCATGGTGCTCGGCTATTCGGTGACGCCACTGCTGTTTCCGCTCGCGGCGGGCTTTGCGCTGATCGGTCCGTTCGCGGCGATCGGTCTTTATGAAATGAGCCGCCGGCGCGAACTCGGCGAGGACGCCTCCGCCTGGCATGCGTTCGGAATCCTGCGCTCGCCGTCGCTCGGGGCGATTCTCGGACTTGGCGCACTTTTGCTAGCGCTGTTCGTGACATGGATCGCCGCCGCGCAATCGATCTATATCGCGACCTTCGGCAATGCGCCGGCGGCGACGATTCCGGATTTTCTGGGTCGGGTCTTCACCACGCCGGAAGGCTGGATGCTGATCGGCGTCGGCTGCGGCGTCGGCTTCCTGTTCGCGCTCTTGTCGCTCTGCCTCAGCATCGTCTCGTTTCCGATGATGCTCGACCGGCACGCGAGCGCGGCCGACGCCATGGTGACATCGCTGCGCGTCGTCGCCGCCAATCCGCTGGTGGTGGCGGCCTGGGGCTTTGTCGTCGCGGCGCTGCTGGTGATCGGCACATTGCCGTTCTTCCTCGGGCTGGCCGTGGTCGTCCCGGTGCTCGGTCACGCGACATGGCATCTGTATCGGATGGCGGTCGCGCATACCGACAGTCCGCCGCAAGCGCCTCCGCCGAAAACCCGGCACTCGGCCGCCGATTTTCCGGTCGCGCTGTTTCCGTGGGTGCGTGACGGCCGATTGTTCGAGGCGATTGCGCGGCGGTCTGACGAAACCGCCGCGCTTAGCAGCAATCAGTGATGGTTGTGCGGCGCGGACGCGCCGCCGATTGCTTCCACCTTGAAGGTAATCTCGACCTTGCCGGCCTTTTCGAATTCGAGCGTCGCCTTCGCGGTCTCGCCCTGCTTGAGCTGACGCTTCAGATCCATGAACATCACATGCAGCCCGCCGGGCTTCATCTCGACCGTTGCGCCGGGCTTGATTTCGATGCCGGCGCTCAGCGGACGCATCTGCATCACGCCGTTGTTCATCGCCATTTCATGGAATTCGAGCCGGCCCGCGATATCGCTCGTCCCGGCGATCAACCGATCCGCCGTCGTGCCCGCGTTGGTCAGCTTCAGATAGCCGCCCGCGACCTTCGCGCCGCCCGGCGTCGCGCGCGTCCAGGGCACGGCGATGGTGATCGCCCCGACCTTGAACGTGTCGGCTCCGCTCGCCGCGGCATGATCGTGGTGCCCGCCACCCGCCTGCGCCACCGTTGCCGGTGTCTCGGCGATCCGCAATTGCGGCGCGGGCGCTTTCAAGCTGTGCGACGATTGCCCCGCGGACGGGATTTCGGTCCATGCCGTTTCGCCCATCACGCAGGTCTGAACGGTCGGGAAATAGACCGCGCCGCCGGCCCCGCCATTGGTGGCGACGAAGGCTTGAAAAACGAACTCGTCGAAATGGTCGTCGGAAAGATTGCCGCCGGACCAGACGATCTCGCGGACGCCTTCCGTCACCGGCTTGCCGTGGTTCTCGTAAGCCTTGGCGTAAGCGGCGCGGGTCGTCGTCAGCGTCCAGCCGGGCTTCGGCATCGGCTTGACGCCGATCACCCCTTCCGGAATTTGAACGCGGATGGCGGTGGTGGCCGCGCCGTCGCAACCATGCGGCACCTGAAGGGCGGCTTTGTAGTAGGAGTTTTGCGCCGTCGCGCCGTTGGCGAGCGTGACATGCGCGTCGGCGGCCATTGTCGTCGCCAGCAGACCAAGGGATGAGAATGCGGCCGCACGAGCGGCGCGCGCACAGAAATGCGAAATCATGGATGTGTCTTTCGTTGGGTTGAACGGGACGTTTGAGAGCGTTCAGCCCAGCCGCGGAGGTCCGCGAGCGTTCGGCGCATGGTCGCACGCGCCGAACGGCATCACGGCGATCGCCGGTCGCATCGTCTCGCCGTTTACGTCTCCAGGCGCGAGGTCCGGCGCCGTTTGCTCCGGCCCGAGTTGTGCGCCCGCCCCGGCCGCGATGTGGCACATCACGGCGCAATGGCCGGCCGGCATCGGATGATCGCCGCCCGAGGGAAACCCCGATCCTTCGCCGCCGCTGCGGCACAGAATCAGTGCCGAATCGACCGCGCCCGCGAGTGCGGGACCCGCAAACGCGCCGAACAGCGCCTGAAAGGCGACGGCGTAGGCCAGCGCCAGGCGGCCGAGAATCGCAAAGGTCGAACGGGTCCGGACCATGTCCCGGCTTATGGCATATGAGGAAGCCCTCGGTCCAATCAGTGGACGGAACACTCGAAACTCACTGAAATGAACTATAATTCATTTCTTTTGACATACGATTGTCACGCGCATGAGAAAGCGATTCGGCGTATGCATGAATGGACGTTAATCTGACGCGCCCAAACGACCCTGTCAAACGCACGATAACGAACACTAAGTTCATGCTATGGAAGTCGGATCGACTGAAATATCTGTCTTTTTTCAGATACTGGCCTTTGAATACCAGCACTATCCCTTCCCGAACACTTACTCATTCCTTACTCAAGCTATGCATTCATATCTTAGCTGCAACGCAGCATTAGCTCTGCCGCAGCGCACAGTTAGGAGCTATATTCGTTTCAACGATGAGCGAAAGCTCTCGAAGACAGGAGACCTGAACCATGCTGCTTACCGTCCTCAAGGCGATTCAATCTTTCAAGGACTACCACCGGAATCTGCGGGAACTCTCGCACCTCACCGACCGCGAACTGCACGACATCGGCATCAACCGCGCTGACATTCCGCGCGTCGCCGCCGGTTCGGCCATCGACTGATACGGCCGAACAATCGTTCGAATTGACAGCGCCCGCCTCTCGGCGGGCGTTGTCATATCCGGCCCGCCGGAATCGGCCCCCGCTGGCCCGCGCCCGCCCCTCTTTTCGTTGCAAGCCGCCGGCCTACGTCCTAGGTCTCTGCGATGAACTCGATCGCGACGACGGACGAACGCACCGTCCACATCATCGGCGCCGGCCTCGCCGGCTCGGAAGCCGCCTGGCAAATCGCCTCCCGCAACGTGCCGGTGGTGCTGCATGAGATGCGCCCGGTCCGCATGACGGACGCGCACGTCACCGAATCCTGCGCCGAACTGGTCTGCTCCAATTCCTTCCGCTCTGACGATGCGAGCACCAACGCCGTCGGCCTGCTGCACGCGGAGATGCGCCGGCTCGATTCGCTCATCATGCGCGCGGCAGACGCCACCAAGGTGCCCGCGGGCGGCGCGCTGGCGGTCGACCGCGACGGATTCTCGGCCACGGTGCAGCAGGCGCTTGCTTCGCATCCGCTGATCGAGCTGCGCCGCGAGGAAGTCGCCGGCCTGCCGCCGCCGGACTGGCGGCACGTCGTCGTCGCGACCGGGCCCCTCACCTCGCCGGCGCTTGCCGAGGCCGTCCGCGCGCGCAGCGGTCACGACTCGCTGGCCTTCTTCGATGCGATCGCACCGATCGTGCATCGCGACTCGATCGACATGAACGTCGCGTGGTTCCAGTCACGTTACGACAAGGTCGGTCCCGGCGGCGGCGTGGCCGATTACATCAACTGCCCGCTGACGCGCGAGCAATACCAAGCCTTCGTCGAGGCGCTCATCGCCGGCGAGAAAACCAGTTTTCGCGAGTGGGAAGCCAATACGCCGTATTTCGATGGCTGCCTGCCGGTCGAGATCATGGCGGAGCGCGGCGCGGAAACGCTGCGGCACGGGCCGATGAAGCCGTTCGGCCTCACCAATCCGCACAACCCGACCGTGAAGGCTTACGCCATCGTCCAGCTTCGCCAGGACAACAAGCTCGGCACGCTCTACAATATGGTGGGCTTCCAGACCAAGCTGAAGCACGGCGAACAGGTGCGGATTTTCCGCACCATCCCGGGGCTGGAGAACGCCGAGTTCGCCAGACTCGGCGGGCTTCACCGCAACACCTTCCTGAACTCGCCCGCTTTGCTCGATCCGCAATTGCGGCTTCGGGCCGAGCCGCGGTTGCGCTTCGCCGGACAGATGACCGGCTGCGAGGGCTACGTGGAATCCGCCGCCGTCGGGCTGATGGCCGGACTGTACACCGCGGCCGAGGCGCGCGGCGTCACGGTCGAAGCGCCGCCGCCGACAACCGCGCTCGGCGCGCTGCTCGGACACATCACCGGCGGCCACATCGAAACCATCGACAGCGGCCCGCGCTCATTCCAGCCGATGAACATCAATTTCGGCCTGTTCCCGCCGGTCGAGGCGGCGGCGAAGGATGCCAACGGCAAGCGCCTTCGCGGGCCGGAGAAATCGATCGCCCGCAAGCAGGCGCTGACCGCTCGCGCGCTGCACGACATCGATGGCTGGATCGCGCGCATGCAGACGGCCAGCGCGGCAGCATGATCCCGAAAAGTGGGAATCGGTTTTCGGAATAGATCAAGCCGAACAAGGAATAGTCGACGAGAGATTCAACGGAGGTTGAATCAGCTCGACCGTTCACCGCCGGAACGGCCGGCGGCGCGAGGCCCGCCACAATGTCCAGAGCGTCGCAAAATTCGAACGCGGCGGCTCGGGCGTGAACGGCTGAAATGCCGGACTCTCGATGCGCCGCAGCCGTGCATCGATCAGTGCGAGCGGCAGAAACGCCCGCGGCGCAGGGCTCTCGGCAATGGCCGCACGCGCCGCATCGAGATGCAGGCGCGCGCGCCGGCAGCTTTCGTCCAGCAGCGTCCGCATCGCCGGCGTCTCGCGGCCGGCGAACAGATCGGCGGCATCCGCGCCCGACTGTTCGAGCCATTCGAGCGGCAGATACAATTGCCCGCGCGACGAGGTGAGCCCGACAATCTCCATGATCCGCAACAGACCGAATGCGCGTCCGGCCTCGCGCGATGCCTCCATCGTCGGCTCCTGCATGCGCGCGAAAATCTGCCCGGCGAGACGGAACAACGCGCCGGCCGTCGCATCGAGATAGCCGTTCAGTTCGTCTTCCGAGGCGATCGGATCGTCGTAGAGATCGAACTGATGCGCCTCGACCAGCCGCACCAGCGCATCCGCAGGCAAAGCAAAAACTTCGATCGCCCGCAGCAATTCGGCGGCGACGGGGTTGGCCTCGGCGTCGCCATGCGCGAGGCCGCTCAGGCAATCCGTCCACCATTGCAGGCGGATTTCACCCGCGAGCGGCTGCTCGGCCTGTCCGCGCACGCGCGCGATCTCGACATTGAACGCGTAAAGCGCCAGCAGTCCGCGCCGCGCCTCGGCGTCCGCGAACAGCGTCGCGGCGTAGCGGTCGAAGTCGGAGGCGCGAACGAGATCGGCGCAGAACGCGGCGTCGGCGGCGCGCGCTCGCGCGGCGTCCGTCATGGCACCGCGATCAGCGCCGCGGCGACCCGGCGGCGCTCGCCGATCATGATGTTGTAGACGCGGATCGCAGGCCCCGTCTGCATGGCGTCGACGACGACGCCCCCGGCGCGCAATGCGGCACGCAGCGCAGGCGGAAACGGAGACATCTCGCGGCCGGTGCCGACGATCAGCGTGTCCAGTTCGCTTGTGCGCGAAAACACGCGGGCGAGCGAGGCTTCGTCGATCTGATCGGCGCGCTCGACCGGCCAGGCCCAGACGCCGTCCGGCAGACACAGCAGCGAGCCGCGATGCGACATGCCGGCGAACCGAAACCCGCCATTGCCATAGGCGTCGATCAGCGCCGCCTCCGGCAGATGCCGATCGCTCTCCTCGCCGGTCACGGCTTGCTCGGCTTGTCCTCGTCGTCGAGGCGGTTCTCGCCCACGCCGAGATAGATCAGGATCGGCGCGGCGATGAAGATCGAGGTGTAGGTGCCGACCAGCACCACGCCGAACATCATGGTCGCCGTGAAGCTGTGGATCGCCTTGCCGCCGAACAGCAGCAGCGCCAACAATGCCAGCGTCACCGTGACGTGAGTGATGATCGAGCGCGACAGCGTCGAATTGATCGCAAGGTTGAGCACCTCCGGCATCGGCATCTTTTTGTAGCGCCGCAGGATTTCGCGAATACGGTCGTAGATGACCACCGTATCGTTCAGCGAATAGCCGAGAATGGTGAGCAGCGCCGCGACACTGGTAAGGTCGAAATCGATCTGCGCGATCGACATGAAGCCGATGGTCAGCACGATGTCGTGGACGTTGGCGATCATCGCACCGAGCGCGAACTGCCATTCGAAACGGAACCACAGATAAATGAGGATGCCGAAGATCGCGAGGATCAGGCCGACCGTCCCGTAAGCGAGCAGTTCGCTGGAGACGCGCGGACCGACCACCTCGACGCGGCGATATTCGACCGAATCGCCGAGCGCCTGCCGCACCTTCTGCACGGCCGCCTGCTGTTCGGCGTCGCCGCCCGGCTGCTGCGCAAGGCGGATCAACACGTCGGACGGGCCGCCGAACAATTGCAATTGCACGTCGCCGAGACCGAGGCCGCCGATCGTCGAGCGCAACTGCGCGATATCGGCAGGTCCGTTCTTCTGCTGGATTTCGAGCAGCGTTCCGCCCTTGAAGTCGATGCCGAAATTCAGGCCGTGCGAGAAGTAAAGCCCGATCGCAATCAACGACAGCACCGCCGAGATCGGAAAGCTGATCCGGCGGAAGCGGATGAAGTCGAAGCGTGTGTCGTCCGGCACGATCCGCAGCGCCGGAATGACGCCGTAGATGCTGAGGACGGTCAGGACGGCGATGAAAGCCGCAAGCGCGATGATGATCCAGAATGTCACGAGTTGTTCTTCCCTAGATCGGCACCGTTTGCGGGCGCTTCCAGCGAACCCACATCGCAACGATCAGGCGCGTGACCGTAAAGGCGGTGAAAACCGTTGTCATGATGCCGATGCCGAAAGTCACGGCGAAACCGCGAACCGGGCCGGTTCCGACATAGAACAGCACGGCGGCGGCGATGAAGGTCGTGATGTTGGAATCCAGGATCGTCGCGAGCGCGCGCTTGAAGCCCGCGTCGATCGCCGAGATCGCGCTTCGCCCGGCGCGCAATTCCTCGCGGATGCGCTCATAGATCAGCACGTTCGAATCGACGGCGATGCCGACCGTCAGCACGATGCCGGCAATGCCGGGCAGCGTGAGCGTCGCGTTCAGCAGGGAGAGGATGCCGAAGATCATCGCCACGTTGACGAGCACGGCGACGTTGGCGAAGAAGCCGAACAGGCGGTAGGTCAGCAGCATGAAGATGATGACGGCGACGGAGCCGATATAGGAGGCGAGTTCGCCGGCCTCGATCGAGTCCTGTCCGAGGCCCGGCCCGACCGTCCGCTCCTCGATGATCGTCAGCGGCGCCGGCAGCGCGCCGGCGCGCAGCAGGATCGCCAGATCATTGGCCTGCTGAACGGTGAAGCCGCCGGAAATCTGGCCCGAACCGCCGGTGATCGGCTCGCGGATCACAGGCGCGGAGATCACTTCATTGTCGAGCACGATCGCGAACGGCAGGCCGACATTCTCCTGCGTCGCCTGCGAGAATTTGCGCGCGCCGGAGGTGTTGAAGCGGAAGGAGACGATCGGCTCGCCGCTGCGCTGGTCGAAACCCGGCTGGGCGTCGGTCAGGTCGCCGCCGGAGACGAGAACCTGTTTCTTGATGACGTAAGGCGTCTTGGGCGCCTGCGAACTCATCAGGATTTCGGAATCGGCGGGTACTCGTCCTCCCTGGGCCTGATCCGCCGAAATGCTGGTGTCCACCATGCGGAAATCGAGCTTCGCCGTCTTGCCGAGCAGCTCCTTCAGCCGTGTCGGGTCCTGCAAGCCGGGCACCTGCACCAGAATGCGATCCAGCCCCTGCCGCTGGATCAAGGGTTCGACCGTTCCGAGTTCGTTGACGCGGCGCTCGACGATCTGGATCGACTGTTCGACCGACTGGCGGATACGCTCCGTAACGGCCGCCTGCGGCACGGAAATGCGGATCAGCCCGCCGCCGGCGTCGGACACCTCCATGCTGCGCTGGCCGGTGGAGCCGAGCAAGCCTCCGAGCGGCTGCGCCAGCTCGCGCAGTTTCGTCAGCGTCGCCGGCGCGTCGGCTTCCGCCACCCGCACTTCCACGACGTCACCGCGAATATTGATGCCGCCGGTGAAGCGGATGCGCGCCTCGCGCATCGTCCGCCGCACGTCATCGACGACCTGGGTCAGCTTGTCCTTCTTGACCGCCGCGGAGTCGACCTCGAGCAGAATGTGCGAGCCGCCCTGAAGATCGAGGCCGAGCACGATGTGACGCTGCGCCCATTTCGGCCAGGTCTTGACGGTGCTTTCGGGGAAGAAGTTCGGAACCGCGAACAGGCAGACCAGCAACGCGACCCCGATGATCGAGAAGGTCTTCCAGGGCGTGAAATGAAGCATGGCGGATCAACCGTTCGCGTATCGCGGAAATAATTTAGCTGGCCGCGTCGTCCTTGGCCGGTTCGCCCTTGGTGCGGACGGCGGTAATCATCTGGCGCATCTGCCGAATGCGGATGCCGTCGGCGATTTCTATCTCCACCTGATCGTCATCGACCACCTTCGTCACCTTGCCGACCATCCCGCCGCTGGTGATGATCGTGTCGCCGCGGCGCAGGTTCTTCACCAGTTCGGCATGGTCCTTCACGCGCTTCTGCTGCGGCCGCAGGATCAGGAAATACATGATGACGAAGATCAGCGCGAACGGCAGCAGCGACGTTATCATGCTTGTGGCGTCGCCGCCGGCGGCTTGCGCAAACGCAGGGGTAATGAGCATCGAAGGTCCTTGCAGGAGGAAAAGGGGTCGGATGGAGGCAGACGCCGCCGGGGGTCAAAATTCGCGCGGACTATAACCGTCGCGGTCCCAATTGCAACGGCAGCTAAGGTCTTGATTTCAGGGCCGCTTGCGGCCCCTTGCGAGGCCCGATATGGGTGCGGCCAAAGGAAGTGCAAGGATGTCAAAAAAGCCCGCCAAATCACGTTCCCGCAAGGCCGCCAAAGCGGCTGCCGCAAAGCCTGCCGCCAGCGCGACAAAACGTCCGGCAAAGGCGCAGGCGATGCCTGCCGCCGCCTATCAGCGCATCGCCGAGGCGCTGGAGGCGATCGTGGCGCGCCTGCCGGCCTCGCCCGATTCTGCCAAACAGGCCGCGCCGCTGGCCGCCGCGGATGCCTTCGTCTGGCATCCCTCCGGCCGGCTGATTCCCGTGCCGCGCGTGAATCGCGTGGAACTTTCGCTGCTGAAGGGCATCGACCGGATGCGCGACATCCTCACCGAGAACACCGAGCGATTCGCGACCGGCCTGCCGGCCAACAACGCGCTGCTCTGGGGCGCGCGCGGCATGGGCAAGTCCTCCCTCGTCAAGGCGGTGCATGCCGGCGTCAACGCGATGCCCGAGGTCAATGGCCGGCTGAAACTGATCGAAATTCACCGCGAGGACATCGAGACGCTGCCGCAACTGATGGCACTGCTGCGCGGCGCGCCGGAGCGCGTGATCGTGTTCTGCGACGACCTCTCCTTCGACGGCAACGACGCCTCCTACAAATCGCTGAAAGCGGTGCTCGAAGGCGGCATCGAGGGCCGGCCCGACAATGTGATCCTCTACGCCACCTCCAACCGCCGCCATCTGCTCGCGCGCGACATGATCGAGAACGAGCGTTCGACCTCGATCAATCCCGGCGAGGCGGTGGAGGAAAAGGTGTCGCTGTCGGACCGCTTCGGGCTCTGGCTCGGCTTCCATCGCTGTAGCCAGGACGAGTTTCTGGCAATGGTGCGCGGCTATTGCGACCATTTCGGCATCGAGACCGACGAGGCCGAACTCGAACGCGACGCGCTCGAATGGGCGACCACGCGCGGCTCGCGCTCCGGCCGTGTCGCCTGGCAGTTCGTGCAGGATCTCGCCGGCCGCAAGAAGGTCCGGCTATCACCTGCCCGCGCGTAACGCGGCTCGTCACGCAAAAATGCCCGGCGCACGGCCGGGCACTTTTGTTTTCGCAGCATCGCTGGCGATCGCGACGCCTCAGGTCCCGTTCAGGAATTTCGACGGATCGACCGGCGTCGAGCCCTGGCGGATTTCGAAGTGCAGTTGCGGCGAGCCGACCTCGCCGGTCTGACCGGCCTTGGCGATGGTCTGGCCGCGCTTGATGGTCTCGCCGCGCTTCACCATCAACTCGCTGGCATGCGCATAGGCGGTGACATAGCCGTTCGAGTGCCGCACCAGCACCAGATTGCCGTAACCCTTCAGTTCGTTGCCGGCATAGGTGACGACGCCGTCCTCGGCCGCCTTCACCGGCGTTCCTTCCGGCACCGCGACGTTGATGCCGTCATTCTGCTTGCCGCTGGTCTTCGCGCCATAGGCGGCGATCACGCGGCCGCGCACCGGCCAGCGGAAGGACGGCAAGCCGCCGGTGGCATCCTGCCGGGCTTCCTTCTCGATCTCCTTGGTCTCGCTCGCAAGATTGGCGGCCTCGCGGCGCGCCACCGGCGCTGCCGCCACGACCACCGGAGCCGCCGGTTTCGGCTGAGCCTGAGCGACCGCCTGCGCCGCCTTCGGCGGCTGAGCCTGCACCTGCGCGGGCGCTGCGGAAGCGACCGACGACCTCTTCAGGCCCGGCACGTTGATCTTCGCTCCGATATTCAATTGCGTCGTGATCGGAATGTTGTTGGCCTTCGCCAGCGCGGCCGGCGAGATGTTGTTTTTGCGCGCGATGCTGTAGAGCGTCTCGCCCGGATTGACCACATACTGGCCGCCGCCGGCGGCGACCGCCGTAACCGGAGCCGGACGCGGCGCTGAGGCGACATGGCTCGGCGCCACCGTTGCGGGCGCGGCGACCACCGGAGCCGACTGCGTGATCTGGCGCGGAATGACGAGTTGCTGGCCGGGCTGCAAATTGCGCGGCGTCGGCAGGCCGTTCGCCTTCATGATTTCGCGCGAAGGCACGCCGTAACGCTGCGCGAGCGTGTCGACCGTATCGTGCGAGCCGACGATGATCGTCGTGCCGTCGGCGACGCTCCATTTTGCGTTCGAGGCGATCGAGCGCGGCGCAGTGTTCGCGGTGGTTTCGATCGGGCGAGCCGGCGGCGGCGTATAGGAGGCAAGGCCGCGGCCTCCCCCGGAAACGCCGGACTGCTGATAATTCGGCTGCTGATAGTTCGGCCGCTGGTTGTTGGCCTGCGGATAGCCGTAGGCCGGCGTCGTCTGCGGTGGCGCGGACTGGTACTGGTATTGCGGCAGCGGACGGCTCTCGACGCGGGCCACGGGCGCGGCGCGCGCCGGCGCAACCCCGCCGGTCACTTCCTGCTGGCGCGACTGCGTCGCGAACGGATTTTCGGCGAAACGGTGCGTATCGGCACTACAGCCAGCAAGGCCGGCAGAGATCAAAGCGACGACCGCGACAGAGGCGGACTGACGCGCGCGAAACAACTCGGCGACACTGGTCATTGGTTACTCACTCGTACGCAACTCGAACGAAATTGAGTTAACACTGGCCCAGTAAATAACCCTTTAAGCACCATGACCGATTTCGGTCGGCACCGCGGTGATTCAAGCTTGCCTTCGGTATTTGTGACGCCAGGGAGCACGATCCCGAAAAGTGGAAACCGGTTTTCGGACAAGATCGTGCTCAAACAAAAAACGACGAAGTTGGTTCAACACAGTTGAATCAACCTCGGGCTCAGAGTTGGCGGGCGACGCCCTTCAGCGCCGGCACGAAACGGACGCCCAGCAACTCCTCGCGGGGAAACTCGTTGCCGGTCCGGCGGAACCGCGTGAGCGACTGCACACCGTCCTGCGGCCCGACCGGCGCCAGCAGGATGCCGTCGCGCGTCAGGCGATCCAGCAGCGCCTGTGGCACCTCCTCCATCGCCGCCGTGACGATGATGCGGTCGAAGGTGCCGAGTTCGTCCGGCAGGTCGAACCCGTCCGCCGTCAGCACCTGGACATTGTCGCGCGCGAGCCGTTGCAGGCGTAGCCGCGCGCGGTCCGCCAGCGTGCGGAAGCGCTCGACCGACACCACCTCCGCCGCCAGATGCGACAGCACCGCCGCCTGATAGCCGGAGCCCGTGCCGATCTCCAGCACGCGATGATGCGGGCGCAACTGCAACTGCTCGGTCATGAAGGCGACGACGAAAGGCTGACTGATCGTCTGCCCGCAATCGATCGGCAGAGCCGCGTCGGCATAGGCTTCATCGCGCGTGTGCGGCTCGACGAATTCCTCGCGCGGAACCTCGTCCATCGCCTTCAGCACGGCATGATCGACGATGCCGCGGCGACGCAGCAGCAACTGGAAATTCATCCGCTCGTTGGAGTCGTCGGTCGACACGCGAAAGAGCCCACGCAATCGGGAATCGAGACGGTCAGGATAGCACCCGCGACCGCGATGGCGAACTCAGTCGTTGCCTGCCGCGCCGGCGCACCTACCGCCTCACTCTGGCGCGCGGTCCTTCAGCACATCCGCCAGCGTCCGCGAGAACGGATCGTCGGTGAGATTCAGCCGCAGCGGCGTCACCGACACGCATTTGCGCGCGAGCGTATCGAGGTCGGTGCCTTCGACCGGCGCTTCGGCCGCAAGCTGCCGCTCGAAGCCGATCCAGAAATAATCGTTGCCGCGGCCGTCGGTCCGGCCCTCGATTTTCAGAAAACCCTGATGGCGCTTGCCCTGCCGGCTGACGATGACGCCCTGCACATCGTCCACCGCGCAGTTCGGGAAATTGATGTTGACCACCGTATCCGGCGGTACGCCGGTCTCGAAGATACGCCGGACGATCTCCGGCCCGTGCGCCAGCGCCGTGTCCCATGGCAGCTTCTGCCGGTTCTCCACGCCGAATTCTTGGCTGAGCGCGAAGGACGGAATGCCGAGGATGGCCCCTTCCATCGCTCCCGCGATGGTGCCGGAATAGACGACGTCCTCCGCGACATTGCGGCCGCGATTGACGCCGGACAGAACCAGGTCGGGACGCTTGTCCTTGATGATGTGCCGCACGCCCATGATGACGCAATCGGTCGGCGTGCCGCGCACCGCGAAGTGGCGGTCGGAGATTTCGCGCAGGCGCAAAGGATCGTTCAGCGACAGCGAGTGCGACACGCCGGACTGGTCGCTTTCCGGCGCGACCACCCACACATCGTCGGACAGTTTCCGCGCGATGTCCTCGATGATCTTGATGCCCGGAGCGTTGATCCCGTCATCATTCGTGCAAAGAATTCGCATCGGCTTCATGCACCCTTTTCGATGATTTTCAGTCCGCCCATATAGGGCTGAAGCACGTCAGGCACGGCGATCGCGCCGTTGTCCTGCTGATAGGTTTCCATCACCGCGATCAGCGCGCGGCCGACAGCGGTGCCCGAGCCGTTCAGCGTGTGGACGAAACGCGGCTTGCCGTCCGGCCCGCGCGAGCGCGCATTCATGCGGCGCGCCTGGAAGTCGCCGCACACCGAGCAGGATGAAATCTCGCGATACATGCCGCCCTCGCCCTGCCCCGGCATCCAGACCTCGATGTCGTAGGTCTTTTGCGATGCGAATCCCATGTCGCCGGCGCACAGCGTCATCACCCGGTAATGCAGCCCAAGCCGCCGCAGGATTTCCTCCGCGCAGGAGAGCATGCGCTCATGCTCGTCGCGCGTGGTGTCCGGCGTCGTCACCGAGACAAGCTCCACCTTGTTGAACTGATGCTGACGGATCATGCCGCGCGTGTCGCGGCCCGCAGCGCCGGCTTCCGCGCGAAAGCACGGCGTCAGCGCGGTGAAGCGCAGCGGCAGCTCCTTCTCGTCGAGAATGGATTCGCGCACGAGATTGGTGAGCGGGACTTCGGCGGTAGGGATGAGCCAGTGCGAAGCAACCGCGCGCGCGGCGTCATCGTTGCTTTTTCTGAGTTGGCTTATGACCTTTTGAACGTGCGCCTCTCGTGTCGTCGCCAACTCTGCAGATACGACAAGACCCGCGATCTTAGGTTCGCCCTCAAGAACGATCTGCCGTATTCGCTCTTCATCAATACTGACCAAATTTAGCAACTCTTTTAGAATTGCCATGTTTGTGGTTGCAAATTGATCGTCCTCGAACTTCGGCAATTGCGCCGTGCCGAACATCGCGTCGTCACGCACCAGCAGCGGCGGATTGACTTCGGTATAGCCGTGCTCGCCGGTATGCACGTCGAGCATGAACTGGCCGAGCGCGCGCTCAAGCCGCGCAAGGCCCTTCTTCAGCACGACGAAGCGCGCGCCGGACAGCTTCGCGGCTGTCTCGAAATCCATGAAGCCGAGACCTTCGCCAAGCTCCACATGCTCCTTCGGCTTGAAGGCGTAGTCGCGCTTCGCCCCGAAATGATGGTGCTCGACATTGCCGTGCTCGTCGGCGCCGTCCGGCACCTCGGGAGCCGCGAACGGCAGGTTCGGGATTTCAGCCAGACGCCTGTCGAGTTCGTCGCTGGCCGCCTTCGAGGCGGCTTCCAGTTCGGGCAGCTTGGTCTTCAGCTCGCCGACCTCGGCCATCAGCGCAGCGGCGCGCGCCTCGTCCTTCGCCTTCTTGGCGTCGCCGATGTCCTTCGAGGCCGCATTGCGCCGCGCCAGCGCCTGCTCCGCCGCGGCGATCGCCGAGCGCCGCGTCTCGTCCAGCGCGATCAGCGACGACGACAGCGGGGCCAGCCCCCGCCGCCCCAGCGCCGCGTCGAAGGCGGCCGCATTGTCCCTGATCCAGCGAATGTCGTGCATCGTGCTCTTCCCGGTCATGGCCGGGCTTGTCCCGGCCATCCACGCCTTGCTTGCTGGGGGCCTGTATAAAGGCGTGGGTGCCCGGCACAAGACTTATGCGCGGGCCGGCCAGAGGCAGGGCCGGGGTTGCCGGAGATGACGAGAATGGAGCGGAAAGCGGCCCTACTCCGCCGGCGCCACGGGCCCGGTCGAGCTGTTCGCGGTCGCGGCAGCCGCCGCCTTCTTCTCCACCGGCCGGACCGCATAGATCGAGCATTCGTGAAGATCAGCAGCGGGATCGCCAGCGAGAACTGGCTGATGATATCGGGCGGCGTCAGCACCGCCGCGATCACGAACGCGCCGACAATGAAATAGCGGCGCTTCTCCCTCAGCGTCTTCGAGGTCAGAACGCCGATACGCCCGAGCAGCGTCAGGATTACCGGCAACTGGAAGGCGATGCCGAAGGCGAAGATCAGCGACATCATCAGCGACAGATATTCGCCCACCTTGGGCAGCAACGCGATTTCGGCCTGGCCGTCGCCGACCTGCTGCATGCCGAGCGAGAAGCGCACCAGCATCGGCAGCACGACGAAATAGACCAGCGTCGAACCGAGCGCGAAGAAGATCGGCGTCGCGACGAGATAAGGCAGGAACGCCTGCCGCTCGTTGCGGTAGAGGCCCGGCGCGACGAACATATAGATTTGCGTCGCCACCACGGGGAAGGAAATGAACGCCGCGCCGAACAAAGCCAGCTTCAACTGCGTGATGAAATATTCGAGCAGCGCGGTGTAGATGAATTTCGAATTGCCGACGCCCGCGACCCAGGTGAAGGGCCAGACCAGCACGTTGTAGATCTGCTTGGCGAAGAAGAAGCAGACGATGAAGGCGAGGCCGAACGCGAGCAGCGCCTTGATGAGGCGCGAGCGCAGCTCGATCAGGTGATCCATCAGCGGCGCTTTGGTGGCGTCGATGTCTTCCTGCGTCATGACGCCTTGTCCACCGGCTGCAAGGCTGTAGGCGTCTGCGGAGTTTCAGGCACGGGCTCAGTTGGCGGGGGCAACTCGGCGGTGGCGGGCCCGGTGGTCGCCTGATGGAGCGTGGCTTCCTTCAGCGTCTCGGGTGTGGGCGGCTCCGGCGTCGTCGGCGTCATGATCGCCGACGTATCGAGCTTCATGGCCTCCTCGACGTCCTTGACGGTCGAGGTCAGCACATTGCCGCTCGCCAGTTCGTCGAATTCCTTCTTCAGGTCGGCGACCTCGGCTTCCCGCATCGCCTCCTGAAACTGGCTCTGGAATTCTCCGGCCATCCGCCGCGCCTTGCCGATCCAGAAGCCGACCGAGCGCAGAACGCCGGGGAGTTCTTTCGGACCGATCACGACCAGCGCGACGATCCCGATCACCAGCAGTTCAGACCACCCGATGTCGAACATGGATTCTTCTGCTTGCGCAGTCCTGGAGCATGATTCCGAAACGCGGGAATCGGTTTGCGCTGCGCGGCACTTCGGGTCGGATCAGATCACGCCCGAACAAATAAACGCGCCCGCGCAGGCTTTCGGCTCAGACCGCCTTGCGATTGACGTCGGTCGGCTGCGCCGCAGAGCCTTGCGAATTGGCGTCGATGGTCTTCATCGGCTCGGTCTTGTCGGCGGCGGGCTTCTCGTCGTCGGACATGCCCTTCTTGAACGCCTTGATGCCCTGCGCGACGTCGCCCATCAGGTCCGAAATCTTGCCGCGGCCAAACAGCAGCAGCACGACCGCGATCACCACGATCCAGTGCCAGATGCTCATCGAACCCATGCTGCTCTCCCGAAAAATTCGCGGCCCGTCAGGCCACCACCATCCAACCCGAAACTAGGCTTCGGAGGCGGCAAAAACAAGGACTTAGCCCCGACACAAGCGCGAGACGGCAGTTTGACGCGGCGGCCCATCCACGGGAGCGCCTTGGCCGGCAGCGGCCTAGTCCTGCCGCGGCTCCGAGTTGGACGAGGTTTCGGAGTCCGAGGACGATTCCACGTCGGGCTGCTCTGTACCTGATGCCGGTTCGGCCTCGGCCCGATCCAAGGAATCGGCCTCCGGCTCCATCTCGGCGAGTGACTCTGGCTCGGCGGATGCTTCCTCCGCGACAGACATCTCCTCCGCGACGGAGACTTCCTCGACGCTGGCCACCTCCGCCACCGACGCCTGCTCCGCCACCGCCTGCTCCTCCGAGACCAACTGCGGCTCGGGCTCGGCCGCCGGTTCCGGCTCGACGCGCGGAACCAGCGCCAGTTCGAGGTCGTCGCCCGGCTCCAGCGGGTCCTCGTCCTCGCGCAATTGCGGATCGTCGGACGGTGTCGGCACGCTGAACCCGCCCGGCAGGCGCGAATCCAGCAATCCGGTTCCGCGCAGTTCGTCGAGGCCCGGCAGGTCGCCCAGCGCTTCAAGGTTGAACTGCGACAGGAACTGCTCGGTGGTTCCGAAGGTCAGCGGACGGCCGGGCGTCTTGCGGCGGCCGCGCGGCCTGATCCAGCCGGTTTCCAGAAGCACGTCGAGCGTCCCCTTCGATGTGACGACGCCGCGAATTTCCTCGATCTCCGCCCGCGTCACCGGCTGGTGATAGGCGATGATCGCCAGCACCTCGATCGCCGCGCGCGACAGCCGCCGCGTCTCGGTGCTCTCGCGCGTCATCAGCCACGACAGGTCGGAGGCCGTGCGGAACGACCATTTGTTGTTGATGCGGACGAGATTGACGCCGCGCAGCGCGTAGTCCTCCTGCAACAGCGCCAGCGACGCCTTGATATCGATGCCGTCGGGCAGCTTTTTCTTCAGCGTCGCCTCGTCGAGCGGCGTGTCGGAGGCAAACAGCATCGCTTCGAGCAATCTCAGTTCCTCGGCGCGCACCTCCACCGCCGTCTCCACCGGCTCGTCCTCGATATGCTTCTCCGCCAGATTGCTCTGCATCGGCTCGTCTCCTTGCATTTAACCCGCGGGCGCCTCGGGCGCTGCGAGCCCGGCCGCCGGTCCCGGCGGCCGCTTACGAACGAAAATCGGCGCGAACGCTTCCTTCTGATGGATCTCGGCCTGCCCCTCGCGCGTCAGTTCGAGCGCTGCGGCGAAGCTCGATGCGAACACGGTTGCGCGCTGCGACGGTTCGAGCACATAGCTCAGCAGATACTCGTCCATGCAGGTCCAGTCCTCGGACAGGCCGACGAGACGTTCCAGCGAGGCCCTCGCCTCGGCCAGCGACCACACCGTGCGCTTGGTCATGTGGACGGTCGCGAGCACGTTGCGCTGGCGCTGCGAGGCATAGGCGCTGAGAAGGTCGTAGAGCGTCGCCGTCCAGGTCTGGTGCTTGACCTCGGCGATCTGCTCCGGCTCGCCGCGGCTGAACACGTCGCGCCCGAGTTGAGGCCGGGTCATCAGGATTTTGGCGGCTTCGCGGATCGCCTCGAGCTGCCGCAGGCGGTTGGCGAGCGCGGTCGCCAGGTCTTCCGCCGACGGTCCCTCCGCCGACGGCGGCTCCGGCAGCAGCAGGCGCGATTTGAGATAGGCCAGCCAAGCGGCCATCACCAGATAGTCCGCCGCCACCTCCAGCCGCAGTTTTCGCGCGGCCTCGATGAAGGTCAGATACTGGTCGGCCAGCGCGAGAATCGAGATTTTGGCGAGATCGACCTTCTGATGCCGCGCCAGCGCCAGCAGCAGGTCGAGCGGACCCTCATAGCCCTCGACATCGACGACCAGCGTCGGCTCGTCCGGCGAGCGGTCGTTCTGCATCGCTTCGAAAGCCAGGATCTCTGCGCTCATGCTGTCAACGTCGTCAGGCGGCCAATAAGTTCATCGAGTTCGGTGCGGCCCTGCGCCCGGTCGAAGGCAACGGCCGGCTTGCGCCACGCGAGCGCCGCATCCGCCCGCTGCTTCGGCGCGCCGGACAGTTCGGGCGTGCGCGAGGCGACCTGCCGCATCTCGTCGAGCTGGCCGTTGCAATGGAGCGCGATATCGCACCCTGCCGCGAACAGCGCCTCGGTCCGCTCCGCGAGCGAGCCTTGCAACGCATTCATCGAGACGTCATCGCTCATCAGCAGCCCCTGGAACCCGATCGTGCCGCGAATCACATCTCGAATCATGATCGCAGAAGTGGTCGCCGGTAGGGCGGGATCGACGTCGCTGAACACCACATGCGCGGTCATCGCCATCGGCAGATCGGCCAGCGGCGTGAAGGCGGCGAAGTCCGTCCGTTTCAGTTCCGCCCGCGGCGTGCTGACGACCGGCAGAGCCAGATGCGAATCGGCGGTGGCGCGCCCGTGTCCCGGAATGTGCTTCAGCACCGGCAGCACGCCGCCACGGCTGAGCCCTTCGGTGACGGCGCGGGCAAGAGCGGCGACCTTCGCAGGTTCAGTCCCATAGGCGCGGTCGCCGATCACCGCGTCCGCGCCCTCGACGACGACATCGGCCAGCGGCAGGCAGTCGACATCGATGCCGAGGTCCTGCAAATCGCAGGCGATGAGCTGGGCGCTGAGGGCTGCCGCGCGCAGGCCGAGTTCGGGCGCGATATCGTAGAGATCGGAGAATTGCTGGCCGCGCGGATAATCCGGCCAGTGCGGGGGCCGCAGCCGCTGGACGCGCCCGCCTTCCTGATCGATCAGCACGGGAGCATCGTCGCGGCCGACGCATGCCCGCATTTCCTTCACAAGATCAGCGACCTGCGCCGGTTCACTGATATTGCGTTTGAATAAAATGAAACCCCAGGGCCGTTCGGCGCGAAGAAAAGCGCGCTCGTCCGCCGAGAGCTGTTCCTGCGCGACGCCGGTGATGAATGCCTTTGGAGCCATAAGGCCGATTTGCCCGCGCCAGGCGGCGCGGTCAAGGAAACGGCCGTTAATTCCTTTGGACGACGCACTGGCCGCCGACAGATTTCAGGCTGTTGCACAGTTGGCCGGCTTCTTCGGCGGCTGAAAACGGCCCGACCATCGCGCGATAGTAGATGCCGCGCTCCCCGAGATCCGCCCGGCGAATCATCGCCGAGCGCGACCCGAGCACGTTCGGGAAGCGGGACTGTATCGCCCGGTAGGCCGCCTGCGCATCCGCCTCGCTCCGCTGCGAGGAAACCTGCACGACATAGCCGCCGGAGGTGTGAACGGCCGCCGTCCGCTGCGGCGCGGACGCCGCCTGCGGCGAGAGCGACATCGGCCCGCCATTCGCCGGCGCCTGCGCCCGCGCCGATGCGACGGCACGCGACGGGGCCGGAGCTGTCGCCGCCGTCTGTGACGGCGCGGTATCGGGCTGATCGGAGCGGATGCTCAGCGTCCGCACCCGCCGCGGCTCGTCGCCGAGCGCGGTGGACGGCTGCGTCGCGGTGACCCCGCCGACGGCGGCGGTCTGTTGCGGCTGTGTCGGCGTACCGGATGCGGGCGTCGTCGCCGTCACATTCGGGAACACCACGCGCGGCGCATTGCGACTGAGATCGACCGGCTGCTCCTCGCGCGGGATCATCCGCTCCTGCCCCGGCGTGCCGACGCGATCGACGATCTTGCCGGCGTCACTCACCTGCGTCGGCGGAACCACCTTGGTCGCGCCGGTATCGGCGCGGATGATCGGCGGTTCGCCGCTGCGGGGCGAGCCGACGAACTGCCGGTAGGCGAAGGCGGCTCCCGTCCCGACCACGGCCAGCGCGAGCACGGCGACAACGGTCGTCATGCCGCCGCGGCGGCGCTGCGGCTCGTCTTCCGTCTCGTACTGGGCGTAGCCGCCCTGCTGATACTGATCGTCGGCGTAACCGCCCTGCCGATCCTGATAATATTGGTCCGCATATTGCGCGTTCTGCGCATTCTGATCGTAGAGCACCTCGTCATAACGCTGCTCTGGCGCGGCATGCTGGCGCGCGGTGCGCAGGAAGGCCGGCGGCTCCACCGGCGCGTGTCCGTAGTCCGCCCGCGCAGGCTCATCATAGGCCGGCACGTCGTGATAGGCCGGCGGGGCCTGATGATACTCATCCGCCGGCGGCGGTTGCTGCTGCCAGTTCGTCTCCTGCGCGGTCCGCATCCAGGCCGGCGTCGCCGGCGCAGGAGCAGGCTGCTCGTAATCTTGCGGCTGATATTGTTCGCTAGGCTCGGGACGCAGATTGGCGCGGCCGAACGCGGATTGCGGATCGGTCTGGCCGATCAGGCGCGCCAGTTCGGCCAAAGGATCGTTCTCGATCTGCCGCCGTTCGGACGGGTAATCGGAATAGGTGTCGCGCGCGGTGGCGTCTTGACGGTACTGATATCGCTCGGCCATCTGATGTCCCCATCAGGCGCGCTGAACGACGCTCAAGCCAAGCGCGTCCAGCCGCAAGGTCCATCGCCCCACACGACGGCAAACCCCTCTATCGCATCTCGACCGGCGCACTGACCCCCAGAATTGCCAGACCGATCGCGAGAACCGACGTGACGCCTTGAACAAGCGCCAGCCGGGCCAACGTCATCTCTGCATCATTCTGGATAATGAAGCGTAAATGAGGCGCATCCCGCCCGCGAGTCCAGAGTGCGTGAAATTCACTGGCAAGATCATACAGATAGAACGCCACCCGGTGCGGTTCATGCGCTTCGGCCGCCGCTTCGACCAAACGCGGGAACAGCGCCAGCTTTCGCAGCAGGCCGAGTTCCGCCTCGTCCGTCAGCCGGGACAGATCTCGCGCCGGCGAGATAGCGGGAGCGTTCGGCGGCATCCTCCGGCAGATCGGGGAACATCTCGCGCGCGTTGCGGAAGATCGAGTAGCCGCGGGCGTGGCCATACTGGACGTAGAACACCGCATTGTCGCGCGACTGCTCGATCACCTTGGCGAGGTCGAAATCCAGCACCGCGTCATTCTTGCGGAACAGCATCATGAAGCGGACGGCATCGGAACCGACTTCATCCACCACTTCACGAAGCGTCACGAAATCCCCGGACCGCTTGGACATTCTGACCAGTTCGCCGCCGCGCAGCAGCCGCACCAGCTGGATCACCTTGACGTCGAGATCGCCCTTGCCTTCCGTCACCGCCTTGATCGCCGCCTGCACGCGCTTGATGTAGCCGCCGTGATCGGCGCCCCAGACATCGACCATGCTGGCGAAGCCGCGATCGAACTTGTTGCAGTGATAGGCGATGTCGGAGGCGAAATAGGTGAACGAGCCGTCGGACTTCAGCAGCGGCCGATCGACATCGTCGCCGAATTGCGTGGCGCGGAACAGCGTCTGCTCGCGATCCTCCCAGTCCTCGTCCGGCGCGCCCTTCGGCTTCGGCAGGTGCCCTTCATAGACGAGGCCGCGCTTCCGCAGGCCGTCGATGACCCGCGCCGACCTCGCCGCCATTCGCGCCATGCAGCGACCGCTCGGAAAAGAAAACGTCGTGACGGATGTTGAGCGCGGCGAGATCGTCGCGGATGGCCGACATCATCATGTCGATCGCCTTGGCGCGAACGACCGGCAGCCACTCGGCCTCGCTCTGGCGCGTGAGCCTGTCGCCATACTCGGCGGCCAGCGCCTCGCCGACCGGCTTGAGGTAGTCGCCCGGATACAACCCTTCCGGAATCTCGCCGATCGTCTCGCCCAGCGCCTCGCGGTAGCGCAGGAAGGCGGAGCGCGCGAGCACGTCCACCTGCGCGCCGGCGTCGTTGATGTAATATTCGCGCGTCACGTCGTGGCCGGCGAAGGCCAAAAGGTTCGCCAGCGCATCGCCGAACACCGCGCCGCGACAATGGCCGACATGCATCGGCCCGGTCGGATTGGCCGATACGTATTCGACATTGATGCGCCCGGCGACGGTCGCGACGCCGCCGCCATAGGCCGCGCCCTCGGTCAGCAACGTGCGCAGCACTTCCGGCCAGACGGCGGCCTTCAGCGTGAGATTGATGAAGCCGGGCCCGGCGATCTCAACGGCCTCGATGAGCGGATCGGCGCGCAGCAAGGTGGCGATCTTTTCGGCCAGATCGCGCGGTTTCGCCTTCGCTTCCTTCGCCAGCAACATCGCCGCATTGGTGGCCATGTCGCCATGCGCGGCATCGCGCGGCGGCTCGACGACGATGCGCGACAGATCGATGCCGGCCGGCAGCACGCCCTCGACGGCAAGCGCGCGGCACGCCTCCTGCACCCGCACCAGGACGTCGGCGAAAAGATGAAGTCGGGCTTGCTGAGTCATAGCGATTTCAATGGTTTCCGGAGGCATCGGCGCGCCTGCGACGCCCGCGCCGCCTAACGCAATTCGGGGGTCGAGTCAAAAAGCCTCGCATGTTCGGCCAGCGCCAGCCGGTCGGTCATGCCGGCGATGTAGTCGCCGATCCGGCGGACAGTCTCGCTTTCGTCGGCGGCATCGTCCAGCCAGCCATGCGGAATATCGTCAGGGTTCGCACGATAGTGGCCGAACAGATCGCGGACGATGGCTTCAGCGTCCTGCATGATGCGGAAGATCCGCTCATGCCGGTACATCCGCGTTTTCAGAAACGCCTTGATGTCACGCTCGCTCACAGCCATCGCTTCCGAGAAGGCCGCGAGCGGCGCGGGCAACGCGCGCACCTCGGCGGCCGAACGCGGCGACGCGGCGGCGATCCTCCGTTCGGTCTCAGTGACGACGTCTGCGATCAACACCGAGATCAGCTCGCGGATCAGTTCGCCGCCGCGACGGGCCTCATCGAGGCCGGGATAGCGCCCGTCGATCTTCGCAACGAGACCCGCGATCAGCGGCACCTCGGTCAGGGCATCGATACCGAACAGCCCGGCCCGCACGCCATCGTCGAGATCATGCGCATCATAGGCGATATCATCGGCAAGGGCCGCCACCTGCGCCTCAAGCCCGGCCAGCGTCCACAATTCCAGATCGTGCCGCGCGACATAGGCGGCGATCGCCGCCGGCACGCCCGTTTCCCGGTAAGGGCCGACCGCGCGGCCGGACGCATCCGTCAGCGCGCCATTGTGCTTGACGATGCCTTCGAGCGACTCCCAGGTGAGGTTCAGCCCATCGAAGTCCGGATAGCGCCGCTCCAGCGCGGTGACCACCCGCAGCGCCTGCGCGTTGTGGTCGAAGCCGCCCCAGGCGCGCATGCAGGCGTCGAGCGCGCGCTCGCCGGCATGGCCGAACGGCGGATGCCCGAGGTCGTGCGACAGCGCCAGCGTCTCGGTCAGGTCCTCGTCGAGGCCGAGTTGCCGGGCGATGGCGCGGGCGATCTGCGCCACTTCCAGCGAATGGGTCAGGCGGGTGCGGTAATGGTCGCCTTCATGGAACACGAACACCTGGGTCTTGTGCTTCAGGCGGCGGAAGGCGGTGGAATGGATCACGCGGTCGCAATCGCGGCGGAACGCGCTGCGGGTGCGGCTTTCCGCTTCCGCAAACAGCCGGCCGCGGCTCCGCTCGGGATCGCAGGAAAACGGCGCCCGCGGCGCGGCCATGCCGACAGCCATGATTTACCTCTAAAATACGAAGCGGGCGTTTGATTCCCGCCCCGATCGCACTTAACTATGGCTGGCGGACCGATCAAACCCCGAAGGGAACCTCAAAGGACCCCAGGCGGCGCGATCCTGCGGAGATTGCAATGACGGCGAATGTCACCATCAGCGAGCGAGCGGCCAGGCGCATCGGCCAGATCCTGAAATCGGAAGGTGACGGCGCGATGCTGCGCATCAGCGTCGAGGGCGGCGGTTGCTCCGGATTCAGTACAAGTTCGACGTGGAGAAGGCCCGCGCCGAGGACGATCTCGTCATCACGCGCGATGGCGCGACCGTTCTGGTCGATCCGGCCTCTGTGCCGTTTCTGGAAGGCTCCGAAGTCGATTTCGTCGACGATCTGATCGGCGCGTCGTTTCGCGTGCAAAACCCGAACGCGACGGCCTCCTGCGGCTGCGGAACGAGTTTTTCGATCTGAGCGGGTTACGATCCCGATTGGATCGGAGGGACCCTGCCCCATTCTCCGTCATGCCCGGCCATAGCCGTTCGAAGAACGGCATCGCTCCGCTGCCTATGTGCCGGACATCCACATCTTAACGGCGTTGCGTGAAGAAAGACGTGGATGGCCGGGATAAACCCGGCCATGACGACGTATGTGCTACTCCGCCGCCTGACGCGGCGCGACGCCTCGACTTCCTGGAATTCCGGCTCCAGCCGGCGCTTCAGCCGGCGATCGATCCGGTCGAGATAGATGTACACCACCGGCGTGATGTAGAGCGTCAGCATCTGCGACACGATCAGGCCGCCGACGACAGCAACGCCGAGCGGCTGGCGCAGCTCCGCGCCGGCGCCCGTGCCGAGCGCGATCGGCAGCGTGCCGAAGATCGCCGCGAACGTCGTCATCATGATGGGGCGGAAGCGCAGCAGCGCCGCCTCGCGGATCCGCATGTTCGGCGCTGAGGCCGACGGCGCGCCGCTGGATGGCGAAATCGACCATCATGATGGCGTTCTTCTTGACGATGCCGACCAGCATGACGATGCCGATCATGGCGATCACCGACATTTCCATCTTGAACAGCATCAGCGTCAGGATCGCGCCGATGCCGGCCGAAGGCAGGCCGGAGATGATCGTGATCGGATGCACGAAGCTCTCGTAGAGGATGCCGAGGATCACGAACGCCGCGAACACCGCCGCCAGGATCAAGACGCCCTGCCCGCGCAGCGAGTCCTGGAACACCTGCGCGGTGCCTGAGAATCCCGTGACGATCGTGATCGGCACGTTCGAGGACCGCTCGATCTCGGCGATCTTGTCGACCGCGTAGCCGAGCGACACCCCTTGCGCCAGATTGAAGGAGATCGTCTTCGCCGGCTGCTGGCCCTGATGGTTGATCATCAAGGGACCGACCGACGGCACCATCTTCGCCACCGCATCGAGCGGGATCGTCTGGTTGTTCGCCGTCTTCAGATAGATCTTCGACAGGTCCGACGGATCGACGCGGTATTTCGGCAGCGCCTCCAGAATGATCTGGTAGTCGTTCGACGGCAGAAGATCGTGCCGATCTGGCGCGAGCCGAACGCATTGAACAACTGGTTGCGGATCTGGTCCGCGCCGATGCCGTAGACCGCAGCCTTCTCGCGGTCGATCTCGACCGTGAGCTGCGGGTTCTTGATGTAGAGGTCGGTGGTGACGTCGAGCAGGCCGGGCACCTGCGCGATCTTGTCGCGAAGCTCCGGCGCGAGCGTGTACAGCTTCTCGATGTCGCTGCTCTGGGGCGATATACTGATACTGGCTCTTGGAGACGCGGCCGCCGACATTCAGGTTCTGGATGCTCTGGAAGAAGGTCTGCATGCCCGGCACCTGGGACGTCTTCTGCCGCAGGCGCGCGATCACCGCCGGCGCCGGCGGGCGCTCGCCCTTCGGCTTCAGACCGATGAACATGCGCCCGTAATTCGCCGTCGGGTTGGGACCGCCCGCGCCGACCGTGGTGTTCAGGAACTCGACCGCGGGGTCGGCGCGAATGATCGCGTCGAGCTTCTGCTGCCGTTCCACCATCGCCTCGAACGAAGTGTCAGTCGCCGCCTCCGACACGCCGGAGAGGAAGCCGGTGTCCTCCTGCGGGAAAAAGCCCTTCGGCACGATGTAATAGAGGTAGACCGTGATACCGAGCGTCGCGATAGTGGCGATCAGCATCAAGCTCTTGGCCGCCAGCACCTTGTCGAGCGTCCATTCATAGGCGCGGTGCCATTTCTCGAACATCGCCTCGAACATGCGCAGCACGATGTTCGGCCGCTTGTGCTCGTCATGCGAGCGCAACACGCGCGCGCAGAGCATCGGCGTCAGCGTCAGCGAGACGAAGCCGGAGACGATGATCGCAACCGCGACCGTCACCGCGAACTCGCGGAACACCCGCCCGACGATGCCGCCCATCAGCAGCACCGGGATGAACACCGCGATCAGCGAGAAGGTGATGGAGACGATGGTGAAGCCGATCTCGCGCGCGCCCTTCAGCGCCGCCTCATAGGGCCGCATCCCGTTCTCGATGTGGCGGACGATGTTCTCGAGCATGACGATGGCGTCGTCGACGACGAAGCCGACCGACAGGGTCAGCGCCAGCAGCGTCATGTTGTTGATCGAGAAACCGAGCAGATACATCGTCGCGCAGGTGCCGAGCAGCGAGATCGGCACCGCCAGCGCCGGAATGAAGGTGGCCGAGGCCGAGCGCAGGAAGAGGAAGATCACCAGGATGACGAGGACGACCGCGATCGCCAGCGTCTCCTGCACGTCAAACACCGACTGGCGGATCGAGATCGAACGATCCATCGTCACATTGACCTCGACCGACGGCGGCAATTGCGCCTGCAAGGCCGGCAGCCGCGCCCTCACCGCATCGACCACGGCAACGGTGTTGGCGTCCGGCTGCTTCTGGATGGCGAGCACGATCGCCCGGTCGCCGTTGAACCAGGTCGCGGTCTTGTCGTTCTCGACGCTGTCGTAGATCCGGGCGACGTCGTTCAGCTTCACCGGCGCGCCGTTCCGCCAGGCGACGACCACGTCGCGATACATATTGGCCCTGTCGAGCTGGCCGGATGCCTGAAGCGTGATGTTCTGGCTCGGGCCATTCAGCGTGCCGACCGGCGTGGTCGAATTGGCGCGCTGGACGGCGGTGCGTACATCCTCCATCGACAGGCCGCGCGCGGCCGCGGCCTCCGGATCGGCCTGCACCCGCACGGCGAATTTCTGTCCGCCATAGATCTGCACCTGCGCCACGCCGGTGATCTGCGAGAGCGCCTGGGCGATGTAGATGTCGCCATATTCATGCACCGTCGACAGCGGCAGCGTCGCCGAACTCAGCGCCACGAACAGCACCGGGAAGTCGGACGGATTGACCTTGCGGAAACTCGGCGGCGTCGTCATCTCGATCGGCAGCCGGCGCTGGGCGATCGTCAGCGCGGTCTGAACGTCGAGCGCGGCCGCGTCGATATTGCGGTCGAGGTCGAACTGGATGGTGATCGAGGTCGAGCCCTGCGAGGATTGCGAGGACATCGAGGAGATGCCCGGCACGGTCGAAAGCTGCCGCTCGATCGGGCCTGCGACCGAGGCCGCCATCGTGTCGGCGCTCGCGCCCGGCAGCGTCGCGGTGATCGCGATCGTCGGGAAATCGACTTTCGGAAGCGCGGAGACGGGCAGCAGGCGGTAGCCGAAAATGCCGAGCGCGATGATCGTCGCCGTCAGCATGGTCGTCATGACCGGACGGCGAATGCTCATCTCCGAGATTTTCATGGATCAGGCTCCCGCCTTGTGTTCGCGAATTTCGACCGGAGTTCCGTTCGACAACAGCATCTGCCCGTCGGTGACGACCGTCTCGCCGCCGGCAAGGTCCTTGGCGATCACCGAAAGCCCCTGGAACGTGCGCTCCACCGTCACCGGCTGGACCACGGCCTTGCCGTCCTTGACGAGGAAAACGAAATTGCCGTTCTGACTGCGCTGGATGGCGACGGAGGGAACCACCACGGCCTCCTCCTCGCGCACATTCAGTTTTGCCGAGACCAGCGTGCCGGGCCAGAGCGTTTCGCTGGTGTTGTCCATCGAGGCGCGCACCGTGACCATGCCGGTGGCGGTGTCGACGCTGTTCTCGATCATCGCCACCTTGCCGGTTTCGCTCGCCTGAGTGCCGGGCGTGGTCGCGATCACCCGCGCGGTGCCTTTGCATTGGTCGCCTCACGCAGGTCCGGGAGCACGCGCTGCGGAACGCCGATCGAGACGTAGATCGGCGCGATCTGGTTGATGGTGGCGAGCGGGGCGACATCCGCCGGCCGCACGAAATTGCCGACCTTGACGGACGCCGCGCTGATACGGCCCGAGATCGGCGCGCGGATCACCGTGTAGCTCTTCTGCACCTTGAGGTTATCGAGCGCCGACTGGTCCGCCTGCACCGTTCCGCGCAGCACTTCGCTGGGTCTGGGCGTTGTCGACATTGACCTGGGTGGTCGCGCCCTTGGCGATCAGCTCGCTGAAGCGCTTGTAGTCGCGCTCAGCGCCCGCGAGCTGCGAGCTGTCGCGCGCCAGCGTGCCCTCGGCCTGGGCGATCTGCGCATCGATCTGCCGCAGATCAGCGTGAACAGAACGTCGCCGGCCTTCACGCGCGCGCCATCCTCGAAATGAACCTGCATGATCGTGGTTTCGACCCGCGACTTCAGCGCAACGCTCGCGATCGGCGAGACCGTGCCGATCGCCTCGACTCCACCAGGATCGATTTGCGCTCGGCCAGCGCGACCTGAACCGCAACCGTCCGCCCTCGCCCGCCGCCTTTCGCCGGCGCTTTCGCGGACATTCCGGAACCGGACCCGCCGGGTGGCATCCAACTGCCGCGAGTTCCGTACGCGACGGCCGCCAGCGCGCAGCCGGCGACCACGATCCAAAGCCAGTTCCGTTTCGTCATGATGTCCCGCGATCATCCCCGTCCGCCACTCGGCGAGCGCGGGAAGTTGTCCCCGAAATTCGTTCTTCAAACAGACTAAACCGACCAAACCGCCGGATATTCCAGCTATCTGTACCATAGCGTCCGTTGGACCACAGCTCGCATCTTGCAGACCTGCTGTTATGGTGAGCTCGCGCCGGGGACGGCACAAGTGAAAGAACCGTTAGATTCGGAAAACGATCCGCCATGCGCATCGCCACCTGGAACGTCAATTCGATCCGCCAGCGGCTCGACCATCTGCTGACCTGGCTCAAGGAAACCTCGCCCGACATCGTCTGCCTGCAAGAGATCAAATGCATGGACGATGCGTTTCCGCGCGAGCCGATCGAGGCGCTCGGCTACAACGTGGTGACGCACGGGCAGAAAACCTTCAACGGCGTCGCCCTGCTCTCCCGCCTGCCCTTCGACGAAACCAGGCCCCGGCTCGCCGGCGACGACGACGACGAGCACGCCCGGTTTCTGGAAGGCGTGGTGTCGCTGAAGCATGGCGTGCTGCGGATCGCCTGCCTCTATCTGCCCAACGGCAACCCGCCGAATACGGACAAATACCCCTACAAGCTCAAATGGATGAAGCGGCTCGCGGATTATTCACGCGAACGGCTGAAGACCGAGGAGCCATTCGTGCTGGCCGGCGACTTCAATGTCATCCCGGCGGCGGCCGACGCCTACGACCCTGCCGCCTGGGCCGGGGACGCGCTGTTCCTGCCGCAGACGCGGGAGCATTACCAATCGCTGCTGGCGCTCGGCCTGACCGACGCGCTGCGCGCCGTCACCGACGCGCCGAAGCAATATACATTCTGGGACTATCAGGCCGGCGCCTGGCAGAAGAACAACGGCATCCGCATCGACCACCTGCTGCTGTCGCCGCAAGCCGCCGACCGGCTCGTCACCGCCGGCATCGACAAACATGTGCGCGGCTGGGAGAAGCCGTCGGATCACGTTCCGGTGTGGATCGAACTGGATTTCCCTACGGGGACGTAGACCGGGACTTAGCCGGCAAAGTCCCCCGCACGGGTGCGCAGGCGCGCACCCAGCTGCGCGGTTTTTTACTAGTCCCGCCGGCCCTGGACCCAGCGTTCGAGCATCCGGCCCGCGACGGCGCGTTCGTTGTCGCTCGCCCGGCTCATCGCGTCGTTGTAGATCTCACGAATCCAGACCTCGTCGACCCCCGCATTCGATCGCGCCAGCGTCAGCAGCATCAGGCCGCGCCCGGCCTGACGCGGAACCAGCTCGCCATTGAACAGCATCTGCCCGAGCAGCGCCTGCGATTGCAGATGCCCCTTCTGCGCGGCAAGGCCGAGCCAGCGCGCCGCATATTTCGGATCGCGCTGCGCGTTGCCGTCCAGATACATCCGCGCGAGATTGTACTGCGCGTCCGGATTACCGAAATACGATGCCGCATAGGAGAACATTTCCTGCGCCCGCTCGCGGTCCGAGCGCACGCGGGAGTTCGGAATGCCGTCGCGGTAATAGCGGCCGAGCGCCACGAACGCATTCGCCACGATCTGCGCCTGCGGGGCGTGCGGGCTGTCCTCGGCGTGCTGGTTGGCGATGCGGCTGAAATAGTCGAAGGCGCGCAGGTCGTCGCGATCGACTCCATTGCCGTCGGCATACATGCGGCCGAGCTTCCATTGCGCGATCGGGTGACCGCCTTCGGCGGCATATTGCAGCGCCGTCAGCGAGGTTTCGGTCGAACGCACCCCGGCCGGCGGCACCGCGACCGGCATCGGCGGCACGGGAACCGCGGTCGGCGCGGCAAGTCCCGTCGGGCCAGCCAGCCCGGTCGAGGCTCGCGAGCCGCCAGGCGCCGCCAGAGCGGCGGACGGACCGTCCATCAGCCCGCCGGCCGGACGGCCGGGGCTCGTGCCCTCGAACGCGACGGCGGAGCCAGCGGACAACGCCGCTGCGGCAAACACGACGGACGCGATACGCCTAGATGTCCGCATAGCACTGCTTCTCATTCGTCCCGCCGGGATGCGTCACCGCGCCGTTCGGCGCCGATCCCACCTGCCGGGCATAAGTCCACACCACCCCCGACCCGAACCGCTCTGCCTGCGGTTTCCCATCGTCTTCAAACATATCCTTGGCGACATCACGGCCAGCCGGCTTCAAATCCGCGATATACGGTGTCTTTTTGAAGACTTCGGCAGCTTCAGGCAGGTCTGATCCGACCCCGCCTTCATGCGCGATCGCCGGCATCGGCGCGCGCGCTTGCCCTGCCGTCACATGACGGCCGGGCAGCCTGCTCTTGATGTTGGTTCGGGCGTCCATCGCGGCTCAACTTCTCGCCAACTTACGCAACACGCCCGCGTGGGATACGATCGATGGACGTCACTGCGCAGCCTTGGCCTGCACACATCAGATCGTTGAGGGGTGTGGCCAAATCGCGGCGCGGACAAGGGCGTCCTGAGCCTACGGTTAAATGTTCTGGAACTGTGGCTGGCTCGCAACATTTGTTGAAGCGCGGCAACGGTCTTTATACCGCGCAGCCTGACGACCCGTTTCGGATCGATATGCGCTCCGGGCGTTAGCGGCGGAGCATCCGCCACGCGCCGAGGATAATGACCGCGCCGATGGAGGCAGAAATCAGCGTCCGCATGAAGCCGAACACCTCGATCTGCGCGATCTCCGCCAGCTTCGCGCCGACGAACGCGCCGGCTATGCCGACCAGAATATTGGTGAAAATGCCATGGTCGGATTGAGTCACCCGTTCGGCGATCCAGCCCGCGATCGCGCCGATCACGATCATCATGAAAAAGCCGACGCCCGGCTGGGTGAAAAAGGACTGTGCTTCGTTCATGGCGCGCTCCCCAGTGCGAATTCCCCAAACCCTAGCAGAAAGATCGGATTCGGAAGCCGCTCCTTCGCTTGTCCACAGGCGGACTTGAGCGTGTCGGGACCGCGTTTCGCACCCGGCAGCAAGCGCCATCGGCCGGGCGTTCCGGCTTGGACAGGAGGGATCGCGACAAAGAACATGCGGCCGATGACCAGACATTAAGCCTGATCCGAAACTCAGCCGCCGCGTAAGCGAAATTGAAAACAGGCGACGGGTAATGTGGACCGCCCAGTCCAGGAGAATCTGGGTCGGGGAGGATCATGAACGTCGGCCATCTCGCAACCTTCAGCGAACGCACCGCTTCAATCGGCCGCCTGCATACGCTGCATAGCGCGGTCGTATTGGGCGGCATCGTCTTCGCCGCAGCGATGTTCGGCATTCACACACGCCCGGCCGGGCTGCTTGCGGCCGTCTGGCCCGCGAACGCGATCCTGCTCGGAATTCTCGTCGTCCGCCGCGACCTGCCGGTCGCAACGAGCTATATCGGCGCGAGCATCGGCTACATGCTCGCCGACCTCGTTTCCGGCGGCTCGGCGCTCAGCACGGCGCTGTTGACCGGCGCGAACCTTGCCGGCGTCGCGACCGGGCACGCACTGTACCGCCAGTTTCCCGAGGCCGACCGCCGGTTGCAGCAGCCGCATTCGGTGCTCGTTCTTTTTCTCATCTGCATCGCGGCATCCGCCGCCTCAGGCATGGTCGGGGGAATCGCCAACCCGGTGCTGTTCGGCAAAGGCGCGTTTACCGGCTGGACGTACTGGTTCGCGACCGAGCTCGCCAACTACCTCACCATTCTGCCGGTGATCCTGTCCGCCCCCGCGATTTCCCGGCATGACATCCCCTCCTGGCTCTCCTGGCGGACACCCGCAAAATATCCGCTCGGCCCGTTTCTGCCGGCGATCAGCCTCGGCGCTTCGGTCGCGGCGGCTTTGGCGATCGGCGGTCCCGGCTCCGTCGCCTTCCCGCTTCCGGCCTTGCTGTGGTGCGCACTGAGTTACCGGATATGGACCACATCGCTTCTCACACTGGTCTTCAGCTTCTGGATTCTCCTGCTGATAACCGATCCGAGAATGGCCCCCGCCATCGACATCCACTCTCAAAGCGCGGTGCTCTCGATCCGTCTCGGCATCGCACTCGTAGCGATCGGGCCGTTGATGGTCGCAAGCGTCATGGCCGCGCGCAACGAACTTGTGCTTCAACTCGAAAGGCTGGCGTCTTACGATCACCTGACCAAAGTGTTGAACAGGCGCGCCTTCCAGCAGAACGCGCGCGACCGCATCGCGGAGTTGGGCAGCAAGGGCCGGCCCTTCGCCGCGCTGATGCTGGATATCGACAAGTTCAAGACGCTCAACGACACCCACGGTCACGCGATCGGTGACGAGATGCTGTCGGCGTTTTCCGAGGTGCTGCGCAGTTCGGTGCGCGACAGCGATCTGGTCGGGCGCCTCGGCGGCGAGGAATTCGGCGTGCTGCTTTCAGATTGCTCTCCCGAGGAAGGCACGATCGTCGCTGAACGAATCCGCAGCGAGTTCGAACGCCGCGCGGTGCATATCGCGGAAGGCTGCGCTCTGTCCGCGACGGTCAGCATCGGTATGAGCCTTGCCTGTCAGGCAGGCGATTTCGACGCCCTGTTTTCGGCGGCCGATGCAGCGCTCTACCGCGCCAAGAACGACGGCCGCAACTGCATCAGGGTCTGAGCTGCGGCGCAATTTTCCGCATGCGGCAGGCGGGCTGGCGTCCTGTCACATGTTCAGAACGCGCCCATAGGCGTCCAGCACCGCCTCCTTCATCGTCTCCGAGATGGTCGGATGCGGGAAGATGGTGTGCATCAGCTCTTCCTCGGTGGTCTCAAGGTTCATCGCCACGACGAATCCCTGGATCAACTCGGTGACTTCGGCCCCGACGAGATGCGCGCCGAGCAACTGGCCGGTCTTCTTGTCGAAGATCACCTTCACCAGCCCCTGATCCTCGCCGAGTGCGATCGCCTTGCCGTTGCCGACGAAGGGGAAGCGGCCGACGCGAATGTCGCGGCCCTGTTCCTTGGCCTTCGCTTCGGTCAGACCGACCGAAGCGATCTGCGGATGGCAATAGGTGCAGCCCGGAATCAGGCTCTTGTCCATCGGGTGCGGATGCAGCCCCTTGATCGCCTCGACGCAGATGACGCCTTCATGCTCGGCCTTGTGCGCCAACATCGGCGGGCCTGCGACGTCGCCGATCGCGTAGATGCCCGGAACATTGGTCCGGCACTGGCCGTCGATCGCGATCGTGCCGCGCTCGATCTTGACGCCGAGCTTTTCCAGCCCGAGATTCTCGACATTGCCGACGACGCCGACCGCCGAGATCACACGCTCCGCCTCGATCGTCTGGGCGCCGCCCTTGCCGTCGTCGAGTATCGCCACCACGCTGTCGGCCTTCTTGTCGAGCTTCGTCACCTTGGTGCCGGTGTGGATTTTCATCCCCTGCTTTTCGAACTGCTTGCGGGCAAAAGCGGCGATCTCCGCATCCTCCACGGGGAGAAGTTGCGGCAGCACCTCGACCACCGTCACCTCCGCGCCCATCGTCCGGTAGAACGAGGCGAACTCGATGCCGATCGCGCCGGAGCCGATCACCAGCAGTGATTTCGGCATTTTGGGCGCGGCCATCGCCTCGAAATAGCTCCACACCAGTCTGCCGTCCGGCTCCAGCCCCGGCAGCGCGCGCGGCCGCGCGCCGGTCGCGACGATGATGTGCCTGGCCTGATACGCGCCCGGCCCGAGGGCATCCTTCGGCGGATCGGTCTTCAGCCGCGCGTCGGTTGGCTTGACCGTCACCTTGCCCGGCGCATCGATGAAGGCTTCGCCCCAGATGACCGACACTTTGTTCTTCTTCATCAGGAAGCCGACGCCGCTGTTCATCCGCGCGGCGACGCCGCGCGAGCGCTTGACCACCGCCGCCTGATCGAAGCTCACATTTTCCGCCGACAGGCCGTAATCCTTCGCATGCCGCATGTAGTGGTAGATTTCGGCCGACCGCAGCAGCGCCTTCGTCGGGATACAGCCCCAGTTCGAGCAGATGCCGCCGAGAAACGCCCGCTCGACGATCGCCGTCTTGAAGCCGAGCTGCGCCGCGCGGATGGCGGTGACGTAGCCGCCGGGACCCGAGCCGATGATGATGACGTCGAAGGATTCAGCCACTTGAAACTCCGTCACACCCCGGCATCGACAAGCTCGACCCGGCGATTGAGCGAGCGCCCCTGCTCGGTCCGGTTGGTGGAGACCGGCGCGGCCATTCCGACGCCGAGCGGTGTCAGCCGCGCGCGGTCGATCGCATAGTCGCGAACAAGCGCCGCGACGATCGAAGACGCGCGCCGCTCCGACAGGCTGCGGTTGTAGTCGAACGCGCCCTTGGCGTCGGTGTGGCCGACGATCAGAACTTTCAAACCGGGCTGGCCCTTGAGCAGCTTGGCGATCTCGTCGAGCTGCGGCTTGGAATCGGCGCGCATCGTGTCCTTGTCGAAGTCGAAAAGGATGCCGTACATCGCCACGCGTCCCTTGGCGGCGATGTCGCGCTCCATCGCCGAGGAATCGACGACGACCATCTTCGCTTCCATCGGCTTCATTTCCATGATCTCGACCTGGATCATGGGACGGTCCTTGTCGGGACCGCCTGCCGCGCCGCTCTTGACGACATAGACAGAGGCATAGACGTCGCCCTCCGCGCGGGCAAGCTTCGCCGCCACATAACGCTGCTCGGCATCATAGGCGGCGAGCGCCGGCACCTTGCTCACCGTGTAGCTGAAATGCCGGCCGCCGCATTCTTCCCGCACGCAGGAGAAAACCGTCTCGAACCCAGCCTTCTTCAGCGCGGCTTCGTAGTTGCGAAACACTTCCAGCGACGACCGGTTCACAGGCCCGCGATAGATGATGCGGGTGCGGCGTCCCTCCAGCGTTTCGGCCGACGCCTTGCTCTTTTCGAGGCCCCCAGGCCCCTTTACCGGCGCGATGAGAAACGGATGATCGACAAAAGCATCGGTGTCGTAGCGGATGATCTCCGAACCCTCGTAGCGCGGCAGCAAAGGATGATCCTTGCCGCCCTTGATGTCCTGCGCCGCGGCAGCGCCCGCAGCCAGACATACCGTGATCGCTACGACGGCCTTCCACATCGGACTTATTCCCCTTGCAACGCCAAAGATCAGACGATCATCATGACCGGATTTTCGATCAGCAGCTTGAACGCCGCCAGAAACTCCGCGCCGAGCGCGCCGTCCACGGCGCGATGGTCGCAGGAGAGCGTGGCGCTCATGATCGTGCCGATATCTAGCTTGCCGTCCCGCACCACCGCGCGCTGCTCGCCGGCGCCGACCGCGAGGATCGTCGCATGCGGCGGGTTGATGACGCCGGAGAACTCCTTGATGCCGTACATGCCGAGATTGGAGACGGCGGTCGTCCCGCCCTGATACTCGTCCGGCTTCAGTTTTCGCGCCCGTGCCCGCGTTGCAAAATCCTTCATCTCGGCGGAGATCGCCGACAATGATTTCGTCTGCGCGTTGCGGATCACCGGCGTGATGAGGCCGCCCGGAATGGCGACGGCGACGCCGACATCGGACGCCTTGTGCTTCAGCATCGCGCCGTCGGTCCATGTCACATTGGCATCCGGCACGCGCTGCAAGGCCAGCGCCAGCGCCTTGATGACGAAATCGTTCACCGACAGCTTGTAGGCCGCCTTGCCGTCCTTGTCCTTCGGTGCGCCGGCATTGATCTCCTCGCGCGCCGCCGTTAGCCGGCCGATATCGCAATCGACCGTCAGATAGAAATGCGGAATCGTCTGCTTCGACTGCGTCAGCCGCTGCGCGATGATCTTGCGCATGTTGTCATGCGGCACGCTCTCGTAGCTGCCGTCCGCATACATCGCGCGGACCTGCTGATCCGACATCGACGGCGCGATCGTGGGAGCTGACGCGCCGGGTGTCGCTGCGGCGGGCTTGAGGCCCTTGCCGGATTTCGCGGCCTCGACATCGCGCGCGATCACACGGCCATGCGGTCCGCTGCCGTCGATGCGAGCGAGTTCGACGCCGGCCTCCTTCGCCAGCCGCCGCGCCAGCGGCGAAGCGAAGATGCGGTTGCCGGTCGGCGCAGGCGCGCCGTCCTCCGCCGATTTCGGCGGCGACTTCTTTTCCTCGGGCCGAGGCGACGCGGCCGCTTCGGACGGTTTAGCGGCCGGAACGTCGGGCTTGGCGGACGCCTTCGCCTCGCTCGCCGCCGCCGCCTTTACATCCTCGCCATCGCCAGCAAGAATGGCGATCACCTCGTTCACCGCGACATCCTGCGTACCCTCCGGCACCAGGATTTTCGCGAGCGTCCCGTCATCGACCGCCTCGACCTCCATGGTCGCCTTGTCGGTCTCGATCTCGGCGATCACGTCGCCGGATTTGACGGCGTCGCCTTCCTTCTTCAGCCATTTCGCGAGATTGCCCTTTTCCATCGTCGGCGACAGCGCGGGCATCAGGATGTTGATCGGCATCTGGCGGCTTTCGATCAGAACTTCACGAACGATAGGTGACGGCCTTCACGGCGTCGATGACATCGGCGACGCTCGGCAGCGCAAGCTTTTCGAGATTGGCCGCATAGGGCATCGGCACGTCCTTGCCGGACACGCGCATCGGCGGCGCATCGAGATAATCGAACGCCTGCTCGACCACGCGCGCGGAGATTTCCGCACCGACGCCGGACTGCTGCCAGCCTTCCTCGATCGTGACGACGCGGCCGGTCTTCTTCACCGACGCGATCACCGTCTCGGAGTCCAGCGGCCGCAGCGTGCGCAGGTCGATCACCTCGGCCTCGACGCCGTCCTTCGCCAGTTCGTCCGCCGCCTTCAGCGCATAGGTCATGCCGTTGGACCAGGCGACCAGCGTGACATGCTCACCCCGGCGGGCGATGCGTGCCTTGCCGATGGGCACGACGTAATCGTCGAGCTTCGGCACCTCGCCATTGTGGCCGTAGAGAATTTCGTTCTCGAGGAAGATCACCGGGTTCGGATCGCGGATCGCCGCCTTCAGCAATCCCTTCGCGTCGGCGGCGGAATAAGGCGCCACCACTTTCAGTCCCGGAATGTGCGAGTACCAGGCCGAATAGTCCTGGCTGTGCTGGGCCGCGACGCGCGACGCGGCGCCGTTGGGTCCGCGGAACACGATCGAGCAGCCCATCTGGCCGCCGGACATATACAGCGTCTTGGCGGCGGAATTGATGATCTGGTCGATCGCCTGCATCGCGAAATTGAACGTCATGAATTCGACGATCGGCTTCAAGCCGGCGAAGGCAGCGCCGACGCCGACGCCGGCGAAACCGTGCTCGGTGATCGGCGTGTCGATCACGCGCTTGGCGCCGAACTCCTGCAACAGCCCTTGAGTGATCTTGTAGGCGCCCTGATATTCGGCGACTTCCTCGCCCATCACGAATACGTCGCCGTCGCGCCGCATCTCCTCGGCCATCGCGTCGCGCAGCGCCTCGCGGACCGTCATCGTCACCATCTCGGTGCCTTCGGGAATTTCCGGGTCCGGAGCGGCATCGCGTTTCGGCGCGGCAGGCGGCTTCGGCTTTTCCGCTTCGGTAGGCTTGGAGGCGGCAGCCTCTTTGGAAGTGGCAGCCTCCGGCTTCTTCTCAGGTGCGGCGGCGGCCGGCGCAGCCTCCGCCTCGCCCGGCTTTTCGCCGTCGGCCAGAATGGTGGCGATCGGCGTATTCACCGCCACGTCCTGCGTGCCCTCGGGCACCAGAATCTTGCCGAGCGTCCCCTCGTCGGTCGCCTCGACCTCCATCGTCGCCTTGTCGGTTTCGATCTCGGCGATCACGTCACCGGATTTGATGGCGTCGCCTTCCTTCTTCAGCCATTTCGCAAGATTGCCCTTCTCCATCGTCGGAGACAGCGCAGGCATCAGGATTTGCACGGGCATCGGTACGCTCCCCACTCAGCGCGTGATGTCCGTCCAGAGCTCGGACGCATCCGGCTCCGGATCGTTCTGCGCGAAATCGGCCGACTCGTTGACGATCCGCCGCACGTCGGCGTCGATCTTCTTCAACTCGTCTTCCGGAATCTTCATGCCAAGCAATCGCTGGCGCACCTGCTCGATCGGGTCCTGATCGTGACGGACCTTCTCGACCTCCTCGCGCGTGCGATATTTCGCGGGGTCCGACATCGAATGCCCACGATAGCGATAGGTCTGCATTTCGAGAATGTAGGGCCCGTTGCCCTCGCGGCACCATGCCACCGCCTTCTCGCCGGCGGCCTTCACGGCGCGGACATCCATCCCGTCGACCTGCTCGCCGGGAATGTTGAACGACACGCCGCGCTTGGAGAAATCCTGCTGCGCCGAGGCGCGGTTCACAGAAGTGCCCATGGCGTAGCGGTTGTTCTCGACGATGTAGACCACCGGCAGCTTCCACAGCTCCGCCATGTTGAAGCTTTCATAGACCTGCCCCTGATTGGCGGCGCCATCGCCGAAATAAGCAAGGCTCACATTGTCGTTGCCGCGATAGCGGTTGGCGAACGCGAGCCCCGTGCCGAGCGGCACCTGCGCGCCGACGATGCCGTGGCCGCCATAAAAGTGCTTCTCGGTGCTGAACATGTGCATCGAGCCGCCCTTGCCCTTGGAATAGCCGCCGCGCCGGCCGGTGAGTTCGGCCATGACTCCTTTGGGGTCCATGCCGCAGGCGAGCATGTGCCCGTGGTCGCGATAGCCGGTGATGACCTGATCGCCATATTTCAGCGTCATCTGCATGCCGACGACGACCGCTTCCTGGCCGATATAGAGATGGCAGAAGCCGCCGATCGCGCCCATGCCGTACAACTGGCCCGCCTTTTCCTCGAAACGGCGGATCAGCAGCATCATCCGCAACGCTTCCAGCTCCTGATCCTTGGAGAAGCTCGCAGGCGCGGCCGATTGTTTGCCATTGCTCGACGCTTGGGAAACGGACTTCTTTGCAACGGCCATGGAGGCTCCATCCGGCTCGAAGAACACCTGATCTGATTAGCCCAAATAATACACGCGCGGAAGGATCGCACCCTCGTCAATTCGACGCGGTGCAGCATCGTTCCGCAAGAAACTTGCGCCAGTTCTGTGAAATTCGAAAGAATGCGCGATTTCAGCGCTTGACCATGCGCACGAGGTCGCGCGGATGCGCGAATTCGAGCTGGAAGCGCGCGCGCTCGTCGAGCATGTCCGGATCGAGGCTTTCGGCGCGCAGCAGAGAAACACGCTGCTCCAGCGTGGCACGCTCCTGCTTCAATCGCGCAAGTTCGTCGGTCAGCGCCGCCATCTCCTGATCGAGCGCCTGCTGCGCATGCAGCCCGTATTTGCCGGTATAGGCGTTGGTGCCGAAATAGCCGATGATCGCGGCCGCCATCGTGTAGAGGGCGACGCCGGTCAGAAAGCCTTTGAGTCGGGTGTGCGAGACCATGTCGCACGATGCGACGGCCGGGTTAATGGAGGGCTAACAACCCGGCCGCGCACGTTGGAGCGTTTTCGAGCGAAGCGGATACCGGTTCGCGTGAAGAAAACGCGACAAACCAAAAACTTAGATCAGTTTCGCGATTCAACGAAACGCGAAACTCATTTGGCCGAACACTATTTCTTTTGCTGTTCGACCCATTTCGCGAATGCCTCGATATAGGCCGTCACGAACTGCTTCAGCGAATCCTTCGTCACCTCGCCATGGGCGTCGAAGGCATCGCCCAGCATGCCCGCATACGCCTCGGGCTGCTGCATGATCGGGCCGGAAATGCCCGGCATGATCTGTTGAAGGTGCTTCACCGCGCTGACGCCGCCATGCGCGCCGGGCGAGGTGCCGAACAGGCCGAGCGGACGCCCCTGGAACGAGCTTTTGCCATAGGGACGCGAGCCGATATCGAGGGCGTTCTTCAGCACGCCCGGAATCGAGCGGTTGTATTCGGGCGTGACGATGATGACGCCGTCTGACGCCTGAATCTTTTCGCGGAAAGCAACCCAGTCGGCCGGCGGATTGGCCTCGAGATCCTGATTGAAGAACGACAGTCCTTCGAGCGTAACGATATTCAGCTTGAGCGTCGCCGGGGCGAGCTTTGCGAGCGCCCTGGCGGTTTTGAGCGAAAAGGCATCCTTGCGAAGACTGCCGACGATGACGGCGATGTTGTGAGCCATGAAGCGATATCCCTGTGAGCGGGCGGCCACGCTGACGCGGCAACGCCTCGGTCCGCACTACATGCACCTGCATCAAAGAAGATGCAAGTGCATCCTCTTCAAAAAATTGTGCGGCGCGATATCGCCTTGTCGGGGCGGTCCAAGGCGGGTCTAGCCCTGCCCCTTGATCGCCGCGCGGCCGGCATAGCGCGCCTGATCCCCGAGTTCCTGCTCGATCCGCAGAAGCTGGTTGTACTTCGCGGTGCGGTCGGAGCGCGCCAGCGAGCCGGTCTTGATCTGACCGCAGCCGGTCGCGACCGCGAGATCGGCGATGGTCGAATCCTCGGTCTCGCCCGAGCGATGCGACATCACCGCCGAATAGCCGGCCTTGAACGCCATCTCGACCGAGGCGAGCGTCTCGGTCAGCGTGCCGATCTGGTTGACCTTGACCAGGATCGAGTTCGCCCGGCCGTGCTTGATGCCGTCGGCAAGCCGCTTCACATTGGTCACGAACAGATCGTCGCCGACGAGCTGGCACTTGGCTCCGATCAGATCGGTGACTTCCTTCCAGCCGTCCATGTCGTCTTCCGACATGCCGTCCTCGATCGAGACGATCGGATAGCGCGAAACGAGATCGGCCAGATATCTCGCCTGCTCCGAGCGGTTGCGGGTTTTGCCTTCGCCTTCATAGACATACTTGCCGTCCTTGAAGAATTCGGTCGAGGCGCAATCGAGCGCCAGCAGCACGTCGGTGCCCGGCTTGTAGCCGGCCTTGGTGATCGCGTTCATGACGAATTCGAGAGCTGCGTCCGCCGACGGCAGGTTCGGCGCGAATCCGCCCTCGTCGCCGACATTGGTGTTATGGCCGGCTTTCTTCAGTTCGCCCTTCAGCGTGTGGAACACTTCGACGCCGATCCGCAGACCCTCGGAGAAGGTCTGGCCGCCGACCGGCATAATCATGAATTCCTGGAAGTCGATCGGATTGTCAGCATGAACGCCGCCATTGATGATGTTCATCATCGGCACGGGAAGCGTGCGCGCCGATGTGCCGCCGACATAGCGATAGAGCGGCAGGCCGCTCGCCTGCGCCGCCGCCTTGGCGACCGCCAGCGACACGCCGAGGATGGCGTTGGCCCCGAGGCGGCTCTTGTTCGCCGTGCCGTCGAGCGCGATCATCGTCTCGTCGATCTGCACCTGCTCCTCGGCGTCGATACCGCCGATCGTGTCGAAAATCTCGCCGGTGACGGCGGCCACAGCCTGCCGCACGCCCTTGCCGAGATAGCGCGCCTTGTCGCCGTCGCGCAGCTCCACCGCCTCATGCGCGCCGGTCGAGGCTCCCGACGGCACGGCCGCCCGCCCCATCGAGCCGTCTTCGAGCAGCACGTCCACCTCGACCGTCGGATTTCCGCGGCTGTCGAGAATTTCGCGTCCGATGATGTCGATGATGGCTGTCATATCTGCTCTCTTGGCCTGAAGTCGTTCCGGAATGCGCCCGCTTCTACCGTAACCGGCCGCCATCGCAAAGGCCCCGGCAAGGGCCCGCGCCGGGCGACGTGACGCAGGCTTGCGGATTGGTTATCAGGAGCGCCGGAGAACGAAAATGCCCCGCACACCGCTTCAACTCGGCCGCGCCGTCGCATGGCCGAAATCGCCCTCCGAGGCGCAGATCGACCGGGTGCCGAACCCGCAACCCGGCTCGGCCTATGTGGTGCGCTTCGCCGTGCCCGAATTCACCTCGATGTGTCCCGTCACCGGCCAGCCCGATTTCGCGCATCTGGTGATCGACTACCTGCCCGGCCGCTGGCTGATCGAATCGAAATCGCTCAAGCTGTATCTGGCGAGCTTCCGCAATCACGCCGGCTTCCACGAGGACTGCACGGTGGCGATCGGCAAGCGCATCGCCGCCGAGATCAAGCCGCGCTGGCTGCGCATCGGCGGCTACTGGTATCCGCGCGGCGGCATCCCGATCGACGTGTTCTGGCAGACCGGCCGCGCGCCGAAGGATCTTTGGATCCGGATCAGGGCGTCGCGCCCTATCGCGGCAGGGGCTGATACCGGCGATCGTCGGGCGAACGCGGCGTCAGGTCTCCTCGACCGGCCCGTGATGCAGCAATTTGATCGCGCACAGCACGCCGACCGAGATGATGAAAGCCGCTGAGGCCAGCAGCGTCGGGATCTTGCCGGCATAGGTCAGGCCGAGGCCATAGAGCAGCGGCCCGGAGAACTGTCCGCAATTGAAGGCGAACGCTTGCAGCGAGACGGCGCTGGCGCGCGCATCCGGCGCGATTTCGGAGGTCGCAATCTGAAAGCCGCCATGGAGCAGATAGTAGCCGTAGCCCATCATCGCGAAATTGGCGATCTGCACCTGCCATGGCGGGCCGAAGGCGATGATCGCGATCTGAGACGAGATGAAGCTCGCGCCGAGGATCATCAGCGCCTTGTCGCTGAAGCGCGCGATCAGCCGCGTCACCGTCGCCGCATAGCACAGTCCGCCGATGGCGTAGCCGCCGATCACAAAGCCCGCGATCGAGAGCCGCGGCTCGCCGAGTTCCGCCAGAAACGACGCAACGTAGGGCAGCAAGCCGAAAATGCAGATACCTTCGGCAAAAACACCGAGATAGCAGAACTTGGCGTTGGGATGGCGCAGGATGCGCTTGTAGGTTTCGGCCATCGTCGAGGCGTCAACCCTGCGGCCCGGCAGGCCGAGCTGGCTGCGAAAGCCCCAGGCGACGGCGAGCGACATCACCAGGATGAAGCTGCCGAGGATGGAGAACACCCCGCGCCAGCCAAAGATGTCGCCGAGAATACCGGAGAAGCTCGCGCCGAGCAGGTTGCCGGTCAACGCGCCGGCCATGATGCGGCTCATCGCGACGCGGCGCTGCTCGACCGGGAACAGATCGCCGGTCAATCCCATCGCCACCGGGAACACGCCGCCCGCGCCGAGGCCGCAGATCACGCGCGTCAGCAGCAACAATTCAAATGAGGTCGTGAACGAGCCGACGATGTTGGCGACCCCGAGCACGATCAGGCAGGTCAGGATCACTTTCGGCTTGCCGAAGAAATCGGCCACGAGCCCGAGCGGCAATTGCACGAAGGCGAAGGCGATCGCCGAGGCGGAGGCGAGCGTCGCCGCCGTGGTGATGCTCACCGCCATCTGCTGGCTGATCTGCGGCAGAACCGGATCGATGACGCGGGAGGTCAGCCCGGCAGCGAAATTGCCCATGGCGATGATGGGCAGAAGATACTGCATGGCATGGGACGGCGGAGCCATTTGAGGGTGCGGAATCCTTACGTCTTGGAGGCGGAATCGTTCTCGACGGGCTGACGTAACAGGAGCGGACAGGCCACACCAATGACGAGGAGTAATGCGGCTGCGGCAAAAAGCGTTGGAATCTTGCCGGCATGCAGGACGCCGAAGCCGTAGAGCAGCGGGCCCGTGAATTGTCCGCAGAAGAAGCAGAATGCCTGGAGCGAAACCGCCCCCGCCCTCGCCTCGGGAAGGATCTCCGACGTCACCACCTGGAACGAGCCGTGGATCAGAAAGAAGCCGAGCCCCATCAGCATGCAGCTGGCGAACTGCCAGGGCCAGCTCGGCCCCAGCGCGATGAAGACGATTTGCGCCGCGGCCAGCGTCGCTCCGACTGTCATCAGCGGCAACATGCCGATCAGGCCGAGAAGCCGCGCGATGCTTGCCGCGTAGAGCAGCCCGCCGATGGCGAAGCCGCCAATGACGAGGCCGGCGATGGACAGCCGCGGCTCGCCGAGTTCTTGCAGGAACGCGGCGATGAACGGAAACAGGCCCATGATGCAGATGCCCTCGACGAACACGCCGAGATAGCTGATGCGCGCATGCGGATGGGCCAGGATACGCCGATAGTTCCGCGCGATCGCGCGGGCATCGACGCGCTTGCCGGAACTGCCCATCTGCGACCGGAACCCCCAGGCGACCGCCAGCGAGGCGAGCAGCACCACCCCACCGATCGACGACAGCACGCCGCGCCAGCCGACATAATCGCCGACGATTCCGGCAAAGCTCGCGCCGAGCAGATTGCCCGTCATCGCCCCCGCCAGTACGCGGCCCATCGCCACCTGCCGCTCGCGCAGCGGAAACAGATCGCCCACGAGGCCGAGGGTGATCGGAAAAATGCCGCCGCCGCCGACGCCGGCGAGCACGCGCGTTATCAACAGCACCTCGAAGGAGGTCGAAAACGCGCCGACGATATTCGCGCCCGCCAGCAGGATGAGGCAGACGAAGATCAGCCTGGGCTTGCCGAAGATGTCGCCGATGATGCCCAGCGCCGGCTGCACCATCGCGAAGGTAAAGGCGAACGCGGACGCCAGCGTCGCGGCGGTCTGGATCGTCACCAGCAAATCGGCCGACACCTGCGGCAGCACCGGGTCCATCGCACGGGCGGACAGGGAACCGGCGAAGGTCGACGTCGCGATGATGGACAGAAGATAGTTCAGCTGTCCCGGCGGCGGGGTCCGGGGGGCATCCTTCATGGCGCGTCAGCCCGCCTTGGCCAGGCGGTCGAACGCCATCAGGCGGCGCACCAATCCCTCGAACTCCTTCAGCGGCACCATGTTCGGCCCGTCCGACGGCGCGCGATCCGGGTCCTGATGGGTTTCGATGAAGACTCCGGCGACGCCGACCGCCACCGCCGCGCGCGCGAGCACGCTCACGAATTCGCGTTCGCCGCCGGACGAGCCGCCCTTCCCGCCCGGCTGCTGCACCGAATGGGTCGCATCGAAAATCACGGGCGCACCGGTGGTGCGCGCGAGAATCGGCAGCGCGCGCATGTCGGACACCAGCGTGTTGTAGCCGAAGGACGCGCCGCGCTCGGTGACGAGCACGTTCGGATTGCCCGCGCTGGTGAGCTTGGCCACCACATGCGTCATGTCCCAGGGCGCGAGGAATTGCCCCTTCTTGACGTTGACGACCTTGCCGGTTTTTGCCGCCGCGACCAGCAGGTCGGTCTGGCGCGACAGGAAGGCCGGGATTTGCAGGATGTCCGCGACCTCGGCCACGGCGGCGCACTGATCCTGCTCATGCACGTCGGTCAGAACCGGCAGGCCGAAGCGGCTCTTGATGTCGGCGAAGATCGGCAGCGCCTGCTTCAGGCCGATGCCGCGCGCGCCGGAGGCGCTGGTGCGATTGGCCTTATCGAAGGAGCTTTTGTAGACGAGGCCGATCCCGAGCCGGCCCGAAATCTCCTTCAGCGCCGCCGCCATCTCGAAAGCGTGCTCCCGGCTCTCAAGCGCGCAAGGGCCGGCTATCACGCTGAGCGGCAGCGCATTGCCGAAGCGGACGGAGCCGGCTGCGACGACTGGGTTGGGGCAAGCAGATTCGGTCACGGAAACCTCTCGATCAAGGGCCGACCATGCCGCCCGCGCGCGGCCCGATCAACCCTCGAACGCCGGTTCTGAGGGACTCAAATCGCGTCGAATATCAGGGTTGCGCCAAAGGCCAAGGACGGGTCGACCACCAGCGAATTCAACTGCCGCCGCACCGGAACCCCGCCGCGACGCAGGGACGCCTCGCACGCCTCGAGACTGCCGACGCCGAGCCGCAGCCCGGCCAGTTTCATGCCGTCGCCCTCGGCCACCAGCTCGACGCCGAAGCGATCGCGGAAGGCGACCGGCTCCAGCACCTCGACATCGCCGCGCGGCGTCTGCGCGACGAGGCCGGAGGACGTCGAATGCAGTTCACGCTCGCCGGTGAAGGCCGACAAGAAGATATGATGGTCGGTCGGATTGTCCGCGACCAGCACCGCGCCGAACACCGCTTGCGCGGAATTGTCGTGCGACTGATAGGCGTCGTTCCAGAACGCCTGCGGATTTCGCTGCTGCATCACCGCGAAGGCGACGTTGGGCGACATCTCGTCCCGGACGAAGCCGAGCGAAAAACCGACCGTGACGGGCCCGCCGTCCGGCTTGCTGCCCTCGCGCGAAAACCGCAACTCGCCCGAGCAACTGAGGCCGAGGCCCGCCAGCGTCGAGACATCGGCGGCGATCGCCTTGCTTTCGAGAATGAGCGTCGAGAACCCGTCGCCGTGCCGGATCGCGTCGCGATTGAAGGCGCCGAACAGATGCGCGAGTTCAGCGTGCGCGGTATCGCCCGCGATCAGGGCCTCGTCCGCGACGGTGAGGATTTCGATGAAGAACCCCGGAAGCTGGACCAGCCGGTTGGCGGTGCCCCACGGGTGCAAATTGCGCGCGCCGACAGTGAAGCCGGCGCGGCGATAGAACTCCGCAGCCGCATCGAGATCGCGCACGGCATGAACGATATGGTCGAGGCCGCGCGCCATCGTCGAAAGCCGCGTCTACTTCACCGACGAGAACGCGGTCGGCGCGAGCAACTGGTTGCTCACCCGCGCGACGATCGGGCCGTTCTTCTCGGTCTCGGCGCGGGCGGCGATCCAGTCGGGATCGACCATGAACGCTCCCCATTTCTGTTCGCGCTCGGCGAGCGTTTCCCAGGCGAGGAAATAGGTCAGATGCTGGCTGTGCTCGCCGACCATGGTGGTGAAGAATCCGGCCTGACGGATGCCGTGCTTTTCCCAGATCTTCAGCGTCTTGGTATCGAACCGCTTGATGATGTCCGGCAGCCGGCCCGGAACCGCCTCATAGACGCGCATTTCGTAGATCATCGTTCGCTCCCTGCCCTTTTGTTGTTTTGGCCGCCAGATCTTATTCGAGGTCGTGTTCTAAACCAGCCGGCTCTGCACCACCGCCGCCTGAATGAACGAGGCGAACAGCGGGTGCGGCTCGAACGGGCGCGATTTCAGCTCGGGGTGATACTGCACGCCGATGAACCATGGGTGATCGTCATACTCGACAGTTTCCGGCAGAAGGCCGTCCGGTGACATGCCCGCAAAGCGCAGACCGCGCTGTTCAAGCCGATCCCGGTAACCGGCGTTGACCTCGTAGCGATGCCGGTGACGCTCCGAGATTTCGGTGACGCCGCCATAGATGCCGGAAATCTTGCTCCCGCGTGCGACATTCGCCGGATAGGCGCCAAGCCGCATCGTACCGCCGAGATTGCCGTTCGCGGCGCGCGTTTCCAGTTCGTTGCCGCGCAGCCATTCGGTCATGATGCCGACGACAGGCTCCGCTGTCGGTCCGAACTCGGTGGAGTTCGCCTGCTCGATCCCGACCAGATTGCGCGCCGCCTCGATCACCGCCATCTGCATGCCGAAGCAAATGCCGAAATACGGCACGTGCCGCTCGCGCGCGAACCGCGCCGCCCTGATCTTGCCTTCCGCGCCGCGCTGTCCGAATCCGCCCGGCACCAGAATGCCGTGGACATGCTCAAGGAACGGCGCGGGGTCCTCGTTCTCGAACACCTCGCTCTCGATCCAGTCGATATTGACCTTCACCTTGTTAGCGATGCCGCCATGGTGAAGCGCCTCGATCAGCGATTTGTAGGCGTCCTTCATGCCGGTGTATTTGCCGACGATGGCGATCGTCACCTGCCCTTCCGGGTTGCGGACGCGCTCGTTGATCTCGTGCCAGCTCTGCAAGGCCGGCGGAATCTTGGGCTGAATGCCGAACGCGGCCAGCACCTCGTCGTCGAGGCCGGCGGCGTGATAGGCTTCCGGCACCGCATAGATGTTGTCGACGTCGCGCGCCTCGATCACCGCGCTCTCGCGGACGTTGCAGAATAGCCCGAGCTTGCGCCGCTCCTCCTTCGGGATTTCCCGGTCGGTCCGGCACAGCAGAATGTCGGGCTGGATGCCGATCGAGCGCAGTTCTTTCACCGAATGCTGGGTCGGCTTGGTCTTCAATTCGCCCGCGCTCGGGATGAACGGGAGCAGCGTCAGATGGATGTAGACCGCGTGATCGCGCGGCAACTCGTTCTTGAGCTGGCGGATCGCCTCGAAGAACGGCAGGCCCTCGATGTCGCCGACCGTGCCGCCGATCTCGACCAGCACGAAATCGAACCCGTCATTACCTTCGAGGACGAACTCCTTGATCGCGTTCGTCACATGCGGAACCACCTGGATGGTCGCGCCGAGATAGTCGCCGCGCCGTTCCTTGGTGAGGATGTCCTGATAGATCCGCCCGGTGGTGATGTTGTCGCGCTTGGTCGCCGGCCGTCCGGTGAAGCGTTCGTAGTGGCCGAGATCGAGGTCGGTTTCCGCCCCATCATCGGTGACGAACACCTCGCCGTGCTGATACGGCGACATCGTTCCGGGATCGAGATTGAGATAGGGATCGAGCTTGCGAAGGCGAACCTTGTAGCCTCGCGCCTGCAACAGCGCGCCGAGAGCCGCCGATGCCAGACCTTTTCCGAGCGAGGAAACCACGCCGCCGGTGATGAATATATACCGCGCCATGGGACCCTACCTTTAACGCCTCGAACACGATTCGCAAAAGCCAAACGCGATTTTCAGGATCGATCCACCGATCCTTTTGATCGAACGAAAATCTTGGAAACTCAAGCCGCTACACAGCGCCTTTCAACCAAAGCCCGAGCCGTAGACGCGCAACACAGCAATGCTTACTGCGAACGCGGCACCGCAGGTTCGGCCGGAGCCTGCTTCTGCTCCTGCTGGCGCAGCGTGTCCAGGATGCCGCCGCTTCCGCCGCTGCTCAGGGGCGGCGCGGGCTGGGCCGGCTGCTGGGTGGTTGCGGGAGCGGCCGCGCCGTCGAGAATCGAGGTCGGCTGGCGGTTGAGGCCCGCGAGCCAGGACAGGAACAGGCTGGTGATGAAGAAGCCGATCGCCAGAAACGCCGTCGTCCGCGTCAAGAGATTCGCCGTGCCGCGGCCGGTCATGAAGCCGCCGCCCCCGCCGCCGCCCATGCCGAGGCCGCCGCCTTCGGAGCGTTGCAGCAGCACCACGCCGATCAGCGCGGTCACGATCATGAGGTGGATGACGATAATGACAGTTTGCATGCGATGGAGTCCGGAGCGCGCCTCCGCCGCGTCAGGCGAAGGCAGGCGTCTCATTCGGGATTTGAATTCGCGCGCTCTCTACACGATCGGGGGGGCGATTGCCACCCCGCCGCTTGAGCCAGAGCGTGATCTAGGAAACGGCCGAGGCGATCGCAAGGAAATCGGCGGCCTTCAGGCTGGCTCCGCCGATCAGCGCCCCATTGACGTTGGGCACCGCCAGCAGTTCCGCCGCGTTCGACGGTTTGACCGAGCCGCCATAGAGGATGCGCATCACGGCACCCTCCTCGCCGAATCGCTTTTTCAGCGTTTCGCGAATGAAACCATGCACTTGCTCGACGTCACTGACGGTCGGCGTCAACCCCGTCCCGATCGCCCAGACCGGCTCATAGGCGATCACCAGCGTCTTTGCCGTCGCGCCGTCCGGCAGCGAACCGGCAAGCTGGCGTCCCACCACATCGAGGGTTTTGCCGGCGTCGCGCTCGGCTTGCGTCTCGCCGACGCAGGCGATCGCCGTCAGCCCGGCGCGCCAGGCCGCCAAAACCTTGGCCTTTACGTCCGAATCCTGCTCGCCATGATCGGCACGACGCTCCGAATGCCCGACGATGACAAACCATGCGCCGGCGTCCTTCAGCATTTCGGCGGAAACGTCGCCAGTATGCGCGCCGGATTCGGCCGCGTGGCAGTCCTGCCCGCCGATGGCGACGGCCGAGCCCCGCGCCCGCGTCGCAAAAGCCTGCACCAGCGTGGCCGGGGGACAGATCAGCAAATCAGCCTTCCGGGCGACCGGGGCCGACGCGGCGATGATCGCCTGCAACTCCGCGCCGGAGGCCTTGAGGCCGTTCATCTTCCAATTGCCCGCGATCAGCGGGCGCTTTCGTGCGGACATGATCGCTTCACCATCAAAGTGACGTTTAACAATGACGTGACGCCGCCGTTAGCAGAGCGCCCGCGCCCGCGCCAGTGCGGGCAGTCCCCGAATTGAGGTGACCAGCGGCGTTTTGACCCTGATCCTGCATCGCACCGCCACGGTTGCGGCTTAGGTCCCGCATCTTTATTATTCGGCGCAATCCTAGCGATCCCGACATGGGTATCGCCTCTTTCCCATACTCCCACAGACAAAGTTGGACCTATGCTTCGAGGAATTCGTACGGCCACTTCCGGCTGGCTCGGCAAATCCGTCATGGCCGTCGTGATGGGCGTTCTGATCTTTTCATTCGCCATCTGGGGCGTCGCCGACGTTTTCAAGGGATTCGGGCAATCGACCGTGGCGAAGATCGGAGATACCGAAATCTCGATCGAGCAGTTCCGCCAGCTTTACAACGACCGCCTGCAACAGATCGGCCGTCAGGTCGGCCGGCCGCTGTCCTCGGCGCAGGCGCGCGCCTTCGGCCTGGATCAGCAGGTGCTCCAGCAATGGATGCTTGAATCGGCCATCGACGAAACCGCCAGGCGGATGCGGCTCGGCCAGTCCGACGCGGAAATCGTCAAGATCATCCATAACGATCCGAATTTCGCCGGCGTGACCGGCCGGTTCGATTCGCAGCGCTTCAACCAGCTGATCCGCCAGTTCGGCTTCAACGAGCAGCGCTACATCGCCGAACAGCGCAAGCTGTCGATGCGCCGCCAGATTGCCGGCACCCTGACCAGCGGCATCGAGCCGCCGAAATCGCTGCTCGACGCGATCCAGCGCTACCGCGACGAAACCCGTTCGATCGACTATCTGCAGCTCGGGGCCGAACAGGCGGGCAAGATCGATGACCCCTCGCCGGAGGCGCTTGCCAGCTATTTCGAGGAGCGCAAGACGCTGTTCCGCGCGCCCGAATACCGCAAGATCGCCGTCGCCATCCTGACCACGCAGGATCAGGCCAAATGGGCCGAAGTGTCGGACGCGGACGCCCGCAAGGCGTTCGAGGCGAGCAAGGCCCGATTCGAATCGCCGGAAAAGCGCCACGTCTTGCAGCTGGTGTTCCCGAACGCCGGCGACGCCAGCGCCGCGCGCGAAAAACTCAGCAGCGGCACCTCGTTCGAGGACCTCGCCAAGGAGCGCGGGCTCGCCGCATCCGATTACGACCTCGGCGTGGTGACGCGCGAGGGCATTCTCGATCCGGCCGTGGCCGAAACCGCGTTCAAGCTGCCGGCGAACGAGCTGTCTCAACCCGTGCAGGGCCGGTTCGGCACGGTGCTGGTGAAGGTGTCGAAGATCGAGCCCGGCACGGTCGCGACCTACGAGCAGCACGCCCAGGCGATCAAGAGCGAGCTCGCGCTGGAGCGCGCGCGAGAGACCATTCGCGACATCCACAACAAGATGGAGGACGAGCGTGGCGGCGGCGCGAACGTCATGGAGGCGGCGGCGAAAGCCGGTCTGCCGGTCGCGACCTTCGAGGCCGTCGACCGCTCCGGCCGCGGCCCCGATGGCCAGCCGGTCGCGGGCCTGCCGCCCACCATCGATATCGTCACCCCCGCTTTCGCCGCCGAGCCGGGCTCCGACAACGATCCGCTGCCGATCAACCGCGGACCGGGCGAGAGCGGCTATGTCTGGTTCGACGTGCTGGGCGTCACGCCCTCGCGCGAACGCACGCTGGACGAGGCCAAGGATCGCGTGCTCGCCCGCTGGCGCGAGGACGAGATCGGCAAGCGCCTGCGCGCCAAGGCAGACGAGATGGTCGAGCAGTTGCGCAAGGGCGCGAAGCTCGCCGACCTCGCTCAGGCGGCCGGCGTGAAGGTCGACACCGTCCAGGGCTTCAAGCGCGGCGCGACCGTGCCGGGCATGAGCGCGGCCGGCGTCGAGGCGATCTTCACCGCAGCCAAGGGCGACGCCGGTGAGGCCGACGGCGCGCAGGCCGGTCATCGGACGGTGTATGTGGTGAAGGATATCGTCGAGCCGACCATCGATATGGCTTCCAGCCAGACCAAGGAACTGCGGGACAATATCGAGCGCACGCAGGCCGACGAGCAGATCGCGCAGTTCGTCTCGCGGCTGGAGAAGGACCTCGGCACCTCGGTGAACGCCACCGCGATGGCGCAGGCCACCGGCGCGCAGGCGGCGAATTTTTAAGCGCCTCCTGACCGCATCGAAGCGCGATTCCGATGGTCATGCCCGTTCGCACGGGCTTGACCGTCGTTGCCTGTCCAAAGGTTTCCCCGGTCGGAAATCGATTATGACCGGGCTCATATCGTCTGCCGGGGCCGGAATTTGCGTGATGGATGATCTCAAGACACTGATCGGGAAAGTGGCGACGGGCGCGGCCCTGACGCGGCAGGAATCGGCCATGGCCTTCGACCGCATGATGTCCGGCGAGGCGACCCCGTCGCAGATGGGCGGGCTGTTGATGGCGCTGCGCGTGCGCGGCGAGACCATCGACGAGATCACCGGCGCGGTGTCGGCGATGCGCGCGCGCATGCTGACTGTCGCGGCCCCGCCGATGCGGTCGATATCGTCGGCACCGGCGGCGACGGCTCGGGCTCGGTCAACGTCTCGACCTGCGCGTCTTTCATCGTCGCGGGCGCGGGCGTGCCGGTGGCAAAGCACGGCAACCGCGCGCTGTCCTCGAAATCCGGCGCGGCCGACGTGCTCGCCGCCCTCGGCGTCAATATCGAACTCTCGCCCGAACAGGTCGGGCGCTGCATCGGCGAGGCCGGCATCGGCTTCATGTTCGCGCCGACGCATCATCCGGCGATGCGCAATGTCGGGCCGACGCGCGTGGAACTCGCGACCCGCACGATCTTCAATCTTTTGGGGCCGCTCTCCAATCCCGCCGGCGTCAAGCGTCAGATGGTCGGCGTGTTCTCGCGGCAATGGGTGCTGCCGCTGGCGGAGGTGCTGAAGAACCTCGGCGCGGAATCGGTCTGGGTCGTGCACGGCTCGGACGGTCTCGACGAAATCACCCTCACCGGCCCAACCACTGTCGCCGCGCTCGAAAACGGCAACATCCGCAGCTTCGACGTTTCCCCTGCTGATGCCGGCCTGCCGCTCGCGGATTCGGAAGCGCTTAAGGGCGGCGACGCGGCCGCCAATGCGGTCGCGCTGCGCGGCGTGCTCGACGGCAAGCCTTCCGCCTATCGCAACGTTGCGCTGTTGAATGCGGCTGCGGCCTTCATTGTCGCCGGCAAGGCGAAGGATCTGAAGGAAGGCGTTGCGCTGGGCGTCAAATCGCTCGACAGCGGCGCGGCGCTGGAGCGGTTGCAGCGCCTCATTGCCGTCTCGAACGGCTGACAGGATTTTTCATGGCCGATATCCTGACCAAGATCGAAGCCTACAAGCGCGAGGAGATCGCCGCCGCCAAGCGCGCGCGGCCATTGCCGGAGCTGGAAGCCGCCGCCAAGGCCGCCTCCGCCCCGCGCGGTTTTTTGCGCGCCATCCGTGGAAAATTGGCGAACGGCGACACCGCGCTGATCGCCGAGATCAAGAAGGCGTCGCCCTCGAAGGGGCTGATCCGCGCCGATTTCGATCCGCCCGCTCTCGCCCGCGCCTATGAGGCTGGCGGGGCGGCCTGCCTGTCGGTGCTCACCGACGCGCCGTCGTTCCAGGGCAGCCTGGATTACATGGTCGCCTCGCGCGCCGCCGTGTCGCTGCCGGTGCTGCGCAAGGATTTCATCTACGACATTTATCAGGTGGTCGAGGCGCGCGCGCATGGCGCGGACTGCATCCTCATCATCATGGCCGCGCTCGACGATGCGCTCGCCAAGGACATCGAGGATGCGGCGCTCGCGCTGGGCATGGACGTGCTGCTCGAAGTCCACGACCGCGCCGAACTCGACCGCGCGCTGAAATTGCGCTCGCCGCTGGTCGGCGTGAACAACCGCAACCTGCGCACCTTCGAGACGACGCTCGCCACCTCGGAGCAGCTCGCGCCGCTGATCCCGGCCGAGCGCATAGCCGTCGGCGAAAGCGGCATCTTCACGCCGGCCGACCTCGCCCGTCTCGCGCATGTCGGCATGTCGACCTTCCTCGTCGGCGAAAGCCTGATGCGGCAGGCGGACGTGACCGCCGCCACGCGGACATTGCTTGGGCGCGATGCCAGCCTGCACGCGACTGGAACGCACTGAGCCATGGCCGGCAAGCGCACGGGGCCAAAACCGAAGCTCACGCATATCGGCGCGACCGGCGAAGCGCGCATGGTCGATGTCGCCGCCAAGCCCGTCACCGCGCGGCTCGCGATCGCCGAAGGCGTCGTCATCATGCGCAAAGCGACGCTGGATCTCATCCTCACCGGCAATGCGAAAAAGGGCGACGTGCTGGGAGCCGCGCGGATCGCCGCGATCATGGCGGCCAAGCGCACGCATGAACTGATCCCGCTGTGCCATCCGCTGCTGCTGTCGAAGGTTCAGGTGGATATCGAACCCGACAAAAAAATTCCCGGCTGCCGCGTGCGCGCCACCGTTCAAGTCTCCGGCCAGACCGGCGTGGAGATGGAGGCGCTGACGGCGGTGTCGGTCGGCTGCCTGACGATCTATGACATGGTGAAGGCGGTCGATCGCGGCATCCGCATCGAGGCCATCCGCCTGATCGAGAAGCGCGGCGGCAAGTCCGGTGTCTTCAAGTCAAAGGACTAGACCCATGGCGCTGATGCCGCTTGCCAAAGCGATCGAGGCGGTGCTCGACGGCGCGCAGGGCCTGTCGGAAGAGCCCGTCGCGCTCGATGACGCAGCAGGCCGCGTGCTCGCGCGCGATGTCGCGGCCACGCGCACGCAACCGCCGGACGACATGTCGGCGATGGACGGCTACGCGGCCCGTGCGGCTGATGCGACGCCGGGCGCGCGGCTGCGCGTGATCGGCGAAGGCGCGGCCGGAAAACCCTTCGGGCAAAGCCTTCAAGCCGGCGAGGCGGTGCGCATCTTCACCGGCGGCGTCATTCCAGCCGGCGCGGACGCCGTCGTCATCCAGGAAGACACGACACGCGACGGCGACCGGGTCGTCGTCAACGAGGCGGCGAGTCTTGGTAAAAACATCCGCCGCGCCGGCATCGATTTCCGCGAGGGCGAAACGCTGCTGAAGCGCGCGCACCGGCTGCGCGACCGCGACCTCGCGCTCGCCGCCGCGATGAATCACGCGACGCTCCCGGTGCATCGCCGTCCGAGCGTCGCGCTGCTCGCGACCGGCGACGAACTCGTCATGCCGGGCAGCGTCCCCGGCCCCGGCCAGATCGTCTATTCGAACGGCTATATGCTGCGGGCGCTCGCCCGGCACGAAGGCGCGCGGACGCATGATCTCGGCATCGCCCGCGACACGATGGAGGACACGCGCGCGAAGGTCCGCAGCGCGATCGACAGCGGCGTCGATATTCTTGTCACCACCGGCGGCGCGTCGGTCGGCGACCACGACCTCGTCCAGGAGGCGCTGGTGGCCGAAGGCGTCGAGATGTCCTTCTGGAAGATCGCCATGCGGCCCGGCAAGCCGATGATGCACGGCCGGCGCGGAGGCTTGCGCGTGCTCGGCCTGCCCGGAAATCCGGTTTCATCCTATGTCTGCGCGATCCTGTTTCTCGTGCCGCTGATCCGCGCCCTCTCCGGCCGCACGGACATCGCCCATCTATTCGAAACGGCGACGCTCGGGCGCGACGTGCCGGAAAATGACCAGCGCGAGGACTACCTTCGCGCGGCGCTCTCGCGGGATGCGGGCGGCGCGCTGATCGCAACGCCGGTCAGCCATCAAGATTCGTCGATGCTGGCGAACCTTTCGCGCGCCGACGCCCTGATCGTCCGCCCGCCGCACGCGCCGGCGGCGAAAGCCGGCAAGCTTTGCCAAGTGCTGCGCCTGCCGGCCTGAGATTTTCCTCTCAGGATTTTCTTGATGGGAATTTCGACCGTTGACCGAAAATTAAGTGCTTGCGGAACACATATGGAACATATAGTGTCCGTTCATGATTTGTTTTCCGGATTTCGGCTTGTGCTGGAACCGGAACAGACACGAACCGGGCAACCGGAAGCATGCACCGAACAGAACCGCCGAGCACGGCCGCCGGGCTCCGGCGATCCGAAAACGCGGTCCAAACGCGAAAGAGTGAGCCGGCCCCGGCCATCTGTCGCTGGCGAGATTCGAGGACGAAGCCGAGATGCTGACGCGCAAGCAATACGAACTCCTGCGGTTCATCAACGGACGGCTGAAAGAGGCCGGCGTTCCTCCCTCCTTCGACGAGATGAAGGATGCGCTCGATCTGCGTTCGAAGTCGGGCATTCATCGTCTTATCACGGCGCTTGAGGAGCGCGGCTTCATTCGCCGCCTGCCGAACCGCGCGCGCGCCATCGAGGTCATCAAGCTGCCCGAACAGGCGGCCGGCGCGCCCGGCAACGGCCGGAGGGGATTCACCCCGAACGTCATCGAGGGCAATCTCGGCAAGGTCCGCACGATCTCTGAGGATGACGGCGGCCGGCCCGTCGCCATTCCGGTGATGGGGCGGATCGCGGCCGGCACGCCGATCGAGGCGTTGCAGACCCGCAGCCACACCATCAACGTGCCGCCGGAAATGCTCGGCGCGGGCGATCATTACGCGCTGGAGGTCCGGGGCGATTCGATGATGGAGGCCGGCATCCTCGACGGTGACATCGCCATGATCCAGCGGACCGAATCGGCCGACACCGGCGACATCGTGGTGGCGCTGATCGACGAGGAGGAAGCGACGCTGAAGCGGTTCCGCCGGAAGAATGCCTCGATCGCTCTGGAGCCGGCGAACGCGGCCTATGAGGTCCGCATCCTGCCGCCGAACCGCGTGCGCATTCAGGGCAAGCTGGTCAGCATCTTCCGGAAATACTGAGGACGATCCCGCGTCACTGATCCTCCGGCGACAGGTCGCTGGTGGCGGGCGTCGCATCGACCGCTGGCTGTGGTGAAGCGACGGCGGGTCGGGGCTGACTGGTGACGTTGGCTGCGGGGTGTGCCCGCGCCCAGGGGCGGTCGGTGCCGGGCGGCCGGACCGCATGAATCTCCCAGCGACCGCTCCGACCCGCATGCGGCGCAAGGCCATTGGGCGCAACGCTGCGAAAGGCAGCACCATCGGCGACGACGGTTTGAGCGGCGGCGCTTTGAGGGCCCGCGCCAGTGAGGGCGACGCTGCCGAGCGCCTCGCGCCGCTCGCGATCGAAGACCATCGCCTCGCATGACGTCGGCGGCTGCCGGTCCGTGACGATCACCGCCGCCTTCTTGCAATCGTCGTCGAAGGCATCCGCGCGCAAGGCGATGGTGACATAGCGTCCGTCGGCCATTTTGACCGCGCATCCGGCCTCGTCGCAACCAGCGCCTCTCGTGAGGTTCGGATCGTCGGGCGAACGGGCATCCGCGTCGGCTCCGAGCCAGGCGCGCGCGACGAACGCATCCTTCTTCGTCTGCATCAAACGAAGCCGCCCGTCGTCGCCGCGCACCGCCACGCTTCTGCCGTCGGCGGCGATCAGAATATCCGGCTGCCGTCCATTCAGCGCCAGTGCGACCGCCAGCAGCGCGACAATCCCGCCGCACCAGCGCAAAGGCGTACGCAGCATCGCGACGATGATGATCCCCAGCGTCGCCAGCAGCAGCGGACCTGTGCCGAAAGCGGGAACGCGGCCGACCGATCCCGGCAACGATTCTACCCATTGCGCGACGAGGATCATCCACTGGATGCCCCAATCCATCACCCGCCAGAACACACTGTCGAAGCCGAACGGCATGGCCAGCAACCCCGCCAAACCGGCCGGCATCACAACGCCGGATACCACCGGCATCGCCGCCAGATTGGCGAGCAGCCCGTAAGGCGTCGCCCGGTTAAAATGGAACGCCGCGTAGGGCATGGTCGCAAGCCCCGCGACCAGTGAGGCCAGCGCCAGCAGCGCGATCTCGCGCCCGCCCCACAATGCGGCCCGCGCCACGCGCGTGTTGTCGGCCAGCGCGAACAGCGCCCGGTCGCGGTCCATCAGCGCGACGAGGCCGAGCGTCGCCGCAAACGACATCTGAAAGCTCGGATGCACCACCGCCTCCGGCGCTATGACCATCACCACCATCGCCGCCACCGCCAGCGTGCGGAAGGTGATCGCGCGGCGATCCGCCATCACGCCGATCAGCACCACCGCCGTCATCAGGAACGAGCGCTGCGTCGCCACCTCCGCGCCGGAGAGCGCAAGATAGAACGTCGCCGCCGCCAGCGCCGCGCCGGCGGCCCATTTCTTGATCGGGAAGCCGACCGTCAGCGCGGGAAACAGCGCCAGCAGCGCGCGCACGGCGAAGAACACCACGCCCGCGACGATCGCCATGTGATAGCCGGAAATCGAAAGCACATGGCCGAGGCCGGAGACGAACATCGCATCGTTCACCGGCGGGGAAATCGCATCGCGCTTGCCGGTGAGCAGCGCCGTGGCAATCGCCCGCGTGTCGCCCGAGAGACTCTGGCGCATGCGCGCGTCGATCGCATCGCGCAGGCCGTTGATCGCCGTCGCATAGCGCAGCCACCAGCCACGCTCCGGCGCGGCCTCCGGTTGGGAGGCGGGCCTGATCGCGCCCAGCACGAAGCCCGACGCGCCGATCTTTTGAAAATAGATGTCGCGGGCGAAATCATAGCCACCGGGCCGCAGCGCCGTGAAGGGCGGCGACAGCCGCGCCTTGAGTTCGACGAGGCTGCCGACGGCCGGCGCGGTCCCCTTTTTGACGGACAGCCTCACCCGCTCGACCGCCTGCGCCGCGTCAGTGGAGCGCGCGGGTTCGAAGCGGTTGATACGGAGGACGAGGCGGTCGCTCCGCTCACGCTCCTCCCGGCTTTCGACAAAGCCCGCCAGCGTCACCGAGAAAACCGGGCTCGCCAGCACCGGATGATCGATCCGCGCGGTCTTCGCGGTTGCCGTCGCGAATCCGGCGGCGATGGCGGCCACCATCGCCAGCGCGTGAAAATAGCGCGTCCGCCGCGCGAGGACGGCAAGCGTAACAAGCACGGAAGCCGCCGGCAGCGCCGCCCAGAGCGACGGCTCGCGTTCGGCCGCGAAATAGGCGGCGATCCCGGCACCGAAAGCAACCGCGATCCAGGCCAGAAAATGGCTTCGGGCGAGTTCGGCCGCGACCTGCGCTGTCAGCCATGCAGCAAGACGATCCGCAGCGCGGGAAAGCCGATCCAGCCATATCCAGTCGCGCCGCCGCCCTGCAGCGGCGGGGAGCCAAGCCCCGACCCTGCTTCGTCCCCCGCCTTTCTCGGCCACGACGCGCGCCCCTCAGAGCATAATGGGAGGTTCCTTTTGGCAGCGTATACGACGCAGCGTATTCGACAAAGACTGTCACGCTCGCGCAAGCGGGCTTGACGGCCGCTGGCTTGCGCATTCGTCCAAAACAAACTTCCGGCCGCCTCCTCGCGGCGCGGCGTGCCCGGCGAACGATCAGCCCTTCGGCTTCGCCCCCTGCCCGACCTCCTTGGCGAAGGTGTCGCGCAAGCCGACCGTGCGGTTGAACACCGGCCGGCCCGGCCTGGAATCCGGGTCGCGGGTAAAATAGCCCTGCCGCTCGAACTGCATCGGCTCCGGCGAATTCGCCTCCGCGATCGCGGGCTCGACGCGCGCTTCCAGCACTTCGAGCGAATCCGGGTTCAGGTCCGCCGCGAAATTCGCAGCATCCGGCGACGGCGTGGTGAAAAGCTGATTGTAGACGCGGACCTCCGCCGGCACCGAATCCGCAGCCGACACCCAATGCATGGTCGCCTTCACCTTGCGGCCGTCGGGCGCGTTGCCGCCCTTGGTCGCCGGATCATAGGTGCAGCGCAATTCGACGACCTCGCCGGCGGCGTTCTTCACCACCTCGCGGCATTTGATGAAATAGGCGTAGCGCAGCCGCACTTCCGTGCCCGGCGACAGGCGGAAGAATTTCTTCGGCGGGTTCTCCATGAAATCTTCCTGCTCGATGAAGAGTTCACGGCCAAACGTGATGCGCCGCGTGCCGGCGGCCGGATCGTCCGGATGATTGACGGCCTCCAGCTCCTCGCTCGCGCCTTCCGGATAATTCTCGATCACCACCTTGAGAGGCCGCAGCACCGCCATCCGCCGCTGCGCGGTCTTGTTCAAAACTTCGCGGATGGAGAATTCGAGCATGCCGACATCGACCACGCTGTTGGCTTTCGCAACACCGATGCGCTTGACGAAATCGCGGATGGCGGCCGGCGGCACGCCGCGGCGGCGCAGTCCCGCGATCGTCGGCATGCGCGGATCGTCCCAGCCAGCGACGTGGCCGCCGCGCACCAGTTCGGTGAGCACGCGCTTGGAGAGCAGCGTGTAGCTGATGTTCAGCCGCGCGAATTCATATTGCCGCGGCTGCGACGGCACCGGCAGCTTTTCAAGAAACCATTCGTAAAGCGGCCGATGGTCGGCGAATTCGAGCGTGCAGATCGAATGCGTGATGTGCTCGATCGCGTCCGACTGCCCGTGCGCGTAGTCGTAGCTCGGATAGATCGACCATTTCGTTCCGGTGCGCGGATGATGCGCATGCAGGATGCGGTACAGCACCGGATCGCGCAGATTGATATTGCCGGACGCCATGTCGATCCTGGCGCGGAGCACGCGCGCTCCGTTCGGGAATTCGCCCGCGCGCATGCGGCGGAACAGGTCGAGATTTTCATCCACACTGCGTTCGCGGAACGGGCTGTTGCGGCCGGGCTCGGTCAGCGTGCCGCGCGCGAGCCGCATCTCCTCCGGCGACTGGTCGTCGACATAAGCGAGGCCGGCGCGGATCAGCGTCTCCGCCCATTCATACAATTGTTCGAAATAGTCGGAGGCGTAAAACAGGTTGTCGCCCCAATCGAAGCCGAGCCAGCGCACGTCGGCCTGGATCGAGTCGATGAACTCCTGCTCTTCCTTGGTCGGGTTGGTGTCGTCGAAACGCAGATGGCAGCGGCCGCTGAACTCCTCGGCGATACCGAAATTCAGCGTGATCGATTTGGCGTGGCCGATATGCAGGTAGCCGTTCGGCTCCGGCGGAAATCGCGTGACGACGCCCGCGTGACGTTTGGTTTCGAGATCCGTCGCAACGATGTCGCGAATGAAATCGCGTCCCGCGTCGGTCGTTGCCGTTTCGTCCGTCATGCCGCTCGTTTCCGGTTTCCGCTTGAGGTCAGGGCTGTTTGCCAAATCCGCGCCGCCGCGCCAAGCCCCGCCCGCGCAAGGAAAGCTTTTGTTATGCACCGGTCCGCGCTAATGAAGCGCCGCCCTCACAGGAGCATGGCCCCTTTCCATTATGACCCAGCCCATCGTTACGCGCTTCGCCCCCTCGCCGACCGGCTTTCTGCACATCGGCGGCGCCCGCACCGCCCTTTTCAACTGGCTGTATGCGCGCGGACGCGGCGGCAAGATGCTGCTGCGGATCGAGGACACCGACCGCGAACGCTCCACGGATGCTGCGATCACCGCCATTCTGGAGGGGCTGAAATGGCTGGAACTCGATTGGGACGGCGACGTCGTCTACCAATATTCGCGCGCGGCGCGGCACCGCGAGGCGGTGGAGCAATTGCTGGCCGCCGGCAAAGCCTATTACTGCTACGCGAGCCCCGAGGAACTGACCGAAATGCGCGAAAAGGCGCGCGCGGAGGGACGGACCCGGCTTTATGACGGCCGCTGGCGAGATCGCGATCCGTCCGAGGCCCGCCCCAACGTCAAGCCGGTGGTGCGGCTGAAAGCGCCGCTGACCGGCGAGACCGTGATCGAGGATCAGGTGCAGGGCCGCGTCGTCTGGCAGAACGAGAATCTGGACGACTTCGTGCTGCTGCGCTCCGACGGCAACCCAACCTATATGCTGTCGGTCGTGGTCGACGATCATGACATGGGCGTGACGCCTCATTCGCGGCGACGACCATCTGACCAACGGCGCGAGGCAGAAGCAGATTTACGACGCGCTCGGCTGGACCGTGCCGATCATGGCGCATATCCCGCTGATCCACGGGCCGGACGGCTCGAAGCTTTCCAAGCGGCACGGCGCGCTCGGCGTCGACGCCTATCGCGCCATGGGCTACCTGCCGGTCGCGCTGCGCAACTATCTGGCGCGGCTCGGGTGGAGCCATGGCGACCAGGAAATTTTCTCGACCGAGGAGATGATCGCGGCATTCGACCTGCCCGCCGTCGGCCGTTCCGCCGCACGGTTCGATTTTGCCAAGCTGGAAAGCCTGAACGGACATTACATCCGCCATGCCGACGACCGCGACCTGCTCCGCGGGTTCGAGGACATGCTTCAGTTCGCGCCAAACGGTTCCGATATTCAGAACAAATTGACCGACGAGACCCGCGCTCAGGTTCTGCGCGCAATGCCATCGCTGAAGGAGCGCGCGAAAACGCTGCTCGATCTGGTTGACGGCGCAAGGTTTATCTTCGCCTCCCGGCCGCTGGCGCTGGACGCAAAAGCGGCGGCGCTGCTGACCGACCAGACCCGAACGCTGATCGGCACGCTGCGCGGCGTGCTCGCGGAGGTCACGCCATGGACGCCGGAAGGCACCGAAGCCGCCATCCGCGCCTTTGCCGAGACGAATTCCATGAAGCTCGGCGCGATCGCCCAGCCTTTGCGCATCGCCCTGACCGGGCGCACCACCTCGCCCGGAATTTTCGACGTGCTGGCCGTGCTCGGAAAGGACGAATGCCTGGCGCGGCTCGGCGACCTGGCGCAATAGAGCTTGATCCCGAAAAGTGGGAACCGGTTTGCGCTACGCGGCCCCTCGGGTCGGAAAAGATCATGCTCAAACAAAAAGATAAGCGACGAGTCTGATTCAACGCAGTCCGATCACACTCTGGAAACCTGTTAAGCGCCGGCTTTGCAGCCGTCTTGCGGTGCAACCGGCAATGGGCTACGCAAGGCGACCGAGGCCGTTCCCGCGGCTTCAGTCGTTCCGTTACGGACGATCCGATCCGCACACTGCCAACGCTACGATCCGGGGATTTCAGCATGAATGCAAACAACAACAGCAAGGCCGCAACACTTACGGTCGGCAATAAAAGCTATGACTTCCCGATCAAGAGCGGGTCCGTCGGACCGGACGTGATCGACATCTCCTCGCTCTACGGCAAGTCCGGCATGTTCACCTTCGATCCGGGGTTCATGTCGACGGCGAGCTGCGAGTCGAAGATCACCTATATCGACGGCGATGCCGGCATCCTGCGCTATCGCGGCTATCCGATCGAGCAGGTCGCCCAGGGCGACTTCCTTGAAACCTGCTACCTGCTGCTGGAAGGCCACCTTCCGAACAAGGAGCAGAAGGCCGACTTCGTCGCCCGCGTCACCAACCACACGATGGTGCACGAACAGATGGCCCGCTTCTTCCAGGGCTTCCGCCGCGACGCGCACCCGATGGCCGTGATGGTCGCATCCGTCGGCGCGATGTCCGCGTTCTACCATGACTCGACCGACATCAACGATCCGCATCAGCGCATGGTCGCCTCGATGCGCATGATCGCCAAGGTGCCGACGCTGGCGGCGATGGCCTACAAATATACGATCGGCCAGCCGTTCGTTTATCCGAAGAACGACCTCGATTATGCGTCGAACTTCATGCGCATGTGCTTCGCCGTGCCATGCGAGGAGTACAAGGTCAATCCGGTGCTCTCGCGCGCGCTCGACCAGATCTTCATCCTGCACGCCGATCACGAGCAGAACGCCTCGACCAACACGGTGCGTTCGGCCGGCTCGTCGGGCGCCAACCCGTTCGCCTGTATCGCCGCCGGCATCGCCTGCCTCCTGGGGACCTGCGCATGGCGGCGCCAACGAGGGCGGCGCTGAAGATGCTGACCGAGATCGGCGACGTAGAAGAACATCCCGGCCTTCATCAGGCGCGCCAAGGACAAGGAAGATCATTTCCGCGTCATGGGATTCACGGCCATCGCGTCTACCAAAAACTACGACCCGCGCGCGAAGATCATTACTTGCAGAAGCTCTGCCATGAAGTGCTGAAGGAAACCGGCCACTCGGACGATCCGGTGTTGCAGGTGGCGCTCGAATTCGAACGCATCCTGCTCAGCGACGATTACTTCTCCAGCCGCAAGCTGTACCCGAATGTCGACTTCTATTCGGGCATCACGCTGAAAGGCGCTGGGCTTCCCCACCTCGATGTTCACGGTGCTGTTCGCGGTCGCCCGCACGGTCGGCTGGATCGCGCAGTGGAAGAAATGATCGGCGATCCGTCCTACAAGATCGCCCGCCCGCGCCAGCTCTTCACCGGCGTCGCCGAGCGTGAAAATTATGTTCCGCTGAACAAGCGTTGATCGTCGTTAGGCCAAGAAGATCAAGGGCCGGAGCGATAACGCTTCGGCCCTTTTTCTTTGAGCGTCGGATGGTTTTGAAAGGCTACGCGCTTTGACATCGCCCCGCGACGTCTGCCGCGCGCTGGCTCGGCGTGCGTTCGCCGGTCGACATGATGCTGCCGTCGATGCGGGCGAAGGCGTCGAGCTGCCGCTGCCGCGCAGCCCATCATCCAGAATCCCGGCGAGCGCCGGCGCAAGAACATCCGCCTCGCACTGCTCCTGAAGAAATTCGGGGACCGCGTTCTCGCCGAGAAGCGAGATTGGCCAGAATGACCGACGGAACGCGCACCAGCCGCCGCGCGATCCATGCCTCGATCGCCAGCGTGCGATAGGCCGTCACCATCCGGCACGCCCGCCAGCGCCAGCTCCAGCGTGACGGTGCCGGACTTCGCCAGCGCCGCGCGCGCCCGGACAAGCGCACTCAAACAAAGTCAATGCGATTCCACGATGCGGCCTGGTCAGTCGCGCGACAGCTCACGGATCAGATCGACAAAGCGCGGCAGCGTCGGCAGCACCACGTCGATCGCGCGGCGGCCGTCCTTCACGAGGCGCGCGAGCGTTTCGCCGAAGGGGCGCATGTGATGACGGATCTCGCTGGCGCGGCTTCCCGGCAGAACCAGCACGCTCGCCTGCCCGCCGCGGCGACGCAGCTCCTCTGCGTCGGGCCGCAAGTCGGCGAGCCGCTCAAGCAACGGATGGCCGACATAGGTACATGGGGGTCCGCCGAGCCGGCGATGCACCTCGGGCTCGAACGGCAGCAACGCCAGAAGATGATCGACAGAGGGCCGCATCGCGCGAGCGCGGCCGGATCGCCACGCCCACACGGTCGGCGACACATAATAGGCGATCGGAATTTTCGGCGCGCGCGCACGCACCTGTCGCGCCACGCGAGATTGAAGTCGGGACTGTCGATCAGGACGACCACGGCGGGGTCCTGCGCGACGATGTGATCCGCCACCGCGCGAATGCGGCGCAGTATCTTTCGCAAATTACGGACGATTCCGGCGAGGCCAATGATGGCCACTTCGTCGCGCTGGAAAAGAGTGCGTCGAGCCCCTCCGCCACCATCTGCTGACCGCCGACGCCAGAGAAAACGAGAGGCCCGTCCGCCTCCGCGCGAAGCTGCCGCATCAGGCTCGCGCCGGGCGATCGCCAGATTCCTCCGTCGCGACAAGAACGATCCGGGTCGGCGGCCTGGATGCATCGCCCGTCATGCCGGCAACCCGGTGACGAAAATGCCGGCAGCATCGGCCGCCGCGATCACCTTATCCGCCTCCGCGACCAGCGAGCGCCCCCTGGTGGTCGCGATGCCGGCGAGCCCCGCGGCCACGACGCCCTCAACCGTTCTCGGTCCCAGCGTCGGCAGATCGAAGCGCAGGTCCTGCGTGACCTTCGGCGCCTTCACCAGAACGCCGCGCCCGCGCGCGGTTCTGATCCGCCGCCGCTCGCGCAGGCCCGCGACGCGCGCAAGCAGCGCATCGGTGCCCTCGATGTCCTCCAGCGCGGTGACGTTGCCGTCGATCACGACGACCGCCTGCCCGACATCGAACGGAGCCATCGCGCACAACGCCTCAAGGCCGCGGGCAATGTCACGCCGCGCGGCATCGTCCGGTGCGCGCGAGGCGATGTTTCCTTCCGGCATCAACAAATCCGGCGCGGCCTCAGCCACGCCGATGAGCTGAAACCCTTCCGCCTCGATGATGCGCGCGATCCCGGTGAGCAGATGATCGTCGCCGCCGCGAAACGCCGCGAGCACGCGCGGCAGCACGCGCAGTGTCTTCAGGTCGAGCCGGATTTCCGACAGCGCCGGCCGGATCAGCCCGCCGATGAACAGCAATTGCTTGCAGCCTTCCGCGCGCGCCAGTTTGGTGGCGCGGCCGAGCTGGCCGAGCGAAATCCAGCAATGGGGAAACTGTTCGATCAAGGCGGGATCGCAATGCCCGCGAATCCCCAGGATGAACGCACCGCGGCCTTGCTCGCAGAGCGATCGCGCGACGGCGAAGGGCAAGACGCCGCTGCCGGCGATGACGCCGACCGGCGAGGACGGACCGCCGCTCATCCCGCTTGCGCCGGAGCGGCGTCCGGAAAGCACAATGGCCGCTTGCGGTCGTGTTCGATGAACGCGGCGATCTCGGCGGAGGCCGGGTCCCTGCCCGCATCCGCCTTCACCGAGTCGAAGCGCTCGGCGAAGGTGCCTGGTCCGAGGAAGAGCCGCTGATAGAAATCGCGAACATTATGGAGCCGCTCGCGCGTGAATTTGCGGCGTCGCATGCCGACGACGTTAAGCCCTTCCAGCACGGCGCGCTGGCCGATCGCAAAGCCATAGGGGATGACGTCGGCGGCGACGCCGCTGACACCACTAATCATCGCCTGCGCGCCGATGCGTGTGAACTGATGCACGGCACTCAAGCCACCGATGAAGACGAAATCGCCGACCTCGCAATGGCCACCGAGCACCGCGCCATTGGCGAGCACGACGTCGTTGCCGACCCTGCAATCATGCCCGACATGGGTGCAGGCCATGAAATAGCAGCGGTCGCCCACCTTCGTCAGTCCGCCGCCGCCGACGGTGCCGGTGCCCATCGTCACCGACTCGCGAATGGTGCAGTTCTCGCCGATCTCAAGCCGCGTCGGCTCGCCGCGATAGGCGAAGGATTGCGGCGCGCCGCCGAGCGAAGCGAACGGATAGATCGTCGCGCCCGCGCCGATCGAGGTGTGCCCGCTGATGCTGACATGCGAGATCAGGCGGCAGCCATTGCCGATGACGGCGTCCTTGCCGACGATGCAGAACGGCCCGATCGTCACGTCGTCGCCGATAATTGCGCCGTCCTCGATGCGGGCGGCGGGATCGATCCTGGTCATCCTGTCCTCACGGCAGCGCAGGCGGCTGCCCGTTCCCTTTACCGAAACCGCGACAAACTTTGCATCAACAGATGTTGCCGATCCTTACGGCGTAGAGGCGGCATAGCGAACGTTCGACTTGTCGTCATGGCCGACTTTGTCCCGGCCATCCACGTCTTTTCTCATGGAAGCGCCACTAAGGCGTGGATGCCCGCAACACGTGCGGGTATGACGGAGAATGGATCGAGGCAGCATCCGATCGATCCGACCGGATCAGAATTACTCTAACCGATCAGCGCCCCGAGCTCAGCCTCCGCGACGATCGTGCCCGCCACCTTCGCCTCGCCGCGGAACCACCACATGTTCTTGCGGTTGTTCATTTTGGTCAGGTGGTATTCGAGCGTATCGCCGGGCACGACCGGCTTGCGGAACTTGGCCTTGTCGACCGTCATGAAATAGATCGACTTCGAATTCGCCGGCGTCTTTCCCGACGCGATGCAGGCGATGCCCGCCGTCTGAGCCATGCCCTCGATCATCAGCACGCCCGGAAACACCGGCCGCTCCGGAAAATGCCCGAGAAACTGCGGCTCGTTGATCGTCACGTTCTTCACGCCGATCGCGAATTCATCACTTCGCATCGAATGCACCCGGTCGATCATCAGGAATGGGTATCGATGCGGCAGCATCTTGAGAATGGCCGCAATATCCGCTGCCTCCAGGGTCGCCGGCTGATCCATCACTTCTCATCCTCATCCGGGAGCGCGGCCCTGGTCCCGCCCGGCGGCGTATTGCCCCGTGCAAGGCGTTCCAGAGCGTACAACTCCCTCATCCATAGTCGCGCGGGCTTGGCCGGAAACCCTCCCCAACGCCCGCCCGGCGGAAGGTCCTTGAGCACGATCGTCTGCCCCGCGATCTGATTGCCGTCGTCCACTTTCACATGCGACGAAATACCGACACGGGGGCCGACAATCACACCGTCACCGATCGTCGCGCTGCCGGCGATGCCCGCCTGAGCCACGATGATGCAGTGCCGGCCGATGACGACATTGTGGGCAATCTGCACCAGATTGTCGATCTTGGTTCCTTCGCCGATCACGGTATCGCGCAAGGCTCCGCGATCGACCGTCGTGTTCGCGCCGATCTCGACATCGTTCTGGATGATGACGCGCCCGGCCTGCGGCACCTTGGCGTGACCTGCGGGGCCGGGCAGATAGCCGAATCCGTCCTGGCCGATGCGGCAGCCGGGCTGGACGATCACATTATTGCCGATGATGGCATAGGCCAGCGTCACGCTTGCGCCGATCGAGCAGTTTCGGCCGATCGAAACCTCACGGCCGATCGCAGCGCCCGCGCCGACCACCGTGCCCGCACCGATCTCCGCATTCGCGCCGATCACCGCGAACGGCTCGACCACGACGCCATCTTCAAGCCGCGCGGTCGGATGCACGGCGGCCTGCGGGGAAATGCCTGAAGCGGCAATGACCGGCTCGGGGCGCAAGGTCGAGGGATAAAGGCGCCGCGTGATCGCCACGAACGCCCGCTGCGGATGGGCCGTCCGCAGCGCCGCGATCCTGGACAGCAGGCGCGCCTCCAGCCGCGGCGCGACGAAACAGGCGCCGGCATGGCAGTCGGCGAGGTCGGCGGCGTATCTGGCATTTTCCAGAAAGGTCAGGTGCGACGGACCGGCTTCGCCGATCACCGCCAGCCCTTCGATCCGAAGCGCAGCGCGCTCGGGCTGGAGCAGTTGCGCGCCAGTCAGCTCGGCGATCTCGCCGAGCGTCAGGCTTGCGGTCTTTTCGTGAAACGAATGGTTCGTCATGGCCTTCGCTGCCGCAATGCGCTGCGTGGCACCGCGTGCGTTCCCCCGCCCTGGTCACCTTCTCGCCTTGCCCCGATCGGGCGCATCGCCGCCGATGCCGGCATCGACCGCAAGCAAGAAGTCCGATCCAACTCGCGCCGGATCGGACTTATCGCTATCCCTTTAGCCGAGCATGATCTTTTCCCGAAAACGGTTCCCGCTTTCCGGGATCATGCTCAGAAGCTCGTGCCGCCGCCGAACCTGAAGATCTGAGTCCGGTCGTACTTGCCCTTGGTGAGCGGCACGGCGAAGTCGAACCGCAATGGGCCGAACGGCGACGCCCAGATGATACCCGCGCCGACAGAGCTACGCAGGACCATATTGTCTTGCGCGACATTGATCGACTCGAGCGTCGAGGGGAACGACGTCGGTCCCTTGTAATCCCAGAGCGAACCGGCGTCGGCATAGATCGCGCCCTTCAGGCCAGCTTCCTTCGGCAGGAACCAGAACGGCATCTGCAATTCCGCCGAGACACCCCAATACATCGTGCCGCCCAGCGCATCCTGCGACGTGCCGAGGGTGATGTCGCGCGGACCGAGGCCGACCGGAGCGAAACCGCGAACCAGGTTCGGCCCCATATGGAAGTGATCCAGCATGCGCACGCCGTTCTTGTCGAAGCTGGTGATGTTGCCAGCCTGGCCGCGCAGCACGCCGACGATGTCCGAATAGACCGGATAGTAGAAGCGCGCGTCCATCGTCGACTTGATGTAGTTCACGTCGCCGCCGACACCGGCGAAGTCCTGACGCAGCTCGACGAGCACGCCCTGGGTCGGGTCCTTGTTGTTGTCGAGCGTGTTGTAGGCCAGCGTATAGCCCAGCGCCGAAGTCCAGACCGCGCCATTCGCCAGTTCGATGCGAACCGGCAACGAGGCTTCGCCGTCCGAATAACATCCGAGGCCGTTGGTCGAGCTCAGATCGATACCATTCGCCATGGCGAAAGCTGGCGTCGGGTTGAAGGGCAGATTCGGGTTGAGCGGATTGTTGTTACAATTCCGCAGCAACGGATTGATCGTCACTTCCTGACGGTACAGCGAGTAACGCAACTGCATGCTCAGGTCTTCGCGCAGCGCGAAGCCGAGTCGCGCCGAGAAGCCCGTGGTCTTGGTGTCATACGACACGTAGCTCGACGCGAGTTGCTGTCGCTGGAACAGATCGAGGCCGCCGGCGACGCGATAGCCGAGCAGGAACGGCTCGACGATCGAGAGCGTGTAGCCGCGGGCGCGCTGGCCATACTGCACCGAAGCCTTGGCGTAGAGACCGGTGCCGAGCAGGTTGCGCTCGGAAATGCTGACCTCGCCCATGAAGCCGTCCGCGGTCGAATAACCGCCGGCGACCGAGAAGTCGCCCGTCGACTTTTTCTTCGATGTCGACGACAACCACCACGCGGTCGGGCGACAGACCCGGCTCGGTAAGGACCTTCACGGTCTTGAAGTAGTCGAGATTCTTCAGCCGCCGTTCGGCGCGATCGATCAGCGCACGGTTGTAGGCGTCGCCCTCTGCGAGATCGAACTCGCGGCGGATGACGTAATCCTTGGTGCGGGTGTTGCCGCGGACATTGAGCCGCTCGACATAGACGCGCGGACCTTCCTCGACGACAAGCACGATCGAGACGGTCGCGTTCTGGAAATTCGCGCTCGCCGCGCGGACGCACGGTCGCGAACGCATAGCCGCGGCGTGCCGCCTCGACGGTCATCTCCTCGACGGATTTCTCGATCGCCTCGCCATTATAGACCGAGCCGACGCCGAGCCGCAGGAACGAGCGCAGCGAATTCGGATCCAGCCCGCGAATGTTGGACTGCACGTCGATCGAGCCGACGCGGTATTGCTCGGCCTTCCTCGATCTTGAAGGTGACGAGGAAGCCGCGGCGCGCCGGATCGTATTCGGTCAGTGCGGCGACGACCTGAACGTCGGCATAGCCGTTCTTCAGGTAATAGCGGCGGATCAGGTCGCGGTCGGCCTCGACCCGGTCCGGATCGTAGACGTCGCCGGAGCCGAGGAAGCTCAGAATGTTGGTTTCGCGGGTCTTGATGACGTCACGCAGCCGATAGGACGACACCGCCTGGTTGCCGACGAATTCGATCGACTTGACGCTGGTCTTGCCGCCTTCGCTGACCTCGAAAATCAGGTCGACGCGATTGTTCGGCTGCTCGATGATCTGCGGAACCACCGAGACATCGTAACGGCCCTGCCGGCGGTAAATTTCGGCGATGCGCTGCGCATCGGACTGCACAATCGGGCGCGACAGGCTACCGCGCGGCTTCGACTGTACTTCGGCCGAGAGCTGCTCGTCCTTGACCTTCCTGTTGCCTTCGAAAATCACCCGGCTGATGACCGGATTCTCGATCACGGTGACGACCAGCCGCCCCCCTGCGGGATTGATCCTCACATCCTGGAACAGGCCGGTTTCATAGAGCGCGCGCAGCGCGTCATTGATGCTGCCGCTGTCGAGCCGGCCGCCAGGGCCGGGCCTGAAATAGGAACGGATCGTGTCGGCCTCGACGCGCCGGTTGCCTTCGACGACGATCGACGATGCGGACTGAGCCGCAGCCGGCGTTGCAACAAACGGCAGAGCCGCGGGGACGGCCGCCATCACCAGGACTGCCGCCAGGGACGCGCGCATGCTTCCCCGCAGCAATGTCAAAACACGACCCATTCGCAAACCGCCTTCAGTCACACTCACCACCGATACGCGCCCCGCGTTCCGGCAGAATCCCCATTCCGGCGATGCTTGTAGCCAATTTCGGCCATGCGGCAAACCTCGTTTCGCAAGCAAATTCCAATTTCCGTCCAACACGTTGCCCATCCGCCACGTCAACTAAAGAAACTCTTTAACCAAGGTATGTGGTTTACATCGTTGTAGAGGGCAAAAATCATGAGCATCAGCACGAGAGCTAGACCGACTCTAAATCCATACTCCTGAGATCGCTCCGACAGCGGACGACCGCGTACCGCTTCGATTGCGTAGAACATAAGGTGACCGCCATCGAGTAATGGGACTGGAAAGAGATTGAGAAGTCCGATCGAAACCGAAAGCACGGCAGCCAAATGCAAAAGCGGGCTAAAACCTAAAGTGGCTACTTGGCCGGAAATCTGAGCTATCCGCAACGGCCCGCCGATCTGGTCGGCCGCTTCCCGGCCAGCGAAAATGCCGCCGATATAGGCTACCGTACGGTCGACGACGAACCAGGTCTCCTTCACGCCGAGGCCGAGCGCCGTCAACGGATCGACCTTTTGGTTGGTGGCGTCCTCCGGCGAATTCGCCCGCGTGATGCCCAGCACGCCGCCCCGATGAACGTTACCAAAGGGATCTTTTTGTTCTCTGAGATCAGGCGTCGCCGGCACATCGAGGAGATTCTGGCCGCGCTTGATCGTCAGAACCAGCGTCTGGCCGGCGCTGATGGAGACGATCCGCTGCATATCGGAGAAGCTCTCGATCTCCTTGCCGTCGATCGCGGTGATGACGTCGCCGGACTGGATACCGGCGGTGGCCGCCGCGCTGCCGGCCTGCACCGTATCGACGCGGGCGGTGGCGCTGGGCTTGCCGAGAATGGCGAACAGGCTTGCGAAAATCACGATCGCCAGGATGAAATTTGCGATCGGGCCGGCGGCGACGATCGCCGAGCGGGCCGCAACGCCCTTGTGGTGGAACGAGACCTTGCGGTCCTCCTCCGACATCGTGCTCAGCGCGGCGTTGGAGGGTGTGCTGGCCTCGCTCTCGTCGCCGAGGAACTTGACGTAGCCGCCGAGCGGGATGGCCGACAGCTTCCAGCGGGTGCCGTGACGGTCGTTGAAACCAACCAGTTCGGGGCCGAATCCGACCGAAAAGGTCAGCACTTTCACGCCGGCCCAGCGGGCGACAAGGAAATGGCCCAGTTCATGAAAGAAAACGACGATCGTCAGCACGAACAGGAACGGAACGATATAGCCCACCAGGCCATGGCCTAGCGTGCTGAATCCATTCAGGAAAAAGTCCGTCATCCCGTCCCCTCAAACAGAAGGGCGCAGACGCCCCTCCCCCATCCGTTAAGATGCCTTTGCGGCAATTTCAGGCAAGAGGGCCTGCGCCATTTTTCGCGCATTATGGTCAACGGCGATGGCGTCGTCGGCCGAGGACAGCGGCGCGAGGTTTCCGGCCCTGATCCAGCCGTTCATCGTCGCCTCCACCAGCCGCGCGATGGCGCCGAAGCGGATCGACTGGGCGATGAAGGCCGCGACCGCGATTTCGTTGGCGGCGTTGTAGACCGTGGTCGCGCCGTCGCCGGTGCGCAGCGCATCATAGGCGAGCCGCAGGCCGGGGAATCGCTCGAAATCCGGGGCCTCGAACGTCAACTGGCCGATCTTGACCAGATCGAGCTTGGCCGCGGGCCCGACGATCCGGTCCGGCCAGCCGAGGCAATGGGCGATCGGCGTGCGCATGTCCGGCGCGCCGAGCTGGGCGACCACGGAGCGGTCGGAGAACTCGACCATGCCGTGGATGATCGATTGCGGATGCACCAGCACGTCGATTTCGTCGGGCTCCAGCGCAAACAGATAGGACGCCTCGATCACCTCAAGGCCCTTGTTCATCATCGAGGCGGAATCGATGGTGATCTTCTGGCCCATGCTCCAGTTCGGATGCTTCTGCGCCTGCGCCAGCGTCGCCTGCTCGATGTCGGCGGGAGCCCAGGTCCGGAACGGCCCGCCGGAAGCGGTGATGATGACGCGCGTGAGTTCGTCGCGGTTGCCGCTGGAGAGCGCCTGGAAGAGCGCATTGTGCTCCGAATCGGCCGGCAGGATGCAGGCATTGGCCTGCGATGCCCGCTGCATGAAGAAGTCGCCGGCGCAAACGAGGCATTCCTTGTTGGCGAGCGCGACCGTCGCGCCGCGATCGACCGCGGCCAGTGCCGGCTTCAGCCCGGCCGCGCCGCTCACGGCCGCCATCACCCAGTCGGCCGGGCGCGCGCCCGCCTCGATGATCGCGCTTTCGCCCGCGCCGCATTCGATGCCGGTTCCGGCCAGCGCCTCGCGCAATTCGCCGAGCCGGGATTCGTCTGCCACCACCGCAAATTTCGCGTTGAACTCGCGCGCGAGCTTGGCGAGCCCCTGGACGTTGCTGTTGCCGGTCAGCGCCTCGACCTCGTAGCGGTCGCCGCCGGCGCGGATCAGGTCCATCGTGCTGTCGCCGATCGAGCCGGTCGCGCCGAGCACCGACACGGACCGCTTCGCCGACGCTAACGCCGGATTGTTTCGCAGAGGCACCGCGCTCATTGCATCACCACACGAGTAGGCCCTGGCCGATGCTGTCGACACCCGAGCGGAAATAACCGATCAATGCGGCGGCGATGATCGCCGCCATGAAACCGTCGAGCCGGTCGAGCAGGCCGCCATGGCCGGGAATGACCTGGCTCGAATCCTTGACGCCGAATTGCCGCTTGAGGGCGGACTCGAACAGATCGCCGAGCTGGGAGACGACCGACAGCACGATCGCGAGGATCAGCATCGGCCAGAAATCGCCATAGCCGGCGAGCGCGAAGCCGGCGCCGAACAGCGCGCTGCCGGCCAGCCCGCCGATCGCGCCGGACTGGGTTTTCTTCGGGCTGACCCGCACCCACAGTTTCGCGCCGCCGACGCTGCGGCCGACGAAATAGCCCAGAATGTCAGTGATCCAGACGACCGCGAACACGAAGACGATCGCGGTGAACCCGTGCACCGGATCGTTGCGCACCAGCACGCTGGCGAACAAGGCACACGCGGTATAGCCGAGCCCCAGCGACGTCCAGGGCCGCTTGGGCGGCGCGGAAAACATGAACATCGCGAACAGGCCGAGCGCCACCACCAGATTGGCGATATCGAAGCGGTCAAGCGCGATGCCGACGCCGGCGGCGGCGAGCGACAGAAATCCCCACAGCAGCACCATGGGGCGGACGTTTTCGACGATCAGCAGCCACTCGCCGAACAGGCCGATCACCGTGATCGTCGCCAGCGCGAGCCAGACCCAGCCGCCGTACCAGGCAGCTCCGACTCCGAGCGGAATCAGCACAAGCGCGGCCATCACGCGCATCGCGAGGTTGGAGCGAAGTCCGGCCGGCTCGGTCGTGGAGGGATCGGTCAATGTCAGGACCCTGTCCGGGCCGCGAGCCCGCCAAACCGCCGTTCGCGGCGGGCATATTCGTCGATCGCCTGCGCGAGCGCGGCCTTGTCGAAATCGGGCCAATGCACCGGCACGAATACGAATTCGCTATAGGCGGCCTGCCACATCAGGAAGTTCGAGAGGCGCTTCTCGCCGCTGGTGCGGATGATGAGATCGGGATCGGGGATGCCAGCGGTGTCGAGTTTCGATTCGATCGCATCCGGATTGATCGAGGCGGGGTCGCGCTTGCCCGCGGCCACCTCCTCGGCGAGCCGGCGCGCCGCGTGCGCGATTTCCTGCCGCGAGCCGTAATTGAAGGCGACGACCAAAGTCATCTTGGTGTTGGCCCGCGTCAGGCCCTCCGCTTCGTCGAGCAGCGAGACGATTTCGGAATCGAGCCCGGTGCGCTCGCCGACGACGCGCACGCGCACCCCGTCGCGATGAAGGCTGGCGAGATCGTTGCGGATGAAGCGCCGCAAAAGGCCGAACAGGTCGCCGATTTCTTCCGGCGGCCGCGACCAGTTTTCCGAGCTGAAGGAGAAGATCGTCAGGAACGAGACACCAAGTTCGCCCGCGCCGCGCACGGTCCTGCGCAGCGCCTCGACGCCGCGCCGATGCCCCTCCCCGCGGGGCAGTCCGCGCGCCGCGGCCCAGCGTCCGTTGCCATCCATGATGATCGCAACATGGCGCGGGACATCGCCCGGCGGAGAGGCCGGGGCAAGCAACGCCTGCTCGGTCGGAGCGGTGCTCAAACCGTCATGATCTCCTTTTCCTTGGTGGCCAGCATCTTGTCGATCTCGGCGATTTCGCCGTCGGTCGCCTTCTGGATCTCACCTGAATAACGGGTCTGCTCGTCTTCGGAAATCTTGTGGTCCTTTTCCAGCTTCTTGACCACATCGATTCCGTCGCGGCGCACATGCCGCACGGCGACGCGCGCGGCTTCGGCGTATTTGTGCGCGACCTTCACCAGTTCCTTGCGCCGCTCCTGGTTCAGTTCAGGGATGCGCAGGCGGATCACCGTGCCTTCGGTCGCGGGGCTGAGGCCGAGATTCGAATCGACGATCGCCTTCTCGACGGCCTTGACCATCGACTTGTCCCAGACCTGCACCGACAGAAGGCGCGGCTCCGGCACGCTCACCGTCGCAACCTGATTCAGCGGCATGTGCGAGCCGTAAGCTTCGACCTGCACGGGCTCGACCATCGAGATCGCCGCACGGCCGGTGCGCAAGCCGCCAAGCTCGTGCTTCAGCGCGGCGGAGGCGCCCTGCATGCGACGCTTCAAATCGTTGATGTCAAATGATCCGGACGACATGTCCCACTCCCTCGAAATCCTGACGCGACCGGACGTTTTTGCCGCCGTCAGATTGTCTTGTTCAGCCGGCGACGATCGTCCCCTGCCCCTCGCCGCTGAGAATCGAACCGATCGAACCGGATTCGGCGATCGAAAACACGATGATAGGCATCGCCGTCTCGCGGGCAAGGGCGAACGCGGTCGCATCCATCACCTTATAGCCGCCTTCCAGCGCCTGCGAGTGGGTCAGCCGCTCGAACCGCGTCGCCGACGGGTCCTTCTTCGGATCGGCGGAGTAGACGCCGTCGACATTGGTCGCCTTCAGCACTGCATGCGCGCCGATTTCGGCCGCGCGCAGCACCGCAGTCGTGTCGGTGGTGAAGAACGGATTTCCGGTGCCGCCGGCGAGCAGTACGATCCGGCCTTCGGCGAGGTATTTATGTGTTGTGGTGCGCGTGAACAGCTCACAGACCTGCGGCATGACGAAGGACGACAGCGCGCGCGCGGGCTGTCCCTGCCGCTCCAGCGCCGATTCGAGCGCGAGGCAGTTCATGACGGTCGCGAGCATACCCATGGTGTCGCCGCGCGGCCGCGAAACGCCGCGCGCGGACACTTCGACGCCGCGAAAGATGTTGCCGCCGCCGACGACGACGGCCAGCTCCACGCCGAGCTCGCGCGCCTCTATCAGATCGCCGGCAATGCGGTCGATGGTCGGCTGATGAATGCCGAAGGGCTGGTCGCCCGCGAGATATTCGCCGGAGAGCTTGACGACCACGCGCCGATATTTCGGTTCAGCCATTGCACAGCTCTCCGTTGTGCGGTTCCGCGACGAGACATTTGCGTATCGTCGCGGGCAGTCTTCGTCGAAGCAAGGCCGAAGCAGCGTCCGGCGGAACGCCGGTCAGTTGCTGCCGGCGGCCGCGGCCACTTCCGCCGCGAAGTCGGATTCCTGCTTCTCGATGCCTTCGCCGAGGGCGTAGCGCACGAATCCGGTGAGCTTCACCGGCGCGCCGACCTTACCTTCAGAGTCCTTCACAGCCTGGCCGACGCTCTTCTTGTCGTCGAAGATGAAAGGCTGCTCGATCAGCGTCTGTTCCTTGTAGAAGGTCTTCAGGCCCGATTCGGTGATCTTCTCGATCATCGCTTCCGGCTTGCCCTGCTGGCGGAACTTGTCGGCCAGAATGTCCTTCTCGCGCTGAACCACCGCCGGGTCGAGGCCGGAGGCATCGAGCGCCAGCGGGTTGGTCGAGGCGATGTGCATCGCGATCTGCCGGCCGAGAGCTGCGAGCTGATCCTTGTCGCCGGTCGATTCGAGCGCGACCATCACGCCGATCTTGCCGAGCCCGTCGATGACCGCGTTATGCGCATAGACGCCGATCACGCCGGCATTCACCGACAGCGTGGCGGCGCGGCGAAGCGACATGTTCTCGCCGATGGTGGCAATCGCATCCGCGATCGCGCTGTCGACGGTGGCGCTGCCGACCTTCGCCTGCTTGATCGTCTCGACATCGCCGCCGACGTCGATCGCGACCTGCGCGATCAGCTTCACGAGGCCCTGGAACTGGTCGTTGCGCGCGACGAAGTCGGTCTCGGAGTTGACCTCGACCATCGCGCCCTTGGTGCCCTGAACGACGATGCCGACGAGACCTTCCGCCGCGACGCGGCCGGCCTTCTTCGCGGCCTTCGATAGGCCCTTCTTGCGCAGCCAGTCGACGGCCGCCTCGATGTCGCCATTCGTCTCGTTCAGCGCCTGCTTGCAATCCATCATGCCCGCGCCGGTCTTGTCGCGCAGTTCCTTGACCATCGCGGCCGAAATCGCTGCCATTGTCTATTTCCTTTGCCCTCGCAGACGCGGCCTAGAGATGGCCATCGTCCGGCACAGCATCAAGATATGAAAAGGAGGCCGGGCGCGGCGCCCGGCCTTGTTCGTCTGAAAATCAAGCCTCGGCGAGCGTCTTCGCCTGCGCGACCCAGCTGTCGGCGCGGCCCGGCAGGCCGACCTGTTCGGCGATGTGATGCGAGGTGTCGTGATCGAGTTCGGCCAGCTGCCAGTAATGGAAGATGCCGAGGTCGTTCAGACCCTTTTCGATCGCGCCGGACACGCCGGTCAGCTTCTTCAGGTCGTCGGCGACGCCGCGCGGTCCGGGCAGGCCTTGGAACTCGGACTTCGTCTCCTGCGGGAGGGATTCGGCCATCGGCGAGGCCGACGCGCCGATATCGACGCCGAGCGAGCCTTGCGAACGCGAGATGCCGTCGATCACCGCCTTGGCGATCAGGTCGCAATACAGGTTGATCGCGCGGCCGGCGTCGTCATTGCCCGGCACCAGATAGGTGATGCCCTTCGGGTCGCAATTGGTGTCGACGATGGCGGCGACCGGAATGTTCAGCCGCTGCGCTTCCTGAATCGCGATGTCTTCCTTGTTGGTGTCGATCACGAAAATCCAGGTCGGGCAAGCCGCCCATGTCGCGAATGCCGCCGAGCGAGCGGTGAGCTTGTCGCGCTCGCGCTGGAGCGTCAACCGCTCCTTCTTGGTGTACTGCGCGCCCTCGGCCGAATTCAGCACCTCGTCGAGGTGGCGCAGGCGCTTGATCGAGCCGGAAATGGTCTTCAGTTCGTCAGCGTGCCGCCGAGCCCAGCGCGAATTGACGAAATATTGCGCCGAACGTTTCGCCGCGTCCGCGATCGCGTCCTGGGCCTGCCGCTTGGTGCCGACGAACAGCACGCGGCCCCCGCGCGCGACGACGTCGCTGACACGCCTGCAACGCGCGATGCAGCTGCGGCACGGTCTGCGCCAGATCGATGATGTGGATGTTGTTGCGGACGCCGAAAATGTAGTCGGCCATCTTCGGATTCCAGCGGTGGGACTGGTGACCGAAATGAACGCCAGCCTCGAGCAGCTGACGCATGGTGGATTCCAGGCAACGCCATTGGTATTCTCCGGTTTGGTTTCCTCCGGGAACGTGTGAGCAAAACGCGAGCCTTGCGGCCCGGTCATGCCACCGGACGGCCTTTTCAGCCATGTTCCCGTGTGAGATGGCGCGGCTTATAGCGGCCGGACCGCGCAAGATCAAGGATTTCCGCCACAATTCCCGTTACTCAGGCACGACCCCCGGCCCGCAGGTGGGGCCGGCACCGCGCCCTTATACCGTCTGCACATCAACCACGCCGGGAACCGCCTTGATGGCACCGGCGATCTGTGGCGAGACCTTCAGAAGCGGCCCGGCAGGCGCATCTCCACCTCGGTTTCCAGATCAAGCATCATCACCAGCGTCACGTCGCCATCCGCGCCGGTCTTGGCGGCCGGCATCCTGCCCGCCTGCGGGCAGCCCGCGGCTGGGGGCTGATCGAGCCTTCTGGCGATCGAATCGATCGGCTTGCTGTCGCGCAGGAAGATGCGCAGCCCCATCGTCGTTTTCGACGCGGCCGCGTCCAGCGGCTCGGCATGCAGGATTCTTGCGCGCACGTCCTCGCCCTGCAACTCCGCGCCAAGCTGCAACAGCACCGCCGCCCCCGGCTCCAGCACGTCGCGATATTGCCCGAGCCCTTCGGAAAACAGCACCGCTTCGAAATGGCCCGACGGGTCCGACAGGCCGAGAATGCCCATCTTGTTGCCGGTCTTGGTCCGCCGCTCCATCCGCGACACCACCGTCGCCGCGACCTTGCCCGCCGTCGCGCCGGATTTCACCGCCTGGCTGAACTCCTGCCATGACTGGATGCGCAGCCGCTTCCAGCGCGGTCGCGTAATCGTCGAGCGGATGGCCCGACAGAAAGAAGCCGATCGCGTCATATTCCTTCTGCAACCGCTCCTGCGGCAGCCAGGGCTCGACCGCGGGCAGGATCAGCGTCGGCGCGTCCGGGGCTGCGCCGAACAGACTCTGCTGCCCGCTCGTCGCCTCCTGATGATGGCTCTGGCAGGTGGCCATGATCGCGTCCGCGCCGGCGAACACGCGCGCGCGGTTCGGCTCGATCGCATCGAACGCGCCGGCGGCGGCAAGGCTTTCGATCACCCGCTTGTTCAGCGCCTTCGGCGGCACGCGCGAGGCGAAATCGGCGAGCGAGGTGAACGCGCGTTCGCCCCGCGCCTCAACGATCATCTCCACCGCCGCAGGCCCCACGCCCTTCAGCGCCGCGAGCGCGTAGTGGATGACGCCGTCGACGACATCGAAATGCACGCCCGAGCGGTTGATCGACGGAGGCTCCATCTTGATGCCGAGGCGGATCGCCTCGGCGCGGAATTCGGACAGCTTGTCGGTGTTGTTGAGGTCGAGCGTCATCGACGCCGCCGAAACTCGACCGGATAATGCGCCTTCATATAGGCGGTCTGGAACGACACCAGCGCGTACGCCGCCGCGTGGCTCTTGTTGAAGCCGTAGTCGGCGAATTTGGCGAGCAGTTCGAAGATCGCCTCGGCTGTATCCCTGCTGGATGCCGCGCTCCACCGCGCCGGACACGAAGCGCTCGCGCTGCGCGTCCATCTCCTTTCGGATCTTCTTGCCCATCGCGCGGCGCAGAAGATCGGCCTCGCCAACGAGTAGCCCATCACCTGCGCGATCTGCATCACCTGTTTCCTGATAGATGATGACGCCGAAGGTCTCCTTCAGGATCGGCTCCAGCATCGGATATTCCGATTCCTCCTCGCCATGCTTGCGCGCGCAATAGGTCGGGATGTTCGCCATCGGCCCCGGCCGGTAGGCGCCACCAGCGCGATAATGTCCTCGAAGCGGTCAGGGCGCATCTCGATCAGCGCGCGCCGCATGCCCTGACTTTCAACCTGGAACACGCCGACCACCTCGCCGCGCGCCAGCATCACGCCAACTGTCCGGCATCCTCGATCGGCAGCAGAGCGAGATCGACATCGATGTCGCGCTGTGACGAGCTTCACCGCGACATCGAGCACGGTCAACGTCTTCAGACCAGAGGAAGTCGAATTTACCAGCCCCGCCGGCTCCACCCATTTCATGTTGAACTGGGTGACCGGCATGTCCATTTTCGGATCGCGATACATCGGCACGAGTTCGCTTAAGGGTCGGTCGCCGATGACGATGCCCGCCGCATGCGTCGAGGCGTGGCGCGTCGAGCCTTCGAGCTTCTGGGCGACGTCGAAGGCGCGCGCCACCACCGGGTCCTCATCACGAAATGCCTGAAGTTTCGGCTCGCTCTCGATCGCTTTCGCGAGCGTTACGGGCGCGGCCGGATTCTGCGGCACCAGTTTCGTCAATTTGTCGACCTGCCCGTAAGGCATCTGCAACACGCGGCCGACATCGCGCAGCACGCCGCGCGCCTGCAACGTGCCGAAGGTGAAGTCTGCCCGACCTGGTCGCGGCCGTAGCGCTTGCTGCACGTAGTCGATGACCTCGCCGCGGCGGTCGAAGTCGATGTCGAAGTCCGGCATCGACACGCGATCCGGATTGAGGAAGCGCTCGAACAGCAGGCGAGCGCAACGGATCGAGGTCGGTGATCGTCAGCGACCACGCCACCAGCGAGCCCGCGCGGAGGCCACGGCCGGGGCCGACCGGAATGCCTCTCCCTTCGCCCATTTGATGAAGTCGGAAACGATCGAAGTATCCGGGATATTTCATCCGTTCGATGACGCCGAGCTCGAACGCCAGACGCTCGCGATAATCTTCCTCTGTGAGCCCCGGCGCGCAGCCGTTCACAGCGAGCCGCCGCGTCAGCCCCTGCTCCGCCTGCCGCCGCGGTTCAGCCGCCTCCGCGCTCTCCTCGGCGGCGGTGTGTGCCAGTGGTTGAAACGCGGAAGGATCGGCTTGCGGGTCCGCGGACGGTAAGCGCTGCGCTGCGCGATCTCGATGGTTGAGGCGGAAAGCGCCTCGGGCAGGTCGGCGAACAGCACCGCCATTTCAGCGCGGGTCTTGAAAGCGGTGATCGGCGGTGTGGCCCAGACCGGTCGGTCTCCGCCACCAGCCGTCCGCCGGCGATGCACACCAGCGCGTCATGCGCCTCGTAATCGTCGGCGGTGGCGAACAAAGGCTCGTTGGTGGCGGCGGCAGGCCCTTGGCATAGGCGAGGTCGATCAGCCCGCCTTCCGCCCGCCGCTCGCTATCGAGGCCGTGGCGCTGCAATTCGACGCCAGGCGATCACCGAACAAAGCGAACTGACCGGTCGCAGCGCGCGGCCGCGACCGCCGCCTGATCGTGGGCGACCGCCATCGAGATCGGCCCGGACGGACCGCCGGTGAGCGATCAGGCCGTCGCTCTCGCCCTTCAGCCAGTCGAACTTGATGTGCGGTGCCTGGTGCGGCGGCGTCTCCAGAAACGCCCGCGAGTTCAGCCGCATCAGGCTGCGATAGCCCTCCTCACGCGCGGCGAGCAGGACGATCCGGGCCGGATGGACCAGCACCGAACGCGAGCCCGGCTCCTGATCGGCGAAATCGACCGCGATCGCGCAGCCGACGATCGGCTGGATGCCGTAGCCGGCGAGCTTCTCGGAAAACTCCAGCGCGCCGAACATGTTGTCGGCATCGGTCAGAGCCAGCGCCGGCTGATGGTCCTTCTTTGCCAGCTCCGCCAGCCGGCCGATGGTCATCGCCCCATGCAGCAGCGAATAGGACGAACGGACGTTCAGATGGACGAAGCCTGGACCGGGCATGGGTCGCTTTCGGTTGCTGACAAGAGGTGGTGCGTGCGCAGGCTAAACCGATTCCTGCCTCCGCGCCCGACGCCAGTCACCTGAACCGGTTACCTGACGTCCCCATAACTGAGCCTCCGGGCCGGTCCACGCAACCGCCCGCAGGTGTTACCCCCGAGCCTTCGACCGACTGGAATCGCAACTCCTCAGCACCGCGGGATCACACCACGCCCAGACGGCGACCATGCCCACGAACAGCACCACCGACATCAGCGCGGCCGCTTCCTCGATAAGCCTTCAGCATATCGCCCTCCCGGCTTGACCAGATTCGACCATTTGGAACATTTCGGGAACAGAATGTTCTTGTTTTGTTTCAAGAGTCAAACGGAGTCTGTCCGTGCAGAGTGCGGCGGCCGGCGCCGGTTCGTCACATGGTTAGCGATTTCTGAAGAATCCCGGCCGCAGGGCGCGGCCCGAAGAAGGTGCAGCCCGATGCATCGAACATGTCGCTGCACCGGGTCTGCGTGTAGGACACAAGCGCGGCCAGATGTTCATGAAACCTGACCGCTAGGAGACTCCCCGACCGTCATTGCGGTTCAGCCGATGGCAGGCAAATAAATGTGACTTATGTCACTGAAACGTGAGAAGGGACCCGCGCTCACGGGGATACCCAAGAGTGCGGGTCCGTTTGCTGCCGTTTGGAGGGCGGTAGCGCGAGAGCAACGCGGAAAGTGGCTTCCGGTTCCATTTTTCGAACCGTCGGGAACAAAAATGATAGAACTGACTTTGGGTCAGTCCAACTCCACGACCTCGCCGCCTCGGATGGTGACGCGACGGTCCATCCGGCCTGCAAGCTCCATATTATGCGTCGCGATCAGCATCGCGACCCGCGTCGCCTTGACCAGTTGCATCAGCGCGCCGAACACATGGTCGGCCGTGTTCGGATCGAGATTTCCGGTCGGCTCGTCCGCAAACAGGATGCGCGGCGCATTGGCGACCGCCCGCGCGATCGCTACGCGCTGCTGCTCGCCGCCGGACAGCTCCGAGGGACGGTGCATGACGCGCTCCTTCAGGCCGAGATAGGCCAGAATCTCTTGCGCCCGCAGGCTGGCCTCGTTGCGGCCGAGGCCGCGAATGAGCTGCGGCATCATGACGTTTTCGAGTGCGGTGAATTCCGGCAGCAGCCGGTGCGACTGATAGACGAAGCCGACATCGGTCCGCCGCAGCATGGTCCGTTGCAGATCGCTCAGGGTCGAGGTCGCCTCGCCCTGCATATAGACCTCGCCCTCGTCCGGATGTTCGAGCAGGCCGGCGACATGCAGCAGCGTCGATTTTCCCGCACCGGAAGGCGCGACCAGCGCGACCGACTGCCCCGCCCACAGCGCGAGCCGCGCATTGTTCAAAATCGTCAGTGTGCCTTCGCCCTGTTTGTAGCGCCGTCCGACGTCGTGCAGATAGACGACCGGAACTTCCTCATCCGCCGCGGCCGGGCCCGTCTCCGTCTCACTCATACCGAAGGGCCTCGACCGGATCGAGTCGCGCTGCGCGCCAGGACGGATACAGCGTCGCCAGAAGCGATAGCGTCAGCGCCATCAGCACCACGGCGAACGTTTCGCCCGTGTCCATCTCCGCCGGCAGCCGCGACAGGAAGTAGAGTTCGGGCGAGAACAATTCGGTGTTCGTCAGCCAGGAGATGAAGCGGCGGATCTGTTCGATGTTCATGCAGATGACGGTGCCGACAAGAAAGCCGATCACCGTCCCGACCACGCCGATCGACGCGCCTGTAATCAGAAAGATGCGCATGATCGCGCCTTGCGATGCGCCCATCGTCCGGAGGATGGCGATGTCGCCGCCCTTGTCCTTCACCAGCATGATGAGACCGGAAATGATGTTCAGCGCTGCCACCAGCACGATCAGCGTCAAAATAAGGAACATGACGTTGCGCTCGACCTGACGCGCGTTGAAGAAGGTCGCATTGCGCTGCCGCCAGTCGACCATGAAGATCGGCCGCCCCGCAGCTTCCGTAACGTTCTTGCGGAACTCGTCGATGCGGTCGGGATCGGTGGTGTAGACCTCGATCGCGGTGACGTCGTTCGGTCGGTTGAAATAGGCCTGCGCCTCGGCGATCGGCATGAACACGAAGGCGGAATCATATTCCGTCATGCCGATCTCGAACACGGCGGCGACGCGATAGCTCTTGGTGCGCGGCAGCGTGCCCATCGGCGTCACCGCGCCGCGCGCCGCGACGATCGTGATGTTGTCGCCAGCGCGCACCGAAAGTTGATCCGCAAGCCGTCGGCCGATCGCGAGCCCCTGGCCCTCGTCGAAACCTTCCAGCGTGCCCTGCTTGATGTTCTTGGCGATCGAGGTGATGTTGGTCAGGTCATCAGAGCGAATGCCGCGAATAAGCACGCCGGTCGCGCCGAAAGGCGATGTCGCCAGCGCCTGCCCTTCGACGATCGGCGCGGCAAGCCGGATGCCCTTCACCGTGTTGATGCGGTCGGCCACCTCTTTCCAGTCAGTCAGCGGGCTTTCCAGCGGCTGCACCAAAAGGTGTCCGTTCAGGCCGAGAATCTTGTCGAGCAGCTCTTTGCGAAATCCGTTCATCACCGCCATGACGATGATGAGGGTGGCGACGCCGAGCATGATGCCGAGAAAGGAGAAACCGGCGATGACGGAGATAAAGCCTTCCTTGCGCCGCGCGCGCAGATAGCGCAGCGAGATCAGCCACTCGAAAGGGGCAAATGGCCGGGTCTTGGGCGTCTCGCTCATCGCATTGTCCATGACCACCATTTCTCACGATTCGGGCGGTTTCGTGCCGTGTTATCTCGGCAGAACCGGCCGCCGGTGCATAAGTCAGGCGGTCAGCTTTGCCACGACAGCCGCCGGGGTCAAAAGCTCGCGCGAGCCGTCGCTGCGGCGTTTCAGCTCGACCTTGCCTTCGGCGAGGCTGCGCGGGCCGACCATCACCTGCCACGGCACGCCGATCAGGTCGGCGGTGGCGAATTTCGCACCCGGCCGGTTGTCGGTGTCGTCGTAAAGCACGTCGATGCCCTTGGCCGACAGTTCGCGGTACAGGCTTTCGCAGGCCGGATCGGTGTCGCTGCCGCCCTGCTTGAGATTGAGGATCGCAACCCCGAACGGCGCGACCGCCTCCGGCCATTTGATGCCGGCCTCGTCATGGAACGCCTCGATCAGCGCGCCGATCAGCCGGGTCGGGCCGATGCCATACGAGCCCATATGCACCGGCTGCTGCGTGCCGTCCGGCCCGGTCACGAGCGCGCGCATCGGCTCGGAATATTTCGTACCGAAATAGAAAATGTGGCCGACCTCGATGCCGCGCGCCGACATTTTCGAGGCTTGCGGCAGCGCCTCGAATTTCGCCGCATCGTGCATCTCGGACGTCGCGGCGTAGAGCGAGGTCCACTTGTTGACGATGGATTGCAGGCCGGCGACGTCGTCGAAATTCACATTCGCATCCGGCACATCGTAGGTGAGATAATCCGAATGGCAGAACACCTCGCTCTCGCCGGTCGAGGCGAGGATGATGAATTCGTGACTGAGATCGCCGCCGATCGGTCCGGTGTCGGCGACCATCGGAATCGACTTCAGCCCCATTCGCGCGAAGGTGCGCAAATATGCGACGAACATGCGGTTATAGGCGTGGCGCGCGGCGGCCGCGTCGATGTCGAACGAATAGGCATCCTTCATCAGGAATTCGCGGCCACGCATCAGGCCGAAGCGCGGACGCACCTCGTCGCGGAATTTCCATTGGATGTGGTATAGATTCAGCGGCAGGTCCTTGTAGGAGCGCACATAGGAACGGAAGATGTCGGTAATCATCTCCTCGTTGGTCGGCCCATAGAGCATCTCGCGCTCGTGCCGGTCCTTGATGCGCAGCATCTCCTTGCCGTAATCGTCATAGCGCCCGCTCTCGCGCCAGAGTTCGGCGGACTGGATCGTCGGCATCAACAGTTCGTTCGCGCCGGCGCGGTTCTGCTCCTCGCGAACGATCTGCGTGATCTTGTTGAGGACGCGCAGGCCCAGCGGCAGCAGCGCGTAGATGCCCGCCGCCTCCTGCCGCATCATGCCCGCCCGCAGCATCAGCCGGTGCGAGGCAATCTCCGCCTCCTTGGGGGTTTCTTTCAGGATCGGCAGGAAAAAACGCGACAGTCTCATCGGAGGCTCGACGAATCACACATGGTTGGAGATGCGGCAGAGAAAGCCGGATACCCCGCCAAAACACAAGGGACCGCGGCCCACGAAATAGCGCGGGTTTCGCCCGACCAGCAGCTTTTCGGCCCCGTCCGCGCGTGTTAGAGGCGGAACTGGGAGCCATTCGGTGTATCTGACGGCACGTCACAGACGGATCGGGCGCTGGTCGGCATTGCTGGCCGTGTATGCATTCGTCCTGAACGCGCTGCTCGCCAGCGCGCTGCTGGCGGCGACCTCGGCGTCGAAATCGCTGTCCGGCTTCGAGCTGTGTACGGCCGGGGCCGCCGGGTCCGGCCCCTCCGCCGATCATGACGACCGCGCTGTCAAACGCGCGGCGATCCATTGCCAGCTCTGCCTGCAACACGCGGCGGAACCGGCCCTGCCCCCTCCGTCGCAAGCATTGCTTCCGATACGGGTCGTATTCACGACGATCGCGCCGCCCGCACAGCCTGATCTGCCCTGCGCGCAGCGGCCGGCATCCGATCACCTCGCGCGCGGACCTCCATCCCTGAGCTGACGACGGCGTTTCAGCGCCGGTAACGCGATCAGTCTCAATTCAGATGGAGTTTTCCATGTCTCCCGTTCATGCGCGGGCGCGCTGGCTCGGCCTTGCCTCAGCCGCGCTTATCCTCGTGCCGTCTTCGTCATTTTCGCAACCTGTCTCCAACCTTCCGCCGGTGATCGTCACGCCGGAGCGCACGGCACCGCCGCGAAACCTTCAACGCGCCAAACGCGGAACATCCGCACGGACGGCCCGTCCGGTGGCGGCGGCTCCGGCAGCACCAGCCGCGCCATCCCTCCCCGGCGCGCTGACGGTGATGACGGCGCAGCAGGCGCTGGCCGAGATCCAACGCACGCCGGGCGGCGTCGCCATCGTCCGCGCTGAGGATTACAGGAACTCCACCCCCGCCGTGACGATCAAGGACGCGCTCGACTATGTTCCGGGCGTCTTCGCGCAGCCGAAATGGGGCGAGGACACGCGGCTGTCCATTCGCGGCTCCGGCCTGTCGCGCAATTTTCACCTGCGCGGGGTTCAGCTTTTCCTCGACGGCGTGCCGATCAACACTGCTGACGGCTATGGCGATTTCCAGGAGATCGATCCAAGCGCCTATCGCTATATCGAGGTCTACAAGGGCGCTAACGCGCTGCGCTACGGCGCGGTCTCGTCCGGCGGCGCGATCAACTTCGTCACGCCGTCCGGCCGCAACGCGCCGTTCGCCTCCTACAGCTTCGACCTCGGCTCGTTCGGCTTCGGCCGCATGCAGGCGGCCAACGCCGGCGCGAACGGCGCGTGGGACGGATTCGTCACCGCGTCCGCGCAGACGGCTGACGGGTTTCGCGACCACAGCGACGGCCGTTCGTTCCGGGCAAGCGGCAATGTTGGCTACCAGATCACGCCCGATCTGGAGACGCGCTTCTATCTCAACGCCAACAGCGTCCGCCAGCGCATTCCCGGATCGGTGACGAAAGCCTCCGCGCTGACTTCACCCGAAACCGCTGCCGCTGCCAACGTCGCCAATGACTGGCAGCGCAACATCGACACTGTGCGCCTCGCCAACAAGACGACGGCCCGCTTCGAGAACACAACGGTCGAGGTCGGCGCATTCGCGGTCGACCGCCATCTGATGCATCCGATCTTTCAGTGGCTCGATTACCGGTATGACGATTACGGCCTGTTCGGCCGCGTCGTCGACGACCGGCAGATCGGCGGTTTCCGCAATCGCTTCATCGCCGGCGTCAACCTCCACAATGGGCGCATCGACAACCGGCAATTCGCAAACGGCCCCAATGCGGTGAAAGGCGCGCTGCTGTCGTCCTCGATCGACCGCAGCACGAACACCGTCGCCTATGTCGAGGACTCGCTGTTCGTCATGCCGAATGTCGCCATCGTCGGCGGCACGCAGTTCATTCATGCAACGCGCAGCCGCACGGATCGCTTCCTGAGCGACGGCGACAATTCGGGCGCGACCGAATTCAATCTGTGGAATCCGCGCGCCGGCCTCCTCTGGGATATCGATCCGACCTGGCAGGCGTTCGCCAATGTCTCGCGCAGTTCGGAAATTCCGAGTTTCGGCGAAAGCTCAAGTTTTCCGGCACCCGTGATTCCGTTCACCGCGATCCGGCCGCAGCGGTCGACCACTTATGAAATCGGCACGCGCGGGCGCAGGACTGACCTGTTCTGGGAACTCACCGGCTATCGCGCCGAAATCAGGGACGAATTCCTGTGCCTGTATTCGGCGTTCGGCAATTGCAACGTCACCAATGCCGGCCGCACCGTCCATCAGGGCGTCGAAGCCGCGTTGGGTGCGGCGGTGCTGAAGAACCTGTTCGTGCAGGGCGCGCAGGCGGACCGGCTGTGGCTGCAATTCGCCTACACGCTGAACGACTTCCGCTTCGACCGCGACGCCACTTTCGGCGACAATCTGCTGCCCGGCGCGCCGCGCCACGTTGTGCGCGCGGAATTGCTCTACAAGCATCCGGCCGGGTTCTATCTCGGCCCGAATATCGAATGGGTGCCTGAGAGCTACTTCGTCGACAGCGCCAACGCGCTGAAGACCGAGCCCTATGCGATCTGGGGCCTCAAGGCGGGTTACGACGATGGCTCCCGGTTCTCCGCCTATGTCGAGGGCCGCAATCTCGGCAACCGGCAATACATCGCCAGCGCCAGCATCATCGACCGCGCCACCTCCACAATGCCGCTGTTCGAGCCGGGAGCGGGCCGCGCGATTTATGGCGGCATGCGCATTCGATTCGAGTGATCGGGTCGCCGCGCGAGATCGAGGGCCGCAGCCGGCAGGCTGCGGCATCTCGCCACAGAGAAGCCATGCGATTCTGCGGGTCCGGTGAAACCCCTACAACCATCACGCAATTTTCGATTTGTGCAGTGCCGCAAATTTAGCCGAATGTTGCTGAAAAAGGTGACACTCAAGAACTTTTCGGATATGAACAAATCTTCAGTTCGGTGCGGCTCGCTCGTCCCGGCTGGTGGTCCAAGTCTCGGGAGGAGCCCTGACGCCTTCAACCAGCGTCAACCCTGGCAAACAGCAAAAAACCCCAATTGAACGGGGCTAGCCAACAGGGGAAAATCGGGTCTTCGAAATCCAGCAGGGCATTGCGCCCTGCTTTTTTTTGCCCCGAATTTGCCCGAAGAAGGACATGGCGAAGCAGGACACGGCAATGCACGCGGTGGCCATCCGCCCCGGTATCGGTTTTGCAAATAATGGAAGCGGTACGCTTATCCGGCTCGACTTAAGCAAAGCCGAGAAAGCGCGAGAGGCGGTCGAGTTCTAGCCAGCCGGCGCGATAGGCGGCGAACGCCGCGCCGAAGATCGCCAGCGAAATCAGCGTCGTCCAGATCAGCTTCCGTCCCATGCCGTGAACGACGGGCGCACCGGGATCGGTTCCCGCAGCCCCCTCGCCGTCTTCATGCTGGCTGCGAATGCCGAACGGCAGCACCGCGAACAGCACCACCCACCACAGCACGAAATAGATCGCCAGCCCTGCCGAGATCGTCATCGGACCTGCTCGATCTCGACCAATGCGCCGGAGAAATCCTTCGGATGGAAGAACAGCACCGGCTTGCCATGCGCGCCGGTCTTCGGCTCGCCATCGCCAAGCACGCGTGCGCCGGCGGCCTTCAACTGCTCGCGGGCGGCCAGAATGTCCTCGACCTCGTAGCAGACATGATGGATGCCGCCGTCCGGATTCTTGTCGAAGAATTTGGCGATCGGGGACGCCTCGCCGAGCGGCTCGATGAACTCGATCTTGGTGTTCGGCAGATTCACGAACACGGTGATGACCCCGTGCTCCGGCAGCGGCACGGCCTGCGAGATATCGGCGCCGCAGGCGCGGTAGATCTCCGCCGCCTTCAGCGCATTCGGCACGGCGATCGCGACGTGATTCAGGCGACCGATCATTTGCTATCTCCCATCTTCAGACCGTCAGGACATGCACCTGACAGACCGGCTTCTTGCCCCACGCCAGATTGACCTCGGCCCGCACCGCGCGGCGGACGCTTTCCGCCAGCGCCGATGGATCGCGCCGCTTCGGCCGCGGCAGGTTTTCGACGGTGGACAGCACCACATCATAAACGCGATCGTCGATGGTCTTTCCGTCCGCATCCTTCTCGGGCACGCCGAACAGATCGACCTGCGGATCGTCGGCGAGTTCGCCCTTGTCGGTGATCGCAAGCGCCACGAACACGATGCCCGCGAACGACATGCGGCGGCGCTCGACCACCGCCCTCGCCTTTTCCGGCTCCAGCAGGAAGCCGTCCTTGTAAAGCCGGCCATGCGGCACCTGATCGATGACGCCCGGATCGCCCGGCCCGAGCTTCACCAGATCGCCGTTGCGGCACATGATGACTTTCGGCACGCCGGCGGTGCGCGCCAGCGCCGCATGCTCATGCAGATGCAGCGGCTCGCCATGCGCCGGAATCAAAATCTGCGGCCGGATCCAGGCGATCATGTCGCGCAGTTCGTCGCGTCGCGGATGGCCGGACACATGCACGAGATGGGTGCGGTCGGTAATGACTTCGATGCCCTGCGACACCAGCCCGTTGATGATGTTGCCGACCGCCTTCTCGTTTCCCGGAATGGTGCGGGACGAAAAAATCACGCGGTCGCCCTTGTTCAGCGTCACCAGCGGATGGTCGTCATTGGCGATGCGCGCCAGCGCCGCGCGCGGCTCGCCCTGGCTGCCGGTGCAGAGCGCCAGCACCTTGTCGGGCGGAAAGTGCCCGTACATCCGCGCGTCGCGAAATTCCTGCACGCCGTCGAGATAGCCGGTCTCGCGCGCCACCTGAACGACACGCTCCATCGCCCGGCCGATCACCACCACCTCGCGGTCGGCGGCGCGCGGCGTCGGCCACGGCCTTCAGCCGCGCGACATTGGAGGCAAAGGTCGTCACCGCAACACGGCCGCGCGACGATTTGACGATGTCGGCAAGGGCTGCGGCGACTTCCGTCTCCGACGGCGAGCGCCCCTCGCGCACTGCGTTGGTCGAATCGCCGACGAGCGCCAGCACGCCCTCCTCGCCGATCTCGCGCAGGCGCGCCTCGTCGGTCGGCTGGCCGATCACCGGCGTCGGATCGATCTTCCAGTCGCCAGTATGCAGCACCGTGCCGGCCGAAGTGCGGATCGCCAGCGCGTTCGATTCCGGAATCGAATGCGCGACCGAGACGAACTCGACATTGAACGGGCCGATGTCGATCCGCGCGCCGAGCGGCACCACCGTCACCGGAATTTTCGGCGCGCCCGGCTCGCTCTCGCATTTCGCCATCAGCAAGGCGGCCGAGAATGGCGTCGCATAGATCGGACATTTCAGCTTCGGCCACAGATCGATGATCGCGCCGAAATGATCCTCATGCGCGTGCGTCAGCACCAGCCCGACGAGGTTCTTGCGCTCCTTCTCCAGGAAGGCGATGTCGGGCAGGATGAGATCGATGCCCGGCAGATGCTCCTCGTCGCCGAACGAGACGCCGAGATCGATCGCGAGCCAGCTTCGTTGGTGGCGATTGCCGAGCCCGTATAGCGACAGGTTCATGCCGATTTCGCCGATGCCGCCGAGCGGCGCGAAGGTGAGTTCATCCGGTCTCGACATCAGACCGCTCCGGCCGCGCTGGTGGCGGCGTCGCCGAAGAACACCTCGCCCGAAGCGATCGGCACGCGGCGGCCTTCGTCGGTGATGACAATCATGTGTCCGGTCTCGTCGATCGTCTCGAAGATGCCGCTCACGGTTCGCGTGCCAGCCTGGATAGTGACAGGTCCACCGATCCCAGCGGCATGCACCAGCCAGCGCTGACGCAGAACCGGCATCCCCCGCCCGTTGTCCCACAGCATTCGCATCTCGGACCAGTATTCCGCCAGCGCCTCGAACAGCTCTTCCGCCGACACGGCACAGCCGGCGTCATGCAGCGAGGCGGCAGCGTAAGGCAGTCCCTGCGGCGCCGCCACCACATTCACGCCGATGCCGACGACGACCGCGAGGCGTCCGTCGGCCACGGATTCTGCCTCCAGCGACATGCCGGACAGTTTGGCTCCCTCCAGCAATGCATCATTCGGCCATTTGAGTTTCGCGGAAACGCCGAACTGCCGAAGAGCGGTCGCCAGCGCGACGCCTGCGGCGAAACCGAGCGTCGCAGCCTGCGCCGGCGCGATGTCGATGACCTCGCCGACACTCGCCGCCAGATTTCCCTTGGGCGATACCCACACCCGATTGCGCCGGCCGCGGCCCGCGACCTGATGGTCGGTGACGAACCAGACCGGATTGCTTCCGCCCGCCTTCAGATGCGCCATCGCCTCCACATTGGTGGAGCCCGCTGTTTCAAGCGACATCACTGCATAACCCGCGGACCGCGCCTGCGGGCCGAGCGCGAACGCCATCAGAACAGCGACTTCGCGGCCGCCGCCGCAGCCGAGACCAAGGGGGCCGGATAGAAGGCGAACAGGATGTTGAACAGGCCGGAAACCGCAAGCACCGTTCGCAACTCGGCGCGCATCGGCTGCATCGCGCCGTCCGGCTCGTCGAAATTCATGACCTTGACGATGTAGAGATAGTAATACGCGCGGACGACGCTTGCGAGAACGCCGAGCACGGCGAGCGTGAACAGCCCCGCATTGATCGCCGCCATAAACACGTAGAACTTCGCGAAGAAGCCGGCGAGCGGCGGAATGCCGGCGAGCGAGAACAGCAGCATCGCCATGAAGAACGCCATCAGCGGATTGGTGCGGGCGAGGCCGGCGAAATCGCTGATGGTCTCGACCGCCTCCCCGTCACGCTTCAGCGCGATGATGACCGCGAAGGTGCCGAGCGTCATCATCACATAGATCGCAATATAGACGAGCACGCCCTGCGCGCCCTCCTGCGTTCCGGACGCGAGACCGACCAGGGCGAAGCCCATATGGCCGATCGACGAATAGGCCATCAGCCGCTTGATGTTGGTCTGGCCGATCGCTGCGAACGAGCCAAGCGCCATCGATGCGATCGCGACGAACACGACGATCTGCTGCCATTGCGGCGTGATGCCCGGAAACGCCGTCAGCGCGACGCGGGTGAATACGGCCAGCGCCGCCACCTTCGGCGCGGAAGCGAAGAAGGCGGTGACGGCCGTCGGCGCGCCCTCATAGACGTCCGGCGTCCACATGTGAAACGGCACGGCCGAAATCTTGAAGCACAATCCCGCCAGCAGGAACACGAGGCCGAACAGCAGGCCGATATTGCCGGCCTTCGCGGCCGAGGCAATGCCGGCGAAGTTCACCGTGCCCGTAAAGCCGTAAACCAGCGACGCGCCGTACAGCAGCATGCCGGACGACAGCGCGCCGAGCACGAAATATTTCAGGCCGGCTTCGGTCGATTTGATGTTGTCGCGATGGCTCGCCGCCACGACGTAGAGCGCCAGACTCATCAGTTCGAGGCCGAGATAGAGCGCGATCAGATCGCCCGCCGAAATGAGGATCATCATGCCGACGGTCGACAGCAGCACGAGGATCGAGAACTCGAACATCCGCCGCGAATTGTCCTGAAGAAACTCGATCGACAGGATGAGCGTCGCCGCCGAGCCAAGCAGCGTCAGCAGTTTCAGGAAGCGGGCGAAATCGTCCAGCACGAACGAGCCGCCGAAGGTTTCCACCTTGCCGCCGGGCGAGACGATAATCGCCGCCGCCGTGCAGACGAGGAAGAACACCGCAAGGCCGGTCACCAGATTGGTGACACGCTCGCCATTGAACGCACCGATCATCAACAGGATCATCGCGCAGACGCTGAGCAGAAGCTCAGGCACCACGGGAAGAAGCAGGTAGCCGGCAGCCGTAAAGCTCATGATCTTTGCCCTCGCGCCCTTTCCGCACTCATTGCACGAGCGCCGCGGCCTTCACGGCCGAGATCGCGGTCTGATAGTTGCTGACAAGCTGCTCGACCGACGCCGCCGACATATCCAGCACCGGCTTCGGATAAACGCCGAACAGGATGGTGAGGATCAGCAGCGGCGCGAGCACCACGCCTTCGCGCAGCGTCAGGTCCTTGATGCCGGCCAGTGACGGCTTATCCAGCGCGCCGAACACCACCTTGCGGTAGAGCCACAGCGCGTATCCCGCCGACAGGATGACGCCGAGCGTGGCGAAGATCGCGGTCGGGATGCTGGTCTTGAAGGCGCCGAGCAACGTCAGGAATTCGCCGACGAATCCGGAGGTGCCGGGCAGTCCGACATTGGCCATGGTGAACACCATGAACACCAGCGCGTAAAGCGGCATGCGATTGACCAGCCCGCCATACGCCTTGATCTCGCGCGTATGCAGGCGGTCGTAGACGACGCCGACGCAAGGAACAGCGCGCCCGAGACGATGCCGTGCGAGATCATCTGGAACACGCCGCCGGCGACGCCCTGCGTGTTGCCGGCGAAGATGCCCATCGTCACGAAGCCCATATGGGCGACCGACGAATAGGCGATCAGCTTCTTCATGTCCTCCTGCATCAACGCGACCAGTGAAGTGTAGACGATCGCGATCACGGAGAGCGTGAAGATCAGCGGCGCGAAATCGTGGCTCGCCAGCGGAAACATCGGCAGCGAGAAGCGCAGGAAGCCGTAGCCGCCCATCTTCAGCAGGATCGCGGCCAGCACGACCGAGCCCGCCGTCGGCGCTTCGACGTGCGCATCGGGCAGCCAGGTATGCACCGGCCACATCGGCATCTTCACCGCGAAGGAGGCGAAGAACGCCAGCCACGCCCATGTCTGCATGGTGCGCGGCACCGCCGTCTTCATCAGCGTCGGAATGTCGGTGGTTCCGGCGTTCCAGTACAGCGCCATGATCGCCAGCAGCATCAGCACCGAGCCGAGCAGCGTGTAGAGGAAGAACTTGAAGCTGGCATAGACGCGGCGTGGTCCGCCCCAGACACCGATGATGAGGAACATCGGGATCAGGCCGCCCTCGAAGAACAGATAGAACAGCACGAGATCGAGCGCCGAGAAGGTGCCGATCATCAGTGTTTCGAGGATCAGGAAGGCCATCATGTATTCGCGCACGCGCGACGTGACGGATTTCCAGCTCGCGACGATGCAGAACGGCATCAGCGCGGTGGTCAGGATCACGAAGGGCAGAGAAATGCCGTCCACGCCCATGTGATAGGCGATGCCCCGCGCAAGCCACTGCGTCTTCTCGACGAACTGGAAGTCAGGGTTTGAGGCGTCGAACCGCGCCACCAGGATCAGCGACACCGCGAAGGTGACGAGCGTGGTCCAGAGCGCGATCCAGCGCGCGTTGCGGTTCGCCGCCTCGTCGTGGCCGCGCGCGATCCAGATCAACAGTGCGCCGACCGCCGGCAGGAAGGTGACGACCGAAAGAATGGGCCAGGTCATCTCAGTTGGCCCCGCCGTAAACATGAACCACGTAATCAATCCGGCGACGCCGATCAGCATCGCAAACGCATAGTGATAGAGGTAGCCGCTCTGGAGCCGCACGGCGCCGCGCGTCACATCCAGCACGCGCGCGGACACGCCATTCGGACCGAAGCCGTCGATGACGAAGCCGTCGCCCTTCTTCCACAGGAAGGCGCCGAGCCATTTCGCGGGCCGCACGAAAATGAAATCGTACAGCTCGTCGAAATACCATTTGTTGAGCAGGAAGCGGTACAGCAGCCCGTGCTGGTTGGCGAGTTCGACCGGAATGTAGGGCCGGCGGATATAGAACACCCACGACACCACGAAGCCGATCACCATCATCACCGTCGGCAGCAGCGCGATCGCCGGCGGCGTGTGGTGGATTTCGTCGATCAGCCCCGGCTTCATCTTCAGCGACTCGCGGAAGAAATCCTCGACGCCATGCCCCGCGAACACTTCCTTGAACGGGAAGCCGGCCAGGATCGATCCGGCCGCCAGCACGAAGAGCGGGACCAGCATCACCAGCGGGCTCTCATGCGCCGCCTCGTAGTGATGACGATCATGCGGCTCGCCATGGAAGGTCTTGAACACAAGACGCCATGAATAGAAGGAGGTCAGCCCGGCCGCGATCACCGTCAGCAGGAAGGCGTACAGCGCGAACGGATTGTGCGCGGCATAGGCCGACTCGATGATCGCGTCCTTCGAGAAGTAGCCGGCAGTGAGCGGGAAGCCGGTCAGCGCCAGCGTGCCGACCAGCATCATCGTGTAGGTGACCGGAATCTTGCGGGCCAATCCGCCCATGTTGCGGATGTCCTGCTCGTGATGCATCGCATGGATCACCGAGCCTGAGCCTAAGAACAGCAGCGCCTTGAAGAAGGCGTGCGTGAACAGGTGGAACATGCCGATCGAATACGCGCCCGCCCCCATCGCCACGAACATGTAGCCGAGCTGGCTACAGGTCGAATAGGCGACGATGCGCTTGATGTCATTCTGGACAAGGCCGACGGTCGCCGCAAAGAATGCCGTGGTCGCGCCGAAGAACATCACCACCGCCTGCGCGGTCGGGGCGAGTTCGAACAACGGCGACAGCCGCGCCACCATGAACACGCCGGCGGTGACCATGGTCGCGGCGTGGATCAGCGCCGACACCGGCGTCGGGCCTTCCATCGCGTCCGGCAGCCAGGTGTGCAGCAGGAACTGCGCCGACTTGCCCATCGCACCCATGAACAAGAGCAGGCAGGTGAAGGTCAGCGCGTCGGCCTGCCAGCCGAACACGTTGATGGTCTTTCCCGTCAGGCTCGGGGCAGCCGCGAAGATCGTCTCGAAATCGGTCGAGCCGACCAGCATGAAGATCGCGAAGATGCCGAGCGCGAAGCCGAAATCGCCGACGCGGTTGACGACGAACGCCTTGATCGCCGCGGCATTCGCCGACGGCCGCTGATACCAGAAGCCGATCAACAGATAGCTGGCGAGGCCCACGCCCTCCCAGCCGAAGAACAACTGGACCAGATTGTCCGCCGTCACCAGCATCAGCATCGCGAAGGTGAACAGCGACAGATAGGCCATGAAGCGCGGCCGGTTCGGGTCCTCCGCCATGTAGCCGATCGAATAGAGGTGAACCAGCGCGGAGACAGTGTTCACCACCACCAGCATCACCGCCGTCAGCGTGTCGACGCGCAGCGTCCAGAACACGTTGAGATCGCCGGAGTCGATCCACGGCAGCAGGATGACGCGCACGTCCTGATGCTGGAAGCCGACATTGACCAGCGTGATCCACGACAGCGCGGCGGAGACGAGCAGCAGCGTCGTGGTGATGAGCTCGGCGGCGCGGGAGCCCGCGGCTGGCGGCTCGGTCGGCCCGTGCGCGTGATCGTCATGCGCGTCATGATGCGCGGCGTGCGCATGGCCGTGATCGTGATGATGGTCGTGACCGTGATGCTCATGCCCGTGCGCATGATCCATCTGGTCGCCGCTCGGGTGACGCGCATGCGCGCCGTACAGCGCGATCAATCCGGCAAGGATCGCGCCCAGCAGCGGCAGAAAGACGATAGCCTGAATCATCTCTTGGCCTCAGCCTTTCATCACATTGATATCTTCGACCGCGATCGAGCCGCGGTTGCGGAAGAACACGACCAGCACCGCGAGCCCGATCGCTGCTTCCGCGGCCGCGACCGTGAGTACCAGCAGCGCGAACACCTGGCCGACGATGTCGTTGAGGAACGACGAGAACGCCACCAGATTGATATTCACCGACAGCAGGATGAGCTCGATCGACATCAGGATGACGATGACGTTCTTGCGGTTGATGAAGATGCCGAGAACGCCGATCGTGAACAGAACCGCGGCGACGGCCAGATAATGCCCCAGCGTGATGATCATTCGGCGGCCTCCGGCCTGTCCTGCAATCCCTGCCCAGGCAGCACCTTGACGACCTCCATCGCGGTCGCGCGCGTGCGCGCGTTCTGCGTCGGGATATCCTGCCGCTTGACGTTGGCCTTGTGGCGCAGCGTCAGCACGATCGCGCCGATCATGGCGACCAGCAGCACCAGCCCCGAAATCTGGAAGTAGTGGATGTATTTCGTATACAGCACCCGGCCGAGCGCCTCGGTGTTGGAGATGTCGGCCGGGATCGGCGACGCGATCGTCTTGGCGACGTTCGGATTGATGACCCAGCCGCCGGCGACCAGCAGCAGTTCGGCGAGGATGATGATGCCGAGCAGCATGCCGAACGGCAGGTAGTTCAGGAAGCCCTGGCGCAGTTCGGCGAAGTCCACGTCGAGCATCATGATGACGAACAGGAACAGCACCGCGACCGCGCCGACATAGACGACGACGAGGATCATCGCGAGGAATTCGGCGCTCAGCAGGATGAACAATCCGGCCGCGTTCACGAACGCGAGGATCAGGAACAGCACCGAGTGAACGGGATTCTTGGAAACCACCACCATCACCGCCGAGGCGACGCAGACGCCGGCGAACAGGTAGAAGAACAGCGCGGGAAAGATCATCGCCTCACCTCACCGATACGGCGCGTCGAGCGCGATCGACTTCGCGATCTCGCGCTCCCAGCGGTCGCCGTTCGCAAGCAGCTTGGCCTTGTCGTAATACAGCTCCTCGCGCGTTTCGGTCGCGAATTCGAAGTTCGGCCCCTCGACGATGGCGTCGACCGGGCACGCCTCCTGGCACAGCCCACAATAGATGCACTTCACCATGTCGATATCGTAGCGCACCGTGCGGCGGGTGCCGTCATTGCGGCGGGGCCCGGCCTCGATGGTGATCGCCTGCGCCGGGCAGATCGCTTCGCACAGCTTGCAGGCGATGCAGCGTTCCTCGCCGTTCGGATAGCGGCGCAAGGCATGCTCGCCACGAAAGCGCGGCGAGATCGGCCCCTTCTCGAAGGGATAGTTCAGCGTCGGCTTCGGCTGGAAGAAGTAGCGCATGGCGAGAAAGAACGCCGATACGAACTCCTTCAGCAGAAGCGACTTGGCTGCGGTTGCAACGCTCATGACATCCTCACGCGCCGGGCCGGCATCATTTCGGGGCTAGTCCTGCGAAATGCAGGACGCTTGCGACGATCACAACGGCCGCCAGCGAAATCGGCAAAAACACCTTCCAACCCAGCCGCATCAGCTGGTCGTAGCGGTAGCGCGGCACGATCGCCTTCGCCATCGCGAACAGGAAGAACATGAAGCAGACCTTCAGCACGAACCAGATCACGCCCGGAACCCAAGTGAACGGCGCGAACGGGATCGGCGAGAGCCAGCCCCCTAAGAACATGATCGTCGCCAGCGAGCACATCGTGACGATGGCGCAATACTCGCCGAGCATGAACATCATGTAGGGCGTGGAGCCGTATTCGACCATGAAGCCGGCGACCAGTTCCGACTCGGCCTCGACCAGATCGAACGGCGGACGGTTGGTCTCCGCCAGCGCGGAGACGTAGAAGATCACGAACATCGGAAACAGCGGCAGCCAGTACCAGCCGAGCAGGCCGAGCTTCGTGTTCTGCGCCTCGACGATCGCGGTGAGATTGAGCGAGCCGACGCAGAGCAGCACGGTGATGATGACGAAGCCGATCGAGACTTCGTAGGACACCATCTGCGCGGCCGAGCGAACCGCCGACAGGAAGGCGTATTTCGAATTCGACGCCCAGCCGGCCATGATGATGCCGTAGATCGACAGCGACGAAATCGCGAAGATGTAGAGGATGCCGACATTGATGTCGGCGACGACCCAGTTCAGGTTGACGGGGATCACGGCCCACGCCGCCAGCGCCAGCACGCAGGACACGAACGGCGCGAGCAGGAACACGCCCTTGTTGGAGCCTGCCGGAATCGTCGGCTCCTTCAGCACGAATTTCAGCAAGTCCGCGAAGGATTGGAACAGCCCCCACGGCCCGACGACGTTCGGGCCGCGGCGAATCTGCACCGCCGCCCAGATCTTGCGGTCGGCCAGCAGCAGATAGGCGATCGAGATCAGCAGCGCCACGAGCAGGCCGACGCTCTGAATTACGATAATCAGCAGCGGCCAAAGATAGTCGGTCCAGAGTTGAGCGAAGGTCATGGTTTACTCCGCGGCCTCGCGCAGACGTCCCGAGGCGAGGCTCGAGCACTCCGCCATGACGGCGGATGCGCGCGCGATCGGGTTCGTCAGATAGAAATCGGCGACCGGGCTTTTGAACGGGGTCTTGTCGAACGATCCGCCGCCGGCGGCCAGACGAACGACGTCCTCAACCCGCCCCGGCTCGATCTGGTCGATCCGCATCAGATGCGGATGCAGCTTGAACAGCGCCTGGCGCAGAGCACCGAGAGAGTCGTAATCCAGCTTGCGGCCGAGCGCGTCCGACAGCGCGCGGACGATCGACCAGTCCTCGCGCGCGTCGCCCGGCGGGAAGCCTGCGCGGCTGCCCATCTGCACCCGCCCCTCGGTGTTGACGTAAAGGCCGGACTTTTCAGTGTAGGCCGCGCCGGGCAGGATCACGTCGGCGCGGTGCGCGCCACGATCGCCATGCGTGCCGATATAGACGACGAACGCGCCGGCGGCGATGTCCACTTCATCGGCTCCCAGCAGGAAGACGAGATCGAGCGCGCCAGGAGCCGCCATCTGCGCGGCGGTCAGCCCGCCATTGGCGGCGACGAAACCGATATCGAGCGCGCCGACCTGCGAGGCCGCATTGTGCAGCACGCCAAAGCCGTTCCAGCCGTCCTCGCGCGCCCCGCCCGCGAGTTTCGCGGCGGTGGCGAGGATCGCCGCTCCGTCCGCGCGCTGGGCGAGGCCCGCGCCGACCAGCACTATCGGCTTCTTGGCGTTTTTCAGCACATCCGCGAAGGGCAGCTTGCCGGCCGCCAGATCGCTCAGCGTGTCTGTGCCGGCTCCGAGATAGTCATAATCGTAGGTCAGGTCCGCCGTCTCGCCGATCAGCGCGACCTTCAGCTTGTTGCCGCGCCACGCCTTGCGGATGCGCGCGTTCACAAGCGCCGCTTCCTTGCGCGGATTCGCGCCGACGATCAGCAGCGCGTCGGCCTGCTCAATCGCGGCGATCGTCGGGTTGAAGATGTAGGAGGCGCGGCCCTGCGCCGGATTGAACGCGCCGCCGGCTTGCGTCGCGACATTCGGCGAGCCGAGCTTCGCCAGCAGGTCCTTCAGCGCGAACATCTCCTCGATAGCGGCGAGGTCGCCGGCGATCGCTCCGATCCGCTTGGCCTCAGTGCGCGCCGTCCGCGCGGCGATCGCCGCGAAAGCTTCAGCCCAGCTTGCGGGCCGCAGCTTGCCATCGACGCGCACATAGGGCTGATCCAGCCGCTGCGTCCGCAGGCCGTCCGCCACATGCCGCGTCTTGTCGGAAATCCACTCCTCGTTGATCGCCTCGTTGATGCGCGGCTGGATGCGCATCACCTCGCGTCCGCGCGTGTCGACGCGGATCGCCGAGCCGACCGCGTCCATCACGTCGATCGACTGGGTCTTCTGCAACTCCCACGGCCGCGCCGCGAAGGCGTAAGGCTTTGATGTCAGCGCGCCGACCGGGCAGATGTCGGCCAGATTGCCTTGCAGCTCCGAACTCAGCGCGTGTTCGAGATAGGTCGTGATCTCCATGTCCTCGCCACGGCCGGTCGCACCCATTTCCGGCACGCCGCACACCTCCGCCGAGAAGCGGACGCAGCGTGTGCACTGGATGCAGCGGGTCATCACCGTCTTGATGAGCGCGCCCATATATTTGTCTTCGACCGCACGCTTGTTTTCCGCGAAGCGGCTCGAATCGACGCCATAGCCCATTGCCTGGTCTTGCAGGTCGCATTCGCCGCCCTGATCGCAGATCGGGCAGTCCAGCGGATGGTTGATGAGCAGGAACTCCATCACGCCTTCGCGCGCCTTCTTCACCATCGGCGACTTGGTGCTGACCGATGGCAATTCGCCGTTCGGACCGGGACGGCAATCGCGCACGCCCCAGGCGCAGCTTGCCACCGGCTTCGGTGAGCCCTTCAATTCCACAAGGCACATGCGGCAGTTGCCGGCGATCGAGAGCCGTTCGTGGTAGCAGAAGCGCGGAACTTCCGCGCCCGCCGCCTCGCACGCCTGAAGCAGCGTGTAGTCCGCCGGCACATCGACTTCTTTGCCATCGACGAGAAGTTTGGTCATGCGGGCTTGCCCTCGCCGTGATGCTGCTTCCAGCACGCAAGCAACTCGGTCACTTCGATACCTTCGATGGTCATGCCTTGCATGCGCGCATTGCGGATGGACGCGCCCGCGAGATTGGCCTCGTCGATCCGCAGTCCCGACAGATTGACGTTGTGGACCGTCCAGCCCGACATGTTCAGGTCGTCGAAGCTGCAACCCGACAAATTGATATTGTGATATTTGCCGCCCGACATGTTGACGTTTTCGTAGGTCGCGCCGGACAGGTTCACGTCGTCGAACAGCGAACCGGAGATGTCGCTCTTCGTCACGGCGAGACGATCTTTCTGCTCGTGAATCTTCATCGCCCTACTCCGCCGCCTGCAACGGCACCGGCATATCCGTCGCATTGCGCGCGAACTCGTCGATGCGGCGTTCGATCTCGGGCCGGAAATGCCGGATCAATCCTTGAATCGGCCACGCCGCCGCGTCGCCGAGCGCGCAGATGGTGTGGCCTTCGACCTGCGTCGTCACTTCGAGCAGCATGCCGATCTCGCGCTTGTGCGCGCGGCCCTCGATCATCCGCGTCATCACGCGCCACATCCAGCCGGTGCCCTCGCGGCACGGCGTGCATTGGCCGCAGCTCTCGTGCTTGTAGAAATAGGACAGCCGCGCGATCGCGGCGATGATGTCGGTCGACTTGTCCATCACGATCACGGCCGCGGTGCCGAGGCCGGACTTCAGGTTGCGCAGCGTGTCGAAGTCCATGAACAGGTCGTTGCACTGCTCGGCCGGCAGCAGCGGCACCGACGAGCCGCCGGGGATCACCGCCAGCAGATTGTCCCAGCCGCCGCGAATGCCGCCGCAATGCGTCTCGACCAGTTCGCGGAAGGTGATGCCCATCGCCTCTTCGACATTGCAAGGCCGCTCGACATGGCCGGAGACGCAGAACAGCTTCGTGCCCACATTGTTGGGACGGCCGATGCCGGCGAACCATGCCGCGCCGCGCCGCAGAATGTCCGGCGCGACTGAAATCGACTCGACATTGTTCACCGTGGTCGGGCAGCCGTAGAGGCCCATATTCGCCGGGAACGGCGGCTTCAGCCGCGGCTGGCCCTTCTTGCCTTCGAGGCTTTCCAGCAGTGCGGTTTCCTCGCCGCAGATGTAAGCGCCCGCGCCATGATGGACATAGAGGTCGAACGGATAGCCGTGAACATTGTCCTTGCCGATCAGCTTCGCCTCATAGGCCTGATCGACCGCCGCTTGCAGCCGCTCTCGCTCGCGGATGAATTCGCCGCGCACATAAATATAGGCCGCATGCGCGCCCATCGCGAAGCTGGCGATCAGGCAGCCCTCGATCAAGAGATGCGGATCGTGCCGCATGATCTCGCGATCCTTGCAGGTGCCGGGCTCGGATTCGTCGGCGTTCACCACGAGGTAATGCGGGCGGCCGTCGGACTCCTTCGGCATGAACGACCATTTCAGGCCGGTCGGGAAGCCCGCGCCGCCGCGGCCGCGCAGGCCCGACGCCTTCATCTCGTTGATGATCCAGTCGCGGCCCTTTTCGAGGATGCCCTTGGTGCCGTCCCATGCGCCGCGCGCACGCGCGCCTTCGAGGCCCCAATCCTCAAGGCCGTAGAGATTGCGGAAGATGCGATCCTTGTCAGCGAGCATCGGTTCTTCCCTCAGGGTTTCTTCTTCTGCGACGCCTGTCGCCAGGCCATCGCGAAGGCGATCGCCGCGAACAGCGCCGACCACATGAACGAGGTTTGCGTGGGCGTTCCCAGCGCGACGCGATTGATGACGAACACCAGAATGGCGATGCCGGCAGTGTAGGCCAGAACGAAACGGAGTTTCGGGTCCATCAGAGCCTCACTCATGACGGTTTCGCCGCGGCGTCGGCGGCCGGCGGCTTCGGCGACGGACGCTCCTGCGTGTTGGCGGCCTCGCCCGGCTTCTTGGCCTCGGCATCCGCCAGCACCGGCTCCTTCGCCGGCTGCGGCGCGGCCTGCGCACCGCCGGACTTCAGCGTCGTCGGCCCGCCCATCGGCGCGGAGAACTGACGGCCGTTCTGCGGTCCCGGCTTCGGCGGATTGCCGCTCGCAAAACCGTCGAGCAGCTTGTTGAAGCTTTCCTTCGTCAAATCCTCGTAGGTGTCGCTCCAGATCAGCGCCATCGGCGCGTTAACACAGGCGCCGAGACACTCGACCTCCTCCCAGCTGAAATCGCCGTCGGCGGACAGGTGGAACTGGTCGTGATGGATGCGATGCTTGCAGATTTCAATCAGGTCGCCCGCGCCGCGTAGACGGCAGGGCGTGGTGCCGCATACCTGAATGTGCGCCTTCTTGCCGACCGGCTGCAATTGAAACTGAGTGTAGAAGGTCGCGACCTCAAGCACGCGGATATAGGGCATATCCAGCATGTCGGCGACGACGCGGATCGCGGCTTCCGTCGTCCAGCCGCCGTTCTGCTCCTGCGCGCGCCACAGCAGCGGGATCACCGCCGACGCCTGTCGGCCTTCCGGATAGCGCGCGATCAGCACCTTCGACCAGGCGAGATTCTCTTCGTTGAAAGCGAAGCTGCCGGGTTGCAGTTCCTTCGGTGCAAGACGACGAACGCTCATCGGTCAACCTCGCCGAACACGATATCGAGCGACCCGAGAATGGCGGACACGTCCGCCAGCAGGTGGCCCTTGCAGAGGAATTCCATCGCGGACAGATGCGCGAAGCCCGGAGCGCGGATCTTGCATTTGTAAGGCTTGTTGGTGCCATCGGCGACCAGATAGACGCCGAACTCGCCCTTCGGCGCTTCCACCGCGGCGTAAGCCTCGCCGGCGGGAACGTGGACGCCCTCGGTGTAGAGCTTGAAGTGATGGATCAGCGCTTCCATCGACCGCTTCATCTCGCCCCGGCGCGGCGGCGCGATCTTGTTGTCCTCGACGACGACAGGTCCCCGCCCTTCGGCGACGCGCAGCTTCTCGATGCACTGCTTCATGATGCGCACCGACTGCCGCATCTCCTCCATACGGATGTGATAGCGGTCGTAGCAGTCGCCGTTCTTGCCGATCGGAATGTCGAAATCCATCTCGGCGTAGCACTCATAGGGCTGCGCCTTGCGCAGGTCCCAGGCCGCGCCGGAGCCGCGCACCATCACGCCGGAGAAACCCCATTTCCACGCGTCTTCCAGTGACACCACGCCGATATCGACGTTGCGCTGCTTGAAGATGCGGTTCTCGCTGAGCAGCCGGTCGAGATCGTCGACCACCTTCAGGAACGGGTCGCACCAGTCGTAGATGTCTTGGATCAATTGCGGCGGCAGGTCCTGATGCACACCGCCGATGCGGAAGAAGGCGGCATGCATGCGCGAGCCCGAGGCGCGCTCATAGAACACCATCAGCTTCTCGCGCTCCTCGAATCCCCACAGCGGCGGGGTGAGCGCGCCGACGTCCATCGCCTGCGTCGTCACGTTGAGCAGATGCGACAGGATGCGGCCGATCTCGGAATACAGCACGCGGATCAGTTGACCGCGCCGCGGCACCTCGATGCCGAGCAGCTTTTCCGCCGCGAGGCAGAACGCATGCTCCTGATTCATCGGCGCGACGTAATCGAGCCGGTCGAAATACGGGATCGCTTGCAGATAGGTCTTCTGCTCGATCAGCTTTTCGGTGCCGCGATGAAGCAGGCCGATATGCGGATCGACCCGCTCGACCACCTCGCCGTCAAGCTCCAGCACCAGACGCAGCACACCGTGCGCGGCCGGGTGCTGCGGTCCGAAATTGATCGTGAAATTGCGAAGGGTGGCTTCAGTCACGGCGATTGCTCCGCAATCGGGCGAGTGGCGAGTAGCGAATGGCGAGTGGCGTCATTTCGAGGTCTTTTCTTGCAGGGACCGTATCAGGGCCCGCATCATCCTGCCCAAACCGTCGCAATTCGCGAGCACCGCCTGCGCATTCTCCCGCGCCAGAAATCCGACCCGCTCCGAGAGCAGCAGATGCGTTTCGAGTTCCTTCAGCGAGCCTTGCGCAACCCGCAAATGCTGGACGAAAGTCCCCGTATTGTCCCGTCCGTGACCTTCCGCGATGTTGGCGGGAATCGACGCTGCCGCGCGCCGGATTTGCGACGTCAGACCGAACAGTTCCTCGCGCGGAAACGCGTGCGTCAGTCGATAACACGCCTCGGCCAAGGTCATGGCATCCTGCCAGACCCTGAGGTCCCGATACGAATTGATCGATGGTTCGTTCAAACGCCATCCCTATTCGCCACTCACTATTCGCTATTCGCCGCTTCTCTTCTCATCCCCCGGCAGCGGATAGTCCGCGCCTTCCCAGGGTGAGAGAAAATCGAACTTGCGGAATTCCTGGTTGAGCTTCACCGGCTCGTATTTCACCCGCTTCTCCTGATCGTCGTAGCGCACCTCGACGAACCCGGTCGTCGGAAAGTCCTTGCGCAGCGGATGGCCGTCGAAGCCGTAATCGGTGAGGATGCGGCGCATGTCCGGATGGCCGGAGAACAGCACGCCGTAGAGATCAAACGTCTCGCGCTCGAACCAGTCGGCACCGGGAAACTCGGCGATGATCGAGGGGACCAAGGTCGTCTCGTCGGCCGCGAGCTTGATACGGATACGCGTGTTCAGATAAGGCGACAGAAAATGATAGACCACCTCGAAACGGTGCGTGCGGCCCGGATAATCCACCGCCGTCACGTCGGTGAAATTGACGAAGCGGCAGCGCGCATCGTCGCGCAGGAATTTCACCACATCGACGATCTTCGCCGTCTCCACTGTCAGCGTCAGCATGCCGAACTCGATGGCATAAGCCGTCACCTGCCCCGGCAACGCCGCCGCGATCGCTGCTCCCAATTCGCCAAGCTGAGTGTCGTCCATCGCCTGGTCCTCAGCGTTCGATCGTGCCGGTCCGGCGGATTTTCTTCTGCAAGAGCAGCACGCCGTACAGCAACGCCTCGGCCGTCGGAGGACAGCCCGGCACATAGATATCCACCGGCACGATCCGGTCGCAGCCGCGGACCACCGAATACGAATAATGGTAGTAGCCGCCACCATTGGCGCACGAGCCCATCGAGATGACGTAGCGCGGCTCCGGCATCTGGTCGTAAACCCTGCGCAGCGCCGGCGCCATCTTGTTGGTGAGCGTGCCGGCGACGATCATCACGTCGGACTGGCGCGGCGAAGCGCGCGGCGCGAAGCCGAACCGCTCGACGTCGTAGCGCGGCATCGACACCTGCATCATCTCGACCGCGCAGCAGGCGAGGCCGAAGGTCATCCACATCAGCGAGCCGGTGCGCGCCCACGTAATCAGGTCGTCGGTGGCGGTGACGAAAAAGCCCTTGTCGGCAAGTTCGTTGTTGATCTCGCCGAAAAAGCGGTCGTCAGCGCCGACCGGCCTCCCCGTGTTCGGGTCGAGAATGCCGGTCGCGGGTTTCGAAACCAGCGTCTGGTTGGGGCTCAATCCCATTCGAGTGCGCCCTTCTTCCATTCATAGGCAAAGCCGACCGTCAGCACGCCGAGAAACACCATCATCGACCAGAATCCCGTCGCCCCGAGATCGCCGAACGCCACCGCCCACGGAAACAGAAACGCCACTTCGAGATCGAAAATGATGAACAGGATAGCGACGAGATAAAAGCGAACGTCGAACTTCATGCGCGCGTCGTCGAAGGCATCGAAGCCGCATTCGTAGGCCGACAGCTTGTCCGGATCGGGATTGCTGTAGGCAAGCATGAACGGCGCGATCAGAAGCGCCAGACCGATCACGCTCGCGATGCCGACAAACACCACAAGCGGCAGATAATTCTGCAATAAACTGCCCATCGCAAGTCCCTATCACCCGGCAGCGTGATGCACAGATTCGCCACGCTTTTGGAATGGTTTTAAGGCTTTAGCGCAGCGCAATAAGAGGCGCAAGGCGGCCTCCTCGCGCGAACCCCTGCATATTTGCGCGAGCCGCTTTGCCCTTCCCGCAACGCGGAATTGCAACCGGTCGGGACGGCAAATCGCGCAGCGGCCGGCACGACAGCCGGTCCCAAGAGTTCAGCATTTCATAAGAACAGACCGTCGGGCCGGATCAGGAGCGGCCGAAATACAGGAGGAAAACGCGGCCGCCGCCGCGATCGCGCAGAAGCTTAGGATAATTATCAGCAAATTCAATGCTTTGCTGCTGTCAGGATCGAGCTGGTCGTTCATTTGTCCCTCGTCGCGGCTTTACAGGGACATCGGCGGCGGGACGTTAATCCAAATTAGCGAACAGCGCTTTTGACAATTTTCGAAGCAAATCCGTGTGACACGGGCCGCGAAGCACGGCTATAGCTCCCCGCCAGGCGAGCACCATCCTCGAACAAGCCATTCGCCAAAAGCGACGACATGAAACTCGGATTTCCGCACTCCAGACTGCTGACCAGACTAGACCGCATCGTTGCGTTCAACGATGAGGACAGCAGTCATATTTCCGGTCTGCCGATGACGGTCCGCAACTTTGCGGCAGAGAGCGAGATCGTCGCCGAGGGCGCCATCCTCAACAAATGCTGCATGGTCGTCGATGGATTCCTCTATCGACACAAATCCGGCGACGGCGCGCAGCGCCAGATCGTATCCTTCCATGTGCCCGGCGATATTCCCGATCTGTATTCGCTGCACATCAATCCCATGGATCATTCGATCTCGACGCTCGGCTCCGCGGTGGTGGCGTTCATTCCGCATCAGCCATTTCGGGAGATGCTGGCGAAATCGCCCCGGCTGACCGATATTTTCTGGCGCGAGACGCTCGTCGACGCCTCGCTGTTTCGCGAATGGGTCGTCAATATCGGCACGCGCGACGCCCTCGCCCGTATCGCTCACCTGATCTGCGAGCTGGAGATGCGGCTGAGGGTGGTCGGCCTTGCCCCGGACCATACGTTCTCGTTTCCGGGCTCCCAGACGCATATTGCGGACGCCTGCGGGATTTCACCGATCCACGCGAACCGGATGATTCAGGAATTGCGCTCGCGACGCCTGATCGAATGGGAAGGCAAGACCATCCGGATTCTCGATTGGAACCGGCTGGTTGAAATCGCCGATTTCGATCCCGCCTATCTGCACCTGCGCGACCGCGCGCTGGTAAGCTGAACGGCTTGCCTCAAACCGGCGTCCACCCCCGACCAAGTCGAGGGCAGGCATTGCGGGATCGCGCGCCTAACAGCCCTTGCAGATTATCCACTTCTTGGATTCGGCGCGAAACTCCTCGTAATCCTTCTCTCGCAGCAGCAGCATATATTCGCGGGAGTTTTTCGGGTACTGGGCGAGTTTGGCCTGGAAGGCGGCATCGCGATCGGCGGAGGCCGTGACGTCTGACCTTGCTCCGGCGAAAGCGGAACGCCGGACGGCGCGCTTGGACGCCTGCGGAGCAGCGCTCAACGTCCCGTCCATGGCGTAAGGCAGGTTTTGGGGGACGGGCCCCCGCGAAGAACAGCCGGCCAGACACACAGCCAGAACAGCGTACGCAACAAATCGCATGGCACTCATCACTTACTGATGGCCGCAATGAACACAGGCAAACAGCTGTGTAAAGTTAACGTATGAGGCAGAGGAAATTGCCGCGCCAGTGTGGCGAACCGGCCAACTTCCGTGGACAAGTCGAAGCTTTTGCCGAAATCCGGCCCCCGGAACGATCGTGTGGCCCGCATGTTGTCTCCCCATATGCAAATGGAGGTACAAATGGCCGTTGAACAACGAGAAACGGGAACCCTGATCGGCAGCGACAAGGTGGAAGGCACCGCCGTCTATGGCGCCGACAGCCAGAAAATCGGCTCGATCGAGCGCGTGATGATCGACAAGGTGAGCGGCAAGGTGTCCTACGCCGTGCTCAGCTTCGGCGGCTTCTGGGAATCGGCGACGATCACTATCCCCTGCCCTGGCAGTCGCTGAAATACGACACCCGACTCGGAGGATACGTCACTGGAATCACGGAGTCACAGCTGAAGGACGCGCCCAAATACCAGAACGATAACAGCTGGAACTGGGCCGATACCTCGCGCACCCGTGCGGTCAACGACTACTACGGTGTCGTCATCTGATCGCGCTTCGCGATCCCGCGGCAAAACGGCTTCGATCACCGATCGGAGCCGTTTTTCATGTGCGGCAGACGCATCCGGCAATCGTTGTGTGCGACAGGATAGACACGGATTCAGCTTGCCGTCGCTACGAAAGAGGGGCCGGGCCGCTGGTTTTTTCGGAGTCGGAATTAATCTTTGCCGGAGTCGGAAACTGGATTTGCGCCGCTACCAACCACTTGTTCGGGTTGAATTAAATTGGCGCGAGAGACGGGGCTCGAACCCGCGACCTCCGGCGTGACAGGCCGGCGCTCTAACCAACTGAGCTACTCCCGCGCGGTGGGTCTCAACGAATGAGCACCGCGACAGCGACGGGACTTAAAGGGCCGACATCACATAGTCAAGCGCGTTGCGAATCCCCTTTGGCGGCGGCGGTTTTTGGTCTGTCGATGTAAAAATGCCCTGTTTACAGGAAAACAGCATAGGCAAGGCCCCGCCGAATCAATTAATGCCTGATTTCACGAGGGTTCTGGCGCGAATAAATCGGGGACGATCCACATGTCCGACCCGCCTTCGCGCCAAATTCGAGACCAGGGTGCTTTTCAGGCCAGCCTTTTGCTCTGCTTGACGAGGCTCTGGATGCGCAACTTCCAGAGGAGAGCCATATGGCAAAGAAGGCAGCGAAAGCAGCGACACCGGCCACCGTGACCCTGAAGCATCTCGCCGCGGCACTGGCCGAAGAGCATGAGATGTCCAAGAAGCAGACCGAAGCCGTGCTCGGCGATCTGGTCACCAAGGTCACCAAGCACCTGAAGAAGGGCGACCGCATCCGTATCGTCGGCCTCGGTATTCTCCAGGTTCGCAAGCGCGCCGCCCGCATGGGCCGCAACCCGGCCACCGGCGAGCAGATCCACATCAAGGCCAGCAAGAAGGTCGCCTTCCGCGCCGCCAAGGAGCTGAAGGAAGCGATCTGATCCGCTTTCTTTAGGTTCGGATTTCAACATCCCGGCCCCGCAAAACGGGGTTCCGGGATGTTGTCGTTTTTGCGAGGATGTCGCGGCCCTGCAAGCAGGCGCGCCGCGCTCGAACCACTGATTTGTACGAGGATTTAGACGTGACATCGCTCGCCATCGACCACACCGTCCTCGACCGCTTCCTGCGCTATGTCATCATCGACACGCAGTCCGATCCCGCCTCCCCCACCTGTCCCTCGACCGAAAAGCAGAAGAACCTCGGCCGCCTGCTCGCGCAGGAGCTTAAGGACATGGGCCTCGCCGACGCCCATCTCGACGCGCACGGCTATGTCTACGCAACGATCCCGGCGACCACCGACAAGCGCGTGCCCGTCATCTGCTTCTGCTCGCATATGGACACTTCGCCCGACTGCACGGGCAAGGATGTGAAGCCGCAGATCGTTCGCAATTATGCCGGCGGCGACATCGTGCTGCCGGCGGACAAAACGCAGATCATCCGTGTCAGCGAACATCCGGCGCTGAACGACCAGATCGGCAACGACATCGTCACCACCGACGGCACGACGCTGCTTGGGGCCGACAACAAGGCCGGCGTGGCCGAGATCATGGACGCTGCGAAATTCCTGATCGACAATCCGCAGATCAGGCACGGCGTCATCAAGATTCTCTTCACGCCGGACGAGGAGATCGGCCGCGGCGTCGACAAGGCCGACCTGAAGAAGCTCGGGGCCGATTTCGGCTACACGATCGACGGCGAGACCGCCGGCCATCTGGAGGACGAGACATTCTCCGCCGACGGAGCGACGATCGATATCGAGGGCGTGAGCACCCATCCCGGCTTCGCCAAGGACAAAATGGAGCATGCGATCAAGATCGCGGCGGCGATCGTCGACCGCCTGCCGAAGGACACCTGCTCGCCGGAGACGACAGAAGGTCGCGAGGGCTTTCTGCATCCGGTCGGCATCTCCGGCACGCTGGAAAGCGCCACCATCGGCCTGATCGTGCGCGACTTCACCGAGGATGGCCTCAAGCAGAAGGAGGCGCTGCTGCAATCGATCATCGACGCCGTGATGAAGGACTATCCGCGCTCGCGCGCCAGGCTCACGGTCAAGCCGCAATACCGCAACATGAAGCAGGTGGTGGATCGCCATCCCGAGATCGTCGAGAACGCGCTGGAGGCGATCAGCCGCGCCGGGCTGACGCCGGTCCGCTCCAGCATTCGCGGCGGCACGGACGGCTCGCGGCTGTCGTTCATGGGCCTGCCCTGCCCGAACATCTTCGCCGGCGAGCATGCGTTCCACTCGCGGCTCGAATGGGTGAGCGTGCAGGACATGCAGGCGGCGGTGCGCACCATCGTTCATCTGGCGATGATCTTCGAGGAACGGGCTTAGCTCCACCATCGGTCATCATTGATGTGCGCCACCACGAGTCCCGGTTTAAATTCGGTTAACTTCGGGTGCCTATTCGAATGAATTAACCTGACGTCCATTCCGGTTTGCTAGCTCCGTCTGGTAACACCGCGAAGGAAGTAAAATGTCCGAGCATGCGTTGGCTGGGAATTCCGGTTGGGTACCGCTCCTCGACCTACTTCGATTTCTGTCCATCCTTGGCGTATGGGCCTATCACTACGGCGTCAGCGGCCCCTACGGAATGGCTGCGGATTCCATCGCCCTGCCATGGCTCGCGCCTGTTGCGCGTTACGGATATCTGGGTGTCCCGACTTTCTTCATTATCAGCGGGTTTGTAATCGCTTATTCGGCCGCAGGGAGAACCTGGAGTCAGTTTGCTGTTGCGCGATTCTCTCGCATCTATCCGACCTTCGTTCTTTGCATGAGCCTGACCATCCTCGTGACCTTTCTCACGCGCGGATCAAGCCTGGAGGAGACTCTCGTGCAATGGGCCGCCAACCTTTTCATAGCGGCGCCGAGGATCGGGCATGCTTACGCGGACAACGCCTATTGGTCGCTTGTTCTCGAGGTTGCGTTTTACGCTTGGGTGACCGCTCTCATCGCCGTGCGAGTTTTCCCTCAGCGCATCGATACCATCGTCCTGGTTTGGTTCTCGATTACGTTGACAAACGAATTGACGATCGATTCGCGCTGGGTTGAACGGGTCTTTCTGACCGACTATGCTGGCTTCTTCGCGACCGGCATGATGATCCACGAAATATATAAAGGTCGGAAGGATCTCCTGGCAAAGGCGTTGCTGGTCCTGTCCAGCGGCGTCGCGGTCTTTAACGCCATCCATAATCTCGGCTATGCGAGCCACACCGCCGGGGCATCGCTTGGTGAGAGGCTCACAATCGCTGCGGTGTGTCTCCTATCCGTGAGCGCGATCCTGGCGGCTACGCGAGTCCAGCGCCTGCCCTGTCCGAAACTGGCGATTGCCTTGGGAGGGATCACGTATCCCTTCTATTTGCTGCACCAGCAGCTCGGCTATGACCTGCTCAAATATTTCGGCAGCGAACATGATCTTCCCGCGGTCATGTTCATGTTTGCAATGACGCTGTTTGGGTCATGGCTCATCTGGCGCTATTTCGAGCGAAATATTCAACACCGCATCAAGCACGCGATCGGCTTCGGCACGTCGCGCATTCCTGCAATTTCTACAACGAGTCCTGGGCGATCCGGTTGAACATCGTCAGAGATGCAGCGCTATCGAGGGCATGGTGGGCGGCTACGGATTCGAACCGCAGACCCTCTCGGTGTAAACGAGATGCTCTAACCAGCTGAGCTAGCCGCCCGACCGCGCTTCTTTACCTCTTCGTCCTGCCCGAACGCAACCCGTGCGGGGCCTCCGCCCGCGCGAACGAAAACGGCGTCCCACCGGGACGCCGTCTTGCATTCATCGAAGAGGCTGAAGCTCAGTGCGCGACCAAGCCGCCAGCGGCTTCGTCACCGGCGTCCGGCTTGGCCGGAACCTTCAGGTCCTCTTCCCACTCGATCGGTTGCGGCTTGCGCACCAACGCCTTGGCGATCACCTCGTCCATGCGCGAGACCGGGATGATTTCCAGCCCGCCCTTGATGGCGTCGGAAATCTCCGTGAGGTCCTTGGCGTTGTCTTCCGGAATGAAGACCGTCTTGATGCCGCCACGCGCGGCCGCAAGCAGCTTCTCCTTCAGACCGCCGATCGGCAGCACCCTGCCTCGCAGCGTGATCTCGCCGGTCATGGCGACATCGTGCCGGATCGGAATGCCGGTGAGCACCGAGACGATCGCGGTGGTCATCGCGACGCCGGCCGACGGACCGTCCTTCGGCGTCGCGCCTTCCGGCACATGCACGTGGATATCGCGGCGGTCGAACAGCGGCGGCTCGATGCCGTAGGTGATCGCCCGCGAGCGGACGTAGGACGCGGCAGCCGAGATCGACTCCTTCATCACGTCGCGCAGGTTGCCCGTCACCGTCATGCGGCCCTTGCCAGGCATCATGACGCTTTCGATGGTCAGCAACTCGCCGCCCACCTCAGTCCACGCCAGACCCGTCACGACGCCGACCTGATCGTCGGTCTCGATCGAGCCGAAGCGGTACTTCGGAACGCCGAGGAACTCCTCGAGATTCTTGTCGGTGACCTTCACCGATTTCTTCTTGGAGATCATCAGCTCCTTCACCGCCTTGCGGGCGAGCGTCGACAGCTCACGCTCAAGGCTCCGCACGCCCGCCTCGCGTGTGTAGCGGCGGATCAGCAGCAGCAGACCGGCGTCATCGATCGACCATTCCTTGGAGTCGAGGCCGTGCTTGGAGATCGCGTTCGGAATGAGATGCTTGCGGGCGATCTCGACCTTCTCGGTCTCCGTGTAACCGGCGATCCGGATGATCTCCATGCGGTCCATCAGCGGGCCGGGAATATTTAGCGTATTCGCGGTCGTGATGAACATGACGTTCGACAGATCGTAGTCCACCTCAGATAGTGGTCGTTGAACGTCGCGTTCTGCTCGGGGTCGAGCACCTCGGGCAGCGCCGACGACCGGATCGCCGCGGAAGTCGCGCCCATCTTGTCGATCTCGTCCAGCAGGAACAGCGGGTTCGAGGTCTTCGCCGCATCGACTGGATGATCTTGCCGGGCATCGAGCCGATATAGGTGCGGCGGTGACCGCGGATTTCCGCTTCGTCCCGCACGCCGCCGAGCGACACGCGCACGAACTCACGGCCGGTCGCCTTGGCGATCGACTTGCCGAGCGAGGTCTTGCCGACGCCCGGAGGCCCGACAAGGCCTGGGATCGGACCCGTCAGCTTGTTCTGACGGCTCTGCACGGCGAGATACTCGACGATGCGGTCCTTGACCTTCTCCAGCCCGTAGTGATCCAGGTCGAGCACTTCCTGCGCGGCGTTGAGGTCCTTCTTGACCTTGGACTTCTTGCCCCACGGGATCGACAGCCAGTCGAGATAGTTGCGCACGACGGTCGCTTCCGCCGACATCGGCGACATCTGCCGAAGCTTCTTCAGCTCGTGCTGCGCCTTCTCGCGGGCTTCCTTCAGGGAAGCTTGGTCTTGGCAGTCTTCTCTTCCAGATCGGACAGCTCGTCGCGACCTTCGTCGTCGCCGAGTTCCTTCTGGATCGCCTTCATCTGCTCGTTGAGGTAATATTCGCGTTGCGTCTTCTCCATCTGGCGCTTGACGCGCGAACGGATGCGCTTCTCGACCTGAAGGACCGAGATTTCGCTTTCCATCAGCCCGAGCACCTTCTCCATCCGCTGCGTGACGGACAGGGTTTCAAGGATGCCCTGACGGTCCGGGATCTTCACCGCAAGGTGCGAGGCCACGGTGTCGGCCAGCTTGGCGGGCTCCTTGTTCATCTGCTGAACGACGCCGACGACTTCCGCCGAAATCTTCTTGTTCAGCTTCACATAGTTCTCGAACTCCGAGACCACCGAGCGCGCCAGCGCCTCGGCCTCGATGCTCTCGCCGTCGGTGTCGGCGAGCGGCGTCGCTTCCGCCTCGTAGAACTCCGCGCGGTCGGCATATTTCTCGACCTTGGCGCGCGAAAGCCCCTCGACCAGCACCTTGACGGTGTTGTCCGGCAGCTTCAGCAATTGCAGCACGCTAGCGAGCGTGCCGAGTTCATAGATGGAATCCGGGCTCGGATCGTCGTCCGACGCATTCTTCTGCGTGGCGAGCATGATCAGCCCGTCATTCTTCATCACCTCCTCGAGCGCGCGGATGGATTTCTCGCGGCCCACGAAGAGCGGCACAATCATGTGCGGGAAAACAACAATGTCGCGGAGCGGCAGGACCGGATAGGTGCCGCTCTGCCCGTGGACGATGTTCGGCCGTGGTTTGGAGGCTGTCATGGCCTTCGACTTTCCTTCTTTGTGTGCCCCCTTGCTTCGCAGCCCGCCCGAACGACGCGACCGCCACAAGGTGCGGTGGATCCGGGGACCGACCTTCTCAGGCCACGCGCCCTGACTGTGACTGGGCTGCGCTCGTCGACCGGGTCTTAAATCAGCGAATCCAAAGAGCTTTTTTGTATCGCCGGAGCATTAGGTGGCTATAGGCATCAGGGGTGTCAATACCTCTCCTTGCACCGCACAAAGATTGAGCCGCCGGGTCGGCCGAAGCCCGGCGACGGCAAGCCGAAGCCGCCGCCGAGATCGGCGGAACTCGCCTTCACGACTGGAACCTTCACGGTGGCCGGCTGCCTTACCCGGTCATCGGCGGATTGTTCCGCCTCAGTTGGAGCCCAGCCCGAGAGCGCTGGTCAATTTGTGCCAGACAGGACCTTCCTCGGTCACCCACCGGTTGAACTCGGCCCGGCCGATCGAGCGTTGCTCGCCGCCGGCGATCTGGAATTTCTCCCAGGTCTCCGGGTCCTTTCCGGCCTCGACCGCCAGCTCCGAAACAGTGTCGATGACCTGCTCCGGAACGCCCTTGACCGCGACGATCCCGGTGACGCTCATCAGCGACAGTCCGGGGTCCTTCGCGCCGAGTTCGAGGAAGGTTGGAACGCCCGGATATTTCGAAAGCCGGTTGCGCCCCTGGATCGCGAGCGCAGTGCCCTTGCCGAGATCGATGACGTTCTTTCCCACCGCGCCGCTGGCGATGCCGCCCTGCAACGAACCGGAGGCGACGTCGGCCCACATCAACCCGCTGCCGCGGTAATGCACCGCCGTGAACGGCGCCTTGAACTGCCGCTCCATGGCAGCGATTTCGACATGCGCCAACGACCCCGCACCATAGGTGCCGATATTGGCCGGGTTCTTCTTCGCATATTCGACGAACTGATCCATCGTCTTGCAGTTGGTCGAATTGTTGACGATCAGCGGCAGGCCCGCCACGGGCTGGGCGGCGACGGGCTCGAAATCCTTGACCGGATCGTAAGGCAGATTCTTGTGCAGGAGCTTCTGCGTCATCCACGCCGAGCCCACCATGTAGAGCAGCGTGTAGCCGTCCGCCGGGGCGTTGCGCAGTTCGGTGGCGGCGACGACGCCGTTGGCACCCGGCCGGTTGTCGGCGATGACCGGCTGGCCGAGTTTCTTGGTGAGATATTCGATGAAGATGCGGGCGACCTGATCGGTGCCGCCGCCGGCCGCATCGCCGACGATCATTCGGACCGGCTTGTCCGGACGCCAACCTTTGGCGATCGCCGGCGCCGCTATGAGCGACGCACCGGCCGCGCCCGCGCTTGCAACAAGAAAGTGTCGACGGGTGAGATGTCCCCGCATCTGCGTATCCTCCACATCTGTTCTTTTTTTGTGGAGGTGAGACTATCCGAAATTGATCGGCTGTAAACGCGGATCAGGTGCCGGCGGCATTCGACACAACCCGGACGTGCCGCCCGCAGGAACGGCAAGTCCGGTGATTATTGTGACGCAACCCGCGATCAGCTCGCGCTGGCCGTCGTCGTCTCGCGCTCGGAGCGATCCGCGTAGATATAGAGCGGCCGCGCCGTTGCCTCGACCACTTCGCGCGAGATCACGACTTCCTCGACGCCTTCGAGGCTCGGCAGATCGAACATCGTCTCCAGCAGGATCGACTCCAGGATCGAGCGAAGTCCGCGCGCGCCGGTCTTGCGCTCGATCGCCTTGCGGGCGACCGCGCCAAGCGCCTCGTCGGCGAAGGTCAGCTCAATGTTCTCCATCTCGAACAGCCGCTGATACTGCTTCACCAGCGCGTTCTTCGGCTCGGTGAGGATTTTCTTCAGCGACGCCTCGTCGAGGTCTTCCAGCGTCGCGACCACCGGCAGACGGCCGACGAACTCCGGAATGAGGCCGTATTTCAGCAGATCCTCCGGCTCGACCTCGCGGAAGATTTCGCCGGTGCGGCGATCTTCCGGCGCCAACACGGACGCTGCGAAGCCGATCGAAGTGGTCCGCCCGCGCGAGGAGATGATCTTCTCAAGCCCGGAGAACGCGCCGCCGCAGATGAACAGGATGTTGGTGGTATCCACCTGCAAAATTCTTGCTGCGGATGCTTGCGGCCCCCTGCGGAGGCACGGAGGCGACGGTGCCTTCCATGATCTTCAACAAAGCCTGCTGCACGCCCTCGCCCGACACATCACGCGTGATCGACGGATTGTCGGACTTGCGCGAAATCTTGTCGATCTCGTCGATATAGACGATGCCGCGCTGCGCACGCTCGACATTGTAGTCGGCCGCCTGCAACAACTTCAGGATGATGTTCTCGACGTCCTCGCCGACATAGCCGGCTTCGGTCAGCGTCGTCGCATCCGCCATCGTGAACGGCACGTCGAGAATGCGCGCCAGCGTCTGCGCCAGCAGCGTCTTGCCCGAGCCGGTCGGTCCGATCAGCAGGATGTTCGACTTCGCCAGTTCGACGTCGTTGTGCTTGGTCTGGTGGTTCAGCCGCTTGTAGTGGTTGTGAACCGCGACCGAGAGCACCTTCTTCGCATGGTGCTGGCCGATGACGTAGTCATCAAGCACCTTGCAGATTTCCTTCGGCGTCGGAATGCCGTCGCGCGACTTGACCAGCGAGGACTTGTTCTCCTCGCGGATGATGTCCATGCACAGCTCGACGCATTCGTCGCAGATGAAGACCGTGGGGCCGGCGATCAGCTTGCGAACTTCATGCTGGCTCTTGCCGCAGAACGAGCAATACAGCGTGTTCTTTGAATCACTCGAACCAACCTTGCTCATTCTTCTCTCCGTCCGCGCTTCACTTCAGTCTGAAGGCTACCTGCCTGGGGTCCCCTCATCTAGGGGCAAATTCCGTACCAGAAAGGCCCCCCAAGTCGAATTCGTCAGGGTATCAGGGTCGTCACGATGACATCGAATCGCTTCGATTACATCAGCCTCGCCAGACGCGGTCCATCCTAGAGGACCATGCTAGCTCCGCGAAAATCAAAATTTAGCTAATGACTCTCGCGGCCGTTCAAAGGTTCATGCCGCTTTTACCGGCTTTTGCCGGGACGCCAAGGCCGAATTTGAACAGGCGTGGCCGCGAGGACACGCCGTCCCGTCGTGGGGAACCATTCTGGAGATGTTCCAACCGGCGAGCCGTGCGGTGCTGCATAACGTCGCGCGGCCAACGCCCCTCTCCCGGCCCTAGCCGTCACGCCGCCTTGGTGGCGGAGCCCGGCTCCTCGGGTCGCTTGTCGATCACCTTGTCGACCAGCCCGAATTCCTTCGCCATGTCGGCGGTGAGGAACTTGTCGCGCTCCAGCGCGTCCTCGATCGCCTTGTAGGGCTGGCCGGTGTGCTTGACGTAGATTTCGTTCAGCCGCTTCTTCAGGTTCAGGATTTCCTGGGCGTGCAGCATGATGTCGGTCGCCTGGCCCTGGAAGCCGCCGGACGGCTGATGCACCATGATCCGCGCATTCGGCAGCGCGAAACGCATGTCCTTTTCGCCGGCGCACAGGAGCAGCGATCCCATCGAGGCGGCCTGGCCCGTGCACAGCGTCGACACCGGCGGACGGATGAACTGCATCGTGTCGTAGATCGCCAGCCCCGACGTCACCACCCCGCCCGGCGAGTTGATGTACATCGAGATTTCCTTCTTCGGATTCTCGGCCTCAAGGAACAAAAGCTGAGCGACGGCCAGCGTCGACATTCCGTCCTCGACCGGACCGGTCAGGAAGATGATGCGTTCTTTCAGAAGCCGCGAGAAAATATCGTAGGCGCGCTCGCCCCGGTTGGTCTGCTCGACCACCATCGGAACGAGGTTCATGTAGGTCTCAACCGGATCGCGCATGGCTCACCCAAAATCCAAATGTTGTGAAGCGATGACCGGCTGACGGTTAAGGAGCGCGGCGGGCTTCGTGATGCAGTCAGTCGAAGATATGGGCCGGGCGGCCCAAAGCAAGGTCGCAAAACAGGATCGGCCCCCATGGAAGCTGATTCGTCCCGCCGCGGCAAAAGGGAATGCCGTGGGCAATTGCACTGATTTCACGCAGGGTTAACGCCCGCTTTTCAGAAATTCTGGCAACTCGCTGCGAGAACGGGTCACGAAAAACGGGCCACCTGAGACCAGATGACCCGTGCAAGATTGCTGATGACCGCCGGGCGGCAATTCCCGTCCGGCCCGGCGAGGTCGGTCAGGCGGCCGGCTGGTCGTCCTTGAACAGCTCCTCGCGGGTCATCTTCTTCTCGTCGACCTTGGCGAGTTCGAGCACGAAGTCGACCACCTTGTCCTCGAAGATCGGCGCGCGGAGCTGCGCCAGCATCTGCGGGTTGCTGCGATAATAATCCCAGACCTGCTTTTCCTGACCGGGGAACTGGCGCGCGCGCTCGACCAGCGCCCGGCCGACTTCCTCGTCGGTGACGGTGATGTTGTTCTTCTCGCCGATCTCCGACAGGACGAGGCCGAGACGGACGCGGCGGTCGGCGATCTTGCGATAGTCCTCCTGCGCCTTCTCCTCGGTGGTGTTCTCGTCGGCGAAAGTGCGGTTGACCGACTCCATCTCCTTCTTGACGGAATTCCACATCAGGTCGAATTCCTGATCCACCAGCGTCTGCGGCGGATCGAATTTGTGGGTTTCGTCGAGCTGGTCGAGCAACTGCCGCTTGACGCGCTGACGGGTCGCGCCGTCGAACTCCTGCTTGATCCGCTCGCGCGCGGCTTCCTTCAGCTTGTCGAGCGAATCCAGGCCGAGCTTCTTGGCGAATTCGTCGTCGGGGGTGAGCGTCTGCGGCGCTTCGATCAGGGTCGCGGTCGTGACGAATTCCGCGTCCTTGCCCGCGAGCTGGTCGTTGCCGTAATTGACCGGGAACGTCACCTTGAGCGTGCGGGTCTCGTCCTTGCCGATCCCGACGAGCTGATCCTCGAAACCGGGGATGAAGGTGTTGGAGCCGATCTGCACCGGCACGTTCTCGCTGGTGCCGCCCTCGAAGGCTTCGCCGTCGATCGTGCCCTTGAACGAGATGGTGACGCGGTCGCCGGCCTCGGCCTTGGCGCCCTCGCCCTTGTCGGCGAACGGCCGGTTCTGCTCGGCGATCCGCTTGACCGCCTCTTCAACGTCTTCGTCGGTGACGTCGACGGTCGGCTTCTCGATGGTGAAGCCCTTGAAATCGGCCAGCGCGATCGGCGGAATGACTTCGATCGCAACCGTGTAGGTCAGGTCGGACTTGCCATCGAGCAGCTTGTTGATCTCGTCCTGATCGGTCGGCAGCGTCACCTTCGGCTCGGTCGCGAGCTTGAAGCCGCGCTCGGTGAAAATCTTGGTGTTGGTGTCGCGGACCATCTGGTCGATGGTCTCGGCCATTACCGATTTGCCGTAGAGCTTCTTGAGATGTCCGGCCGGCACCTTGCCGGGGCGGAATCCGTTGATCCGCACCTTGTCCTTCATATCGGCAAGACGCTCGTCGACCTTGGTCTCGAGGTCGGTGACCGGGACGCTGACCTGAAACTCGTGCTTCAGACCTTCGGAGAGCGTTTCGTTGACTTGCATCGTCTCAATCTTCTTCTCAAGAAGGCCCCGTCAAGAGCCTGATAAACCTTTGCAAAACCCGACCGATCGCTCGGCCCGCCTTGCGCGTTGACACCATCCGCTGTCTTGGTGCGGGCGGAGGGACTCGAACCCCCACGACTTTCATCACTGGAACCTAAACCCAGCGCGTCTACCAATTCCGCCACGCCCGCAAAGCAGTAAGGCGTCCGGCGGCTCGGCCGCGGGCGGCGGCTTATAACATGCGCAAACCGCCTCGCAGCAAAAAAATGGGGATTCGGGAGGGATTTAGCCAGCGCTGGACAGAATGCCGCGAACATGGTCCGCATCCTGCCCGAGGATTCCTTGATGACCGACCGCCCGCCCCCGCTTGTCACCAGCCGCCGTCGCCTTCTCGGCGGTCTCGGCGCGAGCGTGCTGCTGCCGCTGATTCCGCCATCGGCGCGGGCGCAGGTGCGAGCCCTGCCACGGCTAGCGGTGGCCTTGAACGAAACTCCGCTCGACTTGCGCCCCGGCCAGCCGCCGACGACGGCGCTGCGATTCGCGCCCGAGGTCCGTGACTGGAACGGCGCGCTGCAACGCGGCGACACACTGAATCTCGATCTGACCAGTCCCGCGCCGGTGGGCTTGAGCTGGTACGGCCTCGACGGCATCGCGCAACCGCCCAATACGGCAGCCCGCCTGTCGGTGCCGCTGCGGGCGGCGGGAACCTGTTTCGTTGTCGCCCGCAGCGCGAGCGAGGCCGAACCGCGCCTCCTCCCCTGCGGCGCGCTGGCGGTCAAGGAGGCCAAGCCGCCCGAGGTCGATCGCGACGAAATCCTGCTGATCGAGGACTGGCGGCTGAAGGCGGACGGCACCGCGCTGCCGCCGGGCCAGCCGGTCGGCGACGCCGCGACCCTTTACACCGTCAACGGACAACCGAACTGGACCATCGCCGCCCGCGCCAACGAGCGGCTGCGGCTGCGGCTGGTCAATGGCTGCCATCGCGCCGTGGTGGCGCTGCGGATCGCCGACCACGATGTCCGCGTGATCGCCATCGACGGCCAGCCGGCGGAACCGTTTCCGGCACGCGACGGCCGGCTCATCCTCAGTCCCGGCACCCGCCTCGACGTGCTGGTGGACGCCGCCCGTCCGCCCGGATCGGTGTCGCAAATCCTGCTGCATGACGGCACGACGCCGAAGCCGGTGGCGATGCTGCGCTACTCCGCCGACGCGCCGGTGCGGACGCGGCGCTGCCGCTCGCCGCTCAACTTCCGGACAACGGCCTGCCGGCCAAAATGCCGTTTCAGAATGCGCAACGCTTCGAGCTTGCGGTCGGAACCTTAGCCGCTGATGGCGAATGGCTGGCCTCCGAGCGCGCGGCGCTTCAGGCGGCTCCGGCCTTTCGCGCGGCGCGGCCGCACCGTCATGCTGGCGCTGACCAACCGCGCACCGACGCCGGTCACGCTGCGCATGCAGGGTCATCATTTCCGCCTGCTCGACCGGCTCGACGACGGCTGGAAACCGTTCTGGCTCGACACGCTGCTGTTCGATGTCGGGCAGACGCACCGCATCGCGTTCCTCGCCGAGCATGCCGGCAACTGGCCGCTGGAGACGATCGGCATCGACTGGGCATCGCCACGCCTGACGCGCTGGTACACGGTGGAATAAGCTCAGTATTCGACCGCGAACAGGTCATACAGCCTGCGAAAAACCTCCGGCATCGCCTCCGGCAAATCCTCCGCGATCAGGCCGGGGCCGGCTTCCGCGCCGGCCTCGCCATGCATCCAGACGGCCATCGAGGCCGCCTCGAACGCCGGCACGCCCTGCGCCAGCATCGCCGCGACGATGCCGGACAGCACGTCGCCCGAGCCCGCCGTGCCAAGCCAGGGCGGCGCATTGGCGGCGATCGCGGCGCGCCCGTCCGGCGAGGCCGTCACCGTGTCCGCGCCCTTCAGCACGATCACCGCGCCCGAGCGCGCCGCCGCCCGCCGCGCACGCTCCAGCTTCGACAGCGCCGCGTCCTCCGCAAGATCCCGAAAGAGCCGGGCGAACTCGCCGTCATGCGGAGTCAGCACGACATTGCCGTTGCCCGCGCCGGCAATCGTCTCGAACAGAATATCCGGCTTTTCAGCGAAACTGGTCAGCGCATCGGCGTCGAGCACCGCCGCGCGCTTCGCTGAGACGATCGTCAAAGCGAGGTCGCGCGTGCGTGCACTGAGGCCGCAGCCGGGGCCGACGACCAGCGCGTTGAAGCGCGCATCCGTCAGCAGCGCCGCCAGATCGGCCGGTGTATCCACCTGCCGCAGCATGATCGCTGTCAGATGCGCCGCCTGCGAGGCAAGCGCGTCAGCGGGAGCCGCGACCGTCACCAGCCCCCCCCCGCCGCGTAACGCACCGCGCGCGGACAGCCGCGCCGCGCCGCCTGTGAGCGCCCCGCCCGACAGCACCACCGCATGCCCGCGTGAATATTTGTGGCCGTCGATGCGCGGCACCGGAAACGCGCTCCCCCAAAGCTCCGGCGTATTCTCATATGCGCGAACGCCGATCGTCGCCGTCACCGCCGGATCGATGCCGATATCGGCCACGCGCAGCCGCCCGCAATGCGCCCGTCCCGGCAGCAGCAGATGCCCCGGCTTCTTGCGGAAGAAGGTCACGGTCTGGGTGGCGCGGACGGCGATGCCCATGATCGCGCCGCTGGTGCCGTTGATGCCGCTCGGAAGATCGACGGCGAGGATCGGCGCATCGCTGGCATTCATCGCCTCGATGATCGCACGCGGATCGCCCTTCACCGGCCGGTCGAGCCCCGCGCCGAACAGCGCGTCGATGATAAGCGCGGGCGTTCCGAACGCGGCCGAATCGCAGTCCAGCACCGGGCCTTGCCAGTCGGCAGCCGCCCGCGCCGCGTCGCCCTTGAGGGTATCGCGGCTGCACAGCAGCATCACCGCCACCTCGCGCCCGCGCCGCTTGAGTTCCGTCGCGGCAACGAAACCGTCGCCGCCATTGTTGCCGCGTCCGGCCACCACCAGGATCGGCCCATCCTCGGCCATTTCCAGCGCGGCCGCGGCGACCGCCGCGCCTGCCCGCCGCATTAGCGCATAGCCCTCGACGCCGCCTTCGATGGTCAGACGGTCCGCCATCGCCATCTCGGTCGTGGTGAGAATTTCGATCGCGGCCATCACAAAATTCCTGCCGGTTGCCCGATCCGCGCGCACCCGCCTGACATGCGGGCGGCAAGTTCTTCGCATGCGCGAACGACTCTGGTTACATAATGAGCATTATGCCTAATTTAACGCCACAGCTGCCAGCGGCACTTTGCGCCCAGTTTTCTCGGCTGCTGTTAATCGACTGATAACACGCCGCTTTCCCCACGCGAAGCGAAGTGGCATAGACCCTGCTTAAAGGCCGGTTGCGAGGCGGCAGAGGCGCAAGGTTCGCGCCGGCCGGCGAAGACGAATGGAAGTGCCGGGAGAAGATGAATTGAAGAAAATCGAGGCGATCATCAAGCCGTTCAAGCTCGATGAGGTGAAGGAGGCCCTTCAGGAAGTCGGGCTGCAAGGCATCACCGTGACCGAGGCCAAAGGGTTCGGCCGGCAGAAGGAGCCATGCCGAACTGTATCGCGGCGCGGAGTACATCGTCGATTTTCTCCCGAAAGTGAAAATCGAGATCGTGATCGGCGACGATCTGGTCGAAAAGGCCATCGACGCAATCCGGCGCGCCGCCCAGACCGGGCGTATCGGCGACGGCAAGATTTTCGTCTCCAATATCGAGGAAGCCATTCGCATCCGCACCGGCGAGTCCGGACTGGATGCAATCTGACGCCATCTTCAAGCCCGCTTGAAGACATCACCAAACAGCAGCAACCCGCCGCCGCGAAAAGACGACCTGTTCAACCACACGACCCGTAGAGAGATACAAGGGGTTTCCATGAAGACTGCCCAAGACGTCCTGAAGGCCATCAAGGACAACGACGTGAAATACGTCGACCTGCGATTTACCGATCCGCGCGGCAAGTGGCAGCATGTCACCTTCGACATATCGATGATCGACGAGGAGATTTTCGCCGAAGGCACGATGTTCGACGGCTCCTCGATCGCCGGCTGGAAGGCGATCAACGAGTCCGACATGATGCTGATGCTCGACCCGACCACCGCCACGATCGATCCGTTCTTCGCAGAGACGACGATGGTCATCACCTGCGACATCATGGAGCCCTCGACCGGCCAGCCCTACAACCGCGACCCGCGCGGCATCGCCAAGAAGGCCGAGGCGATGGTCAAGTCGATGGGCATCGGCGACACCGTCTTCGTCGGCCCCGAAGCCGAATTCTTCGTGTTCGACGACGTGCGCTTCTCGGCGTCCCCCTACAACACCGGCTTCAAGCTCGATTCCTCGGAACTGCCGAGCAATTCCGACACCGAATATGAAGGCGGCAATCTCGGCCACCGCATCCGCACCAAGGGCGGCTACTTCCCGGTCCCGCCGCAGGATTCGGTGCAGGACATGCGTTCCGAAATGCTCGGCGCGATGGCGCGCATGGGCGTCAAGGTCGAGAAGCATCACCACGAGGTGGCCTCGGCTCAGCACGAACTCGGCATGAAGTTCGATACGCTGACCTACATGGCCGACCAGATGCAGATCTACAAATACTGCATCCATCAGGTCGCCCATATCTACGGCAAGACCGCGACCTTCATGCCGAAGCCGATCTTCGGCGACAACGGCTCAGGCATGCATGTGCATCAGTCGATCTGGAAGGACGGCAGCCGACCTTCGCCGGCAACAAATATGCCGACCTGTCGGAGACCTGCCTCTATTACATCGGCGGCATCATCAAGCACGCCAAGGCGGTCAACGCTTCACCAACCCGTCGACCAACTCCTACAAGCGTCTGGTCCCCGGCTATGAAGCGCCGGTGCTGCTCGCCTATTCGGCGCGCAACCGCTCCGCCTCCTGCCGTATCCCCTACACCACCTCGCCGAAGGCCAAGCGCGTGGAGGTCCGCTTCCCCGATCCGATGGCCAATCCGTATCTCGCCTTCGCGGCGATGCTGATGGCCGGCCTCGACGGCATCAAGAACAAGATCGATCCGGGTCCGGCGATGGACAAGGACCTGTACGATCTGCCGAAGGAAGAACTGAAGCAGATCCCGACGGTTTGCGGTTCGCTCCGCGAGGCGCTCGAAAGCCTCGACAAGGATCGCGCCTTCCTCAAGAACGGCGGCGTGTTCGACGACGACTTCATCGACAGCTACATCGAGCTGAAGATGACCGAAGTGATGCGTTTCGAAATGACGCCGCACCCGGTGGAATTCGACATGTACTACTCGCAGTAAGCCCTGCGATTTTCCCAAGACGCGAAGCGCGCTCCGCGAGGGGCGCCTTTGTTGGGGAAAACCTGGCCAGCAGGCGTCGTCCCGCGCGACCGGGCCAAACTCAGGCCACCCGGAACGCCCGGCAAGCATCCGCCCTTGATCCGCCGCCCCGCTTCGGCAACAACGGTTGCCTCAGACCGAGGACGCCGCATGACCGACGCTTCCGGAGCTTTCCGCCGCCCCGACGCCGGATGTCCCCGCCGGGCCCACCCGGTCGCTGGCCACCTCGATCGCGCTCGGCGGCTGCGGCATCGTCGCCTTCGCCGCGCTGCTGGGCCTCGTCTGGTACTCGTCCGCGACGATCCTGCTGCTGTTCTCCGGCATCCTGTTCGGCATTTTTCTGGTGGCGCTGAGCGACCTGCTCGGCCGCCTGATCGGCGGCCCGCACGTCCTGCGCCTGGTGCTGGTGTGCGTCTTCCTCACCGGCCTGTTCTCGACCGTGATCGTTCTCGGCGGCGCGACAATCGCCCAGCAGGCGAACGCACTGTCGGTCACGATCCGCTCACAGATCGGCACCGTGAAGACGTTTCTGGAGGAGCGCGGCGTCGACACCTCCTTCCTGACATTCGGAAACGCCGCGAACGGCACGGACGCGTCGCACACGACGCCGAACCTGCAAAACCTGCCGAGCGCCAGCGCCATCGCCTCGGGCACGAGCGCGGTGTTCAGCCAGACATGGAAATTCCTCGCCGGCCTGTTCGAGGCGCTCGGCAACATCTTCATCATCATCCTGCTGGGCATCCTGCTCGCGGCGCAGCCACAGCTTTACCGCAACGGCATCCTGCGGTTCGTGCCGAAGCGGCGCGCCGAACGCGCCGTCAGCCTCACCGACGATCTCGGCGAAGCGTTGCGGCGCTGGCTGATCGGCCAGATCTGCACCATGTCGTCGATCTTCATCGTCACCTGGATCGGATTGTCGATCATCGGAATCCCCGGCGCGCTGGTGCTGGGTTTCATCGCCGGCTTCCTGTCGTTCATTCCCAATGTCGGCGCGGTGCTGGCCGGCGTGCTGATCGTTCTGGCGAGCCTGGGCTCCGGCTTCGCCGCCATCGCCGCCGCGTTCGGCCTTTATCTGCTGGTGCAATTCCTCGAAGGCAATGTTCTCACACCGCTGATCCAGCGGCACGCCATCGACATTCCGCCGGCGACATTGTTCGGCGCGCAGATTTTCCTCGGATTCGTGTTCGGCCTCTGGGGACTGGCGCTGGCGCTGCCGATGATCGCGATCATCAAGGTGCTGATGAAACACCTGTTCCCGGTGGGGGACAGCGCCGCGCAGGCTGCTTGAGACACGCCGTCATCAAAGCTTCAAGGATGGGATGTTTGGTGTCGGCCGAACGTCCATTGGAGTGCGGCGATGATTTTCGACGAAGGTAATTCCCATAGTGCAGACCGGCTGACACGCGCCCGCCGCGCCGAGCTTTCGCAGGACGAGGGCATCAATCCCGCCGCCAATCCGACCATGGGCGACGTGATCGCCTCGCGCTTTTCGCGGCGCGACATCATGAAGGGCGCGCTCGGCGTCGCGGCCATTGCGGCAACGGCATTGCCTTCGATGATCGAGGCCGCGCATGCGCAGACCGCGCGGCCGGCATCGCGCTTTGCCTTCGACGAGATCGAGGCGAAGGTCGCGCACGATCATGCCGTGGCCAATGGCTATGACGCCGACGTGCTGATCCGCTGGGGCGATCCGGTGCTGAGCGACGCGCCGGCGTTCGAGCCGTTCGCGCAAAGCGCCCGCTCGCAGCAGGCGCAGTTCGGCTACAACAACGATTTTCTCGGCTATTTCCCGATGCCCGGCGCTGCGAACCCGTCGGCGCACGGACTGCTCGTCGTCAACCACGAATACACCAATGAAGAGCTGATGTTTCCGGGCATCGGCCGACAGGATACGCGCAGCGCAGGCTTTGCGAAGATGACGCCCGATCTTGCGGCGATCGAGATGGCCGCGCACGGCGGTTCCGTCATCGAGATCAAGCGCGACAACGGAAAATGGTCCGTCGTGCCGGGATCGAAATATGCACGGCGGATCGACGCCTCGACGCCGATGGAGGTCACCGGCCCGGCCGCGGGACATCCTCGCATGCAGACGCGCGACGATCCCTTGGGCAAACGCGTACTCGGCATGCTGAACAACTGCGCCGGCGGCGTCACGCCATGGGGAACGTGGCTCACCTGCGAGGAGAATTTCCACGGCTATTTCTTCGGCAAGCTCGACGAACAGCAGGCGGAAGGCCGCAACCACAAGCGCTACGGCGTTCCCGGCAACTGGATGAACTGGGGCCGGTATCACGACCGGTTCAATCTCGCGAAGGAGCCGAACGAGCCGAACCGTTTCGGCTGGGTGGTCGAGATCGATCCGTTCGATCCCGCCTCGACACCCAGGAAGCGCACCGCGCTCGGACGGCTGAAGCATGAAGGCGCGGCGGGCATCATCAACAGGGACGGCCGCTACGTCGTCTACACCGGCGACGACGAGCGCTTCGACTATGTCTATCGCTTCGTCACTGACGATCGCGTCGACCTCGCCAATCCCAAGGCCAATGCCGACATTCTGGATCGCGGCGTTCTTTCTGTCGCACGCTATGAGCAGGACGGAGCGCTCACATGGCTGCCGCTCGTGTTCGGCCAGGGGCCGCTCACGGCAGTGAACGGCTTCTCCAGCCAGGCCGATGTCCTGATCGAAACGCGGCGGGCCGCCGACCTGCTCGGCGCGACCAAAATGGACCGGCCCGAGGACATCGAGGCGAGCAAGAAAACCAACAAGGTCTATGTCGTCCTGACCAACAACACCCGTCGCAAGGCGGACCAGGTTGACGCCGCCAATCCCCGCCCCGACAATCGCTTCGGCCATATCATCGAGATGATCCCGCCGGATGGCGATCACGCGGCGGACGGCTTCCGCTGGGAGATTCTCGTGCGCTGCGGCGATCCGTCGGTCGCCGAGGTCGGCGCCACCTTCTCGCCGGAGACGACGCGCAACGGCTGGTTCGGCATGCCTGACAACGTCGCCGTCGATTCGGAAGGACGCTTGTGGGTCGCGACCGATGGCAATTCCGGCGCGACGACCGGGCGCTCGGACGGTGTCTGGGGGATCGAAACCGAAGGCGCGGCCCGTGGCACGTCGCGGCACTTCTATCGCGCCCCGCTCGGTGCCGAGCTTTGCGGCCCCTGCTTCACGCCGGACAGCGAAACGCTGTTCGTCGCGATCCAGCATCCAGGCGAAGCCGATGATGATTCAGGCCCGGCCGCAACCTTCGAAAATCCTCGACGCGCTGGCCGGACTTCAAGCCGGACAGCCGCCGCGGCCCTCGGTGGTGGCGATCACGCGACGAAGCGGCGGAAAGATTGGCGCGTGACGGTTCAGACCGCGACGAACAGCACCGTTGCTGCGACGGCTGCGGCGCAAGCCCAGAACGCGATCATCGGCCACGGACTCGGCTTGCCGTAGCGCCCTTCGGCGCGGCGCGCGCTGATGAGCGCCGCCTCATATTCATCGGACGTGGAGAACAGGCAGGCAAAGCCGTTGCGCGCCGAATCTTCGAGGCTGACGAGGGCGGGAGCGCTGCTGTTCGACCGGGCTTTCATAAGACGGATCGTAGCCGCTTTATGGTAAAGGGAGCGTTAGCGGCGATATTTTTCGATTCCGCATCGGACCACGAAAAAGGCCGCCCGGAGGCGGCCTTTTGAAACTCTCGTAAAACAGCGAAGCCGATCAGCGCTTCGAGAACTGGAACGAACGGCGGGCTTTCGCGCGGCCGTACTTCTTGCGCTCGACGACACGCGAGTCGCGCGTCAGGAAGCCGCCCTTCTTCAGAATACCGCGCAGCTCCGGCTCGAAATTGGTCAGAGCCTTGGAGAGGCCGTGACGCACCGCGCCGGCCTGTCCCGACAATCCGCCGCCCGAAACGGTGCAGATGACATCGTACTGGCCGTTGCGGTTCGAGGTGACCAGCGGCTGCTGGATCATCATGCGCAGCACCGGACGGGCGAAGTAGACTTCGAACGCGCGCGTGTTGACGGTGATCTTGCCGGAACCCGGCTTCACCCAGACGCGGGCGACCGCGTCCTTGCGCTTGCCGGTCGCGTAGGCGCGGCCCTGCTTGTCGACCTTCTTCACATATTGCGGCGATTCCGGCGAAGCCGTCTTGAGCTGCGACAGCTGTTCGAGCGACTGCATGTTCTCGGCCATCAGGCGGCCCTCATATTCTTGCGGTTCATGGACGCGACATCGACGACCTGCGGCTGCTGCGCCTCATGCGGATGCTCGGCCCCGGCGTAAACGCGCAGATTACCCAGCTGGCGGCGGCCAAGCGGTCCGCGCGGCAGCATGCGCTCCACGGCCTTTTCGACCACGCGCTCGGGGAAACGGCCTTCGAGGATCGACTTCGCCGAACGCTCCTTAATGCCGCCGATATAGCCGGTGTGATGGTAGTACATCTTCTGTTCGCGCTTGCGACCAGTGAGGACGACCTTGTCGGCGTTGATGATGATGACATTGTCGCCGCAGTCGACATGGGGCGTGTAGGTAGGCAGATGCTTGCCGCGAAGGCGCATCGCCACCAGCGTCGCGAGCCGGCCGACGACCAATCCCTTGGCGTCGATCAGCACCCATTTTTCTCGACCTCGGCGGGCTTTGCCGAAAACGTCTGCATGATGGGGTTCCGTGAAATGCAAAGGGCGCACGATGCGCCCGATGTCGCGGTGTCTTAAAGAACGCCCCGCCGTCCGTCAATCCACCAACACAATAAATACATCAACAATATCAAACGCTTGAAAATATGGTACAGTAATACCCTAATTAATCCCGTTTCGGCGGAATGGAATAGGTCGCGGTGACATGGGCCACCAGATCCGGAGCTGCGACCGAATAAAGCCCGACCTCGCCGACGGCGAGCCGCTTGCCGAGCTTCAACAGCTTCGCCTCGGCGATGAGATCGTGCCCCGCCGGGGCTTTCGAGAGAAAATTGATGTTGAGATTGGTCGTGACCGCGAGTCCAACCGGACCGATGGCCGACAGCAGAACCGCATACATGGCGACATCGGCCAGGGCCATCAGCGTCGGCCCCGACACTGTTCCGCCCGGCCGCAGCATTCCTTCATGATAGGTCTCGCGGAGCCGGCAGGTCTGCCCGTCCGCATGCAGAATCGCGATCGAGGTGCCCCGATACATCTGCGGAAACTCCTTCCGCAGAAATGCCTCCAGTTCCGGAACCGCCATCAGCGCCGACATTCGCACCCTGCCCGCTCGCATCGTCCAGCCAATCGCATACAATGGCTCGAAGCCGACGCCTAGCAGCCGGAAGGCAAAATGACCGTTCAAGACTCAAACCCGTCCACCGCCGAAGCCCCGCTGTTGCGGGAGACGATCGATTCCGTGGCGCTGCTGACGCTCAACCGACCGGAAGCGCGCAACGCTCTCTCCGAGGAGATGATCGCCGCGCTGCACGAGGCGATCGATACACTCGGCGGCGACGACAGCATTCGCGCGATCATCATCGCCGCCAATGGCCTCGCCTTCTGCGCCGGCCACGACCTGAAGCAGCTTACCGCGCGGCGCGCCGATCCCGATCGCGGGCGCGGCTACTTCCATCAGATCATGACCTCATGCAGCGAGATGATGCAGGCGATCGTCCATTGCCCGAAGCCGGTGATCGCCGCCGTCAACGGCATTGCCAGCGCCGCCGGTTGTCAGTTGGTCGCGACCTGCGATCTCGCGGTCGCCTCCGCCGCCGCATCGTTTGCGACGCCCGGCGTCGATATCGGCCTGTTCTGCTCGACGCCGATGGTGGCGCTGTCGCGCAACGTCGCGCGCAAGCAGACGATGGAGATGCTGCTGACCGGCGAACCCGTCGCGGCGGAAACGGCGCTTCGCATCGGTCTAGTGAATCGCGTCGTGCCGGCAGGCAGCGAGCACTCCGAGGCGATCGCGATCGCGAAAACCATCGCCAGCAAATCCGCCTATGTGCTGAAGATCGGCAAGACCGCGTTCTACCGTCAGGCCGAAATGTCGCTGGAGGACGCCTATCGCTACGCGGCGGAGGTGATGACGGAAAACATGATGGCGCGCGACGCGAGCGAAGGCATCGGCGCGTTCATCGAAAAGCGCTCGCCGCACTGGCAAGACAGCTAGCCACCTTAGCCCCGCCGCAACTGATCGCGCGACGCCGCACAGGAAAAACAGCCTCCTGCCCACGCGACCGGCAGCATGACCGGCCCACGCTTGCGCGCGCGCAAAGAACGCAGTTGCGAAATCCACCCGAAATCCGCCATCGCCTTGACGAACGGGTTTCAACCTCCGCATGATCCGCCGCACGTTTCAGTTCCACACAAAGGACGGCCATGACCGAGCGCACTCCCGGCTTCTCGACCCTTTCCATTCACGCCGGCGCGCAGCCGGACCCGACCACCGGCGCGCGGACGACGCCGATCTACCAGACGTCCTCCTTCGTCTTCAACGACGCCGACCACGCCGCCTCGCTGTTCGGCTTGCAGGCGTTCGGCAACATCTATACGCGCCTCGGCAATCCGACCAACGCCGTGCTTGAGGAGCGCGTCGCAGCGCTTGAAGGCGGCACGGCCGCACTCGCGGTCGCCTCGGGTCATGCGGCGCAGGTGCTGGTGTTTCACACTCTGCTGACGCCCGGCGACGAATTCATTGCCTCGCGCAAGCTCTATGGCGGCTCGATCAACCAGTTCAACCACGCATATAAAAGCTTCGGCTGGAACGTCGTCTGGGCCGATCCCGAAGACATCGGCAGCTTCGAGCGCGCGGTCTCGCCCAAAACCAAAGCGATCTTCATTGAATCGATCGCCAATCCCGGCGGCAGCATCACCGACATCGAGGCGATCGCGGCCGTGGCGCGCAAGGCGGGCGTGCCGCTGATCGTCGACAACACGCTGGCGACGCCTTATCTGTGCAAGCCGATCGACCACGGCGCGGACATCGTCGTACACTCGCTGACGAAATTCCTCGGCGGCCACGGCAATTCGATCGGCGGCATCATCGTCGACGCCGGAACGTTCGACTGGTCGCGCGACAGCAAATATCCGATCCTGAGCGAACCGCGGCCGGAATATCACGGGCTCAAATTGCAGGAGACGTTCGGCAATTTCGCCTTCGCGATCGCCTGCCGCGTGCTGGGCCTGCGCGATCTCGGCCCGGCGCTGTCGCCGTTCAACGCGTTCCTGATTTTAACGGGCATCGAGACGCTTCCCTTGCGCGTGCAGAAGCACAGCGACAATGCCAAGGCGGTGGCCGAATGGCTATCGAAGCATCCCGCCGTCGCCTGGGTCAGCTACGCCGGACTGCCGGGCGACAAGTACAACAACCTCGCCCACAAATATGTGCCCAAGGGTGCGGGCGCGGTGTTCACTTTCGGATTGAAGGGCGGCTATGAGGCCGGCAAGAAGCTGGTTTCAAACGTCAAGCTGTTCTCGCATCTGGCCAATGTCGGCGACACCCGTTCGCTGATTATTCATCCGGCCTCGACGACGCACAGCCAGCTCGCCGACGATCAGAAGATTCTCGCCGGCGCGGGCCCGGATGTCGTCCGCCTGTCGATCGGCATCGAGGACAAGGAAGACATCATCGCCGATCTGGATCAGGCGCTGAAAGCCTGAGACGGCATTGAGCCATAGGAGACAGGTCGCGCGCTGAAGCGCGCGGCCTGCATCAAAACCAGCGTGATGACCGCGATCGCGCCGGCCTGATGCGCGAGCGCAAGATCGATGGGCACGTCGTTCAGCAGCGTCAGCACGCCAAGCGTCGCCTGAACGGCGACGGCGGCGACGATCGCCAGCGCGCCGCCGATCACCTTCTGCCCGGCGCGCAGCCGGATCACATGCATAAGGTGCGCGAGCACGGCGGCCAGCAGCAGATAGGCCAGCATGCGGTGCGTCCACTGCACCGTCAGCACGCTGTCGAAGAAGTTCCGCCACCATGGCTTTTCGAACAGCAGCCGCTCGGCGGAGGGAATGAACGCGCCGTCGATCAGCGGCCAGGTGTTGAAGGCGCGGCCCGCGCGCAGTCCCGCGACCAGCGCGCCGAAATAGACTTGCAGGAATGTCAGCGCGGCGATCCATTTCAGCGACGCGGAGAGTGCGCCCGACGGCGGCGCGGCCGCCTCCTGATGGCGCGGCGTCATGCGGATCAGCGTCCAGACGATGAAGGAATAGATCGCCAGCGCCAGCAGCAGATGCACCGCGAGACGATATTGCGAGACCTCGGTGCGGCCGCTCAACCCCGACGCCACCATCCACCAGCCGACCGCGCCTTGCAGCCCGCCGAGCGCGAACATCACCCAGAGCCGCCCCTTCAGCGCGCGCGGCAGCCCGCCGCGCCAGAGGAACCACAGAAACGGCAGCAGGAACACGACGCCGATCGCGCGGCCGAGCTGTCGATGGCTCCACTCCCACCAGAAGATGGTCTTGAATTCATCGAGGCTCATGCCGCGATTGACCTGCTGGTACTGCGGAATCTTCTTGTAGGCTTCGAACGCCTCGTCCCACGCCTGCTGCGTCAGCGGCGGGAGCGTGCCGGTCACAGGCTTCCATTCGACGATCGACAGGCCGGATTCGGTCAGGCGCGTCGCGCCGCCCACCATCACCATGGCGACGATCATCGCGGCGACGACGATCAGCCACACGCGGACCGCGCGCAGCGTCGTCTTGTCTCCGATCATCTCGCTATTGGCTTGCATGTTTTCCCGCGGCAAATGCCTTGAACCTGAGCCCGCGGCCCTTATAGTGCCCGCGCCTCGCGGCGCAAGCCGCAACCTTGCCGCTTTTCGCTCACGTTCAGGTCATGACGATACGCCAACGCAAATTCATCGGCGCGATCCTGCTGCTGGTTCTGGTGATCGTCTGGTCGCTGGCCGGCGTTGCCATCGCGCAAGCGCCGGTGCTGAAGGAATCGCGCGGCTGGCAGATGCTGTTCTATGTGGTGACCGGCCTCGGCTGGGTACTGCCGGCGATGCCGCTGATCCGCTGGATGTCACGGCCGGATAAGGAAACCCGCTAGGGTCTTATCGTCTAAGCATGATCTGATCCGAAAGCCGGTTCCCGCTTTTAGGGATCATGCTTCCATCCGCATCTGGCGGCGGCGCATCACCGTGACGCCGGAGAGAATGACGCGCAGCGCGCGCAGCGACCGCCGGCGGCCGTCCCAGGCGATGCGCGGCAACGCCATCGGATCGACCCGGCTGTCGGCGGTGATGACGCCTGCCTCGGAGGTGGCGGCGGTGGCGAAGCCCAGTTGCGAGGCGATCAGCAGATGCCGCCGCCCGAACGAGCGGCTGTCGCCGAACGGATAGGCGAAATGCGGCGCGGCCCGGCCGGTCGCGGACTCCAGCACGGCGCGGCCCATCTTCATCTCGCGCTCGGCGGCGTCGTTCAGCGAGCGCGCCAGCACCGTGTAGTTCAGCGTCGCGCTGCCGATCGTCACCAAGGGATCGGCGGCAAGCTGCATCAGTTGCAGCCAGCTCATCACCGCCTGCTCGGAGAGCGCCTTCAGATCGACGCGGTAGCGCCCGCACAGATCGCGGATCGCGGCGGAGCGTTCCGCCAGCGGCAACGAGCGCAGCCAGTCATAGAGCACGCGGTAGGCGTCGTTCTTCTCCGCGACGGTGGTGCAAGCGAGCCGCTGCTCATGGCCGTCGATGACGAGGCCAAGGCGCGGATGCGAGGCGATCACCTCCTCCAGCGCCAGCCACCACAATTCGCCGAGCCCGTCGGGGAAACTCGCAGGCACGTACACGGCGCACGGCACGCCATGGCGCGACAGAACCGGATAGGCATGTTCGAAGAAATCGCGGTAGCCGCCGTCGAAGGTCAGGCAGACGAAACGCCGGCGCGACGCAGCCGGCGTCCGCAACCGTTCGGCGACATCGCCGATCGGAATGATATCGAACCGCCAGCGTCGCAACGCCCGGAGCACCCGGTCGAGAAATTCCGGCGAAATTTCGCGCGACAGCAGCGGCTGGAATTTGCCCGGCCGTCTCGGGCGCACGCGCTCGAAGCGGATGATGACCCCGAGTCCGCCCGTTTTGCGCCCGAGCAAGCCTGCCAGGCCGCTGAAATAGCCGAGTTCCAGCCCCAAAGTTGCAAGCGCGCGCTTCCAGCGGGGAGAGGACACAGGCACCGAAGCGGGCGGACGGGTCATTGTTTGACGGACTATCCTTACGCTTTGTTGACAAATCATTGCCATCGTCGGCCGCAGCCGAACGTCGTTCCCGTGCCCGAGTATAGTATTTTCCGATGACCTACGCCGCCACCCTCCAAACTCGTCCCGCTTCGGCCGCCCCCGTACCGGATGCGAAGTTTTTCGCGCACGTCGAAGCCTTCCCGAGTTTTAGCGCGGTGGAATCCGTCTGGCGACATCTTGAGGCATCGGGCGGAATGGCCACGCCCTATCAGGACTTCGATCTGGTCAATATCTGGCAGACCCATGTCGGCAGCCGCAACGGCGCAACGCCCCTCGCCATCGTCTTTCACGACGAGGACGATCGCCCGGCGGCGCTGCTGCCGCTGGTGACGGAGTCTTTCGGTCCGTTCCGCATCGCTCGCTTTCCCTGCGACAAGCATTCGAACATGAACATGCCGCTGTGGCGACGCGACTTCGCCGAGCGGGCGACGCAGGCGACGATGCAGGAGATGCTGCGTCTCGTGCGGCAGAACGCAACGCAGGTCGACGCGCTGATCTTTAACAGGCAGCCGCTCGACTGGAACGGCGTGCGAAATCCGCTGGCGCTGCTTCCGCACCAGGATTCGGTCGACCAGTGCCTCATGCTGACGATCGATCCGTCGCAGCCGCCGGCGAGCTGGATCAGCAAGTCGTTCCGCCGCCGCCTGAACAACATGGAACGCAAGCTCCAGGCGATTCCGGGCTACCGCTACACCTTCGCGGCCACCGAAGCGGAGGCCACGCGCCTGCTCGATGGCTTCTTCACTCTCAAGCCGCTGCGGATGGCGGGACAGAACATCCACAATGTGTTCGCCGATCCGGGCGTCGAGGATTTCATCCGTCATGCCTCTCTCAATGGCGTGTCGTCCGGTAACGCAACAATCGAGGTTCACGGGCTGGAGAGCGATGCGGAAGTCATCGCGATTTTCGCCGGCGTCCGCAACGAGCAGCGCTTCTCGGCGATGTTCACCACCTACACGATGTCGGAAGCCGCAAAGCACAGTCCCGGTCTGGTGCTGCTGCGCCATCTGATCGATCACTACGCCGAGCGCGGCTGCCCCTCCTATGATATCGGAGTCGGCACCGACGACTATAAAACCAGGTTCTGCAAGGAGATGCAGCCGCTGTTCGACAGCTTCCTGCCGCTCAGCGCCGGCGGCCGGCTGGTGGCCGCGACGATGGCGACTGGCATGAAGACGAAGGGGCTTCTGAAGCGCTCGCCGCTCGCCGATACGCTGCGGTCGATCCGCCATCGCCTGACCGGCTGACGGTTAGCGCCACATCCGAAAGCCGTCATACTCCGCCAAAGCGGAGCATCCAGTATTCTGTGTCAGGTGTGAATTTCCCTCACATCCGCCCCGTGTACTGGATGCCCGCTTTCGCCGGCATCACAGTCACGATTTCATACACTCTAAGCCGCCACCAGACGACCGTCCGGCCGTGTCAACGCATCCGGATCGATCCAGCTTTCGACCAGCGTAACGCCGCGGAATCCGGCGAGCCGCAATTCGTCGCTGACGATTTTACGCGTGTCGCCAGACAGTCCCGCGACGCCGACCAGCACCGCATGCGCGTTGGTCGCGACCAGATGCTCGGGCACATTGTCGAGCGCGCCTGCGTCCAGCACCACATAGTCATAGACCCGTTGCAGCGCGTCGATGGTCATCGTCAGACGCGGCGAATGCAGTACGGTCGGATCCGCCGCGCGCACTCCCCCGGTCACGATCTGAACGCGCGACAGGCGATCCTTGGTGATGATCTCGCCGAACGACGCGGTCCCGGCGACGAGATCGGTGAGGCCCGGCGTCGCGGGCTCGGACGCGATCGCCCTCACCTCGGCCGACCTCAGCGACAGATCGATCAGCACGACGCTGGCGTCGCGCGCCAGAAGCCGCGCCAGCGCGATCGCCGATTTCGAGGTCGCGGACGCATCCTGCATGCCGAGCACGGAAATCTTGCGAGCAGCCGCGCCGGCCTGGCGGATGTCGTTCAGCACCACCTCTTCGGCGTGCCGCCGCGAGGCGGGCAGCGCATCGGCGACGGACGACGCGAACGAAGGCTGCCCGGACATCGCCAGCGGAGTCGGGATCGGCGCGGCGCCGCGCGGCGCGGTCATGCTGAGCAGTTCGCCGGTGACGATCCATCCCGCCGACAGCATGAAGGTCGCGAGCGTGGCGATCAGCACGATCGGCAGCTTCTTCGGAAATGCCGGCGTGTTCGAGACCAGCGCGCGCGAAATGATGCGGCCATCGCTCGGCCCGAGCTCGATGTTCTCGCGCGTCGTCGCCTCGCGGAACTTGGCCAGATAGGATTCGAGCAGATCACGCTGCGCCTTGGCCTCTCGCTCCAGCGCGCGAAGCTGCACATCCTGCGTATTGGTGGATGCGGCCTGCTTTTTGAGCTGGTCGAGGCTGGCGTTCATGTTCTCCATGCGCGCGCCGGCGATGCGCGCGTCGTTCTCCAGCGAGCGGGAAATCTTTCCGGCCTCGTCGCGCAATTGCGTATCGAGATCGGCGATCTGCGCCCGCAATTCGCGAATCCGCGGATGCTGCCCGAGCAGTGTCGTCGACTGTTCGGCCAGTTGCGCGCGCAAGGTGGCGCGCTGTTCCGAGAGCCGCCGCACCAGTTCGGAATTCAGAACCTCGGACGCCTCGATCGGACGCCCGCTTTGCAGCATGCCGCGAATGAGCCGCGCCTTCGACTCGGCGTCGGATTTCTGCGCGCGCGCGGTGCTGAGCTGGGTGTTGATCTCTCCGAGCTGCTGATTGGACAAAGTGGTGTTGTTGGTGCCGACAAACAGGCTCGCCTGACCGCGGAAATCCTCGACGCGCGCTTCGGCCTCGGCAACCTTCTTGCGCAAGCCTTCGATCTCGCCCGAAAGCCATTGTCCGGCGGAGCGCGCCTGATCCTGCTTCGCGCCCTGCTGCATCGTCAGATAGCCTTCGGCGATGGCGTTGGCGACACGGGCGGCGAGATCGGGATCGCCCGACTGGAATTCCACGACGATGACACGCGACTTGTCGACGGCGTAAACGGCCAAACGGTCGTAATAGGCTTCGAGCACCCGCTCCTCGGCGGACAATTTCAGCGGATCGCGGCCGATCCCGAACATTCCGAGGATCGTCTTCAGCGGCGAAACCCCTCGCAATGTCGGATCGAATTCGGGCCGCTCACCGAGCTTCAGCTTGTGAATGATCTCACGCGCGAGATCGCGCGACATGACGATCTGCACCTGGCTGGTGACGGCCTCGGTATCGAGGCTCGCACGTTCCTCGTTCCGCTCCACGCTCGGCCGCAGGAAGACGTTCTCGCGGCCATCGACAAGAATGCGGGCCTCCGACTTGTAGCGGGGCGAGACCAGATTGACGGCGGCGAAGGACAAGATCGCGGCGGCGAGAGTCGGAATGACGATCCAGGCGCGGCGGCGCATCAGCGCACGCCAGACGAGGCGCAAATCGAGATCGCCAAAAGCGGATGGCGCGGCGGGAATGGCGGCGGCGACTGACGGCGGCGGCACCGGCCGCGCGAATGAAGGCTCGGCACCGGCTGGTTGTGCGGCGTGGGCCGTCCTGGACTTGAACGTCGGCCAAAGATTGAAACGCATCGGATACTCCCGCGGACGCAACGTCGGCTGGGACCGATTAAAATCGATTATGGTTTCCGCCTCGTTAATCCCCGAAGTCGGCCCCGCTTGCGCAGCGCCGACACCTCATTGTTTCTTAACGGGCCGCGTTCTTAATCCTGCGGATCAACGATCGCGGGCCGCATCGGCCGGTTCCGTTCACCGGAAGTCTCCGCCTTGCCTGCCAAAAGCTTGAAAATTCTTCACGTCGTCCGCGCCCCGACGGGCGGACTGTTCCGACATGTCGTTGACCTCGCCAACGGACAGGTGTCGCGCGGGCACAAGGTCGGCATCGTCGCCGACAGCCTCACCGGCGGCGAGCGGGCGAACCGCATGCTCGGCGAGATGGCGCCGCGCCTCGCGCTCGGCGTTCATCGCTTCGCCATCCGCCGCGAACCGCATCCGGCCGACATTCTTCTGTGGCCGCGCTTTTCGCGGCTCGTCGAAACGCTCGCGCCGGACGTGCTGCACGGTCACGGATCGAAGGCCGGCGCGTTCGTCCGCTTGAAACGCCGCAAGCCCGGAATGATCCGCGTCTACACGCCGCATGGCGGCTCGCTCCATTACGGTCCGCACACCGCCAAGGGAAAGCTCTATGGCTTGATCGAGCGATCTCTGATGAACCGCACCGAACTCTTTCTGTTCGAAAGCAAATTCGCCGACACGACCTATCGGAAATTCATCGGCTCGCCGCACGGACCCGTCCGCCTCGTCTTCAACGGCGTAACGGAAGCCGAGTTCGCTCCCGTGGAAACCGCAGCCGACGCGGCCGACGTCGCCTTCATCGGCGAACTGCGCGAGATCAAGGGGCCGGACATTCTGATCGACGCGCTCGGCCTGTTGAAAGCGCGCGGACAATCCGCTACCGCGACGATCGCTGGTGAAGGCGACGCCGCCGATGCGCTGCGCGCGCAATGCGACCGTCTCGGGCTTGCATCGGCCGTGAAGTTCATCGGCTACGCCCCTGCCCGGCATACATTTTCTCTCGGGCGAATGCTGGCTGTGCCGTCGCGCGGCGACTCGATGCCTTATGTCGTGATCGAGGCCGCCGCCGCCGGCATTCCGATGATCGCCGCTTCCGTCGGCGGCATTCCGGAAATTTTCGGCGAGTTCAGCGACTGTCTGGTTCCGCCGAACGATGCACAGACGCTGGCGAACGCCATCGCCGCGACGCTGGCGCAACTCGGGCAGGCGCAGGAGCGCGCAATGCGCCTGCAAGAACGCATCCGCCGTCACTTCTCTCAGGACGCGATGGTGGAGGGCGTGCTCGCTGCCTATCGCGCCGCCCGCGGCGAACATTAATCTTTACTTACCATCGATAACCAAATGTTTTGATTTGTCGTTTAGGGCTTGGTCTGCCGATCCAGCTTAGCGGAACGCGATCCGCGTCCTGCCCGAAGGCCGCACCATGGACTCCATCAACGCCCGCACCATGCTCAACGCCGCCGCCGCCACGGCAACCGCCGAGCAATTCGGCGCAGCGCCCCGTATCGAACGGCGCCGCCGCCTGACACCGACCGCGCTGGCGATCGCCAACCAGAAGGTTCCGCCCGCGCTTTCGCCTGTGGTGATCGCGGGCGTCGTCCGCCTCATCGATTTCGCGCTCATCAGCGCCGTGGGTCTTGCCGTCTATTTCGGCTATGTGGTGCCGAGGGACGGCTTCAACGTGTTTTACACGCTGACCATCTTCGCGTTCGCCGCCGTCTCCGTTGTCAGTTTCCAGGCCGCCGACCTCTACGACATCCAGTCATTCCGTGGTCATCTGCATCAGATGACGCGCATGATCTCCTCATGGGCGCTGGTCTTCCTGCTGTTCATCGGCATATCGTTCTTCGCCAAACTGGGCGACGCCGTGTCCCGTCTCTGGCTTTCGGCGTTTTTCCTGAGCGGGCTCGGCGCTCTGATCGCGCAGCGCGCAGTGCTGCGCGCGATGGTCCGCAAATGGGCGCGCGCCGGGCGGCTGGACCGGCGGACGGTGATCGTCGGCGCGGATGAAAACGGCGAAAACCTCGTCCGTGCGCTGATGAACAATTCCGAGGAATCCGACATCCGCGTGCTGGGCGTGTTCGACGACCGCAACGACGACCGGGCGATGGACACCTGCGCCGGCAGCCCGAAACTCGGCAAGATCGACGATATCGTCGAATTCGCGCGCCGCACCCGCGTCGATCTCGTGCTGTTCGCGCTGCCGATTTCCGCCGAGACGCGCATCCTCGAAATGCTGAAGAAGCTCTGGGTGCTGCCGGTCGACATCCGCCTGTCGGCGCACACCAACAAGCTGCGCTTCCGGCCGCGCTCCTACTCCTATGTCGGCGATGTGCCGATGCTCGACATGTTCGAGCAGCCGATCACCGACTGGGATCTGGTGATGAAATCCGCCTTCGACCGCCTCGTCGGCGGCATCGCGCTGATCCTGCTGTCGCCGGTGATGCTCGCGACCGCGATCGCCATCCGGCTCGACAGCCGTGGCCCGATCCTGTTCAAGCAGAAGCGCTTCGGCTTCAACAACGAGCGCATCGACGTCTACAAATTCCGCTCGATGTATCACGAGACGACCGACGCCAATGCGGCGAAGCTGGTGACCAAGGGCGATCCGCGCGTCACGCGCGTCGGCCGCTTCATCCGCAAGACCTCGCTCGACGAGCTGCCGCAGCTTTTCAACGTCGTGTTCAAGGGCAATCTGTCGCTGGTCGGCCCGCGCCCGCATGCGTTGCAGGCCAAGGCCAAGGACCGCGCTTACGAAGACGCCGTCGACGGCTATTTCGCGCGCCACCGCGTCAAACCCGGCATCACCGGCTGGGCGCAGATCAACGGATGGCGCGGCGAAACCGACAATGACGAGAAGATCCAGCGCCGCGTCGAATGCGACCTCTACTACATCGAGAACTGGTCGCTGCTGTTCGACGCCTACATCCTCGCCAGGACACCGTTCGCGCTTTTGAACACCCAGAACGCCTACTGATGTGCAGTGGCACATGACGCTTCTTTCCCCCCAGATCGCAATGCCGGCCCAGCCGGTGGCGCCGGGCATCGCGGCGCTGCAAACGCCGTGCTGTGGCTGGTGGGAGCGAGCGGCGCGATCGTCTTTATCGAACCAGTCCGTATGAACTGGCGACGCTGGCGGCGCTGATCGTCTTTTTCGCGACCGGCTCCCGTTGCGGCCGATCTTCCTGATGCTGATCGCGCTGCTGCTGATGCTCAATCTCGGCTACACGATCGCCGCCATCCCCGTGTTCGAGGACAAAATCCCGACCTGGATCGCGACATCCTGGTATCTGGCGGTCACAGCCATTTTCTTCGCGATGGTTCTCGCCGACGACACCGCGAACCGGATCGACTATCTGCTGCGTGGCTATGTGGTCGGCGCGATCATCGCCGCCAGCGCCGCCGTCGCCGGATATTTCGGCCTCGTGCCGGGCGGCCATGACCTGCTGACGCTTTACGGCCGCGCGCGCGGCACGTTCAAGGACCCGAACGTGCTGGGCGCGTTTCTGCTGTTGCCGGCGCTCGTGACGCTGCAAAGCGTGCTGACCGAACGCTTTGGCAAGGCGGTGCGAAGCGCGCTGGCCTTTCTCATCATCAGCATGGCGATCCTGCTCAGCTTTTCCCGCGCGGCGTGGGGCACGCTGGCGCTCTCGTCGATAGTCATGATCGCGCTGATGCTGCTGATAAACCGGAGCCAGCGCCCCCGCATCATTCTGCTGACCTGTCTGGCGGGCGCGGGCGTAGTGCTGCTGATCTCGATCCTGCTTTCGCTCGACTCGGTCGGCGATCTTTTCAAGGAGCGCGCCACCCTCGCCCAGGGTTATGACAGCGGCCGCTTCGGCCGGTTCGGCCGCTACAGTCTTGGCGCGCAGATGGCGCTCGAATATCCGCTTGGGATCGGTCCGCTCCAGTTCACGAGATTCTTTCCCGAGGATACGCACAATTCGTTCCTCAACGCCTTCATGTCCGGCGGCTGGCTATCGGGGGCCTGCTATCTGGCGCTCATCAGCACCACGATCATTTACGGCGCACGCCACATGTTCGCGGACGTCCCCTGGCGTGCGGCCTATCTGGCGGTGTTCACCGCGTTCTTCGCCACCGCCGCCGAAGGATTTATCATCGACACCGATCACTGGCGGCACCTCTTCCTGCTGCTCGGCGCGACATGGGGCCTGATCGCCGCCAACCGGATGCATATGGCCAAACATCCGGCGACGCTCCGAAGCGGCTGATCCCGCCGCCGAAAAGTCGTTCATTCGGACCGCAGCCGCTTGAGCGCCTTCGCCACTATCCCTACTTTCAACGCAACGACGTTCCGCGCGAGGCTCCGCAATGCTCATCGGCGTTCCCAAGGAAATCAAGGACCATGAGTTTCGCGTCGGCCTCACGCCCTCGTCGGTCGCCGAACTCGTCCATGCCGGGCATTCGGTGCTGGTTCAGAGCGGCGCGGGGTTGGGCTCCGGGCTGACGGACGAGCAATACGCCGCATCCGGTGCCGCGATCACGAACGGCCCCGGCGACATTTTCGAGCGCGCCGACATGATCGTGAAGGTGAAGGAGCCGCTCGGGCCGGAGCGCACCTTGCTCCGGCCGGGGCAAGTCCTGTTCACCTATCTGCACCTTGCGCCCGATCTTCAACAGACGACCGAACTGATCGCCTCGGGCGCGAGCTGCATCGCCTATGAGACAGTCACGTCGCCTTATGGCGGGCTGCCGCTGCTGACGCCGATGTCGGAAGTCGCAGGCCGGCTCGCGCCGCAGGTCGGCGCGCATTGCCTTGAGAGCGGCTCGGGCGGTCGCGGCGTTCTGCTCGGCGGGGTGCCGGGGGTACCGGGCGGCGACGTCGTCATCCTCGGCGGTGGCGTCTCGGGAACGCATGCGGCGACCATCGCGCTCGGCATGGGTGCGAATGTGACGGTGGTCGATCGCAATCCCGAAGCCCTGCGCCGCCTCGCGTTTTCTTTCGGCACGGGCCTGCGCACGATCTTCTCCACTCGCTCGGCTGTCGCGGAAATCGTCCGCCGCGCGGACCTGCTGATCGGCGCGGTGCTGGTTCCGGGCGCGGCCGCCCCCAAGCTTGTGAGCCGCGCGATGGTGGCGACGATGAAGCCCGGCGCCGTGATCGTCGACATCGCCATCGATCAGGGCGGCTGCTGCGAGACCTCGCACCCGACGACCCATTCCGACCCGACCTATGTGGTCGACGGCGTCGTCCATTATTGCGTCACCAACATGCCGGGCGCGGTGGCGCGGACTTCGACCTTCGCGCTGAACAACGCGACACTGCCCTTCGTGCTGATGCTCGCCAACAAGGGCTTGAAGGCAGCGCTTGCGGACGACGTTTATCTGCGCGCCGGCCTCAACATTTATGACGGCAGGCTGACCTGCAAGCCGGTCGCCGAAGCGCACGGCCTGCCCTGGACGTCCGCCGAGCAGGCGCTCGGCCTATGAAGATCACCGAAATCCGCGGCTTCCATCTCAGCTTTCCCTTGCCGGAGCCGCTCGGCAACGCCGTCACCTTCTTTCGCAAGCGCGACGCGCTGCTGGTGCAGATCGTCACCGAATCCGGCCTCTCCGGCTGGGGCGAATCCGGCAATTCGCCGCATGCCGCGGGCGCATTCATCCGCGCCCGGCTGGCGGGACTGATTCTCGGCCAGTCTCCGCTGGATTACGGCCGACACTATCAGGCGATGACCGCCGCTCTCGGCTACGACCGCCGCGGCTCGGCGATGATCGGCGTCTCGGCGATCGACCTTGCCTTGCACGACCTCGCCGCACGCGCCCAAGGCGTCAGCGTCGCCGCGCTGCTCGGCGGCGCGGTCCGCGACCGCCTGCCGGCCTATGCCAGCGGTCCGTTCTTCAAGACCGGCGACGATCCCTATCGCGATTTTGCGCGCGAGACCGAAAACTACCTGAAGAAGAATTTTCGGGCCGTGAAACCGCGTGGCGGCTTCAGCCCGCGCGCCGACGGCATGATGGCCAATACGCTGCGCAAGGTGATCGGCGCCGACGGCGCGCTGATGGTCGACATCAATCAGGGCTATACGGCGCGCGCGGCCATCGAGTCGGCGCGGCGCATGGACGAGGCCGGACTGCTCTGGATCGAGGAACCGGTGCAGCCGGACGACATTCCCGGCTACCAAAGCGTCGCACGGGCGGTGCCGGTGGCGATCGCGGGCGGCGAGGCGCTCGCGAGCCTGCGTGCCTATCGCGAGTTTCTCGAAGCCGGCACGCTCTCGGTGCTGCAACCGGACCTCGCCGTCTGCGGCGGCTATTCGGGTTTCCGGCAGATCGCAGCGCTCGGCCTCGCCTTCGGCCTGCCTGTGATGCCGCATGTGTTCGGCACGACGGTGAATTTCCACGCCTCGATGCAGATGGCTTCGGTCGTCGAGGGTCATCGCGGCGGCGGACCGATGCCCTATCCGTTCATGGAATACGACATGATGGCCAACCCGCTGCTGGCGCTGTGTCCGCCGCCCGCGCTCGCGCCGGACGGGACGCTGCCGGTCCCGACCGCTCCCGGCACCGGCATCGAACTGGCACCGGCGATGCTCGAACCGTGGATCGTCAGCCATTGGACGGAGAGACTTTAGGCAGGCTCGCTTTGCAACGCCATTCAGCGGCACCGCGACCGCTCTATATGTCTGTCGCCGCCAGCGACAGGGACGACCGAACCCGGCGGAGGCCAGCCTCAGGCTTGAGAGTATGCGCGGATGCCCGACCCTTACGCCTGCGAGACGCCACTGACCGCGACGTTCACGATCAGGATCGACGGGCATTCCCTCGTTCTGCGCCATGTCGGTGAAACGCTGCGCTTCATCACCGACAAGCGTTTCATCGAGTGGATGGAATTTTACGGCATGCACAAGGACGCCATCGAGGCGCTCGAAGCCGCTGCCGGCAACGCGATGCTCTCGCGCCAGGCGACGAACGCGGTGCGCCTCTTGTTCTCACGCGCGGGATTGATTTGAGCGGCGCTTGGCGCGACGGGCCGTTCAGCCGTGCAGCGCCTCTTCCGGCGACGGGCGGCGGCGGCGCGCGCAGATCCTCGATCGGAACGACACCGTCCGGAAACGCTCGCTCCGCCGGCAGCGCCAGCACATTCACCTCGACATTGCCGCCGAAGATATTTTGGGCGACGCCACGGAAATTGTCGGAATTGAACGGGTTGGCGATGTGCCAGGCGAATTTGTAGCCGAGCGGCGACAGAAGCTCGGCGATGGCGACTGATGCTCCGGGCCGACCATCGCATGTTCGAAATAGACGACAGGCTGATGCCGCCGCAGCGTCGCGAGACCGCCACGAAACACCTCGACCTCCATCGCCTCGACATCGATCTTCATCAGATCGCACTGCGGCAGATCGAGCTGATCGATCGTCGCCATCGCCAGCCAGATGGTCGGTTCTCCCTGCCCCAGCCGGCTCCGGCTCACATCGTGAAAGAAACTCTTCGCACCGGTATTGTTTATCTCGTCAGCCGGCAGCAGCGCCTGTGGGACCAGACGCTGGCTGAGCCGACCAGCATGTTGAACGCATGCACCCATTTGCTCATGCCGTTCTGAACGATGTTGTGCGCGAGAATGGAATGGATATGCGGCTGGCCCTCGAACGCCAGCACCGTGCCCTGCTCGCCGACGAGCCGGCCGAGCGCGATCGTATGCGTGCCGACATTCGCGCCGATATCGAGCACCGTATCGCCGGGTTTTACGAATGCGCAGCAGTTCGATTTCGCGAAAGCCCCATTCGCCATAGTAATGCAGCGACCGACCGATGCATTCGTCGCGGGCCAGATGCGACAGCGTTCCGTCCCGGCAGACATAGGTCGCGACCTCTCCCAGGACGTTCTCCGGTTCCGGAATGATTTCAGGAGCAATTTCGGGCGCTTCCGCGGGAGGTGGAGCCGGTGGCTCCGCCGCAAGCGGCGCTTCGTCGGGGCGAGCCCTGCGGGCGATCCGGGCGACGAGGGTTCCCAACGAAGACAGCGACATATGGACCTCCGGTGCGCCATTCCATCACATCGGACCATCTTGTCGCAATGGCATCAAGACATTGTCCCGCGCGACCGCGTGTCCTTCCTGATGTTACCTTTGCATCGTTTCAGACGCCACCCGCAACCGACACTGGATCAGCAAGCGTGGCATTCCTACATGTGGATGCACCAGCATTGCAGCGATCGGAGTTTGAATCTTGAGCGTCGCCTTTACCAAGGAAGAAAGCGCGGAAACCGCGTCGGAAACGCTGCTTCCGGATCGCGCCGTTTCGCCGCATCCCAATCTTGTGACGCAGGCGGGCCTGACCGCGCTCGAAACCCAGTTGCGAGAGGCGCGCGCGGCCTATGAGGTGGCGCAGCAAATCGAGGACGTGAACGAAAGACGGCGGCAGTCGGCCACGCCGCTGCGGGACATGCGCTATTTCGCGGAGCGCGTGCGAACGGCACAGCTCGTGCCGCCGCCATCATCGACAACAGATACTGTCGCGTTCGGCAACGTCGTCACTTTCCGCAGGGAGGATGGCCGCGTGCAGACCTATCGGATCGTCGGTGAGGACGAGGCCGATCCGAAAGCCGGATCGATGTCGTATGTCTCGCCCGTCGCCCGCGCGCTGATCGGAAAATCGGTCGGCGATGAAGTGGTCGCGGCCAATCAGACCATCGAGATTCTTAAGATCACATAGTTCGGGATCGAGTCATTGCCGCGGTCGCATCGCGCAACCGCGGCACGCTCGGGAAATCGGCGACGCCGTCGCCTACTCCCGCTTGAGGTTCGTCAGGTTGATGACGCGCTGCTTCTCGGCAATCTGCTCCTTGACGAACTCCTGAGCCCATTTCACGTCGCCATGCAGCGGCTTCAGGCCGAGATTTTCCAGCCGCTCGATGACGGCCGGCTTGGACAGCGCCTCGTTGACCGCCTTGTTGAGAATGGCGATCACCTCGGGCGGCGTGCCGCGCGCGGAGACCAGCACGCTCCAGGTGTGCGGATTGTAGTCCTTGAAGCCGGTCTGTTCCGTCACCGACAGAATTTCGGGCTTCAGCTTCATGCGCGACGTGCCGGGTCCGTTCGCCGCAAGCACCTTCAGCTTTCCGTCCATGATGAACGGCGTCGCCGATGCGGTCGCCACGCTGGCGAAGTCCACATCGCCGGTCAGGACCGACGTGATCGCAGGCACATCGCCGGGGAACGGCACATGCAGCAATTTGATCCCGGCCAATTTTTGCAAATACTCGGAGTTGAGATGCGACGGCCCGGCTACGCCCGCAGTCGAATAGGTGACCTTTCCAGGATTCGCGCGCGCGATCGCGATCAGCTCCTGCATGTTGTTCGCCTTGAAATCGGGTTTCGCGACGAGCACGCTATAGACGCTGTTCAGGCCGGCGATCACATCGAGATCGCGGGACGGGTGATAAGGCAATTTCGGATCGATGATCGGAATGATCGCGGTGGCGCCGACGCCGCTGACGCCGAGCGTGTAACCATCCGGCTTCGATTTGGCAACGATATCGATGCCGAGCGTCGCGGCGGCTCCGGGCCGGTTCTCGATCACGACCGGCTGTCCGAGAATGTCGGACATCGCCTCGCCGACGATCCGCGCGGTCGCGTCGGTCGATCCTCCCGGCGTGAACGGCACGATCAGGCGAATCGGTTTGTCGGGATAAGTCTGTGCCGACAATTCCGTCGGCGCGCTAACGAACAATAAAGCGAGTAGGCACAAAGCAAGCCTGAGCATAGTCTCCTCCTGGACAGACGTTCTTGAGGCATCCTTGCCCGCAGTATCGTCGAAAGCAGAGATCGGATCAAGCCAAGGCGTCGCCCGGCCTGCTTCCGATATGATCCTGCTCCCGCTTGCCGGGATCGCACGCTAGTTGAAGCGCGCGCTCGTGACCTTTCCCTTCGGGTTCGTGATCTGCACGACGCCTTTCGCCTTTGCCGGCACCGGCGCGGTGGCCGTGCCGCTCAGCCGATTGCCGTCAGCGGGCGCGAGCACGATCCGCTCGGTCTTGCCGCCGACATCGAGGATGGCGAGTCCCTTGTGGCCCGCTGCCTGGATCGGCTTGTCGTCATGTCCGAGAAGATACGCATCGACCACGGCGCCGCGCGTCACCAGCTCGATATGGTAATCGCCGGCCATGGCGATCCGGCCGCCCTCGCGCGGCTGAGGATTATGCGCCGACACCTGAAACGGCGCGGCCGCGAGCATGAGCGAGGCGGCAAGGCTCGCAAACAGCATTCGTCTTGTCATGGAAGAGTCTCCTTCTGTGTGGGGTGGATCAGAATGTGGATGTCGTTGCCGGACCGGCGGCTGCGGCCAGCGTCGCCCGCTCCGCTTGCGCGGATTGCCGGAGCCGCGAAATCGCATTGCGTCCGAACAAGCTCATCAGGATCGGGGTGACGAACGCATCCAGCAAGGTCGCGCTCAGCAATCCGCCAAAGATCGTCACCGCGACCGGGTGCAGGATTTCCTTGCCCGGATTGGCGGGATCGATCAGCAGCGGAACCAGAGCCACGCCCGCCGACAGCGCCGTCATCAGCACCGGCGTCAGTCGCTCAAGGCAACCGCGCACGATCAGCTCGCGGCCCCATGGCACGTTCTCATGCACGGCGAGATTGGCGATGTGGCTGATCTTCAGAATGCCGTTGCGCGCGGCGATGCCGGTCAGCGTGATGAAGCCGATCATGCTCGCCACCGAAAGGTTCTGTCCCGCGATCCAGAGCGCGGCGACCGAGCCGATCAGCGCCAGCGGAACGCTGCCGATGATGATCGACGCCAGCATGGCGGAGCGATAGCGGCTGTAGAGCAAGGCGAACACCAGCGTCAGCGAGATCACCGAGAGAATGCCGATCGTCCGCGTCGCCTCCTCCTGCGCCTTGAACGTGCCTTCGAGGCTCGTGAACATGCCTTCCGGCATGGACGTCTCCTCGATCATCTTGCGCGCGGTCTCGACGATCCTCGTCATATCGGTGCGGCCGTCGCTGTTGGCCATCACGATGATGCGGCGTCGACCGTTCTCGCGGAGGATCTGGTTGGGGCCATCGGTCTCGCGGACCTCGGCGACCAGGTTCGCCGGAATCCAGCCCGATGGCGTCTCGATCAACAGCCCCGAAAGACCCTGCACGGTGCGATGACTGTCCGGAAGCCGGATCACCACATCGTGCCGCCGATGCCCGTCGACGACACGCGACACGACGCGGCCGCTCGACAGCCGGCCGAGCTGATCGACGATCGCGCCGGGCTGGACGCCGTAAAGCGCGGCGCGGTTATAATCGATGCGGATTTCAAGCTGCGGAATCCGCACCTGCTTTTCGACCTGCACGTCGGCGAGGCCCGGAATGGTCGCGAGCCGCGTGCGGAACTCCTCGGCCTTCATGCGCATCAGATCGAGATCGTCGCCGAAGATTTTCAGCGCGAGTTCCGAGCGCACGCCGGACAGCATGTGATCCAACCGATGCGAAATCGGCTGGCCGATGTTGATGTCGACCGGCAGCACTGAAAGGCGCGTTCTTATGTCCGCCAGAACGTCCGCCTTCGGCCGTCCGCCCGGCCTCAGATCGATTTCGAGTTCGAGGCATGAACGCCCTCGGCGTGCTCGTCGAGTTCGGCGCGGCCGGTGCGGCGGCCGACATGCGTGACCTCCGGCACGTCCAGGACGATGCGCTCAGCCAGCCCGCCGATGCGGCTCGACTGCGCGAGCGAGACGCCGGGGTTCAGCGTGATGAAAACCGTGAACGTCCCCTCGTTAAACGGTGGCAGGAACGAGCGCGGCAGGCGCACCGCCGCGAAGGCGGCGACGGCGATCAGCAGCATCGTGATGGCGAGCACCGCTCGTCCATGATCGAGCGCGATATCGAGCGCCCGCCGATAGACGCGCTTCAGTCCCACGGCCATGGCGCTTTCGCCGTGACGGATGTTCTGCCTGCCGAGCAGAAAATAGGCCAGCACCGGCGTCAGCGTGATCGAAACCAGCAGGCTCGCAAGGATCGCGACGATGTAGGCCTGCCCCAGCGGCGTGAACAATCGCCCCTCGATGCCTGAGAGCGCGAACAGCGGCAGGAATACGAGAATGATGATGATCGTCGCATAGACGATGCCGGAGCGAACCTCCTGCGAGGCTTCGACCACGACGTTGAAGACGGATCGCGGATTGCCGAGCGCGATGTTTTCCCGCAACCGGCGGGCGATGTTCTCGACATCGACGACGGCGTCGTCCACCAGTTCACCGATGGCGATGGCGATGCCGCCGAGCGTCATGGTGTTGATCGACAATCCGGCGAAGTAGAATACGACCGCCGTCGCGAGCACCGAGATCGGGATCGCGGTGAGCGAGATCAGCGTGGTCCGCCAGCTCAGGAGAAACGCGAACAGAACCACCGCGACGACGACGGCCGCCTCCAGCAGCACCACCTCCACGTTGCGGATCGACGTCTCGATGAAGTTCGCCTGCCTGAAGATGATATTCTCGGTGTTGATCCCCAGCGGCAGGCTGCGGCTCAACTCCTTGAGCGACTCCTCGATGGTGCGCGTCAGCGTCACCGTATCGACATTCGGCTGCTTCTCGACGGCGATCACGACCGCGGGCTTGCCCATGAAACCGCTGTCGCCGCGCTTGACCCTCGGCGCAAAATCCACATCGGCCACCTGCTTCAGCCGAACCGACTGGCCGTCCACCGTCGCCACGACGATGCTGCGAAGATCGTCGAGACTGGTGGTGCGGCCGATATTGCGGATCAGATATTCGCGCGCATGGACGTCGGCGAAGCCGCCGCCGGCATTTCCGCCGAACTGCTGCAACGACTGCTCGATCTGCGCATAGGTGACGCCGAGCGCGCGCAACGCCGCCGGCTGCGGCGCGACACGATACTGCCGCACCTCGCCGCCCATCGGGATCACCTGCGCGACGCCGGGAATGCTCATCAGCCGCGGGCGGATGGTGAAGTCGGCGACGTCACGCAATTCCATCGGCGTCGCCTGTTCGCTGGTGACGGCGATCAGAAGGATCTGCCCCATCAGCGACGAGATTGGCCCGAGCACCGGCGTCACATTCACCGGCAACTGGTCGCGCGCGAGATTCAGCCGTTCGGCCACGAGTTGCCGGTTGCGGTAGATATCGCCGCCCCAGTCGAACTCGACATAGACGAATGACAGCCCGACGCCGGACACCGAGCGGACGCGGCTGACGCCGGGAACGCCGTTCATCTGCGTCTCGATCGGAAAGCTCACGAGCAGTTCGACCTCCGGCGGCGCGAGCCCCTCGGCCTCCGTCATGATCGTGACGACCTGCCGGTTGAGGTCGGGAAACACATCGATCGGCAGACGCATGGCGCTGAATATACCAAACACGATCAGAACCGCGCTGATGCCAAGAACGAGGCCGCGATTTCGCAAGGACTGCGTGACGAGAATTCTAAACATCCGAATTCTCCTAGCGAACGTGGTCGATAAGTTCGGCGCCGGTGACGACGACGCGCCGTCCCGCCTCCAGCCCCGACGCGACGAGGACATTTTCGCCGTCGATCGGCTCGATCCGCACCGCGCGCGGCGCGAAGCGTTCGGCGCTCACATGCTCGTAGACGAAGTCCTGTCCGTTCGCCGCGCGCACCACCGCGCTGCGCGGCACGGCGATGCCGTCGATCGCCTGCCCGGCTTGCGCGAACACGGTGACGAACTCGCCGGATTGCAGCTTGCCGCTATTATCTTCGACAGCGAAGCGCACCGGGATCGACTGGTTGCGCGTGACGAGGCCCGCGCCTTTGAAAGCGAGCGACACCGTCTGCCCGCTCGCGCTGCGCGCGCTCGCGCTGGCCTTTGCTGCGAGCGGCTGGAAGCTCAGTGCCTCCACCCACAGCCGCGATGGATCGACGATCTGAAACACCACCGCATTGCTCTGAACGATCTGGCCGACGATCGGCGTGCCGTCCGCGATGACGCCCGCCACCGGCGCGATCAGTTCTTCCGGCTGCCGTTTCGCCAGATCGATGGAGGCGCGCCGCTCCCGCAGGCCCTGCAACTCCAGCCGCGCCTCCTCAAGCGTCGCCTGCGCGACCGCGCCGCTCGGCGCGAGCTGCTCGAAACGCTTCACCCTGCGCTCGACGATGGCGATCTGCTGATCGAGTTCGCCCTGGCGCTGGCGCATGTCGGAAGCGTCGATCGCCTGGATCGGCGGCAGCACGAGGCCCAGCACCTGTCCTTTCTCGACCCGGCTGCCAAGCTGCGGAAAGCCGCGTGGCGGCTGCGACAGCCGGCCGCCGACCGAGGTCTGGACATAGCCCGACGCATCGGGATCGGGGATGACACGTCCCGGCAGTTCGGATGCGCGCGCGATCCGCGCCGTCTCGGTCAGGATCGTCCGCACCTCGAAAATCCGCTGCACTGGTTTCGGCACGAAAATCATCCCGTCCGCCGTGCGGGAAGCGCGGTCGCCCTGCGGCGCGGCGGAGACCGGCGGCGCCTCACCGTGATCGTGGCCTTCATGCGCTAGCAACGGAGAGACCGACAGCATCAGCAAAAGCGCCGCCGCGATGGCGGCCTGCTTGCGCCGCCGTCGCATGGACGTGGCGGCCGCGCCGAACACAACGCCGCTTCCGAACACGACGAGCAGCAATGCACCGAACATCGGCGGCGTCAGTTCGCGCCAGAACGACAGCGAAGCGGCCTTCGACGCCGACGGTTCGGACGGCGGCGTTCGCACGATCTCGATCGGAAACAGATCGACCTCACCATCGAGCGCCACGCTGACGATGAGATTGACCGGCCCCTCCTCGGGCAGCGGAACGCCGGTCAGCCGATACATGCCACCGCCCAGCGCCTCGGCCTTTGCAGGCCCCGCCGACGTCTCGACATCGACCGTCGCGCCATCCACCGGCGCATTGGTCGCATAGCGATCGATAAAAATCCGCAGCGTATCGCCGTCGAGCGTGGCGACGACTTCGATTTTCTCGGAGTGAGCCTCGCCCCGTTCGAGCGTCGCCGCGCTTGGCGAAGACGGCGCCGGCCCGTGATCGTGCCCTTCATGGGCATAGGTAAACGAAGTAAAGAGAGCAGACAGCATCGCCAGCACGCACAAGGCACGCGTCAAGATGGCGTTCATCGTGAGATTCCGTTCCTGGGCCGACAACAACCGCGCGACGGATAACCGCGCGCGTTTTGCAAGAGGTCAAAAGCCTTCAGGAAACCAGTCTTGGCGGCCGCTGCAATTTTGCCGGCGGAATCCCTGACGGGATCGCCGCGTTCGATGCCTTGCGCACGGCGCGGACAGCATAGGGAAGCGGGATCGCCGCGGAAGTCGAGACGATGGCCGACACGCAGGAGACGCAGGACGAAATCCGCTTGCAGCCCGCATCATGACTGCCGCACGGATGATGGCGATGTTCGTCGGAAGCGGAAGCGACCGCCACGGTCGAGCCGGCGGCGACCCGCATGCAGATCGCCGCTGCCGGCGCGAGACCGGCGATCCCGGCGTCCATTTGCGCGCCGGAGGTGTCCGTATCGTACGCATGCTGAGCATGCATATGATGCCCATGCCCGGCCAGTCCCGGCGTGGATGCCAGCATCAGCGCGGCAAACAGCAGCAAAGCGGCGGCCCACCCCTTAAGGAGGAGCCCCCTGTCTTTCGCTCGCCTAGGTGCCGCAGAATGCAACGCTCGAATCCCTTTGACCTTCGCAATCTACCCGGGCAGCCGATCCATGGCTATGAACACTTTTCAACGATCTGTCGACCGCATAGTGTCCGCCCGCAATCGCAAAGCGCGACGGAGCCGAAGGATATCCCGTGAGAAAATGGCTGATTGGCGGCAGTTTCGCCGTTTTGTGGATCACAAGCCTCTGGGCGCAGGACACGAATACGCTCGTGGTTGCGGTCCAGGCCGATCCGGGACATCTCAACCCCGCCATCAGCACCGCCTCCCCCGTCCACGCCGTCGCCGATTCGATCTTCAACGGTCTTGTTGCGCTGGATGCGGAAGTCAGTCCGGTTCCCGATCTCGCCGAAAGCTGGCAGGTCAGCGCCGACGGGCTGCAATATCGCTTCACGCTGACGGCGGGCGCGACATGGCATGACGGCAAGCCGGTGACGGCGGCTGACGTCAAATTCAGCTTCGAGGACGTGCTTCTGAAAAAGCATGCGCGCACCCGCGCGAGCCTCGCCTCCGTTCTCGATCGCATCGACATCGTCGACGACCGCACGGCGGTCTTCAAGCTGAAGCGGGCTTATCCCGCGCTGCTCGAACAGCTCGACGCCACCGAGGCGCCGATCCTGCCGAGACATGTTTACGGCGACGGCGAGATCGAGCGGAACGCCGCCAATCTGAAGCCGGTCGGCTCAGGCGCCTACAAGTTCGAAAGCTACAGCAAGGACAGCAGCGTCGTCCTGGTGCGCAACGACACCTATTTCAAAACCGCCAGGCCGCAATTCGCCCGGATGGTATTCCGCGTCATTCCGGACGCGACCACGCAGGTCCAGGCGTTCCTGCGCGGCGAGGTCGATTACATCGGCCGCGTGCCGCCGTCCGAGATCAAGCGCATCGAGGACAGCGGCACGGCGAGCGTGGTCGACGTCAAGAGCGGCCCTGGCGGCAGCAATTGCATCATGACGCTCGGCTTCAATCTCGAACGGCCGCAGCTTGCAAAGCCCGAAGTGCGCCAGGCGATCGCGGCGGCGATCGACCGCAAAGCCTTCGCCACGCAAATCCTGTTCGGCCGTGGCCGCGCCGCGGACGCTCCGATTGCAAGCGGCATTTCTTGGGCGCACGCCGCCGGAACCTTCCCGGCTTCGCTCTACGATCCGGCGCGCGCCGCTTCGCTACTCGACACTGCCGGCCTGCGTGCAAGCGGGGGCGGCGAGCGGCTGGCTCTGGACATTGTGCAGTTCGCGAGTTTTGGCCGCTATGCCGACCTGCTGCGCCAGCAATTCGCCGCTGTCGGCATCACCTTGCGGCCGCGCCTGCTTGACCCCGCCGCGATGGCGGCCGCCGTGTTCACCCGGCGCGATTTCGACCTGACGCTGGTGTCGTATTGCAACGGCAATGATCCGGAGATCGGCGTCCGCCGCATGTATGTGTCGAGCAATATCGGCAACATTCCGTTCTCGAACGCGGCGGCCTATCGCAACGCGGAGGTCGATGCGCTGTTCGCCGAAGCCGGCGGGTCGGTCGATCGCGGCAAGCGCGCCGACGCCTATCGCAAGATCCAGCAGATCGTCGCACGCGACCTGCCCTATGTCTGGCTGGTCGAGACCGATTTCACCGCCGCCTGGCGCAAGGACCTGACCGGCTTCGCACCGTGGAGCGGCCAGTTCGCCGAACGCGCCCGCAACAAGTAACGACATCGCGCCGGCCGCATGACCCGCTATCTGCTTCGCCGCCTGCTGCAAATCCCGATCGGATTGTGGGTCATCGGCACGATCGTGTTCGTGCTGATTCATCTGGCTCCCGGCGGGCCGGTGGTCGCATTGTCGGGCGAATACGCCACCGACGATATCCGCCATGAGATCGAGCGCCTCTACGGTCTCGACCGGCCGTTGCTCGAACAATACGTCACCTATCTGGCCTCGCTCGCGAGCGGACATCTCGGTACCTCGTATCTGCACAAGGCCTCGGTGCTCGATCTGGTGCTCGAACGTCTGCCGGTGACGCTGGCGATCCTCGTTCCCGCCGCGATCCTGTCCTCGTTCGTCGCCACGCTGATCGGCCTCTGGTCAACGCCGCAGGCCGGCGCGCGGCATCGGCACGGCCTGCCGATGTTGTCGCTGGTCGCGCATTCGCTGCCGTCCTTCTGGGTCGCGCAGGGGCTCGTGCTGCTGTTCGCGTTCTCGCTGCACTGGCTGCCGGTGCAGGGCCTCGATGACGCGCGGCGCGCGGCACCCGATCTGATCGACCGTCTCCGGCATCTGGTGCTGCCGATCATGACGCTGGCGCTGCATCAGATCGCGATGTCGGCGATGACGCTGCGCGCGGCGCTGCATGCCGAAGTGCATCGGCCCTATATGACGACAGCGCTGGCGAAAGGGCTCACCTTCGCCCAGGCGAAATATCGTCACGCGCTGGTCAACGCGCTGCTGCCGCTGATCGCGCTGTTCGGCGGGCGGCTCGGTTCGGCGTTCGCGGGCGCGATCGCGGTCGAAACGGTCTTCGCCCTGCCCGGACTGGGACGGCTGATCGTCTCGGCCGCCACCAATCGCGATCATCCTTTGGTGCTCGGCGCGATGCTGCTGATCTGTCTCGGCGCGATGATCGGCAATCTGATCGCCGACATCGCCATGAACCGGCTCGATCCGAGACTCCAGATCGAGGGCGGTCATGCTTATCACCGCTAATCGGCCCGGCCCCCTCGCCGCCCTCGCGCCCTGGCGGCGGCGGTCGGGGCGCGTCGGCCTGGCAATGCTTCTATGTCTGGCCGCCATCGCCCTCTATGCAACGGCGTTTCCGGAACTGCATCTCGGCAATCCGGCGTTGCGGGCCCCAAGCCTGCGGCATCCGTTCGGCACCGACGATCTCGGCCGCGACATGCTGATCGAGATCGCGCGAGGCGTCGGCCCCTCGATGCTGGTCGGCGGCATCGCCACCCTCACAGCGCTCGCGATCGGCGCGATCGCGGGGCTGATCGCCGCGAACGGCTCGATGCTGGTCGACGATCTGGTGATGCGCGCAGCGGAGTTGACCGCGACGATCCCGCCGCTGCTGCTGGCGATCGTGCTCGGCGCGCTGTTCGGCAACGGCGCGGTGCTCACCGCCATTATTCTCGGCGTGTCGTTTTGGCCGATGGTCGCGCGCGTGGTGCGCGCCGCCGCTTTCGCCCTGCGCGGTGAGGCGTTCGTGCTGTCGGCGATCGCCCTCGGCCGCAGCTACACTTCGATCGCCTTCCACCATATTCTGCCCGGCGTGCTGCCGATCGCGCTGTCGATGAGCGGCATCATTTTCGGCGGCGCGGTGCTGGCGGAAGCGACGCTGGCCTTCGTCGGACTGGGCGATCCCGCCGTCACCACCTGGGGGCAGACGATCGCGCATGCCGGCGGCTTCATGCATGTGGCCTGGTGGCTATGGCTGTTTCCGGGGCTCGCCCTCGTCGCAGCCTGCGTCGGCGTCGGACTTTTGACCGACACGGCACATGCGCAATGAGATTTTTCAAGAGTGCTCAGAACATCATCCACTTTCAGGCGTTGTCTTCGACATCGATGTAAGTCCGGTGCAGGATGGTGGGCGTCTTGTTGCCGTCCATCAGCACGTAGAAGCCGTTGCCTTTGGTCCGGGAGACGACCGTTCCGCAATCCGACTTCATGCGGGTCTTGGTCTTGCCGAGATCATTGAGGCGCACGCGCGCGCCGAGAGGTATTTGCGTATCAGTCATGACCCTGAATAGCGCCGCCGGCGAAAGACTTGCGTGACCAGCATCACGGATCGGCTCATGCCATTCCTGAGGACGCCAAGCATGATGATGATGAACAATGCTTTGTGTTTGCGGTCGAGCAACGTCGCCGGTTAGGTCATCCGGTATCGTGGCAGTTCGTCTATTTGCAGCAAGGGGTTGTTTCAGCACCTGCGCGACACACCAAAAGTGAGGCTACGCCATGGACAAGAAAATAAGTCTGGGAACCCTTTTTCTGATGGGTATCCTGGTTGCGATCCTGATCGCAGCCGTCATCATGGCGACGATGGTTTGGACCAACAGCACGGCGGTCATGAACAAGCACGGCTGGATCGCGCTCGGCCTCGGCACGTTCTTCTCGTTCGCCGTCGGAGGCGCGTTGATGGCGCTGGTGTTCTACAGCAGCCACAGCGGTCATGACGAAGCCGCCGATCCGCTGCGGAAGCGCGACTCCGATCAGGGATAAGCGCACCGGCCGCTGCACGACTCCGACGCGACCTGTAACGCTCGCCCTGATCGGCCGATGAGCCGGATGCGATCGCCATCTTCTCGTCGCTCGGCATCAAACGATAGCAATCGCCATCCGCACCGCTTCCGCGTATCGAAAAGCTCCGTTAATGTTCGCCGGGATAGGAGCCGACCAATGTCCCGCGCACGTCTCATCGGCCTGACGGCCGTCGTTTTCATCCTCGGGAGTGGCTCCGCCATATCCCAAGCCGCACCTCATCGACCCGGCATCTGCAACCAGGCCGCCGCAGCCTCTCTCGGCGGCAAAAACAGGATTTCAGATCGCCGGGCGAAGCGGCTGACCGGCGCGACCATCGTTCGCCAGATCCGGCCAGGCCAAGGCGTGACAATGGACTACCGGCGAGAGCGGATCACGATCGAGACTCATCCCAGAACCAAAAAGATCGTCCGCGCCTTTGCGGATAGCATTTCAGTCCAATTCGCCGCGTCGATGCACGTTGGCATCGGGTGAGACCGACCTCCGACCGGAAGCGCAGGACAGCAGCCGATACGAAACGTCGATCTCTCCGCTATTCGACCTTGAGGCCAAGATCCGATACGATCTTTGACGTATCGTCGTACATCGACTGCACAATCTTCCCCATTCAGGGCTGTTGATGAATTCCGGGAAGATCTCCCGAGTACTCAAACTTCGACCTAATGAGGGGTCTTTCAGAATGGCGCGCTGGGCGGTGCGCAATCTCTCCACAATATCCGGCGGCGTTCCAACCGGAACAATTAGTCCCGAATACGCCTCGACATCCATGTCGCGATAGCCTTGCTCCTTCGCCGTCGGTATGTTCGGAATGAACGACACCCGATTTCGGGCGAGCACCGCGATCGGGCGCAATTTTCCGGCTTCAATGTGCGGCTTGATCGGAGCCGGCGTGGAAAACACGATGCCGACACGGCCGCCGAGAATATCCACTGGGCCGGTCCCATTCCTCGATAGGCAATGTGATTGAGCTTGAGATCAAGTTTTCGCGCCAGCGCCTCCGTGTTGAGATGCGCCGGGCTTCCGCTTCCGGACGTCACATACGGCGTATCGGGATGCTTGCGGAGCCAGGCGATCAACTCATCCAGATTTTTGACATCCACCATGGCCGGATTGACGCAAAGGATGACCGGTGATGTGACCAGGCTTCCGAGAGGAAGCATCTGCTTTGCGAGATCGAACTTTCGGTTTTGCGCGATGTGGGCGATCGCCGTCGAACTGATGAAGAGCGCCATCGTGTATCCGTCCGGCGCACTGCGTTGCAGTTGCTCAAGACCAATCACGCCGGTCGCTCCGGCCCGGTTCTCGACCACCACCGACTGACCGAGTTCCTTGCCCAGCGCCTCCGCCACCGCGCGTCCGTTCGCATCCGCCGGTCCGCCGGTCGCAAAGCCGACGATCAATGTCAGCGGTCTGGACGGGTAGGATTCTGCGATCGCAATCGCGGACGATACAAGCAGCATCGCCATTGTCAGAATTGTCTTCCGCATCACTTCGTTCCCCACCCTGCTGTCGCTTATTGATGATTGTCAGACCACGCGATCAACCCGCGTATCATGAGCATCGCCGGCCGAGGATCAATATGCAGGATGGTCCATCAGCGAACTTTTCCCGGCACATCATCAAAAGAACGATTGCGGACGCTGCTACTCACCGCGCTGAAGGCGATGCCGCGCCAAAGATCAATCATAGGTTTTAGGGGAATTTTGGTCGGAGTGTCCCCAAAGGCCGCTCCGGCCGGCTGTCGTCAGCTTCAAAACCGTTCCGAATGATATTTCGGTATTCTATCAATTGCTTACCGAGGCACTTCGCTCCAGCGATCCCGGTCATTTGCCCTCGCCGTGCCTATCCGACCACGCCACGCGGCTCCGGCAATGTTGCGCGCCCCCTAAGGGGGGATCATTGCAGGTGCGGCTCGGCGTCGCGCCCTTCGTCAGATGCCAGTTGGTTCGACGTCTCTCGATTGGCGTCACCGATATTATTGAGGAACGTGCGGGCCGATACTTCCCAGCTTCGCTCCAGCGCGAACGAGCGGCATGCCTGACGCGACAGTGTCAGGGCTTCGAGGCAGGCCGACCGCAAATCCGGATCGAGCGCCCCAACGGGCGCTTCGCCGATCACGTCGCGCGGCCCGGTCACCGGAAACGCCGCAACCGGCACGCCGCTGGCAAGCGCTTCCAGCAGCACCAGGCCGAACGTGTCCGTTCTGCTCGGGAAGACGAAGACGTCGGCTATCGCGTAGATTTCGGCCAACGCTTCGCCGAACAATTCGCCGAGAAAAACAGCGTGCGGATAGTCCCGTTCCAGCGACGAACGCTCCGGTCCATCGCCAACGACAACTTTCGTGCCGGGAAGATCGAGCGAGAGAAAGGCGCGCAGATTCTTCTCGACCGCCAGACGCCCGACCGAAAGGAAAACGGGACCGGGATAGGTTTTTTGCGCCATCGATCGCGGCCGGAACAGCGCCGCATTCACGCCGCGCGGCCAGAGCACGACATCGCCAAAACCGCGGGCGCGCAATTCCAGTGCGAGCGCCGGTGTCGCCGCCATCACAGCGCGGCTCGGCCGGTGAAACCATCGCAGCACGGCCCAAACAGCCCGTTCGGGAATCGGCAGCCGCGCCGAAACGTATTCCGGAAAGCGCGTGTGAAAACTCGTGGTGACGGGAAGATGATGTTTTTTGCAATAGCGGCGGACGATCAGCCCGATCGGACCTTCCGTCGCGATGTGGATCGAGTCGGGCCGATCCGCCTCGATCAGCCGGGCGATCTGCGAAGGACGCGGCAACGCCAGACGAATTCCGGGATAGCCGGGCATGCCGACCGTCCGGAACGATTGCGGCGTGATGAAACGGACGTCGACGTTCATGTCCCGCAGCGCCGCCGCCGTCATCGTCAGGGTCTGGACGACGCCGTTGACCTGCGGATGCCAGGCATCGGTCGCGATCAAAAGCTTCATCAGGCGGCGTGCGCCGCAAGCGATGGTGGCGTCACCGCCTGCGGGGATCTGTCTGTCCAGTTGATGATCTCGAAACACCCGTCCTCATGCTCGGCAATCGCCGTGCAGCTTTCCACCCAGTCGCCGCAATTGAGATAGCGAATGCCGTGCTCGTCGCGCATCGCGGCGAAATGGATGTGGCCGCAGATCACGCCGTCCGCGTCGCAGCGCCGGGCCTCGGCGGCGAGCGTGCGCTCGAACGCGCCGATGTAGTTCACCGCATTCTTCACCCGCAATTTCGCCCATTGCGACAGCGACCAGTAGGGCCGCCCGAACATCCGCCGGAACATGTTGACGAAACGGTTCATCTGGATGGCGAAATCGTAGGCGCGATCGCCCAGATGCGCGAGCCAGCGCGCATTCTGCACGACCAGATCGAACAGATCGCCATGGATCACGAGATAGCGCCGGCCATCGGCGCCCTGATGGATCGCCTGCTCAACGACCTCGATGCCGCCGAAATGCGTTCCGAAATAGGAGCGCAGGAATTCGTCGTGATTGCCGGGGACATAGATGATGCGCGCGCCCTTGCGGCCCTTGCGCAGCAGCTTCTGCACCACGTCGTTATGCGCCTGCGGCCAGTACCAGTTCGCCTTCAGCGCCCATCCGTCGACGATATCGCCGACCAGATAGATCGTGTCCGCGTCATTGTCTTTGAGAAAATCGAGCAGCCGGCCCGCCTGACAACCGCGCGTCCCGAGATGGACGTCCGAGATGAAGAGAGTGCGAAAGCGCCGTTCGGGCCCGCTTTCGATCATTCCGCTATTCTCCGCAGGAGCTTCATGAGAGGCGGCTAGCATGATCGCATGACACCTTGATGACGATTACGGCACCTGGATCGCGGGCGATCTCTGGAAGGCAACGAGCGTATAGATGCCTAATGGCTTGAGTCTGCGCCGCTCGACCAGCGCCGCGTCGCTGTTGGACGATGCCCATGCCTGCAATCGCGCGAACGGGAATTCCGGCCGCAGCCCGAGCTTGCGGGTCCGCTTCGCCGCCCAGCGCTCGACCGCCGCGGCAACGCCGCATTCGGAATACAGATGATTGACAAGGATGATCCGCCCGCCCGGCTTCACCACGCGATGACATTCGGACAGCACTTGTTCCGGATTGGCGACGAGCGTGATGACGAACTGCGCGACCACGCAATCGAATGTCGCATCCGCAAACGCCATGTCATGGGCATCCATGACCGCGAGCTGCTTGACGAAAGGATAGCGTCGCGCTTTCTCTTTCGCGCGCGCCAGCATCGGCTCTGACAGATCGATGCCGGTCACTTCAGTGCTCGCGTCGTAGTCGTCGAACGACAGTCCCGTTCCCACGCCGACTTCGAGAATGCGTCCGCCGACCTCGCGGGCGGCCTGTGCCGCCGCGCGGCGGCCCTTCACCATCACCGGCCCGCAGACGGCGTCGTAGATCGGCGCCCAGCGGGCATAGGCGGTTTCAACGACATGCCGTTCGAGATCGCGGCTCATTCGGTGGCTCCACGGAATCAATGTGTCCGCGAGCAGATAGCAACGCCGAATGACGCCGCGACGACATGTGCCTATCGCCAGACATTTTGAGACCGGCCATGTTCGGCTGGGGAGCGCGAACGGACATCGACGGGACCGATAGCCGATCTGCGGGCTGACGAACCATCAAGACGACTTTGTCGCCAGGCTGCTCGCACCGGCGCACTCGCAGTTGCGCGTACTCGCCGGCCGGAACAAGGTTGTCGCCATGAAGTTTGCAATATCAGCCGAAAAAGTGAGGTTCCGTATGCCTATTGCGCCTGAGAGCATCGCCGTTGGTAAATGCTACCTGTCGAATATGAACTTCGTTCGCCACATCATTTCGATCAATCAAGAGATGGTGACGCTCGAGGAGCGCGGTACGAAGCCGGTTCCACGTCCGTGGGGCCAGAAAAAGCCGGTCTTGATGGATCGCTTCATTCAGGATGTTACTCTCGAAGTGCCCGCAGATTTCGATCCCGAACTCCCGGAAGACAACGAGTGAATTGAGCCGACAACAATCGGCGCACAGATAGCAACCGACGCGCTATTGATGAGGGGCGAGCTTTGATCGCTTCGTCATTGACCACGAGGGCGACTGCGCATGGACGCTACAACGTCTTTCATGGCTTCTGCTTCTCGACGCAAAGCCCGCGCCAGATCTTCGAAGGCGCTCCTTTTTTCCGGGTCGGCCGCCAAGTTCGCGATCAGATCGCACTCGGCGGCTTCCATGATGAGTTTTTGAACGCGCGCTTCTAAGTCTTGCATTTTCTGTGCTTCTGGATGGGTGGTGCCGGACGATAGCGAACCATGCTGCCAATCTCAATCAGCTATCGCCTCCTCAGCCCTTTACGCAACTCCTGAGGTAATATGCTCTCTTCGGGTGCCGACCGGCAGAGTTGAGGCGGTGCTTATATGAGCGCGATACAGCAGAGTGCGATGACGGTGACGCACACGCCTGCCAGAACTAATATCAAAAAGAAATTCTGCATTTCGAGCCAAAGTGCTAACCAACATCCGGTTCCACATTAAACGGCGTTCTGATTAATCCAAGTTAGGATGCCGGTCACATTTGTCATCGAAATCCACGTCAGCCGGCACATGTTTCTCATATCATCGGCAACGGCTCGATCCCGTGGGCGTCGGTGACTGAGAGACCAATCGTGCTCCCGCCTGCATTCGCAAGGTATGGAACACGCCATGATGCGCATCCCAACACGCACCTATCCGTCTCAGGCTGAAATTGCGGAGCGTATCGAGGCGCTCGAACGGCGGGCGATGAACCTGCCGCCGACGACGGAAGCTCACCAGACCATCATGAAAGAGCTTGCCGAGCTTCAGACGTATGCTGCGATGAAGGAATGGCTAAAGCCGATTACACCGGTTCCGCAGGCCATATTAGAAAATCGCGGCGGCCCGGCGGGCGAACACAAGCCTTGACGACTGCCGGGAAGTCGATCCTGCCCCAATGCTCAGCGAGCATGAGCATGAAGTCCAGTGGATTGCGCCGCGCCATCGGGCGGCACGTTGCAGCAAGTATGTGGGACCTTTGTCACCGCGCTTGAGTGCGCGCGACACTACCATCGTCCAACATAGCAAGCTGGCGGAGGTGGCGATGAAACTGGTTTGGACTGGCGCCCTGTATTCCGTCTTCTAGCGGTCAAAATGAGCTTGCTATCGCGATCTCTTTCGTCAGCCGCATTAGCGAAACCTTTAATTGAATTGCCCAGCACGAACTGATTGTCCACTAAGCCTACACGCGCAAGCTTCCTAAGAACATGAAACGCATTGCGTAACCTCTCGTTGCTTCCGCAGGGAAACACACGGAGGTTGTCATGTCTCTTCTCGGCTCTGTAAATGACGTGCTCACCGATCTTCTCGATGGCGGCGCAAATGCCACGCTTGATCTGGACCTGCTGGATCTGCATGCTCTCCTGAATGGAGGCCTTGACCTCAGCCTGGGTGGATCGTCTCTCGTCAACGTCGATGGCGAGGTATTTCTCAGGCGACCAGACGGTGCGCTCGTTGCCATCCCCCTCACGAGTGATGTGAACATCCAGATCGGCACCAATTCAGGCGATGTTCTGGGAACGACAATCGGCGCGAATCTTGTTGTCGGCGCTGGCGGCAACGACACCGTCACGGGCGGCACAGGGAATGATGTTCTCGACGGCGGGGACGGCAACGATACCATCAGCGGTGGCGGAGGCAACGACACGATCTCCGGCGGAGATGGAAACGACCATATCCAGACGGGCTCAGGTGATGACCAAATCTATGGTGGAAACGGAAACGATACGCTGCTTGGCGGCGACGGCAACAACACCATCGTCGGCGGTATAGACTGCTCCGACGGCGCCGACTTGATCGTGACGGGAAGCGGACACGACCTGATCTATGGCAACGGCGGAGCAGACACGATCAACGCTGGCGAAGGTAACAATTCCATCGCGGGCGGGTGCGGCACAGATTCGATCTTAACCGGCGATGGCGCAGACATTCTGTATGGCAACATGGACAATGACACCATCAACGCTGGTGGTGGCAACAACATCGTGCATGCCGGCCAAGGCGATGATGACGTCACAACCGGATCGGGCTCAGACCTGATCTTCGGAAACAAGGGAAATGATGTCATTTATGCGGGCGACGGCAACAATACCGTCTTCGGTGGCGGCCCGTCCTCCGAGGACGGCAACGACATCATTGTCACGGGTTCCGGTGACGACATTGTCTACGGCAACGCTGGCAACGACAGTATCAGCACAGGAGCCGGCAACGATCAGTTGAGCGGCGATGAGGGCAATGACACGCTCGAAGGCGGCTCTGGCGCCGACAAATATATCTTCGGACAAGCAAGCGGAAACGATCATGTTATCGGCTTCAACTTTGCCGAGGGTGATCGCCTGTTCCTGCAAGGGCAGACGTTCAACCTGATGGCGTCGAGCGATGGAGATGCGCTTCTTGTTCTGTCGGGCGGCGGCACCATCGAACTCGACGGCGTTGCGCATGCGGCCTTTTCATCCAATTTTGTTGCCTAGTCGCTACGTTCGCGGTTTTGGAACGGCAACAACTCTCTCAGAACCGCGCAACTCCTGTTGCGCGGTTCGCTCTGTCATGGGATGTCGATCATCACGTATCGTCGGCACGATGCTCACCTCACAGACGGCGCGAGCATGAAGTTCTCAGTCACCGGCGGAAGCCGTCGCTGGAACGGTGATGCGATCGGCCACCCGTCGAAATGCGACAAGGCGTGTGTCGATCTGGAACCGCCTTACCGGCCGCTCTCGCGCACCGTCAGAGCGACCACGCGGGGTTAGGTGTCCCGAGGCCGCTCCACCTCGAAGACGAACATGATCGGCCACGAGAAATCGAAGCGCTCCGCGCGAAGCCGCGTCAGCGCAAGACCATCACCCACGTCCGCGTTCCCGAGATGGATCGGGGTGGAGCAGTGGCCAGCGAGTCGGATCCATCGGAAATAAAAAGCCCCGCTCGAGGCGGGGCTTTCGTATCGTCGCCAAATTCGACAACCTTGCGAGCTTGCATAAACCATTGAAATATTTTGAAACTTTTGGTCGGAGCGGCGGGATTCGAACCCACGACCCCTAGTCCCCCAGGCCGTTCCGGCCATTTTCCGTGTATTTCCGGACGTTTCCATATTATTCCTTTTTTGCTTGTTATCAATGGCTTATGGGAATACCCTAATTCCAGCGATTTCCTGTCGTTTCCGTACGCCGTGCCTACACGGTTACGCCACGCGACAAAAGGTAGTCTGGGATGGCGAAAATCAAGCTGACCAAATCCACTGCCGCCGCCGCGGAGCCCCGCGCCTCGACCTATATCCTCTTCGATAGCGACCTTCCCGGCTTTGGTCTGCGGGTAACACCGGCAGGCGCGAAATCATGGGTCGCGGAATATCGCGCCAAGGGCGGTGGCCGCCGCGCGCCGACGCGGCGGATCACAATCGGCTCGATAGCGCTCTTCAATGCGGAGCATGCCAGATCAGCGGCAAAGGACATCCTGGCGAGCGTTCGCCTCGGCGCGGATCCCGCAGAAGAACGGAAGCTGAACCGCGAAGCTGCGACGATCGCCGAGCTCGCGGCAGAGTTCATCAAGCCGACTGCGAAGGTCACGCGCAAGCAGAGCACCCTGGACCTCCTGGAAATCTATTTCAGGAAACACATCAACCCGGCAATCGGGTCGAAGCGTGCGCAGGACGTAACCCACGACGATGTTGTACGCCTACACCGGAAGCTTGGTGCAACGCATCCGGCAACCGCCAATCGGATCGTGATGGCACTCAGCGGGCTATTCAGCTGGGCGATAGCGAAGCAGAAGATCAGACGGGCGGATAATCCAGCGAAGAACATCGATCGTTTTATCGAGAAGTCCCGGGAGCGCTTTCTCTCGACGGAGGAGCTTGCTCGCCTCGGCGATGCATTGCGCGAAGCTGAGACCGAAGGGCTATTCTACGACATCGATGACACGAAGCCGACGGCAAAACACGCACCGAAACCCGAGAACCGAAAGCGCATCGTCGATGCCCACGCGGTTGCTGCGATCCGGCTTCTGTTGCTCACCGGTGCCCGCCTGCGCGAGATCCTGCACCTCCGATGGTCGGAGGTCGATCTTGAGCGCGGCTTTCTCAACCTCGGCGATTCCAAGACCGGCCAAAAGACGGTCGTCCTGAACGCCCCCGCCCTCCTCATCCTGAGCAACCTGCCCCGGTTCGGAAAGCTGGTGATTGCCAGCCGATCCTCGGGGACAGAAAACGAAACACCGCGGGCCGATCTGCATCGACCATGGACCGCGATCACCAAGCATGCAGGGCTGACGGGGCTTCGAATCCACGATCTTCGGCACACTCACGCCAGTATCGGCGCGGCGGCCGGCATCGGACTGCCGGTGCTCGGTAAAATTTTAGGACACAAGCAGGCCGAGACGACCGCTCGCTACGCACACTTCGCCGACGATCCACTGCGCCGCGCATCTGAGCGGATCGGCGGCGAGATCGCCGCCGCGATCGGACAGGTCGACACGGCCACCGCTAAGATCAGGCGGCTGCCATGACAAAGGGGGCTCCCAAGACCGCGCTCATCAAGGGAAAAAACTGGCTGCCTTTTCACCGTGCGCAGCTCTATTTCTTTCCAGAATTTGCTGAGACAGGCGAGGCATTCTGCAATGAGGTTAGCAAAATCATTGCGAGGATAGAGCCCACTGCCGTGATCGAGAAAAATCCTCTCGATCCGGTCGTGTGTGTAACGATCAGCGACGTATCCCTCAAGATTTACGGCGGTTCCGGCGACTTTTCCATCGGACCAGCCTGGTCAGATGACATCGACCAAACGATCTCGAAACACGACGATCCAATTGGACTGCCAGATGATTTTTTTGACGAGTGCGGACGAGTAGACTTCAAACCTGAACATGAAGCTGCAGCTACAGCGTTAATTCGTGTCGCCGAAAGACTCTGGAGGAGTCTTCAGTCGCGTTTTACATCTGCGGTCAGGTCTGGCACCGCTGAACTTGTGGGACGATGTCGAGAGATTGACGCCCCGTTCAGCGCTCTGTCGATCGACCAGCTCAACTATATGAGCGCTTCAATCCAGAAAATCGAGAACGATCTGACCCGCGAGACAGAAACGACTACGATGCTCGGCCCTAACCGCGCACGGCTCCTATCTGTTCATGTCAGACCGCATCGAGTTCAAGCTACGTTGACGAACAAGGCGGAGCGAGCTTGTGAGGAGCTTTTGATCAGCCTCATGCATGCCGCAGCGCCGCGAGTTCGTAGAAAAGAAGAACTCTTGAATTCGGTGCGCCAGGAATGGTCAAAAAAACAGATCTCCGATCGCTCTTTTCAAACCATCTATCGCAGGGCAATTTCTCTTGCAAAAATAGAGGGTTACGGAAAGCCCGGAGCGAAGCGAAAATCAATTCACCGCACTTAGTTATTCGGCGCATCTCAAATCGAATTCGTTTTTCGGCTTGATTTCCCTTGTTGGCGCGACGTTGCCGTCGTCGCCGTGAGGGAGATGAAAATGGCTGCAAATCAGAACACTCGCCACCCGCAACCGGCCGCCCAGCTGAGGTCGCCAAAGCACACGAGCGAAAGACTTCTCGTGTCCGAGAGCACCCTCGCCAAGTGGCGTTGTGCCGGCGTTGGGCCCTCCTACGTGAAGGTCAGCGGTGGTCGTGTCGCATACGAGGACAGCGAGATCGAGCGGTATGTTGCCAGCCGGCGGGTCGCCACGCGAGACAGCGGGGCTGCCGCGTGACTGCCGCTATCCTCGCCCTTCCCCTCACCTCCCGCGCCGGCCTCGTCGATCGGCTTGTCCGATCGATCGCGACCGCCGCGGACGTCGATGAGGCAAACGCGATCCTGCGTCGAGCGCTCGATCGTGAATCCGAAAGCCTGCGCCGGCAGCAGGTGCCGCCGGCCCGCATCAGAACGCAATTGGGCGCGCTGGAGCGCGCCGTGCGCAAGCGATTATGGTCGGAAATAATCCTTCGTCCCGACCCGCCGGCGCCGCCTGAGAACCGGCCGGCAGCGGCGCTGCTGCTATATCCGAGCATTCGACGCGAGAAGCGCATAAGCGAGCTCGCAGTCGCGAGAGCGAGTTCAGATCACGAGCGCGCCAAACAACTCCTGCTTGATGAGGTGCAGCGAGAGTGGGATCGCCTGCTGGCGCTTGGCATCGACGACGCGACCGCCGAGGATGATCTCGTCAATTTTGTCGGTCTGATCAATGCGCGAACAACCTCAATCTTGCTCCGCCTAGATCAGGGTGGCGTCGGATGAGCAACGGCCTTTCCAGACGGCTGAGCAGGGTGACACAGAGCGTCCCGACGATCGAGCGATCGCCGGAGTATTCCGATGATGCCATCGCGTTGAAGGTGGCCGAGCGGTTCGAGGGCGATTTTCTGTACGTCGCCTCGTGGAAACAGTGGTTACGCTGGGACGGACACCGCTACAGAGTTGACGACACGCTCAAGGTTTTTGACAGCGTGCGTGGTGTCGCCCGATCGATCGCAAACGGCTGCAACGATCCTCGTCAAGCAAAGGCGATCGCAGGCGCGACAACGATTGCTGGTGTTGAACGCTTAGCGCGATCCGATCCTCGCCTTTCCGCTTCGGCTTTCGAGTTCGACGTCGATCCGATGAAGATGAATACACCCGATGGCATTATCGATCTCGAGACCGGGGGCTGCCAGCCATCACGACGCGAGGATCGCGTTACAAAAGTGACCGCCGCGGGCCTCGGCGATCATTGTCCTCGATGGCGGCAATTTCTTTGTGAAATCACCGATGGTGATGATGAGCTTCAAGGTTACCTTGCTCGAGTGTTTGGTTACGCTCTTACGGGCAGCGTCCGAGAGAATGCTTTCTTCTTCTGCTACGGCCTTGGTGCCAACGGTAAGACCGTCTTGATCGAGACAATGGCTAAGGTGCTTGGGGACTACGCCCTGCCTGCGCCAATCGAGATGTTCACGCTCTCCAAGATGCAAGGCCACACGACGGATATCGCCGGTCTGCAAGGAGCCAGGATGATCACGGCCAGCGAAACAGAGGCTGGTAGAGCGTTGGCAGAAGCACGGATCAAGCTTCTTACAGGTGGCGAAAAAGTATCGGCGCGCCGGATGCGCGCCGATAACACGGCGTTCGAACCTCAATTCAAACTGTTCCTCACCGGTAATCATAAGCCGCGGATCTCTTCGAACGATGAGGCTATACGCCGGCGTATTCACCTTGTGCCGTTCACGACCACGATCCCTCCATGGCAACGAGACCAACGTCTTCCTGAAAAACTGATAGACGAATGGCCCGGCATCCTCGGCTGGGCCGTCCAAGGCTGCCTGGATTGGCAAAGGCAGGGCTTAAATCCTCCCGGCTGTGTGCGCGAAGCGACCGACGACTATCTCAATGCGGAAGACGTCGTACTCGGATGGCTCTCGTCATGCGTCGAGTTTGACCCGAATGCGACAGCTTCGACGCAAGAGCTTTTCGGTTCATGGGGGCGATTTGCGGAGGCTGCCCAAGAGCCGATCGGACCCCAGAAAGAGTTCGTGAAAGCGCTCCGCGGAAAAAACCTGATCCTCGATCACACGCGAAACGGCAATCGGTGGATCGGTCTACGTTTGAAGGAGAAAGCTCAATGAATTCAAGGAGCGTGAACCCTCGTGAACCCTCTATACGTTTAGTACGTACGCGCGCGTGACGGCTGGAATGAAAACAGGGTTCACGTGCCTTCACACTCAGCCAGTGGCCGGCCGCGCTTCAGCGCGCCGGCCGGATCGAGGAGGCGCACAGTGGCGCTGGCGGACTCGTACGCGAGCGATGTTTTTGAGGCTGGATGGGGGCGGACAGCATCAACGGTCGCGCCACGGGCCGCCGCTGGGCCGGCAATCGGCCTTCCTTGCGAAGTGTTTAGGGACCGTATCGGCGGCCGTTTTCGGTGCGGCGGCGCCGCCCCCCGAGATTTGCGCGTTTTTGGGGATTTCATTTTCACGGTTGTGTTGTGCCTAGAGGCTGAGAAATGCCTGCAAAAGCTCGAATTCTGACTAGGATTGGCGAGGTCGAGGTTGCTCCAACCACGGCCCTCCGAGTGCTTGTCCTCGACGGGGTAAGGAGATTCGGTCCTGCGACATCCTTCGAAATTGGAAACTGGGCCTATTACCGCCGAAAGCCGTACAGCAGCCGGCTAGGCGCTCGTTGGCAGGTGAATGCCTCCCAGTGGTCGGCTGTACGCCGCGCAATCGCGCGGCTGCGCCGCCAAGGTCAGATCATGACCGTCGGAAAGGCTGGCAGAGCTACGCTGTACGCAGTCGGTGATGGAGGTCGAACCTGACCCTCGCCGCCGATTTCGCCGAGCTGATGCGCGTCCGCCGCCGGAAGGCCCTTTTGGACGCGATGGAGGGAGAAATTTTGGAACGGATTCGTCGCGCATCAGGATCGGCCGCGTCGACAACCGAGCCTGGCGACTGCGACCGCCCGCCGGGAGACGATGGCTGGATCGGGACGGCGGAGGCCGCCTCGATCTGCGGTCGGACGCAGGCGCATGTCGCGCGCCTGGCTCGCGCGAATGACCTGGCGTCGAACCCCGATGGCTTCGCTCGCTGGAATGGCCAATGGCTTATCTGGCCGGCCCGGTTCCGGCGATATAGGAAATCTGGTCGCCTAGGCCGTTAAAATGCCTTTTGCGCTGAAGAGCGTTCCACAAATCAGACTATTGCCGGGCCAGAACTTCGGCATCCTCCCGGCTCCGCACTATTGCGACATATTCGCAACTGTCACTTGTCAATCCCTGATGTGCTAATATGTCGGCAGCCGAGAATCGAAATCAATTTGGGACGGGTAGAGAAAAGCCGATGAGCGCCCCGACGAGCGCTGCTGCCGTAGCTAACGCGTTCTTGGACATCCAGGACCGTGACCAGAGCAGCTTTCCGCGTATTGACCAGATGAAGCTTCAGAAACTTCTCTTTTACGCACACGCTTGGTGGCTTGCGCAAACTGGTCAGCCTTTGTTTGACGACGACGTCGAAGCCTGGCCTTGGGGACCGGTCGTGCGAAACGTGTACGGAGATTTTGCGGAGTTCGGCCGGGCGCCTATCATCGGCAAACGCGCAATCGAGATGGTCAAGTCGGGATCAGACGCGCTCAGTTTCAGAATTAAGAATCCGCCGGCACCGCCTCCGCACGTTCAGTCTTTTCTGGAATCGGTTTGGCAAGGTCATAAACACCTGACTGGCATCCAACTTTCAAACGCAACACACGCTCCAGGTGAACCTTGGACGATAATGCGCGATCAGTATGGGAGCCTCACTAGCAAGCCGAATATTCCGAATGATTTGATCCGTGATGTTTTTCGGGGAAAACTCAAGTGACAGACGAAACCTCGCCAGAGGTTTTGCCCCCTCCGCCGCCGCCGCCTGACACCACTCCCGCCAAAGCAGATGCCGAGACTAAACTTGCCCTCCAAGCTGCAGATCATGCGCACGCTGAAAAAACCCAGGCTGCTGAGCTGGGTTGGCTTGGAAAATGTTTGGGCGGAGAAAAGAGCGCGCCTACATCGATCGCTTTTATCGCTGTTATCATTGGATCGATTATTGCCTTCATCTCTCTGTGCTTAGCTGCGGGAAATAAGGATCCTGATTTCCTGACAGCCTTCGAGCGTGCTCTCGCTTTCGTATCCGCGAGCCTAGCTTTCATTTTTGGCCGTGGTACGCGCCCGGAAAAATGAGCGCGTGCTCGCATCACAAATAATGCGAGCTTCGTAGTTGCTAACTGCGGACAACCGAAGAAGCCCACGAACTGCGGATCATCCAACCCGAGCGCGCCGATTGGAGCATGGTTAGGCCCGCATTGCGATGCGTGCATCATGCACGTTTTGCACGTTGTCGATGCACGATCTGCGCGGCAACGTTTGTGCATGTTCGATACAGACAACACTCCGCTCGACGCCAGGTTGACGATCTTCGTCACGAAGGAGATGCGCGATGCAGTAGCGCGCGCCGCCACGGCGCAGCGCCGGTCGATCAGCGAGTTCGCCAGGGGCGCGCTCGCCGATGAGCTTCTGCTCCTTCGCGTCCCGATGACGTCTCCCACGCCGCGGGGCCGACGATGACGGCTCTACTCGCGCATATCGCTGACCGCGTTCTGAACCAGCCGCTCTTGCTGACACCGGAAAAGCTCGCGGTGATCGCGCACTTTCTCGAAGGCCGGATCGAAATCGACGCCAGCGAGCTCGCCGCTCAGTTCAAGGCCGAGGGCGAAGACGAGGTTACGAAGGTTCTCGGCTCACGTTACGTCGGCGAGTTCGAACTGAGCGATCCCGACAACCCGCGATCCGCGCGCAAGCCGTACCGGACGACGAAGCAGGGTGCCGCGATCATCCCGGTGCATGGATCGTTGGTGAACCGCGGCGGCTGGCTCGACGCGATGTCCGGCCTCACGAGCTACGAGAAGCTGAAGTTTCAGGTCGGCGAAGCCGCGAAGGATCCTGCCGTCCAGTCGATCCTGCTGGACATCGATAGTCCAGGCGGCGAGGCGATCGGAGCTTTCGAGACAGCCGACGCGATCCGGTTGGCGGGCCAGTCGAAGCCGGTGATCGCCGTCGCAAATGGATTGTGCTGCTCAGCGGCCTATGCGCTGGCGTCCGGCGCGACCAAGATCGTCACGTCGCGGTCGAGCGTGGTCGGCTCGATCGGAACCTTCATTCTGCACCTGGACCGCAGCAAGCAGCTCGCCGACATGGGTGTGAAGCCGACGCTGATCGCTGTTGGTAAGCGGAAGGGCGATGGCCTGCCCCACTTCGAACTGAGCGACGAAGCCAAGACCGAGCTTCAGTCTTATGCGATCCGGATCAACAACCTGTTTGTCTCGACCGTCGCGGCCAACCGGCCGCGAACGACGGCCGATAGCATCCTTGCCCTCGAAGCCGGCGTGTTCATTGGTGCCGAGGCAATCGAGCATGGTCTTGTGGATGAAGTCGCCACCCTCGAGGAGGTACTCGACTATCTCGCCCGACTGGCACCCCGGCCGGCAGCGCGCCCACGAATTGTGAGCACGCGATGAAGCGCCAAGCCAAAGCCATAGACGGCTTCAAAGCTGGTTGCGAGTTCGAACGCCAGCGCATCCGCGACATCGTGGAACTCGATGAGGCCCGAGGCCGCGAAGGCGCGGCGCTGTTTCTCGCGCTGCGCGGAGACATAAGCAAGCAGCTCGCCAAGGAGCTTTTGAACACCATCGCCGCCGGACCGGTGCCGACGTTCAGCACGCGCGTCCTGATCCCCCGCCATCTCCGCGTTGCTGCGGAAACATCCTTGAGGACGACTTCATGAACTACAGCGCCGAACAACTTGAAAACGCGGTGTCGGCCGCTCGCGCCGAGGCGGAAGCCGATTTCGATGCCAAGATCAATGCCGCAGTCGAGGGTGAAAGATCTCGGCTCGCCGCGATCCTGCAATCCCCAATGGCGAAGGGCAAGGAGCAACAGGCGATCGTGATCGCTCTCTCCGGCGCGACGGCAAAACAGGCCGAGCAGATCCTTGCGGTCGCCAAGCTGGATAACCCGGCGACGACGCTTCTGATGGACCGCGCCAAGGATGCGCCTGGCGGGCTCGTGACGATCGATCCTGCCGCGTCTTCGCCGGCTCCTGCTGGTCAAAATGCTGCATGGCAAGCATCCATCGATCGCGTAAACGCCAGGTTCGATCAGGAGAACCCCAATGATCGGCACTAAGCTCAACCGAGCGCCCTCCTCCGGCACAGCCTCGATCGACAAAGCGCTCAAGACCTGCGCCGATGCCCGCGCAGCTCTCGAAGCCCTGAATAGCGATGACGGTGGGCCCGCCATCGTGAACGCCAAGGTGATGTTTGACGCGGCCGAGCGCGCGTTGAACTCAAAGATGGTCGAAGATACTGCGCTTCGCCGCGTCGGCCGATCGGTTCCTGATGACGAGATTGCTAACCTTCAGCGTGAACGCGATAATGCGAAAGCGGCCCTCGACGAAGCCCAGCGCTTCGCCGACGGCCGTGAAATGGCGCGTGAAGCGCTTCGCGCCGAACTGAGTACAGCACACGAGAGATTGAGTGCTGCGGTGGCTGAAGCAACAGCTTCCCTCCGTCGAGAAGCGGAAACGAATTTTGTTGCCGCGGTGGAGCAACTCCGCGACACCATTCATGTTCTCGATCAGCTTGAGGACCAGTTTCGCGCTCACAAGGTCAAGCTCCCTGACTTGGGCCGGCCGCACCTTTGGGGGTCGACGAAGCCGTCCCCCGAGATCGTGGCTCGTCTTGAGCCGTTCCTTCCCGCGCTCCGCGAGCGCGACATTTCACTGGCTCGGTTGCTTCGTTGAATTCGGCGGTCGCGGTGGACGCCGACCGGCTGGCTCGATCGCCTTGGCGGGGATCGGGCCGGCCACCTTCTGGAGATTAAGATGAAGACTGTTGTGCGGCTGATCAATCCGGTCGAAGTCGGCGGCATCAGATATGATCGTATTGCGGTGAACCGTCCAAGCATGGGTTCGTTCTTTTCCTTTTGGCAGGCGTGCCAGTGGGGACCTGCTCCGTCGATGCCCGACGATGCGACGGATGTTCCGACAGCGGTCCTCAATGCGTTAACGCCGACCGATCTTCATCGTGTCGCCGCGGCCGCAGCGCTGGCATGCAAGCCATACATTAGAGCGATCGCACTGAAGCGGTCGCTCCGACCTGGATCACAGAATGCCTAGCCTGACCTCGCAGCTTATAATTGCGCTCCGGGATAACGTCTCGGGGCCGGCGAAGAACGCTGCTGCGGCGCTGAAGCGCGTCGACACGGCGGCGAAGACCGCCGGCACTGCCGGCGCGAAGGGCGTCCAGAACCTTGCCGCGTCTCTCGACAAGGTTGCGGCGGCGAAGAAGAAGCTCGACGCACCTTTCAAGGGCCTCGATCTCGCGCGGGAATTCGGCGACCTGAAGCTGACGCGCCGCGAGCTTCAACTGATCACGAAGGACTTCGAGGCGCTCCGCGGTGCCATGCGCGGTATGAAGGCGTCGGACGCTCTCGGCACCTTCGGACTTTGGAAGACGCGGACGATCGCCGATCTGCGCGACATGCGCCGGGAGATGCAGGCTACCGATCGCGCGCGCGACCGCATGTTCCGCGGCTGGCGAGGCGGTGCGCGGTTTGCGGCCGGTGCTGCAGGCGTTGGCGGTGCGGCATACGTAACCGGACGTGGCGTGAGAGGAACCGTCCGCGCAGGTGCCGTCTATCAGAGAGAAGGGGCCCGCGAGTTCGCCGCCGGCATGACGCCGTCCGAGAGTGTCGAAGCTGGGAGGCTGGCGAAGAACTATTCGGCTAAGTATCCGTCGATCGACGCGGCACAAGTCCGCGATCGACTGCGGAGCCTACGTTCGTTCACAGGTGATTTCGGTAAGGGGACGAGCCTTCTCGAAGGTCAACTTCAAGCGTTGACCGTGCTGCAGTCTTTGAAGGGGAAAGACAACGCGACGCAGGAGCTCAATCAATTCATGCGAGGCATGGATGTTCTCGGCAAGAACGAAGACCCGAAGGTCGTCAGTCAGCTTACCAACGCGTTCATTAAGGCGATGAGCGTCGATCCAGACCTCAATATGGGTCAGTTTTCGCAGTTCGCGCGCAAGTCGAAATCTGCAGGTGCGGCTCTATCGAACGAGTTCCTCGCAGAAATTGTCCCAACATTCTCCCAAGATATGGGCGGCCCCGAGCTCGGTACGGCGCTCGGCACCGAAGTGTCGCAGGCGATCAGCGGGCGGGGCACCGCGAAATCAAAATCTTTCCAGCGGCGTGCAGGCCTACGAAACGCGAAAGGAATGGTCGATCCCAATCTGCTTCTGTCGAACCCGTACGACTGGATCAATAAGTACGCTCCGGAAGCCATGCGCCGGATGAAGCTCGATCCTGCGAAGGAGCGCGACATCACCAAGTTCATGGGAGATGCCTTCAGCGCGCAAACGGTTTCGAATCTTTTTACGAAATTCATTACCCAGAGAGATCAGGCCGAGCGCAATCGCAGAATGGCTCGCGATGCTCCCGAAATGGACATCGTCTCTGGAAAATTGAAGGAACTCGATCCGTTCGTCGCCGCAGAAGGCTTTATGGCCCAGCTCCGAAATCTTGGAGCAGAATTGGCTGAGGGGCCGCTGAAGTCGGCGATCCCGATGCTGAACTCGTTCACGGATAGCATCGCGAAGCTGACCAATAGACTGTCTGAAAATCCTGATCTGGCCGAGAAAGCGGGATGGGCGACGACGGCTGCAGGCGGTGCCGCAGGCTTAACAGTCGGCGGCCTCCTCGCGCGAAAGGGTGTCCGTTGGCTCTTCGATCGGCCCGTTGGTAGTGGCGCTCCTTCCGTTGGCGGTGCCAGCGGCGGCATGGGCGGTGGTTGGTTGCGAGGTGGCTTCAGTGCTTTGGGGCCTGCCGCCCAGATGGCGATGCAACCGGATATCGTTGATCTCTCGAAACCGCGCGGTTGGTGGACAGATCAATATGTCCAGCCGTTCTGGCAGCGATTGAGAGAGAGCCGCCAGCGCTCGCGATCGTATGGAAGGGACTTCACGCTCGGCTCTGAAGGGTCATTCTCTCGTTCGCCGTCATTCGTGCCGCCGTCTGGATTGAAGCACGTCACGGAATGGAACGCGAGAAGCGTCGGCGGTGGCGGGCCGATGGCTTCGCAGCGCGATCCGTGGACGTTTGGCACTTCGCCGATCGCAACATTTGACCAAAGCGCAGCAGCCGCACGCGCAGGTACAAAATCTGGGAGTGCTTATGTCGAAGCGTTCTCCGGCGCCCTGAAGGGAGTGGATGCGTTGATAGATCAGGCGATGCAGCGGTGGACTGCAAAGCTCAGTAGTTTCTATGCGTCTCCAACAATCACGCCAAAGTTTGGACCGATGCCGTCGGCGTCGCCGACCGGCCTCAAGACCGGCGCGGCCGAGATCATCAAGCAGAAGCAGCACGCCATGTTCGCCGACTACGGCATGAATACGGCTTGATCGGTGAGGATTGCGATACTTCGTAGCTTCGTTCTAGGCTATCCCGTCCAACGTGGTGGCAGCCGTCGCCCGCCGTAATCTTTCCGAGTTTCGTGACGCCGTTGTTACAGGTTCGTCGCAAGATCATCGCCGCAGCGGTGCAAAATGCATGTGTGATCTTTGTCACCGCGTCCTGTGTGCGCGCGGCCCTACCATCGTCGACATTGCAAGATGATGGAGGTTCCAATGAAACAGGTTATTTCTGCCGCCGTATTTGCCGTTCTCTGGACCGCTTTTATGGTTTGGTGGAGCGGCATTTATTCAGCAGGCAATATCGCTGTCCTCGGAGCGATCGGAGCCGCAATAGGCGCTTTGTTTGCATGGATCGTAGAGCGAAGGCAGAGATCTGAGCACAAGCCCTGCCCATAGGGCTCGACGAAAGCTCGCTTCTTCCTTACTCGGCCGTCGGCAGCCGCCGCATCGTGAAGGTGATCCGGCCGTCCGGCTCTCGCCGCCAGGTCTCGACGCCGCTGGAATAGGCCGCCGCCGGATACCGATCCAGGAACTCCCTCGCCTGCGCGCGAGCTTCGTCGAGCGGTAGCGTGAAGGTCTCCCGCCTGTAGCCGTCTCCGCGATCAGCCATCCGGCGGGCAATGTCTCGGGGCTTCCCAGGCATTTACTCCCTCCGTCGGGAAGTTAGGTGCCGCGGCTACGCCTTTCGCCCCTTCGTTTTAAGAGTGCTCGAAGGCGCTTCATCGGCTTGGCGGGCCAGACGCTCAGCGCGCAGTCGCATCATGTTTTTGTCAACACGAGCCTTTTCGGCTTGATAATGTGACATCGCATCAGCTGCTTCGGCCTGCTTCTGCTCGGGTGTCTTTTTCTGCGGCGGTTTAGTAGTCCGATTATATGCCATGCCTAAGCATATAGGTGCATTTGAGGCTGGTTCCAGCCTCTGCTTTTGTGTCTGATATCGGCGGAGCCCCCAAGCCCTAGCGATTGCCGGGCGACCGATTCCGGCACTACCCTGCGCCGCCATGTCACCCCGGATCATCCATATGCCGCTCAGCGGCGGCGACAGGAAGGCGCAGGCCAAGGCTCGCCGGGAGGCGCGCGGCATCGCCCAGGTGTTCTGGGAAAAGCAGGTCCAGGCCCGTGCGGAGGCCGAAGAATTGTATCGGCGAGCCGACCAGTATTTTTGCGACGCATGGACCAGCCTGGTGTTCTGGGGCGAGCCGACTCGGAATTCCCCGACGATCGCGCAGGCGATCAATGGCGGACGGCCGCTGCTGTGGGCGAAATGCCGGAAGTGTGCCAAGGAGCCGGTCATCGACTTGCGCAGCGTGAAACGCCGGCTGGACACGCACGTCCATCTGCTCGAATCCGTGCTGTTCTGTGAGGAGTGCTCGCGCGGCAAGAAATTCCGCCAGCGAGCCGATATTCTCGGCTTAAAGAGCGACGAGCCGCCCGCCGACCCGCGCCGGAATAAGATTGCAGGGACCGATGTGTAATCTCTACTCCATGACCCGAAACGTCGATGCGATCCGCCGGCTGTTCAAGGTCGCCCGCAGCGAGGTCGGCAACCTGCCCTCGATGCCCGGCATCTTCCCGGACTATCCGGCTCCGATCGTGCGCGGCAATGACGACACCCGCGAGGTCACGATGGCGCGCTGGGGCATGCCGTCGTCGCAGCGCGCGCTGATGGATGCAGCAAAGCGCCGCGCGCAAAAGCTCGAAGCCAAGGGGAAGGCTGTCGACTTCAAGGAATTGCTGCGGCTCGAACCGGACAGCGGCAGCCAATCGAATACCTGGAACACTTCGAGCTCCCACTGGAAGCGCTGGCTGGCTCCGCCGAACCGCTGTCTCGTGCCATTCACGTCGTTCTCGGAGTACGACACGATCGACGGCAAGAAGGTCCCGGTGTGGTTCGCAGCGGACGCCGAATGGCCGCTGCTCTGCTTCGCCGGGATCTGGACCAATTGGACGTCGGTGCGCAAGGCCAAGGAAGGCGAGATCACCGCCGACATCTTCGATCCTTGACCTGCGAGCCGAATGCCGAGGTCGGCAAGGTGCACCCGAAGGCGATGCCGGTGATCCTGACGACTGATGAGGAGCGCGAGACCTGGCTGCGCGCGGACTGGGCGGAGGCGTCCAAATTGCAGCGTCCGCTCCCGGATGGCGCGCTGCAGATCGTCGCTCAGGGACCCCGGCAGGATACTGCGTGAAGTATCCCGTCACACCCGACGGCCGCTATTTCGTCGTTCGCGGCCGGCTGTGGCGCACGTCTAATCCCGCGATCGAAGAGGATCGAAAACAATCACTCGTCAGCGACTTGATGGCAGCGCGACGCGCGGTGCGGGTTGCAAAAGTGGCCATGGATGAAGACGCTGAAAATGCGGCGCGGCGCGAAGTAGACTGAACAAAATTCCTTCTCGGTGAGCGTGGGCCGGTCTGTGGGGATGACGGTGCGCCTGACTACAATCGCAAAATGGCAAAAAAAATACTCCCTATGCCGCATGGTCTGAACGGTTGCTCCGATGAAGATCGCAACGTTCAACATCAACAATATCAACAAGCGCCTTCCGAACTTGCTCGCCTGGCTGAAGGCAGCGAAGCCGCATGTCGTCTGCCTTCAGGAATTGAAAGCTGAGCAACGTAGTTTCCCCGTCGAAGCGCTACGGGACGCAGGCTATGAGGCGGTTTGGAGGGGTCAGAAGAGTTGGAACGGCGTCGCCATCCTTGCGAAGAAACGGGAGCCGGTCCTGATCCTCGACAGCCTTCCAGGCGATCCGCGGGATATGCAGAGCCGATACATCGAGGCCGCCGTCGACGGCATCGTGATTGCCTGCCTTTACGCTCCGAACGGCAACCCCCAGCCGGGTCCAAAATTCGACTACAAGCTGGCCTGGATGAAGCGGCTGCAAAGGCGTGCACGCGCGCTGTTAAAATCGGGAGCGCCCGTTGTCTTGGCTGGCGACTTCAACATTGCACCGACCGACCTCGATATCTATCCGACGAAATCTTGGAGCAAGGATGCACTCGTTCAGCCTGAAAGCCGCCGCGCATTCGCCGCGCTGGTGAAGCAAGGCTGGACCGACGCCATCCGGCACAAGCATCCCGATAAGCGCATCTACAGCTTCTGGACCTACTGGCGGCAGCGCTATGAGCGCGACGATGGCCTACGGTTGGATCATTTACTGCTTAGCCCTGATCTCGTCGGGCGCTTGCGGACGGCGGGAGTGGATCGTTCCATTCGCGGCGAAGACGGCGCGAGCGACCACTCGCCTGCATTCATCTCCTTGAAAAACTGAGCTGAAGCATGATCGATCTCAGATGACTGCGGCAATCAAGCCCAGCGATTGCGCTTCGTTGGCTTCCAAATACCAGTTCTCCGGCGCCTTTAACAAAACATCGTCCAGAGACAAGGACGACCCATTAATCAGGTTTTGGAATCCTTCGTTTTGAATGGCGATTGAGCACTCGATCTCATTCAAGGTAGCCTTCAGGTTGGCGACGCAGGTCGTCAGCGGGCCATCGATTATCAGTGTCTTGGAAAGCTTTCGCTCATGGATCATCAGCCTGGCGCCTCTTCTGAGATACCGGTTATCTCGAGCGAAAAAGCTCAGGAAAGTGGTGCCGGCTGAATAAATTGCTGCTTTGCCCAGAAAAACGAAGCGTTGGTTCGGAGATAATTCGCTTGCAAAGCGAATATCCTCACCCATCATTCGCGCCACCTCGGGATCTCCACCGAGCGTCGATAGCTCGACAACGACAACCTGTTGGTCGCCGACGCGGTCTAGCTGATCGCGGAAATTGACGTACATATCGTCATCGACAACGCCGAAAAGCCGAACAGCGGGCGTGCGAAAATCTGACGGTTGCAAGAGCTGCTGCATCAGAACTCCGTTTACGTTGGACACAGGCACATGCGGCCTAGCGCTGCATGTCGAGGCAGAGGTGCAAGCTTCTGTCGAAAGGAATGTCTCTCGCATTTGGAAGCGGGAGCGCTGACACGCTCCCGCCGCGCACCTGTTCAGGCGCCTTCGTTCGCTGCATGCAAATTGACTTCAGACTTCGCGATATCGCTTAGCGCTCCATCGGTCTTTTCCTCTTCGGCCAGTGTCGCCTTAAGGAGCTTGGAAGCTTGTTTGAGACCGAGTTCATCCGCCCAGGTCGCCAGCGTACCGTACCGGGAGATCTCATAATGCTCGACAGCCTGGGCTGCGGCTAGCAGGCCTGCGTCAAGCGCGGGCTCTCCCTTGTATTCCGACATTACTTCCTTCGCCTCTTCGATGATCCCGACGATTGCATCGCAGGTCTTACCCTGCGGCCGCGCCTCAATCAGCTCGAACACCTGTTCGAGCCGGTCGATCTGCGTTTCGGTTTCACCGCGGTGCTTTTCGAACGCTGCGCGCAAAGATTTGCTTTGTGCAGCCTTCGCCATCTTCGGCAAGGCGCCGAGAATTTTCTTCTCAGCGAAGTAGATATCCTTCAGCGTGTCGTGGAATAGATCGTGAAGCGTCTTTGGCCATCAGCCTTCCATGGTTGCGAAGAATCCAAACTGTCCAGCGCATCGGTGGTTCCATGAAGGTCGCGGTGAGAACGTTGGCGGAGCGGCTTTTAGACCTGTCGCCGCCAAGCGATCCATGTTCGCCGGCGACAGCGATGAGTGCTGCGCCCTCTTTGCGAGCCACCGGCGCGGGTTGGCACTCAACGACCACACGTCGGCCTGTCCGCACGACGCGAATCAGGTTTTCATGGACGGCGGATTGCGACGGAAGAAGTTGTCATTCGCGCATCCGCCCTACAAGGCCAAAGCGCTATTTCCGCGATCCTTGCGGACGTTCCGGAACGATGCTCGGTCCCTTCAAGAGGCGACGCGTTCGTGACGCTCGTTGGTCGGCCGACGCGCCTTGTGTCGATCTGATCGCCGATGACCTTCGCTGCGAGCTTTCCAGCTGCGGTCCGTCTTCTGGATGGCTCCCGCCCTTGCTGGCTTAACCGTTGCGCCGAGCTCGACTAGGCGGCGGATAGCCTCGGCGAGCACCGGCGTGTCGGATTGACCGGCCGCCCATACGCGGATCCTTTCTTGGAATTCCTCGGTCATGCGAACGCCGACCATAGGTGCTTTTCCCGTCGCGGGACGCCCACGCTTCTTTTTAGGAGCTTCAATTATTGACTTGTTCATAAAATATGATTATCAGAAAATCAGGCCGAGGGGAAGGTGGAAGCTCCCCGCCCGGCCCTAACCCTGATCACGAGGTGGTTCATGACCAAGGCTGACCGCGCGTATAGCACGCGTGCGCCCGATGCTGGGCGAACGAATAATCCTACCGTTAATCTCGAGCCGCAGAGCGGGCCGTCCGTGGGCGTTCCGGTTTCCCGCGCCACCAGACGCGCCGCAATCGGCGCGCTTGCCGGCGGGGCGTTTCTGGCCGCTGGCGGGGCCGTCCAAGCGCAGAGCCCGGATGAGGCTCTTTTGCGGCTCGGAAAGCTCTTTGACGCCGCCTGTGAGCGCACGGCGGCGGCGCTCGCCGCTGTCGACCGGGCGGAGGACGCCTATCTTGCCGCAAAGCCGGTGATGCCCGATGTCCTACGGCACCGGCTACTCGACCACTGGGAATTGCAGATGCCGGTCACGCGGGAGACGCGGGCGATCACCGACGGCGACGACAGCGCCTTCTACAACGCGGATGAGGTGGCTCAACTTCGCGAAAGTCCCCGCATGCGTCGCTATTGCTGGCTGGTAGATAACGCCACCGGGGAGCGGAAAGCGTGTAGCATCGACAGCGAGATCGACCGCGCCCGGTTCAGCCTCGAGATCGAGGACGTACCCTTCCCCGCTGAGCAAGCGCGCGCCGACGAGGTCCTTGCGGCTTGGGATGCGCATGAAAAAGCGTGCGGCGCGCTCTCCCAGAGGGTCGGACTCGACGCCGCTGCGGACGCCTACAATGCGGCGGCGGCCGAAAAGCTCAAGATCATGCGCCAGATGGCGGACAAGCCAGCCGTCACACTGGAAGGCCTGCGCGTCCGCGCGCGAGCCGTCGCCGACATCCACAATGGCGACGTCAGCGGCGACGATTACGGGCAGTCGCTCGATCGCAAGCTGATGTGGGCGACGATCCGCGATCTCGTCACGATGCCGAGGGAGGTGGCCTATGTCTAAGGCGCAGGAAAACGCAACTGCTCATTCCGTCCTTTTTGAACTGGACGATGACGTCCGACATCTTTCCCATCTGTTCGACCTCTTGGTTGAGGAGATCATCGAAGTTAATCGGAGCCAACTCGATGACGAGGCGATTAAACGCCTCGACCGAGCTACGGCGGTCGCTTGTATTGGGAGGCAACTTCGTTGCGAAGATGATGGCGGATGTCGCGGAAGGTGATTCGATTTTCGCGGCGGCGCCTCCGGGCGCCGCTTCCTCTTTGAGGATTGTCCGATGAACGATGACCGCAAGCGGAAGCGAGCTCATATCGCGATGCTCCGCGATCGCGCGATTGCGAGGCTGAAGCGCGACGGCCGCATCTGCGGCAACGTGAAGCTTGATAGGCTGCTGTATCGGGTCTGGGAGCTCAACAAATGGCCCTGGATGATCGAGATGTTCGTCCCGCGCCATCCGGACTAGTTGGATTACCCGGACCTGTCATCGACCCTCACCGTACGCTTCAAGGGCGAGCGCGTGCTGAAGGTCACCTTCGATGATGACCGGTCGAAGCTTGTCAGCTACATTTCCGGAGTTTGGGAAGGTGTGATCTGACTCTCCGCTTTCCGATGGTCGCATATGCGGTATCCTCCTGTCGGAGGACGACGTGAATAACGTGTTTGATCTCGATCGTTCAATTACTCTAACGACGCTTACCGCTGTCGGGATGATCCTAGCAGTTGTTGCGCTCTTGCCACTACAAGGAACCACCGCTAGCCTGACTTCGACGGTGGGTCTCACACTGGTCTATCTGGCTGGTGGACTACCGGCAGGCTGGCGCGCCGTCAAAACCCTGTGGGAAGAGCGTATCTTCGACATCGACCTCTTGATGGTCGTTGCGGCGATGGCGGCAGCGGCAGTCGGCGCACCGTTCGAGGGGGCCGTTCTGCTGACGCTGTTCAGCCTCTCGACGACGCTGGAAGAACGCGCGCTCGGTCGTGCACGCCGCGCCATCGCTGCCCTTATGGCGCTGCGCCCCGAAACTGCATTGCTCAAGGGTTGCGATGGAACGGTTGTGGAAGTTCCAGCGAACGATCTGCGAATAGACGACATAGTGGTTCTGCGGCCGGGCGCGCGCGTTCCCGCCGACGGAGTGATCGTGAACGGTCGCGGTTCTTTCGATGAGGCAAACATCACCGGCGAATCCATGCCTGTAGCAAAGGAGCCAGGCGCGCAGGTTTTTGAAGCGACAGTCAATATCGATGGCGTGATCGAAGCCAAGATGACGAAGACGGTCGCGAACAGCACGGTCGCGAGCATGATCGCGCTAGTCACCGCGGCGCAGGCGGCCAAGGCTCCATCGGAACGCTTCAGCACCTGGTTCGGGCAGCGCTACACCGTAGCGGTGATGGTAGGCGCAGGTCTTGCGTTCGTAGCATTCTACTGGCTGAGAGGTGACTGGGAGGAAGCGCTTTATCGGTCCGCGACCCTGCTAGTCGCCGCAAGCCCCTGCGCTATCGTCATCTCGGTACCTGCTGCCATCCTTTCCGCGCTGTCCGCGGCCGCGCGCGGTGGCGTGCTGTTCAAGGGTGGTGCGGCGCTCGAGACGCTGGCAGCGGTCGACATCTTCGCTTTCGACAAAACCGGAACGCTGACCACAGGAAGGGCTTCCGTGACAAACACGTTGGCACTGGACGGGAACGAACAGGGCTTTCTCTCTCTGCTTTCGGGTCTGGAGGCTCAGTCGGAACACCACAGTGGCGCAGCGATCCGCCATGAGGCAGCTATCCGCGGCGTCGAGCCCGCCGTAGTGCGAAATGTTGCCACGCGGCCTAGCGCCGGCATCGTTGGCAGCTATGGCGACGGCCTTCTTTGGGCAGGCAACGCGCGCCTTGCCGCACAGATAGGTGCGTCCATCGACCACCCTGCGCTTCAGGCGCTGGCGGCAGACTCCCACACTATCATTTATGCTGGTCGCGACTCGCGCGTGCTGGGCGCGGTCACCGTCGCCGACACTGCTCGCGCGACTTCAAAGCCTGCCCTCGCGGCGCTGCGCGAAAGCGGGATCGATAGGATTGTCATGATGACGGGCGATCGGCTGCCCGTCGCCTTGCGGATCGGCAGGGAACTCGGATTGGACGACAAGGAAATTCACGCCGACATGCTGCCGGAAGATAAGGTTCGGATGGCGGGTGAGCTTGCGGCAAAGGGCAAGGTGGCTTTCGTCGGCGATGGCGTGAACGACGCCGCAGCACTTGCACGCGCCGATGTAGGGATCGCGATGGGCGCCGCGGGATCGGACGTCGCAATTCAAGCCGCCGACGTGGCGCTGCTCTCCGAAGACATGCGACGGCTCGCCGACGCGCACCGGCTGGCTCGCCGGACGTCGGTAATTATCCGCCAGAACCTGACCTTCGCCATCACCGCTATGGCTGTCCTTGTCATCGGCGGTCTGTTTCTTGAACTGCCGTTGCCGTTGGCGGTCATCGGTCACGAAGGTGGTACGGTTCTGGTCGTCCTGAATGGCTTGCGGCTTCTCAGGGATCCTATTCGCGGGAACGAAAAGACCTCGGCCTCGCCGCCAACGAATGGTCCGGCTTTAGGCCATTCGATTCCGCGTCATGCCTATCGCAGGAAAGTGGCGCGGCGTACGGCATGAAAAAGTGCGACGGCCGGATGCGCCTACGCCGATCAGCCGAGCACCACACCTCCTGCCGCAACCAAAAGGACAACAGCCCAGGGCGGAGCTTTCCACGCCACAAGTGCGACGAAGCATGTCAGCGCCAGGGCAAAGTCCGGTATACCGCCAATCGCGCTGGTGAAAACAGGCGAATAAAGCGCTGCCCCGAGAATGCCCACCACCGCCGCATTGGCTCCCAGCATGGCTGACTGCGCCCATGCCTTGCGCCGGAACCGGTCCCAGAACGGTACCGCGGCGATCAGGATCAGGAATCCCGGCAGGAACAGAGCAAGAAGCGCAATCGCAGCCCCCGCAACGCCGTTTGGTTTCGGGCCCATGACGGTGCCCAACCAGGCGGCGAAGGTGAACAGGGGACCGGGCACAGCCTGCGCCGCGCCATAGCCTGCCAGAAATACATCTTCAGAAACCCAGCCGGGCGTCACCGTTTCCTCCTGCAACAACGGCAATACGACATGCCCGCCGCCAAAGACCAGAGAGCCGGCGCGGTAAAAGCTGTCGGCAAGCGCGAACCCCTGTCCGAGCCCGGCCAGAACCGGCAGTCCCGCCAGCAACAAGGCGAACAGCGCCAGCGCCGCGACGCCGGCCCGCCGCGACACCGGTAGCGGCAGATGCGCGCCGGTCGTAGCTGCACCCTTACCGAGGCCAAAACCGGCGATGGCTCCCAGAAGAATTGCGCCCATCATGCCGAGGGCGCCCGGTGCGAAGGTCAGCAGGACAACGGCCGCGACCGCGATCGCCGCACGCTCCCTGTCGGGACAAAGGCTGCGCGCCATCCCCCACACCGCCTGCGCGACGATGGCGACGGCGACGATCTTCAGCCCGTGCAGGATGCCGAGCGCAAGCGAGCTTTCGAGCCGTGCGGCCGTCATGGCGAGCGCGAGAAGGATCAGAGCCGATGGCAGGGTGAAGCCGAGAAAAGCCGCGAACGCGCCGCCCCAACCCGCCCGCATCAAGCCAAGCGCTAAGCCGACCTGACTGGAGGCAGGTCCGGGCAGAAACTGGCATAATGCCACCAGATCGGCATAGGCGCTTTCGCTCAGCCATTTACGGCGGATCACCAACTCATCGCGGAAATAGCCGAGATGCGCGATCGGGCCGCCGAAGGACGTCAGGCCGAGCTTGAGGAAGACGCGGAAAACCTCGGATACGCTGCCCTGGGCCGGCTGCGTGCGCTGGTCCGTTAGCGAGAGATTGTCATCATCGCTTGTCATGTCGACCTGCGTCGTACGGGAAATCGTTGTATGGGCAAGTCGCGGCATGTGATCGCGGAGATTTTCCGAGCATGCCCGCAAGGCGTCGCCGCTGCGCCTCAAACGCGGTGCGGCTACAAGGTGCCTACACAGAGAAGTCATCCCAATTCAACGCAACGCTAAATTCGTATATATTATTGACATAACTTAAGAATTTGGTCGGAGCGGCGGGATTCGAACCCACGACCCCTAGTCCCCCAGACTAGTGCGCTAACCGGGCTGCGCCACGCTCCGATCCGGTTGTCATGATCTTAGAAAACATCCGCTCGACGGCGCGTCGAACGCTTGCGATCATGCCAGCAGGCTGTTGCTCTAGCGTCGTTACGCCAGCGGCGCAAGCGCGGAAGTTGGCCGCCCCGATCGATGCACCTATTTCGCCTGAAACGCGACGTCGAGCAGGCGGCGGCAATCCAGAAGATCGTCGAGCGCAGATTTCAGCCGCTCCGACAGCACCTCGTCGCGCGGCGACGGCTCCGCCATGCTTGATGCGACATCGGGCATAGCGCCCGGCCGCCGCATCCGGCCCGCGACATCCACCCAGGACGACACCGCATTCGGGAACGACGCCGCGCTTTCATCGGAATCGTCGCCCTCCTCGGCTTCGAAATCCTCCGCGAAACCTTCCGCCACGGCCTCGTGCAGCGCGTCCTCGTGCTCCATCTCCTCGCTGTCGACGGAGGCCGATGGCGGCGGCATCGCGCCCGGCTGCCAGTTCTGGACAGCCTTGACTCCCTGCTCGCGGAGAATCCGCTGCACGCCGCGGATCGTGTATCCCTGTCCGTACAAAAGGTGGCGGATGCCGCGCAGCAGATCGACATCCTCGGGCCGGTAATAGCGCCGGCCGCCGGAACGCTTCATCGGCTTGATCTGGCTGAACCGCGTTTCCCAGAAGCGCAGGACGTGCTGGGGCACATCGAGGCCCTCCGCGACTTCGCTTATCGTCCGAAATGCATCCGGTGCCTTTTCCAAGGCCGTCCCTCACAACGCTGCTGACTACTCCGCCTCGTCGCTCACCGCGTGTCCATTGATCCGCTGCTTGAGAATCGCCGACGGCTTGAACACCATAACCCGTCGCGGCGAAATTGGCACCTCGGTCCCAGTCTTCGGGTTGCGGCCTATGCGCTGCCCCTTGCTGCGGACGATGAACGAACCGAACGAAGAGAGTTTCACCGTTTCGCCTTTTTCAAGGCAATCGGTGATCTCCTTCAATACCAGTTCGACGAACGCGGACGATTCCGTCCGCGACAAGCCGACCTTCTGATACACCGCCTCGCATAGATCGACGCGCGTAACTGTCTTTCCTGATCCCGACATCGCCTGCCCCACTCACGGCGAAAAACTCACCAAAAACTAAGGGGTTAACGCCCACGGGTCAACACGCTTGGCGCCCTGATATCGAGCGCCCGTGCCAACGAAACCGCTTGCGTGATGCAAAAGCGCGTCACCAGCGCAACAGCACCGAACCCCAGGTGAAACCGCCGCCCATCGCCTCGAACAGCACCACGTCGCCTTTTTTGACGCGGCCGTCGCGCACGGCCTCGCACAGCGCCAGCGGGATCGAAGCCGCCGACGTGTTGCCGTGCTTGTCGACTGTCAGGACGACCTTTTCCGGCGGAATGTGCAGCTTCTGCGCCGATGCGTCGATGATGCGCTTGTTCGCTTGATGCGGCACCAGCCAATCGATATCGGCGGCAGTGAGGCCGGTCGCCTTGAACGCATCGTAGATCACATCCGTAATCATGCCGACCGCGTGCTTGAACACCTCGCGACCCTGCATGCGCAGATGACCGACGGTCTGCGTCGAGGATGGCCCGCCATCGACGAAAAGCTTGTCCTTGTGCCTGCCGTCCGAGCGTAGATGCGTGGTGAGAATGCCGCGGTCCGCAACGGTTCCCTCGCCCTGCTGCGCTTCCAGCACGACCGCGCCCGCGCCGTCGCCGAACAGCACGCAGGTGGTGCGGTCTTCCCAATCCAGAATCCGCGAAAACGTCTCCGCGCCGATCACCAGCGCGCGCTTGTGCGAGCCGCTCTTCAGAAAGTTGTCGGCGGTGGCCATGGCGAAGACGAAGCCGGAGCAGACCGCTTGCAGGTCGAACGCCACGCCATGGGTGATGCCGAGCCCGTTCTGGATCGCGACCGCGGTCGCCGGAAAGGTATTGTCCGGCGTGGAGGTGGCAAGCACGATCAGGTCGATCGACTGCGCATCGACGCCGGCATTGGAGAGCGCCGCCTGCGCGGCCTTGAGGCCGAGATGGGAGGTGAACTCGCCGTCGGCGGCGACATGCCGCTGGTGGATGCCGGTGCGCTGAACGATCCAGTCGTCCGTCGTATCGATCTTCTTGGCCAGTTCGGCATTGGTCACGAGCCGTTCGGGAAGATAGCTTCCGCAGCCAAGCACGACCGAGCGGGTAACAGTCACGAGATTGCCTCCTGGACGGCTGAGGCCAACGGAAAGGCCCCGCCATCGCGGTTGAGCGTCTGATTGATCTTTGTGAGGAGATCGTATCGGACCATGTCATAGCCAACGTCGACGGCGGAGGCAAAGCCTTCGGCGTCCGTTCCGCCGTGGCTCTTGATGACAATGCCGTTCAGTCCCAGGAACACGCCGCCATTGACCTTGCGGGGGTCCATTTTCTCGCGCAGCGCCTGGAAAGCCTGGCGCGCGAACAGATAGCCGAGGCGCGAACGCCAGGTGCGCCCCATGGCGCTACGCAGATATTCGCCGATCTGCTTCGCCGTCCCCTCGGCCGCCTTGAGCGCGATGTTGCCGGTAAAACCTTCGGTGACGATCACGTCGGCCGCGCCTCGGCCGATTCCGTCGCCCTCGACGAAGCCGATGAAGTCGAGATTCGGCAGATTCAGCTTGCGCAGCAATTCGGCCGCATCGCGAACCTCCTCGACGCCCTTCACCTCCTCGACACCGATGTTGAGCAGACCGACGGTCGGCCGCTCGATGTCGAACAGCACCCGCGCCATCGCGCTGCCGCATCACGGCGAGCGTCGTCAGATGCTGCGCGTCGCCGCCGATCGAGGCGCCGATATCGAGCACGATCGACTCGCCTCGCAGCGTCGGCCAGACGCCGGCGATCGCCGGCCGGTCGACGCCAGCCAGACCGCGCAGGTTGAATCGCGCCATCGCCATCAGCGCGCCGGTATTGCCGGCGGATACCGCTGCGTCCGCATCGCCTTGCTTCACCGCATCGATCGCCAGCCACATCGACGAGGTCTTGCGGCCGCGCCGCAGCGCCTGGCTCGGCTTGTCGTCCATCTTGATCGCAACGTCGGTGTGAAAGACCTGCGAGGCACGCTTCAGCTCCGGAAACCGGGCCAGCTCGGCCTCGATCAGCTTGCTGTCGCCGAACAGCAGAAATTCGGTATCAGGATGCCGCTTGAGCGAAAGCGCCGCGCCCGGAATAACGACCGGCGCGCCGATGTCTCCCCCCATGGCATCCAGTGCAATTCGAACCTTGCTCGGCATGGAGTTCAGAGGACCTTGGCGCGGGCGGCATCCGGAAATCGGAGTGCCTGTCGGGGTTGGCCGGGACAATACAGGGTCCCGGCCGTGACACAACCACACAGGCAAAATGAACCTATTTGCCCTTGGATTTTCGCGGGTTTTTGGGCGAATGCCCCTCTTTCAGGGCCGCTAGGCCGGCAAACGGATGGTCGGCCGGATCGTCAGGCGCGATCAGCGATTCGAACACCGCCCCCGGCTTGCGCGGATAGGGGTCCAGCGCCAGGATCATGAATTCGGTCGCGAGCGCGCCGAGATCGATCGCACCGCCCAGGATCGGCTCCGGCGGATCGATCTCCAGGTTCTCGTGCTCCTCGCCCGCTGGTTCATGTGCTGCCTGCACCGGAGGGTTTTCCGAGAACATGATATCCACCGGCTCGTCGATCGCGTTCTCCACCGGCTCCAGCGTGACGACGCAGGTCTGCTCCACCGTCGCCCGCACTCGCCCGGTGACATGGATCTGATCGGCGGACGGTTTCAGGTCGAACGCGGCGCGCAGCATCGAGAGCCCCTGAAGCCCTGCCAGCTTCGCAATGGCCGCGCGGCTCGCCTCGTCGGCCTCGATCTGCCGATGCAGGCCCGTCTCAGGAATCTCTCCGAGCGGAACCGGCACATGCCATGGTGCGTCGGCGGGCTTCATGAGGCGGCTTCCGCATCAGCGGCGCGCGCGTCCGGGACGGCGAAGCTCCACGCCGCCGACCGCATCGCCGCCTCGTCCACCGTGTCGAGCGCGGCCGCCGCCTGCCGGACATAGGCGGCGAGCGGAACCGCAAGCGAGGCGTCTTCGGACACCAGCACATTGCGCGCGAGCGCATGGGAAAGCTGTTCGTTTCCGGCCGCGAAGGCCGTGTCATAGGCCACGGACCGTCCGTAGAACGCGCCCGCGAATCCCAGCAT